>JAXLQS010000014.1:0-23593 GCA_046331485.1 Holophagaceae bacterium | reverse complement strand
TGGGAGGCGCAGGTGGCGTAGACCGGCATGTCCTCGGGGGCCTGGCTGAAGCGCTTGTGGGCCCGCTGGTACTGCTTGCGCACGTCCCGCAGGGCATCCTCGGCGCCCCGCTTGTCGGCCTTGTTCAGCACCACGAGGTCGGCGAAGTCCAGCATGTCGATCTTCTCGAGCTGGCTGGCGGCGCCGTATTCGGGCGTCATCACGTACATGGACAGGTCCACCAGGTCCGCGATCTCGCTGTCGCTCTGGCCGATGCCGGCGGTCTCCACGATGACCAGGTCGAAGTCCTCGGCCTTGGCGGCCGCGATGCTGGCCACGAGGGCCTCGCTGGTGGCCCGGTGGGCGGCGCTGCGCGTGGCCAGGCTGCGCATGAAGACGCGGTCCCGCAGCTCGGGATGGTAGAGCGCGTTCATGCGGATGCGGTCGCCCAGCAGGGCCCCGCCCGTCTTCCGCTTGGTGGGGTCCACGCTGAGCACCGCGACGCGCTTCCCCGTGAAATCGACCAGGAAGCGGCGCAGGAGCTCGTCGATGAGGGAGGACTTGCCCGCGCCGCCGGTGCCGGTGATGCCGAGGACGGGCACCTTCGTGACGGGCGGTTCGGACCTGCCCGGGACACCCGCCTCGATCTCGGTGATCCGCCGCGCCAGGGACAGCGCCGCTGGCGTTTCGCGCGGATCGAAATCGCAGCGCTCGACCATGTCGTCGATCATGCCCTGCAGGCCCATGTGGCGGCCGTCCTCGGGGCTGTAGATCCGGGCCACGCCGTAGGCCTCCAGCTCGCGGATCTCCTCGGGGACGATGACGCCCCCGCCCCCGCCGAAGACCCGGATGTGCCCGGCGCCCCGTTCCCTCAGCAGATCCACCATGTACTTGAAGAACTCGACATGGCCCCCCTGGTAGCTGGAGACGGCGATGCCCTGGGCGTCCTCCTGGATGGCGGTCTCCACGATGTCCTGGACGGACCGGTTGTGCCCCAGGTGGATCACCTCGCAGCCCGTGGCCTGGAGGATGCGCCGCATGATGTTGATGCTGGCGTCATGGCCGTCGAAGAGGCTGGCGGCGGTGATGAAGCGAACCTTGTGCCGGGGCGTGTAGGCGTCCGGGAGGACGGCCGAGGCGCCGGGCGCGGTACTCGTGGTCATGGGACCCCCTGTGCGGGCGAAAGTCCCAGTCTACCGGCCCGGCCCGCCGCCTCGAAGGGCGAGGTTACTCGGGGTCAGTTCTCCTCCAGGAGGCCGGTGGGGAAGCGCTCGGCCATGAGGGCCTGCCGCTCCTCGAGGTGCTGCAGGAGGGCCCTCCACTTCGGCAGGCCGCGGAGCGGCTCCAGCATGGGGCTCCGCTCGTACCAGGTGGTGCAGCCGAACCCGCGGGCGAA
Organism: Holophagaceae bacterium; assembly: GCA_046331485.1. GTDB lineage: Bacteria > Acidobacteriota > Holophagae > Holophagales > Holophagaceae > Geothrix. Next base: position 22,218 of record JAXLQS010000014.1, on the reverse strand, counting down.
GGCCCGGCTCGCCATCTCCATGGCGCTGGCCCGGTCACCCATGAGGGCATAGGCCTCGGCCAGGCGGATGGTGAACTCCCCGTCCGGTTCCCGCATGCCGATGCGCTCCTGGTCGTACTCCCGGAGCTTCGTCCAGGCCTCCTCCTTCTGCCCCTCGAGGATCAGCCCGTAGATCTCGCTCAGGCGCATGATGTTCGGATAGCCGTTGGCCCGCTCGGCGGCGGCGCGGAACTCCCGCCGGGCCAGGGCGTGGTCGCCCCGGGTCAGGGCCAGGTAACCCCGGTAGAAGGGCAGCACCCCCGAGGTGCTGCGCAGATGGCCGGGCTGGTCCTGGAGGCTGGCCTCGAAGCGGGGGATCTCCCCCGTGTAGAGGCAGGTGATGTCCACGGCCTGGGGCTGCACGTCCGGGAAGGTCAGCTCGTCGCGCAGGTCCATGGCCCTCCGCGCCAGGGGCAGGAGACCGGCCCCGCGGGCGGCATAGGCGATGCCGGTCAGGAGGGTCGGATTCCGGGGTTGCTTCCGCCGGGTCTGCAGCAGGAGGTCCAGGGCCTCCTGCTGGTTGCCGCTGTCCGCCCTCAGGAGGGAGAGCAGGAAGGCCCCGCGGGGGTGATCGGGCGCCAGGGCGAGACCCTGCTGGAGGTTGTCCTCCGCGTCGGACTGGTCCCGGCGGGAGGCCGCAGGGCTGTTGAGCAGGGCGCGGTAGCGCAGGTTGCCCAGCAGGATCCAGGCGCTGGCGCAGGCCGGTTCGCGCCGGGTGGCCCGCTCCGCGAGGCGCATCGCCTCCTCCAGGTGCTGGTTCTGCAGCCGCCAGGCCCCGCACCGCACCAGGTCCCAGAAGACCTCAGCGGATTTCGGGACGAGCTCCACCGCGGAGGGGTGCACCGACCGCGGGAAGGTCATCAGGAAGGTGGCGAAGGCCCTGGCCGGAGGCTGGGGCTCGGCCCGGCGCGAGATCCAGGGCACCGCCTGGCCCTGGACCAGGTGGTGGCCCCAGGCGTAGCGGTAGGAGAGGTCCAGATCATCCCCCCGGCGGCCGGTCTCGGTCTGGATCAGCAGGGTCTGGGCCTGCCCGCGGAAGGGTCCTAGGTCCGCTGGCAGCTCGGTCAGGCTGGTGATCGCGAAGCGGCCGTGGTACTCCAGCTGGTCCTGCATCATGGCGGCCACGGCCCGGTGCTGGGCGGCATCCAGCCCGGAGCCCTCGGCGGCCGCGGGGGTGATGAGCACGACTTTCAGCGGGGACCGGATCCCCTGCCGGGCCAGCAGCCAGGCCAGCCCGACGCCGGCCAGCAGCAGCAGGGCGAACGCGGCGCCCAGCTTGAAGCCGGCATGCGGGGATCGGAAGGTCAGCTTTGCCATGAGGGTCAGCTTAAAGTCCGAACTGGGTCGGCGTGAAGTGCGCCTGCAGGAGCCGCTCGCGCTCGTCCAGGTGCTGGATCAGCGCATTCCACCGGGCCGTGCCCCGGATGGGGGCCAGGAAGGGGCTCTCCCGGTACCAGCGGGTGCAGCCGAAGCCCTGGCTGTAGGCCCGGTCCGCGTGCACCATGGCCCCGTGCGGATCACCCATCAGGGCACAGGCCTCGGCCATCTTGAAGGTGAACTCCCCATCCGGCACCCGGAGCCCCACGCGGGCCTCCTCCAGCCGGCGCAGACGCTCCACGGCGAGGCCGCTCCGGCCCTCGGCCACGGCCTCATAGATGGCGGCCAGCTGGTGGAACTGGGCGAAGCCGTCCGGCAGGGCCTGGGCCTGGGCGAACCAGTACCGGGCCAGGCTCCGGTCCCCCCGCACCAAGGCCACATAGCCGCGGTAGAAGCGGACCACGGCGTTTCGGGGATCCCCGGGGCGTTCATGGAGGCCGCCCTCGAAGCGCGCGAGGTCGCCGGAGTAGAGGTAGGTGTTCTCCGTGGCGCTTGGCTCCAGGTCCGAGAAGACCAGCTGGTCCCGCCGGGCCAGGGCCTTCTCGGCCAGGCCCAGCAGTCCGGCACAGCGCGCCGCGTAGGCGAGCCCCGTGTAGAGGGTCGGATCCAAGGGGTGGGCCCGGAGGCTCTGCTGGAGCACGTAGAGCGCCTCCCGTTGGTCCCCCGCATCGATCTTCAGCTGGGCGAGAAGGTATCCGCAGTGGGGATGGTTGGGGACGAGGTCCAGGGCCGTGCGGAAGAACCGCTCCGCCTCCGCCTGGCCCTGGGGATGGCCCTTGGGATCGATGAGCAGCTGCCGGTAGAGCAGGTCCCCCCGGGTCATCCAGGCGGTGGCGCAGTGGGGCTCTACCTCCGTGACCCGTTGCGCCAAGTCCATGGCCGCGCCGAGGCGGGCATTCTGGCGATGCCAGGCCATGGCCTGCAGGAGCATCCAGAAGGCCTCTGGCTGACCGGGGACCAGGTTCCCCCCGGCCGGCTCGCGGGACAACCGGAAGGGAAGCGCCCCCCGCAGGGCCGCAAAGGCCTCGCGGGGCGTCCGGGCCGGGACCTCCACGGCCTGCCAGGCCGAGGCTCCGCGGTCGCGCAGGGCTGCCACGCGGGCCATCCGGAGGCTCAGGGCCAGCAGGGCGCCCTCCCGCCGGGGCTTCAGCTCCAGCACCAGCGCCGCATCGGGGAGGCGCTTCAGGTGCTCCAGCCCCGGCACCTGGGAGAGGTGCGTGAGCGAGGCCGGCGCCAGGGTCTCCAGGTCGTACTCCACCAGGTCGCGGAAGGCGGCGTGGAGGTCCGGGGCCAGGCCACCCGTGATGGAAGGGTCTGGGCGGATGAGCAGCACCTGGACCGCCACGCCGATGCCCTGGCGGCGCATCAGCCAGGCGGTGCCGAAGCCCGAGAGCAGGACGGAGGCCAGGACGAGGAGGAGGACCCGGGCAGGGCGGCGCGGCGGAAGGGGATCGGAGGGGCCGGCCATGGGGGTTCCGGGAAAGGGGACCCCCCAAGGTACCGCAGAAGCTGGGGACCGTGGAGCGGCGCCGGTCCCGGGAGGCCCCATACTCGTTCTGGGAGCCCCCATGATCCGCGCCGCCCTGATCGCCCTGCTGGTCCTTCCTCTAGCCGCGCAGACGGCCTCCAAACCCGCGCCCCCCACCGAAGACGCGACCATCGAGCGCTTCCGCGCCCGCGCGAAGGCCCGCGCCGTGGCGCCCCAGGCCCCCCTCGGCGCCGAGGAACGGAACATCATCCGGCGGTTCAAGGAAGCCAAGCCCAGTGTCGTCTACGTCTCGGCCATCGTGAAGGGGCAGGACCCGCGGACCCTCGGCATCGCCAAGATCCCCACCGGCACCGGCACGGGGTTCGTCTGGGACGACTGGGGCCACATCGTCACCAACCACCACGTCATCACCGTCGAGGACAAGGGCCTGCGCATCGGCGAGGTCCAGGAGGTGGAGGTCACCCTCGCGGACGGCAAGACCTACAAGGGCCGTGTCATCGGCGTCAGCTTCGCCTACGACATCGCGGTGATCCAGGCCTTCGCGCCCCTGAAGGACATGAAGGCCATTCCCATCGGACGCAGCCGCGATCTGCTGGTGGGCCAGTCCGTGCTCGCCATCGGCAATCCCTTCGGCCTGGACCATTCCCTCACCAAGGGCGTCATCTCGGCCCTCAGCCGCAAGATCGACACCGGCTACAACTCGAGCATCCTGAACGCCATCCAGACGGATGCCGCGGTCAATCCCGGCAACTCGGGCGGACCACTCCTGGACAGCGGAGGACGCCTGGTCGGCATGAACACCGCCATCGCCAGCACCAGCGGAAGCTCGGCGGGCGTGGGCTTCGCCATCCCCGTGGACACCTTGAACGAGGTCGTGCCCAAACTCATCGCCCGCGGACGGCTGGAGCCCCCCCGCATGGGTTTCGAGGTGGTCACCACCGCCGCGGCCCAGCAGACCTTCGGCATCACCCAAGGGCTGCTGGTCATGACGGTGGATCCGGATTCGCCGGCCGGCCGGGCCGGGCTGCGCCCCCTCGAGGTGGACGCGTCGGGCCAGATCAAGACCATGGGCGACATCCTCCTCGCCTACGAGGGCCGCCTCCTCGAAAGCGAAGGCCAGTTCATGGCCATGCTGGAGGTGATCCCTCCGAACGACCAGGTCGTCTTCGACGTCCTGCGGGACGGGAAGGTGATCAAGGTCGTGCTGAACCTCAAGAAGGGCCAAGCCAGCGAGAAGGGGAAGTCCGGCGAGACGGGCAAGCCCCGGCCCGCCACCATCTGATCACTTCTTCCCGGACACCTGGATCATGGGCGTGGCGCCCCCCATGGGGGTGATGATCAGGTTGCCCTTGGCGCCGATGTCCCGCAGGGCCTGGATGCGCTGGTACTCGATGATCTGCGGGGTCAGGCTCTGGCTCACGATCTGCTGGGCCCGGGCCTGGCCCTCGGCCTCGATGCGCTTGCGCTCGGCCTCCTGCTTCTCCTTCTGGAGGACGAAGGCCATCTTCTGGGCATCCTGGTCCGCGGCGATCTTGTCGTTGATGGCCTTGGTGATCTGGTCGGGCAGGAGGACGTTGCGCAGCAGCACCTGCTCCATGGTGATGCCCCGGCTTTCGAAGGAGGCCCGGAGGGTCTTCGTGACCTGGTCCACGAAGGACTGCCGCTTCGAGGTGTACAACTCCGTGGCCAGCAGGTTGGCCGCCGCATCGCGCAGGCTGGCCCGGATTTCGCTGCGAAGGATCTTGTCCTCCACGTCGGGACCGATCTCGCTGTAGATCTTGGCGACCTTGGCCTGCTGGATGGCGTAGAAGATGGTGCAGTCCAGCTTCACGGTGAGGCCGTCGCTGCTGATGACGGCGATGGAGTCATCCCCCCGTTTCTGTCCCTCCTCCGGCACGTTGGTCATGGTGTAGTTCCTCGTTCGCACCTCCATCTCCACCACCTGAGAGAAGGGGTTGATGAAGTGGAGCCCCGCGGGCAGGGCCTGCTCCCGCACGGTGCCGAACAGCACCACCACGCCGGCCTGGCCGGGTGGGACGATCACCGCCATGGAGGCCAGGAAGACCAGGGTGCCCAGGCCCAGACCCAGCCACTGCACGATGATCAGCCGGGCCGAGAGGGGGAATCCCACCTTCGTTTTCCATCGCCAGGCCAGCACGCCGATCACGATGAGCAGGACAGCAACCAGGACCATGAAGCACCTCCGGGGGCGCGTCAGCTTAGCAGGCCCGAGGAACCGCCGCGTGACAGCCCTCGGCCGAATTAGTGGTGGTGGTGCCCATGCTCCTCGGGCGGGGGCGCGGGACGGCTGCCCTTGGGGGGCGGCGCGTTGGGATCGAGGAAACGCAGCGGCACCTGGAGGGGGCCCTCCTGGTTGGAGCAGGCCAGCACCAGCATCGCCTCGGGCGTCGAGCCCGTGCGGCAGACGCGCAGCAGGTGCCGGTCGGAGGCTTCCGTGGGGCGGTCGAGCAGTTCGAAGCCCCGGCCCCGGATCTCCGCCTTCGTGACGCGGAAGGGCCGGCCGTCCCGCGACCGGAGCTCCAGGCCCAGGAGGGTGGTCTTCAGATCGCTGAACACCAGGCGGGAGGGTTGGGCGATCACCGGCAGCGAGAGGCGCCAGTCGAGGTATAGGGTGAAGAGGGGTTGCCTCGGGTGGTTGGTGGCCACCTTGAGCACTTCCAGGCCGGCCATGGTGCCGGGCTTGAGGCGCCCCGGCCGGAGCGTCACCCGCAGATCCGCGGCCGTTCCCTCATGGAGCAGCTCGGCCTCCAGGTGCGGCGGCAGCTCGCTGGCCAGGACCAGCTTGAGGGGATCCCCGCCCTCCCGCGTGAAGCGGAAGCGCAGCTCCGGGCTCTCGTGGGGCGCCACCTCGCCCAGGCTCTTGCGCTCAGCGTCCACGGCCACCTCGGGCCGCACCGTCATGTCGTAGCGGAGGATGTAGTTGGGCTGGGCGGGATCATCGGTCCCCAGGCGCACGGCGCCCCGCACGAAGCCCTCCATGCCCGCCGGATCCACCCTCACTTTCAGCATCCGGACCTCGCCGGGCTGCAGGGGCGCGGCGAGCTGGCCCTCATCCAGGCTCAACCCCAGGGACAGGTCCAGGACGCGGAACCGGAAGGGCCGGTCGTGGGTGCTCTTGATGCCGTAGGCCGCCTCGCGCACTTCGCGCGGCCCCACGCTGCCAAGGTGGACGGGGAAGGGCGTGGTCAGCTCGATGCGGGCCGGGGGAACGGGATCTGGCTTGGCGGGGGGGGGCGCAGGCGCCGGAGCCTGGGCCTGCAGGAGCAGGAGGGCGGGAAGCAGGAACATGGTCCATCCTGAAGGAGGTACCAGTGTGCCGCGAGAGCGGCGCACGATCGCATGGTTAATTGTTGTGAAGGTGAGGGCGGTGGCACCCGCATCACGGAGGGGAACACCGATGCCTTGGAGGTCTTCAGCCGCCGGGCCTTTCGCGCCTCGCCGAACCCGGCCTCCTGCCTGGGCCCTGGTTTTCGTGATGCTTCGCCGAGGAGGTCCTGCCGCAAGCGCCCCACGGTCCGGCAGGACAGGCCCATCCTTATTATTGGTGATCGGAAACGACCATGATCAGCCGCGACCTCTCGTCTCTCCCCAAGCGGGATGTTTACCGCATCCTCTCCAGCCTGGTGATTCCGCGGCCCATCGCCTGGATCACCACGGTGGACGGGGCGGGCCGGGTGAACCTGGCCCCCTTCAGCAGCTTCATGGGGATCTTCGGGCCGCCCATGCTGGCCGTCACCCTGGGCCGGCGGAAGGACGGCGCCCTGAAGGACACCCACCGCAACCTTCGGGAGCGGGGGCAGGCCGTGGTGCACCTGGCCGACCTGCCCCTGCTGGAGCCCCTCCATGCCAGCGCCGCGGAGGTGGAACCCGAGGTGAGCGAGGTGGCGCGCCTCGGATTGGCCACGGAGCCCTCCGACCTCGTGGCGCCCCCGCGGCTCAGGGACGCCCCCGTGGCCCTGGAGTGCCGGCTCAACCGTGAGCTGGAGCTCGGCCCCGGCAGCACCCTGGTCCTCCTGGATGTGCTGGCCACCCACGCGGCCGAGCGCATCTGGAGCGCGGAGCACGATTGCGCCGATGCGGGCCGCTGGAGACCGATCGCCCGCCTGGCCTCGGTGGTGGGCCCGAACTACGGGGCGCTGGGGCAGACCTTCCGGCTGGGGGCCTCCGAGCTGCCCTAGAAGTCCGGCTCCACGAAGAGGTGCTGGATCTGGGGGAAGCGTGCATGGAGGTTCCGCTCCAGGGCATTGATGGCCTCCACCAGGGCCGTGCCGCTGGGCTGTTCGCGGAACTTCACCTGCAGTGCCACCATCAGCCGTTCGCTGCCCACGATCACGGCCACCAGGTTCAGCACCTGCTCCACCGAGGGGTCCTCCTCCACCGCGGCCCGGATGGTGGCCCGCAGCGCGAGGGGCGGGGCCTCATTCAGCAACAGGCTCGTCACCTCCACCCCCACGAAGGCCGCCACGGCGATGAGCAGGAGGCCGATGGCCACGCTGCCAACGCCATCCCAGATGGGGTTGCCTGTCAGCAGGGTCAGCAGCACGGCGGCCAGCGCGAACACGAGGCCCAGCAGCGCCGCGATGTCCTCGGCCAGCACCACCACCAGCTCGGTGCTGCTGGAGCGCCGCAGGTAGCGCAGGAGGGGGCGGCCCCGGCGCTCGGGCTCCGCGGCCTGGAGGGCGCCGCGCAGGGACCAGCCTTCCAGGGCGATGGCGACGAGCAGGAGGCCGATGGCCCAGCCGAGGTGGTGTGGCTGCTCGGGGTGGCGGATCTTGTGGAGGCCCTCCACCAGGGAATAGAGGCCGCCCACGGTGAAGAGGAGCAGCGCCACCAGGAAGCTGGCCACAAAGGCCGCCTGGCCATGGCCCAGGGGGTGCTTCGGGCTGGCCGGCCGCGCCCCCTGCTTCATGCCGATGAAGAGCAGCACCTGGTTGGCGCAGTCCGCGGTGGAGTGGATGGCCTCGGTCAGCAGGCTCGAACTGCCGGTGAGGAGGAACACCGCGAACTTGGAGAGGGCGATGCCGCCGTTGGCGGCCAGGGCGAGGGCGACGGCGCGGGCTGAACCAGTGGACATGGACCCAGGTTACCGTGTCACTCCCAGTGGCGGATCCAGGCCGGATCGTACTTGCCTTCGCTGGCCCGGGCCTCGGTCTCCACCTTGGCCTGCGCCACCCCCAGGGACCGGAGGGCCGCCTGGAGCGTCTCGGCGCGGCGCTTCTGCAGGGTCGCGGGCAGGGCCTTGGCCGAGGGCACCTGGACGGCCCAGCGTCCCTCGGCACCCCAGTCCCGGACCCAGGCCTCGAGCTTCTTCAATCCTGCGGGGCTCAGGTCCGCCTGCTGGGGCAGGAAGAAGAGCAGCCCTTCCCGCGGCGGCGCCTCGGCGGTCGCGGCGGGCGGGGACATCCGGGGCAACGGGTCGGCGTCCATGGGAACGGTCTCCGGCATCCACTTCAGCTCCTCGCGGAGGGCGAGGTCCCCCTTCATGGGATGGAAAGGGCCGTTTGGTTCGAAGCGGGTCTCGCACTGATCTCCGCGCACCTCCACCACCCGGAAGTGACCGATGGGCCGCGGCTCCCCGCGGCGCTTCACGAGCAGGCGATCCCCCACGTGGAGTCCGCGGTCCAGCCCGCCGTCCAGCCGGTAGATCCGGTCCGCCACTTCGTAGGGCGGGGGACCCTTGCGCTCCACGGCCAGGATGTGGAGCGGGACCTGGGCGCCCAGGGCACCGGCAAATCCGAGGCTGAGGAGCAACGTCCGCATGGGGTGCTCATCGGCAGATGCGGGGGAGGCCCCTTAGAACGGCCGGATGTCCAGCTCCCGCAGCAGATCCCCCAGCAGGTAGAGCGATCCTGTCACCAGGCGGGGCAGCTCAGCCTGCACCCGGAGGTGGATGGCGGCCTCCCGCACTGTCAGCAGGGGGGCCTCGATCCCCCAGGCCTCCCCGAGTTCCGCATGGGTGGCGTAGCGCGGGGCGTCCCCCTGCACGAAGGTCACGGAGGCCGGACGCATGCGCTTCAGCTCGCGGGCCACGCCAGCGAGATCCTTGTCGCCCATGGCCCCGACATAGAGGTGGGGGCGCACCCCGCAGGCCAGCGCATGGTCGGCCAGGGCCCTCGCGCCATCGGGATTGTGGGCGCCGTCCATCCAGACGCCGTCCAGCTCCCTGACCTTCCAGAGGCGGCCGGGCCAGCGGGTCTCGGCCACGCCGGTCCAGAGCCGTTCTTCGGAAATGGGGAAACCCAGGGACTGGAGCTGGCGGATCACCTCGAAGGCCGTGGCCAGGTTGTCCAGCTGGTGCAGGCCCGCGAGCCCCACGCGCTTTCCTTCCACCCGGGAGTGGTCCCAGCGGATGTCGGCGGGGCCCAGGCGGGGGGCCGGATGCAGGGTCGGCGCGCAGGGCAGCAGAGGGCGGATCCAGTCGGGATCCAGACCCGGTCCCAGCACCAGGGGCCGGCCATCCCGGGCCGTGCAGAGCTTCTCCCGGGCGATGGCCTCGCGGGTGTCGCCGAGATACTGCTGGTGATCCAGCCCCACGGTGGTCAGTACGGTGAGGATGGGCTCCGTGGCGTTGGTCGCGTCCCAGCGGCCGCCCATGCCCACCTCCACCAAGGCCACCTCCACACCGGTCATGCGGAAGGCCGAGAGGGCGGCCGTGATCATCAGCTCGAAGTAGGTGGCCTGGAGCCCCGCCCGAGCCTCAGCCTCGAAGGCCTCGCCCAACAGCAGATCCAGGGCCCCTTCGCCGATGGGTTCGCCATCCACCCAGACGCGCTCGGTGACGTCCACCAGGTGGGGCGAGGTGGTCCAGCCCACCACGAAGCCCGCGGCCTTCAGCATGTGGGCCAGGAAGGCGCCGGTGCTGCCCTTGCCGTTGGTGCCCGCGATGAGCACCACGGGGAAGCCGCTGTCCGGTCGGCCGAGCCCCTCCAGCAGGGCCCGGATGTTCTCAAGGCCGCACTTGATGCCCAGGTGCCCCCGCTCCTGAAGGCGCGGGATATGGACAGGTTCGAAGTCCCTGCTCATCAGTCCCTGGGCGTTGGCATCATCCACGCCAGGCAGGCGGCGATGAAGTCCTTGAGGTGGTCGCGGTTGACGACCTTGTCCACCATGCCGTGGGCCTGGAGGAACTCCGAACGCTGGAAGCCCTCGGGCAGGCTCTGCTTGATGGTCTGCTCGATGACCCGTGGCCCCGCGAAGCCGATGAGGGCCTTGGGCTCGGCGATGTTGAGGTCGCCCAGCATGGCATAACTGGCGCTGACGCCGCCGGTGGTGGGATCGGTGAGGATGCTCAGGTAGGGCAGGCCCGCCTTGTCCAGCTTGGCGAGGGCCGCGCTCACCTTGGCCATCTGCATGAGGGAGAGGGTGCCTTCCTGCATGCGGGCGCCGCCGCTGCAGCTGACGATGAGGTAGGCGCACTGCTTCTCCAGGGCACGCTCGGCCCCCAGGCGCAGCTTCTCGCCCACCACGCTGCCCATGCTGGCGGCGAGGAAGTCGAAGTTCATGATGGCCGTGACCACCGGATGGCCCGAGAGGGTGCCCTCCACCACCACGACCGCATCCTCCGTCTGGCCGGCCTCGTCGAGCTTCTTCAGCTGGTCCTTGTAGCTCTTGGTGGCGACGAAGCCCAGGGGATCGGTGCTTCGGAGGTCACTGAACAGGGTCGTCCAGCCTTCATCCATCAGGTTCTCAAGCCGCTCGTCCACGCCGATGCGGAAGTGGTAGCCGCACTTGGGACAGACGTTGTGGGTGTTGACGAGCTCCTTCCGGTAGATCAGCTCCTTGCAGGCCTCGCATTTGATCCAGAGGCCCTCGGGGACCCGGACGGTCTTTTCCTCGACGGCGGTCTTCTGCTGACGCTTCTTGACGAACCAGGACGACATGGGGACTCCTTACTTGCCTAGCGGCGCTTCGCCGGGCCGTGCTTGAGGGCCTCGAACAGGCGGTCCAGCTCGCCCTCGCTGCCGTAGTGCAGGACCAGGGTGCCGGTCTTCCCCTTGGCCTTGATCTCGACCCGGGTACCCCAGGACTGCGTCAGCTCCTCGGCGGCCGCCTTGATGAAGAGCTCCTGGGGGTGCTTCTTCCGGCCCTTCGCCTTGGTCTGCTTCTGGAGCTGCTGGATCCGCGCCTCCAGGGCGCGCACGCTCAGCTGCGACTGCACCACCTCGTGGGCCAGCTGCTCCTGGAGCCGGAGGTCCGCGACCCCGAGCAGCACCTTGGCGTGACCCGTGCTCAGCCGCCCTTCGGCCACCTCGGTCTTGAGCTCCGCCGGCAGCCGCAGCAGGCGCAGCGTGTTGGCGACCTGGGGGCGGGACTTACCGACCCGGTCGGCCACCTGCTCCTGGGTCAGCCGCAGGTGCTCGCCCAGCTGCCAGTAGGCCGTGGCCTCCTCGATGGGGTTCAGCTCCTGGCGCTGGATGTTCTCGACCAGGGCGATCTCCAGCAGGCGGTCATCGGGCACTTCCTTGATGACGACGGGCACCATGGCGAGCCCGGCCTTGCGGGCCGCCCGCCAGCGGCGCTCGCCGGCGATGATCTCGAACTGCTCGCCCACCTTGCGCACCACGATGGGCTGGACCATGCCGTGCTGCTTGAGGCTCTCGGCCAGCTCGGCGAGGGCCGCCTCGTCGAAGTGGGTGCGGGGCTGGGCCCGGTTGGGCACCAGGCTGCCCAGGGGCAGCTCGCGCTGGCTGGCGTCCTCCGGGGCCATCTGGCTCATGAGGGAGGTGAGTCCGCGGCCGAGGGCCGGTCGCTTCAGCAGGGTCATCAGGCTTCCCTCCTCGCAAGGATCTCCAGGCCCAGCCACTCCTTCGCCAGGCTGAGGTAGGCCTGGGCCCCCTTGGAACGCAGGTCATAGAAGGCCACGGGCTTGCCGTGGCTGGGGGCTTCGGCCAGCCGGATGTTCCGGGGGATCATGGTCTGGAAGACCTTGCCCGGGAAGGCGTGGCGCACTTCGTTGGCGACGGCGGCGCCGAGGTTGGTGCGCTCTTCGGCCATGGTGAGCAGGATGCCGCCGAGCTGGAGCCGCGGATTGGGACCGGACTGGATGCGGCGCAGGGTCTCGGTGAGTTCCGCCAGGCCGTCGAGCGCGAAGAACTCGCAGGGCATGGGCACGATGACCTCATCGGCGGCGGTGAGGGCGTTGAGGGTGATCATGCCGAGGCTGGGGGGCGGATCGATGAGGATGTAGTCGAACTTGTCCATGAGCGGCGCGAGCCCCTGCTTGAGCACCTGGAGCTGGGGCAGCTCGAAGAGCTCGAACTCCAGCTGGGCGAGGTCCTTGCCCGCCGGGATCACCTGCATCATGGGCACCTCGGTGCTCAGCAGCAGGGCCTCGGCCGGAGCGCCCTTCATCAGGGCGTACGAGCCGGCGCGGTGGTCGGGCTTCGGGAAGCCGAGTCCGGTGGTGCTGTGTCCCTGCGGATCGAAGTCCACCAGGAGCACCATCTTCTCCATCATCGCGAGGGACGCGGCGAGGTTGATGGCGCTGGTGGTCTTCCCCACGCCGCCCTTCTGGTTCGCCAAGGCCACCACCCGGGCGCGCATCAGGCGATCCCCATCGATATCCAGGCGCTGGCCAAACCACGCATCTCGCATCCCCTCGGGTGTGGAACACGCCAGTCTAGCAGGTCGGGTTCCACGGCGAAGCGCTGGTGTGATCAGCGCCGCAAGCGCAGCAAGAGTGAGGGATCTGGATGCATGACGCCCAGCCGCCGCACCGGGCCCGTGAGCCACAGATCCCGCCAGGATCCCTCGTCGCTCAGCTCGAGTTCGATGTCCACCACCTCGCCACTGGCTGTGTGGAGACGCCAGGAGGAGACACCTTCGGTGCGCGCGAGCCAGGCCGCCGCGACGGCGCTGCCGGTTCCGCAGCAGAGGGTCTCCCCTTCGACGCCCCGCTCCCAGGAGCGGATCCTCGCTTCGCCGGGCTTGAGAACCTCCACCACGTTCACGTTGGTGCCACCGGGGATCGCCGGGTGATGGCGAAGCGGCGGCGCGAAGGCCTTCAGGTCCACGTCCGCGACGGACGGCACGCGCAGCACGAGCTGCGGATTGCCGATCCAGCCGAACCCAGCGGGCAGGTCCACCTGCAGCGGCAGAGCACGCAGACCGAAGCCGTCTCCTTCCGGCATGCGGATGCCGACCCCTTCACCCGTGCGGCGAAGCAGAATCCGTTCGCCGCTCGAGATCACCTCGGACTGGGCCCCGGAAGGGACGCCATGGATGGCCAGGGCGGCCCTGCTTCCATTGGAACAAAATGATTTAGCGCCATCTGGATCCCAGTGCTCCACTACCCAGGGCCCCGCTCCGGGCCTTTGCATCAAAAAAAGGCCATCTAAACCGAAGCCGTATCCCCGTGGGCAGAGGATTTTTGCATAATCCTCGCCAGGGTAATCTTTAGCCTCATCGGCCCAGAGGTAGCCGAAGACGTTGCCTGAGGCGGAGGCCAGGTGGAGTTCCAATCTACCGCTCGCGGTTCCGGAAGGTGTAGACGGTCTCGCCCTTGCGGGCGTAACCCTGGCGACGGGCCAGGGCCTCCATGAGTTCTGGGTCCTTCGCGGCCAGCCGCTGGACCTCCTCCATGAGCTCGCGGTTGCGGTGGTTCAACTCCACCAGCCGGGCCTTGGCGGCCTGCAGCTCCGCCTCGCGGCGGCGCAGCTCTGGAATCCCACCCTGGGAAAAGAGCATGGCCATCAGGGAGAGGAACCCCGACGCCCCTAGCACGCTCCACAGGGTGGACGACTTCAAGAGCCAGTTGGCGTTCATGCGCGGGTCCTCCTAGGCGAGGCGGGCCCCGAAGGCCTCCCGGCCGGCGTAGCGGGCCGAAGCGCCCAGTTCCCATTCGATCTGGAGCAGGCGGTTGTACTTGGCCACCCGGTCCGTCCGGCAGGGGGCGCCCGTCTTGATCTGGCCGGCCCCGGTGGCCACGGCCAGATCGGCGATGAAGGTGTCTTCGGTCTCCCCGCTGCGGTGGCTGATGATGGCCCGGTAGCCCGCCTTGTGGGCCATGTCCACGGCCCGCAGGGTCTCGGTGACGGTGCCGATCTGGTTCAGCTTGATGAGGATGGCGTTGGACACGCCCTCCTGGATGCCCTTGGCCAGGATGGCCGGGTTGGTCACGAAGAGGTCGTCGCCCACCAGCTGGGTCTTGGCGCCCATGGCGTCCGTCTGGGCCTTCCAGCCCTTCCAGTCGCCCTCGGCGAAGCCGTCCTCGATGGAGATGATCGGATGTCGGGACACCAGGCCCTGGTAGTACTCCACCAGCTGGGCCGGGGTCTTGTGGGCCCCATCCAGGGCGTAGGTCTTCCCGGTGTGAAACTCGCTGGCGGCACAGTCCAGACCCAGGAACACGTCCTTCCCGAGCTTGTAGCCGGCCTTCTTCACGGCCTCGCCAATCAGCTCGAGCGCCTCCTCGTTGGAACCCAGATTCGGGGCGAAACCGCCCTCGTCCCCCACGCCCGTGGCCAGCTTGCGGGCCTTCAGAACGCCCTTCAGGGCGTGGTAGACCTCGGCGCCCCACCGGAGGGCCTCCCGGAAGTCCGGAGCCCCCACGGGCAGCACCATGAACTCCTGGATGTCCACGTTGTTATCCGCGTGGGCCCCGCCGTTCATGATGTTCATCATGGGCACGGGGAGCAGGCGGGCGGTGGCCCCACCGAGGTAGCGGTAGAGCGGTAGGCGGGAGGCCTTGGCCGCGGCATCCGCCAGGGCCATGGAGGCCCCCAGGATGGCGTTGGCGCCCAGACGGCCCTTGTTCTCGGTCCCGTCCAGATCGCACATCAATTCGTCGAGCTCGGCCTGCTGGAAGGGATCCATCCCCTGCAGCGCCTGGGCCAGTTCGACATTGATGGCATCGACGGCCCCGAGCACGCCCTTGCCGAGGTAGCGCTTCTTGTCCCCGTCGCGACGCTCCAGCGCCTCACGGCTTCCCGTGGAAGCCCCCGAGGGAACGATGGCCTGACCGGTGGTCCCGTCGGAAAGTTGCACCCGGGCCAGCACGGTGGGATTCCCACGGCTGTCGAGCACTTCGAGGGCTGAAACACGGTCGATGATTAGCATGTGGACACCCAGCTCAGAGAGGCGCGCCATCGCGCCCCTCTGATCTTAGCCAGGTTAGGTGCGCTGTTCCGGCCTACTTCTTGGCGGCCTTCTTCGGCGCGGCCTTCTTCACGACCTTCTTGGCGGCCGGCTTCTTGGCGGCGGCCTTCTTCGGCGCGGCCTTCTTCACGGCGGCCTTCTTGGGGGCGGCCTTCTTCACGGCGGCCTTCTTCGGCGCAGCCTTCTTCACGGCGGCCTTCTTCGGGGCGGCCTTCTTCACGGCGGCCTTCTTCGGGGCGGCCTTCTTGGCAGCGGCCTTCTTCGGCGCAGCCTTCTTCACGGCGGCCTTCTTCGGGGCGGCCTTCTTGGCAGCGGCCTTCTTCGGCGCAGCCTTCTTCACGGCGGCCTTCTTCACGGCGGCCTTCTTCACAGCCGGCTTCTTGGCGGCGGCCTTCTTCGGCGCGGCCTTCTTGGCGGCGGGCTTCTTGGCGGCAGCCTTCTTCTTGGGGGCGGCCTTCTTCGCCGGCTTCTTGGCGGCGACGGGCTCGGTGGTGGCGACCGGGTTGGTCATTTCGGCCATGGGTGGCTCCTTTACGCCCTTTTGGGCGGGGTTGGAAGGGGTCGTGCGGGAAGAAGGCTTGTCCTTAGCATCTTTCGTGCCAGGCTGCGCCGAGTCTTTCCGCGGGGTGGACACGCGTTCCTTGGCCGCCGTTGCGGCCGTGGGGGCTAGCGCCGCGTCGGCGGCAGAGCCGGTCTTGCCCTTGGGCTTCGCGGCTTTCTTCGGGGGCTCCACGCCGGCCAGGATCTGGGCCAGGCGCTTGCCGGGATAGTAGTCATCGAGAAGGGCATCACCGATCAGCAGACCGTGGACGCCGAGGGCCTCCACCTGCTTGATCTGCTCCAGGCGGTGCGCACCGCCCTCGACGATCTTGAGACAGCTCTTGGGGACTTTCTTGACCAGGGCGACGGCCTGGTCCCAGGAGGCTTCCCAGGTGTCCAGGTTCCTTCCCACGGCGCAGATGATGTCGGCGCCCGCATCAACGGCCCGCCGCAACTCCAGCTCCGAGGTCACCTCGACCACCACGTCCAGCCCCTTGCTGGTCGCGAACTTGAGCAGGGCCTGCAGGCGCTCCTGGCCCAGCAGCGCGGGCATCAGGAAGATCGCATCAGCCCCCAGGATCTTGCTCTCCTCGACCTGGTACTCCTCGAAGATGAACTCCCGCCGGATCAGGGGCAGCTTCACCTGGCTGCGCACCTCCGACAGATGCTTGTCTTCGCCGAAGTAGAGGAACTTGTCCGTGGCCACGGAGAGGGCCCGAGCGCCGTTTTCGGCCAGGCTCTTGGCGTGGGTGGAGGCCTTGTAGGACTCCCGGACCTGCCCACGGCCGGGATCACCCCCGGCCACCTCGCCCAAAATGGTGATTCCAGGCTGGCTGAGCTCTTCCTTCAGGGAGTGGTGCCCCTTGTAGGCATCTTTAACCGCCACGGGGCCCCTCTGCTTCTTGATTTCCACATCCAGGGCCTTGAAGATGGCGACTTTCTTTAGCATTTCCCACTCTCCAAATCTCAGATACCTCGCTGCTGGCCCTATGGGGAAGATGATGGTCCGTTTTTCCTCTGATTCAACATGAAACCAGCGATCTGAATGAGGTCAACAGAGAAAAATGAAAAATCTTCATTTTTTTTGACGCTACCGCTCCGACTTGCCCGGCTTTGTCCTGGGTGTCCGAGCCCGGAATTCGGACTGGCTGTCGCCCGCGCCTGATGCTTCATTCTTCGATCAGATCGAAGGTCCATCCTCCGGCCCGCTCACGTGAATCCGCATGGCTGATGGGTTTCAGATGCGCACGCAAGATCGCAACAGGCTTGTCCATGGGAGGCAAGTGCCTCCCCAGCGCGATTCAGACAGCGCCCTCCAGCCCCGCCGCTTCGTGCCCTGCGTCGCACTCCTTGCCTGTTACCCTTCTACAGGCGAGTTCCAGTCCTGGCGCGGCATTGGGCCACCCGGGAGCCCGCCGGAAGCCACGGGAGGCCTGAGCCATGACCATCCATGTCGTCGATCACCCGCTCGTCCACCACAAGCTCTCCCTCATCCGGGATCGCAAGACCCCCGGAAGCCTGTTCCGGTCCCTGATCGAAGAAGTGGGTCTCATCCTGGCCATCGAATCCACCCGCGCCCTTCCCACGGAATCCGTCGTCGTGGAGACTCCGCTCGAGCGCACCGGCACGCTGCGGCTCAAGGCCCTCGATCCCGTGCTGGTGCCGGTCCTTCGCGCAGGCCTGGGTCTGCTTCCGTCCTTCCTGCAGCTGCTGCCCACGGCCAAGGTCGGGCATCTCGGCCTCTACCGGGACCATGATTCGCTCGTGCCCGTTCCCTACTACCGCAACTTCCCGCCCCTGCTGGAGGCCCGGCCGGTCTTCGTGCTGGACCCCATGCTTGCCACTGGAGGCAGCGCCTCCGAGGCTGTGCGTCAGCTGAAAGGCGCGGGGGCCATCAACCTTGCGCTCGTGTCCGTCCTGGCCGCGCCTGAAGGCCTGGAGAGGCTCCAGGGCGACCACCCCGACCTCACGATCGTGGTGGGGGCCGTGGACCGTCAGCTCAACGAGAAGGGCTACATCCTTCCCGGACTGGGCGATGCCGGAGACCGGCTGTTCGGCACCGCCTAGACCCCGGCCTCCCCTGCCTCATCGCTGGATGGAAAGGCCGTAGGGGGATGCGCTCCCCTGGCCATTGGCGCTGTAGATCTGGATGTAGACCTTGACCTCCGTCGCCGAAGGCGGCGGAGGAGGGATGCGAATGGCCGTCGCCCCAGCCGAGGGCAGCGGCTTCTGGATCAGGAGCCCCGGCGTCGCCGCGCCTTGGAAGACGCTCAATCCGTAGAGCATGCCGGGAGGCGGGGTCAGCGTGAGCAGGACGCCCTGACCCGCCACGAGGGTGAGGGCGAAGGTGTCCACGTCCTGGCCGCTGGAGATGGCCCCGGTGACCTTGGTGATCGTGGCGCCGATGACATTGGCGCTGGCCGTGGTGTCGTTCGACTCGACCTCCTGGAGCGTGGTGGCCACAGGGTTCGAGACGGTGAAGGCGACTGTGGCCGAGGTGCCCACGTTGCCCGCCGCGTCGTAGGCCTTGGCCACCAGGCTGTGGCTGCCATTGGCCACGCTGCCGCAGTCGAAGGCCAGCGTGTAGGGCGACACCGTGGCGCTGCCCCTGCTGGCCCCATCCACGAAATACTCCACCCGGCCCACCCCGACATTGTCCGTGGCCGTCGCCGTGAAGGTCCTGGCACTGCCCGTCCCGGCGACCTTGGCCGTGACCGTGGGGGCCTTGATATCGGGGTTGTTGATCGTGAAGGGCACGGTGGTCGAGGTGCCCACGTTGCCGGCCGCGTCGTAGGCCTTGGCCACCAGGTTGTAGGTGCCGTTGGCCAGGGCCGTCGAGACGAAGCCGAGGGTGTACGGCGAGACCGTGGCGCTGCCCTTGAGGGAGCCGCTGACGTAGTACTCCACCTTGGTCACGCCCCGGTTGTCGGTGGCCGTGGCGCTGAAGGTCAGGGTCCCCGAGGTCCCCGAGACGCCCGCACTCACCGTCGGTGCAGTCTTGTCGTTGTCCACCGTGAAGCCGAGGGCGGCCGAAGTGCCCACATTGCCCATGGCGTCATAGGCCTTGGCCACCAGGTTGTGGCTGCCATTGGCCAGGGCCGTCGACACGAAGCCATAGGTGTATGGCGAGGTCATGGCGCTGCCCTTGAGGGCGCCATCGACGTAGTACTCCACCTTGGTCACGCCCAGGTTGTCCGTGGCCGTGGCGCTGAAGGCCAGGGTTCCGGACGTGCCGCTGACCTTGGGGGTCACGCTGGGGGCCACCGTATCCACCACGAAGGCGACTGTGGCCGAGGTGCCCACGTTGCCCGCCGCGTCGTAGGCCTTGGCCACCAGGCTGTGGCTGCCATTGGCCACGCTGCCGCAGTCGAAGGCCAGCGTGTAGGGCGACACCGTGGCGCTGCCCCTGCTGGCCCCATCCACGAAATACTCCACCCGGCCCACCCCGACATTGTCCGTGGCCGTCGCCGTGAAGGTCCTGGCACTGCCCGTCCCGGCGACCTTGGCCGTGACCGTGGGGGCCTTGATATCGGGGTTGTTGATCGTGAAGGGCACGGTGGTCGAGGTGCCCACGTTGCCGGCCGCGTCGTAGGCCTTGGCCACCAGGTTGTAGGTGCCGTTGGCCAGGGCCGTCGAGACGAAGCCGAGGGTGTACGGCGAGACCGTGGCGCTGCCCTTGAGGGAGCCGCTGACGTAGTACTCCACCTTGGTCACGCCCCGGTTGTCGGTGGCCGTGGCGCTGAAGGTCAGGGTCCCCGAGGTCCCCGAGACGCCCGCACTCACCGTCGGTGCAGTCTTGTCGTTGTCCACCGTGAAGCCGAGGGCGGCCGAAGTGCCCACATTGCCCATGGCGTCATAGGCCTTGGCCACCAGGTTGTGGCTGCCATTGGCCAGGGCCGTCGACACGAAGCCATAGGTGTATGGCGAGGTCATGGCGCTGCCCTTGAGGGCGCCATCGACGTAGTACTCCACCTTGGTCACGCCCAGGTTGTCCGTGGCCGTGGCGCTGAAGGCCAGGGTTCCGGACGTGCCGCTGACCTTGGGGGTCACGCTGGGGGCCACCGTATCCACCACGAAGGCGACTGTGGCCGAGGTGCCCACGTTGCCCGCCGCGTCGTAGGCCTTGGCCACCAGGCTGTGGCTGCCATTGGCCACGCTGCCGCAGTCGAAGGCCAGCGTGTAGGGCGACACCGTGGCGCTGCCCTTGCTCGCGCCATCCACGAAATACTCCACCCAGCTCACCCCGACATTGTCCGTGGCCGTCGCCGTGAAGGTCCTGGTGCTGCCCGTCCCGGCGACCTTGGCCGTGACCGTGGGGGCCTTGGTATCGGGGTTGTTGATCGTGAAGGGCACGGTGGTCGAGGTGCCCACGTTGCCGGCCGCGTCGTAGGCCTTGGCCACCAGGTTGTAGGTGCCGTTGGCCAGGGCCGTCGAGACGAAGCCGAGGGTGTACGGCGAGACCGTGGCGCTGCCCTTGAGTGAACCGCTGACGTAGTACTCCACCTTGGTCACGCCCCGGTTGTCGGTGGCCGTGGCGCTGAAGGTCAGGGTCCCCGAGGTCCCCGAGACGCCCGCACTCACCGTCGGCGCCGTGGTGTCGGTGTCCTTCCAGATCGACCCGACGTTGATGCCGGCGAAGGCGTTCCAGACCGCCTTCTCCTCCGTGCCGCCAGCCCCATACAGCTCCTTGACGGCGGCGATGGCGCCGTTGCGGGCAGCCAGGTAGTTGCTGGACGAGGTGAGGCGGGTGGTCAGCGTGCGCCACCAGATGCGCATGGCCTTGTCGTTGCCGAGGCCGCTCATGCCGCCCGGGAGGTAGCTGCTGTAGGCGGGGTCCGAGGCGCTGGCCGAGCTGCCCTGGCTGAGGAAGTAGAAGGCCCGGTTCATGGGGCCGGAGCTGAAATGCACATCCAACCCGCCCAGGCTGGAGCTCCAGGCGTCGGGGCTGCGGCCATCGAGGCTGGGCTTCTGCATGTAGCGCAGGGGCGTCGGGAAGCTGGGGGTGCTGAGCTGCTCGCCGATGGTCCAGTTTCCTCCCGTGTCGGGGACGGTCGTGCCCTGGCCGCCCGCGCCGAGCGCGTAGAACTCGACCATGGTGCCGAGGATGTCGGAGTTGGCTTCGTTGAGGCCGCCGCTCTCGCCCACGTAGGCCAGGTTGGCCGTGGTGGCGCAAACCCCGTGGCCCATCTCGTGGGCAGCCACGTCCATGGCCGTCAGGGTCTTGAACAGGTTGCCATCCCCGAAGGTCATGCAGAAGCAGGCGTCCGACCAGAAGGCGTTGTCGTAGCTGGTGCTGTAGTGCACGCGGCTGAAGACCGTGCGGCCAGTCCCGTCGATGCCGTTCCGGCCCATGACCTGGGTCAGGAAATCCCATGTGACCTGCATCCCGTAGTGGGCGTCCACCGCGGCGGTCTGGCCGTTGGCGGAGGTGCTGCCGTTGGCGGCGCTGTAATTGAGGCCATCGCCCCAGGCGTCCACGGACGAGGTGTAGACCGACCCGTTGCCCGAGGTGCCACCCCCCATGTTGGTGGTGTGGTTGCCGGCGCGCCCCAGATCCCGCAGCTCGAACCCGCTGCCGAGGGCGTTCGTGCTCAGCCTCACCGTGCCGCTGTGCTGGGACTTTCCGGTGCCCTCGTGGGCAGTGGTGTGAAGGGTGGACCAGTGCCTGAGGATGCCACCGGAGTGGGCCTGGACGAGCAGGTCCTCGTGCCGGATGTCCTCCCCCTGCTCCAGCTCCACGTGGATGAGGTAGGCCAGCTCGTGCCGGAGGACGACCTCTTCGAAGTCCTCGGCGTTCTCGGGGCTCCGGATCCCGGCCTTCGGCACGAGGCGCGTGACGGGGAAGACCACCAGCTCCGCCGTGGGCTCGACCCGGTAGCTCGACCCGGGCGCCACCGCGGCGTGGGCCATGGCCAGGGCCTCGCGCACGTCGAGGCTCGGATCGGGTGCGAGGTGGAGGTCCCGGACCAGGGCATCGGCCGCCGCCTCCAGGCCCTGCCCCGCGACCCTTCGGAGGATCAGCTCCCCGCCCAGCACGCGCACCCCCTGGTAGTACTGCTGGGAGCGCACCGTCGCCACGCCACCAGGCTGGGCCTCCTCCGGCCTCGCCTTCAGGGTGTGGCGGTTGTCCAGGCCCCGGCCGAGGTCGCGATGGGCCCTCACCTCCGCGGTCAGGCGCAGATCGGAGGCGGCCCCATCCAGGCCGATGAGGGGGGCCTTGGCATCCAGGGAGGCCCACACGAGGCCAAGGCAGGATACGGCGATGCGAGCGCATGGACCGGTCATGGCGGCCTCCGGGTGGGACTGATGGGGGTGGTGAGCGATCCGCTTTACAGCCCGACGAGCTCTGCGCGCAGATCCCCTCCTATCGGCTACCGGAAGTCAGGACTTGATCGGTCCAGAAGGCTTCGTTTGATACCTGGGGCCGACCTTAGAGCCCGGGGCTCTCGGACATGCCTTCCCCCTGGAACAGCACGTACTCCCAGCCCTGGCGCACCTCGCCCATCTGGGCGTGGATGCGCCTCAGGCGCTCGGCATCACCCTCTGCGCCGGCCAAAAGGACCTCCCGGCGCCACCACTCGTAGAGCTTGGCCAGGTTGTCCACCAGCTCGCCGCCCTGCTCGTGGTTCAGGCGCCGGTGCAGCTCCTCGATGATC
>JAXLQS010000013.1:0-36765 GCA_046331485.1 Holophagaceae bacterium | reverse complement strand
GCCAGGCCCCAACCATCCCCCCTCTGGAGGTCCCGAATGGCCACCGCACGCGTCCGCGAAATCCTGTCCTGGTACAGCTCGGAGAACCCGGGCGTGAAGGCCAACCTGGCCCGCCTCATGAACACGGGCCGGCTGGCCGGCACCGGCAAGTTCGTCATCCTGCCCGTGGACCAGGGCTTCGAGCACGGCCCGGCCCGCAGCTTCGCCCCCAACCCGGCAGGCTACGATCCCCGCTACCACGTGGAGCTGGCCATCGAGGCCGGCTGCAACGCCTACGCCGCGCCCCTGGGCTTCATCGAGCACGTGGCCTCCGACTATGCCGGCGAGATCCCCCTCATCCTCAAGCTCAACAACAGCGACTGCCTGAGCAAGGGACACGAGCCCTGCAGCGCCATCACGGGCAGCGTGGAAGACGCCCTGCGCCTGGGCTGCGCCGCCATCGGCTACACCATCTATCCAGGCAGCGGCGCCCGCAACGAGCAGTACGAGAACCTGCGTGAACTGATCCTGGAGGCCAAGGCCGTGGGCCTGCCCAGCGTCGTCTGGTCCTACCCCCGTGGCGCTGGCCTTACCAAGGACGGCGAGACCGCCGTGGACGTGGCCGGCTATGCCGCTCAGATCGCCGCCCAGCTGGGTGCCCACATCATCAAGGTGAAGCCCCCCAAGAAGCACCTGGAGGTGAAGGAGGCCGCGGCCACCTTCGAGAAGCAGGGCATTCCCATCGACA
The DNA here is from genome assembly GCA_046331485.1 of Holophagaceae bacterium. Lineage (GTDB taxonomy): Bacteria > Acidobacteriota > Holophagae > Holophagales > Holophagaceae > Geothrix. Next base: position 36,038 of record JAXLQS010000013.1, on the reverse strand, counting down.
GCCTGTCCGACCGAGTGAAGGAAGTGGTGCGCAGCGCCTTCGGTGGGCGGCGCATCGTCATCTTCAGCGGCGGCGAGGCCAAGGGCACCGAGGCCGTGCTGGAAGAGGTGTCTGAGCTGGCCAAGGGCGGCGCCTTCGGCTCCATCATGGGTCGCAACGCCTTCCAACGCCCCAAGGCCGACGCCATCAAGCTCCTGCATGACGTGATGGACATCTTCAAGAACGCCTGAGACGAAACCACGAAACTCGCGAACAAAGCCGATAAGGAAACCGCCACCTCTATCAGGAGTGGTGGTTTCCTTTTCGCGTTCTTTCGCCGCTTCCGCGGTTTCAATCTCTACTTCGGCGGGTGCTCCAGGAACGTCAGGCCGGGGCACTTCTCCGCCGTGGTGCGGCGCTGCCAGTCGTTCTCGAAGAGGATGGCCGGGTTATTCTCCGTGTCCTCCACCAGCTCGCCCCAGAACCTGCTGGGCTCGGGCCAGCCGCCCGTGATCCAGCGGGCCATCTGGAAGCCCCGGGGCTCCAGCAGCACGGGACAGGCGTACTCCTCCTTGAGACGGTGCTGGAGCACCTCGAACTGCAGGCGCCCGATGGCCCCCAGGATGGGCAGGGGCGCGCCGCCCTTGGGCCAGAAGACCTGCACCACGCCCTCCTCGGCGATCTGGCTGAGGCCCTTCAGGAAACCCTTGCGGGCACCGGGATCGGCCAGGCGCACCGAGGCGAACTGCTCGGGGGAGAAGCGCGGCACGGCATGGAATTCCACGGCCCCCTGCGCGCTCAGCACGTCGCCGATGCGGAACAGGCCGGGGTTGATGAGGCCGAGGATGTCGCCGGGGTAGGCCTCGTCCACGATCTGCCGTTCCCTGCCGAAGAACATGTGGGGGTAGTTCAGCTTGATGGACTTCTTCTCGCGGACATGGAGGGCATCCATGCCCCGCTCGAACTTCCCGGACACGATGCGGGCGAAGGCCACCCGGTCACGGTGGGCCTTGTTCATGTTGGCCTGCACCTTGAACACGAAGGCCGTGAAGGGCTGCTCGGGGGCGATCTCCCCGCCGTCCATGAGGGGCCGCGCCCCGGGCGCCGGCGCCAGGTCCAGGAACTCCTCCAGGAACTCGGCCACCCCGAAGTTGTTCACGGCAGAGCCGAAGAACATGGGCGACTGCTCGCCGCGGAGGAAGGCCTCCCGGTCGAAGGCGGGCAGCACGTGGTCCATGAGGTCCACGTCGTCCTTCAGCTGCTGCAGCTCGGCCGGCGTGAGCAGGGCCGCGATCTCGGGGTCGTCCAGCCCGCCCTGCCCGGCCACGCGGGCCTTCCGGCCGGCCTTGGCTCTTTCAAACACCTGGATCTGGCCCGTGGCGCGCACATAGACGCCCTTGAAGTCCGTGCCCGAGCCGATGGGCCAGGTCATGGGCACCGCATGGAGCCCGAAGAGCTCCTCCACCTCGTCGATGAGCTCCACGGGCTCGCGGCCGGGGCGGTCCAGCTTGTTCACGAAGGTGAAGATGGGCAGCCGGCGCTCCCGGGCCACGCGGAACAGCTTCTTGGTCTGCTCTTCCACGCCCTTGGCGCAATCCAGCAGCATCACCACCGCATCGGCGGCCGTGAGGGCCCGGTAGGTGTCCTCGCTGAAGTCCTGGTGGCCCGGTGTGTCCAGCAGGTTGATGGCCCGCCCCTGGTACTCGAACTGCATGGCGGCCGAGGTGACGCTGATGCCGCGCTCCTGCTCGATGCTCATCCAGTCGGAATGGGCCGCCGCCCCGCCTTCGCGGGCCTTCACGCTGCCGGCGCGGTCGATGGCGCCGCCGTAGAGCAGGAGCTTCTCCGTCAGCGTGGTCTTGCCGGCATCGGGGTGGCTGATGATGGCGAAGGTGCGCCGCCGCTGGATTTCTTCGGTAAGGGACATGGGCTTCCGGACATGGAAAGGCGCGGCGGGTGCCGCGCCTTTCCATTGTCCCGGTTTAGCCCTCCAGACTCAACCTCGGGCCGCCATCCGCCGCTGGATCTCGGCCTCATCCACGTCCTCCATGTGGGTGGCGATCCACCAGTTGTTGCCCCAGGGGTCCTGCACGCCGGCATTGCGGTCCCCGTAGAACTGGTCTGAGGGCTCCATCAGGGATTGCCCCCCGGCCGCCAGGGCCGCCCGGTAGACGGCATCGGTATCGGGCACGTAGAGGTAGAAGCCGGATGGCATGGGCTTCCAGGGCTCCCGGGCCTGGGCCACCATCAGCATGGAATCCCCGATCTGGACCTCAGCGTTGGCGATGGTGCCATCGGGGCGGAGCGTCCGGCTCCGCTCCACCGCCCCAAAGGCCTTCTCGACGAAGGCCAGGAAGGCCAGGCCGTTGGGCACGACCAGGTAGGGCGAGACCGTGTGGTATCCGGCAGGGATGGGAGCGACCATGCGGCCTCCTTCAGGGGAATGCCTATCGGGTGATTCCGACCTGACTCAGCATCCAGGCGGTTTCGAAAGCCTTGTCCTTCAAGGCGTCGTAACGGCCCGAGGCGCCACCATGGCCCGCGGGTTCCATCTTGATCTTCAGCAGCAGAGGGTTGCTGTCGGTCTTGAGGGTGCGGAGCTTGGCCACATACTTGGCGGGCTCCCAGTACATCACCTGGCTGTCGTTGAAGCTGGTGGTGACCAGGATGGCCGGGTAGGCGCCCTGCTTGAGGTTGTCGTAGGGGCTGTAGGACTTCATGTAGTCGAAGGCGGCCTTCTCGTTGGGATTGCCCCATTCCAGGTACTCGCCCACGGTGAGCGGCAGGCTGGCGTCCATCATGGTGTTCATCACGTCCACGAAGGGCACGGCGCTGTGGACGGCCTTGAAGAGGTCCGGGCGCAGGTTGGTGACGGCGCCCATGAGCAGGCCGCCCGCGCTGCCGCCCTCGATGACGAGGCGGTCCTTGGCGGTCCACTTCCCTTTCACGAGGAAGTCGGCAGAATCGATGAAATCCGTGAAGGTGTTCATCTTCTTCATGAGCATGCCGTCGTCGTGCCAGGCCTCACCCATCTCGTTGCCGCCGCGGATGTGGGCGATGACGTAGACCATGCCCCGGTCCAGCAGGCTCAGGCGGGGAATGGAGAAGGTGGCCGACATGCCGAAACCGTACGAGCCGTAGGCATAGAGGAAGAGCGGCGCGGTGCCATCCCGCTTGACGCCCCTCTTGTAGACCACGGAGAGGGGCACCTTCACGCCATCCCGGGCCGGGGCCCAAAGGCGCTCAGTCACGTACTGGGTCTTGTCGTAGCCGCCCAGCACCTCGGTTTGCTTGAGCAGGGTCGACTTGCCCGTGGCCATGTCGCAGTCGTAGATGCTCGAGGGGGTGATCATGGACTGGTAGTTGAAGCGGAAGGCGGTGGAGCTGTATTCCGGCGTCCCACCCGGGAAGGCCGCGTAGACACTTTCGGGGAAGGTCACGTCGCGCCAGGCCTTGATCTTCACATCGAAGATCCGGAAGCGGTCCAGGCCTTGGCTCTTCTCCGTCACGACCAGGAAATCCTTGAAGGGTTCCAGCCCTTCCAGCAGCACATCAGCCCGATGGGGCAGCACCTCGGTCCAATGCTTGGGATCCGGGGTGGCCGTCGGAGCGGTGACCAGGCGGAAGTTCTTGGCACCCTTGTTGGTGCGGATGTAGAAGAGCCCCTCCCGATGCTCCAGGTCGTACTTGTGCCCCTTCTCCCGGGGCAGCAGGACCTTGAAGGCGGCCCTGGGCTTGTCACTGGGCAGGTACCGGGCCTCCCAGGTGTCCGTGGATTGGCACTCGACCACGAGGTATTTGTGGTCCTTGGTGCGTCCCACACCAATGCGGTAGAGCTCGTCCTTCTCATCGAACACCACTTCGGGCTTGCCCCCCTGGAGGTCCAGCCGCCAGACGAGGTTCGAGCGTTTGGTGACGTCATCTTCGGTGACGAAGAAGATGTGGCGGTTGTCGGCCGCCCAGGTGAAGGAGGTCACCCGCTCGGCCAGGGGCGCGCTCACCTTCCCAGTGGCCAGGTCCTTGGTGAAGAGTTTGTATTGACGGAATCCGGTGGCATCGGTGCTGAACAGCAGGGTCCGGTCGTCATCGCTGACGGACATGCCGCCCAGGCTCAGGAACTTCAGTCCCTTGGCCAGCTCGTTCTGGTCCAGCAGGACTTCCTCGGCGGCCTTCTCGTCGTAGGCTCTGGCCTTCGTGGCCTTGCGGCGGCACTGGATGGGGTACTGCTTGCCCTCCTCGGTCCGCGAGTAGTAGTAGTACGCGCCTCGCCGCACGGGGACGCTCAGGTCCGTCTGCTTGATGCGCCCCAGCATCTCCTTGTAGAGGGCCTCTGAGAAGGGCTTGAGGTCCGCCGTCATGGCCTCCGTGTAGGCGTTCTCGGCGTTCAGGTAGGCCACCACCTCGGGGTTGCTCTTTTCGCGGAGCCAGAACCAGGGGTCGTTCACCTTCTCGCCATGCCAGACAGAGATGTGCTCGGCCTGCCTGGCCTTGGGCGGGAGGGGACCCTGGGCCTGCAGGCCCGCGGAGACGCTCACAAGGGCCGCCAGGCCCGCGATGCGGAGGAAGGAAGGGGACATGGGAGGCTCCTGCGGATCACGCAATCTACCCTACTACAAAAAAAGAGGCCCCTCGGTTGAGGGGCCTCCCGGTGGATGGGCGGAACTACTTGCTGTCCGCCACAGGGATGCGCATGCCGTAGAAGGAGCGCCACACGAATACAGTGGAGATCACGAAGAAGACCAGGGCCGCGATGTGGGCGGTGACCGGATTCAGCTCGATGGCCAGCTCCACGGCCAGGAGGCCGAAGAGGGTCGTGAACTTGATGACCGGGTTCATGGCCACGGAGGACGTGTCCTTGAAGGGGTCGCCCACGGTGTCACCCACGACGCAGGCATCGTGCAGCTCGGTGCCCTTGGCCTTCAGCTCGGTCTCCACCAGCTTCTTCGCGTTGTCCCAGGCGCCGCCGGCGTTGGCCATGAAGATGGCCTGGTAGAGGCCGAAGACGGCGATGGAGATCAGGTAGCCGATGAAGAAGAAGTGATTCAGGCAGGCGAAGGCCAGCGTGCTGAAGAACACGGCCAGGAAGATGTTGAACATGCCCTTCTGCGCGTACTGGGTGCAGATCTCCACGACCTTCTTGGAGTCCTCGACCGAGGCCTTCTCGGCTCCGGCGTCCAGCCTGATGTTCTGCTTGATGAACTCCACAGCGCGGTAGGCACCCGTGGCCACGGCCTGGCATGCCGCGCCCGAGAACCAGAAGATGATGGCGCCGCCGGTGATGATGCCCAGCAGGAAGAGCGGGTTGATGATCGACAGGCCCTCGACCACCTTCAAGACGCCGAACTTCCCATTCAGCACCTGGATGATGGAGAAGATGAGGGTCGTGGCGCCCACCACGGCGGTCCCGATGAGCACGGGCTTGGCAGTGGCCTTGAAGGTGTTGCCGGCGCCGTCGTTCTCCTCCAGGTACTCCTTGGCGTTGTGGAAGTCGGGCTTGAAGCCGAAGTCCTTCTGGATCTCCGCCTCAATGCCGGGGAGGGTCTCGATGGTGGAGAGCTCATAGACGGACTGCGCGTTGTCCGTCACGGGGCCGTAAGAGTCCACGGCGATGGTCACAGGGCCCATGCCCAGGAAGCCGAAGGCCACCAGGCCGAAGGCGAAGATCGCCGGGGCGTCCATGAAGCCCGCCAGACCGAAGGTCGAGACATAGTAGGCCCCGCCCATGAGGGCGACGATGCAGAGGCCCATCCAGTAGGCCGAGAAGTAGCCGGCCACCAGGCCGGAAATGATGTTGAGGGAAGCGCCGCCCTCCTTGGAGGCCGTCACCACTTCCTTCACATGGCCGGAGTTGGTGGACGTGAAGGCCTTCACCAGCTCGGGGATCAGCGCACCGGCGAGGGTGCCGCAGGTGATGATCGTCGAGAGCTTGCACCAGAGGTGGTCCGGCAGGCTGCCGATCAGCAGGTAGGACAGCACGTACGTCATCACGATGGAAACGATGGAGGTCAACCACACCAGGGTGGTGAGGGGCACTTCGAAGTTGAACTTGCTGGAGGCGGCGAACTTCGCCTTGGCCCAAAGGCCGTTGATCCAGTAGGAGGCGGCGGAGGTCACGATCATGCCCACGCGCATGACGAAGATCCAGACCAGCAGGGCCACCTGGATCGCGGGGTCCTTGACGGCCAGCAGGATGAAGGTGATCAGGGCCACGCCCGTCACGCCGTAGGTCTCGAAGCCGTCGGCCGTGGGGCCCACGGAATCGCCCGCGTTGTCGCCCGTGCAGTCGGCGATGACGCCGGGGTTGCGGGCGTCGTCTTCCTTGATCTTGAAGACGATCTTCATGAGGTCGGAGCCGATGTCGGCGATCTTGGTGAAGATGCCGCCCGCGATGCGGAGGGCGGCGGCGCCCAGGGACTCGCCGATGGCGAAGCCGATGAAGCAGGGGCCCGCAGCGTCACCGGGGATGAAGAGCAGGATGGCAAGCATCAGCACCAGCTCCACCGAGATGAGCAGCATGCCGATGGACATGCCCGCCTTCAGGGGGATCGCCATGGTGGGGAAGGGCTTGCCGCCGAGGCTGGCGAAGGCGGTGCGGCTGTTCGCGAAGGTGTTGATGCGGATGCCGAACCAGGCCACCGCCACCGAGCCGAGGATGCCGATGATGGAGAACAGGAGCACCACGATCACCTGGCCCCAGCTCATGGGCGTGTGGGCCAGGAAACGGAAGTAGGCCACCATGATCACGGCGATGAAGGACCAGAGGATGGCAATGAATTTGATCTGGGTCATCAGGTAGGTCTTGCAGGTCTCGTAGATCAGCTCAGAGATCTCGAGCATGGACTTGTGGACCGGCAGGTTCCGGATCTGGGAGTACTGCACCAGGCCGAAGCCGATGCCCAGCAGGCAGATGAAGAGGCCGATAAGGAGCAGGTTGTGGCCCGTCATGCCCAGGAAGCTGCCCTGGAGGGCCGGGATCTTCAGTTCGGCCTCGCCGCCGAAGGCCGGCGTGGCGAGGGAGAGGGCGAACAGCGCCATCAGGCCCCCCCTCAGGATGCGGTTTGACGCCAGAGCGCCAAGCAGGCGTTTCATCATCTCCATGGTTTTCCTCCAGATGGATGCGGGAATAGGGGGACTCGAAAAGACAGAAGGGGGCGTAACGGTCTGGGGTCGAGGCGGTCGAAACGAAGCAGCCAAAGCCCCACTCGGGGGCGAACCACCAAAGATCGTGTTAGATCGTAGGAAACTCTAGCGCGGATGGGCTCCCCGCCGCAAGACAGGTGTCCGGCCGCCGCCCTCCACCCGCCTGGCATGTGCGGGGGCACTGTGACCAACGCCCACGCCTGGGGACTTGGGATTCACACCTTCACGGAAGATAATGTGGTCACATATGACCCCGCTCTCTGATGTCGGCCCCCTGCCCCGCTTGGGACCCCCGCTTCATCTTCAAGCCTTCTTCAAGGAGTCCACCTATGTCCGTCGCTGAACAGAGCATCGCGGGCGCGGAAGCCCGCGGCCAAGGTTTCCTGGCCTCGTCCGTCGGGAGGAAGGTGGTGATGGCCGCCACTGGCATCGTCCTCTTCGGGTTCGTCACGGTCCACATGATCGGGAACACCCAGGCCTACATGGGCGCCGAGAGCTTCAACGCCTACGCGAAGTTCCTGCACAGCATGCTGCACGGTGGCGGCATCTGGATCTTCCGCGCGGTGCTGCTGGCGGCCGCCGGACTGCACATCTGGGCCGCGGTCAGCCTGACGCTGGACAACCAGGCCGCCCGGCCCGTGGGCTACCGGGCCCAGCAGTCCGTCGCCTCCACCTGGGCCTCCCGCACCATGCGCTGGAGCGGCTTCATTCTGGCGGCCTTCATCGTCTACCACCTGCTGCACCTGACCACCGGCCAGGCCCACCCGAGCTTCGACCACTCGAACCCCTATGCCAACTTCGTGAACGGCTTCAAGGTCCCCGCCGCCTCTGCCTTCTACATCGTGGCCCAGCTCTGCCTCGGGCTCCACATGTGGCACGGCGTCTGGAGCGTGACGCAGAGCCTCGGCCTCGCGCACCCGCGCTACGACGGCCTGCGCCGCGGCTTCGCCACGGGCCTGACCCTTCTCGTGGTCGGCGTGAACATCACCTATCCCATCGCCGTCCTCACCGGCGTCATCCACTGATTCGAGGAGCAGCCATGGAACTCAATGCCCGCATCCCTGACGGCCCCATCGAGAAAAAGTGGGAGAAGCACAAGTTCGAGTCCAAGCTCGTGAACCCGGCCAACAAGCGGAAATACCGCGTGATCATGGTGGGCTCGGGCCTGGCCGGCGGCGCCGGCGCCGCCAGCCTGGCTGAGCTCGGCTACAACGTGGACTGCTTCTGCTACCAGGACAGCCCCCGCCGCGCCCACTCCATCGCGGCCCAGGGCGGCATCAACGCCGCCAAGAACTACCGCAATGACGGCGACAGCGTCTACCGCCTGTTCTACGACACGGTGAAGGGCGGCGACTTCCGCGCCCGCGAGGCCAATGTCTACCGTCTGGCCGAAGTCAGCGCCGACATCATCGACCAGTGCGTGGCCAACGGCGTGCCCTTCGCCCGCGAGTACGGCGGACTGCTGGACAACCGTTCCTTCGGCGGTGCCCAGGTGAGCCGCACCTTCTACGCGCGCGGGCAGACCGGCCAGCAGCTCCTCATCGGCGCCTACCAGGCCCTGGAGCGCCAGGTGGGCCTCGGCACGGTGAAGATGCACAACCGCCACGAGATGCTCGAGCTGATCGTGGTCGATGGCGTCGCGAAGGGCATCATCACTCGCGACATGGTGACCGGGGAGATCGAGTCCCACCTCGCCGACGCCGTGATCCTTTCCACGGGCGGCTACGGGAACGTCTTCTACCTCTCCACCAACGCCATGGGCTGCAATGGCACCGCCGTCTGGCGCGCCCACAAGAAGGGCGCCGCCTTCGGCAACCCCTGCTTCACGCAGATCCACCCCACCTGCATTCCTGTGACGGGCGACCACCAGTCGAAGCTCACGCTCATGTCCGAGTCGCTGCGCAACGACGGCCGCGTGTGGGTGCCGAAGAAGAAGGAGGACTGCAAGCGGAATCCCAACGACATCAAGGAAGAGGATCGCGACTACTACCTGGAGCGGAAGTACCCCTCCTTCGGCAACCTGGCCCCCCGCGACATCTCCAGCCGCGCCGCCAAGCAGGTCTGCGATGAGGGCCGCGGCGTGGGCGAGACCGGCCTGGGCGTCTACCTGGATTTCTCCGACGCCATCAAGCGCCTGGGCAAGGCCAAGATCGAGGAGAAGTACGGAAACCTCTTCGAGATGTATGAGCGCATCACCGACGAGAACCCGTACGAGACGCCCATGCGCATCTACCCCGCCGTGCACTACACCATGGGCGGCCTGTGGGTGGACTACAACCTCATGAGCACCATCCCCGGCCTCTTCGTGGCCGGCGAGGCGAACTTCAGCGATCACGGCGCCAACCGCCTGGGCGCCTCGGCCCTCATGCAGGGCCTGGCGGACGGCTATTTCGTCCTGCCCGCCACCGTCAGCAACTACCTGGCCGGCCTCAAGCCGGGCGTCCGCCCCGCCGCTGATCATCCCGCGGTGAAGGAGGCCGAGGCCGCCGTCAAGGGCCGCATCCAGAAGCTGCTCTCCATCAAGGGCACCAAGAGCCCGACCTACTTCCACCGCGAGCTGGGCAAGATCATGTGGGAGTACTGCGGCATGGCCCGCAACGAGGCCGGGCTGAAGAAGGCCCTTGAGCTGATCCCCAGGCTCCGCGAGGAATTCTGGAAGGATGTCCGCGTCCTCGGCGAGAACGAGACCCTCAACCAGAGCCTGGAGATGGCCGCCCGCGTGGCCGACTTCCTGGAGCTGGGCGAGCTCATGTGCCTCGACGCCCTCCAGCGCCGCGAGTCCTGCGGCGGCCACTTCCGCGAGGAATTCCAGACCGAGGAGGGCGAGGCCCTCCGCGACGACGAGAACTTCTGCCACGTCGCGGTCTGGGAATACATGGGCGAGGGCCAGGCACCGGTCCGCCACATCGAGCCGCTGACCTTCGAGAACGTCCACCTCGCCACCCGCAGCTACAAGTGAGGAGCTGAGCCATGTCCCACAAGTCCATGAACCTCACCCTCCATGTGTGGCGCCAGAAGAATGCCAAGTGCGACGGCAAGTTCGTCGAATACAAGGCCGACGGCGTCAGCCCCGACATGTCCTTCCTGGAAATGCTCGATGTCGTGAACGAAGGCCTCATCGCCAAGGGCGAAGAGCCCATCGAGTTCGACCACGACTGCCGCGAGGGCATCTGCGGCATGTGCAGCATGGTCATCAACGGCCGTCCGCACGGGCCCAAAGAGCGCACCACCACCTGCCAGCTGCACATGCGCAGCTTCAAGGACGGCGACAGCATCACGCTGGAACCCTGGCGCGCCGAGGCCTTCCCCGTGGTCCGCGATCTCGTGGTGGACCGCGGCGCCCTGGATCGCATCATCGCCGCGGGCGGCTTCATCACCGCCCCCGCGGGCACGGCCCAGGACGCCAACGCCCTGCCCATCCCCAAGGAGAACGCCGACCTCTCCATGGACGCGGCCTCCTGCATCGGCTGCGGCGCCTGCGTGGCCGCCTGCCCCAACGCCAGCGCCATGCTCTTCGTCTCGGCGAAGATCAGCCAGCTGGCGCTGCTGCCCCAGGGCCAGCCCGAGCGCTACATCCGCGTCCGCGACATGGTCGCCCAGATGGACGCCGAGGAGTTCGGCACCTGCACCAACCACGGCGAGTGCGAGGCCGCCTGCCCCAAGAGCATCAAGATGGAGAACATCGCGCGCATGAACCGCGACTTCATCAAGGCCAGCCTCACCTACCGTCCCGCCACCAGCGGCGGTGGCGGCGCGGGCTGATCCGGCCCCGTTCGAGACCAACGCCCGGCGCCCGCCGGGCGTTTTCATGTCACGGGAACTCCCGGACCACCCGTTCCGCCAGCCGCTCGGGCGTGTTGACCGCCGGGTCGTCCAGCACGGCCTCCAGCAGGCGCTTCTGCAGGTCTCCCAGCCAGGGGCCGCCGGGACGGTCGGCCAGCCGCATGAGGGCGGCCCCATCCAGGGCCAGGTCGCGCACCGAGAGGGGCGGTTTGGCCGCCTTGAGGGTTTCCAGGCGGACCATGAGCTGGGTGTGGTCGGACAGATGGAGCTCCCAGGCCTGGCCCTTGCCGCGCTGATCCGCCAGGCGGAAGGCGGCCCAGGTGTCCAGGGCGAGGCCATCGGCTTCGAGCCGCCCCAGGAAACGGCGGCAGGCGGCATCGCCCCAGGCCTCGGTGGGATGGGTGCCGTGGTGGCGGATGAGGGCCAGCGCGGCCTTGCGCAGGGCGTGGCTGGCTTTCAGCCGCTCGAATATCCCTGCGGCGAGCTCCAGGGAGGGGGCCTCGTGCCCGTAGAAATGGATTTCCCCATCAGGTCCGACGCTGCGGGTCCCTGGCTTGCCGACGTCGTGCAGGAGGCCGGCCCAACGCAGGGCCGATTCCGCCGGGGCGGCCCGGACCACCTCCAGCGTGTGGCGCCAGACATCGTGGGCGTGGTGCCGGTTTTGGCCGCAGCCCACCATGGGGCGCAGCTCCGGCAGCCAGAGGTCCAGGAGCCCGCTCTCCGCCAGGAGCCCCAGGCCCCGCTGGGGCTCGGAACCCCGCAGCAGCTTGTCCAGCTCTGTGAAGACGCGCTCCATGGCCACCTTGCGGGCCACGTTCAGGCGTTCGGGAATGGCGGACCGGGTGGCGGCTTCCACCTCGAAGCCCAGCTGGGAGGCGAACCGGCAAGCCCGGAGCGGCCTCAGTCCATCTTCGGCAAAGCGCTGCAGGGGATCACCCACGGCCCGGATCAGCCCGGCCTCGAGGTCCGCCCGGCCACCGAAGGGATCCACCAGCGGCCCCCCGCCCACGGGGAGGGCCATGGCGTTGATGGTGAAGTCCCGCCGCGACAGGTCCTCCAGCAGGTCCACCCCGAGGCGCACGGACTCTGGCCGCCGCCCATCCAGGTAGTCGCCGTCGCTGCGGAAGGTGGTCACCTCCACGGGGCGATCCTCCAGCAGCACGGTCACCGTGCCGTGCTGGAGCCCCGTGGGGATCACCTTCAGCCCGGCCTTCCGGGCCTGCGTCATCACCGCCTGCGGCAGGAGGCGCGTGGCCAGGTCCCAATCGGCGTGGGGCCGGCCCAGCAGCTCATCGCGCACGGCGCCCCCCACCACCACCAGCTCCGCCTCGGGGCCCAGGGCCTCCGCGAGGCGCAGCAGCGGCGGCCAGGTCAATCGGCCCCCTGGGCCAGCCGGGCCAGGGCCTCGCCCTCCACCCGGCAGGTGAGCCAGGGGTGCATGATCTTCGCCCCGTGGGCCTCGTAGAACTCGATGGCCGGCGTGTTCCAGTCCAGGACCTGCCACACAAAGCGGGTCCAGCCGTTCTGCACGGCCAGGGCCGCCAGGTGCTTGAGCAGGGCCTTGCCGATGCCGTGGCCCCGGAAGGCGGGACGCACGAAAAGGTCCTCCAGGTAGATGCCGGGCTTGCCCTCCCAGGTGCTGAAGTTCAGGAACCATAGGCAGAAGCCGGCGGGCTCGCCCTCCCACTCGGCCATGGTCACCCGGACGAGGGGCGCCTCGGAGAAGGCGTAGCGGAGGATGTCGGCCTCGGTGGCGACGGCGGCCTCCGGATCCCGCTCGTACTCCGCCAGTTCGCGGATGTACTGCAGGATCAGGGGGGCATCGGCGGGGACGGCGGGACGGAGGTTCAGCATGGGTCTATGCTAACCCGATGGACCAAGACACCGCCCTGCGCCTGTACGAGGCCATGCTGCTCACCCGCCTGACCGAGGAGCGCCTGGTGAAGCTCTTCCGCCAGGGCCACACCCTCGGCAGCGTGTACCGCAGCCTGGGCCAGGAGGCCACGGCCTGCGCCACGGCCATGGCCCTCGGGCCCGATGACGTCATCGCCCCCCTGATCCGCAACTTGGGCTCGATGTTCGTCCGGGGCGTCACCCCCAAGGAGGTCTTCCTCCAGTATCTGGGCCGGGCCACGGGGCCCACGGGCGGGCGGGAGCACAACAACCACTTCGGGTCGGTGGCGCGGGGCATCATCGCCCCCACCTCCATGCTGGGCGCCCTGATCCCCGTGATGGCCGGGGTGGCCCTCTCCTTCCGGCAGAAGGGCGAGCGGCGGGTGGCCATGACCTGGATCGGGGATGGCGGCAGCTCCACCGGGGCCTTCTACGAGGGGCTGAACTTCGCCGTGGTGCAGAGGCTCCCCCTCATCGTGGTGGGCGAGTCCAACGGCTATGCCTTCTCCACCCCCCCGGACCGCCAGATGGCCGGCCGGATGTCCCAGCGCTCCCAAGGGGCCTTCACCCTGACCGTGGACGGCAACGAGGCCGCGGCGGTCTACGAGGCAGCCGCCCAGGCCCGGCAGCGCTGCCTGGAGGGCAAGGGGCCGGCCTTCCTGGTCTGCGAGACCTTCCGGCGGTCCGGCCACGCCGAGCACGACGACCAGCGCTACGTGGACCCTGCCCTCGTGGCCGAATGGACCGCCAAGGACCCCCTGCCCCGCCTCGAGGCTTGGCTCGGCCTGCGGGGCTGGACCCCGGATCCCAGCCTGGCGGGCCGGCTCGAGGCCAGGCTCCTGGCGGCTGCCGAGGCCGCCCTGGAGGCGCCCTGGCCCGATCCGGCCACTTTGGCGCACGGCGTGCATTCGAATTAGTTACTGGAAATTAATCGTCTCCCCCCGCAGGCCCGATAAGACCGGATTACGGGGTGACCTATGAAAATCGGAAGATTCCTAGACGACCTCCGCATGCGGGGGAAATTCAACCTGCTCCTCGCCATCCAGACCCTGGCCCTGATCCTGGTGGGCGGGCTGGGTTGGGCCTCGGTCAACAACCTGCAGCAGGGGCAGAAGGATCTGGCCTCGGACCTCTCCAAGACCGTCATCCTCTCCCGGGTCCTCAACGGCATGAACGTGTTCCGCACGGTCCACGTCAGCATGATCGGCGGCGCCGCGGATCCGGCCTACATCAGCATGCGCCAAGGCGTCATGAAGAAGTACGGCGAGGGCTTGGAGAAGGACCTGGCCGACGCCAAGGCCCTGACCTGGTCCCCGGAGGACCGGGTGGTCCTCGATGAGGCCATCCAGGCCTTCCGCAAGTACGACGCCGGTTTCTCCGTCCTGCTGGCCCAGGCCCAGTCAGATCGCTCAGCCCAGTCCATCTCCCGGCTCATGGAGGGCAATGTGGAGATCATGCGGGTCGCCCGGGACCGGGTGCTGAAGCTCCAGAAGGCCGCCGAAACCGGTGCGGAGGAGTCGATCAAGAAGGACCAGGCCCAGTCAGCCAAGGCCAAGGGGTGGATCGCCGGCCTTGGCCTGGCGGCCGTCCTGGCCGGCACCCTCCTGAGCCGGACCATCGGCTCAAGGGTGGGCCACAAGGCCCAGGACATCGAGCAGGTCATGGGCGCCCTGGCCAAGGGGGACCTGACCCGGACGCCCAAGGTGCACGGCAAGGACGAGTTGGCCCAGGTGGCCGCCGGCCTCTCCCAGGTCATCCAGGGGCTCCGCAACGACATCCAGGCCATCAGCCAGTCCGCCGAGGGCACGGCCTCGTCTGCCACCGAGCTGTCCGCCACCACCGAGCAGGTCAACCGCACCACCGAGGAACTTCGCCGCAGCACCGAGCAGGAGCGTCAGGCCATGGAGCGGTCCTCCGCTGCTCTGGAGCAGATGAACGCCAACATCCAGCAGGTGAAGCAGAGCACCCAGCGGGCCGAGGATCTGGCCACGCGATCCCAGGAGGCGGGCCAGCAGGGCCTGGCGGCCGTGAAGGACACGGGCCGCGCCATGGAGGCCATCGAGGAGAGCTCCGCCAAGGTAAACCGCATCATCACCGTGATCACCGACATCGCCCGGCAGACCAACCTGCTGTCCCTGAACGCCGCCATCGAGGCGGCCAAGGCCGGGGCCATGGGCAAGGGCTTCGCCGTGGTGGCCGAGGAGGTCCGGAAGCTGGCGGAGCGCAGCGGCACCGCCGCCAAAGAGATCACGGCCCTCATCCAGGAGAGCACCGACCGGGTGGGCCTGGGCACCGAATCGGTCAAGGAGGCCTCCCGCAGCCTCGAGCGCATCGAGGGCCATGTCCGGGAGAACGCCGGGCAGCTGAAGGAGATCGCCACCGCCATGGACGAGCAGGGCCGGGCCAGCGAGGAGGTGGTCCTGGCCATGGAATCCGCCACACAGATGGTGGAGCGGAACGCCTCGGCGGCCACCGAACTC
The DNA here is from genome assembly GCA_046331485.1 of Holophagaceae bacterium. Classification (GTDB taxonomy): domain Bacteria; phylum Acidobacteriota; class Holophagae; order Holophagales; family Holophagaceae; genus Geothrix. The sequence continues at coordinate 20,763 of JAXLQS010000013.1, read as the reverse complement.
TCGGCCACGGTCCAAGAGACGGCCCGGACCACGGAGGAACTGGCCAACCTGGCCCAGCAGCTGCAGACACTTACGCGCCGGTTCAAGCTCTCATAATGACCAAATTATCGACAATGCGGCATTGGTCACGTGGTCAGACCGCTAGACTATCCCTGTCATGGGGGAAATCGTGTTCGTTCTCGTCCTGAATGCCGGCTCCTCGAGCCTGAAGTTCAACCTTTTCGACATGGCCAAGGAGACCTCCATCGCCGAGGGCATGGCGGAGCGCATCGGCCTGGCCGATGGCATCCTCGCCTGCACCGCCGACGGCCAGAAGCGCAAGGAGAGCATCCCCCTCCCCACCCACAAGGAGGCGCTGGAGGCCATCCTGGAGCGGCTCCGCGTCACCGTGCTGCATGACACACCCATCCACGCCGTGGGCCACCGCGTGGTCCATGGCGGCCCCAAGTATGGGGATTCGGTGCTGGTGACGGATGAGGTGCTCCAGGACATCGATCACTTCGCGATGTACGCGCCACTGCACAACCCCGCCAACGCCCTGGGCATCCGCACAGCCATGACCGCCTTCCCGGATGTGCCCCATGTCGCCGTCTTCGACACGGCCTTCCACCACAACATCCCGGACCATGCCCGCATCTACGGCATCCCCTACGAGATCAGCCAGAAGTACGGCATCCGCCGCTACGGTTTCCACGGCTCCAGCCACTCCTACGTCGCCGCCCGCACGGCCATCCTGCTCTGCCGCCCCCTCCGGGCCCTGAAGATCGTCACCTGCCACATCGGCAACGGCACCAGCATCTGCGCCGTGAACAACGGCAAGAGCGTGGACACCAGCATGGGCATGACGCCGCTCCAGGGCGTGATCATGGGCACCCGCTGCGGCACCATCGATCCCAGCGTGGTGGAGATGCTCATGGAGTACGAGCACTTGGACTACGAGGGCATCACCAACCTGCTGAACAAGAAGTCGGGCCTCCTGGGCATCTCCGGCGTCTCCTCCGACTTCCGTGAGATCGAGCTGGCCGCCGAGCAGGGCAACGACCGGGCCCGCCTGGCCCGCGACCTCCTGACCTACAACGTGCGCCAGTACATCGGCGCCTATGCGACGGTCCTGGACGGCGTGGACGCCATCACCTTCACGGCGGGCATCGGCACCCACAGCACCTTTGTCCGGGCCAAGGTCTGCAGCAAGCTCAGCTTCCTGGGCGTGAAGCTGGACCGCGAGGCCAACGAGTTCGGCACTGGCGAGCGCATCATCAGCACTCCGGATTCCCGCGTGGTCGTCACGGTCGTCCCCACCAACGAGGAACTCATGATCGCCCGCGAGACGGTGCGGTAACGTTCCCCTCCCCAGGAGAAGCGGCCCCCGGGGGGGCCGCTTCTGTTTTTCTCCCGGGCCGGCATTCCCCGGTTCCCGGGGAGGACTGGCCGACCGCCAGGGGGTGGTGGCCGAATCCCCCGGGGACCCGCCTCTAAACGGCCGCAGACTCTGGTCCGTAGTCGTTCCATCATCCCGGCAAGTCCGGCGTCTTTCCCATCTGGGGGTTCCATGCAGAAGCGATGGGTCATCCTGTCCGTGGCCGGCGCGGCCCTGGCGGCCGGCATGCTCTTCACCTTGAAGGGCGGGGACGGCAAGTCCAAGAAACCCGAGGCCAATACGCCCTTCCGCCTCGGCAAGGTCCAGGCCGAGGACCTGCAGGTGAGCGTCCGGGAAGTGGGCGTGGTGGACCCCCTCACCAAGGTGGACGTGAAATCGACCGTCTCCGGGCGGATCGTGGGGCTGAAGGTCCGGGAGGGCGCCACGGTCCAGGCCGGCGAAATGCTCGCCGAGGTGGAACCGGACGTGAATCAGGCCCAGACACTGTCCGATGTGCAGGGCAGCGTGTCCCAGGCCCGCGTCAGCTTCAAGAATGCCGAGCGCGACTTCAACCAGCAGGCCGAGCTGTTCAAGGCCGGGCTCATCTCGGACCAGGCCTTCCGGGCCGCCAAGACCACCCGCGACCTGGCCGAGGAGGCCCACAAGAGCGCCCAGACCCGCTACCAGATCGTCGAGGACCGGGGCATCCCCATCAGCGGCAACGCCTCCACCCAGAAGGCCAGGGTCACCGCCCCCATGAACGGCGTGGTGATCAAGAAAGGCGTGGAGCTCGGGGACACCATCACCTCCGGCGTGAGCTCCTTCAACGCGGGCACCATCGTCTTCACCGTGGCGGACCTGAAGTCGCTGATCGTGAAGGTGAATCTCAACGAGGTGGACATCGCCAAGGTCCGGGTCGGCCAGCCCGTCCGCATCACCCTGGACGCCTATCCCCAGCGGGCCTTCACCGGCAAGGTGCGCTTCGTGGCGCCCGCGGCGGACCTGGTGGACAAGATCAAGGTCTTCAAGGTCGAGGTGGCCCTGGATGAGCTCACTGACGACTTCAAGACCGGCATGAGCGCCAACGTGGAGATCCTGGGCGAGAAGCGCGACAAGGCCGTGAGCGTGCCCCTGGAGGCCCTGCAGCGCCGCGATGGACAGACCGTCGTCTACCGACTGAAGGAGAACCTCTCTCCCCAGGACATCGCCAAGGCCAAGGATGGGCTCACGGGGCGCGGCAAGTTCATCTGGCTGGCGGATCACTGGAAGGAGTACTTCGATGTGGTCCCCGTGAAGGCCGGCATCGCCACCCTCGAGCGCGTGGAGATCATCTCGGGGCTCAAGGCCAATGACCAGGTCAGCCTGGAAGATCCCAGCAAGAAGAAGGTCGAGAAGGACGACGAGAACAATTAAGGCTCCGTGGGGGGACCCCCTGCTCGCTCTGCTCGCGATGTCCCCCCACACCCCCGCCCTTCGGTCGGCCTCCGCCTCCCGCAGGGCCCCTGCACCGATCCCGATGTCCTGATCCCCGCCACTCCGAGGCATGCCATGTCCAGCATCATCCAGACCGAAGGCCTGACGAAGGTGTACGGCAGCAACGGCACGGCCGTCCACGCGCTGCGCGGCATCGACCTGAGCGTCGAGAAGGGCGAGTTCGTGGCCCTCATCGGCCCTTCGGGTTCGGGCAAGTCCACGCTCATGGCCATCCTGGGCTGCCTGGACCTGCCCACGGACGGCACCTACACGCTGGACGGCCGGCAGGTGCAAGGCCTCTCCGGCGGTGAACTGGCGCGGATCCGCAACGAAAAGGTGGGCTTCGTCTTCCAGAGCTACAACCTGCTGCCCAAGGCCAGCATCGTCCGCAACGTGGAGCTCCCCATGCTCTACGCCGGCATGGGCCGCAAGGAGCGCCGCGAGCGGGCCCTGGCCCTGCTCGACCGCGTGGGCATCGCCGACAAGGCCGACAAGCTGCCGGGAACCCTCTCCGGTGGCCAGAAGCAGCGCGTGGCCGTGGCCCGGGCCCTGGCCAACGAACCCGCCCTCCTGCTGGCGGACGAGCCCACGGGTGCCCTCGACTCGAAGACCGGCGCCGAAGTGCTCGACCTCTTCCGCGAGCTCCACCGCCAGGGCAACACGCTCCTCCTGGTGACCCACGATCCCTCCATCGCCGCCCAGGCGGAACGGCGCGTGGAGATCCGCGATGGCCTCATCGCCGCCTCCGGCGAAGCCGTGATGGGTGGCGAGAGGGAGGACTCGGTGTCCTCCCACGAGCCGGGCACCCATCCGGCTGAGCATCACCTTCGGGTGGGACGATGACCTCCGGCGCCTTCCGCGAGCGGCTGCTCGGGGCCTGGGTGGAGATCCGGGAGAACCTGGGCCGCTCGGTCCTGCAGGCCCTCGGGGTCCTGCTGGGCGTGGCTTCGGTGCTCGGCGGGTTCTCCATCTCGGACAGCCAGCGCAAGCGGTCCGACGAGATGTTCGTGAAGATGGGCGGCCTCGACAAGCTGAACGTGCAGCCCCGGGCGGCCATCAAGGACGGCCGGCCCACCGCCCTCCAGCAGGCCAACCTCGGCCTCCGAGACGCGGATGCCATCGGTGGCGAGGCCCTCAAGGCGGATGCGATCCAGGGCGTCAGCCGCATGAAGAACGCCCGCTCCCGCGTGGTCTCCTCCTACGCCGACCAGGACCGCCAGATCAGCGGCATCGGCGGCGACTTCATCCCCGCCAACGGCTATGGCATCGCCCAGGGTCGGGGCTTCTCCAACACCGAAATGGAAACCGGCTCCCCCGTCGTCATCCTCGGCACCGAAGCGGCCAACACCTTCTTCCCCAAGGGTGATGCCCTGGGGCAGTCCCTCCGCATCGGCGACATCCCCGTCACCGTCATCGGCACTTTCCAGGAGCGGGTGTTCCGCTTCCGGGAAAACCAGGGCAACCAGTTCTGGTGGCGCAATCGCATCATCGCCGTGCCCGCGAACCTGGTGCAGCGCCGCATGAACGGGGACGCCTACCGGCGCGTGGACCGCATCACCTTCCGCATCCCCGACATGAACGCCATGAGCGGCTTCGCCCAGCAGCTCAAGAACCTGGTGAAATCCAACCACCGCCTGCAGGAGGATTTCCGCCTGGACGATGTGGCCGCCCGGGTGCGCCGGCGGCAGAGCCAGGGCAGCGTCTACGACATCATCTTCATGCTCTCAGGCGTGCTGGCCCTGGTGGGCGGCGGCATCGTGAACGTGAACATCCAGATGGCGGGCCTCAAGGAGCGCGTGCGGGAGGTCGGGGTGAAGATGGCCATCGGCGCCTCCGGCCGGGAGATCTTCAAGGGCTTCATGACCGAGGCCCTGCTCCTGACGGCCCTGGGGGGCTTGGCCGGCCTCGTGCTCGGCGTGGGGTTCTCCTGGATCATCACCATGAGCATCGGCATCCCCCTCTACATGACCCCGGCCAGCTTCCTCTGGGCCTACGGCCTGGCGGCGGCCTTCGGCTTCCTCTTCGCGCTCTATCCGGCCTGGAAGGCGTCAAGGCTCTCTCCGATGGAGGCCCTGCGCTATGAGTGACCAGACCCTCATCCTCCGCTCCCCGGGCCCCTCGCTGCTCGACGGCGAGGCGCCTCCCCCGGCGGTTCCCAGCCGCGGCTTCTCTTTCGGCATGTTCTGGGAAGTCGTCCGCACGGGCCTGGTGGAGCTCTGGGCCCACAAGGTGCGCAGCCTGCTCACCCTGACCCTCCTCATGCTGGGCGTCTTCGCCCTGGTGGTGATGACCTCCGTGCTGGACGGGGTCATGGACAAGATCAGCACGGGCTTCGCCGGCATGAGCTGGGACGGCACCGTCCGCATCGCCCCGAAGACTCCGGAGACCGGCGAGGAACGCAAGCGCTTCGCCATGAGCCCCGGCCTGCGCTACGAGGACCTCAGCCGTCTGAACGCCCCCAATCCCAAGGTGCTGGCCTTCCTCCCCAGGGCCCAGAAGACCGTGAACGTGCGCGTCCTGGGAGATACGGAGCGCATCTTCGTGAACGGCGTCTCGCCGGACTACGCCCAGTGGATGAACCGCCCCATCGGCATCGGTCGCGGCCTCACGGAGGACGACCAGCGTCGCCGCTCCACCGTGGCCGTGGTCGGGGCCACCCTGGCCACCAAGCTCTTCGGCGGCGCCGATCCCGTGGGCCGCGACCTGGTGGTCGACGGGGTGCCCTTCCGCATCATCGGCGTCCAGGCGCCGGGCCAGATCTTCAACGACGAAAACTACTTCGACGCCAACGGCATCCTGATCCCCCTGGAAACCTACATGGACCGCATGGACCCGGCCCACAAGCTGTCCCAGATCACCGTGAAGCTGCGGCGCCCCGAGGACATGGGCGAGGTCTCCGCCATGCTGCTCGGCCGCGTGCGGCAGGCCCACCACGGCATCGAGGACGCCGAAGTGGTGGACCTGGACGCGGAGGCCGCCAAGGGCTACCAGAACTTCCTGGAGCAGATGCGGGGCTGGCAGATCGTCCTGATGAGCCTGGCCGGCACGGTGCTCATGGTGGGCGGCGTGGGCGTGCTGTCGGTCATGCTCATCAGCTTCAGCGACCGCCGCTTCGAGATCGGCCTGAGGAAGGCCCTGGGCGCCTCCGACCAGGAGATCTTCATCCAGTTCCTGCTGGAGGCCGTGGTGCTCGCCGCCATCGGCGCCCTGCTCGGCACCTTCTCCGGCGCCCTGCTCTGCCAGGCCCTCTCCGCCAGTTTCCCCTACGGCCTCGTGGTGAACCCCGTCGGCCTCATCACCGCCTGGATCGTGGCGCTCACCCTGGCCGTGGTCTTCGGCCTCTACCCCGCCTTCCGCGCCATGCGGCTGAGCCCCATGGAGGCGATGCGCTAGCATCATGGGATGGCTGATCCCATCCAAGTCACCGCCGCCGTCCGCGTTCCGGGCGAGGCCATCCGCTTCCGGGCCGTGCGGGCCGGTGGTGCAGGCGGCCAGAATGTGAACAAGGTGTCCTCCAAGGTGGAGCTGCGCATCGACCTCGCGGCCATCGAAGGCCTTCCCGAGGACGCTCAGCTCCGGCTGAAGACTGCCCAGCGGAACCGGCTCGACGCGGAGGGCCTCTGGATCGTCGTCAGTGACCGGACCCGGGACCAGCTCAAGAACCTGGATGACGCCCGGGAGAAGGCGGCCGAGGCCATCCGCGCCGCCCTGGTGCGGCCCATTCCCAGGCGCGCCACCAAGCCCACCCGGGGCTCCAAGGAACGGCGGCTGGACGCCAAGAAGCGGGCCTCGGCCATCAAGCGGCAGCGCAGCGGCCCCATCGAGTAACCTGGGAGCCCCAGGAGACCCCATGAGCGCGCCCCAGACCTATGCCAACCACCGGCGCATCGAACCCCTGCAGCACTTCATCCTCACGCCGATCCTCCTGATCACCTGGATCGCCGCCATCTGGCAGGCCGTCAAGCAGCCGAGCCTCCAGAGCGTCTGGCTGGCCGTGCTCGGCTTCGCCCTCCTCCTGGTGTCCATCCAGGTGCGAAGCTACGCCCTGAAGGTGCAGGACCGGGTGATCCGCCTGGAGGAAACCCTGCGCATGCAGCGCCTCCTCCCCGCCGACCTGGCGGGGCGCATGGGCGAGCTGGGCCCCAAACAAATGGTGGGCCTGCGCTTTGCCGCGGATGCCGAGCTGGCGGAGCGGGTCCGCGAGGCCCTTGACGAACATTTGGATGGCGAAGCCATCAAAAAGCGCATCCAGACCTGGCGGCCGGACACCTTCCGGGTCTAGCCCGCCGGGTCAGTCCCGCACGTAGTGGCAGGTGTAGCCACCAGGATTCTTGATCAGGTAGTCCTGGTGGTATTCCTCGGCCTTCCACCAGGGTCCCGCCGGTGTGATCTCGGTGACGATGGGCCGCTTCCATTTGCCGCTGGCGTCGACCTCGGCCTTCACCCGCTGGGCGGTCTGCCGCTGGGCCTCAGAGTGGTAGAAGATGGCGCTGCGGTACGAGGTGCCCAGGTCGTTGCCCTGGCGGTTCAGCGTCGTGGGGTCGTGCATGCGGAAGAAGAAGCGCAGCAGCGCTTCGAAGCTGGTCTTGGAAGGGTCGAAGCGGATCTGGACCGCCTCGGCATGGCCCTCATGGTTCTGGTAGGTGGCATTCGCCACGGTGCCGCCCGTGTAGCCCACCTCGGTCGAGATCACGCCGGGCTGCTTGCGGAGGAGATCCTCCATGCCCCAGAAGCAGCCGCCGGCCAGGGTGGCCACCTCCACCGTGGGTGCCGATGCGGCCCTGCCAAACAGGGGCAGGAAGGCCCCGAGCCCCTCCTTGTCGAGGTCCTCGACCGGCACGAAGCGGAGGGAGGCGCTGTTGATGCAGTAACGCAGCCCCCCCTTGTCCCGCGGTCCATCGTCGAAGACATGCCCCAGATGGGAATCCGCCTCCTTAGAACGGACTTCGGTGCGGATCATGCCGTGGCTCGTATCCCGGTTCTCGACGATGTCACCGGCGGCGATGGGCTTCGTGAAGCTGGGCCAGCCGCACCCGGAATCAAACTTGTCCTTGGAGGTGAAGAGCGGCTTGCCGCTGACGACGTCCACGTAGACGCCCTCCCGGTGCTCGTTCCAGTACTCGTTGCGGAAGGGTGGCTCGGTGCCGGCCTCCTGAGTCACGTGGTACTGCATGGGCGTGAGCCTCTGCTTCAGGTCGGCGGGACTGGGCTTCTTGGAGTCGGTCACCTTGGCCTCGGGGGAAATCGGGGCACCCGCGCGCGCGGGCCCGTGGGGGGTGGATAGGGCGAACCCGAAGCCCGCCAGGGCCACGGTGAGGGCGACGCCGCCCCAGAACATGCGCATTCGCATGGATCGCCTCCTTTGTAACCTTTGGATGCATCAATGGGGCGGAATGGTACATCCGGGGCGGAAAGGGGCATCCCATGGCGCCCGCCCCCGGGCCGCACCCTGGGGGCACTTCACGGGGCTAGTTCCGCCCTTCAGCCAGGTATGGTTTGTAGTCCGCGTCCTCACGCAGGATGTGGTAGGTCAACCAGTCCGCCAGGAAGCGGACCACGGCCTTGGGACTGACATGGCCGCCGGCGCTCAGGCTGGCGCGCATCTTCCGGATCTGCGCCAGAAGCTCCTCGTGCATCTGGGCATGCTCTTCCACCCGCGGGAACCCCGCCGCCCGGAGCAGCCGCTCCTCGTCCCGGAAGTGCTCGATGCTGACGAGGATGATGTCGTCCAGGATGCGGTGGAGCTCCTCTGCCAGACCCATCTGGATGACGTCATCGAAGAGGTTGACGAGTTCGAACAGCCGTTGGTGCTGCAGATCGAGCCCCGCGTGCCCCACGCGGTATCGCTCGTGCCAGGACAGGAAGGCCATGGAGTTTCTCTGTTCAGTAACCATGAATGAAGGACCGATCTCCCCCGCCGCCGAAACCGCTGGCGAGGACCGGGTCGATTGGCCTGCGGATCAAGGGAGATCGATCCGGTTCAGGAATCCGCCAATGGTTCAGAAATGGACTGCCCGACCCGCCCAGAATGCCGCCAGCCACCGGCGGATGGGAATGGGGTAAACCCTGTATTTTCAAGCAGAGACCTGGCACTGCAGGAACCCGGCACCTAGACTGGGACATCCATCCCATCCCATATCCCTGGAGTGCCGCATGGCCATTGCCGAGTGGAGCGAAAAATTCGAGACCGGAATCGAGGAAATTGACGCCCAGCACAAGCATCTGTTCGAGGTCATCAACCGGCTGGGCGCCTGCTTCAAGGAGGGCAAGGCCCAGGCCGGGGCCAAGGAGAGCCTGGCCTTCCTCAACGACTACACGAGGGAACACTTCTACACGGAAGAGGAGTTCATGCGGGTGGCCGGCTATCCCAAGCTCGTGGCACACCAACTGGAGCACACGGAACTCCTGACCAAGGTACAGAACCTCATGGTGAAAATGGACGAGGGCTATCTGATCACCGCGGATGTGGCCACCTTCGTGGCGGACTGGCTCTCGCACCACATCAATGAGGTCGACATGGGCTACGTCCACTTCATCCAGGAGAAGACCTCCCATCTCAAATGAGGGATACGGACCGCCCGGCGGGCCTCTACCCCCGCCACAGGATTTGAACTGCGCCTGGCTTGGCCAGCCGCTGGTCCCGCTTCGGCGTGCCGGGGCTCCGACTCCGCGAGGCACGAGCGGGAGCACAGGCCATGCGGCCTGTGCGTCAGGCGGAGGTGGCACGCCTCGGGCAGTCTATCGCCAGAGCGGAGCGGGTGCCGACCCACGCCACCAGAATTCAAACTGCGCCTGGCTTGGCCAGCCGCCGGTCTCGCTTCGGCGTGCCGAGGCTCCGACTCCGCGAGGCACGAGCGGGAGCACAGGCCATGCGGCCTGTGCGTCAGGCGGAGGTGGCACGCCTCGGGCGGTCCCACTCGCAGGTTCGAATCCCCAAGGAATTCACTCCAGTGAAAAGGCCCCCTCACGGGGGCCTTTTCACTGGAGCCAACTACAGGATTCGAACCTGCGACCTGCTGATTACGAATCAGCTGCTCTACCAGCTGAGCTAAGTTGGCGCTGGCCTCCCAGTTTGCCCTGGGAGGCCCTGGGAATCAACTACTGGCCGAAGCCGGCGGGCAGCTTCATGCCGAGGTTCTTCACGAGGAAGGCCCACTGGTCGGCCCGCTCGGCGATCTGCTTGGCGGTGGGCTTGCCGGCCCCGTGGCCCGCGTTGGTCTCAATGCGGGTGAGCACCGGGGCGGGACCGGCCTGGGCGGCCTGCAAGGCGGCGATGAACTTGTGGCTGTGGGCGGGCACCACGCGGTCATCGTGGTCGCCGGTGGTCACCAGGGTGGCCGGGTACTTCACCCCGGGCTTCAGGTTGTGCAGGGGGGAGTACTTGATGAGGTTCGCGAAGCCCTCCGGGGTGTCGCTGGACATGTAGTCGCTCTTCCACATCCACCCGATGGTGAAGGTGTGGTACCGCAGCATGTCCATGACGCCCACGGCGGGCAGGGCGGCGCCGAAGAGCTCGGGGCGCTGGGTCATGCAGGCGCCCACCAGCAGGCCGCCGTTGGAGCCGCCGTGGATGGCGAGCTTGGGGGTGCTGGTGTACTTCTCCTTGATGAGCCACTCACCGGCGGCGATGAAGTCGTCGAAGACGTTCTGCTTGGTCTCGCGCTTGCCCGCCTCCCACCAGGTCTTCCCGTACTCGCTGCCGCCGCGCAGGCAGGCTACGGCGTAGACGCCGCCCATCTCCATCCAGCCCTGGGCCACGGGGGAATAGCCCGGGGACATGGCGATGTTGAAGCCGCCGTAGGCGTAGAGCAGCGTGGGGTTGGTGCCGTCCAGCTTCAGCCCCTTCTTGTAGGCGAGGAACATGGGGACCTTCGTGCCGTCCTTGCTGGGGTAGAAGACCTCCTTGACTTCGAAATCAGCGGGCTTGATGTCCACCTTGGGCTGGCGGAACACGCTGCTGGTGCCGGTCTTCAGGTCGTAGCGGTAGAGCGTGGGCGGCTGGTTGTACGAGGTGAACGTGTAGAAGGTCTCCGTGTCCCGCCGCCGGCCGGTGAAGCCGGCCAGGTTGCCCAGGCCCTCGGGCTTGATCGCCTTGAGGAAGCGGCCCTTCAGGTCGTAGAGCTTCACGATGTTGAGGGCATCGACCTTCCAGGTGACGGCGAAGGTGTCGCCGAAGAGGTCCGCGGAGGCGAGGACGTCGCGTCCCTTCCCTTCCGGGATCAGGTCCTTCCAGGCCGAGGGCTTCGGGTCCTTGAGGTCCACGGCCACGATGCGGTGGCGCGGCGCGCCGGCGTCGGTGTGTACGTAGAAGGTGTCGCCATCATTGCCCAAGATGGCGTAGGAGCCATCGTACTGGTCGAACAGGGGGACCACCGGGCTGCCCGACTTCCGGAGGTCCTTCAGGTAGACCCGGTTCTTCCGCTCGGTGCCCTGTCGCTGGGAGATGACGAGCCAGCTGCCATCATCGGTGACGCCCGCGCCGAAGCCCCAGTCCGGCTGGTCGGGACGCTCGTAAATCACGGCGTCCTTCTCGACGGGATCGCCCAGCTTGTGGAAGAACAGCTTCTGGTTCTTGTAGACGGCGGTGAGGGCCTTGCCCGCCTCCACCTTGGGGTAGTCGGTGTAGTAGAAGCCGCTGCCGTCCTTGGCCCAGCCGTTCACCGACAGGCGGCCCGCGGGGAAGGAGTCGGGCAGATCCTGGCCGGTGGCGACGTTGCGAACCTTCCAGGTGCTCACGTCCGAGCCGCCCTTGGACAGGTTGTAAGCCACGTGGGTGCCATCCTCGCTGAAGCGCATGCCCGCGAGGGACACGGTGCCGTCCTTGCTCAGGGCATTGGGATCGAAGAACACGCGGCCCTTCTCCTCCAGCCGCTCCGTGAGGTAGACGACTGCCTGGTTCTGGAGCCCAGAGTTGTAGGAGTAGATGTAGTACTTGCCGTGCTTGCTGGGCGCACCGTACTTCTCGTAGTTCCAGAGGCGGGTCATCCGGGCCTCGATGGCCTTCCGCTCGGGAATCTGGGCCAGGTAGGCCTGGGTCACCTGGTTCTGGGCCTCCACCCAGGCGGCGGTGTCGGCCGCATGGTCATCCTCCAGCCAGCGGTAGGGATCGGCCACCTTGGTGCCGTGGTAGGTGTCCACCACGTCGCCCTTCTTGGTGGTGGGATAGGTGAGCGGCGTCTGGGCCACGAGGACTGTGGCGGCCAGGGCCAGCAGGCAGGTTCGGGATGAGGGCATGAAGGGGCCTCCTGAAGGGCAAGGGGATGCCCTTCAGGATACCTCGTAACACAAGGCTGAAACAGCCCTCAGGGCTTCATGTCCAGGTTCTTCACCAGGAAGGCCAGGACATCGGCCCGCTCCGCGATGGCCTTGGCGGTGGGCTTGCCGGCGCCGTGGCCCGCGGCCACCTCGATGCGGGTCAGGATGGGCGCCGGACCGCCCTGGGCCGCCTGCAGCGTGGCCGTGAACTTGTGGCTGTGGGCGGGCACCACGCGGTCATCGTGGTCGCCGGTGGTCACCAGGGTGGGCGGGTACTTGGTGCCGGGCTTGATGGTGTGCAGGGGCGAATACTTCATCAGGGTCTCGAAGCCCTCCTTGGTCTCGCTGCTGCCGTAGTCGCTCTTCCAGCCCCAGCCCAGGGTGAACTTGTGGAAGCGCAGCATGTCCATGACGCCCACCTCGGGCACGGCGGCGCCGAAGAGGTCGGGGCGCTGGGTGAGACAGGCACCCACCAGCAGGCCGCCATTGGAGCCGCCATTGATGGCGAGCTTGGGCGTCGAAGTCACCTTGTGGGCGATGAGCCATTCCGCGGCGGCGATGAAGTCGTCGAAGACATTCTGCTTCTTGTCCTTGCGGCCCGCGTCGTACCACTCCAGGCCGTACTCGCCGCCGCCGCGCAGGTTCGCCATGGCGTAGACGCCGCCCATCTCCAGCCAGACCATGCGCGAGACGGAGAAGCCCGGCGTCAACGGGACGTTGAAGCCGCCATAGCCGTAGAGCAGGGTCGGGTTCTGGCCGTCGAGCTTGAGGCCCTTCTTGTGAACCAGGAACATGGGGACCTTCGTGCCGTCCTTGCTGGGGTAGAAGACCTGCTTGACCTCGTAGTCTGCGGGCTTGAAGGCCACCTTGGGGGTGCGGAAGACGCTGCTCTTCCCCGTCTTCAGATCCAGACGGTAGATGCTGCCCGGGTAGGTGAAGCTGCCGAAGGTGTAGAAGGTCTCCGCATCGCTGCGGCGTCCGCCGAAGCCGCCGGCGGTGCCCAGGGCCGGCAGGGCCAGGCTGCCGGTCTTCTTCCCCTTCAGGTCGTAGAACTCCACGGCGGAGTGGGCATCCCGCATCCAGGTGGCCACGAAGCGGCCGCCCACAAGCGACACACCCTCGAGCACGTCCTTGCCCTTGGCCTGGGGGATGATCTCGGTCCACTGTTTCGGGTCGGTCTGCCCTTTCCGGATGGCCACCAGGCGGTTGCGGGGGGCGCCCTGGTTGGTGGTGACGAAGAAGCGGTCGCCCTCGTTGTCCACCACGCTGTAGGTGGCGTCCATCTTGTCCAGGAAGGGCTCCACCGGACTGCCGGGCTTGGAGAGGTCCTGCAGGAAGAGGCTGCTCTCGGGGTTCGTGCCCTTGCCGGCGCTGATCACCAGCCAGCGGCCATCGTCCGTGACCGAGCCGCCCAGGTACCACTCGGGCTGGTCGGGACGCTGGTAGACGAGCACATCCTCGGTCTGCGGTGTGCCCAGCTTGTGGAAACAGAGCATGTGGTTGTTGTTCACGCCGGTAAGGGCCCCGCCCTCCTTGGGGGCCTCGTAGCGGCTGTAGTAGAAACCGCTGCCATCCTTGCGCCAGGAGGCGCCGCTGGCCTTGGACCACAGGATCTCGTCAGCCAGGTCCTTGCCGGTGGCCACGTCCCGCACCTTCCAGGTCTGCCAGTCAGAGCCGGCCACGGACACCGAGTAGGCCATGAGGCGCCCGTCCTCGGTGAGGCTGATGCCGCTGAGGGCCACCGTGCCGTCCTTGCTCAGGGTGTTGGGATCCAGGAGCACCCGGCCCTTGGCTTTGGGATCCTCGGTGACATAGAGGACCGCCTGATTCTGGAGACCCGTGTTGTAGGAGTAGAAGTAGCGCTTGCCCCGCTTGAAGGGGGCGCTGAATTTTTCGAAGTCCCAGAGCTTGGTGATCCGTTCCCGGATCTTCTCCCGCTGGGGGATTCCGGCCAGGTAGCCGAAGGTGACCTTGTTCTGGGCCTCCACCCAGGCCTTGGTCTCGGCGCTGTTGTCGTCCTCCAGCCAACGGTAGGGATCGGCCACCTTGGTGCCGAAGAAGTCGTCCACCACGTCCGCCTTGGGGGTCGACGGGTAGGTCAGGGGTGTTTGGGCTGAAAGGGCACTGGTGATGGCGAGGGCCATGGCGAGCTTCCTCATGAGACGAGCCTCCAGACAGGAGGCCAGTTTCCCACCAACCCGCGGTCGAATCCCAGCCGTGCAAGGGGGCCCGCTTGGTGGTAGGGTGCCAGCAGTCCTGGAGGTCTCTTTGGTCCCGCCATCCGGCAAGAAGGTCTTCGTCCTCGACACGAACGTCCTCCTGCATGATCCGAACTCCATCCTTCATTTCCAGGAACACGACGTGGTGCTGCCCATCGTGGTCATCGAGGAGGTGGACCACTTCAAGAAGGACCAGACCGAGATCGGACGCAACGCCCGCAGTGTCTCCCGCCTGCTGGACCGCCTGCGCGCCAGCGGCACCCTCAGCCGCGGCGTGCCCCTCGAAGGCGGCGGCACGCTCAAGGTGGACGTGGCGGCCCACAGCCTGGACCTGGGCATCCTCAGCGCCGACAAGCACAAGGCCGACAACCAGATCCTGGCCTGTGCCCGCGAGCTGCTGCACACCTGCAAGGACCGCGTGGTCCTGGTCACCAAGGACACGAACCTGCGCATCAAGGCCGATGCCATCGGCGTGCAGGCCGAGGACTACACCACCGACCGTGTGGAGATGGACGAGCTCTACACGGGCCACAGAACCTGGGAGGTGGATCCCGCCAAGGTGGACCAGCTCTACGATGGCGGCCTGACCCCCGAAGCGGAGTTGAACCTCAACCCCAACCAGTTCCTCACCCTGGTGGACCAGACCAACCCCAGCCACACGGCCCTGGCGCGCTTCATGGCCGGCGAAGGGCTGCTGCGGCCCCTGCGCCGCATGGAGGCCTATCCCTGGGGCATCAAGCCGCGCAACCGGGAGCAGCAGTTCGCCATGGAGCTGCTGCTGGATCCGGCCGTCCAGGTGGTGACCCTCCTGGGCAAGGCCGGTACCGGCAAGACCCTGCTGGCCATCGCCGCGGGCCTGCAGCAGGTGGTGGACGACGAGTCCTACGACAAGATCCTGGTGAGCCGCCCCGTGATGCCCATGGGCCGTGACCTGGGCTACCTGCCCGGGGACATCGGCGAGAAGCTGCGGCCCTACATGCAGCCCATCTACGACAACCTCGAGTTCATCGTGGGCGCCAACACCGAGGCCAGGAAGCGCACCACCATGACCGCGGGCCAGCTGGAGGAGGCGGGCTACCTCAGCGTGGAGCCGCTGACCTACATCCGCGGCCGCAGCATCCCCAAGCAGTACCTGGTGGTGGACGAGGCCCAGAACCTCACGCCCCACGAGGTGAAGACCATCCTCACCCGGGCCGGCGAGGGCACCAAGGTGATCTTCACCGGCGATCCGCACCAGATCGACAATCCCTATGTGGACGCCAGCACCAACGGCCTCAGCTTCCTGGCGGAACACTTCAAGCACCTCGATATCTCCGGCCACGTCACCCTGCAGAAGGGCGAGCGCAGCAAGCTGGCCGAGCTGGCGAGCAACCTCCTGTAGGAGCGACTCCATGTCCGACGGATCCTGGGACAACGGCGGCCACGGCCTTCCCGCCAAGGCGGGCATGCCCCTCTGGGGCAAGATCGCCCTGGGCTGCGGCATCGCCTTCCTGGTGGTGCTGGTGACCTGTGTGGGCGGAGTCGCCTACCTGGGGAACCGGATCAAAAAGGATCCAGAGGGCTTCAAGCAGAGGGCCATGAGCGCGGTGGCCGACAGGCTCCGTCCCGATTGGGACGACTTCCGTACTGTGGTGGAGCAGCTCCAGACGCCCGAGGGCTGTCAGGCCTTGTATCGCGGAAATCCTGGGCTCGCGAAGACTTGGCCCTCTGAAGCCGCCTTCCTTGACGCCTCTTCCCGATGGCACAAGGAGATTGTTCCGGCTCCTGCCGAACTAACTTTCGAGGTCATGGAGCAGGGTGGTCTGCAGATCAACCACACCCTTGGCAGCCAGGTGAAGGTGGGGTGGAGCCCGAAGGGCGGGCGGGCCGTGTACGTCACCTTCGAGAAGGCCCGGAAGGCGGGCGACTCCGGGCCCAGGCGCGTCGTCGAGCTGGATGTCCGCTGACCGTTCTGCATTGAGCCTGCAGGCTTTTTCCGCCAAGATTCAGGCATGACCGCAGCTTCCGGATCCGTATCTGATGCCCTCGCCCTGCTCACGAAGGGCACCGTCACCTGCCACAAGGTCGAGCAGCTGGAGGCCAAGCTCAAGGAAGGCCGCCCCTTGCGCATCAAGGCCGGCTTCGACCCCACCGCTCCGGACCTGCACCTGGGCCATGGCGTGCTCATCAAGAAGATGGCCCAGTTCCAGAAACTGGGCCACGAGGTCACCTTCCTCATCGGCGATTTTACGGGACTGATCGGCGATCCCACCGGCAAGAAGGCCACCCGACCGCCACTCACCCGCGAGGAGGTGCTGGCCAACGCGGAGACCTACAAGGCCCAGGTCTTCAAGCTCCTCGACCCGGAGAAGACAAAGGTCAGATTCAACAGCGAGTGGCTCGGCAGCATGGTCGGCGAAGGGTGGATCCGCCTGGCGTCGCGCTTCACCGTGGCCCAGATGCTGGAGCGCAACGACTTCGCCAAACGCATGGAGGCCCGCGAGCCCATCGCCCTCCACGAGCTGCTCTACCCCCTGACCCAGGCCTATGACTCCGTGGCCCTCCAGGCCGACGTGGAGCTGGGGGGCAACGACCAGCTCTTCAACCTCATGCAGGGCCGCATCCTCCAGGAGGCCTCGGGCCAGAGGCCCCAGGTGGTGCTCACCGTGCCCCTCCTCCTGGGCCTGGACGGCGTGGAGAAGATGTCCAAGTCCCTGGGCAACTACATCGGCTTCATGGAGGACCCCGACACCCAGTTCGGCAAGGCCATGAGCATCAGCGACACCCTGATGTGGGATTGGTATCTCCTCCTGACCGACAAGCTCCCCGCCGAGATCGAGGCCCTGAAGCAGGGCCACCCCATGGACGCCAAGAAGGGACTGGCCCGGCAGATCGTGGCGGATTTCCACGGCCCGGCCGCCGGCCAGGAGGCCGAGGAGCGCTGGGTCCGGCGCTTCTCAGAGCGCAGCCAGGAGCAGGCTCCCGAAGTCGCCATGGCGGCCACCGAGGGAGAGGTCCAGCTGTCCCGACTCCTGGTGGACCGGGGCCTGGCCGCCAGCCGCAAGGAGGCCGAGCGCCTCATGGGCCAGGGCGCCGTGAGCCTGGACGGCCAGAAGGCCACCGATCCGGCCCTCCGGCTGCAGCTCCAGCCCGGGGCCTCCCTCCTGGTGAAGGTCGGCAAACTGAAACTTGAGCGATGGGTGGTGACCTCATGAGCCTTCCGGCCCTCAAAGACCTGTTCAGCCGGCACCGGGAGCGCGCGACCGGCCTGTGGAAGCTGGGGCAGGAGCCCCACCGCACGGTCTTCCTGGAGGCGGGGGACATTGTATTTGGCGTCAGCACCCACCCCCTGGACCGCCTGACCCACCTGCTGGTGGAACGGGGGAAGATCACCCAGGCCCAGCTCGACTACGCCATGGCCAACCTCAACCCGTCCATGTCCATCGGCAAGAACCTCATCGAGATGGGCTTCATCACCCAGCGCGACCTGCTGGACGTAGCCCGGGCCCAGGTGGAGCGGGTGGTGTGGGCCAGCCTGGCCTCCACCGACCAGGTCCCCCGGTTCGAAGCCAAGGATCTCGATGCCACCACCGTGCGCCTGCCCTTCGACACCGCCGCCATGCTGCTGGCCGGTGTCCTGAAGCTGCCGGACCGGGAGCGGGTGCTGGAGGAACTGGGCCCCCTGAATCAGGTCGTGGTGCTGGAGGGGAAGCGGTACCAGGAGCTTTCCCTGCCTCCTGACCTGCTGAAAATGCCTGACTTGCTCGATGGCAGCCGCACCTTGATGGAGTTGAGCCGGGAGGCCGGCATCGAACCCTTCCGCCTGGGCGCCTTCATCCTCTTCCTCCGGGAGATGGGGTGGGCCCGGCTTCACGAGCTTCCCCCCCTCGACCGCCGCGCCCTGGAACTGGCCCTGGATCCCGCCGAGCCGTCCATCACGCCGCCCCTGGCCGAATCCGCGCCCACCCCGCCCTCCCTGTTCGCCGAGATCCACGCCAGCCAGCACCCGACCACCAACCTCGAGCACCTGTCCGAGGCCCTGGACCAGCTTGGCCCCGAAGATGAGATCGAGGACCCGTTCCCGGCCGACCCCGGCCCCCAGGTGCCGGAACCGGCCCTGCCCATCCACCACGAAGCCGAAGGCAGTACCGAACGGCCGGATCCCCCGTCGCCCCTCCCCTTGGAGGCACCGAAATCCTCCCGGGGTCCGCTGGTGCTGCTTGGAGCCCTGGTCCTGGCCGGCCTGGTCTGGCTCGGCATCACCCGGCTGCGCCGCCCCAAGGCCGCCCTTTCCCCCACCCCGGTGACCGGAACCGCACCGACAGCCCAGCCCCCCACCCCGGCCCCGACTCCGGTCCAGCCCCTGGTTCAGGCCCCGGTCCAGGCCCCGGTCCAGGCCCCGGCTGAGCCGCCCGCCCCCGAAGCCGCCAAGCCGGAGCCGGAAAAGAAACCTGAGTCCGCAGCCACCAAGCCCGCCGCCCCGCCCCGGGAGGAAGGCGCCTCCAAGGCCGACCGGCTCCAGGCCATCCTCCAGGGGGACTGGAAGCGGGCCATGACCCAGGGCTCGGCCCAGCGGAGGGCCCTGCAGGGGAAGTGGACCCTCCGCCTCGAAATCGCCTGCCAGGGCAGCACCGTGCAGCATGCGGCCGACCTCCTCAAAGGGCAGGATCCAGACCTCTTCCTGCTCCCCATGGCCATGCGGGATGGCCGGACCTGCTACCAGGTCTTCCTTGGGTCCTTCGGGTCCGAGGCTGCGGCCAGGGCGGCTGCCAAAAAGCTGCCCCCGCCCTTCCTGACGGAGGGCAATCGCCCCAGACCTTTCCGGGTGGCGCAGATACCTGACCGCCAGTAGCTCCGTCTAAACAAGACAATCGCTTGATATATGCACCATCGCATTGCCGGTCCTTTACAAACGGTCTAAACGCGCGCATACTTTATATGTATACGAGCTGGTCTGTTAAGTTACGACCAAATGATCTTTGTGGAGCCCAATGCCTTCCCCCTTCCATCCAACCAATTGGAGCCAGGCCTGTGTCTCGTGGATCCACGAGATCCAGATCGCCTTCGATCCTCCAGTCCCGGTGGAACCCGGTAAGGGCGGCTTCCTCAGACTCATGCGGTGGAGCACGCCCCGCGTGGCCACCCTGGTCATCCTCAGCTTCACCCTCCACTGCACCCGGCCCCCTGGCTCCATCCCCGAGGCGGGCAGCGGTTCCCGGGGCGGCGTGACCGCCACCGACACGCAGGCCTATGTGGAAGAGGGCGTGGCCAGCTGGTACGGCGGCGATGATGATGGATTCTCGGGACGGCCTACCGCCAACGGGGAAATATTCGACCCCGAACAATACACCTGCGCCCACCGGACCCTCCCCCTCGGCAGCTTCGTGGAGGTGGAGAACCTGGAAAACCGCAAGCGGACCGTCCTCCGGGTCAATGACCGGGGCCCCTTCATCAAGGGCCGCATCCTCGACTTGTCCCGCCGGGGCGCCCAGGAGCTGGGCTTCCTTGGCCAGGGAACTTCCAGGGTCCGGTTGCGCTCCGTGGATGCCATGGGCCTTCCCGTGGCCCTGGATTCGGCGGGGAACCAGGCCGACCCCTATGTCGTGCAGGTGGCCTCGTTAACCGATCCGAAAAACATTCAGGCACTTACGAAGGAACTTGAAAACACCTTTGGCGTGGTCACCCTGCAGAGTGCCGTCACGCGCGGGGGCCTGTCGGTCAAGCGGGTCCGGGTGGGGAGCTACACCACCCGCCAGGACGCCGAGCAGGCCGCCGAGCAGATCGCCAAACTCCTGAAGGATCGCGGTGTCGAACCCTTCATCACCCGCCAGCGCTGATCCCCTGCGCCCCTTCCTCGTCATCCCCGCCGGTGGACGCGGGGTGCGCATGGGCGGCGGGTTGCCCAAGCAGTTCCGCGACTGGGACGGACGCCCCCTCCTGCAGGCCACTGTCGAGGCCTTCCTGGCCCCCGGCATGCCCCGGCTGGCCGGCATCGCCCTGGCCGTGCCCGAATCCCATCTCGAAGAAACCCGCAGCTGGTCCTTCCAGGTCCCCTGTTCGGTGGTGGTCGGAGGCGATACGCGCCAGGAATCTGTGTGGCTGGCCCTCCGGACCCTTCCGAGCCTCCCCCTGGCCCCCGTGATGATCCACGACGCCGTCCGCCCCTTCCCCCCGGCGGCCCCCCTCTGGGAGGCCCTGGAGGCCCTCAACCGCTTCGATGGAGTCCTTCTGGGCGAGCCCTCCACCGACACCCTCAAGCGGGTGGATGCGCTGGGCCGAGTGCTGCGCACCGAGCCCCGGGAGGAGTTCTTCCGCGCCCAGACACCCCAGATCGCCCGGCTCGGCACCTGGCTGCAGGCCTTTGAATCCGCCTATGCGGCCGGGGTCACTGCCACCGATGACGTGGCCCTGCTGGAGCGCCTCGGCTTGGCCGTCAAGCTCGTCCCCAGCCCCAGTTCCAACCTGAAGCTGACCACGCCC
>JAXLQS010000012.1:0-53540 GCA_046331485.1 Holophagaceae bacterium | reverse complement strand
GCCGGAGATCCGCGACATGCACCTGCCCGCGTCCGGCGCCTTCCACAACCTGGTGATCCTCTCCATGAGGAAGGAGTATCCGGGCCACGCGCAGAAGGTGATGAACGCCATCTGGGGTACGGGCCAGATCATGTTCACCAAGGGCATCGTGGTGGTGGACGAGGACATCGATCCCCACGACCTGAACGAAGTGCTCTTCCGCCTCACCAGCAACGTGGACCCCAAGCGCGACATGCTCTTCACCGAAGGCCCGCTGGACGTGCTGGACCACGCCGCCGACCGCTTCGCCTTCGGCAGCAAGGTGGGCATCGACGCCACCCGCAAGAACCGCCCCTGGGACGGCTATGCCCGGGAATGGCCGAGGGACCTGGTCTTTCCTGACGATGTTCTGGAGCGATTGAACTGGCGCTGGAAGGATTACGGGTTGTAGCCGGGTGCTCCGGGCGGACCGCAGGCGCTGAACCCTAGCTGATCCTGAACCGATGCGTCAGGACCCGGAGTTCCGTGGCCAGGCTCGCCAGGTCTTCGGTGGTCCGCGAGGTCTCCTGCATGGCGGAGGCCAGCTGAACGGTGGCTGAGGCGTTCCGTTCCGTGAGGCTGGAAACGAGGTCCAGTTGCCGCTGCACCTGGCCCACGGAGGAAGCCTGCTGGACCATGGCCCCGCTGATCTCCCCGACGTGATTGCCGGTTTCGCGGATGTGGTCCTGGATGCGGTCCAGGGAGGCGCTGACCTGGGCTGCCGCCGCAGATCCCGCCATCACCCGCTCGCTGCTCTCGCCGATGAGGGCGCCGATCTCCTTGGCGGCCAAGGCGCTGCGTTCGGCGAGTTTGCGGATCTCCTCCGCCACTACGGCAAACCCCTTACCCTGCTGCCCCGCCTTGGCGGCTTCGATGGCCGCGTTCAGGCTGAGGAGGTTGGTCTGCCTGGCGATGTCCGCGATCACCGTAATGATGCGGTTGACCTTCTGGGAGCTTTCCTGGATGGCGGCCATGGCCCGGTCGGACTCTTCCGCGCTGAGGTGACCCTTCTCTCCTACTTCCCTAGAGGCCGAGGCCAACACAGCGAGGCGCTCGGAGCCCGCGCTCACTGATTCCGAAAGCCCCTTCATCTGGTGGAGCAGTTCGGTGCCGAGGAGGACGGCGGACTGTTGATCTACGGCCGACCGGCTGATTTCATCCACGGTCTGGTTGACCTCCGAGGCCGTGGCGGAGAGCTCGGTGGCGGAGGAGGCGGTGCGGTCGGTGGCATCCGTGATGGCCTGGATGTCACGCCCCAGCTGCTCGATCACCTGGTTCAGGCTGGCCGCCGCCTCGCCCAGCTCGTCCTGGCTCTGGACGGGACAACGCTGGGTCAGGTCACCGCCGCCCAGCGCGGCCATGGATGTCTTGAGGGACAGCGCCTGCCGCCCGACCTGCAGGCTGACAGCCCGGGAGATGCCGAGCCCGATCAGGATGGCGGCAACCAGGCCGGCAATCATCCACCGCTCACTGATCAGGCTGGAGGCCAAGTCCCGCTCCACCTTCCGGGCGCCCTGTTCCTGAATGTCCTGAAGCAGCACCAGGAGCAGGCTGTAGCCCTCCCTGCGGTATCCGGTGTTGGCTTCGATGAGGTCGGGGATCTCTTCAGAGGGTGCCTTTCGCGCCCGCACCAGCAGCGGCGGGAACGCCTCCATGTACTTCCGCATGCCCGTGACGATGGTGCCCACCTTCTCCCGCTCCGAGGCCGACCAGTTGAGCCCTTCCATTTCCGCCAGGGACTGGGCCAGGGAATCTTCAACCTCTTTGAGCCGCTTCAGGCGCTTGTCGACATAATCGGGGCTTCGGCCGCCCCCCAGCAGGGAGACATGGATCACCCTCAGGACATCCGAATCATGGAGCACCCGGGCGGCCACAGCGGCTTTGGGGAGGTTGGAGCCCAGTTCCACCTGCCCCCTTTTTAAGCGGCTCAGTCCAGTCAGTCCCAAGGTGAACACCACCAGCAGGAGAAGCGCCTGGCTACCGAACAGGGTGAGGAATTTTCCCTGGAGGCTGTGGGTGAGGAAGGTCCGTAGGGATGCCATGGAGGTCTGCCTTCATCGGGGATTGAAAATTCCTGAGGGGTGGGTGCCGTTTCGGGAGCTGGGGCTAAGGTCCGGGGGGTAGTGCTGGTGACGTTCTCCCCGTAAATTAGCCCATTCATAATGTGGAATCCACCTCAATCAAGCGGAGGAGGAGCCATGAGGAAAAGCCGGTTCAGCGAGGAGCAGATCATCCACGCGCTGAAGGAGCATGAGGCAGGGACAAAGACGGCGGATATCAGCCGCCGGCTCGGGATCTCGGACCAGACCTTCTACCGATGGAAGGCCAAGTACGGGGGTCTGGAGGTCTCGGACGCCCGGCGCCTGAAGCATCTGGAGATCGAAAATGCCAAGCTCCTGCGGATGCTGGGGCAGCGGGACGTGGATATCGAGGCCCTGAGGTTCCTCCTGCGAAAAAAATTCTGAAGCCCGCCGACCTTCGGAAGGCCGTGCTGTCGTTGCGGCGGGTCTTCCGGGTGAGTGAAAGGCGGGCTTGCCAGGTAGTGGACATGCCGAGGTGCACTTGCCGGTATCGAAGCCGCCGCAAGGAGGTTCCTGGGTTGCGGAAGCGGCTCCTGGAACTGGCGGCAGAGCGGAAGCGGTTCGGCTCTCCAAGGCTCTATCTGCTGCTGAGACGGGAGGGATTCATGGTGAATCACAAGCGAGTGGAGCGGCTCTACAACGAGGAGGGCCTCTGGGTGAGAAAGCGCACTCGGAAGCGGATGAAGGGCGCTCCCCGCCAGGCGCTGCAGCCACCCGTGCGGCCCAATCAGCAATGGGCCATGGATTTCGTTTCCGATGCTCTGGCCGAAGGCAGGGCCATCAGGACCCTCAACGTGGTGGACGTGTTCACCCGCGAGGGCCTGGCCATCGAGGTGGACTTCAGCCTGCCGAGCCTGAGGGTGGTTCGGGTGCTGGAGGACCTGATTCGACACCGGGGAATGCCCGAAGTGGTGGTGAGCGACAACGGGCCGGAGTTCACATCGAGAGCCTTCGACCAATGGCGACACGGACGGGGGATCACGCATCACCTGATCAAGCCGGGTAAGCCGATGCAGAACGGCACCTGCGAGAGCTTCAACGGGCGGTTCAGGGACGAATGCCTGAACGAAAACTGGTTCAGGGACCTTGCGGAGGCCCGGCAGGTGGCCCGAGGATGGCTACGTGACTACAACCACCGTCGACCGCACACCTCTCTCGGGGGCCTTCCCCCGGCGGAGTTTGCGCGCCGCTGGGCTGAGCTCCGGTCGCCTCCGGCTCCCTGCGCCCAGCCCAGCGACACCACCCCAATCAACCCAGATTCCACACAAAGACCGGGCTAATCATGGGGGGAACGTCACACGCTGCACCTCACTGCGCCGCGCCCTGCGGGCTTCGGCTTCGCCAAAGTGGCCCTTCGCTCCTGCTGCGTGCTCATGCCTTCAGGCTACGCTGTGGGCCGCGGCCAGGTAGGCCTGCATGATCAGGGTGGGATCGGCCATCAGGCGCTGCTTCCAGCCGCCCAGTCGCACCTGTCCTTCGATGAGGCCGCGCAGGGCGCCCACATGGTCGGTGAAACCGACCGTGTTGGCCCCCACCAGGCGGTCTCCCCCGAACTGCAGGTTCAGGTAGCGGTAGCGGGCTTCGTCCAGCACCTCGGCGGATTCGCCGCCGGGCACGCCCTGCCACTCGCCGAAGGACGAGGAGACCAGGCCCAGGGTGGTGAGCACGTTGAACACGAAGCTGCCCTTGAAGCGGGCGGCCCGCCCGGCCATGTTCAGCGCGGCGATGCGGCCCTGGTCCACGGCGTTGGGTTGGATCGCGTTCAGCTGGCGCCTTCCCGTGAGGCGGTCCGTGGCTTCCGCCACGTCGCCGGCCGCATAGACGCCAGGCACGCTGCTCTGGAGGTTCGCGTCGACCAGGACGCCCTGACCCAGGGCGATGCCGCTGCCTTCCAGGAAGTCCAGGTTCGGATCCACGCCCACGGCGCTGAGGTAGATGTCCGCAGGGAGGACCCGACCATCCGCCAGGGTCACCTGGAGGGCGCTGCCCTCCATGGAGAGTCCCGTGGGCTGGGTGTGGGTGAGGATCGTCACGCCCTTGGCCTCGCACCAGCGGCGCAGCAGCCCGCTGGCGGTCGGGTTCATCATGCGGCGCACCATGTAGCCGCTGCGGACCAGGATGGTGAGATCCACGCCCCGCGACAGCAGGCCCTCCATGATGATGCAGCCCACAAAGCCCGCGCCCATCTGGACGATGCGGGTGCCGGGCCGGGCCTGGTCGAGGATGGAGCGGGCATCATCCAGGGTCCAACAGGCCTGGACACCCGGCAGGTCGATGCCGGGGATCCGCTCCCGGCTGGGCCGGGAGCCCGTCGCGATGAGCAGACGGTCGTAGGGCAGGCTGCGCCCACCCACATCCACGGTGCGGGCCACCGTATCCACGCCCTTCGCGCTGGCCTGCACCAGCTGGATGCGCAGGCGTGCGTAGTGGTCCGCATCCTTCCGCAAGTGAGTGCCCGCCTCGGCGATGTCCCCCCGCAGCAGGTAGGGGATGGCCATGCGCGAGTAGGGCGGCCCCGCCTCGCCGCAGAGCAGGGTGATCTCCGCGGCGGGGTCGGCCTTCCGCAGGGTCTCCGCCGCGACCACGCCGGCGGGCCCGCTTCCGATGATGAGGTGTCGCATGGGGGCCTGCGCCGATCAGACGCCGAGCCGCGCGCGCGTCTCGGCGGTGGGGACCCCTTCCGGCGTCCAGCCGCGGACCTGGTAGTACTCGGGCAGCATGACGTCGAGCTTGGACACGGCGCCCTTCTGGGGGCCCGTCTTGGCGGCCTCCTTCAGGAGGCGGGGCGGCAGGTTGTCATCCTTGCCGGTGAGGCCGGCGGCGAGGTTGAATTCCCGCTCCATGTTCCAGATGCGCTCGCCAATGTGGAGCAGCCTCTCCCCGGACCAGTCGCCCTCGCAGGCGGCCTGGAGCTGCGGCTGGATGTCCTGCAGGCCCCAGGCGAAGGTGGTGAAGAGGCAGAGGCCGCTGGAATCCACGACCGCCGTGAGGTCCTGGAAGGCCTTCAGCATGGCGGGCTTGCCTTCGGTGGCCTGGGGCTCCATCTTCACGGGAATGCCCAGCACTTCAGGGGAAACCATGTAGCCCCGCAGGTGGCAGGCGCCGCGGTTGCTGGTGGCGTATGCGAGGCCCATGCCCTGCAGGCCGCGCCCATCGTAGGCCGGGAACTCCTGGCCCTTCACGGTCATGGACAGCTCGGGGCGGCCGTACTTGGCGCAGAGCCGCTTGGAGCCCAGGCCGATCTCCTTGCCGAAGCCCTCGCCCCTGGCGGTGAGTTCGGCGAGCTTGACCATGCCCTCCGAGGAGCCGAAGGGGATCTCGAACCCGACGATCTCCTTGGTGAGGATGCCCAGGTCGTAGAGCTCCATGGCCGCGCCGACGGTGGCGCCGAAGGAGATGGGGTCGAAGCCGTCCTCATTGCAGAGGAAGTTGGCGTAGGTGAGGGCCTCCAGATCCGACACGCCGTTGGCGGCGCCCAGGGCCCAGGCGGCCTCGTACTCCACGCCCCCGGACGCCCCGTGGTACTGGGGCTTGTCCTTGACGCTGAAGTGGCCGGGATCCATGCGGGAGATGCGGCCGCAGGCGATGGTGCAGCCGAAGCAGGCGCCGTTGGTGACCAGGTTGGCCTTGCCGTCCGTGGGCCGCTTTTCGTGCATGGCCTCGCCGCCGATGGCCATGGCACCTTCGAACTGGACATCGCGGTGGTTGCGGGTGGGCAGCGCGCCCAGCTCATTGATGACGTTCATGAGCACCTGGGTGCCGTAGGTGGGGAGCCCCTGGCCCGTCACGCCATTGCCCGCCAGCACCTTCTTGCCGGCTTCGGTGGCCGCGAAGAAGGCCTCGGGGTCTGCCAGCTGGTAGGCATCGGTCCGCGTGCCGCGTACGGCCACGGCCTTGAGGTTCTTGGAGCCCATGACCGCGCCCACGCCGGAGCGCCCGGCGGCCCGATGCAGGTCGTTCACGATGGCGGCGTAGAGCACCTTGTTCTCGCCGGCCCGGCCGATGGCGGCCACGCGGATCTGAGGATCCTGGTGCTGCTTCTTGATGGTCTCCTCGGTCTCCCAGACGGTCTTGCCCCACAGATGGGTGGCCTCCACCAGCTCGGCCTTCCCGTCCGTGATCAGCAGGTAGACGGGCTTCGGGGAGGCGCCTTCGAAGATCACCATGTCCCAGCCCGCGAACTTCAGCTCGGCACCGAAGTAGCCGCCGGAGTTGGAGCAGGCGATGGCGCCCGTGAGGGGGCCCTTGGTGATGACGGAGTAGCGGCCGCCCGTGGCGGCCATGGTGCCCGTGAGGGGACCCGTCACGAAGATCAGCTTGTTCTTGGGCGAGAAGGGATCCACCTTCGGATCCGTCTCGGAGACGAAGTACTTGGTGGCGAGGCCCCGCTGGCCCAGGTAGTCATGGGCCCATTCCATGTTCAGCGGCTCGGTCGTGCAGGCACCGGTTTCGAGGTTCACGCGAAGGACGTTCTTGGTCCATGCCATGGCAGTCTCTCCTCACGCCGTCGCTTGGTTGGTGTCGGTCCTGCCGGCCCACTGGCGCATCTTGTCGAGGCCGGTCCAGTCCGAGTCCACATAGGTGATGGCCGCCGTGGGGCAGGCCTTGGCGCAGGCCGGGGCCCCGTCGCAGAGGTCGCACTTCTGCACCTTGCCGGTCTGGGCCACGTAGTTGATGGTGCCGAAGGGGCAGGCGATGGTACAGACCTTGCAGCCGACGCAGGTGGGTTCCAGCACGATCTTCGCGCCGGTGACGGGATCCAGGCGGATGGCGTCCACCGGGCAGGCGATCATGCACCAGGCCTCGTCGCACTGGGTGCAGGTGTAGGGCACGAAGCGGCCTTCGTGATGGAAGGAGAACACCTTGATGCGCGACTTGGCGATGGTGAAGCTCTTGTAGTTCTCCCAGGAGCAGGCCATCTCACACTGCAGACAGCCCGTGCACTTGTTGGGATCGATGTGGAGGGATTTCTGCATGGTGGAACCTCCTTGAGGGGATGGCTGGGGCGTTGTTCGAAATTCAGATAACGGGATGGACGGCGATGATCATAGTTCGTATGACGACCCGAGGTGGGCCATTTTCGAGACTTCCATCACATCTCCCTAGAGACGGAAACGGCGAGGGGCCGGCGCCCGGGGACCAACCAGAGACGGCATCTCAGCTATGGGTCCGGGTGAGGGCGCAATCGCCACCCCGTCACCGCTGCTGAGCTCCCGTGGCCAGGAGCGAGCGGGTCCCGGGGTATCATGGCTGTTTGGGAAAGGGCGGCATGAGGGTTGGATTGACCAGGACCTGGATCGCGCTGGGCTTCGCCGTCAGCTGCATCCTTCCGGCCACCGCCGCCTCGTACGTCTCCCCCGCCCGGCGTTCCGCCCCGGCTCCCGTCGCCGAGCCCCTGGGCCGCCCTGAGACGCTGTTGCGGGTCGAGGCCGGCCCGGCGAGTTCGGGCTCCCAGGACCTGCGCCCCGTCCACGCCCCCAAGCTCCCCAGCCGCCAGGCCCCCACCCTCCACAAGGGGTCCCCCGAAGACGCGCCGGGTGCCCCCTCGGGCGGAGCCCCCGGGGATCCGGCCCCTGGCTCGACCCCCGTACCCTGGAATCTGGCCCCTGCGCCAACCCCTGCCTGGACCGACCACCCCAGGACCTTCTCTCCCCAGGGCCTGAAGCCCGAGCAGGGGGGCCAGACCGGCCCTCCCCGGAACCGCGTCTCCGCCTGACGACCCGTTCCCCGCAGGCCCGGCCTGGGGTCTGCCCGACTTCGAATCCCCTGGGAGCTCTCCGTGAGCAAACGCACGTTCGCACGCCTGGCGTGGGTGCTGGGCATCTGCCTCAGCTGCGCCTACTTCTTCATCCCCCTCTCCAAAGTCCGCCTGGGTCTCGACCTGAAGGGCGGCGTCCACTTCGAGTTGGAGGTCCAGGGCCACGAGGCCCTGGAACGCGACCTCGAGGACACCCGCGACCGCCTGCAGGAGCGCCTCCAGGCCCAGCAGCTCGGCCGCGTCCGCCTCCAGGGCGGCACCCTGGTCGTGGAGGGCCTCCCGGCCGGTCAGCGGCCGGTCCTGGACAAGCTGCTCCAGGCGCAGACCGGCTACGCCGCGCGGGCCACCGCCGATGGGGCCGTCCTCACTCAGAAGACCGACCATCAGAAGGCCCTCAAGCAGGCCGCCAACCAGCGGGCCCGGCAGATCATCGAGACCCGCATCAACCAGTTCGGCGTGGTGGAGCCGGAGATCACGGCCAGCGGCCCCGAGGGCGAACGCATCGTGGTGGAACTGCCCGGCGTCGAGGAGGGCGACCGCGAGCGCATCAAGACCCTGCTCTCCACGCCGGGCCGCCTGGAGCTGCGCATGCTCGCCAAGGGCGGCACGCCCTATTTCGCCAGCGAGGCCGAGGCCAAGGCCCGGTTCGGGGGCGCACTGCCCGCCGGCACAGCCCTGGTGCCGGAACTGGCGCCGGTCGAGCCCGGGACTGCCCAGGAGCCCGCCATCCGGCGCTGGGTTCTGCTGGAGGAGAAGGTCCACTTCGACGGCACGGCCATCACGGATGCCCAGAAGGCCACCTCCGAGCTGGGCAACCACGAAGTGAACTTCACCCTCAACCGCGAGGGAGCCGAGGCCAACGCCCGGGTCACGGAACTGGCCGCCACCGAGGGCCGCCTCTTCGCCTTCGTGCTGGACAAGAAGGTGGTGAGCGTCCTTTCCGCCAAGGAGAAGATCGTGGGCGGGGCAGTGCGCATCTCGGGACAGTTCACGGCCCAGGAGGCCGACGACCTTGCACTGAAGCTGCGCTCCGGCGCCCTGCGCGCCAGCATGAAGGTGCTGGAGGAGCGGGTGGTGGGCCCGAGCCTGGGGCAGGATTCCATCCGCTCGGGCCTGGGTGCATCCCTGGCGGGCTTCGCCGTCATCGTGGCGTTCATGCTGGTCTGGTACCGCTGGTCCGGCGCCAACGCCGTGGTGGCTCTGGTGGTGAACGTGGTCGTGATGTTGGGCCTGCTCGGGAGCTTCCGTGCCACCATCACCCTGCCGGGCATCGCCGGCTTCGCCCTCACCGTGGGGATGGCGGTGGACGCCAACATCCTCATCTACGAGCGCATCAAGGAGGAGCTGGAGCTGGGCCGCTCTCCGGCGAAGGCCATCGCCGCAGGCTTCGACCGCGTGTTCTGGACCATCGTGGACAGCCACGTGACCCAGCTCTTCGCGGCCCTGCTGCTCTTCATCTTCGGCACGGGCCCCGTGAAGGGCTTCGCGGTCTCCCTCACGGTGGGCGTGGTGGCCTCCCTCTTCACCAGCATCTACATCAGCCGCTACATCTATGACTGGGTCCTGGAGCGGAACCCCCGGGCCGCCACCCTCAGCATCGGCACCTTCAGCCTGCTGAAGGGCACGAAGATCGACTTCATGAAGTACAAGGGCCCCGCCCTGGCCCTCTCCTGGGGCCTGGTGCTGCTCTGCGCCCTGGTGGCCCGGCCTTGGCAGGTGGAGGGGAACCCCCGCATCCAGCTGGGCATGCAGTTCGTGGGCGGCACCGACATGACCGTCCGGTTCCGCGGGGCGGCCCAGGCCGAGACCATCCGCGGAGCCCTGGCCAAAGGCGGGTTCCCCGATGCTTCCGTGGTCTCGTACCAGCACACGGATCCCGGTATCCGGGAGTTTTCCATCAAGGTGAAGGCCGAGCGGGGCCAGGACAGCACCCAGCAGTCAAGCCGCATCCGGGAGCTCCTCAAGGGCCTGGATCCTGTGGCCCCTGGCCACCGCTCCCTCAACCTGGAGGGGGTGAACGCGCTGGGCCAGTGGCTGGCCGACTCGGACCCGCTGGAACTCGGCGGAGATGAAACCCTTCGTCGCCGCGCCTACGAGCCCATGGCCGCCAGCGTCGCCGGCGCCCGGGAGCGCCAGCCCTCGGGCCTCTTCCGCACCCTCTCCGACCTTCCCTCCAACCTGCCCCCGGCGGTCCGGACCAGCCTGGAACGGGCCTACGAGCCCGGCAGCATCAGCATCCTGAAGGACGAGAGCTTCTCGCCCTCCATCTCCGGCGAGTGGACCCGGAAGACCCTCACGGCCGTGGCCTGGGCCATGGGCGCCATCCTGGTCTACGTGATCTTCCGCTTCACCACGGCCTTCGCCGTGGGCGGCATCGTGGCCCTGATCCACGACATGCTCATGGCCCTGGGGCTCTTCGCGGTCATGGGCTATGAGTTCAACGTGCCGGTGGTGGCCAGCTTCCTCACCCTCATGGGCTACTCCATGGCCGACACCATCGTGGTCTTCGACCGCATCCGAGAGAACGGCCGCAAGCCGGAGTACCGCCGGGCCACCCTCACCACCCTCATCAACGACTCCATCAACCAGACCCTCAGCCGGACCATCCTCACCTCCATGTCCGTGCTCTTCGTGAGCGTCTGCATGTGGCTGTGGGGCGGACCAGCCCTCCGCGACCTGGCCTTCCCGCTGGTGGTGGGCGTCCTCACGGGCACCTACAGTTCCATCTACATCGCCAGCCCGGTCATGGCATGGTGGGAGACCACCTTCGCCAACCGTACGGATGCCGCCCGCCCAGGAGGTTCCACCGCATGACCGCATCCCCGACCACTGCAGGCATCCTCGTGGACCTGGCCATGGTCCTGGGGGTCGCGGCCCT
The DNA here is from genome assembly GCA_046331485.1 of Holophagaceae bacterium. Lineage (GTDB taxonomy): Bacteria > Acidobacteriota > Holophagae > Holophagales > Holophagaceae > Geothrix. The sequence continues at coordinate 42,805 of JAXLQS010000012.1, read as the reverse complement.
CACCACGGTGGCCTGCCAGCGCTTCCGGCTGCCCGTGGTGGTCGGGTACCTCTTCGCCGGCCTCATCATAGGACCCCACCTGCCCGTGCCCCTGGTGGCCGACCAGGGCAATGTCCACACCCTCTCGGAGCTGGGGGTCATCCTCCTCATGTTCTCCTTGGGACTCGAGTTCAGCCTCAAGAAGCTGCTCCGGGCCGGGCCTTCCGCCTCCATGGTGGCCATCATCCAAGCGAGCTTTCTGACCTGGGCGGGCTACCTGGTGGGCAGGATGCTGGGTTGGAGCAGCATCGAAAGCCTGTTCGCGGGATCGGCCCTCGGCATGAGTTCCACCATGATCATCGGCAAGGCCTTCGAGAGCCTCGAGGTCAAGGGGCCGCTCGCGGAACTGGTGCTCTCGACCCTGATTGTGGAGGATCTTCTCGCCATCCTCCTGCTCACGCTCCTGACGGCGGTGGCTTCCGGTACTGGCCTGAGCCTTCCCGCCCTCCTCCTGACCATCGGCCGCCTGGCGGGGTTCCTCGTGGGGGTGATGGCCCTGAGCCGCTGGATCCTCCCACGGTTCATCCGCTGGGTCGCCGATGCCGGGAACGATGAGACGCTCCTGGTGACGGTGGTGGGGCTCTGTTTCACCTTTTCCCTGCTGGCCGCCAAGGCCGGCTATTCCGTCGCCCTGGGCTCCTTCCTGGCCGGCATGATCGTGGCCGAATCTGGGCGGGAGCGGAAGGTGGAGCACCTCGTCCTTCCCCTGCGGAATGTGTTCGTGGCGGTGTTCTTCGTGTCCATCGGCATGCTGATCGACCCAGCGCAGCTCCTTCCGAACTGGAAGGCCCTGGTGGCCTTCGGCATCCTCGTGCTGGTCGGGAAGTTCGTCTCCGCCGCATTCGGGGCCATCCTTGGGGGCAACAGCCTCCGCATTTCATTGCGTACGGGAGCGAGCCTCGCCCAGATCGGTGAGTTTAGCTTCATCATCGCCTCCCTCGGATCAAGCCTGGGCGTCATCGGCCCGGCCCTCTTCCCGGTGCTGGTGGCAACCTGTGCCTGGACCACCCTCACCACCCCCCTGCTCATCAAGCATTCGGACAGCCTGGCGGACGGCATCGAACGAAGGCTGCCGAGGACATTCCGCCATTTCCTCCTGCATCACAGGGCCGCGATGGGCCATCTGCGGAGCCTGCCGTTCCGGAAGGCCTCCTGGTTCTACCTCCGCCGTCCCTTCGGCTACCTCGTCCTGGACAGCCTGCTCGTGATCGTGTCCATCGGCCTGGGTGCCATGGTCCACCGTGCCCTCACACCGCTGGTGGAGGCACGTGGGGTGTCCCACGCGGTGGCGGTCTACTTGGTCTGGTTTCTGGTGGGGGGGCTCTCCCTGCGTTTCATTCTCGGCATCCTCAAGCAGATCCGCTGCATCGCGCGTGCCATCGCCGACCGGGCCATCCTGGTCTCTGGAGACAGGACCGAAGGCATGACCGATGCCATCCGATTCTTCATCGAACTGGCGCTCGGGGCCACGGTGGCCCTGCCCCTGGTGGCCCTGCTGCAGCCCCTCCTGCCCACGGGCCTGGTCCCGGTTCTGGCCCTCGCCGCCCTGCTCGTCTCTGGCCTCCTCCTCTGGCGACGCATGGGGGCGATCCAGCGCCGCTGGCTGGAAGGGACCGATGAGTTGGTCCGGCGCCAGCCCGACCAGGAGGGTCCTCCCAGCTCAGCGCCTTGATGTTCCGCCGATTTGCCGGTGCAATGGAATCAAGGAAGGAACCCGAATGAAGGCCATTTCCCTCCGCGTGGATGTCGACACCCTGGAAGGCTCGATCACGGGCATTCCGACCCTGCTGCGCCTGCTGGACAAGCACAAGATGCGGGCCAGCTTCTACTTCAGCTTCGGGCCCGACAACAGCGGCAAGGCCATCCGCCGCATCTTCCGCAAGGGCTTCCTCGCCAAGATGCGCCGCACCAATGCCACGAAGCTCTACGGCTTTAAGACGATGATGTACGGGGTGCTGATCCCGGCGCCCATCATCTGGAAACGCGCCGCGGCCCAGATGCAGGCCGCCAAGGCGGCGGGCCACGAGGTGGGCATCCACGCTTGGGATCACGTGCAGTACCACGACCTGCTGGACCGGAAGTCCCGGGGCTGGCTGTCCGATTGGTACGCCAACGCCCACGCTGCCTTCGGAACAGTCTTCGGCGAGAAGCCCCTGGGCGCCGTGAGTCCCGCCTGGCGCTGCAACGACACCACCTTGGAGCTGCAGGAGGCCTACGGCCTGGCCTATGCCGGCGACTGCCGTGGCCTGGCACCCTTCTATCCCATCGTGAAGGGGCAGGTCCAGAAGACGCTCCAGATCCCCACCACCCTGCCCACCCTGGACGAGCTGCTGGGCCTGGAGGGTCGCACCCCCGACCAGGTGAACCGCGAGGTCTGGGATCTGGTGCGGGAGGACGCCCTGAATGTCTATGCCCTCCACACCGAGGTCGAGGGCGGCGCCCTCTTTGAGACCTTCGACGCCTTCCTGGGCGGCCTGAACGAGCGCGGCGTCGTGGCCCGCACCCACGCCGATTGGCTGCCGGAGCTGCTGGCCGCGAACCCGCCCGCCAAGGCGGTGACCCGCCGTGAGATTCCCGGCCGGGCTGGCTGGGTGAGCTGGGAAGGCTGAGCTTAGATCTCATAACAAGACCCCACGGGGCCGCGCGAGGGTCGCCGGGCGAGCGAGGCGAGGAACGCGAGTCGACGCGTAGCGGGTACTACGCGCGACGGAGGCTCCGGCTCTGCGAGCCAGAGCGAGCAGGAGAGGCGCACAGCGCCGCGATAGCTGGAGGTGACGCGGCATCGCCCTCCGCCTGACGGGCCCTGCCCCGCAGGGCCCTCCCGTTCGCAAGCTCACGGAGGCGGAGCCTCCCCCCCGGCCCTCGCCCAGAGGGATGAAGCCAGGCAGGCGCCCCGCGGCCTCGTCGAGTCTTGTTATGAGCTCTTAACCTCGCAAGACGAGGCTGAATGCGCTAGGCTCGGGGCGTCCCTCCCCGAGGTTGCCCGTGCGCCTTCCGCTTCCGATCCTCGCCTGCGCCGCCCTGCTCCCCCTGGGAGCCCAGGAAGCCCCCGACACCCGCCTGAGGCGGGTGGAGCAGCGCGTCCACAGCCTGCACTGGGAGCTGGAGGCTCTGCGCAAGGCCGCCGACGACCTGCTCTGGTTCCAGCGCCTCTCGGACGTGGCCGTGGTGGACAAGGTCACCTACACCGGCCCGCCCAATCCCCGCGCCGAAGAAAGCTACGGCATCAAGAACGAGCGCCACCCCCTCAAGGTCCAGCAGTACGTCTTCGTGCCGCGCAAGGCGGAGAAGGGTCGGAACCTGCCCCTCGTCGTCCTGCCCCACGGCGGCGTCCACAGCGACTTCACCACCTACCACGCCCACATCGTCCGCGAGTTGGTGGAGCGTGGCTACGTCGTGGTGGCGCCGGACTACCGGGGCTCCACGGGCTACGGCAAGGGCTTCTACGAGGCCATCGACTACGGCGGCCTGGAGGTCGATGACGTGGTGGCGGGCCGCGACTGGGCCGTGGCGCACCTGCCGGTGGACCCGAAGCGCTGCGCCATGGTGGGCTGGAGCCACGGCGGCCTCATCGCCCTCATGGCCGTCTTCGACCACCCGGAGAAGTTCGCCGCCTGCTACGCGGGCGTGCCCGTCTCCGACCTCCTCATGCGGGTGGGCTATGCCGGCGAGGAGTACCGGGATGACGCCGTGGTCCGCACCATGTTCGCGGGCAAGACCCCCAGCGAGGACGTGGACCTGGTGCGCCGGCGCAGCCCCGTGTGGAACGTCCAGAAACTGCGGTCGCCCCTGCTGGTCCACAGCACCACCAACGACCGGGACGTGAACGTGGTCGAGGTCGAAGCCCTCCTCACCGCCCTCAGGGCCGCCGGCAAGACCTTCGAATCCAAGATCTACCAGGACGCCCCCGGCGGCCACAGCTTCAACCGCATCGACACCACCCTGGCCCAGGAATCGCGGAAGGAGATCTACCAGTTTCTGGAGAAGCATCTGAAGTAGGAGAGGCGACGGACGCAGAAAAAAGAAGAAGCCCGGCTCCGCCGGGCTTCTTCGTGGGGGCCCGGGGGTGTGCGCGCAGCGCGTAACCCCCGGACAATATCAGGCGTGTTGTTTCAACTTATCCTTGCCGCCGAACCACTGGTCCCAGTACACCACCACCGGGGCGGCGATGTAGATGGACGAGTAGGTGCCGGTGATGACGCCGATGACCAGCGGGAAGGCCAGGTCCTTGAGGGCCGGGCCGCCGAAGAGCCAGAGGCAGACGCTGACGAAGAGCACCGACAGCGAGGTGAGGATCGTCCGACCCAGGGTCTGGTTGATGGAGTCGTTCACCAGCTTGGTGATGGATACGCGTCGGTACTCGGGCCGGTGGCTGTTCTCGCGGATTCGGTCGAAGACCACGATGGTGTCGGCCATGGAGTAGCCCATCAGGGTGAGGAAGCTGGCCACCACGGGCACGTTGAACTCGTAGCCGAAGGCCGCGAAGAGGCCCAGGGCCATGAGCATGTCGTGGATCAGGGCCACGATGCCGCCCACGGCGAAGCTCGCGGTGAAGCGGAAGATCACGTAGACCAGGATGGCGATCATGGCCAGGCCGACCGCCGTGAGGGTCTTGCTGGTCCACTCGCCCGAGATGCTGGGCGAGAAGCTCTCATCCTTCAGGATGCCCACGGCGCCCAGGCGGTAGGTCTTCTGGACGGTCTCGGTCACGGCCTGGGGAATGTCCTTGGGCAGCTCGCTGAAGGACTGGTAGAGGCCCGAAGGCAGGCGATCCCGCCCCGAGATGACCTTCTCCGCCAGCGGGCCGTAGGTCGCCGTGAGGGTGGCCTCGTCGGTGGCCACCTGCAGGGGATTGGCCTTGGCCAGCGTGTCCGCCAGGGTCTTGGAACCCTCCAGGTTCAGGACGGGCATGGTGCTGCCCGAGGCCTCGGGATCCATCTGCTTGAAGAGGCCGCGCAGGGCGTTGGCCTGGATGGTGCTGTCCTTCTGATCACCGTCCTTCTTGGCCTTCACCTTCACGGAGAAATCGCGGACGGACTTGTCGGCGTTCTCGTAGGCCACCACGGTGGAATCGGCGAAGCCGTTCTGGGCCAGCGCGGTCCGGATGGTTTCGGGCTCCATGGCGCCGCGGAAGCGCACCGTCATGTCGTTGCCACCCACGAACTGCATGCCGAGGTGGATGCGCTTGTTGTGGGTGAGGTTCCAGGGCTGCACGAACAGGAAGCAGAGCACGATGATGCCCCAGCTGATAGCCAGGGCCGTGCCCTTGTACTTCATGAAATCGAAGGTGGAGCCCTTGAACATGGTGTGGACGCCGATGGACAACGTCTTGGTCCCCGGGTGCTGCTCGAGGATCCAGTCGTAGATGTAGCGGCTGATGTAGATGCTGGTGAACAGCGAGGCCACCACGCCCACGGTGAGGGTCACGGCGAAGCCCTTCACGGGGCCCGTGCCGAAGATGAAGAGCAGCAGGGCGGCAAAGAGCTGGGTCACGTGGCTGTCCACGATGGTCCAGAACACCCGGTCGAAGCCGGCGTCGATGGCGCCCGGCACGCTCTTGCCCAGGCCCAGCTCCTCCTTGATGCGCTCGAAGATGAGGATGTTGGCGTCCACCGCCATGCCCAGGGTCAGCACGAAGCCGGCGATGCCGGGCAGGGTCAGCGTGGCGCGGAAGGAGCCCAGCAGGCCCATCATGACGATCACGTTCACCGTGAGGGCGACGATGGCGTTCATGCCGGACCAGCGGTAGAAGAACACCATGAAGCCGATGATGGTGGCGAACCCGATCAGCGCGGAGCGCACGCCCATGTGGATGGAATCGCGGCCCAGGCCGGGGCCCACCACGCGCTCTTCCAGGAACTTCATGGGCGCACGGAGGGCGCCGCTGCGGAGCTGGCTGGCGAGGTCGTCGGCCTCCTGGGCGGAGAAGCTGCCGCTGATGCGGACGGCGCCGCCGATGATCTTCTCCTTGGCGCTCAGCTCGGTGACGATCTTGCGGTCGAGCACGATGGCGATGAGGCGGTTCTCCTCGGAGGCTGTGCCGGTGAGGCGCGCGAAGTCGTCATCCCCCTTCTTGTTGAGGGTGAAGTTCACCTCGTTGGCCTCGGTCTGGGAGTTGGAGGCGCGGTGCGAGTCGATGATGTCAGCGCCGTCCACCGCCACGCGGCTTTCCAGCAGCACCCAGCGGCTGATCTTCTCCTCCCCGGGCTTGGCCTTGACCACGGGCTGCCCGGCGCGGCGGGCCTGCCGCTCGCTCTCGATCTCCGGCAGCAGCTCGAATTCCTGCGGGATGGCGCCCTTGAAGAAGGCCAGGGCCTCCTCCTTGCTGGTGAAGTAGACCTGGGGGGCCTTGGCCAGCAGGCGCTGTTCCAGGCGGCCGGGGGTGGCCAGGAGCTTCTTGATGCGCTCGCGGTCGCCCTCCTCGATGCCGGGGATCTCCACCACGATGCGGTTGCCTTCGGCGCCGCTGGCGGTGATCTCAGGTTCCAGCACGTTGGCTGGGTCGATGTCGCGGATGCGCTTCTCGATGACCTCCAGGGCCCGCTTGTTGGCGTCGTCCTTCAGCTGCTTCTGGTAGGAGTCCTTCTGCGTGAGACGGAAGCCGTCCCCTTCGGCGGCCACCGCGTAGCCGGAGAAGTAGTCCTTGGCGACCTTCTCCACGGTGGCCTTCTGGTCGGCGCCAACGCCCTCCACCCGCAGGGCAGGGCCGTCCACGCGCACCATGGCGCCGGGCAGGCCCTTTTCCCGCAGCCGGGAGACCATGCGGTCCTTGCTGTCGCGCAGGTCCGCGACCAGGGCCTCCTGGCCCTGGACCTCCAGCTCGAAGTGCACGCCGCCCCGCAGGTCGAGGCCGAGCTTCACCTTGGAGAGGGGTGTGAAGAAGTATCCGCAGCCGAACAGCACGGCCAGGACGATGACGAGGCGCCAGAGGCTCCGTTTGGTCACGGGGCGCTCCTTACAGGAAGCGGGTCGGCCCAATCGAACGAGCATTGGCACCGGCCCGGAAGGTCAGGGGAGATCAGCTCTGCTTGGGTTCCGCTTCGGAGGCCAGGGCGGCGACGGCCGTGCGGCGGGCCTTCACCACGGTGTTGCCGAGCTTGACGTACAGGTCCTTGTCCTCGACCCGGTCGATGGTGGCGTAGAGGCCGGAGCTCAGCACCACCTCATCGCCGGCCTTCAGCTTGGCGAGGCGGGCCTCCTGCTCCTTGCGGGCCTTGCTCTGGGGCCGGATGAGCAGGAAGTAGAACATCAGGGCCATGCCGCCGATGAACACGAACTGCGTCCAGCCGGGGGCGCCGCCGGCGGCGGGTTGTTGCAACAGGGCGAAGGTCATTCAGGGCTCCTCGGTCATCCATCCGGCGCGCGTGGACTGGGCGAAGGCCGGAAAGCGGTTCTCCAGCAGGGCCTGCCGCGCGGCGCGGGTGAGTTCCACAGTGTAGCTCAGGTTGTGGATCGTGTTCAGCGTGAAGCCCAGCAGCTCCCCGCAGCGCAGCAGGTGGTGCAGGTAGGCCCGGCTGAAGGTGCTGCAGGTGTAGCAGGCGCAGGCGGGGTCCAGGGGCAGGTCCGCCTCCCGGTGCCGGGCGTTCTTGAGATTGAGACGGCCCCGGCTGGTCAGGATGCGGCCATGCCGCGCCTCCCGGCTGGGGAGGACGCAATCGAAGAGGTCCACCCCGTGCTCGACGCCGAAGAGCAGGTCCTCCGGCGTGCCCACCCCCATGAGGTAGCGGGGCCGGTCCTCGGGCAGCTCCTTCACGAACTCCGCCAGCACGGCGTTCATGTCCGGCTTGGGTTCGCCCACGCTGAGCCCCCCCACGGCGAAGCCCTGGAAGGGCGTCTTCGCATCGAGTTCCAGGGCCTCCCCCAGGTGCCGGCGCCGCAGGTCGAGGTGGGTTCCGCCCTGGTTGATGGCGAAGAGCCCCTGGTGCGGCTGCAGGGTCACGGCCCGGCTGCGGGCCAGCCAGCGGGTGGTGCGGGCCATGCTGACCTCGAGCTTGGACCGCTCCAGGCGCCCCGGCGGGCACTCGTCCAGGGCCATGCAGATGTCCGAGCCCAGGTTCCGCTGGATCTCCATGCTGCGCTCCGGCGACAGGAACTGCGGGCTGCCGTCCACATGGCTCTGGAAGGTGACGCCGTCCTCGGTCATCTTGCGCAGGGAGGCCAGGGAGAACACCTGGAAGCCCCCTGAGTCCGTCAGGATGGGCCCCTCCCAGCCCATGAAGCGGTGCAGCCCGCCCAGCCTGGCGACAAGCCCATCCCCGGGCCGCAGCCCCAAATGATAGGTGTTGCCGAGGACGACCTGGGGCCCGATGGCCCTGAGCTGGGCCGGCGTGATTCCCTTCACCGTGCCCTGCGTGCCCACGGGCATGAAGGCCGGGGTCAGGACCTCGCCGTGGCCGGTTCGAAAACGGCCCGCCCGGGCGGCCGAAGGGGGGGTTCCGGATTCCCTCCTGAATGTGAATTCAGGACTTGTGATTTCGGACATGACGGCGACCTGACTTCCTTAACAAAAATTAACCATTCCACCCTTTTCCCGGCTCAAAGGATGTTGCGGTGCTCATGAAAAAACCGTGGAATGCCGTATCCACGGGGGATCGCGTTCAGTTTCAAGGCTTGACCAACCGCCCACCCTTTGCCATCTTAGCCGCTGGGCTTGCCCCAGTTCTTTACCCTCGTTGTTGTGGCCGATTCGGTGTTCCCGCCGTTTCGGCTAGCTGTTTTTTCCCCCCTGGATCTTTCAAGGGAGCCGCATGAGCAAAGATCCCCAGAAACCCATTCCCGCCAAGCCGGCCGCTCCCTCGGAGACGCTGGAGGATGCCGTCTACCGGTCCTCCCTGTCTGCCGGGAACGAGGCCATCAAGCGGGGCAACCCCATGGTGACGATCCCCACCACCGTGCTCATGTACGGGCTCTTCGGCTTCGTCGGCTTCCAGCTCGCCAAGCAGTCGCAGGTGGTCAAGGAGAAGCTGAAGACCGTGGGCATCGACATCACGGAGCAGAAGCAGGAGGACCTTCCTCCGCCGCCTCCTCCCCCTCCCCCGCCGCCGCCGCCGCCGCCACCACCCATGGCCGCGGTGACGTCCAAGGCGGACACGACCCCCATCGACCCCCGCCAGGAAGTGGTGCCTGAGCAGGCTCCCAAGGAGCTGCCCAAGCAGGACCACTCGCTGGGCGGCGTCCCGGGCGGCGTCCCGGGCGGTGTCCCGGGCGGCGTGATCGGCGGCGTGGTCGGCGGCGTGGTCGGCGGCGTGGTCGGCGGCCAGGGCAAGGTGGTCGACTTCGACTTCAGCCAGATCAAGATTAAGTACCAGCCCCCGGCTCCCCCCTACCCGCCCCTCGCCAAGATCGCCAAGATCCAGGGCACGGTGGTGGTGGAGATCGTCGTCGGCCCCGACGGCGTTCCCACCTCGGCCACGGCCAAGGAAGGGCCGCCCCAGCTGCGTCCCTCCGCCGAGGCCTACGCCATGATGTGGAAGTTCGAGCCCGCCATGCTGAACGGGCAGGCCCAGTACGCCCGCTTCAAGCTGACGATGCCTTACCGCCTCCGCTAGTCGCCACCCCCAACCCTGTCATCCACCTTTCATCCCACAAGGAAACCTCATGAACCTGCTTTCCTCCCCCCTCCTGCTCGCCCTCGCCGAAGGCGGCCACGACAGCTTCTCCCCCATGGAGCTCTTCAAGGCGGCCTCCCCCGCGAACAAGGGGATCATCATCATCCTCTTCATCCTCCTCGGGTACCAGATCTACGTGACCGTCGAGCGCTTCGTCACCTACGCCCAGAGCAATGCCGCCTCCGACAAGTTCCTCAAGCTCTTCATGGACACCCTGCGCCGCGGTGACTTCGAGGCCGCCAAGCGCGCCGCCACCACCCACAACAAGAGCCACGTCGCCCTCGTGCTGAAGCACGGCCTGGACATCTTCCAGTACGAGAAGCAGCTCAAGACCATGAACCCCAGCCACGACGCCATCCAGCCCGTGGAGCGCGCCATCACCCGCGGCACCGCCGAGGTCGTCGAGCTCCTGAAGAAGGGCATGAGCGGCCTGGCCACCATCGGCGCCCTGGCCCCCTTCATCGGCCTGCTCGGCACCGTGATCGGCATCATCAAGGTCTTCTCCGACCTGAAGACCAAGGGCGCCGGCGACATCAACGCCCTGGCCGGCTCCATCGGTGAGGCCCTCGCCACCACCGCCCTCGGCCTGATCGTCGCCATCCCCGCCGTGTGGATCTACAACCTGCTGACCAACAAGCAGGACGTGGTCGTCACCAACATCAACAATGCCGCTTCCCAGATGATCGACGAGTTCATCCGTCGCGAGAGCCAGGGCTAAGACCGATTTCCACCCCGTCCGGGGGCGCAAGCCCCCGGGCCATTCAGAGGAGAACACACCATGGATGCAGGTGGTGGTGGTAAGGGTGGCGTGAAGTCGGACATCAACGTCACGCCGCTCGTGGACATCGTGCTGGTGCTGCTGATCATCTTCATCGTGATCACGCCGGCGGTGAACAGCAGCGTGAAGCTGCCGCTCGCCAAGCACAGTCCCAAGGCCGAGAAGAACAAGGATGAGAAGTACCTCACCCTGCTCTTCCAGTCCAAGCGCAATGACAAGTACGAAGTGATCGGCCCCGGCGCCGTCCTCATCGACGACAAGGACGCCAAGGACGAGGTCTTCTTCATCAACAATGAAGCCCAGCAGCAGAAGCTCATCGACTACATCAACCGGAACGTCTCGCAGCTGAGCCAGAAGGTGGTGTTCGTGAAGGCCGACGCCGACCTGCCCTTCAAGTACGTCAATGAACTGTTCCAGGTCTGCCGGAAGGGTGGCGCCGATGAGGCGTCCATCGTGACCAGCGAAGACAAGGCCGAAGAAAAGCCCGCAGGAGGCAAATAATGGATGCCGGTGGCGCTAAGGGAAAACAGAAGTCGGATATCAACGTCACCCCGCTGATCGACATCGTGCTGGTGCTCCTCATCGTCTTCATCGTGATGGTGCCCGGCCTCGACAAGGCGACCAAGGTGGTGGTGCCCCAGGTGGTCACGACCACCAAGGTGAATCCTCCCGATCCCAACAACATCCTGATCCAGATCGACCAGGATGGCGTGATGACCCTCCAGCAGGACAAGATTGACGCCCAGGGCCTGAAGGACAAGCTCCCCGAGGCCGTGATGCTGCAGCCCCTCAACTACCGGAAGGTCTTCCTGAAGGTGGACGAGGACGTGAAGTTCCAGCAGATGGTGGACGTGCTTGACACGATCCGCGTCGCCTCGAACATCGCCAAGCAGAAGTCCCTGGAGAACCAGGACAAGTTCCTGGGCCAGGACGGCGGTGACGTCAAGGTGGCCGTGTCCCTGAGGAAGCGCGCCGCCGCCACGGCTCCCGTGAGCTAGGCGTCTTCCCCGATCTTCATGGAAAGGGCCCCGAAAGGGGCCCTTTCTCATACCCGCCGCCGCTGCCCGAGCACCGTCCCGTAGGCCACGCCGGCCACAGTGACGAGCACGCCCGCCAATCCCGGCAGCGTGATGCGTTCCCCCAGCAGGGGCACCGCGAGGAGGTACTGGACGATGGGCAGCAGCTGGAGCCAGATGGCCGCCTCCGGCACGGACAGGGTGCCGTAGGCCTCCGACATCAGCAGCTGGCCCGCATAGGCCAGCAGGCTCATGAGGACGGCCAGGGCCCAGGCCCCGGTGCCGCCCGGCCAAGGCGTGAGCGCGAAGGGCAGCACCACGGGCAGGCCTGCGACGCAGAAGAAGAAGAAGATCGTGGCGGCGTTGTCCGTGTGGCGAACGGCCCGGATGGCGTTGGCGCTGGTGGCCGCGAAGGCCGCGGCGGCCAGGGCCGCCAGCTGGCCCCGCCCGAAGCCCAGGCCCAGGCGGCCCTGGCTCAGCACCATGGCCACGCCCAGGGAGGCCGCCAGGATGGCCAGCCAGAGGTGGATGGTGGGCCGCTCCTTGAAGATCACCAGGGACATGGCCACGGCGACCACGGGGTACACGTTGTAGAGGATGCCCGCCTCGCCGGCCGGTATGTGGGCCAGGGCGTAGAAGTAGAGCACCACCACCGCCCCGCCCGAGAGCCCCCGCATCACCAGCAGGCGATGGTTGCTGGGGCGGAACAGGCCGGGTATGAGCCTGAAGGCCAGCAGGCTGGCCAGGGCGCCCACCACGAAGCGCAGCACGGCCAGGTGCCCCGCCGTGAAGCCCATGCCCGGCAGGGTCAGCTTCCGGGCCAGGATGGCCATGGAGCCGAAGCACAGGGCCGAGCCCGCCAGCTGGGCCCGGGCCGCCATGCGGCGGCGGGACTGGGCGGGGGTGGGCGCAGACATGCCTTCCATCCTGCCTGGAATCCTGGACCCAGGTCAGGGGTTGTAGGCCCCCTGCGGCAGGTTCAGGCCCTCGGCGTGGAAGGCGCTCTGCAGGGCCCCGCCCCGGAAGGCGCCGCGGTCGGCGGCCTCCAGGTGGTCCAGCAGGTGGGAGAGGTTGGCGCCGCTGGGCACCGTGGGCACCCCCAGGTCCGCCGCCAGTTGGGGCAGGGTCAGGTCATCGAGGAAGGTGCCCTCCTCCCGCACCACGGAGCCCCGCAGCGTGTACTGGTCCGTGGGCCCGGTCACCGTTCGCAGGCTGGAGGAGGGCACCACCACCGCATCCACCCAGTCCGCCTTGCCGCCCTTGGCCTCTCGGTCCGCATGGGCAGCGTACTTCAGGTCCTCGCCGCAGAGCAGCCCGGCCACGGTGACGGTCTCCCCGAAACTGAAGTTCCCCGCCGCGGCCACCCGCAGGTGGCTGCCCACGGTCCGGTTCAGCTCGGCCGCTACCCGGGAGAGGGTGGGGGCGAAGCTGGCGCCGGTGAGCAGAAGCACGCGGCGACCCGCGAAACCCTGGGCCCGGGGGCTCTTGATGAAGCGGCGGCTGTGCTCCAGGAAGCGGCGCACCAGGCCCACCCCGTTCTCCAGCTGCGCCCAGCTGCGGGAGTAGAAGCTGCGGCCTGGCACCTCGAGACCCGCACGGGTGAACCACTCGTCCGCCAGCAACAGCCAGGGCTCGCCGCCATTGGCCATGGCGTACTTCCGCACCTCGGGCGTCCAGCGGGCCGCCCAATCCCGGGCGAAGTCCGGTTCCACGTCCTGCACGAAGGGCAGACCATCGCGATGAGCCGTGAGGCCCACGGGCACGCAGGAAAGGCTCAGCACGCTCCCCCGCCCTTCCCTGCGCCGGGCCCAGAGGTCGTCCAGAGTGCGCTGCCAGACGGCGCCGTCGTTGAGCCCCGGCGCCACCACCGCCTGGGTGTGCACGTCGATGCCGCCCGCCAGCAGCCGGTCGATCTTGCGGAGGATGTCGCCCTCCCGGGGATTGCCCACCACCTTCACCCGGGCCACGGGATCCGTGGCGTGGACGGAGACATGGATGGGGCTCAGGCGCTCGCGCACGATGCGGTCCAGTTCGGCGTCATCGCTGCTGGAGAGCGTGGTGAAGTGGCCGTAGAGGAAGGAGAGGCGGATGTCCTCGTCCTTCAGGTAGAGCGACTTCCGGAAGCCCTTGGGCATCTGGTGGACGAAGCAGAACACACAGTTCTGCCGGCAGACCTTCACCTCGTCCTGGGCCAGGTCCACGCCGATGCCCTCGCCACCGTTCTCCACGAAGGCCGGGAAGACACTGCCGTCCGGCCGCTGCAGGACCAGCTCCGCCTCGTCCTCGCGGCTGATGAGGTACTGGTAGTTGAGCTGGTCCAGCACAGGCTCGCCGTGGATCTTCAGCAGCGTGTCACCCGGGCGGATCCCCGCCTCCTCCGCCAGACTGCCGGGTTCTACGGTGATGATCTGTACGCCCTGCTGTGCCAAGCGCCGCTCCTGCTCCGGATTCCCTGCGGGAATCCGGAGATAGATTGTCTCATTGAGCGGGAAGAATGGCTTTTCCTATCTCCGGCCCGCCAGGGCCGGAACCTGAGCCAAAAGAAGAAGCCCGGCGGTGCCGGGCTTCTTCGCGGGGGCACGGGGGTGTGCGCGCAGCGCGCCACTAGATACCTGCGGCGCAAGCGCCGCGAGGGGAACCCCCGGACCGACTCAGGCCGTCGTCTTGCTCTGCTTCCTCGCCTCGACCACCTTGTCGGCATCGCGGCCGACGAGTTCCTGCAGGTGGTGGAAGGCCCAGGTGAAGGAGCCGACGCCCATGGTGAGGCTGCGGAGTTCCACCACCACGTCGCTCATCTCCGCCTGGGGAATGTAGGCGGACACGATGTCCCAGCCGGTCCAGCCTGGCCGGGCATCGAAGCCCAGCACCTGGCCGCCGCGGCGGCCGGTGACGAGGCGCTGGGCCTTGGGCGTGAACTCGCTGGGCACGCAGATGTTCACCTCGCAGATGGGCTCGAGGAGCACCGGATGGCAGGCGGCGCCGGCCTCGTTCATGCCAATGCGGGCCGCGGTCTTGAAGGCCATGTCGGAGCTGTCCACGGTGTGGTAGCTGCCGTCCACCAGGGCCACGTGGATGTCCACCACGGGGAAGCCCAGGGGGCCGCGCTTCATCCAATCCACCACGCCGTGCTCGATGGCGCCGAAGAAGTTCTTGGGCACCACGCCGCCCACGATGCGCTCCTCGAACTGGAAGCCCGTGCCGCGGGGCAGCGGCTTGACCTCGAACCACACGTCGCCGAACTGGCCGTGGCCGCCGGTCTGGTGCTTGTGGCGGCCATGGACCTTGGCGGGCTTGGTGAAGGATTCGCGGTAGGGGACCATGGGCGGGTGGTGCTCGACGTCCAGGCCGAAGCGGCTCTTGAGGCGGTCGAGGGCGCACTTGAGGTGCACCTCACCCTGGCCCCAGAGGATGCGCTCCTGGGTCTCGGCGTTCTGCTCCACCTGCAGGGAGGCGTCCTCCTCGCAGAGCTTCTGGAGGGCCAGGGAGAGCTTCACGTCATCGCCACTCTTCGTGGTGTGGAGGCTGAGGGCCAGCATGGGCTGCAGGGGCTTGGGCCAGTCCAGGTCCAGCTTCGCGGTGGGCGTGAGGACATCGCTGGTCTTCACGTCATCCATGCGCCCCAGGGCCACCACCTCGCCGACGGAGGCCTTCTGCTGTTTCAGCTGCTGGGCACCGAAGAGTTTGTTGATGCCGCTGACGCGGTTGCCGACCAGGGAGCTGCCGTCCACCACCTCGCCCCGCCAGACGCGGGAGAGGCTCAGCTTGCCCACGTGCTGGGCGTGGACGCTCTTGAACACCTGCACCAGGGCGTCCTTGCCCTCGGGGATGCCCACGCGGGCCGCGGTCGCCTCCACCCGCGGGGCCTCGTCGCACAGGGCCTGGAAGAGACGCCGCACGCCGGCGTCCTTCTCGGCGGAGCCGAAGTAGACGGGCACCAGCAGGTCGTCCTGCACGTCCTTGGCCAGGTCCTCCGCCACTTCCTCAAGGGAGGGCACCACGTCGCTGAGCAGTTCCTCCATAAGGTGGTCGTCGAAGTCGGCCAGCTTCTCCAGCATGGCCTGGCGGGCCTCGTGCTCCTCGGGCAGCACGGACTCGGGCAGCTGCTGCAGGTCCGCGTCCTTGCCGGCCTCGTATTTGAAGGCGTGCTCACTGATGAGGTCCACGTAGCCCGTGACCTGTTCCCCATCGCGGATGGGGATCTCCACCAGCACCAGGGGCCGCTCGGACACGGCCTGGAGGGCGTTGAGGGCGTCCTTCAGCTTGGCGGCGCTGCCCGGGGCCTCCATCTTGTTGATGAAGAGGACGTGGGGGACCTTGTGGTCATCCAGGAACTTGAGGGTGGGCGCGGCCATCAGGGCGCGGTTGGGATCGGGATCGCAGACCACCACGGCGATGTCGGCCACCATCAGGGCGTGGGCGGCTTCCTGGCTGAACTCCACGGAACCCGGGCAGTCGATGAGGGTCCAGGATTCACCCTGGTAGGTGCAGGAGGCCAGGCTGGCCTCCACGGACATCTGGCGGGCCTTGGCCTCGAGGGAGGCGTCGCCGACCGTGTTCCCCTCCTTGACGGAGCCCTTGCGCGGCATGGCCCCCGCCGCGAAGAGAAGGCTCTCCATCAAGGAGGTCTTTCCGGAGAGGTAGGGCCCGACGATGGCCGCTACGCGTGGAGTTGACTGGGAATTCCCGCTCACAGTGCCTCCTGATTGTCTGGTTCCGATGTGGACCGCCCCAAGTGTTCCGACCTCGTCACACCCTGGCAACACCAAAAAAAAGCCGCCCGGGAAAAGGCGGCTTAAGTCACAAAATGGGGGGAGTTCTAGTTCCGCAGGGGCTTGCCTGTCTTCAGGATTGCCTCCATCCGGGCCTGGGTCTTCTCGTAGCTGCAGAGCCGGGCGAAGGCCTGCCGCTCCAGCTCGAGGATGCGCTCCTCGCTGACCTCTTGCACCAGGCTCACGTCGCCGCCCGTGAGGATGGTGGCCAGCTCGCCCATGATGAGGCCGTCATGCTCCGAGGCCAGGCCCTGGAGCTGGAAGTCGCGCACCGCGAACTTGAGGGCCTCGGCGCCGCCCCGACCGGGCAGGCGCAGGGTGCGCTCCTTCACCGGCTGGAAGTCCGCGGCCATCTTCAGGACTTCCTGCTTGGCCTCGTGCAGGAGGTAGGCCTTGTTCATGACCCGGCGGTCGGTGCGGCGCAGGTAACCGCCCCGCTGGGCCTCGTCGAAGCTCGTGTGCACGGTGGCCGTGCCGATGCCCTGGAAGGCGGCCTTCACCTTGGGCATGGGCCCCAGCTCGCCCTTGGCGGTCATGGCGTCCTCCATGCGCAGGAGCATCTGGAGGCAGCCGCCACCCGCAGGGATGACGCCCACGCCCACCTCCACCAGGCCGATGTAAAGCTCGGCGTGGCCCACCACCCGCTGACAGGCCATGGTGATCTCGCAGCCGCCGCCCAGAGCCAGGTTGAAGGGGGCCCCCACCGTGGGAAACGGCGCGTAGGTGAGCATGCGGGCCGCGTACTGGAGGCGTCGGGCCACTTCTTCGATGAGGTCGAACTGCTTGTCCTTGGCGGCGTTCAGCACCATGACGAGGTTGGCGCCAGCGCTGAAGTGCTGGCCCTGGTTGCCCACCACCAGGCCCTTGAAGCGGCCCGGCACGTGCTTCTGGACCGTGTCCTCCATGAGGCCGATGATGCCGTCGTCCAGCGCGTTCATCTTCGAGCGGAAGGCCAGGCAGGCCACATCGTCACCGATGTCCAGCAGCTGGCAGCTGCCGTTCTCGGCCACCACCTTGCCCCTGCCCTCCTCGCGCTTGAGGATGATCACGCGCCGGTCCTCGAGGATCGGATCGTAGGCCAGGGTCTTCGGATTCAGCTGGGCCACCGGGACGCCGTGCTCCCAGCGGTAGAAGCTGGTGAGGCCCTTGGCCAGCATCTGCTCGACGAGCGGCGCGATGGGCTGCTCTTCGAAACGCATGCGCGCCACGACCCGCTCCACACCCAGGGTGTCCCACAGCTCGAAGGGCCCCAGTTCGAAGGCGAAGCCGTTCCTGATGGCGCGATCCACGTTCAGGGGACCGTCGGTCACCTCGCCCAGGCGGTTCACGGCGTAGGTGAGGTTGGGCGCGATGCAGCGCCAGGCCAGGCGCCCGGCCTCGGTGTCGCTGGTGAGCAGCGTCTTCACCTTTTCCGCCGGATC
Organism: Holophagaceae bacterium; assembly: GCA_046331485.1. Lineage (GTDB taxonomy): Bacteria > Acidobacteriota > Holophagae > Holophagales > Holophagaceae > Geothrix. The sequence goes on along the minus strand of JAXLQS010000012.1, from coordinate 25,174 downwards.
GTCGATGCCCTTCAGCTCCTTCAGGATGGGCCAGTCCTTCCTCACCTGGGGGATGTACTCGCGGGTGGCGGGGTCGATGGCCAGGAAGGTCTTCTTGCCCTTGGCGTCCTTGGGCCCCTTCTTGAAGAAGCCCTGCTTCACCTTGTTGCCGAAGAGCTTCTGATCGAGCATCCACTGCAGGAACTCGGGGAACTTGAAGGTGTCGCGCACCTCGTCGTCGGGGCAGAGGTCATAGACGTTCTTCGCGGTGGCCGCGAGGATGTCCACGCCCGCCAGGTCGGCGGTGCGGAAGGCGGCGCTCTTGGCGCGGGCGGCGGCGTCGCCCAGGACCAGATCCAGCACCTCGAAGGGGATCTTCTCCGCCAGGGCCAGGTGCAGGGTCGCCATGATGCCGTGGATGCCGATGCGGTTGCCGATGAAGGTGGGGCTGTCGTAGGCGGGCACCACCTCCTTGCCGAGGCCCTCTTCGAGCCAGGTGCGGAAAGCCTGGGCCTCGACCTCGTCGACCTCGGGCCCCTTCACGAACTCCAGCAGGCGCAGGTAGCGAACGGGGTTGAAGAAGTGGGTGATGACGAAGTGCTTGCGGAAGGTATCGCCCCGCCCCTCCACCAGCAGGCGCAGGGGGATGCCCGAGGTGTTGGAGCTGATCCAGGCGCCGGGCTTCAGGTGTGCTTCCAGGCGGCCGTAGAGCTCACGCTTGATGGCCAGGTCCTCCTTCACCACCTCCACCACCCAGTCGCAATCCGCCAGGCGGTCCAGGTGATCGCGCAGGTTCCCGGGCCGGATCTTCTTCAGGAAGGAGGCGTGCATGGCCAGGGCCGGCTTGGACTTCGCCAGGGCCGCCAGGGCGCCTTCGGCCAGCTTGTCCGGCGCCGCCTCGTCGATGACGATGTCCAGCAGCTCCACCTGGCAGCCCGCCGACGCCACATGGGCCGCGATCCCCGAGCCCATCACGCCCGAACCGAGTACGCCGATCTTCTTGATGCTCATGTCCAACCTCCAGTCTCGATGTCGTTGGTTGGTCAGAGCTTTTCGATGACGGACGCGATGCCCTGGCCGCCGCCGATGCACATGGTGGCGATGCCGTACCGGCCGCCGTCGGTCTCGAGGCGGTGGAGCAGGGTGGTGAGGATGCGGGCACCGCTGGCGCCCAGGGGGTGGCCCACGGCAATGGCGCCGCCCCAGGCGTTCACCTTGGCCGGGTCGTAGCCGCCCTCGCGGATCACGGCCAGGCTCTGGGCGGCGAAGGCCTCGTTCAGCTCCAGCGCGTCGATCTGGTCCAGCTTCAGGCCGCAGCGGTCCAGCACCTTCTTCACGGCGGGCACGGGGCCGATGCCCATGCGGTCGGGTTCCACGCCAGCCACCGCGCCGCCCAGGATGCGGGCCCGGGCCTTCAGGCCCAGGGACTTGGCCAGGCCCTCCTCCATCACCAGCAGGAAGGCCGCGCCGTCGGTGATGGGCGAGCTGTTGCCAGCGGTGGTGAGGCCATCCGCCAGGAAGGCGGGCTTCAGCTCGCCCAGCTTCTCCACACTGGTATCGGCGCGCACGCACTCGTCCTGCTGGAGGGTGACGGGCTTGCCATCCAGGCCCTTCGTCTCGAAGCGCACGACTTCCTTCTCGAACTTGCCCGCCTTCCAGGCCGCGGCGGCCCGCTGGTGGCTGGTGAAGGCGAACTCGTCGCATTCCTTGCGGGTGAGCTTGTATTCCTTCGCCAGGTTCTCGGCAGTGATGCCCATGGAGCAGTAGGCCTGCGGGTAGGTCTCGCTGATGAAGGGGTCCACGCTGGGGTTGAAGCCCATCATGGGCACCTTGGACATGCTCTCCACGCCGCCCGCGAGGAAGAGGTCACCCTGGTTGGCCGCGATGGCGCGGGCCGCCATGAGCATGGTCTCCTGGCTGCTGCCGCAGAAGCGGTTGATGGTGGCGGCGCCGGCCGTGATGGGCAGGCCGGCGCGGAAGGCGATGAGCCGGGCCATGTTCATGCCCTGCTCGCCCTCGGGCATGGCACAGCCCACCAGCACGTCCTCCAGGCCCGACCAGTCCTTCAGCAAGGGCTTGATGGCCTCGATCACCACGGCCCCCAGCTGCTCGGGGCGGGTGGCGGCGTAGCTGCCCTTGACGCCCCGGCCGATGGGCGTGCGCTTGGCTTCGACGATGACTGCGGATCGCATGGGTCCTCCAAGGGGAAGCGGCTGTAGGGTTTCCGAGGAGCCTAGCATCCGCTGAGTGGGCCGTAAGCACCTACCCTGAGTCATGCCTGAGTCATGGATGCGCTTACCGAAGGTCAACCGGGCGTTCCTGCGCGTGGGCTTTCCAGTCAAGATGGGAGCATTCCCCGGACTCACCATGGCCACTCCCTCCGTGCACACCCTGGAACCCCTGCTGGCCGAGTGCCGCAAGGTGATCGTGGGGCAACCCCAGCTCCTGAGCCGCCTGCTGGTGGCCCTGCTCTGCCGAGGGCACGTGCTGCTGGAGGGCCTGCCGGGCCTGGCGAAGACGCGCACCATCAAGACCCTGGCTTCCGCCAGCCACACCAGCTTCCGCCGCATCCAGTTCACGCCCGACCTGCTGCCCAGCGACGTGGTGGGCACGCTGATCTTCGACCCGAAGGCCCTCACCTTCACGCCCAAGCGCGGCCCCATCTTCGCGAACCTGGTGCTGGCCGACGAGATCAACCGCGCCCCCTCCAAGGTGCAGGCCGCCCTGCTGGAGGCCATGGAGGAGCGCCAGGTGACCCTGGGCGAAGAGAGCTTCGCCCTGCCCGATCCCTTCCTGGTGCTGGCCACCCAGAACCCGCTGGAACAGGAGGGCACCTTCCCCCTGCCCGAAGCCCAGATGGACCGCTTCCTCTTCAAGCTCCGCGTGGACTATCCGAAGCAGGATGACGAGGTCGAAGTGCTGCGCCGCGCCCACCTGAACGGCGACGAGGTGAACCCCGTGGTGGACGGGGCCAGCCTGCTGAAGGCGGGCCGCGAGGCCCAGCAGGTGCGCCTCGACGAGGCCATCCGCACCTACATCGTGCGCCTCGTGCAGGCCACGCGCCCCGGCCACGGCAAGCCCTGGAAGGGCAAGGAGCAGCTGCGCTGCGGGGCCAGTCCCCGGGCCTCCCTGGCGCTCCAAGCCTCTTCGCGCGCCCTGGCCTACCTGCAGGGCCGCGACCACGTGCTGCCCCAGGACGTGGTGGACCTCGCCCCCGACGTGCTCCGCCACCGGCTTCTGCTCACCTTCGAGAGCGAGGCGGACGGGGCCACCACGGACCAGGCCATCACCCAGCTGCTGCAGGCCGTGCCACGGCCCTGAACCCCTGGGCGACGCCGCACCACCCCCACCACCCTCTCCCCTTTGGAGGCATCCCATGTCCCGCCCCAAGCTGCTGAAGATCCGCCTGATCTACAGCGTGGAAGGAAGTCCGATCCCCCTGGAGATCGACGTCGATCCCTGCCGGACGACCTCGCTCTTCTTCGACGAGCAGGCCGCCGTGGACATCCTCGGCGCTTTCTACGACGGCAAGGGCAAGACCATCACTCGCGACCAGGCCATCGCCCGCTTCGGCACCCGTGCCGAGGCCTGGTTCCCCAAGGGCAAGGACGAGCTGCCCCTGAACAAGAAATTCCTGCAGCTGGCCTGGGGCCTGGAATCGAAGCGGTCTATCCGCCGAGGCAAGGTCAAAGGGGATCCCAGGGCCGACCCAGACGGCCTTCCCATGGTGATCTGCAAGGATCCCGACTGCATGCCGAGTGGCTACCCCTGAGGCGGGTTCCCGGCCTGGACCACCTTGTGCAGATGGCGGATTTCAGGGCTATGCGGATCCAAGGCGAAGGCCCGCTTGATGCGGGCCTTCGCCTCATGGGCCTGGCCGCGGGCTTCCGCGAGCTGCGCCCCACGCAACCACAGGGCGGCGGTCTGGGGGAATCGCTTCACGCCTTCCTGGAAATGGGCTTCTCCCTGATTCAAGGCCCGGTCCCCTTCGACCGTCTGGAGCCCAGCGGCCATGCCCCTCCAAAGGGCCACCTCGACCAGCGAAGGTGCGAGAACGGAATGGAAAGGCGCCAGCAGGCCCGCTTGACGGTAGGCCTGATCGGCCCGTTCCAAAGATGCTGCCGCACCCGCCTGATGGTGCGTCGTTTCCCACTGCCCCCGCATCAATGCGGCGTTGGCAATGCCGAAATGGGAACGGAAGCTCGGTCCCTGCCTGAGCACGGCTTCGAAACTCTGGATGGACTGGTCCAGAGAGGGCCGCGGATCCAAGCCGTGGGTGCGCTCGTACTCAGCCCGCTCACCCCAAAGGTAGCCCAGGGATTCCCGCAGGGACTTCGCATCCGGCTCGCGGTCCAGGGAACGGAGCAACACCTCCAGGGCGGACTCAAACACGTCCCAGGGGGCCTCCCCTCGCTGGGTGCCTTGGCCGAGACGCCAGATGGACACCCGCGTCAACTCGTTCGCCAACCTCGAGTGGCCCGGCCTCAGGGCGAAGGCCTGGCGGCCATGGGCCAGAGCCCGGTCCAACCATGGAATCGGATCTCCCATTTCCGGGAATTTGGTTGCATAGCTTTCCGCCCGCATGGCGCCTTCGAGCGCCTCGAAGGGCGGATCGGGGACCTCCAGAAGGGGGGCCAGCAGGGCCAGGGCCCGTCGCAGGGGCTCCACACCGGAGCGGCCCATCACCTGCGCGTTGACGGCCTCGGCCGTGAGGAGGTAGGCCTCCAAAATCCCAGCCCGAGACCCCCCGGGTTCCAGGGTCCGAAGGGTCGCCACCACACGGTCCACGCCGGCATGGATGGCGCGGGCCTGGGCGGGATCCGCCACGGCCATGCCGTAGCGCAGCACCCCGATGCGGCCCGCCAGATCCAGAGCTTGCAAATCGCAGGGCGCGGCCACTAGGGCGGCCTGGGCGCTCCGGTGCGCCTCGGCCAGAATGCCCTCCCGCTCGGGACCGCTCTTCGACAGGCCCCAGGACAGCAGGGCCTGGGCCTCCAGCAGGCGGGCCTCGTAGAACCAGGGGGCCTGCTCCTGGGCCAGGCGGGCCTTGTCGATGGCCTCCTCCCAGCGCCCGGCCACCCAGGCCGCCTGCCCCTCCAGGTGGGCCAGGGGGATGAGGGAGGCGGTGGCTCCGGTCCTCAGCAGGGGCTCGATGCGGGTGGCCGCGGCCTGCAGCCGGGCCAGAGCCTCCTTGCGCGCGTCTTCGGGACCGATGCGCCAGGCCTCGTCGAGGTCCTTCTGGTGCAGCTCCAGCAGGGCCCGGCCCAGGGCGGAGCGCAGCTCCGGCGTATCAAAGCCCAGGCCCCGGGCCCGCTCCAGGTGCGCCCGGGCCCGCTCCGGCTGGCCCAGGGCCAGCCTCGCCCGGCCCAGGGCGTACTGGCCCGGGGCCTCCGCGAGGGCACTCCCGGTCTGCACCTCCTGGGCCAGCCGGGCCACCCGGCCTTCCAGATCCCGCAGCTCGGGGCCCAGGTTGTGGGGCGGGGACAGCTTCAGGTACCGGGCCAGGGCCTCGATGCGCTCCGCGGCCTGGGCGAAGCGCTGGGCGTGCGCGGCCTGGGCCCGGGCCCGCAGCCGCTCCCGCACCGCGAACCCGCCGAAGACGGCCATGGACAGCAACACGGCGGCCGTGGCCGCCACCAGCACCGTGTGCTTCCGGGCCCAGTGGACGGCCTTCTCCATCCGGGTGGCCGCCCGGGCCTCGATGGGCTCGCCCTCCAGGATGCGCTGCAGGTCCTCCCCCAGGGCGCGGGCCGTGGCATAGCGGCGGCGGGGGTCCTTCTGGAGGCAGGTGAGCACCACGGTCTCCAGGTCGGCGGGAAGTGCGGGCAGGCGGCGCCGGAGGGGAATGGGGTCGTCCTTGACGATGCGGGCCATGCACTCGAGTCCCTCGCCCTGGAAAGGGGGCGCGCCCGTCAGGAGGGCCTGGAGCGTGGCGCCCAGCGAATACACGTCCGATCGGCGGTCCAGCCGGGCCGCATCGCCCCGGGCCTGCTCCGGAGACATGTAGGCCACGGTGCCGATGATGCGGCCCGTCTCGGTGAGGCCGCGATTCTCAGAGCCGCGGGCCAGCCCGAAATCCAGCACGCAGGCCCGGGTGGAGCCGTCCTCCAGGCGGTCGATCATCAGGTTGGAGGGCTTCAGGTCGCGGTGGACGAGGCCCACCCGGTGGGCCGCATGGACCCCTTCGCAGACATCCACCATGTAGCGGAGCAGGGCCTCCTGGGACAGGCCGGGCGCGGCCTTCTGGAGGGTCTCCCCGTTGAGGAACTGCATGGCGATGTAGGGCTGGCCGCGCCATTCGCCGACTTCGTACACCCGGCACACGTTGGGATGATCCACCCGGGCCTGCAGTTGGGCCTCCTGGAGGAAGCGCTGCAGCAGGTCGGGATCCTCCCGGCGCAGCAGCTTCAGGGCCACCACGCGATGCAGGGAGGGATCCGTGGCCTTGAAGATGCGGCCCATGCCCCCTTCGCCGAGCAGCTCGAGGTGCTGGAAGCGGGCCCAGCGGGCCAGGGTCCGCACCTGGAAGACCTGGCCCCGGCGGTACCGCCTGGCCGGATCGGAAGGCCCGGCCGAGGGCCCCGAGGGACCGGTCTCCGTGGGGTCCTGGCCCAGGGGCGTCTGGGTCGTGACATCCACAGACCAGTGGCTGGCCTCGGCCTCCTCCAGGTCGGCCAGATCCTGGAGCAGCCGCTGGTGGTCCGCTTCGCTCAGGCGGCCGGCGGCCACCAGGGCGTCCAGGTCGGCGTCCCGGGCCTCCTGGGGCTCCAGCAGCCCGCAGGCCACCGCCAGGGCCAACGCCCGCTCACCAGCCGTCGACATGCCAGCGGATCCCCACGGGTGTGACTCCTGTGTGAGGGACCATGGTGACGGAATCGGGGCCTTTCGAGAAGGCACCCTTGGGTTGACCCGGGCCAAGGCGGGGGGCATTCTGGCTTTGGCCCAGGCGCCGGAAAGGAGGTTCGATGGGACGACACGCCGACCTTTCCGAACCTCCGTCGAGTCGCGCCGCCCGCTGAGGCGGCAGCCCTCCGCTCTTCCGGCTCTCCTGATTCCGCACCCTGAACGGGAACGCGGCGCCTCTCGGCGCGCCGCCTCACACCGAACGGAACGGCCATGATCCACCGCTTCCTCGACACTGTCTGGGGCCAGGCGATGAACCTGCTGACGGCGCCCATCCGGCACCGCCGCTGGATCGACCTCCTCGTGCTGGCGGCCCTGGCGGGCACGCTGGCGGCGCTCTGGCTGGTGGGCAAGGAATGGACCGCCGTGCAGCGACCCACCGTGGAGATCGCCCTCAGCGCCTGGGCCCTGCCCAAGTACCTGCTGCTCTCCCTCATCCGCGCCCTGGCGGCCTACGCCGTGTCCCTGGCCTTCACGCTGGTGGTGGCCTTCTGGGCCGCCAAGGATCCCGTGGCCGAGCGCATCCTCGTGCCCATCCTCGACATCCTCCAGAGCGTCCCCCTGCTGGCCTTCCTGCCGCCGGTGCTGCTGCTCATGCTCACGATCTTCCCCCACAGCAACATCGGGCTGGAGCTGTCGGCGGTGCTCCTCATCGTCACCTGCCAGGCCTGGAACATGGCCTTCAGCTTCTACCAGTCGCTGAAGACGCTGCCCAAGGAGCTGGAGGAGACCTCGAGCCTCTACGGCTTCACCTGGCTGCAGAAGCTGCGCTGGGTGGAGGTGCCCTTCGCCACGCCGGGCCTGGTGTGGAACTCCATGGTGAGCGTGGCCAACAGCTGGTTCTTCCTCATGTCCGCCGAGGCCTTCCGCGCGGGCAACAAGAACTTCCAGCTGCCGGGCCTGGGCTCGTACATGAACACGGCGGTGGAGCAGGGCAACGGCCGGGCCCAGGTCTACGCCATCCTCACCATGCTGGCCCTGGTGATCGCCCTGGACCAGCTGGTCTGGCGGCCCGTGGTGGCGTGGTCCCAGCGCTTCCAGGTGGACGAGGGCACCGAGGTGGAGCCCGCCGACAACTGGCTGCTGCGGCTCTTCCGCCGCTCCCGCCTGCTGAAGTGGCTGGAGAAACGCCGCAACCAGCGCCTGCACCGCCGGACCCCCCGCCCCGCCCTCATCCGGAAGGCCCACGAGGAGATCCAGCGGCCCGGCCGGCTGGGGCCCCTCCTGGCCACCTCGGCCATGGTCGGCGTCCTGGTGCTGCTGGCCGTGGGCGGGCTCTCCGTCGTGGGGCTGCTGGCGGAAGTGAGCGGCGCCAAGTGGCTGCAGCTGCTCAAGGCGGGCGGCGCCTCCCTCTCCCGGGTGCTGCTCTCCACCTTCCTGGCCACCCTGTGGACCCTGCCCGTGGGCCTGTGGATCGGCATGTCGCCGAAGTGGTCGCGGCGGCTCCAGTCCATCGTGCAGGTGGCAGCCTCGTTCCCCTCGTCCCTGATCTTCGCGACGCTGATCCTGGTCTTCCAGTCCGTGGGCATCGGCCTCGGCGTGAGCTGCGTGCTGCTCATGGTCCTGTCCACGCAGTGGTACCTGCTCTTCAACGTCATCGCCGGCGCCCAGGCCATCCCCAGCGACCTGCGCGAGGCGGCCACGGCCTACCGCCTCTCCCTCTGGAAGCGCTGCTGGACGCTCTACTTCCCGGCGGTCTTCCCCTTCCTGGTCACCGGCTGGGTCACCGCCACGGGCGGGGCCTGGAACGCCAGCATCGTCACCGAGATCGTCACCGCCAAGCAACAGACTCTGCGCACCTTCGGCCTGGGCGCGGAAGTGGTGCTGGCCACGGAGCAGGGTTCCATGCCCCACCTGGCCGCCAGCGCCCTCCTCATGGCCGCCCTGGTCGTCCTCTTCAACCGCCTTGTCTGGGTGCCGCTCTACCGCCTGGCCGAGACCCGCTATGCGCTCAACCGCTGAGGTGGACATGCAGCTGGCCCGCACCTCCCCCATCTGTGAACTCCGCGGCATCCAGATGCGCTTCCCCGCCGCCAAGGGCAAGGTCCAGCGCGTGCTGGAGGACATCCGCCTGGACGTGCGGCCGGAGGAGATCCTCTGCCTCATCGGCCCCAACGGTTCCGGGAAGTCCACCCTGCTCCGCCTGCTGGCGGGCCTCATGCCGCCCACCCAGGGCGAGGTGCGCCACCGCGGAGAGAAGCTGGACGGGCTCAATCCGGGCGTCGCCATGGTCTTCCAGAGCTTCGCCCTCTACCCGTGGATGACCGTGGAGGAGAACGTCCGCGTGGTGCTCCGCGCCCGCGACCTGCCCGAAGGCGAGGTGCGCGAGCGGGCCCACCAGGCCATCCGCAAGGTGGGCCTCGAGGGCTTCGAGGAGGCCTTCCCCCGCGAGCTCTCCCGGGGCACCAAGCAGCGCGTGGGCGTGGCCCGGGCCCTGGCGGTGGATCCTGAGATCCTCGTCATGGACGAGCCCTTCAGCCAGGTGGACGCCCTCACGGCGGAAGCGCTGCGCGCCGAGATTCTCGACATCTGGGCCGACAAGGAGCGCAACCCCTCGGCCATCGTCATGGTGAGCCAGTCCATCCGCGAGGCCCTGCTCATGGCCGACCGCGTGGCCGTGCTCTCCGGCAGCCCGGGCACGCTGCGGACCGTCGTGGAGGTGTCCCTGCCCCGCCCGCGCGACAGCCGCTCGCCCGAGTTCATGAAGCTGGTGGACCACCTGCACGACATCATCACCAGCGCCGAGCTGCCGGACGTGCAGGTCACCGCCCCCGTGCCCAGCGCCTCCCAGGAGGACCTGGTGGAGCCCCTCCCCATGGTGCAGAGCGCCGACATCCTGGGCCTCCTGGAGTTCGTGGAGACCCAGGGCGGCACCAGCGACCTCTTCCACGTGGCCTCCCACACCCACGTGCCCTTTGAGCGTGTGCTCACCACCGTGAAGGCCGCCGAGATGCTGGACCTGGTGGACACGCCCAAGCGCGGCGTGCTGCTCACGCCCCTGGGCAAGCGCTTCGTGAACGCCAACATGGACGACCGCAAGGACCTGTGGCGGGCGCAGCTCCTGGAGCTGCGCCTCTTCCGCGTGGTCAAGGAGATGCTGCACCTCGAGGAGGGCGAGCTCTCCAAGGAGGCCCTGCTCCAGGAGATCTCCACCCGCCTGCCCATGGAGGACCCCGAAGCCACCTTCGAGACCATCGTGGCGTGGGGCCGGTTCGGGGAACTCTTCGCCTACCGCGAGGAACAGGGCGTCCTCACGCCCGAGTGACGCCCTCCCGCGGCATCGGCGGCGTGAAGGCGCACAGCGCCACGCCCGCCAGCACCAGGAGCGTACCCACGGCCTGCAGGGGCCGCATGGGCTCGCCCAGCAGGAGCCAGCCCAGGATCACGGTGGCCACGGGCTGGGTCATGAGGCCCATGGCACCCAGGTCGGTGGGCACGTGGCCGAGGCCCCAGGTGATGAACCACCAGGCCACCACCTGGACGAGGGTGCCCAGGCCCACCAGCGCCCACCAGGAGCGCGCCGGATAGCCCGCGAAGGCCTCGCCCTCGGCCCAGCCCAGGGCGCCGAACAGCACCGTGCAGCAGAGCACCACCCAGAACAGGGCCTCGGGGGCGCTGAGCTCGCGTCGGGCGCGGCCCAGGGCCAGGGTGAAGGCGCCGTAGGCCAGGGAGGCGAGGGCCCCCAGCAGCTCGCCCAGCCCGGTGCCCCAGCGGGCCCCCTTGGCCAGGCCCAGGACCAGGGCCCCGGCCAGGGCCAGGAGCATGCCGGTCCAGAAGCGGCGGCGCAGGCGGGTCCCCATCCAGAACACGGACACCAGGGCCACCCAGATGGGCGCCAGGGTCACCAGGAGGGTGGCGTTGGCGGCGCTGGTGAGGTGGAGCGCCGAATGCCACATCCAGAGGTCGAGCACGAAGCACACCCCTGCCACCACCGCCCAGAGGCGGGCCCGGCCGGTGACTGGCCGGGCCGTGCCCCGGGCCATCCAGGCCACGAAAGGCAGGGCGATGGCCATGCGGTAGAAACCCACGGCCAGGGGACCGGCCGGGGCGGCCCAGCGCACCAGCATGGCGGCGAACCCGAGCAGGGAGGCCCCGAAGATCAGGGCCGCGAGCCCGCGCGGATCCGGCGTCTGTTTCATGCCCATCCAACCTTCCCGTCCGGGCTAGCCCTCGAGGGCCTCGGCCACCTTGGCCGCCAGGGTCGGGGCGTCCACGGGCTTCAGCAGGAACCCGGAGATGCCCATCTGCTGCATGCGCTGCAGGCTGATGTCATCGCGATGGGCGGATACGACCAGGATGGGCAGCTCCCGCAGGGCCACATCCTCCCGGCAGGCCCGGACCAGGCTCTCGCCGGGGCACTCGGGCATGAGGAAGTCCGCCACGAGCAGGTCCACTGGGGTCTCCCGGAGCACCTTCAGGACTTCGAACAGGGAGGTGGGCTCCACCTCGACGGTCTCGTGGCCTCCGGCCCGCAGGGCCCCGGCCGCAAAGGCCCGGACCAGGCGGCTGTCATCCACGATGGCGATGCGGGGCATGGCGACTCCTCGCTTCCATGGTCCCGCACAACCCGCCTGTCAACAATGGGCACGAAATTCAGTTGGCCCACCGGGAGACCTGGTCCCACACGTCGTCGTCCTGGCAGGGGCCGTTGAGCACGATGGCGAAGACCCGGACCTGGCCATCCAGTGTCTGCAGGTAGCCGGCCAGACTGGTGACCTGGTCCAGGTGGCCGGTCTTCACCCGCACGCGCCGCGTGAGGTTCGCATCCTTCTTCTTCAGCTTCCAGGGCTCGCCCCCGATCACCTTCAGCGAGGAGACGAACTCGGGCCCCACCTCGAAGTCGTGGTAGGCCCCCCGCAGGATGGTGGCCAGGGTGCGGGCGGAGAGGCGGTTCTCCTTGCTCAGGCCCGACCCGTCGGTGATCTGGATGGCCTCGGGACCCAGGCCGAAGGCGGTGCGGTAGAACTCCTGGATCCGCTTCACGCCCCGCGGCCAGGAACCGGCGCCGTACTTGCGCACCAGCATCTCGATCATGAAGTTGTTGGACCACTTGTTGATGTCCAGCACCATGGCCCGCAGCGGGGGGGAGGTCCAGCCCAGCAGCTTGCGCGGCACCTCGGGGAACCCGGCCCGGCCTTCCACGGCGATGCCGGCTTCCTGGAGGATCCGCTGGATGACCTCGCGGGCCTGGCGCTCGGGATCCTGCACCAACCGGCCCGACTCGTCCCGGTTGAAGTTGACGGACAGGGCCAGCACGGTCGGCAGGGTGTCCGCCGTGGTGTTCTCCCAGCCCTGGGGTTGCCGCTGGGCATCGAAGGCGCCCTGGCCCAGCCGGAGGCTGCCGGCGACGCGCTGGACGCCCAGCTTCCGGAGGGCCTGGACCAGCATCCACACGCGCTCGCTGGTCAGCAGGGGATCGCCGTCCCCCTTCAGGACGAGATCTCCCCGCACCACGCCGTCCTGCAGATCCCCCCAGACCTCGGTCTCGAGGGTGAAGTCCGGTTTCAGGGTCTTGAGCAGCGCGTAGGTCGAGACCACCTTGGTGGTGCTGGCGGGAACCAGGGCCAGGCCCTCGTGGTGCCGCTCAAGGACCCTGCCAGTCTCCGCATCCCAGATCCCGGCGGAAACCTTCACGCCCCGGGCCTCGAGCTGCCGGGCCCAGTTCCGGAAATCCTGGGCGCCCAGGGCCAGGGCCGCGGCCAGGAAGACTGCCAGGGATCGCAGATCCACCTTCATTCCTTGGGGGCCACGGGCTTCTCGGCGGCATTGCCGGCCTTGGGAAGGCCCCGGGACTTGCCGGCCTCGTCCGTGATCCCCAGCAGGTTCTGCTCCGCCGTGAACTGCCAATCGTGGACCAGGGTCTTGTTCTGATAGACGCGGATGCTGTTCAAGGGGCTCTTGCTGCGGACGCCCACGATGGGCAGGCCCTCCGTGTTCCCCGAGGCCCCCGGCCGCACCTGGGTGATGAACTCCCACTCGCCGCTGGCCGTCATCGGATCCTTGTATTTCTGGCGGAGGATGCGGGGGCGCATCTTCATCACCTCATCGAGATCCATGGGATACCGGCCGGCCTTGCTGGCGTAGATCCTGAAGGCGTTGGCGATGGCCTCGCCCCGGAAGATGAGCTCCGCCTCGTTCTCGCGCTGGACCTCGGCGCTGACGAGGGGGCCGGCCTTCATCAGCATGATCCCCATGACCACCGCCAGGGCCAGGGCGAGGGCCATGGTGAAACCGCGCTGGGATCGGGAAGGGGTGGTCAAGGGCGCTCCACCGGACCAGGGTACTATCCCCGGTCCCCCTTCTGGGTCAGAAGCTCACGGAAGGCCGCCACCACTTTGGGATCGAACTGGGCACCGGCCTCGTTCTCCAGCTCCGCCAGCACCTGCCGGTGCCCCTTGGGACGCCGGTAGCCCTTGCCGCTGGTCATCACCTCGTAGGCCTCGATCAGGCCGATGATGCGGCTGCCGATGGGGATGCTGGTCTCGCGCAGCCCCTCGGGATAGCCGAGGCCGTCCCAGCGCTCGTGGTGGTGGCGGATCATCCGCACCACGTCGAAGGGGAAGCGCAGGTCCTTCAGGAAGACCGCCGCCAGTTCGGGATGGCTCCGCACCTTCTTCAGGTCCTCGCCGCTCAGCTCGGGCTTGGCGAGCATCTGCGGGTCCAGCATCAGCAGGCCCACATCGTGGAGGATGGCTCCGATGCTCACCGCCTCCACTTCCTCGGTGGTGAGTTCGAGCTTCAGGGCCAGGTCCCGGGCCAGGCGGGCCGTGGCCAGGCTGTGAGGCCGCAGGGTCGGCATCCGGCTTTCGCTGGACTGCAGGATGCGGTGGCTCACGGAGAGGAAGGCGTGATGGTAGCGCTCGTGAAGCCGCGCCTCCTGCATGTGGAGGCCCAGGATGCGGCCGAGCTTCTGGATGGCCTCGATCTCCGAGATGGAGAAGGAGTGGTCCTCCTGGCGGAAGACGAGCAGGAGGTCGTGGCCCTGCAGGGTCTCGTTCAACAGGAGCGGCATGTAGGTGGCGAAGGCGCCGTCGATCTGCGGGGACTCGGTCATGTCCACCCGCGTGATGAGGCGCAGATCCTGCTCCCGCACCGCCGGGAGGTGGAAGGTGGCATGGGCGAGAATCTGCTGCTGGAGGTTCTCGGACAGGGGCAGCGTGCTGTAGGCCAGGATCGGGCGGATCTCCTCCGGGTCCTCGATCCAGAGCGCCACCGCCGAGGCGGAGAGGATCTGGCTGAGCAGGCCGGCGATCTCCCAGAAGAAGGCCCGCTGCTCAGGCGGCACCATGCCGCGCTTGCGCTCGGGATTGGGCGGAGGGGGGGCCACCCAACCGCTGAGGGTGCGGTCCGCCTCCCAGGGCAGCGCCGCATAGCCATCCTGCCCGCCGGAGAAGCCGTACATGCGCTCCTTCGCCGGGGGACCGCTGGAGGTGACGAAGACCCCCGGCGCCCGGACGGGGGGCGCGGGAGCGGCCACGGGCGGGAGCAGCCGCTCGGCCACCGGGGCCACCTCGTCGATGATGGCGGAGGCCGTGGGCAGACCCTCGGGCACCGGCGCCGGTCCCGCGGCCACCGGCACGGGGGGATCGGGCACGTGCACCGAGAGCGGCACCTGATCCGGGCGGGGCGTGGCGCCGTAGAGCCGGAATTCCCTGAGGGCCTCCACCAGGTCCCCGCAGATGCCCAGGGTGGGCGGCTCGTCCCGCTCCACGTCGAAGGTGCCGCCCTTGATGCGGTCGCGCTGGATCAGCAGGCCCACCCAATCACCCGCCAGGTAGAGGGGCGTGATGAGGTACCGGGGCCACTCGCCGCCCTGGCCGAAGGCCGCCAGCTCGGGTGATTCGGAGGCATCGTTCACCACGAAGGCGCGACGCACGCGTCCGGTGTGCACCAGCAGCGGGTGGCCCTCGGGGATGGAGACGGGCGGCCGCGTCCCCCGGGGCCAGCCGTAGAAGCTCACCACCTCGAACGAGCCCTGCTGGGGCGATCGCAGGTAGAGGGCCCCCTTGGTGCTGCCCACTTCCTCCAGGCACCGGTAGAGCACCTGGGAGCACCGGTTGGCGAGGGCCTCTCCGAGTATCAAGGTGGGCATGGCCATGGGGCTGGGGATCCTGGTCTGGGTGGACGGGAGTCCCAATCATGGCAGAGCGGCGGGGGGACGATCCAGCGAATCGGCCGCGGCCCGCCGCGTCTTTTACCGACACATCTCCAAAGAGCTCAGGCCCGGTCCGGCCCCCGCTGGAGGCTCTCCACCTGGAGGCTGCGATTGGCCCAGCGGGTGAGGCCGGAGAGCTGGCTCCCGTGCCCGCATTCCGCCAGGGGGGAGCCCAGGGCCTCCAGGCGCGCCACCACGGCCAGCCAGTCCACGGGCAGGGCCACCGAGGCCAGGCCGTCGTCCCAGGCCGCTGCGCCCGTGTCGAGCAGGCGCCCGTCGAAGTGGGAAATGAGGGGGAAGGCCGGGTCCGCGGGCGTCACGGCCATGCGCCGGGCGATGGCCGGAAGCAGGGCCGCCATGTGGGGGCCATGGAGCGGGTGCTTCACCGGCAGCAGCCCCGCCTTGAAGGCGGAGGGCTGGAGCTCCGCCACCAGAGGCTCCAGGGCGTCCACCGGTCCCGACACGGTGAACTGGGCCTGGCCGTTGCGGTTCGACAGCGCCAGTGCCGGATGGGCCAGGAGGGCCCGGCGCACCTCCAGCTCCGGCACACCGATGATGAAGGCCATCCCCATGGCCCGCCCTGCGAAGGCGGCTTCGCTCAGGCCCTCCACCGTGTCCAGCAGGTCCAGGGCGGTCTCGAGCGGGACGATCCCCGCCGCCACCAGGGCGGAATAGAAGCCCATGCTGTGACCCGTCGCGGCCCTGGGGAGGGGCAGGCCCGCCTCCCGCCAGGTCCGGAACACGCCCACGGAGTGCGCCAGCACCGCGCAGGGGGCGTGGCGCTGGAAGCGCAGCGCCTCCAGAGGCCCTTCCGCCATCAGGCGCCGCAGGGGGTACCCCGTGTGCGCCTCGGCGGCGGCGAGGGTCCCCGCCCAGGCGGGCCGGGCCTCCCAGCCCGCGGACATGCCCACGGCCTCCGTGCCCTGGCCGGGGAAGAGGAGGACGGGCGGCGCGTTCAGCATCCGTTCAGCATAAATGAGCTACTGTGTCCCGATGAGCCCTGAGCCTTGGCAGCAGGTGGCGTGGCATGAGCGCCGCTCCTACTGGGAGCTGGCCGAGGCGGCGCGCCGGGAGCTCCGCGGGGCCCTGGAGCGCGAGGCGGCGGACCTGGCGCGCCACGCGGACCGGGCCCTGGACGAATACGCCGCCTTCCCGGGCACCCTCGAGGGACAGCTCGTGAACGGCGACATCCTGGCGACCCTGCTGCCCAGCCTGCGGCGCAACCCCACCCAGGGCTACGAGGCGCTGGAGGATCCGGCCGGCCGGGCCTCCGTGCACCTCAACGCGCTGGGCAAGCGGCTGCGCGACCGGGCCCTGGCCCTGGCGCGCCGGGAGCCGGTGATCATCTTCATGGGCGGCCAGGCCACGGGAAAGACCACGGGCGCCCTGGCGCTGGGGCCCGCCTTCGGAGCCGTCTTCGACGCGCCCCACACCGATCCCGATGGCGTGGCCTTCCTGCTGGGGCGCATCCGGGGCGCGGGCTGCCGCGAGGTCCACCTGGCCTACACCGACCGCGATCCGGAGGGTTCGCTCAGGGCCATGCTGGCCCGCTCGGAGCGCGAGGGCCGCTACGTGCCCCTGGACCGCATGGCCCGGGCCCACGCCTGGGCCCCGTTCACCTTCCTGGGCCTGGCCCCGCGCGTGGGCCGCAGCCTGCAGCTCTACCACGTGCGGGTGGACGAGGAGGGGCCGGGCCGCATGACCGAGGGCCAGGATGCCCTGGCCAGTGTGCGGGCGAGGCCGAAGCCCGCGGATTCCGTGGTTGCCTACCTGCTGCAAACCGCTTACCTTTCTCTTCTGAGGACTCCCAGCCATGACCGCCAAGCCTACTTCCCGCGAGACGTGCTCGCAGGACTCAACCGAACGCTCGATCCTTGGCGAAGAAGCGAGGCCGATCATCTCCTTCGCCGATGTTTCGAAGCTGTGGCGGAGCGAGGTCCCGAAGGTGGTCAAGGCCCATGAGGAGCACCGCCTGGAAGTGCGGCGGAGCCTGGGCCTCGCCTAGGTCCTGCTGGCAGTCCGTTTCGGAGGTGAGGCCGCGGAAGCGGCCTCACTCGTGATAGCCCAGCACCACCAGCAGGCAGGGACCGCCCGCGATGACGGACAGGCCGGCCGCCTCCGCGGAACGGATGGCCTCGTCGCTCTCGGCACCGGGCTGCATCCAGATGTGGGTCACGCCGGCCGCGGCAGCCTCGCGGACCACCTGCTCGGTGATCGCGGGGGGCGTGATGACGGAGATGGCCTTCACCGGCACGGGCAGGGCTGCCAGCGAAGGATAGGCCTTCAGGCCCTCCACTTCGGCGGCGCGGGCGTTGATGGGGTAGACCTCGCGCCCGTGCTGCTGGTAGCAGCGCAGCACCTTGTTGCCGTACTTCGAGCGGTCGACGCTGGCGCCCACCACCGCGAAGGGGCCGGCCTCGAGGAAGGCGGTGATCGTCTGCTGGATGGTCTGTGCCATGGCTGCTCCCTTCCTGCGATGCCCGCTGCGGCGTCGCCGTGACGGGCTCAGACGCCGCCCGGTGGGAAGTGCATGCGGACCGTGAAGCCGCCCCGCTCCCCGTTGAAGAGGTGCAGGCCCGCGCGGTGCGCCTGGAGGATGCCCGTCACCGAGGCCAGGCCCAGGCCCCGGCCCAGTTCGTGGGTCGTGAAGAAGGGGTCGCAGATCCGCTCCAGGATCATGCCGGGAACACCGGGCCCCTCGTCCGCCACTTCGAGGCACACGGTGGCCGGAAGCTCCGGCCGCCGCAGGGGCCAGATGCCCGGCGAGGCGAGGTCGGGCCGGTCCGCCCCGAAATCCACGAAGAGCCGCAGGCGGACTCGACCGGCCAGGGGTACGGCCGCCTCGCGGGCATTGGCCACGAGGGCCTCCAGCACCTCTTCGAGGCGGACCCGGTCGCCCAGGATGAACGGGGCCGGTTCGCAGGCGACCTCCAGGCCGAGGGTGGCAGGAAGCTCCAGTTGCAGGGTCGCCGCGAAGGCGGGCAGCCAGGCTTCCAAGTCGAGCCGCTCCTGCTTCACCAGGGCCCGGCCGGAGAAGTCCAGCATTTTCCAGGACAGCCCGATGGCCTTGCGCAGCGAACCCTCCGCCTTGCCGAGCAGCAGCCGGAGCTCCGCATTCTCCCCGGCCCGGATGCCCGCGACCTCCAGGAAGCCCAGGACGCCCTGGAAGATGTTGTTGAAATCGTGGGCGATGCTGCCCGCCATCAGGACCAGGCTCTCGGCCTTGCGGGCCCGGAGTTCCGTCATGTCCGCCTGCTTGCGCCCGCTCACGTCCTGGGCGAAGACCAGCATGGTGGGCTGGCCATCCACCGTCACGGCCCTGCCCAGCACCTCCACGTGCAGGACACTCCCATCCAGGGCGAGAAGGCGCTCTTCCAGCAGGGGGGCCTCCCCTCCCGTGGCCAGCGCCAGCCGGATCCGCTCCAGGGCCTGGGCCCGGTCGTCCGGGTGGACCCTGTCCAGCACCGGCTGGCCGATCAGCTCCTCGGCCGATCCCGCCTTCAGAAGCCGAAGCGAGGCCGGGTTCAGGTAGACGAACCGGCCCTCGCGGTGGAGGAACAACGGCACGGGAGCCTTTTCGATGACGACCCGGAACCGGGCTTCGCCCTCCTCCAGCTTGAGGAGGCTGTGCTGGGCTTCCGTCACATCCGTGGAAATGCCCTCCCAGAGCACCGAGCCGTCCGGCTGGGGCCGCGGCATGGAGCGCACCCTGAACCAGCGCCAGGTCCCGTCCGCATGCCTCTGGCGGAGGTCCATGGCGAAGGGCGTCTGGTTCCGGGCGCTGGCGGCTTCGGCCTCGAGGTAGGCGGACCGCATGGCCGGATCGACCTGGCCGAACAGCAGGCCCGGATCCCGCACCACATCCTCGGCTTTGAGCCCGCAGAGCCGTTCCACGCCGGCGCTGAGGTAGAGGAAGCGGGGGGCTTCGCCGGGTCTCGACAGATACTGGTAGAGGAAGCTGTCGGGCAGCTGGTCGCTGAGGATGCGCAGGCGCGACTCGCTATCCAGCACGGCCTGACTGGATCGCCGCAGCTCGGTGATGTCCTCCACGATGGACAGGTGCCGGGCGGGCCCGCCCTCCTCGGCGGGGAGCCCGACCATGCTCAGGCGCCCCCACACCTCTTGGCCGTCCCGGTGCAGGTACCGCTTGTCCTTCCGGATGACCTGGGCCGTTCCCCGGGCCAGATCCTGGACCGAGGCCAGGTCCGCCGCCAGGTGCTCCGGGTGGGTGATGCTCTGGAAATTCCTGGCCACCAGCTCTTCGGGGGAATAACCGAGGATGCGGCCCAGGTGCGCGTTCACGGACAGGAACCGGCCCGATTCCGAATCCACGATGGCCATGCCGAAGGGGGCCTTCTCGAAGAGGATCCGGAACTGCGCCTCGGTGGCCAGCAGCTCCTCCTCCCGGAGGCGCGCCAGTCGCTGGGCGCGGCCCTCGGCCCCCAGGATGGCGGCTAGCAAGGTGAACAACAGGAGGCTCGCCGTCAGCCCACCGAGCAGGATCTCCGTGTGATGATTCTGGCCCACCTCCGCATGGAAGGAGGGGTTGGGGTGGATGTGCGTCCTCCAGATCCGCCCGGCCACCTCGAAGGCATGCACGGTGGAAGCCGCCTTCTCCGGTCCCGGATGGCCCGGATCCGAATCGAAGACCAGGACTGGGCCGCCGGTTCCCGTGGCATCGAACAGGGCCAGATCCATGCTCCGCAGGTCCCGGGCCAGGGTGCTCTGGATGAAATCCGCCATGCGCAGGGGGAAGGTGGCCCACCCCCGCAGGGCTTTGCGCCGCTGGGCCACGGAATCCAGCGGGAGGCCCTGCCGGTACACCGGAACAAACAACACGGTGCCCACCTGGGGGTCCGGACCGGCTTCTTGGTAGAGGGTGAGGGGGCCCGACAGGGTCACCAGGCCCTGGTCCCGGGCCCTCAACATGGCCTCCCGGCGCAAGGGCTCCCTCAGCATGTCCCTGCCGAAAGCCCGCTGGTTGCGGGCATCCCAGGGCTCAAGGTAGACGATGGAACTGAAGCCTTCGGGATCCGGAGGCAAGGACCCGCCTGGCACCAACGCATAGTCGGGGAAGCCCTCCCCCCGCAGGCGCCAGACATGGGCTGCGAGCTCGGCCCCGGGAATCCACTCCACGAAGCTGAGGCCTTGGAACCCGGGGTACGTGGCCGGCAGCTCGAGCCAGGCGACATAGTCACGCCATTCCGCCCTGCTGGGCAGCGGGCCTCGCCCCAGGTAGCCCGCGGCCCCTTGGAGCACCTGCGCGAGATCCTTCACCCGGTCTTCCAACTGCTTGGCCATGTGCGCGGTCTTGGCGGCCTCCAGTCCCCTGACGCGGGTCTGATCCGCCCGGTAGACCACCGCCCAGACCAGGCCCGTGAGGGCCAGGCCCAGACAGAATCCCACCCATGGCCAAGGGGAGCGGAGGGGCCGGGCGAAGTCGGCCGCTGGAGAGGTTCTGGGAGGGGTCACAAAGCACCCACAGAGGGCCAACGCGACCCTGCGTCCGCCATTTTAAGATCAATGGGTCAAAATTAGTCGATACCTATTTTCCAGAGGTGGGCCCCTCCCCCAGCGACTGCAGGGCTCGCACGGTCATGTCGCCCCGCAGGGTCTCCACGGCCTCACAGGCGGCCAGGGCGGCGCTGAGGTTGGTGAGGCAGGGGATCTTCAGGCGCAGGGCCTCGCGGCGGATGGCGCTTTCATCGAAGAAGGCGTCGCGGCCCAGGGGCGTGTTTATGACCCACTGCACCTCGCCGTTCTTGAGCAGATCCACGGCGTTGGGCCGGCCTTCGTTCACCTTGAAGATGCGGCGCACGTTGAGGCCCACCGACTCCAGGGTGCGGGCCGTGCCCTCGGTGGCGCATAGGCCGAAACCCAGGGCCACCAGCTTCTGGGCCAGCTCCGGCAGCCGCGCCTTGTCCTTGTCGTTCACCGTGAGGAAGACCGTGCCGGAGAGCGGCAGCGGGATGCCGGCCGCCAGCAGGGACTTGGCATAGGCCTCGCCGAAGGTCGCACCGATGCCCATGACCTCGCCCGTGCTCTTCATCTCGGGCCCGAGCACTGGATCAACCCCGGGGAATTTGGCGAAGGGGAAGACCACGCCCTTCATGGACACCAGGCGCGGCACCCCGTCCTTGATGCCCTGCTGCTTCAGGCTCTGGCCCAGGCCGATGCGCGCGGCGACACCCGCCCAGTCCACTCCCGTGGCCTTGCTCACGAAAGGCACCGTGCGGCTGGCCCGGGGGTTGGCCTCCAGGCAGTAGGCGATGCCGTCCTTCACGGCGAACTGCAGGTTCATGAGGCCGCGCACACCCAGGTCCAGGGCCAGTTTCCGCGCGTAGCCCTTCACGGTCTCCAGGATGTCCTCGGGCACGCCCAGGGCCGGGATCACGGCGTAGCTGTCGCCACTATGGATGCCCGCCTCCTCGATGTGGGCCAGCAGTCCGGCGATGGCCACGTCCTCGCCGTCGCAGACCACGTCGATGTCCAGCTCCTGCGCGCCATCCAGGAAGCGGTCCAGCAGCACGGGCTGGTCTTCGCTCACGGCCACGGCCTCGCGCATGTACTTCTCGAGGCCGGCGTTGTCGAAGACCACCGCCATGGCCCGGCCGCCCAGCACGAAGCTGGGCCGCACCATCACGGGGTAGTCCAGACGGTGCGCCACCTCCTTGGCCTGCTCGAAGCTGGTGGCCATGCCCCACTGGGGCGCGGGGATGTCCAGGCGCCTGAGGGCCTGGCCGAAGCGCTCGCGGTCCTCGGCGTCCATGATCGCGTTGAGCGGCGTGCCCAGCAGTTTCACGCCCGCCTGGTGGAGGGGCTCCGCCAGCTTCAGCGGGGTCTGGCCGCCGAACTGGGCGAAGACGCCCAGGAGGCGGCCCCCCGCAGCCTCGCGATCCACCACGGCCTTCACGTGCTCGTAGGTGAGGGGCTCGAAGTAGAGGCGGTCGCTGGTGTCGAAGTCCGTGCTGACGGTTTCGGGGTTGCAGTTGATGAGGATGGCCTCTACCCCGCTGGCGCGGATGGCCTCCACGGCCTGCACGCAGCAGCAGTCGAACTCCACGCCCTGCCCGATGCGGTTGGGCCCGCTGCCCAGCACGATGGCCTTGGGGCGTTCCGTGGGCGGCGCCTCGCTCCTCTCCTCCCAGGTTCCGTAAAGGTAGGGCGTCTCGGCTTCGAATTCGCCGGAGCAGGTGTCCACCCGCTTGTAGGCGGGGCGCAGGCCCAGCGACTCGCGGCGGGCGGACACTTCGGCCTCGGTGCCCGAGCAGAACACGGCGATCTGGTTGTCGGCGAAGCCGGCGCGCTTGGCCTTCTCCAGCAGCTCCTCCGGCAGGCGGTCCACGGGGAAGCTGCGCAGGCGGCCCTCCAGCACCACGATCTCCTCGATCTCCCGCAGGAACCAGGGGGTGATCTTGGTGAGGCGGTGCAATTCCTCGACGCTGTGGCCCGCCTTGAGGGCGTGGTAGATCCAGAAGATCCGCTGGGCGCCGGGGATGATGAGGTGCTCCTTGAGGCGGCCCAGGTCGAGCTTCCCCTCCAGTGCCCCGGAGATGCCCTTGTGGCCCTCCTCCAGGGAGCGCACCGCCTTCTGCAGGGCCTCCTGGAAGCTGCGGCCGATGCTCATGACCTCGCCCACGCTCTTCATCTGCGTGCCGAGCACCTTGTCGGCCTGGGGGAACTTCTCGAAGGTGAAGCGGGGCATCTTCACCACGATGTAGTCCAGCACCGGCTCGAAGGCCGCCTTGGTCATGCGCGTGATGGCGTTGGGCAGTTCCCAGAGGCGGTAACCCAGGGCCAGCTTGGTGGCCACCCAGGCGATGGGGAAGCCCGTGGCCTTGGAGGCCAGCGCGGAGCTGCGGCTCACGCGGGGGTTCATCTCGATGACGATGATGCGGCTGGTCTCCGGTTCCAGGGCGAACTGGATGTTCGATCCGCCCGTCTCCACGCCCACGGCGCGAATCACCGCCAGCGCCGCATCGCGCATCTTCTGGTACTCGGGGTCGGTCAGCGTGAGCGCCGGGGCCACCGTGATGCTGTCGCCGGTATGCACGCCCATGGGATCGAAGTTCTCGATGGAGCAGATCACCTCGACGTTGTCGTCGAGGTCGCGCACCACTTCGAGTTCGAACTCCTTCCAGCCCAGGATGCTCTCCTCGATGAGCACTTGCTTGGTGGGGCTCAGGTCCAGGCCCCGGGCCACGATGGTCTCGAACTCATCCACGTTGTAGGCGATCCCGCCGCCGCTGCCGCCGAGCGTGAAGCTGGGCCGGATGATGGCGGGGAAGCCCGTGAGCTTGAGCAGGTCGCGGGCCTCCGCCATGTTGTGGGCGAACCCGCCGCGGCAGGTCTCCAGGCCCAGGCCGTCCATGAGGGCCTTGAAGAGCTGGCGGTCCTCGCCGCGCTTGATGGCCTCGGGCTGGGCGCCGATGAGCAGGACCCCCGTGCGCTCCAGCAGGCCGCTCTCGAAGGCCTCCATGGCCAGGTTCAGGGCCGTCTGACCGCCCACCGTGGGCAGGATCGCGTCGGGCTTCTCGGCCTCGAGGACCTTCTCGAGCACGGCCAGCGTGAGGGGCTCGACGTAGGTGGCGTCGGCGCGGCTCGCGTCCGTCATGATCGAGGCCGGGTTCGAGTTCAGCAGGATGGTGCGGATGCCCTCCTCCCGCAGGGCCTTCAGCGCCTGGGTGCCCGAGTAGTCGAACTCGCAGGCCTGGCCGATCTGGATGGGGCCCGAGCCCAGCACCAGCACGCTCTTCAGGTCGGTCCGCTTAGGCATGGTGGAACTCCAGGAGCAGGGCGACGAACCGATTGAAGGCGGGGTGGGCGTCGTGGGGCCCGGGCGAGGCCTCGGGATGGTGCTGGAGGCTGAAGATCGGAAGCCGGGTGTGGCGCAGGCCCTCGACCGTGCCGTCGCTGAGGTGGCGGTGGGTGACCTCCACATCCTTGGGCAGGCTGGCCTCGTCCACGGCAAAGCCGTGGTTCTGGGCGGTGATCTCGATGCGGCCGGTCATGAGGTCGTGCACGGGCTGGTTGGCGCCGCGATGGCCGAACTTCAGCTTGAAGGTGCGGCCACCAAAGGCCTGGCCCAGCAGCTGGTGCCCCAGGCAGATGCCGAAGATGGGCAGCCGGCCGAGGCAGGCCTCCACCTCCTTCTGCATGCCCGGCAGCGCGGCCGGGTCGCCGGGGCCGTTGCTCAGGAAGAGGCCGTGGAAGCGCTTGTCCGTCAGCTCCGTGGCGGGCGTGTCCCAGGGGAAGACTTCCAGGTGGAGCCCCGCGCCCACCAGCTGGTGCAGAATGCTCAGCTTGATGCCGCCATCCAGCACGGCCACGCGGAAGGCCCCGCCCGGATTCAGTTCGTAGCGGTCCCGGCAGCTCACCGCACCGCAGAGGGCCTGGCCGGTCATGTCCGGCAGCGCCTTGGCCTTGGCCACGCCGGTATCCAGGCTGCCGTCCACCTCGGTCCAGAGGAGCGAAGGCTGGGAGCCCTGGTCGCGCAGGTGCTGGGTCAGCGCCCGGGTGTCCAAGTCGGTCATCACGGGGATGTGGTGCCGCTTGAGCCAGCCCGCCAGGTCGCCCTCGCTGCGGTGGTGGTCCGGCACGAAGCTGAGGCGTCGGCAGAGCAGGCCCGTGGCCCAAGGCCGCGTACCCTCGTTGAGATCCGCATGGATGCCGTAGATGCCCTGCTCCGGGAAGGTCATGCAGACCATCTGCCCCGCGAAGCTGGGATCCGTGAGGATCTCCTGGTAGCCCGCCATGGCGGTGGTGAACACCGCCTCGCCGCCGCCGCCGAAGCCCAACGGCGCCCGTCCCCGGAAGATGGTGCCGTCCTTCAGGATCAGGTGCGCACGCATGTGCCTCCCCCAAGCGCGGTGGCTTACAAAAACCCCGCGATGGCCAGGCCGTCGCGGGGTCGTGAGAATGACTCGGTCCATGCAGGACCAAAGTGAGTGTAGCGACCCCGAAATGGGAGGATCAGCCTATTTCTTCAAGGGAAATTCAGCCATACTGCTCCTTTGTTCCTGATGTACGGACTGCAGTTGGGCCACACTGGTTGGATGTGGAGCGGTGACGACATCTATTTCATGAAGCTCGCCCTCGAGGAGGCTGAGAAGGCGGAGAGCCTGGACGAAGTCCCGG
>JAXLQS010000011.1:0-67635 GCA_046331485.1 Holophagaceae bacterium | reverse complement strand
CCAAGACGGGCGAACTGAGCGTGCGGGTGAAGGAGATCCAGTTCCTCAGCAAGGCCCTGCTGCCCCTGCCCGAGAAGTGGCACGGCCTGCAGGACAAGGAGCAGCGCTACCGCCAGCGGTACCTGGACCTCATCTCCAACGGCGACGTGCTGAAGACCTTCCAGACCCGGTCGAAGATCGTGAGCGCGGTCAGGCGCTTCATGGAGGACCAGGGCTACCTCGAGGTGGAGACGCCCATGATGCAGCCCATCCCGGGCGGCGCCACGGCCCGGCCCTTCATCACCCACCACAATGCCCTCGACATGGCCCTCTACCTCCGCATCGCGCCGGAGCTGTACCTCAAGCGCCTCATCGTGGGCGGCTTCGAGAAGGTCTTCGAGATCAACCGCAACTTCCGCAACGAGGGGCTCAGTGTCCGGCACAACCCCGAGTTCACCATGATGGAGATGTACGAGGCCGGCAGCGACCTGCGCGACATGATGGCTCTCACGGAGAACCTGCTGTCCAAGGTGGCCCGGGAGGTGATGGGATCCGAGCGCCTGCCCTGGGGCGAGCAGGAGATCTCGTACGCGGCCCCCTTCCGCCGCCTCACCATGAAGGACGCCATCGCCGAGTACGGCCAGATCGATCGCCACCTGCTGGAGGATGGCGCCAGCGTGAGGACCCTGGCCAAGGCCGTCTTCATCGAGGACGTGGACAAGAAGACCGTGGGCACGCTGCTGGGCGACCTCTTCGAGCACCATGCGGAGAAGCAGCTCATCCAGCCCACCTTCATCACCGATTACCCCATCGAGCTCTCCCCCCTCACCAAGACCCTGGAGGGCGACGATCGCTTCGTGGACCGCTTCGAACTCTTCATCGGCGGTATGGAGCTGGCGAACGCCTACTCCGAGCTGAACGATCCCGTGGATCAGCTGGGCCGATTCCAGGCGCAGATGGACGAGCGGGAGGCCGGCAACGACGAGGCCATGCTGCTGGACCAGGACTTCATCACCAGCCTGGAGCACGGCTTCCCGCCCTGCGGCGGCGAGGGCATCGGCATCGACCGCCTGGTCATGCTGCTCACCAACAGCGCCAGCATCCGCGACGTCATCCTGTTCCCCCTGATGCGCCCCACGAAGCCCCAGGAGGCTGGGGACGCCTAGTAGCCGCCCGATGTGACGGAATCTCGCTTGACCCGCTGCCATACTGGCACCCTTGATCTTTGGAGGCCCCATGCCCGTTCCGATGCTTGAGCTCGCGCCGCAGAATGCCGCCGTCAAGGCCAAGGTGCTGGAGGGCCTTTCGGGCCTCATCGACCGTTCCGCCTTCATCCTGGGTGAGAACGTGAAGGGCCTTGAGGCGGAGATCTCCGCCTACGCCGGCGCCGCCCATGCCGTGGCCATGTCCAGCGGCACCGACGCGCAGCTGGCGGCCCTCATGGGCCTGGGGATCGGCCACGGCGACGAGGTGATCGTCCCCAGCTTCACCTTCTTCGCCACGGCGGGCGTGGTCTCCCGCCTGGGCGCCAAGCCGGTCTTCATCGACCTGGAGCCCGCCACCTTCAACGCCACGGGCGTCCTGGTGGAAGCCGCCATCACGCCCCGCACCAAGGCCATCATGCCGGTGCACCTCTTCGGCCAGCTGGCGGACATGCCCGGCATCATGGCCGTCGCGAAAAAGCACGGGCTGCCGGTGGTCGAGGACGCCTGCCAGAGCCTGGGCGCCAAGGGCTGGGGCAAGTCCGCCGGCCAGTTCGGCGACATGACCGCCTACAGCTTCTATCCCACCAAGAACCTGGGGGCTTTCGGCGACGCCGGCATGACCGCCATCCGCGACGATGCCGCCCTGGCCGCCCGGGTGCGGCGGATCCGCGTGCACGGCATGGAGCCCGTCTACATGCACCATGAGGTGGGCATGAACGGGCGCATGGACGAGTTCCAGGCCCTGGTGCTCCGCGCCAAGCTGCCCATGCTGGACGGCTGGCATGAAGGCCGCCGCAAGCACGCCGCCTGGTACCTGGAGCGCATGAAGGAGCTGACCGCCGACGAGGCCGTGCTGCCCCTCGAGGTGGTGCCCGAGGGCCGCCACATCTACAACCAGTTCACCATCCGCGTGAAGGGCGGCAAGCGCGACGCGCTGCAGGCCCACCTGAAGGAGCGCGGCATCGGCAGCGCCATCTACTATCCCATCTGCCTCCACGAGCAGCCCTGCTTCCAGGACCTGGGCTACAAGGCGGGCCAGCTGCCCGAGTCCGAGCGGGCCGCCAAGGAAGTGCTCAGCCTGCCGGTCTATCCCGAGATGACCGAGGCCATGCGCGACGAGGTGGCCACGGCCATCCTCGGCTTCTTCGGCCGGAAGTAGGCGATCACGGGCAGAAGGATGCAGCCGGGATGGGCTTGGCCCCTCCCGGCTGTGGTCTGTCCGGGGACTTCAGCCCTGCTGCGAGGCCGTGGCCGCGTCCACCCAGACGTTCAGGGCCTCCTGGGTCCCGTCCTCCACGCCCAGGAACTGGATGCCGATGCCGACCATCTCCATGGGATCGGCGGTCGGACGTCCGCCCAGTACGTAGGACACCGCCGCGATGATGGGGGCCTTGGGCAGCTCGGAGTGGGCCAGGACCAGGTTCTCCAGGACGGCGCCCCGCTCGAAGAGCCGGGCATCTCGGGCGCCCACCAGGGCGAAGCAGCCCCCGGGGCTGAGGTTGGTGATGCGCACGTCCTGGTAGGCATGCCCCTTCAGCAGGAAGGAGATCCTGAATTCGGGGCCGACGATGATGCGGCGGGTGTCGCGGCGATCGGCAAAGGTGCTCATCCAGGCTCCGCGGAATGGGAAATCCTTGCTTGGGTATCGGTTGATCCCAGGATAGACTGGATTTTCTGATCGGCCTGAACCCACCGGGGGACAGGGCGGGCCCCCGAGGGCCCGGCCCTGACGGCGCAGGACGCCGTCTCACCCACGCGGGGACAACGCGAGTTTCATGCGCTGGCCGTGCCCAACCCCACCTTCCCCCTGGGAGAACCCATGGAAATCCTTCTGATCGAGAACGTCCCGCACCTCGGCGTCCGTGGCGACGTCGTGAACGTCAAGGACGGCTACGCCCGCAACTTCCTGCTGCCCCGCAAGATGGCCCTGCCCGTCACCGCCGGGAACAAGCGCCAGATCGAGCTTGAGAAGGTCCGCGCCGAGAAGCTCCGCGCCAAAGAACTGGCCGACGCCAAGAGCCTGGCCGAGAAGCTCGAGGCCATCAGCCTCGCCGTGGCCAAGAAGGCCGGCGAGAACGGCCACCTCTTCGGGTCCGTCACCAATGCCGACGTGGCCGAACTCTTCAAGGGCAAGGGCTTCACGCTCGACCGCCGCGACATCACCGTGCCCCACATCAAGGATGCGGGCACCTACGTGGTCGATGTCCGCCTCTACAGCGGCGTCCACGCCAAGGTCAACCTCGAGGTCAGCGCCGCCGCGGCTGCCGAGTAACCCACCCACCCCGCCACCCATCCAGTGGCCGGCTCCCGCGGGGCAGCCGGTCATCCAGGCCTTTCCGCGCCGCCGGGAAGCCTGCCCAACCCATTTCAAGGAGTCCACCCATGGCCAAGAGCACCTCCAAACCCGACACCCTCGGCATCGCTGAACTCGCCGCCAACCTCGCCGAAGCCCAGGACCTGTCCAAGGCCCGGGCCAAGGCCATCCTGGACGGTGTCCGCGACCACATCGTCGAGACCCTCCTCGCCGGCAACCGCGTGAACCTCTTCGGCCTCGGCACCTTCGAAGTGCGTGCCACCAAGGAGAAGATGGGCCGCAACCCCAAGACCGGCGAGAGCATCAAGATCCCCGCCGGCCGCAAGGTCGTCTTCAAGACCGCAAAGGGCCTCAAGGATCAGATGTAAGGATCGGCAGAGAACGCCGCAGAAGGCCGCCGGAAGGCGGCCTTCTGCGTGAAGGAGAGACGACTTTGCAGCCGTGCAAGGTTGTCTTCACCATCCGACCGAAGCCGAAGGCGAAGGGAGGATAGGGCCGCATCGGCGCAGCCGATGGCGGGGGCGTAGCCCCGAGGACCGGAGGTCCGAGCCAAGACCGCAAAGGGCCTCAAGGATCAGATGTAAGGATCGGCAGAGAACGCCGCAGAAGGCCGCCGGAAGGCGGCCTTCGTCGTGAAGGAGAGACGACTTTGCGGCCGTGCAAGGTTGACTTCACCATCCGACCGAAGCCGAAGGCGAAGGGAGGATAGGGCCGCATCGGCGCAGCCGATGGCGGGGGCGTAGCCCCGAGGACCGGAGGTCCGAGCCAGGACGGCATAGGGCCTCAAGGATCAGATGTAGATTCGTCCCTTCTGCAAACCCCCGGTTTGCAGGTCGCATCCGGCCGCCGTGAGGCGGCCTGATGCATTTCAGGGCAACATGAACCCATGGCCCCGCTCGTCTACCTCCATGGATTTTCCTCCTCCCCCGGGGGCCACAAGGCGACCTTTGTCCGGCGCTGGGCCCAGGCGCGCGGCATTCCCTTCCATGCGCCGGACCTCAACCTGCCCACCTTCGAAGCCCTCACCCTGACGGCCCAGGTGGAGGCGGTGGAGGCGCTGCTTCGCGCATTGCCGGGGCCTCCCGTGCTCATCGGCAGCTCCCTGGGGGGCTTCGTCGCCACGGCCGTGGCCCATCGTGGCGCGGCCCTCCGGTCCATGATCCTCCTGGCCCCCGCCATCCATTTCGCCCGGCGCCGCATGACGAGCCCCGCCTGGGCCGACTACCGGGAGCGGGGCGCGTTGGAGGTCTTCCATCACGGCCTGGGAAGGCCGCTGCGCCTGGGGCCGGAGCTGCAACGGGACCTTTCGAACTGGATGGATGACGATACCTGGCGCATCCCGTTGCCCACCACGATCCTCCACGGACGCCACGACGAGGCCGTGCCCTTGGCCGAGAGCGAGGTCTATGCGGCGCGCAATCCGGGCGCCCGTCTGCGAATCCTGGACGATGACCACGGCCTGCTGAAGCCCGCCTCGCTCACCTGCCTGCAGGAGGAGCTGGAGGCCGCGTTCCGCTGAGGGCCGCTCAGGACCCGAACTCCGCCGGACTCAGCCCCTGCAGGTAACGCGTCAGCAGCCGCTGCTTCTCGTGGCTGGCCTTGACTTTCTTTTGATAGATGGAGAACCGGTCCTCGGAGGGGCGGATGCCGGGGAAGAGGGCCACGAGGTCGCCCCGCTGGAGCTCGCCCAGCACGCTGTAGCGGGGTACCAGGAGGGCGCCCATGCCTTCCGCGGCGGCGTGGATCATGGCCCGGATGTGGTCCACGGCGATGATGCGCTGGAGCTGCGGCTGCTCGCGCTCCGGTACGGCCATGAGGAAGCGGTTCCACCAGGCGCCGGCCTTATCCAGGGACAGGACGGGGCAGCGCCCGAGGTCCGCGGGCGCGCGCAGCCGGTGCGTTTTCCGGAAGGCCTTCGAGCAGGCCACCACATAGGTCTCCCGGAACAGGAGCGACTTCTTCAGGGCGGGCAGGGCATGTTCCTGACAGTCGATGATCAGGTCGAGGTCGTCCCGGAGCAGGGGGCCCAGCAGGTCGTGGTTCAAGGTGAAGTCGATCTCCAGTCCGGGATGGGCGGCCAGGAAGGGCTGCATGTGCTTCATGAGGATGCTGCTGCCGAACTCGACAGTGGTGCCCACGCGGAGCCGTCCGATGCTGAGCGACTGGTGCCGGCGCAGGTCCTCCGCCGCGGCGTCCAGGGTGGCGAAGACCTGCTCGCAGGCGAGGTAGAGGCGGCGACCCTCCTCGGTCAGGCCCAGGCTCCGGCCCCGGCGGAGCAGGAGGGGGACCCCGGCCAGGTCCTCCAGCTTGGCCATGGCGTGGCTGACGGCTGACTGGGTCCGGTTCAGCTTCCGGGCGCAGGCCGTGAAGCCGCCCGTCTGGGCCAGGGTGTAGAAGGTGCGCAGCTGGGGCAGGTCGAGCAGGGCGTCCATGGATGAATGATATTCATATGAATCGTGAATCGAATGAGTTTCTTAATTGAAACCAAAATCGCTACAAATGGAACCAGGAGGATGACCATGCAGACGATCCTGAAGTCCCTGGGCATTTCGGATGTGAACCCCGGCGGTTTTGCCGGCGAATGGGTGGGCGGGGGCAAGGCCCAGACGGTGGTGTCGCCCGTCCATGGCGAGAAGCTGGCCACGGTGGCCAACGTCACGCCCCAGGAGTTCGATGCCATCCTGGCCAGGAGCCACGCGGCTTTCCAGGACTGGAAGCTGGTGCCGGCCCCCAAGCGCGGTGAGGTGGTGAAGGCCATCGGTGATGAGCTGCGCCGGAACAAGGCGGCCCTGGCCGAGCTGGTGACCCTGGAGATGGGCAAGACCCTGCGCGAGGGCCTGGGCGAGGTCCAGGAGATGATCGACATCTGCGACTTCGCGGTGGGCCTCTCCCGGCAGCTCTACGGCCTCACCATGCCCAGCGAGCGCAAGCAGCACCGCCTGCAGGAGCAGTGGCATCCCCTCGGCGTGGTGGGCGTCATCACGGCCTTCAACTTCCCCGTGGCGGTCTGGAGCTGGAACACGGCCATCGCCCTGGTCTGCGGCGACACGGTGCTGTGGAAGCCCTCTTCCAAGACTCCGCTCACGGCCATCGCCTGCACCAAGATCGCCGAGAAGGTGC
Organism: Holophagaceae bacterium; assembly: GCA_046331485.1. Taxonomy (GTDB): domain Bacteria; phylum Acidobacteriota; class Holophagae; order Holophagales; family Holophagaceae; genus Geothrix. The sequence continues at coordinate 61,017 of JAXLQS010000011.1, read as the reverse complement.
TCCGCGACTTCGGCTTCGACCCCGCCATCTGCAGCCTGGCCATCGGCCGGGGCAGCGACATCGGCGACCTCATCAACACCGACCCGCGGGTGGCGCTGGTGTCCTACACCGGCTCGGTGCCCGGTGGCCGCCACGTGGGCAAGCTGGTCCAGGAGCGCTTCGGCAAGCACATCCTTGAACTGGGTGGCAACAACGCGGTCATCGTGAGCGAAAAGGGCGACCTGGACATCGCGCTCCGCGCCATCTACTTCGGCGCCATCGGCACCTCCGGCCAGCGCTGCACGTCCACCCGCCGGGTCATCGTCCACGAATCGATCTTCGCGACCTTCACGGATCGCCTCCAGGCCCTCTACCGCCAGACGCGCATCGGCGACCCCCGGCTCAACGAGAACCTCATGGGCCCCCTGGCGGACGCGCAGGCCGTGGACACCATGCTGGAGGCCATCGGCAAGGTGAAGGCCGAGGGCGGCAAGGTTCTCCTCGGCGGCGAACGCCTGCCCAACCCCGGCGGTTGCTACATCACGCCCTGCATCGTGGAGGTGCCCGGCAACATCCCCATGGTGAAGGAGGAGACCTTTGCGCCGGTGCTCTACCTCATGAAGTACCGCGCCTTCGAGGAGGCCATCGCCCTCCAGAACGGCGTGCCCCAGGGCCTCTCCAGCGCCGTCATCACCAACGACCAGCGGGAGAGCGAGCTGTTCCTCTCGGCGGCGGGCAGCGACTGCGGCATCGCCAACGTGAACACGGGCACCAGCGGGGCGGAGATCGGCGGGGCTTTCGGCGGCGAGAAGGAGACCGGCGGTGGCCGCGAGAGCGGCTCGGATGCCTGGAAGGTCTACATGCGCCGCCAGACCAACGCCATCAACTTCAGCGGCCGCGTGGAGTTGGCCCAGGGCATCACCCTGGAGATCTGAACGGGTTGATCTGGCGGAAGGCGGCCGCCCCGGGGCGGCCGTCGCCTTGCTTCAGCCGCCGCTGATGAGGTGGATGACCTTCACCACCGCCCCGTCCGGGATGGTGGTGGTGTCGTAGTCCTTCTTGGGCACCAGCGTGTCGCCGATGTGGATGACCAGCATGGGGAAGCGGTAGTTCCTCGCCTTCAGGACGTCGCGGACGGTCATGCCCTCGTGCCAGGCCAGGGGTTCCTCGTTCACCACGATCATGGTCGACGCCTCTGCGGGGTGCGGAAAACTGGAATCGGCCGCTCGCGCGGCCGATTCTCCTACAGGTGCTGCTTCACGACCTCGACGACCTCGGGGAAGGCATCGAGCCCCAGTTCCTTCAGGCGCTCCAGGGTGGGCACGCCATTCTTGGTCCAGCCCCGGCGCACGTAGACCGTGTCCATGAGGGTGGCGAAGCGTGTGGTGCGCCACTCGCGGTGGAGGGCCATCTTCTCTTCAGTGGTCTTGCCGGCGGGATCCAGGCCCATCTCCGTGCGGATCTGCCCGTCGTAGCGCTCGGCGCGGGACTCGTATTCCTCCTTGGTCACCGGGCCCAGGGAGCGGTAGGGGGCCGCATCATGCTCGCGCAGGCCCTTGCCCATGCGGATGTTGAACACGCGCTGGAAGTTGTAGACCTTCGCGGACTGGACGATGAGGTCTTCCTTGGTGATCTGGATGCCCGTGGTGGCCGTGAAGAGGTCCACGTAGTTCTGCACGTGCTCGGGGACCTTGTGGGCCTCGGGCTGCTCCGAATTGTTGGCCGGAACCACATCATTCCAGGGCAGCTTGCAGAAGCCGTTGAGGCCGAACCAGGTGCGGAACAGGGGGAAGTAGTAGAGCGCTTCGGCCTTGTCCTCGAAGGTGGGGATCTGCTTGTTCACCATGTCCATGAAGATCAGCCAGGCCTCGTCGTGCTGGGGGCCCTTGTTGGTGAGGGCGTAACCGCCCTGCTGCGCCAGGGATTCCTTCGACATGTACTGGGAGTACTCGAGGCCCTTGTTCTCCATGCCGATGTCGTTGATCAGCTGCGGATCGCCCCAGCCCTGCTTGATGAAGTGCTCCTTCATCTTCTTCACGCCCATGCCGGCGATCTTGCCGAAGCCTTCCCCGCGGGCCATCTGGTGCATCATCTCGAGGTCGGCCTCGGCGTTGCCCCAGGTCAGCTCCAGGCCGCCCGTGCGCTCCTTGTTGAGGATGCCGCGCTGGTAACACTCCATGACGAAGGCCGTGAGCGTGCCGTAGGTGATGGTGCAGATGCCGTAGGTGTCGCAGTAGAAGTTCAGCTCCAGCAGGTAGTCGGGATCGAAGACACCGCAGTTGGAGCCCAGGCCGGCTGCATTTTCGTACTCGGGGCCGTCCACCGTCACCATGTGGCCCTTGTAGGGGCCGGTCTTGATGACCAGGCCGTCGGCGCCCTTGGCGCAGGCCATGGAGCAGCCGTACCAGCAGCCGTCCACGGTGGCCTGGGTGCAGCGCTGCTGCCAGTAGGCGCTGTCGATCTTATGGACGTCGGGGTGCGAGCCGTACTGGAAGTTGTGGACGGGCAGCAGGTCGTAGGCGTCCATGATCTCCACGATGTGGGCCGTGCCGTTGCGCCGCATCATGCACTGGTGGGGATCGTTCTCGCGGATCTCCTTGTGGTACTTGATGCCGGTCTTGGCGATGGTGGCCGGATCCGCCGGGTGGTTGAGATCGCCCGCCACCTTGGGGCCGCGGATCACCAGGGCGCGGATGCGCTTGTCCCGGAACACGGTGCCGATGCCGCCCCGGCCCGCCTGCTTGAAGCGCACGCACTTGCGGCGCCGGTCGTAGAAGGAGAAGTTCAGCATGCCGATGAGGCTGTGCTCGGCGGCGGCTCCCGTGGAGACCACGGAGACATTGGGCAGGTCCGCCTCATTCTCGGCGTACATGTGGGTGAGGATCTCGGCCAGGACGTGGCTGTCCACGGGCTCCTTGGGGGCCTCCTCGATGCGGATGATGCCCTTCTGGCCGTCGATGAACAGGATGAGGTCCTTCTCGGCCTTGCCCTGCAGCTCCAGGGCGTCGAAGCCCGAGAACTTGAGGAGGGGGCCGTAGAAGCCGCCCACGTTGGAGTCGATGGGGATGTCCGTCTGGGGCGAGAGGCTCACCACCAGGGACTTGCCGGTGCCCGCGTACTGGGTGATACCCGCCACGGGGCCGGGGCTGATGATGATCTCGTTCTCTGGGTCGTTCCAGCGGGTGGTGGGCTTCACCGCGTTCCACAGGTGGTAGAGACCGAAGCCACGGCCGCCGATGAAGAAGTCCTTCATCTGCTGGGTGACGGGCTTCTCGGTGATCTCCAGGCTGCCCACGTTCACGTAGAGCGTGCGGTTGGTGTAGCCCTTGTCCGGAAGACTGGGCGTGTAGGTGATCTCCTTCAGCACCTGGTGCGCGGCCTTGATGGCCTCGAGGCCCTCGAGGTACTCGGTGCGCTGGGTGTAGTCGATGTCCATCACCTTGCTGGGATCGAAGACGAGCTGGCTCATGGGATGGCCTTTCTCAAGAGGGCTTTCTCAGATGATCCGGACGGGCGGCTCGGGGACTTCCACGATGGAGAGCGCGCCGTGGGGGCAGACCTTCACGCAGACACCGCAGGAGGTGCACTTGTGTGGGGTGAGCCAGTCGGTGTTCAGCATGAAGGCCTCCTTCTCGCAGAAGCCGATGCACATGTAGCAGGCGACGCAGACCTTCTTGTCGATCATCACGACGCCCAGCTTGTTGCGCTTCAGGGCCTCGGCGGGGCAGACCACCACGCAGTCGCCGCACTGGTCGCAGAGCACGGCCTTGCCGCCGCCCTCCTCGTAGGCCTTGATCTGGAGGGCCGCCTGGGCGGGATCATCGGTCTTGAAGACCTTGATGGCGCACTCCATCTCGCATTCGTGATTGCAGTTGCGCCCTGCATCACACTTCTGGAAATCGATGACCAGCTGTTTCATGGCGCTCGCGTCTCCGGACGGTTCGGGGGGACAAATACCCACAGGGGACGGCAAGGCCAGCCCCTGGTCGAGGCTAGTCCGGGGGCGATATCCGGGCAATGGATACCGGTCACAGTTCCGGGGCGAGTCCCTCCTTCCGGATGAGGTGCACCGAGGTGGCCTTGAAGGAGGCCACCACGGGGCACCCGGGCCGAAGCCCCAGTTCCGACAGGGATTGGGCCGTGACGAAGGCGGCGAGGAAGAACCCGCAGTCCAGCTCGACTTTGAAGAAGGGGCCCCGGGGTATGACCTTGGTCACAGCCCCCGGGAAGGCGTTCCGGGCGCTGCTGGTGTTGTCGGAGTGTAAAGAGAGGGACACGTGCTCGGGACGCACCCCCACGAGGGCGGTCTGGCCGGGCTCGGCCTCCCCCAGGGCCACGACCTCGCCATTCCCGGTCCCCTTCCGGATCCGCAGGGTGAGCAGGCCCTCCCGGCACTCGGTCACCTGGCCCTTGAGCAGGGTCTCCATGCCCACGAAGGCGGCGACGAAGGGGTCCTCCGGATGGTTCGTGACCTTCCGAAGCCCCCCGCGCTGGAGGATCCGGCCCTCCCTCATGACCGCCAGGCGGTGCGCCAGGCGGGTGGCCTCGCCCTGGTCGTGGGTGGCGATCACGGCGGTGGTGCCGGTCTCGGCCAGCAGGTGGCCCAGGTCCCCGATGAGGCCCTCCCGGGCCTGGGGGTCCAGCGCCGCGAAAGGCTCGTCCAGGAAGAGGATCTCGGGGTTCAGCACGAAGGCCCGGGCCAGGGCCGTCCGCTGGGCCTCACCGCCGGAGAGCTGGCGGGCCGGCCGGTCCAGCAGGGAGCCCAAGCCCAGCCGCTCGGCCCAGGCCGTTACCCGGGGTTTCCGCTCATGGGCGGAGAGGCCGCGCAATTTCAATCCCGCCGCGATGTTCTGGGCCACGGTGGCGTCGAAGAGGAGCGGATCCTGAAACACCATGGTGGTGCGGCGGCGGAAGGCCTCCCGATCGCCCTTGGCCTGGAGGGCCGAGCCCCTGAAGAGCACCGATCCGGCCGTGGGGGCCAGGAGGCCCGCCAGGGTGAGCATGAGGGTGGTCTTCCCCGCGCCGTTCGGCCCCATGAGGGCCAGCACCTCGCCCACGCGGAGGTCCAGCTCGGGGATGTCCAGCACCCGGGTGGCGCCGCGGTGGACCAGGAGATCGCGCGCCTCGAGGATCCGCTCCCGGCTCATGGGCGCCGTCCGCGCTGCTGGAGGTGGGTGAGCAGGGCGTTCACGGAGAAGGCCAGCACCAGCAGGATGAGGCTGAGGGCGATGGCCACGTCGAAGTTGCCCTTGCCGGTCTCCATCACCGTGGCGGTGGTCAGCACACGGGTCTGGCCCTTGATGTTGCCGCCCACCATGATCGAGGCGCCCACTTCCGAGATCACGCCGCCGAAGCCGGCCATGACCGCGGCCAGCAGGGGCAGCCGCGCCTCCTTGATCAGCAGCCACACCATCTGCGGGCGGGAGGCGCCAAGGGCCAGGATCTGCAGGCGAAGCCCCGGGGGAAGGTGCTGCAGAGCCGAGAGGCTGATGCCCGCGATGATGGGCGAGGCGATGATGGCCTGGGCCAGGATCATGGCCGAGGGCGTGTAGAGGATCCCGAGCGAACCCAGGGGGCCGTTGCGCCAGAGCAGCACCGTCACGAAGAGGCCCACCACCACGGGCGGCAGGCCCATGCCGGTGTTCAGCAGCGCGATGACCAGGCGCTTGCCGGGGAACTCGTTCAGAGCCACGGCCACGGCCAGGGTCAGCCCGAGGGCCAGGCTGATCAGGGTGGCTGCCCCGGAGACCTGCAGGGACAGCCAGGTGATCCGGAGGACCTCCGGGTCCAGCGTGAGCAGCAGCTCCAGCGCCTTCCGGAGGCCCTCCCAGATCAGGTCCATCCCTACTCGGCTTCCATGAACGGGAACCGGATGTCCCGCGGCGGGGTGAAGCTCTCCTTGATGGTGCGCGGGGAGGTCCAACGGATCAGGTTCAGGAAGCTGCCAGCCTTGTCATTGGTGCCCGAGGCCCGGGCACCGCCGAAGGGCTGGTGACCCACCACGGCACCGGTGCACTTGTCGTTGATGTAGAAGTTGCCCGCGGTGTTGGCCAGGGCCTCCGTCAGCTGGTTGATGACGTAGCGGTCCCGGGCGAAGATGGCGCCGGTGAGGGCGTAGGGCGAAGTCTCGTCCAGCACCTTCAACGTCTCGTCGAGCTTGGCGTCGTCGTAGACGTAGATGGTGACGACGGGCGCGAAGATCTCCTCCTCCATGGTCACGAACTTGGGGTCCGTGGTGAGGATGACCGTGGGTTCGATGAAGTAGCCCTTGGACTTGTCGCCCTTGCCGCCGGCGATGATCTTGGCGTCCTTGGCGTTCCGGGCCAGTTCGATGTACTTCATCGTGCTGTCGAAGGCGGCTTCGTCGATGACGGCGTTGAAGAAGTTCCGGAAGTCGCGCACGTCGCCCATCTTCACCTCGGCAAGCAGGCCCAGGATGAGCTCCTGCATCTCCGTCCAGCGGGAGGCGGGGATGTAGACGCGGGAGCAAGCCGAGCACTTCTGGCCCTGGTACTCGAAGCCGGCGCGGACGATGGCGGCGGCGGTCTCCACGCCGTCGGCGGAGGCGTGCATGAAGATGTAGTCCTTGCCGCCGGTCTCACCGACCAGCCGGGGGTAGCTCTTGTACCGGTCGAGGTTGTCGGAGATGGTCTTCCACATGCTGTTGAAGACGCCCGTGGACCCCGTGAAGTGGAGGCCGGCGAAGTCCCGGTGCTCCAGCGCGACGCGGCCGATCATGGAGCCGCGGCCGGGAATGAAGTTGATGACGCCGTCCGGCAGACCCGCTTCCTTGAAGAGCTGCATGAGGTAGTAGTTCGACAGGATGGAGGTGGAGGCCGGCTTCCAGACCACCGTGTTGCCCATGATGGCCGGGGCCGTGGCCAGATTCGCGCCGATGGCCGTGAAGTTGAAGGGCGTCACGGCCAGGACGAAGCCTTCCAGGGCCCGGTAGTGGACGCGGTTCCACACGTGGGGATCGGAGATGGGCTGCTGCTGGTAGATCTGCTCCATGAACTTGGCGTTGAAGCGGAAGAAGTCCGCCGTTTCGCAGGTGCTGTCGATCTCCGCCTGGTAGGCGCTCTTCGACTGGTTCAGCATGGTCGCGGCGTTCAGGATGTAGCGGTACTTCGCGGAGATGAGGCTGGCCATCTTGTGGAAGATGGCGGCCCGGTCCTCCCATGGGGTGGCCTCCCAGTCCTTCTTGGCGGCCAGGGCCGCGTCGATGGCCTGGCGCACTTCGGCCTCGCCGGCCTCGTGGTAGGTGGCCAGCACGTGCTGGTGGTCATGGGGGCAGACGGCCTTCTGCGTCCTGCCGGTGCGGACTTCCTTCCCGCCGATGATGAGCGGGATGTCGAGCTGCTGGTTGAACTGCCGGTCGAGCTCGGCCTTGAGGAGGGCGCGCTCGCGGGAGCCGGGGGCATAGGGGAGGATGGGCTCGCTGTGGGAGGCGGGAAGGCTGAAGATGGCGTTCGACATGGGTGCTTTCTCCTTCCGGCGCCCTATTCCGGGGTGCCGGCATCAGGGAAGAATAGCGGTGAGCCAAAGGTTGCGATTCCGAATTCTTTGATGCGTGCCTGGACATCTTTCGACACCAGGAAGTCAGCAAAGGCGCGGGCTCCGGCCGCATTCACCTTGGGGAACCGCGCGGGATTTACCTCGATGACATGGTAGACATTCCGGAGGGACGGATCGCCTTCGTGAAGGATGGCGAGGCCCAGGTTTTTCTTCAGCGCGAGGTACGTGCCCCGGTCTGACAATGTGTAAGCCCGCTTCTCGGCGGCGACGGCCAGAGTCTGGCCCATGCCCTGGCCGGTCTGCTGGTACCAGGCCTGGCCTTCGAAGGCGACGCCCGCGGCCTTCCAGAGCTTCAGCTCCATGGCATGGGTGCCGGAATTGTCGCCGCGGGAGAGGAAGGTCGCCTTGGCCCCGGCGATGCGCTGGAGGCTCTCCTGGGCCGTGTGCTTCAGGATGCCGGCGGGATCGGCCGGGGGGCCCAGCAGGATGAAGTCGTTGTGCATGACGATGCGCCGGTTCACGCCGGCCCCGTCGGCCACCAGGGCCTTCTCGGCTTCGGGGGAGTGGACCAGCAGCACGTCGGCCTCGCCGCGCTTGCCCATGGCGATGGCCTGGCCCGAGCCCACGGCGATGGTCTTCACCGTGCAGCCCGTCTGCTTCTCGAAGCGGGGGATGAGCTCGTCAAGCAGGCCGGAGTCCTGGGTGCTGGTGGTGGTGGCGAGGATGAGGACCTTCTGCGGGGGCGGAGCGGCCGGCAGGAGGGCGGAGGACAGCGCCGTGGCCAGCGCCAGGCCCCATCGCAGGATCGTGGATCGGTTCATGTCAGCCTCCGGTTCGCTAGTTTCGCAGGGATATAACGATCAATACAGCTGGGCGAGCACTTGTTTTGCGAAATGTCACATCAATCCAGCAGCTTCTTCCGGAACTCCCGGACATCCTCTTCGATGGCCTTGAAGGCCTTGGCCTGGATCCGGCGGAAGCGGGTGAGGGCCTCCTGTCCGAGCGTGGTGACCTGGGCGCCGCCGCCCCGGTGCCCGCCCTTGGCGGCGGTCACCACCGGGCTGGGGAAGCACTGGTTCATCTCGTCCACCAGCATCCAGGCCTTCCGGTAGCTCATGTTCAGGTCCCGCGCCGCCGCGGAGATGGAGCCGGTGCGGCCGATGGCCTCCAGCAGGTCGGCTTTGCCCTGGCCGATGGCGATGTTCTCGCCCACCGCGATGCGGATGCGGATGGTGACGGCCGAGGCGGCAGGCTTGGTCATGGCGGGGTCCCCCGTCCGACCATTTCAGCACAGAGGCGGATGCGGGATGCCGCTTTCTGCTAGAACGGAGGCATGGATCCCCTGCACGCGGACCGGCCGGCGCGGAGCGGCCTCCTGGTCCTGCTCTTTCCCGAAGCCCCCCGCCGCTTTCCCTGGGCCCGGCCGGCGCAGCTCGTCCTGCGCAGCCTCCACATCGCTGCCATGGCCCTGGTGGTGGGGGCCATCCCCTTCGGCGCCGGCCACGAGGCGCTGCGGCTTCCGATCCTTCTGACCCTGGCCAGCGGCGTGCTGCTCTTCGCCATCGACCTCGCACGGGATGCGGCCATCCTCAGCCAGGGCAGCGGCGCGGCGGTGCTCTTGAAGCTGGCCCTCCTGGGCGTGGGCGTCCTGCAGCCCGCGGACCGCCTGGCCTGGTATCTGGCCGCCACCCTGGTGGCCTCCGTGGGCTCGCACATGCCGGGCTCCTGGCGCCACTACTCCCTCCTGCATGGGAAGGTGATGAGGTACCCCGACTGATGCCCACGCCCGCCGAAGCCCTCGCCCTCATCCTGGATCGCCTGGCGCCCCTGCCCGCCCGTCGGTCGCCGCTGGAATCCGTTCTGGGTCTGGCCTCGCCGGAGGATCTGGTCTCCGCGGCCATGGTGCCGCCCTTCACCAACTCCGCCATGGACGGCTACGCCGTGCGGGCCGGGGACCTGGCCGAGGCTTCGTCGGCGCGGCCGGTCCGACTGAGGGTGCTCGGCGACCTGGCAGCGGGGGGCGTTCCGCTCCGCGCCGTGGGGCCCGGCGAGGCCCTGCGCATCATGACCGGCGCGCCCATGCCCGAGGGCGCCGACTCCGTGGTGCCCGTGGAGGACACGACCCGCGGCGAGGACTGGGTGGAGACCACCAGGCCCCTGCTTCCGGGCATCCACATCCGCCTGGCCGGCGAGGATCTGCGTCCGGGGCAGCGGCTCGTGCCAGCGGGGCAGGGCCTGCGGCCCGGAGATCTGGGCGTGCTGGCGGCGGCGGGGATCGCCACCCTCCCCGTCCATCCCCGCCCCCGCGTGGCCGTGCTCACCACCGGCGACGAGCTGGTGGATGTCTCCGAGGAACCGGGCCCCGGCCGCATCCGCGACGCGAACATCCACGCGGTCTGCGCCCAGGTGGCCGCCTGCGGCGCGATTCCCGAGCCCCATCCGCGGGTGCCAGATGACCGGGCCACCCTGCTGGGGGTTCTGCGTCGGGCGCTGGAGGCCGACGTGGTCCTCACCACGGGCGGCATCTCCGTGGGCGACTACGACTTCATGAAGGTCCTGCTCGAGGAGCTGGGCGCCGAGCGGGTCTTCTGGAAGGTGGCCCAGAAGCCGGGCGGTCCGCTGGGCTTCTGGATGTTGGGCGGCAGGCCCATCTTCGGCATCCCCGGCAACCCCGTTGCGGCCATGCTCATGGTCGAGGAATACGTGCGCCCCGCCCTGCGGAAGCTGATGGGCTTCGCGAAGTTGCACCGCCCTGTGGCCGAGGCCCGCCTGGAGGACGGCTGGACCGGCCGCACGGACCAGCGCACCACCTTCTTGCGGGTGGTGGCGCGGAGGGAGGCCGGCGGCCTTTCCGCCCGCAGCACCGGACCCCAGGGTTCGGCCATTCTCTCATCCATGCTCAGCGCCAATGCCCTGGCCGTGATCCCCGAGGGCGTGGCCCGCGTGGAGCCCGGCGGCACCGTGCAGCTGCACCTCACGGAGGAGCCCGAGGATCACTGAGCGGGCAGGCTCTCCGGGCTGCGCTGGAAGAGATCCGCGGGCCACCGCCGCTCCGACTTGGGGTCCTTCAGGGTGCGCTTGAGGACGAAGTCGAAGAGCAGAGGGTTCTGCTTCCAGATCTCGTTGAGGGCCCTCCGCTCGGCGGGGCTGATCAGCTTCAGTTCCACCAGGCGGCGGGTCCAGATGATGAGGTCCACGCCGGGCAGGGGGTAGTCGCTGCCGTTCAGGAGGCGGCCATCGAGGTCCGGCCGGGCGAGCAGGGTCTGCAGCGGCGCCGGCAGGCGGTTGATCTGGGTGATGGCCGAGAGGTCGCCGAAGAGCCGTCCCCGGTATTTCGGATCCTCCATCAAGCGCAGGAAGAGGTCGAAGTTGCGGGCCCGCTTCCCGGGATGGTCCAGGTCGGCGTTCCTCCCCAGGCTGGCGCAGTGGGCTACGATCACCGTGACGCCCAGGTCCAGCGGCCGGCGCAGCTTCAGCGGGTTGCCCAGGGCCTGGGCATCCTTCACGGCCACGGCCCGCTCCTCGCCCGCATGGGTGAGCAGCACCACGCCCAGCTCCTTCATGCGGCGGTAGAACGCATCGTAGGCGGGATCGGCCGGGTCGATGCCCTGGGCGTTGGGCAGCCACTTGAGCAGGCGACCGCCCTGGGCCACGCAGGCCTCCAGCTCCTGGATGGCGTCCTTCCGCGCCGGGTGAATGGACATGACCGGCACGAACAGGTCGGGATGCCGCGCCGCCGCAGCGAACACGTAGGCGTTGGGCACGTGGAACTCGGTGCGGGCCGCATCGGGCGTGCCGTCGGGCCGGTGGGCCCGGTCCATGCCCAGAAGGTGGATCCTCACCGGGCGGGGGAGGGCCCGGGCCCGCTCCGCCAGCACCTCGAGGTAGTCGCGGTCGAAGTGGGCCAGGCCCTTCACGCCCGTGGCCCTGAGGTAGAGGTTCGTCTCGAGGCGCTTGAGGGGATGCTTCGGGCTGAGCTTCTCGGGGTTCACGGAGGTGCCATCGCCATCCTGGCCCAGGCCGATGGCGTGGACATGCAGGTCGATCAGAGGCCTGGCCGGATCGAGATCCCCGAAGGCGCGGTCAAGGAGGGCCTGGGCAGCCGGGGACCAGGGCGTCGCCGGAGCTTCAGCCGCCCGGGCGGCGAGCGGAAGGAGCAGGGCGAGGAGGAGGCAGGCGGCGCGGAGCATCGCACCGTTCTAGCAGAGTCGCGGCCCGTCCGCGTCAGGGCGTCACGACCACCTGCACCGTGCGCGTGGCGCGGCCGTAGGGCCCCTGGGCTTCCAGGGTGTAGGTGGTGGCCTTCGTGGGGCGCACGGTCACGCTGCCCCCCGTGACCCAGCCGATGTCGGGGGTGATGAAGGTGCGGGTGGTGTTCGTGGCGGTCCAGCTGAGCTGGCTGCTGGCGCCGCTGGCAATGCTGGCGGGGCTCGCGCCGAGGGTGGGGATGGCCGGCGCGGCGCCCACGGGCACCGAAGTGTACACGGTGCCCATCTGCACCACCTCCAGGTCCGAGCCCTTGATGCGGCTGAGGGTGGCGAGCTGGTCATTGCTCCAGCGGTCATCCGGCGCCCCGCTGATGTACCAGGGGCTGCCGTTGTCGGCCAGGATCATGCCGTAGCGCTTGAGGGCGGTGAGGACGATGCGGGCCTGGACGGGATAGGCGCTGATGTCCACCCCGGCCTTCAGGCGCACCCGCATCCCCATGGGCGGCGCGCTGGCGCTGGTGTTGCTGGAGGCCCAGTGGGTGGCGGGCAGCACGTAGGCCCGGCGCGAGGTGGGCACCGTGAAGCGCAGGGCGTGGGGGATGGCGCCGGCGGCCACCTCGTCATAGCGGGCCAGGCCGGGGAAAATCGGCAGGCCCGCAGCATCCGCGCTGGTCCAGCCGTGGGGGCGCAGGGCATTGGATTTCAGGTCCCAGACGGCGGCCGAATCGGCGGCCCAGCTGCCATCGCCCTGGGGGAAGGCCCGGTACAGCTCGTAGAGCACGCAGGCGTCGCGGTCCATCACCAGCACATGACGGTCGCCGGTGGAGGCACTGCCGCCCTCGACGGGGGCGGTGGCCGGGATGGGCATGGGACCCGGATCGCATTCGTCGGGATAGCCGGTCGCAGCGATGGTGAGGGCCACCTTGGGCTGGGTGCCTGAGGCCACCACGGTGTAGGGGATGCCGATGGGGCTGCCGGCATAGAGGCCCGCGCCGAAATCCGGGTGCAGGCCGGTGCCGGCGCCGATGAAGGCGATGATGGCGGCGCTGTCGGGATCCACGGGATCGCCGGACACGTCGCGGTTCCAGGCATTGTCGGCCGGGAAGGGCAGGAAGCCCTGGAGGCTGGCGCCCGGGCCCAGGGCGGCGGCATTGCAGGCGCCCGCCGGGGGTTGGACCGAGACGGTCACGGGGGCCTGGGCGGACTTGGTGGCATCCGCCGTGCTCACGGCCTTCACGTGGAAGCTGCCGGCCGCAGCCGGGGCCGTGTAGAGGCCCGCCGCGCTGATGGTGCCGCCTGCGGCCTCCACCACGCTCCAGGTCACGCCCTGATTCGTGCTGCCGGTCACGGTGGCCTGGAAGGCCTGGGTGCCCCCGGTCCAGACGCTGGCCCCGGCGGGAGAGATGTTCACGGCGATGAGCTGGGGCGCCGGGGAGGAGGAGCCGCCCCCGCAGGCGAGGGTCAGGATCAGGGCCATCCCGACGCCCAGGGCCAGTCCGCGCATGGTTCCTCCCCAGGACGCCGCCTGGACTCCTGAGTGTTGTCCCGGCCCGGGGATTGTCAACGGTGCCCGAGGGGCGGCAGGCCCGTGGCACACTAAGCGGACCACGAGGTATCCATGAGCTCCGAGCCCACCTTCCGAGAGAAGTACGCCTTTCCGGCCAGCTTCTGGAACGCGAACCTCACCGAGCTGTTCGAGCGGGCCGCGTACTACTCCATGGCCAGCTTCATCGTCATCTACCTGGGGCGCCTGGGCCTGGGCGACTACTGGCCCAGCACGCTGAACGGGGTGCTCTGGTTCCTGGTCTATTTCCTGCCCATCCTCAGCGGCACCATCGCGGACCAGATCGGCTTCCGCCGCAGCTTGCTCCTGGCCTGCGTCCTGCTGGTGGGCGGCTACCTCCTCATGGGCTACCCGGTCTGGTTCGGCGGGCAGACGTTGGCCCTGCAGGCGGGCAAGGAGGTCACGGCAGGCCCGGGCGTCATGGTGCCCGTGGCGGCGGCGATCCTGCTGATCGGGATCGGCGGCTCCTTCGTGAAGCCCTGCATCGCGGGCACCGTGCAGCGCACGCACCTGGGCAAAGCCACGCTGGCCTTCGCCATCTTCTACATGGTCATCAACGTCGGCAGCGTGTTCGGCCGCCTCACGGCCTTCTTCGTGCGCACCAAGCTCGGCAAGCTCGACACCATCTTCATCGTCTCCATGATCGCTGCGGTGCTGGCCTTCCTGGTGGTGCTGCTGCTCTATCGCGACCCCGAGACGGCGGTGGATCCCGACAAGCCGAAGCGCAGCGTCCTGGAAGTCATCTTCGGCATCTTCAAGGTGCTGCGCAGCGGCCGCTTCACCATGTTCATGGTGGTCAGCAGCGGCTTCTACTTCATCTACAACCAGGTCTACAACGTGCTGCCCCTCTACGTGAAGAAGACCGTGGAGCTGAGCCCGGCCATGGACCTCTACACCATGGCCAACCCCATCACCATCGTGCTGTTCCAGCTCCTCATCACGAAGGCCTTCGGCAAGCTGCCGCCCATCAAGTCCATCATCGTGGGCACGGTGATCATCGGCCTCTCCATGCTCATCAACGTGGCGCCCCTCTACATGGCGGGCGGGGTGACCATGAAGCTCTGGCTGCCCATGGGCAGCCTCTTCGTGGTGATGACGGTGGCCCTCATCGCCTTCGGCGAGCTGTTCGCCTCCAGCCGCCTCTACGAGTACATCGGATCGCTCGCGCCCAAGGGCCAGGAGGGGCTGTTCCTGGGCTACGCCAACCTGCCCATGGCCATCGGCAGCCTGGTGGGTGGTCCCGCCGGTGCCTGGCTCTTCAACCAGGTCATGTGCGCGGGCGCGGTGAAGCAGGCGGACGGCCTGCTGAAGCTCGACCCCAAGGCCGCCGCCACGGGCTGGATCATCCTCACCCTCTTCGGCCTGGGAAGCGCCCTCAGCCTCTGGATCTACAACCGCTGGCTGCAGAAGCAGGCCTGACCTAGCGTTTCGGCAGGATGGCCGCGAAGGTGGCCTGGAGCTCCCGGAAGCTGTAGGGCTTGGCCAGGATGGTCACGCCCTTGATGGTGCGGGCGAGGTCCAGGGCGCGCTGATCGGCCCGGCCGGTGGATAGCAGGATGGGCACGTCGGGGAGGGCCGCCCGGAGCCGCGGCAGGGTGCGGGCTCCGCCCCAGCCGGGCATGTTCATGTCGAGGATGATGGCGTCCGGTTGGAGGCCCCGCTCCACCAGCTCCATGGCCTGTTCTCCGCTGGGGGCGACCACGGCTTCATGACCCATGGCCTCCAGCTGGGCCGCGACCGAACTCTGGATGAGGTCGTCGTCGTCCACCAGGAGGATGCGGCAGGAGGCGCTGGGCGGCACAGGCTCGCCCTCCGCCCGCACCGCCGGCTCCGCCTGGGTCAGGACGGGCTGGAACCGCATCTCCACGGTGGTCCCCTGGCCCAGTCGGCTTTGGATCACCAGGTCCCCGTGGTGGGCCTTCACAGTGCTGTAGGCCAGGGAGAGCCCCAGGCCCGTGCCCTTCCCCTGGGGCTTGGTGGTGTAGAAGGGCTCCACGGCATGCTCCAGGGTTTCCGCGGACATGCCGCTGCCCGTATCGGCCGCCGTGAGGAGGACGCGACCGTCGGGCTGGTTCCGGGTGCCGAGGATGAGCTGGCCCCCCTCCGGCATGGCGTCCACGGCATTCACGCAGAGGTTCATCAGCACCAGGCTGAGGGCATCCGGATCCCCGAGGATGGTCCCCACGCCGGGATCAAGGTCCAGGTGGATGGCGACGTTGGCGGGGATGGTCCGCTCCAGCAGCCGGGCCTCCTCCTGGACGAGGCTGTTGAGCGAAACCGAGCGCTCGCCGGTCACATCCTTCCGGGCGAAGTCGAGCAGGCTCTTCACCATGTTCCGGCCCCGGAGGCAGGCCTTGGTGATGGTCTGGAAGGTGCTGTGGAGCCGGGTCCCCTCCGGATGCAGGTCCAGGTTCGTGGTGGCGAGTCCGAGAATCGCCCCCAGCACGTTGTTCATGTCGTGGGCCAGGCCGCCCGCCAGGTTGCCCAGGCCCTCCATCTTCTGGGAAAGGCGCAGGGCCTCCTGGGTCCGGATCTCGTCGGTGATGTCGCGGAAGACCGCCAGGCTGCCCATCACCTGGCCGGTCGCATCCCGGCGCGGGGAGGCCGTCAGCTGGAGGATGCGCTGAGAGCCGTCGGCCCGCCGGATCCGGGTCTGGTAGGAGTCGGTCTGCCCCTCCACGCGGCGCGTCGTCTGAGCCCTGGCCTGCTGCCAGTCGGCGTCGTCCATGTAGCCGCGGAGGGACTGCCCCACCAGCTGGCCCGGCTCCACCCCGAAGATGCGCGCCGCCTGGGGATTGGCCATGACGACCCTTTCCTCCAGGTCCATGGAGGCCACCCCCTCCCCCAGGATCTCGATGAGCTCCCGGTGGTGGGCCTCGCTGGCCCGCAGGGATTCCTCCATCGCCACCCGGTCCGTGAGGTCCCGTATGAAGCCGATGATCTGGTTCCGGCCGGGGACATAGGTGGTGGAGACTTCCACCGGAAATGTGGAGCCGTCCTTCCTCCGGTGCCGCGACTGGAAGCGGTCGGTGCCTTCGGCCTTCATCTTCTCCGTGTGGCGGTCGGTTTCAGGCCTGCTCTCGAGTGCCTCCAGGTCGGAAACATGGAGTTTCCGCAGCTCTTCGACGGTGTAGCCGGTCATCCGCGCGTAGGCCTCGTTGGCATCGAGGAGGTCGCCACAGCTGTTCACCATGACGTAGCCATCCAGGTGGGTGCGGAGCAGGGCCCGGTAGTCCTCGGCCTGGGCGACGACCTTCTCCTCCTGGGACTCGAAGTGGAGGGCGTTGCGGAGGATCAGGGCGAACACGGGGGACAGCACGTCGAGCATGTGGATGACGTCGTCCGTGTGCTGGAGGTCCAGGTGGTCCAGGCCCACGAGGGTGCCCACCCGGGTGCCGCCCACCCTGAGCGGCGTCAGGCTCATGGACTTGATCTCCAGGCTGGCCAGGGCCCGCCCGATGTCTGCGGGCGCCAGGGGTTGGAAGTGGATGACCGCGCCCGAGGGGTCGGGATCGAAGCGCAGGACCGCGTCCAGCCCCGCCATCAGGGTGGCGCGGTGGACCCGCTCCGGTTCCAGGGCCACGATCCGCAGGGGGTCCCGCGAGAGGTCCTGGCCGTGCTGGAGCATGGCCACGGCCCGGACGCCGAGGACCTCGCGGAGCTTGCGGGTGAGGAACCGGCCCATTTCCGCGGGGCTCTCCGAGAAGCGCAGGATCTCGGAGAGCAGGTCCACGATCATGAACTGCACGGCGGCGGCGTCGGTCGGGTGGTTGGCGTCAGTCATGGGGGTCCACGGTCTGCATGGCCTGCTGCAGGCTGGCGAGCAGGGGATCGAGGGAGACGGGAAGGACCTCCACAGGGAGGCCGAGGTAGGCGGCGGCCTCGGTCAGCTCCCCGTGGGGGACCGGCAGGACTCCCGTGTCGAGGTAGATCAGGCGGGTGTGCATCTCCCGCATGAAGGCCTGGGCATTGGGACCGAGGAGGCCCAGCTGGCCCATGAAGATCTGGCGCCAGGTGCGGGCCCACTCAGGCAGGAGGAAGAAGGCCCCCTCGCGGCGCAGCCGGCGGTAGGCCTCGGAGCCGAGGAGGATCTCGCAGCAGTTGAGGCCCTGGGTCCGGCCTGTCCCCGGGGACGCCTCGAAGGCCTCCATGCGTCCACAGCAGTCCCCGAAGGCGAGGATGACCGCCTGGTCGGGGTTCCCCAGGCGGGCGGCCTCCAGGGCCTCCTTCAGCCGCGCTTCCAGCTTTTCCGGGGCCATGTGCAGCATGGAGTTCAGGTAGTCCACCGGCAGGTCGAGGCGGCCCGAGGCCTGGAGGACCTCGATCTCCTTCTTGAAGATCGAGCAGGCGAGGCACCGGACGCGGGCGGGGTCCTGGATCACGCCGGAATCCTCCCGGCGCGGCACACCGCCTCCTTAAGAGCCTCGATGCAGGGTGGCGGCGTGTTCAGGGGGATGTCGGCGCCACAGGTGGCCAGCACGAACTGCCGGTCCGAACCCCGCTCGGCCAGGACCCGATCACACTGTGCCGCCACCTCCTCGGGCTGGAGCGTGGCGAGGTCCGGGCCACTGAGGTTCCCGAGGACGAGGGGGCCGGGCCCCAGCACCCTTCGCGCCTCGGCGGGATCCTCCCCGGCATCGAGGACATAGCCCACGACGTTGGGGTGCCCCATGAAGTCACGGAGGTGAGGCAGGAGGGGGCACCCGCCGTGGTGCAGGATGACGGGGCCGGGGATCTCCGCCAGGGCCGCCTTCAGGGCGGGCCGGCCGAGGCCCTCCACGACCCGCTCCGGGACCATGAACCGGTTGGCCAGGTTGGCGGTGAGGCCCAGAGCCGTGGCCCCGTCGCTCAGCATGGCCCGGCCCAGGGCGGCGAAGAAGGGTGTCAGGCGGTCGAGCAGGGCCCGCGCGACCTCGGGCCGGAAGAGCAGGGCGTCCAGCCAGGCCTCGAGGCCGATGATCAGCGGGGGCAGGTCGAGGGGGCTCACCAGCAACCCGATGAGGGGGACCTTCCCGCCCTGCCTTCCCGCGAGCAGGCGGAGGCTCTCCCGCAGGTAGAGGATCACCGGGTGGCTGTCCACGTCCGGAAGGGGCAGGCGCAGCGCTGCTTCGGCGGAGTCCGCGGCAAAGGTCGCCACGGTGGGTGGCTGCCGGATGCTGATGGCCAGCCGGCTTCCGAAGGCCTCGCCGAGCCCGGCGAGGATGAAGGGGCTGATGAGGAAGTCGGGGCTGAAGGTCTCGAGGATGGCGATCTGGCCCTCCGCGTAGACCGCTGGATCGCGGTAGTGGTCCCGGAGCGTGGCGCCGGTCAGCTTGGCGCCGTAGAGCCCGGCGTTGAGGAAGAGGGCCGGCCGGTCGGCGGGCAGGTCCTGGAGGGCGGCCATCAGCCGCTCGAGGCTGTTCATGGCAGGGCGCGCAGGGGCGTGGGGTCCAGCTCGACGGACCTCTGCCAGAGCCGCTCGAACAGGGCGGAGGCCTCCAGGGCGCTGGCGGCGGTGCCGTCCCCGCCCAGTTCTGCCACGAGCTCGGGGCGGAGTTTGAAGACCGCCCCCCCCACCGCCAGCTGGACCTTGCCGCCCAGCCCCCGGCGGTCGATCTCCTCCCGGATGCGGGCCACGTTCCGGGCCGTGGTGTGCATCATGGCCGAGGCGCCGATGACGCGGGCCCCGGTCTCCTCGGCCGCGTCCACGAACTGGGCGGGCTGGACGTCGACCCCCAGGTCGCGCACATCCCAGCCCGCGGCCCGGAGGAAGGCCACCACCATGTTCCGGCCCAGGGGATGGAAGTCGTCCTCCACGTTGCCCATGAGCACGGGCCCTCTGGAAGGGTGGGCCAGGGCCCCGTCCGCACCGGATTCCCGCAGCAGCCGCGACAGCACATCCTCGGCCACCTTGGCCGCCACGTACCCCGTGGCGAGGGAGACGCCGCCGTGACCCTGGGACCACAGCGTCCCGAAGGCCTCCAGGGTCGGGGCCAGCAGCTCCGGCACCACCTGCCAGAAGGGGCGGCCCACCGCCCAGGCATCCACCACGGCCGCCGCACCGGCGCGATCCGCCCCCTCGATGGCTTCGAGCAGCTCCTGGCAGAAGTTCCGATCCATGCTGCCTCCACGGCGAGGACGGGGGCCCGCACGCGGGCCTCGGCGGGATGACTGGAATATGACTCAGTCATGCCACTGGATGTATCGGTAAGACATGTCCACGGGAAAAATCCAGAGCCTTGGAGCCGAGATGCAAGCGGACCGGCCCCCCGGAGCGTCAGGCCCCTCCGGCAATTCACAACGGATGTGCGCACAGATTCCCGCGATAATGAGGAACTTCCCCGAGGTTGTGATGTCCAAGAAAGAAACACCTCTGTTTCCGCTCCGCCAGGGGTTGCACACCCGCCAGGCGCACGTGGACCTCCCGCAGGGCACCTTCGAGGAGGAGCACGCCCGCAACGGCTTCTTCGGCCGCACCACGCACCTCTACCGCCTGCATCCGGTCACGGACTGGACCCGCATCGAGGGCCCCCTGCGGCCCCACAGCTACGACCTGAACGGCCTGAATCCCTCCGGCGATGAAGCCGTGCGCGCCTCCATGCTCGGTTCCACGGAGGCGGCCTTCGCGCCCATCTGCCTCCTGCACAACCACGACGTGGCCCTGCACTGGGTGGCGCCCTCCGCCATGGACTTCTTCTACCGCAACGCCGATGGCGACGACGTCTACTACATCCACGCCGGCGGCGGGAAGCTGGAGACCACCTTCGGCGTGATCCACTACGCCACGGGCGACTACCTGGTGATTCCGCGGGGTACCACGTACCGCTTCCTGCCGGACGGTGCCACCGCCGAAGGCGGATCAGACGTTGCCCAGCGCTACCTGCTCATCGAGAGCTTCAGCGAGGTCACCATCCCCGACCGCAACCAGCTGGGGCCCAACGCCATCTTCGATCCCGCCATGGTGGACACGCCGGAACTGGAGCCCTACGAGGAGGGGACGGGCCGCGAGTGGGCCGTCCACATCAAGCGGGAGAACCAGATCACGAAGGTGTACTACCCCTTCAACCCGCTGGACGTGGTGGGCTGGAAGGGGGACCTCACGGTCTGGCGCATCAACGTGAAGGACATCCGGCCCATCCTCAGCGCCCGCTACCACCTGCCGCCCAGCGCCCACTCCACCTTCATCGCGAACAACTTCGTCATCTGCTCCTTCCTGCCCCGGCCCTTCGAGGAGGAGGAGGGCGCGATGCGCGTGCCCTTCTACCACTCCAACATCGACTACGACGAGGTGCTGTTCTACTCGGCGGGCCACTTCTTCTCGCGGGATGGCATCGGCGCGGGCATGGTGACCTGGCATCCCCAGGGCATCCACCACGGGCCCCACCCCAAGGCCATCCCTCTGAGCAAGACCAAGGAGCGCACGGACGAGGTGGCCGTCATGGTGGACACCTTCCGGCCCCTGAAGGCCACCCCTGCCGCGGCCCTGGTGGAGAACCTGAACTACTGGGCCAGCTGGAAGTAGCCGTCGGCCTAGCCCACGCCCAGGAAGCGCTGCATGAACCGCTTCAGGTCCATGTAGAGGAACCGGAAGGGGCCGTGGTGTTTCCGGCGGTCCAGCGGGTTGCGTGTGCGCATGAGACACCCAGGTGGAGGAATGGTGAAAATCTCCGCCATTCATTCTGCGGGCGCAAGTGAATAGGTAGAAAATCGGCAAAAAACATGAATCGATTATCTTTAAACGAGTTGATTCCACTGCGCCCGTCCCGCCGGGCCGGCACGCTTTGCTAGGCTGGACCGGGAGACTCGGGATGGAACGGTTCACGGCGATGGCGGCGATGCTCATGGGCCCGGAGTGGCTGAAGGGGCCGTTGGATTGGCTGGGGCGCACGGGCTGGTCGCGCCTGGGCCGCATGCTCCTGGTGGCGGCGGCCTGCGGCGGACTGCTCCTGGCCGTGAAGCTGGTCACCCGCGCCGTGCGACGGGCCGTGGACGATGGCAACGATGAGGTCACCTCGGACTCCGAGCGGCGGGCCGAGACCCTGGGCTCGGTGCTCACCAATGCCGCCCGCGTGGTGGTGGTGGCCTTCTTCCTGCTCATGACCCTGCAGGAGTTCGGCGTCAACATCGGCCCCCTGGTGGCCGGCGCCGGCGTGGCGGGCGTGGCCCTGGGCTTCGGGGCCCAGAGCCTGGTGAAGGATGTCATCAGCGGATTCTTCCTGCTCATGGAGAACCAGTTCGGCGTGGGCGACATCATCAGCGTGGATGACAAGCACACGGGTACCGTGGAGCGCATGACCCTGCGCATCACCCAGCTGCGCGACGCGGAAGGTCGCGCCCACTTCGTGCCGAACGGTTCCATCGTGCGGGTGGTGGTGCTTTCCAAGGACTTCGCCCGGGCCCTGGTGGATGTGGAGGTGGACTACGGCACCGACCCCGACCGGGCCTTCGAGGTGCTGCGGGCCGCGGGCCGAAGGCTCCACGACGAGCAGCCGGAGCGGGTCCTGGAGCCCCTGGAGGTGAAGGGGATCGAAGCCCTGGGCCCCAGCGGCTACACCATCCGCACCCTGACCAAGACTGCGCCGGGGGCCCAGTGGGAGATCGCCCGGGACCTGCGCCGGCGCATCCTCCTGGCTTTCCGCGAGGCGGGCATCGAGATCCCGTTCCCCCAGCGGGTGGTGCACCACCGGGGCGAGGCGGCCGGCATGCCCGAGGTCGGGGACTGAGCCCCGGACCTGGAGCTCAGCGGATGCCCACGTGCCCCCGCACGGAGTCGATGAGCTTGGCGGGGTCGTAGCCCTGGCCGTCCTTGAAGACGGTCACCACGTGCTCGATGTCTTCGATCCTCTGCGTTGGATCGCCCTTCACCACCACCAGGTCCGCCTGCTTGCCGGGCTCCAGGGTGCCGATGCGGTCGAGGCGGCCCAGGAAGGCCGCCCCGTTCGCCGTGTAGATGCGGATGGCCTCCAGCGGGGTGAAGCCGGCCTCCACCAGCAGCTCCAGCTCCCGGTGGTCGCCGAAGCCGGGCAGCACGCCGCCCATGCCCGTGGGGTCGGGGCCCGCCATCAGCAGGCCACCGGCCTTGGCGAAGGCCAATTCGAAGGCCATCTCTTTCTTGAGGAGCTGCTCGGCCCGCCCCTGGGGAGCCACGGGGACCCTGGCCCGGGCCGCCTGGTAGCTGGCCCTGGACTCGGGGGACAGGGCTGCCAACAGGCGGGGTTGAAGGGGCGGGCGCCCGGGCACCCCCAGTTCGAAGACGGGCAGGGTGGAGGTGATGGCCACCTTCCGGGCCACCAGGTCCCGGATGAGGCTCTGGACTTCGGGCCCCGCCACATCGAGCTTCAGCCAGGAGCCCCAGGAGGCGGCCACCCCGGGGCCCACATCGGGCTTCTTGCCGGGCGTGAACTCGGTGTCGGTGAACACCGGGCCGTGCTCGAAGTTGTCGAGGCCCAGGGCCATGGCCTCGGGCCAGGTGACCGAGCCCAGGTGCCCGGTAACCTTGAGGCCCCGGGCGTGGGCGGCCTGGATGGCCGCGCCGAGGTCGGCCCGTCGGATGTTCATGTAGGCCTTGAAGGAGGTCACGCCGGCGTCGGCCCAGAAGTCCACGAAGCGGCGGGCGTCCTCGGGGCTGCGCAGGGCGTACATCTGGGGCGTCATGGGCTCGAGACCCTCGAGGTAGGGCCCGGTCACGTCCATCTTCGGGCCGGGCATCAGGCCCGCGTCGATCTGGCGCTTCACGTTGAGGTCCGTGTAGGGTTCCAGGCTGCCCGTGGTGCGGATGGTGGTGACGCCGCAGGCCAGGTAGAGGCGGGGGGCCGAGTAGGCGATCTCGGCGAAGAGCCGGCCCGGCGCGGGCACCCCACCCTTGTCATCCGTGTGGATGGAGTGCGTGTAGAAGAGGTGGTTGTGCATGCCCACCAGGCCCGGCAGCACGGTGTGGCCCGTGAGGTCCAGCACCTGGGCCCCCTTGGGCACCGCCAGGCCGGCGGCCCCCAGGGCCTCGATGCGGCCGTTCCGCAGGATCAGGGTCTGGTCCTCCCGGGCCGGGGCGCCGCTGCCGTCCACCACGCGGGCATGCACCAGGGCCACCACCGGTGCGTCCACCTTCAGGAAGGCGCGGACCTCGGCGGAGGGGGCGGGGCCGGGCTGGGCGGCCAGGGCCGTTCCGAGGGCGAAAGCCAGGGCGGCGAGTCTCCGGTGCGTGGGCATGCGGGCTCCCATGGATGCGAGAGCCACGCTACCGCCGCCCTTCAGGCCGCGGCAAGCCCCATCAGACCCTCGAACGCAGGCCCACCAGCCGCCAGGCCTCGTCCAGGTCGTCCCGGGCCAGGGCCTTCTGGATGGCCCGATCCAGGTCCGCCACCGCGACCGGATCGCCGGGCTTCGGGGCCATGGCTGCGAGGTCGGGGAGCCCGGGACTGTTCGCCAACCGCCCCAGGTCATTGCCGGTGAGCACGGAGCTCCGCTTCAGAAAGTCCGGCAGGGCGTCATAGCCGAGGGGCTTGCCGAGGGGCTTGGGCACCTGGAATACGGCTGCTCCGCTGGCCCGGGTGTAGAAGGCCCCGCCATTGCGGCCCACCAGATCCAGGGCATCGGGATGCAGGACCCCGTCCACGAAGGCGTCCTCGCGCACGTGGAAGGCCAGCACCTCGCCGATGAGCATGAGGCCGGATCCAGGCGCCGGACCTGATTCGGGGCTCAGATCCACCACCTGCTTCAGGCGGCACTCCATCTGGAAGGGGCTCTCCGCCACGAGGGCGGACTTCACCAGCCGTGCGGGCCGGGGCGTGAGGCCGCATTTGGGAAACTCATCCACGCCGTCGGGCCACTCGGCGCTGGCCACGTTCATCTGCTGCAGCATGGCGAAGCTGACGGCGGCGATGACGAACTCGCCCGTGGCCACGGCGTTCAGGTAGGTGTGCTTCACGGTGCCGTCGCGACCCCGGCGGTTGGGCGCGAAGGCCACCATGGGCGGGTTCGAGCCAAAGGCGTTGAAGAAGCTGAAGGGCGAGAGGTTCCGGAGGCCGTCCGCGCTGATCGTGCTGGCCAGGGCGATGGGCCGTGGGCCCACGCCGCCGCAGAGGAGGGCGTTGGTCTCGATGGGACCCAGGTCCGCTGGGAGGATGGTGCGGTGGCTCATGGGCGGGCCTGGGCTTCGCGGCGCACCACCACGCCACCCTTCACCACGGTGCTGAGGCGCTGGAGGGCCGTGATGTCCTTCAGCGGATCCTCGCGCAGGGCGATGAGGTCGGCCAGGGCGCCGGGCTCCAGGGTGCCGAGGTCCTTCGCGCCCAGCAGGTCGGCAGCCACCACGGTGGCGGACTGGAGGGCCTGGAGGGGCGTCATGCCGCGTTCCACCATCAGGGCCAGCTCCTTGGCGGGGTTCTCGGTCCAGGGGAAGGCGCCGGCATCGCTGCCCAGGGCGATCTTCAGGCCCCTGGCGAGACCGCCCCGGAAGGCCTTCGCCAGGATCTTCGGGAACTCCCGGCCCAGAGGTCCCCGGCCATCCTGCACCCAGATCCCGGCATACACCGTGGGGCACCAGAACACGCCCTGCTTCGCGGCGCGATCAAAGAGGTCGTCGGTGAAGCCGTCGGCGTGCTCCAGGGTGTCGAAGCCGGCGCTGAGCGCGGCGTCGATGCCGTCCCAGCCCTTCACGTGGGCCGAGGTGCGCTTGCCCAGCCGGTGGGCCTCCTCGACGAAGGCCTTCAGTTCCTCGGGCCGGTAGTTGGTCAGGGAGCGCAGGCGGCCATCCGGCGCCAGGGTGATGGCCCGGTCCACGTAGACCTTCACCCAGTCCGCGCCGCGGCGCACCTCGTCGCGCACGGCCACGCGGATGGCCTCCACGCCATCCACCACCCGCACGCCCGAGGGCGGGTCCAGCTCCCAGGCGAAGTCCTGCAGCGGGTAGGTGCCCGTGGCGCTGAAGGCCTTCCCGGCCACGAAGAGCCTTGGGCCCGGCACCACGCCCGCCTCGATGGCGCGCTTCAGGTCCACGTCCGCGTAGCCCGCGCCCTCGGTGCCCAGGTCCCGCAGCGTGGTGAAGCCCCAATCGAGGGCGGCCTTCGCCGCCGCCGCGGCGCGCAGGGTGCGGTAGGGGATGCTCTCCTTCAGGATCTGGTCCGCATAGTCCTGCTTGAGGCGGTTGCCCTGCAGGAAGAGGTGGGTGTGGGCCTCGATGAGGCCCGGCAGGACCAGCTGGTCCGAGAGGTCGAGGATCGTCATCCCCTTCGGCGCATGGGCCGCCACCTGGCCCCAGGGCCCGGTGGCGGCGATGCGGCCCTCCTGCACCAGCAGGCCTTGATTGGAGAGGATCCGGCCGCTGCGCACATCCAGCAGGCGGCCGGCGTGGATCAGGGAGGGCGGCTGGGCCCACAGGGCGAGGCCCACGAACAGGCCGAGCAGGGGGCGAAGGCGGCGGAGGCGGATCATGGCGCCATGATGGTCCAGGAAGGGAGGGCGGGCAACGCCGGCGCCGCGCTCAGTCCCCTGCCTCGCCGACGGGGGTGCCGGCGTAGAGGTCCGGCAGCACGCCGCCCACCAGGTGCGCCGGCACGCCCTCCAGCCGTTCGGGGACATGGGTGATGGTGTTCACCAGGCGGCCCAGGCCCGCGACCTCCAGCACCACCTCGTCGCCGGCCTTGAGCCAGAGGTTGTCCGTGACCTTCGAGCCGTTGAGCTCCAGCAGGCAGCCCGTTCCCACGGTGCCGCTGCCGATGACCTCGCCGGGGTGCATCTGGATGCCGTAGCTGGTGCGCTGGAGGATCTGGGCGAAGGTCCAGTTCATGCTGTCGGCGTTGCCGTCGGAGAGCTGGTGGCCGTTCACGGTGCAGGTCATGCGGGCGTGGAGCAGCTCGCCCTTCGGCGACTTCTCCAGGTCCAGTTCGTCCTTCGTGACAAGCCAGGGGCCCAGGCTGGTGGCGAAGTCCTTGCCTTTGCAGGGGCCCAGGGAGAGCTTCATCTCCTCCATCTGGAGCAGGCGGGCGCTCCAGTCGTTCATCACCATGTAGCCGAAGATGGCCGCGTCCGCCTCTTCCAGCGTGGCGTTCTTCAGGGGGCGTCCCGTGACGACAGCCACCTCGAGCTCGAAGTCCAGGCGCGTGAGGTGGTGGTCCTGCACGTGCACCTCGCCCGGCCCCGTGACGGCCAGGTGGTTGGTGAAGTAGGTGACGGGAAAGAGATCGAACTCGGGGATCATGTCCAACCCGCGGTTGCGCCGGGCCGTGGCCACGTGCTGGCGGAAGGCGTAGCCGTCGCGCATGGAGACGGGGCGGGGGATGGGCGCCAGCAGGTGGACCGCCGCCGCATCGAGCAGGGCCGCGGGGGGAGGCGCCGACGCCAGGCTGCGGGCCAGGGGCATCAGCTCGTCCTGGCGGCGGATGAGGGTGAGCATGTCCACGGCCAGGCGGGGCTCGGCGGCGGCGAAATCGAGGATGCGGCCATCGGGCATGACCGCGCCGATCCTCTCGGCGCCACCCTGCAGAAAAGTCACCAGCTTCATCGTGCGCTCCCGGGCAAAAACCCAGTGTAAGCCTGGAAAAAACATGACTCCGGCATCGTGATTCTCGGGGCCGGGGGCCCCATCCTCCCCGAGTACACTGGCCCGCAGGCCCTTCCATCCCCGTCCGCCCTTCTCCTCTTTTGGCCGCCATGACCCAGCCCGCCCCGAGCCACCTCCCCTCCCTGGCACCCTTGCGCCTGGGACAGATGGAGGTCTGGGCCCTCCATGACGGGCGGCTGTCCCTGGAGGCCTCGCTGCTCAGGGGCATCGATCCCGCGGAGACCCGCCAGAGGCTCGGCGGTCAGGACGCGGCGCTGACGCCGGTGAATGCCTTTCTCCTGCGGGTGAACGGGAAGACGGTGCTGGTGGACACGGGGATGGGGAAGGCTCAGGGAGAGGACTCGGGCCACCTGCCGGAGCAGCTGGAGGCCGCGGGGGTGCGGGCCGGGGACATCGACCTGGTCCTCATCACGCACTACCACTTCGACCACATCGGGGGCCTGCTGGGCTCCGACGGGACCCGCGCCTTCCCCCGGGCGCAACTGTGCGTGTCCCGCCGCGAGCACGACTTCTGGCTCCAGGAACCCTCCAAGCTGCCCGAGCGCCTGCGGGACCGGATCCCGAAGCTGAGGGCCCTCTTCGCCGTCTATGAAGGGGCCGGGGCCTTTCACGCCTTCGAGGACGGGGCGGAACCGGCGCCGGGCCTCCGCGCCCTGGCGGCCCGCGGCCATACGGGCGGCCACACGGCCTACGTCTTTGCCTCCGAAGGGCAGGAGCTCTGGTGCATCGGCGACCTCATCCATTTCGCCGACGTCCAGTTCGAAAGGCCGGAGGTGGGGATCGCCTTCGACCTGGAGGCTGACCGGGCCGTGGCGATCCGCCAGGCCCTGTTCCAGCGGGCCGCGCGGTCCGGGGCGGTGCTCGCGGGCGCCCACCTGCCGCGGCTGGTCCGGCTCGAGGCGGAGGGCGCCGGATACCGGGCGATGCCCGTGCATCCCTGAGGCCGTCCGGGCCTTAGAGTGCCTAACAAAACCCGACGAGGCCGCGAGAAGGCCAGGTGGGATGCACCGCAAGGAAGGGCCCGCAGGGCGATGCGGGACATCGTTCAAGGGCCGTGACGCCGCGGGGCGCCCACCTGGCATTCTCCCTCCGGGCGAGGGCCGGCGGGTGTCGCGATGCAGTGTCACGCTCGTCGCGCGTAGTACCCGCTACGCGTCTTCTCGCATTCCTCGCCTCGCTCGCCCGGCGGTCCTCGCGCGGCCTCGTGGGGTTTTGTTAGGCACTCTTAGTGGGACAGCAGGTCCACCAGGGTCGCCGCGGCTTCCCGGATCCTCTCGGGCGGCGTGTTCAGGGGCGGCAGCAGGTACAGGCAGTCGCCGATTGGCCGCACCAGCAGGCCCTGGTCCAGGGCCTTGCGGTGCAGGCGCCACCCGAAGCGTGACGCCGGCGGGTGCGCGGTTCCGGTGGCGGGATCCACCAGGCGGCAGGCACCGATGGTGCCCAGCACCCGCGCCTGCCGCACGGCCGGATGGGCGGACAGTGCCGAGAAGGCCTCCCTCATCGCCGCGTGGAGGGCCGCGGCGTGGGCCAGCACCGGCTCCTCGTCGAAGAGGGCGAGGCTGGCGCAGGCGACGGCGCAGGCGGCGGGGTTGCCCGTGTAGCTGTGGCCGTGGAGGAAGGCGCGGCCGGAGGCGGGCTCGCCCCAGAACTGCGCGTAGATGGCCTCCGTGGCCCAGGTCAGGGAGAGCGGCAGGGTGCCGCCGGTGAGGCCCTTGGAGAGGCAGAGCAGGTCCGGCGCCACGCCCGCCTGTTCACAGGCGAGGAAGGTCCCCGTGCGGCCGAAGCCCGTGGCGACCTCGTCGAGGATGAGGTAGACGCCGTGGGCATCGCACTGGGTCCGCAGTTCCTGCAGGCACTCCTGGGGCCACATGCGCATGCCTCCGGCGCACTGGACGAGGGGCTCGGCGATGAAGGCCGCCAGCCGCTCCCCATGGGCGCTGAAGTAGGCGCGGATGTCCCGGCGGGAGGCCTCCAGCCGCCCGGGCCAGCCGTCCAGGTCGGGCTGGAGTTCGCAGCGGGGATCCTCAGGCACCTCCAGGCGGTCGCAGGCCAGGAGAGGGGCTGAAGAGCCCCGTCATGAAGTTCTCCAGCTCGCCCACGCCTGCTGCCCCCAGGGTGTCGCCGTGGTAGCCACGCAGGCCCGAAGCGGACGCGGCCCGCCTCGCCCCGCTGCAACTGGGCCTGGAAGGCCATCTTGATTCCACGGCCGTGCTGCCGTCGTCGGAGAAGAAGGCCCGGGTGAGGTTCGGCAGCGATGCGCAGCCACGACCAGCTCCAGGGCGGGCTCGCGGGTGAAGCCCGCGAACATCACGTGATCGAGCTTCGCGGCCTGGCGCTCCAGGGCGCTCACCAGCCTCGGCGGCCATGCCGCGGGAGGCAGGTCCACCAGCTGGAGATGCTGTCCAGCACTGCTCGCCGTTGGCCAGCAGCAGGTCGTGCAGCCCTCGCCGCCCACCACGGGAACAGGCGGATCCGCCTCAGGACCTGCATCTGCTTAGCGGATGCTGATCGGGCCCGGTCCAGGGCCAGGCGGTCGACCAGTCGGGGGGCAGGGGCTCGGCATGTTCTCAGCTCCAGGACGCGGACCGCACGGGCAGGAACTCCCGCAGCAGGGTCAGTGTTCTCCTCGGCCACCGCGGCGTGTGCCGTCGGCCCTTGGGGCTGAGGAGCACGGCCTCGATGCGCCAGCCGCGGAGCATGAGGGCCTCGGCGGAGAGGAGGGTGTGGCCCAGGGTGCCGAGGCCGCCGAGGGCCACCAGCACGCAGGGGATCCGGAGCTCGGAAGCCCAGGGCAGAAATGCACGGAGGGGCGAGGGGGCACCATGAGCCTCTCCACGCCCTCCAGCAGCACCCGGCCTTCGAAGGGGCGACGGCACCAGGCCAGCCGCCGCCGCCAGGTCGAGGCCGGCAGAAGCCCTCCAGGCGGGCGGCGGCCAGGGCCAGGGGCGCCTGCAGCAGGCTCTCGGCGGTGATCCCGGCCCGCCCACGGCGGAAGTCGGCCCGGGGTGGTCGCGGGTCCACCCCGGTCTGGAAGGCTTGCGGTAGCTCACGGGGCCCTCGGCGGCCCAGGCGCGGGCCAGTGGCCGGCGACATGGGTCTTCCCCCACGCCCGTGCCGGCGCCGAGCACCCACAGGGGAAGCTGGGGAGGACTCAGAGGCAGCATGGGGTGGGACTTCGGCGGCTACTTCTTCAGCTGGCTGAGCATCTGCCGGGCCTGGGCAGCCTCGCTCGCTGCTCGT
This sequence comes from Holophagaceae bacterium, assembly GCA_046331485.1. GTDB lineage: Bacteria > Acidobacteriota > Holophagae > Holophagales > Holophagaceae > Geothrix. Next base: position 30,974 of record JAXLQS010000011.1, on the reverse strand, counting down.
GGGCGAGGGCGATGACCTTGTTCCAGGCCTTCGCGGCCTCCTCGGGCTTGTGCAGGTCCAGGAATACACCACGCCCATGTTGAAGGAGGCTCTGGACGTGGTTCGGGTCCAGCTTGTTGGCCTTCTTGAAGTTGGCCAGGGCCTTGTCGATCTGGCCGAGGTCGCGCACATCACGCCCTGGTCGGTGATGACGTACCCGGTCGCCAGGCTTGATGGCCAGGCCTTGGCGTAGGCGTCCACGGACTTCTGGTGCTGCGGGTGTCGAAATACCGTTGCGCCGAGGGCGAACCAGGCCGTAGTTCTTGATCGGCCAGGGCAAGCCTTGCGGCGAGATCCGCGCCTGGACCTCGGCGTTGGGCAGGTCGGGCCGGCGGCATGGTGCCTGGGCCCGGGCGGGCATAAGCCGCCACCCAGGGAGGCGCGGGCATGATGGGGCCGGTCGGGAAGCCGCGCCACGACGGGGCGGGCGCCGTCATGGATTCGCCACCGAAGACGAAGTAGCCGGCGAGAAACTGCGGGCCAGGCTCTCCACCCAGGGCGAACATGATGCCGTTGCGGTTCAAATGGCACCTCCCGATGACCCTGCGGTCCACGGGACTCCTCCGCACAGGTAAGGTGGAACGGCTCCAGGGAAACAGCTGAAATGGATCCCCTGGTTCCATCCGCATTCCCCGCCGGCACCGCGCCCCCGGCACCCGGCCCGGCCATCCCGAGGCCCCTGCTGACCCCCATCCCCATCCCACGTCCTGGTCCGGGCCGCCTCCGATATCCTGGGGGTGCTCCTGGTCGGCATCGCCCTCTCCACCCTCGGGGATTCTTCTCCACCCGGGCGGGGAGCGCCGCCAGGTGGTGGATTTCACGCCGCCGCCCGGGACCGCCGATCCAGGCCTGCAGCACGGCTTCGAGGACGTGACGGTCCTCCGCAGCTACTCCAGGCCAGCCGATGACGTCTCGAGGGCGGATCTCGACGGCTCGGCCCCTGCTGGCCTCGGCATCCCTACATCCAGGCCTTCCAGTGGCTGCCGAAGGTGACCCCGCAGAACCGGGCCGCCCTGGAGACGGAGGCCCGGCGCACCCTATCCCGGGTTCCGGTTCTTCCAGCGGCCGAGGCCGGCCGGATCGTCGAGCTGCCCTCGAGGCGACCTTTACGGTCCACTTCGTGACCCCAGGGCAACGAGGCATCTCCGCCATTCCAGCCCAGGCCTCCGGCCATGCCAGGAGGCCCTGGCCTGGCCTGCACGGCCAGCTGGCCAGCGCTCGATCCGCCTCATCCAGGAGAAGACCAGGCCGAGTTGGGTGATGGTCCCGGTGCTCGGCAAGGATGGCCGGCCCGCCGGGAGGGTCCAGGCGTTCTCCGCGCCAAGATCTGGTCCAGAAGTCCATGGACGTGCTCGAGCCCCGGGCGTCACCCTGAAGCTCTTCGACGCGAGTGCCCCGGCGGCGGAGTCCTTCTGCACGAGGAGCCTCCGTGCCCCCGTGGGCGGACCGAAGAGGCCTCGCTCTCCAGACCTTCACCCTGGCGGCCGCAACTGGGTGGTGACCGTGGCGCCGGCGGGGGGTATTTCGCCTGGGTACGCCCTGGCGCGCCTGGGCCGCTTTTCAAGGCCGGGCTGGCTTCTGGCCCTGCTGGCGGGCTACGTGCGGACACAAAGCGGGCTGGGGGAGGCGCGACACATCCGACCCAGGAGGCCCGACCAGGAACTGGCCGAGGAGATGGAAAGCCACTGGGCAGGACGCCCAGGCCCTGCGGGCGAGCTGCGCGCGGTTCCGCCAGCTCATCGAGGTCGCGGGCGAGGGCCTCGTGGGTGCTGGACGGCCAGGGCCTGACCACCTTCGCATGCGCATGGCCGAGATGCTGGGCTACGGGCCGCGGACATGGCCGGAATTGCTCGAATTCATGGCCGAGGCCGATGCTGCCCAGGTGAAGCGCAGCAGCCTGCTGACCGCCGGGACGGGCAGAGCACCCAGCAGGACATCCGCTTCCTGGGCCGCAGGACGGGACATAACCATCGTGACGGCCTTCGCCATGGGCGAGGCAGCTTGAGCCTGCTCGGGGTGGTCACGGACATCACGGAGCGGCGCCGTCGAGCAGGCCCGTCGCGGGAGCCAGAAGCCGAGCTCGTAAGATCTTGGCCGGCGGCATCGCCCACGACTTCAACAACCTGCTCATCAGCGATCTCGTGGAACATCAGCCTGGCCCAGCTCTGCATGTCGAAGGTCGCCCCGGCTCAGCCCCATTCGAGAACAGCGGAGCGGGCCGTCCAGCGGGCCACCAACCCCTCAGCAGATGCTGGGTCGGCATTCGCGGCAAGGGCGCTTCGTGGGGCTCTACCTGGAACCAGGCGGTGCAGGAGCTGCACCCTGTTGAGCGTCTCCACTCGAAGAAGGTGGCCATCCGCTTCCAGCCCAGGACACCCTGCCCACCGTCATCGGGGAGGCCTCCTGATCCAGCAGGTGGTGATGAACCTGGTCGATTAATGCGGCGGAGGCCATCGGGAGCGTGGAGGGCATCGCGGTCCATCCGGACCGCCCAGACCTACGCCGCTGTGGACCTGGAGCGGACTTTCCGGCCAGTCCGTGGCTCAGTACCTTCCTCACCCTGGAGGTCTCGGACACGGGGCAGGGCATGCCGGCGGAGGTCCAGGCGAGGATTTTCGAACCCTTCTTCACCACCAAGTTCACGGGTCGCGGCTCAGCCTCTCCGCTGCGCAGGACGCGGGGCCCGCTGCTGGCGGATCCGGCAGCCCAGCGAGGGTGGGGCGGTGTACCACCTTCAAGGTGATCTTCTCGCGGGCTCTTCGGGCCTCGTCCCCAGATCCCCGGAGATGGACGAGGGCGCGCCTGGACGGGCCAGGGACCATCCTGGATGACGAGGGGGCGGTGCGCGCCGTGGCCACGGACATGATCCGCTCCATGGGCTTCGAGGTGATCTCGGCCGAGGACGGCCTCCAGGCCCTGGAGCGCTACCGGGAGTGCCCGGTGCCCATCCGCGCGGTGCTCATGGACCTGACCATGCCCCGGATGGATGGCCTGGAGACCTTCCGCGAGCTGCGCCGCCTGGATCCCGGCTGCCGGGTGGTGCTCACCAGCGGCTACAACGAGCAGGAGGCCATCCAGGATTTCCTGGGCAAGGGTCTGGCTGCCTTCGTCCAGAAACCCTTCCTCCGGGAAGACCTCCTGAAGGCCCTCCGCCGGGCCCTGGAGACCTAGGCGTTCCGGATCGCCCCGAGGAGGGCCGCGGCAAGCGCGTCCACCTCCGCATCGGACACATGGGCCCCAGTGGTGATGCGCAGCCGGGCCGAACCCTCCGGGACCGTGGGTGGGCGCACGGCCCGCACGTCGAAGCCTAGATTTTGCATGGTTTGAGCCAGGAGGACTGCCTCGGCATCGGCCCCCACGGGAATGGGGACGATGGCCGAGGGCCGACCGGGCTGGCCCAGCGCCCTCCGCAGACCGCCTGCCAGAGCGAGGGCCCGCTCCCGTCGCCAGGACTCGGTCCGGGCGAGGTGGATTCCCTCCAGGGCCGCGCCCAGGACCGGGGGGGGGAGGGCCGTGGAGAAGATGAAGCCCCGGGCCTGGTTCAGCAGGTGGTCCCGGAGGGGCCGGTCGCAGCAGACGAAGGCCCCGAAGGCACCCAGGGCCTTGCCGAGGGTGCCCATCACCAGGGGGACCCGCCCGTGGACCCCCTGCAGCTGGGCCAGGCCCGCGCCATCGGCCCCCAGGAGGCCCGTGGCGTGGGCTTCGTCCGCGAGCAGGAGGGCTCCGTGCCGCTCGCAGAGGGCGAGGAGCCCCGGCAGGTCGGCCGCGTCGCCGTCCATGCTGAACACAGCGTCCGTGACCACCAGGGCCAGGGCGCCGGGGTGGGCTCCGTCCCGCCAGATCGCCAGCCGGGTGGCCAGGTCCTCGAGGTCGAGGTGGCGGTAGATGCCGACCTGAGCCCCGTTCGCCCGGGCCATGCGGCAGCCGTCCACCAGGGAGGCGTGGTTGAGGGCGTCGGAGAACACGGCATCCCCCTGGCCCACCAGGGCGGGGATCAGGGTGGCGTTGGCCTGGTAGCCGGTGTTGAAGAGCAGGCAGGTCTCGGTGCCCTTCCACTGGGCCAGGCTGGCCTCGAGCTGTTCGTGCAGGGGCGTGGTGCCCCGAAGGAGCCGGGCGGCCCCGGCCCCGGTACCGTGGTCCCGGGCGGCCCGGGCGGCGGCTTCCGCCAGGCGGGGATCCCGGCGCAGGCCCAGGTAGTCGTTGGAACAGAAGTCCACCCCGGCGGCCGGGTGGATGGCGCGGTCACGACCCAGGGCCCGCCGGCTCTCGGCGGACTGGTCCAGGCGGGCTTGCCAGGGCGGGGGGAGCACGGAACCTCGGGGGGGCTGACGGCAGGGATAGGGTGGGGGAATGTTAGGATCTGAGAGGGATCCGCGTCCGGATCTCCCTTGGAGCGTGGCATGGATCTTCAGCAGTCGTGGCAGGGAGCTTCGGAGGGGACACGGTCCCGGGTCGATTTTGTCCGAAGCGTCTACCTGTGGCTCATGGGTGGCTTCGCCGTGGCGGCCCTGGGGGCTCTCAGCGCTCCGGTGGTCGGAAAGGCCCTGATCTCCGTGGCCGCAGGGTTCTGGCACTGGATCCTGTTCGGGGTGCAGTTCGGCTCCCTGATGTTCGCCTCCGCCGTCAGCCGGAAGCGGCCCCTGAACCGCATCGCGTACGGCCTCTTCACCTACATCTCGGGCACCATCGCGGGCATCGTCGCCCTCATCGTGGCCCAGGGCGCGGGCTTCATGCCCGTGTTCACGGCCTTCGGCCTGACCGGCGTGGTGTTCATGACCCTCACGGTGACGGCCTTCGTGTCCAAGAAGGACTTCAGCTTCCTGCGCAACTTCGTCATCGTCGGCGTCGCTGTCATGTTCTTCGGCAGCCTGGCCGCGGCCATCTTCAACCTGCCCACCTTCAGTCTGGTCATCTCCGGCGTGGCGGTGATCGCCTGCTCCGCCAAGCTGCTCTGGGATACCTCGGCCATGCTGCGCACCAACGACTTCGGGGATCCCGCCGGCTTCGCCCTCTCCCTCTTCGTGAGCCTCTACAACATCTTCATCTCGCTGATGAACCTTCTCGGCGGACGGCGCCGCTAGGCCGCCCCGCAATCCAAGGAAACCCATGCTTCGTGCTTCTCTGATCTCTCTGCTCGCCCTCGGTGTCGTCGCCCAGGAGCCGGCAACCAAGCCAGCCAAACCCGCACCCAAGGCCTCGCCCAAAGCCAAGGCCACGAAGGCCGCTTCCACGTCCGTGCCTGGCGACAGCACCCCCGTCCTCGCCCGGGTGGGTGGTGAGGCCATCACCGAGGCGGACTTCCAGGCCGCCTTCCGCCTGCTGGGCCAGCAGGAGCAGATGCAGATCCTCATGATCCAGGGCGGCAAGGACGAGTTCATCAAGCGCATGGCCGAGAGCAAACTGCTCTCCGTGAAGGCCAAACGCCTGGGGCTGGACAAGACCCCGGGCTACCTCCAAGCCCTGGCCCGCACCAAGGACGACCTGCTGGCCCGCGAGTTCCTGGCCAAGGAGGGCGAGTCCCTGCAGAAGAAACTGGTCGTGGCCGAGACCGACGTGAAGGCCTTCTACGACAAGCACCCGGACCGCTTCAAGCAGCCGGACCTGGTGAGCGTGCGCCACATCCTGGTGTCGGTGAAGCAGGGCGAGGGCGCCCCGGGCATCACCGATGAGGAGGCCAAGGCCAAGGTCGCGAAGATCCAGGACGAGCTGAAGGCCGGCGGGAAGTTCGAGGATCTGGCCAAGAACTACTCGGACGACCCCGGCAGTAAGGAGAATGGCGGCCTCTACGCCGACGCGGATCCCTCCGCCTGGGTGCCCGAGTTCGGGGCCGCCGCGCGCACCCAGACGCTGGGGGAGGTGGGTGCCCCGGTGAAGACCCAGTTCGGCTACCACCTGATCAAGGTCGAGGCCCGCAAGCCCGCCCGTGTGGTCCCCTTCGAGGAGGCCAAGTCCCAGGCTGAGCGCATGGCCCAGCAGGAGCGCCAGGCCGCGGTCTGGAACGAGCTGATGGACGGCCTCCGCAAGGAGATCCCCTTCGAGCTGATCAAGCCGGCCGCGCCCAAGGCGCCCGAAGCGCCAAAGGCTGCCGAAGCCGGCAAGGGCGGTGCCCAGTGAGGGCGGCCGCGCCCGCGCTGGCGCTCCTCCTGGCCGCCCCGATGCTGATGGCCCAGGCCAAGCCCGATGTCCGCGAGGAGATCCTCGTGGTGGTGAACAAGCACATCATCACGCGGCGCGGCCTCGCCCAGGCCGTGGAGCAGCAGCACGCCGCGCTCTACCGCCAGTTCTCCGGCAAGGAGCTGGACGAGAAGCTGGTCGATGCCCGCGAGAAGACCCTCCAGGGCCTCATTGACGCCTTCCTGCTGGAGGACAAGGGCGCGGAGCTGGGGTCCCCGGTCTCGGACGAGTACATCCGCGCCAGCATCGACGGCATCAAGAAGGAGAACAACTTCGCCACGGACGCCGACCTGGAACGGGCCCTGAAGGGCAGCCTCGGCATCGGGCTGCCGGAGTTCATCAAGCGCCAGAAGCAGCAGGCCACGCAGCAGTTCGTGCTCCAGCGCGAGGTGTTCTCCAAGGTGGCCGTGGAGGACAACGAGCTGCGGGCCTACTACGAGGATCACAAGGACGAGTACCGGATGCCCAGCCGCTTCCGCATCCGTGAGCTGGTGCTCGCCAAGGGCGCCACCGTGGAGGAGCAGACCGAGGCCCGCAAGAAGCTGGAGGGGATCCAGGCCGAGCTGAAGGGCGGCAAGTCCTTCGAGGAACTGGCCCGGCTGCACTCCACCAGTCCCAGCAAGGCCACGGGCGGCGATCTGGGGTGGATGAACAAGGGCTTTCTGCGCGCCAGCATTGAGGACACGGCCGTGAAGCTCAAGCCGGAGCAGGTTTCGGCGCCCATCGAGACAGACAAGGACCTCTACCTGATCCAGCTCATCGCCTTGGAGGACGCGCCGGTGAAGGCCTTCGCCGAGGTGAAGGCCAAGATCCTCGAGAAACTCCAGGAGCCCAAGGCCCAGAACGCCATGGAGCAGTACCTCGCCAACCTCCGCATGCGCGCCAACATCCGCTACCTGGTGCCCAAGGAACAGATCCTGAAAGGGTGATGCCGTGCGTCTCGACGCCTTCCTCAAGAAGAGCCTGCTCATCAAGCGGCGGGAGCTGGCCAACCAGCTCTGCGACGAGGGGATGGTGCGGGTGAACGGGGTTCCGCGGAAGGCCAGCCAGGACGTGAAGGCCGAAGACGAGCTGGAGTTCCCGCTCTACAACCGGGTGCTCAAGGTCCGCGTGCTCGCCCTGCCCGAGGGCAATGTGAAGAAGGCGGACCAGTGGTCCCTCTTCGAGGTGCTGGAGGACAAGCGCCTGCCTCTCGATCTGGGCTTCGGCGACGAGGATCCCTTCACGCCGCCCCCGAAGGCCCCCCGCAACCACTAGACCCTCACCGCCGCATCCGGGGCGCGATCCTGATGCCAGATCCCGGAGTTCCCATGCCCGACCAGCCCCTCATCCGGAACCTGAAGGAGGGTGATCTCTTCCAGGGCTTCCTCCTGGCCCAGGAGGCCGCCTACAAGGTCAGCACCAAGGGCAGCGAATACCTGGAGCTGAAGCTGGCCGACGCTTCCGGCGACCTGAAGGGCTTCCTCTGGGACATCCGGGCCATCGAGGGCGACATGGAGGCCATCCGGGCCGATGTCTTCCTGCGGGTGAAGGGCTCCATCACCAGCTACAACGGGCGGCTCCAGCTCAAGCTGGACAAGGCCCGCTTCGCGGCGGACGCCGAGGTGGGGGACTTCTCCGCCTTCTTCCCCGTGAGCGCCCGGCCCGTGCCGGAGATGCTGGCGGAGCTGGATGGCATCATCGCCTCGGTCCGCGATCCCTGGATCAGCCAGCTCCTGAAGGCGCTCTTCGTGGAGGATGCCGAGCTCCGGGCGGCCTTCGCCCTGGCGCCCGCGGCCAAGTCCATGCACCACGCCTACCTGGGCGGACTGCTGGAACACACCCTGTCGATCCTGGGCATGGCGGAGCGGGCCTGCGCCCACTACCAGGCCCTGAACCGCGACCTGGTCCTGGCCGGCGTCTTCCTCCACGACGTGGGGAAGACGGCCGAGCTGAGCTACCAGCGCAGCTTCGGCTACACCGATGCGGGCAACCTGCTGGGCCACATTGCCCTGGAGGCCGACTGGATCAGCCGTGCCGTGGGCAAGATCCCCGGGTTTCCCGAGGAGCTCCGGATGCAGATCCTGCACATCGTCCTCAGCCACCACGGGCGGCTGGAGTTCGGCTCGCCGGTGCTGCCGAAGACCCCCGAGGCCCTCCTGGTCCACCACCTTGATGACCTCGACGGGAAGCTGGAGGTCATGTTCCGCGCCGTGCAGGACGAGTCCGGCGGGGGGCCTGGAGCGCCTACAGCCGGGCCCTGGAGCGGATGATCTACCGTCGCCGTTGGCCCGGGACGGCCCCCGCCTGAACTCTGTTCGGATCCGAACAGGTCGCTTCCTGCCTGACCACTACCGGACACGAGCTGGCGAAAGGCCCGGGGTTCTAGGCAGGACTCGCTGGGCAAGGCTGTGGTGGAAGTGCTGCCAGATCAAGGCCTGTGCCTCGAGGATCACGGTAGAAAATTCCTGGCACGGCTCTGGCTCAGGAGAGATCCAGCCCTTCCCGAGGTGGTCCATGAAGCTCTCCCGCAAGGCCAAGCGCTACGACGACTCCGTGCTCCCCGGGGAGTTCCAGGATTTCGAGACCTTCCACCAGACGGACGCCGAGCTGGATGGCACCCTGGACGGCTTCCTCCGCCGGGCCGGAGGCGGCGTGCAGCTGGGTGAGATGGTGCTCGAGCGCCACGTGCCCAAGAAGCTCAGCTTCGCCAAGCTGAAGACCAAGGCGGAAAAGCTCTCCGAGCAGGTGGACTACCTGAAGGAGCGCCTGGAGATCGTGGACCATGACCGCCGGGGGATGTACATCCAGCTGCGCAGCCTGCCGCCCTACAAGGACGACACCCAGATCCAGTTCAACGAAATCAGCATCGGCAAGAACAAGATCGTGGTGAAGCGGATCGCCTTCTACCGCAAGGACGAGGTGAAGCAGCAGGTGCCCCTGCAGCTGTCCGAGCTGGAGCTCAAGCGCCTCCTGTTCGATATTCGACAGGCGATTGCATAGGTTTTTTCGGCATCCATTAGCTGAGCTATCACTGCAAAAAGGGCGCCCACGGCGCCCTTTTTGATGATCCAGGGTGCTGGCCAACCTGGTCGCGATGCTCAGCCCGCCGGGTGGCCCGCTCGGAAGGCTGCACTGCAGCCTCCCTCGCGACCCGTCAGAGCATCGCCATCCAACTGCCTGACTCATTCCGGATGGGGCCTTCGGGGAGGTCGCTCTCCTTGAACATGAAGTGGTGGCTGTTCCAGCTGCCGCAGTTCTCGCAGCGATCGGCGTAGTCCTGGGTGCGCTGGTTGCACACGGCGCACTCGTAGCGGAGCTTGAGGATCCCCAGGTTGCGGAGCAGCTGGCGGTACTCGTTCAGGGCGGCGTCCAGGCGGGCCCGGCGGCTGTGGATCTTGGCCATGAAGAAGAAGAGGATGGGGCTGTAGACCACCTGGCTGCGCACCTCCTGGAAGAGGTCCAGGGCCTCGTCCAGGATCTCCAGGCGGTAGAGCATCTTGCCCAGGAAGAACTTGGCGGTGGTGGCGTGCTTGGAGGTGGCGGCCAGGCGGCGCATGAGGGCGAGGCCATCCTCGGGGCGGCCCAGCTGGATGAAGTAGTCCTCCAACTCCTGGAGGAAGGTTCCCTCACCGGTCTTGCGGAAGCCCTCGATGAGGATCTCGAGGCCCTGGGCCTCCTGATCCTGGAGGATCATGCAGCGGCCCAGGCTGAGGTAGGCGGGCACGAAGTCCGGTTCGTCCTTGATCACCTGCTGGAAGATCTGCGCGGCGTCCTTGAACTGGTCCGCGTCCACCTTGGCCATGCCCATCTGGTAGGCCAGGGCCGAACCCTGGGCCTTCTCGCCCTGGGTGAGCTCGCCGGCGAAGTGGGTCAGCAGCTTCTTGTGGGCTTCGGCCGCCTCCTCCCAGCGCTGGGCCTCCATGTGGAGGGCCCGCAGGCGCCGCCAGGCGCGCAGCGCCTTCTTGGGGTGATCGGCGGCCAGCTTCTGGAGCACGGCCACGGAGGCTTCGGAGTTCCGGACCGCCATCAGGGCCTCGGCCAGCTGGTAGCGGCCTTCGACCTGGTCCGGCTCGTCTTCGCAAAGGGCCTGGAAGAGCTTCACGGCCTCATCCGGGCTGCCGGTCTTGAGGAGGACCTCGCCCAGCAGGATCCGCGCGGGGATGTGCTCCTTGCGCTGCTCGAGAATGCTCTCCAGGATGCCCTTGGCCTCACGGGGCAGCCCGTGGGCCACCAGGTCCCGGGCGTCCTGCATGCGCTCCGAGATGCGCTTCACCAGGCGGGTGTCGGCGGAATCATTGAGGCCGCGCACCAAGCGGATCACTTCCATGATGCCCGTGTAGAGCACGTTGAGCAGGAAGCCGAGTAGGAAGGTGAGGAGGATGACGCTCTGGAGCTTGATGCTTTCGCCGAAGACCACGACTTCGCGCACCAGCAGGTCGTGGTTCGTGAGGTAGAGGTTGCCGAGCACCATCAGGACCAGCAACAGCAGCACGATGAAGAACACGTTGACAAGACGCATGGGCGGCCCTCGGAAACCTGCGCCTAGCATGACACGAGAGTCTTCAGTCTTCAGGCCTCAGTCTTCCGGACCCCCGGCGCGGTCCGCCCACTCCTTGGCGGCTTTCAGGTCCTCCCACACGGCCCGGCGCACATCCTGCGTGTACTGGCGCAGCACATAGGCCGGATGGAAGGTGGGCATGACTGGGATCTCGCGGTTTCCAACCACCACACGCTTCCACTGGCCGCGCACCCGCGTGATGCCTTCGCCGACCCCCACCAACTCGCGCAGCGGCGTGGCGCCCAGGGTGACGATCACCGCGGGCCGGATCAGCTCGATCTGCCGGCGCAGGTAGCCCAGGCAGGCGTGAGCCTCCTCGGAGGTCGGCGTGCGGTTGTCGGGGGGACGGCACTTCACCACGTTGGCGATGTAGGTCTGATCCCGCCTCAATCCGATGGCCCCGATCATCTTGTCCAGCAGCTCCCCGGCCTTGCCCACGAAGGGCCGGCCCTGGAGGTCCTCGTCGCGGCCAGGGCCCTCGCCCACGAACATGAGCCGGGCCCGGGGATCCCCCTCCCCGAACACGAACCTGAGGCGGCCCGGGCCCAGGGGGCAGGCCAGGCAGCCCTGGATGGCCTGCTGCAGGTCCTGCAGGCTGGCGGCCTGTGCCACCCCCTCCGGGGGTGGGCATCCGATGGGATCCGTGGGGGGGGCGTAGGCGGCAGCCGACCGGGTCGCGGGGGCCGGGGCGGGACGAACCGCGGGGGCCCGGCCCGGGGGCGGGGCAGGCGCAATGGAGGTGGCGATGGGAATCGCCTGGACGGGCTCGCGCACCAATCCCATCACCCCCAATTCCTCGAGGGTGTCGCGCCAGGCTTGAAGGGGATGTTCCATCCCCTCCAGCGTAGCCGGAACCTCTGGGGGGTTCCTGGCATCCTAAGGCGTCGGAGCCCATGCATGCCGCAGTCCCCCCAGGAAACCCCGTTCGGCACCCAGGAGGCCTTTCATGCCGCCTTTGCCGAGCTTTACCCGAGGCTCGTGAGCTATTCACGGCGGTACGGGGCCACCTTCCCGGAGGACATCGCCCAGGAGGCCTTCGTCATCCTCATGCAGCGCGAGGAGCGGGTGGAGCACCCCACGGCCTTCCTGTATGGCACCGTGCGAACCCTGTCCCTCACCGAGCGCCGTCCCATGAAGAACCAGAACCTCAGCCTGGAATCCGTCACCGAGCCCGGACTCGCCGGGGGGGCCGACGACCAGGTGCTCAACCAGGAGGTGCGGGAGCGCATGCGCTCGCTTTCACCGACCTTCCGCGAGGCCCTGTGGCTGTTCGTGGTGGAGGGCCTGTCCATCCGGGAGATCGCGGACATCCTCGCCATCCCCGAGGCCACCGTGAAGACCCGCATCTACCGGGCCAAGGCCCAGCTCAAAGATCAGCTCAACCCTTCAGGAGGCGTGCATGCCCTGGTCTGATCCCGCCCGGCGATTCGAACCCGCCGAGGACGTTCAGCTTCGAGCCGAGCTCCGCGATCTGCTGGGCCTGGGGCCCGTGGCGAACCTCCAGCCCTCGGAGCCGGCCGCGGAACTCACTGCCCTGGCCGATGATCTGCGGCGGGAGGCCCAGCGCCGCAGCCGCACGGAGCGCAAGCGTCCCACCTGGGGGCTTCTGGCTGCCGCGGCCCTGCCCCTGCTGGCCGCCCTGGCCGGCCTGGGGACCTGGGGCCTCCAGCAGAAGCACCGGGCCGATGAGCTGGCCGCCCAGACCCAGCGGCAGGATCAGGAGCTGACCCGGCTCGCGGCGCTCCATGCCTCCGAAGTGGCCAAGGAACGTCAGGCCAAGGAGCTAGTTCAGCAGGAATTGCAGTTGGCGTCTCGCAAGGGGGGGCGGAAGGTGGAGCCCTACCTGGTCATCCCCGTGGAGAAGCCCCTCAAGGTGATGGGTGACGATTACCAGCGGGTGAAACAGAAGCCCCAGTAGTCGGCACGGTCCTGGCAACGCCAGGGGCAAGGTGTGCCTATGGCCAGCAATCCCCTCCTCCTCCTGATCCTTCTGCTCACGGCCCTTGCCACCGTGCTGGCCGGCATCGGGGTTTTCGGCAACAGCCGTCCCCCCGATCCGCGGCTGAACTCCCTGCTCAATGACCTGGATGACATCAAGGGGATGCTCTCGCAGATCCAGAAGTCCGTCCTCCAGACCGAGCGGAAGCTGGAAAAGGAGGTCCAGATCTCCCGCAGCGAGAGCCGCGAGGTGGTCGAAAAGCTGGCCGAGGTGCTGGACAAGCGGCTGAAGGAGTTGGTCTAGGTTCCCGCGGGAGCCCCGGAGAGGATCAAGCGAAGCCCGGCTTGGCTGGGCTGAGCGTGGGGGTCCGGGGGGGGGCGCAGAGCGAGGAACCCCCGGAGAGAATCACCCCGCCTGGCTGTGGTTCGCCGGGGTCCAGCCGCGCTCGTTGAGCAGCTTCACGCCCTGGATGCGGGTGAGGCGGAAGGCCATCTCCTCCTGGTGGAGGTGGCAGAAGGCCAGCAGATGGTCCTCCTGGATGGTGCGGGGCGACACGCGCCGCAGCTGGGTGCGGTGGGCGGCCGGGGGCAGGTAGGTGAGCTCTACCATGAGCGTGTGGCCCGCGGCGTACTCGAGGATGCGCTGCACCTCCTCGGCCAGCTGGTCCTCGCCGCCTAGGTGCAGCATGGGGATGCGCCGCTGCACCTCCTGGTAGAGGGCCGGGTCCTCGTCGTGGAGCTTCTGGATGGCCGAGCGCACCATCTGCTGCACCGGCTCCAGGTGGTGGTTCATGCCCTTCTCATCCACGAAGGCCAGGGCCGCCAGGGCCCAGAGGTAGAGCTTCTCGTCCGAATCTACGCTGAGCGCGAGGAAGCGGCCGGGCTTGGGCATGAAGCCGGCCTGCTTGAGCAGGGCATGGGCATTGCCGTCGCCGCGCACCTCCAGGACGGTTTCGGAGAGGGAGCCAAGCTTGAGGGGGGCCAACTCTGGCCGCAGCTTCAGCTCGTCGGCCAGGTGGGCGGTGCGGGCGCGTACGAGGCGCACGCCCTGCTGGACCTCCACCTCGCCCACGCGGCGGGAGAGATCCTCCAGCAGCTGGAGCAGGGGCTGGGGAAGGGTCTGGGTGGTGGCCCCCAGGCGCAGGCCCAGCTCTTCCAGGGGCACGCCCGCGTCCAGGGCCCGCACCAGGGTGGCGTGGCTCACGCGGAAGCTGCCCATGGCGTCCAGGGATTCCACGTCCGCCAGCTGCGCGAGCTGGAGCAGGCGGTGGGGGTTCTGCAGCAGGGGGGTCAGCAGCTCCAGGGTGGGCTGCATGATCATGGGCTGGTCCTGCTCCAGCTGCTGCCAGTGGGCCGCCGTGCCCTTCAGGTCGCGAAGGAGGTATTCGTGGGCCAGGGCCTCGCCGTGTTCCGTGAGGCGCAGGTGGGTGAAGCCCTCGTCACCCTGGATGATGCCCATGCGGCTAAGGAAGGGCAGGAACACCGTCCGGGTGCGCTCCTCGTCCAGGGGGTGCAGGGTCTTCAGGAAGGCCAGGAAGGGCTGGACGGCCAGGGTCTGGCCCCGCCGTTCCAGTAGGTGCTGCATGAGGAAGTGCCGGTCCTCGGCGGGGGGCATGCCCCAGGCCTTGAGGTCGTGTTCCAGCAGGCTGGCGAAGGCGCGTTCAGCCACCCAGCGCGGGGGATGGCTGGTCACGGCGGGCAGCAGGGTCTCCACGCGGCCGTCGCGGTTCCAGAGGAGGCCCAGGCGGTGGAGCAGGGTGAAGAGCAGGGTCGCGTCCTGCTCCTCCTGGAGCACGGCGTTGCGCTGCATGAGCTGGCCCAGCTCCTTCTTGGCAGGCAGGCCGCCCTTGAGCACGCGCAGGCCAGCCACGCAGCGGAGCAGGACGCTGGTGAGGGCCAGGGAAAAACGGAAGGGTTCGGCCGCCTTGAGCTTCACCTCCGCGGGGGCCTGGAAGCTCAGGGCGCCCTCGTCGAAATCCTCCAGGGCGTCGGCCACCCGCTCCGCTACGGACCAGTCGTCGCCGTTCGGGAGGATCAGGCCCAGGTCGCGCAGGGTGTCGATCACGGCGGGTTCCGGCCGGGCCCCGTCGCTGACGAGGTGCTTCAGGGCTACCAGGGATCCGCTGTCCAGGTCGGCGAGGGTGTCCGAGAGGCGCTTGTGGTCCTCGAGGTGGAAGACCATGGTCTTGAGCAGGCGCATGCGGCCCTCGCCGCAGTCCTCCCAGCGGATGGGAATGGGGAGGCGCCGCCGCTCACAGATGGTCCGGAGCTGCTCATCCGAGCAGTTCGACAGAAGCTGGAAGTGCGTGTGCGGCATGAGCACCTGGGTACAGAGGATCTTCCAGTATCCCACATTAGTGGAATCCGCTCACGCGCAAAAAGCGCCCGGCATGCCGGGCGCTCAGGTGGAGAAAACAAGCAGGCTAGTTGGCGGGTTCCAGCCGGTGCGTGCGGCTGGTCACGCCGTCGCTGAGCACCAGGTCGAAGCGCTTGCCGGTGGCCGTGATGGCCTGGCGGCCACCAGAGAGGATGGCGATGACTTCCCCGGTATCCGCGTCCCGGACCATGGCAGCGGGATGGATCGTGGCGTCCCAAGTGAGCTGCAGCTTGCCAGTGGAGAGGCGCTGGGCTTCGGGGGCGGCGCTGACGATCCGGGCGCCGGCGGTCAGGGAGCGCAGGCTGGCCAGCGTCTGCCCGGCCTTGACGACCTGGAGTCCGGTGAGGGAATCCAGCACGGTCGCATCCAGGGGCAGGGCCATGACGAAGTGGCGGTCGTGGCCTTTGGGGGCACATCCGACTTCCATCAGCTCAAGGGCGGTGGAGAAGAGGGTGGTGCCCTTCTGGTCCAGGCATTCCAGGGTGAATTCCCCGGAAGTGGGCAGTTGGGTGGGCAGGGCCTTGGTGCGGAAGGAAGGCAGCATCTCAACCTGGCCGTCCTCCCGGACGATGCCGCGGACGATGAGGCACTCCCGGGCCGTGGCCAGGGCCTTGGGCCGGGGGGCGTCCTCGGCGCCCACGGTGAGGAAGCCGCCCGTGCCGCCCCGGAAGTCGAGGATCTTCTTGTAGACGTAGTCGCTCACCCAGTTCGGGGTGCAGTAGGCCATGATGTCCTTGTCGACGGTGGGGGAGTGGAGCGTGTTCGTGGTGCTGTCGTAGCCCCACACCCCGATGTATCCGCCGGCATAGGGATAGGCCGGGTCAGGGTTGGCAGGGCCATCCACCAGCGGACAGGGGCTGTGGGGCCGGCCCATGTTGTGGCCCACCTCATGGGCGAAGACCTCGGGGAACAGGCCACCGTCCTTGTAACCGCTCGTTTTGTCCCAGCCGATGGCGGTGCGGTAGGCGAAGGAGGCACTGGGCGCGGAGGGGACGTAGCCGAGGCCCGCCACGCCAGATGGGTAGCTCACATTCAGGGCGCCGTAGTAGTAGCGATCATTGGCGCCATCGGCCTGGTGCTTGGTGGCAAGGTCGGAGAGGAGGGTGCTCCAGCCCGTGCCACTCGATTCGAGGGTGGATACCGAACCGGTGAAGGTCGAGCCAACCGCCACGTCCACGCTGGCCACGGGATACATCTTGGCCAGACGGGCCGCCCAGGCGTCCTTGTTGGCGGCGGAGATGTCACCCGTGCCGCTGGCAAGCACCACCGGGAAGATGGTGGTCTTGAAGGTGGGGACAGTGGTGCTGGTGAAGGTGGCGGTCATCTGGTTGTTGGTGGTGTCAGCCTCGGCCACGGCCCCGGTGGGGTTCACCACGGCCAGCACGCTGTATCCAGAAGGGCCGGGTGTCGTCAGGTCCGTGCCGGGAACGGCCAGGTACCAGCTGGCGGTGAGGACAGATTCGTTGACCGTCAGGGGGACGCTGGCGGCAGGGGCGGTCACATCCTTCGGGTAGCCGGCCACGTCCACGCCGTTGTTCCTCAGGGTGATGCGGACGGTGGGGGTGGCCGTGTTGGTCTGGTTGGCCAGCACCCAGACTCGGATGAGACCGTCCTTGCCGGCCACGATGGGCACGGAGTTGGCGGCGTTCTGGGTGCTCTGGGTCAGCTGGACCTTGTCCACATGCAGGTCCAGGGTGGTGGCTGCGGTGTTGACTGTGAAGGTCCGGGTGAGCTGGCCCCCAGGGGTGGTGACCGCCAGGTTGCCGGAGGTGGCACCCACGGGCACCGTGAAGGTGAGTTGGGTGGGACTCTGGGAGGCGATGGTGAGGGGAGTGCCGTTGAGGGTGAGGGTGGTGCCGGCGTAGCCGAGATAGGTGCCGTCGATCACCACGGTGGCGCCCACGGGGGCCTGGGTCGGGTTGACCGAGGTGATGGTGGGGGCGCCGTAGGCCACGGTGAAGTTGGTGGCCGAGGTGCCGGTGCCCTGGGCGTTGGCGATGCTGATGGGGGCGGCACCGTTGGCCGCGCCGGCGGGGATCACGGTGGAGAGGCTCGTGCCGTCGGTGAGGGTGTAGGCGGCGCTGGCGCCGCCGATGGTGACGCTGGTGAGGCCAAAGAAGTTGCGGCCCGAGATGGTGACGGTGTCCACGCCGGCTACGCCGGAGGTGGGCGTGAAGCTGGTGATGACCGGTTTGAGATCGGCGGAGTCCGGGACGGCGATGGTGGCCGTCACGTCATCGAGCAGGAAGCTGGTGGCGTTCTGGGCATCCTCCTGGCTCTTGAACGAGACGCGCACGACCTGGCCCTTGTGGGGCAAAAGGCTCACGGTGAAGGCGGTGTAGTCCGCCGCATTCAGGTTGGACTTGGTGAGCAGGGTTCCAAGCACCGTGTTGGTGGTGCTGAGGGCCTGGACTGTGAAGGTATCCGTGGCGACGGCGCCAGGCTCGGCGGTGATGATCTTCACATAGAAGGTGACATCGGCCACGGTGGCGGTCGCGGGCACCCAGAAGTCCTGGGTGATCTGGTCGGAATTCACGGAGCCATAGCCGCCAACCCAGGCGTAGTGGGTTCCGGAGTGGGGCACCATGTTGGCCCCGTTGGCGGTGGAGATGATGTCCGTATTGCCCTTCCAGATGATTGGACTCGGGGCGACCGCTTCGAAGCCCGTGTTCATCATGACCTGGGCCTGGGCCGAGGCATTCACCGTGTAGGCCGTGCTGGTGGCCACCCCACCGCCGCTGGTGACGGTGATGGTCCCGGCGGTCAGGCCCGCGGGGGCCGTGGCGCGGAGCTGGGTATCGCTGTCCACGGTGAAGGTGGTGGCGTTGACGCCATTGAACTGCACGGCGGTGGTGCCCACGAAGTGGGAACCGGTGAGGGTGACGACGGTGCCGATGGACAGGGTGGAGGGTGTGTAGGAGGCGATGGTCGGGGCCTGGGCGGCGTCCACGGTGAAGCTGGGGGAACTCGCCTGGCCGTTCAGCGTTGTCACCTGGATGGGGCCGGTGGTGGCATTGCCTGGCACCACGGCATTGATCTGGGTGCTGCTCGCCAGCGAGTAGGAGAAGGCGGCATGACCGTTGAAAGAGACGGCGCTGACGTTGGTGAAGTTGATTCCGGTGAGGGTGACTAAGGCCCCGGGGCTGGCATGGGTGGGGCTGACGCTGCTGACCGTCGGAGTGGTGGAGGGCGGTGGGGTGGAGCCCCCACCGCCGCCGCCACAGCCGAGGAAGGCGATCAAGGCGAATGCGGATAGTGATCGAGTCAGCGGCGAGGCCATGTCGGCTCCATGCGTGATCCCTTGAGTGGGGTTTGGAAGGGACGGGTCTCAAGGGATGGAAGACTATAATCCTCTTCCACCGATCTGGAGCCTGACCTTTTCTTAACCGACCTGGAGGGTTCCATTAAGCCAGGCAGGGCGGGGCTCCGGACCCCTCCGGAAGCCATCGTCGGACCCCTGGTCTGACCGCCTTTCGTTGACCCGCCCCGGCCCGGCCATCTACGCTCAAAGGTTTGGGTCTGCCACCGCCGTGATCGCCCTCCGTCCCGACAATCCCCTGATCGTCCAGAGCGATCGCACCCTGCTGCTCGAGGTGGCCCACCCGGCCTTCGAGCAGGTGCGGGACGAGCTGGCGCGATTTGCCGAGCTGGTGAAGAGCCCCGAGCACATCCACACCTACCGGATCACCCCCCTCAGCCTCTGGAACGCCTCGGCCTCGGGGGTGTCCTGCGCCGACATGATCGAAACCCTGAATGCCTGGTCCAAGTACCCGGTGCCCCAGAACCTGCTTCAGGAGATCGAGGACCACGGCACCCGCTACGGCAAGCTGCGCCTGGTGGCCAAGGGCGACCGGCTGGCGCTGGAGATGGACGACCGCGGCCTCTTCTGGGAGCTGGAGAACCAGAAGTCGCTGCAGGGCCTGTTGGCGGAGCCCTACCCGGATGAGAAGGGCATCTTCCTGAACACGGGCATGCGCGGCGAGGTGAAGCTGCAGCTCATCCGCCTGGGCCACCCCGTGCAGGACATGGCCGGCTACAAGCCCGGCGACCCGCTGCCCTTCGAGCTGGCCCCGACCACGAAGCAGAACGGCAAGCCCTTCGGCCTGCGGCCCTACCAGCAGGCGGCGGTGGATGTCTTCCACGCGGGCGGCGGCCCCGATGGTGGCGCGGGCGTGCTGGTGCTGCCCTGCGGCGCGGGCAAGACCGTCATCGGCATCGGCTGCATGGGCAGCCTGCAGACCCACACCCTGGTGCTCACCACCAACGGCACCGCCGTGAAGCAGTGGAAGCAGGAGCTCCTGGACAAGACCAGCCTCACGGAGGACCAGATCGGCCTCTACACGGGCGACACCAAGGAGATCAGGCCCGTCACCATCGCCACCTACCAGATCCTCACCTACCGCCGCAGCAAAACCGGCCCCTTCGAGCACTTCAAGCTCTTCGAGGCGGCCAACTGGGGCCTGGTGATCTACGACGAGGTGCACATGCTGCCGGCGCCGGTCTTCCGGGCGGTGGCCGAGCTGCAGGCCAAGCGGCGTCTGGGCCTCACCGCCACCCTGGTGCGCGAGGATGGCAAGGAGGAGGACGTCTTCAGCCTCATCGGCCCCAAGCGGGTGGACGTGCCCTGGAAGATGCTGGAGAAGGACGGCTTCATCGCCACGGCCCACTGCCTGGAGATCCGCGTGCCCCTCCCCACGGACGAACGCATGGAATACGCCGTGGCGGACCAGCGCCAGCGCTTCCGCATCGCCTCCGAGAACAGTCTCAAGATGACGGTGATGGACGAGCTGCTGGCGGGGCATCCCGAGGACAACATCCTCGTCATCGGCCAGTACCTGGAGCAGCTCCGCATCATCGGCGAGCGCCTGAACGCCCCCGTGCTTACAGGGCAGACGCCCGAGAAGGAGCGGGAAGCGCTCTTCAAGCAGTTCCGGGAGGGCCAGTTGCGCATCCTCATCGTGAGCAAGGTGGCCAACTTCGCCATCGACCTGCCGGATGCCTCCGTGGCCATCCAGGTGAGCGGCACCTTCGGCTCGCGCCAGGAAGAGGCCCAGCGCCTGGGCCGCATCCTGCGCCCCAAGGGCGACCGCAACGTGAGCTACTTCTACTCGCTCATCAGCAGCGAGACCACGGAGCAGGAGTTCGCCCGCAACCGCCAGCTCTTCCTCACGGAACAGGGCTACCGCTACC
The DNA here is from genome assembly GCA_046331485.1 of Holophagaceae bacterium. Classification (GTDB taxonomy): domain Bacteria; phylum Acidobacteriota; class Holophagae; order Holophagales; family Holophagaceae; genus Geothrix. The sequence continues at coordinate 10,716 of JAXLQS010000011.1, read as the reverse complement.
TCATCGAGAGCCGCCGCTTCGACGAGCAGCGCCGGCTCAGCGAACCCAGCGTGTGGAAGCAACTGCTGGAGGAGACGGGACGCTAGCTAGCGCCAGAGCTCCGGGTGGAGGAGCGACTGGGCACCCAGCCAGCGATCCAGGGGCCACACGATCAGCGCGGCCAGCAGGCCGGCCAGCACATCGTCCAGGACCACCCCCCAGCCGCCGGGCAGGCGCTGGGCGGTGTTGACCACGCCGGGTTTCCAGATGTCGAAGAGGCGGAAGAGCATGAAGGGGGTCACCAGCCGGGCCACCCAGAGGGACCAGGGCTGGGGCTGCAGGGTGGGGGTGAAGAGCAGGGGGGTGAGGGCGAACCAGATGCCGGCCCACTCGTCGGCCACGATGAAGGAGGGATCCTTCTGGCCGGTCTCGCGCACCACCGCGCCCGAGGCCCAGACGGCGGCCAGGGTCAGCGCCAGGGGCGCGACCAGGAGGGTCCAGAGGAAGGCCCCGCCCCGGACCTGGCGGAGGAGGCCCAGCAGCAGCAGCCAGGTGGCCAGCCCCGCCAGGCTGCCCCAGGTGCCCGGCGCGGGCTGCAGGTAGCCGCTGCCGAAGCCGGTGGCCAACCACCAGGCGATGCGCGGCGCCCTAGACATGACGCAGGGCCTCCACGATGCGCAGCCGGGCCGCCTTCAGGCCGGGGAACAGGGCGCTCACCTGGAGGGTCGCCTGCAGGCCGAGGGTCACGATGAGGTACACGGACGGCACGAAGTGGATGTCCAGCTCATAGCCGTGGCTGGTGCCGGGCGGGGCGGGCATCTGGATGTGCAGGCTGTTCAGTCCGGCCCGCAGCAGCAGGGTGGCGGCCAGGCCCAGGGCGCTGCCCAGGAGGCCCAGGAAGGCCCCCTCCCACTGCAGGAGGGCCAACAGCTGGCGGGGCTGGAGGCCCATGGCCCGCAGCACGCCGAACTCACGCACGCGCTCCATGACCGACATGAGCAGGGTGTTGGCCGTGGCCAGCAGCACCACCAGGAACAGCACCAGGCCCATGAAGCCGAAGATGGCGAAGTAGAGCAGCTTCACCTGCCGGTAGAAGGAGGCCAGCTCGAACCAGGGCTTCACCGAGGTGCCGGGCAGCAGGGCCTGGATTCGCGCCTGCTCCCGGGCCGTGTCCTGGGGGCGCTTCAGCATGACGGAGAGCCGGGACCGGGCCGGGCCCGCGTCCAGCAGCTGGCTGGCTGTGGCCAGGCTGACGGTGAGAAAGCGGTCGTTCAACTCGCGGAGGCCCAGGTCCTGCAGGCCCGCCACCTCCACATCCACGGCGTTGAGGGCGCCGTCGCGCGTGGTGGACATCAGGGTGAGGGAACTGCCCACGGTGGCGCCCAGGGTGCGGGCCAGCCCCACGCCGAGGATCACCTCGCGGGCGGCCGGATCGGCGGAGAGCCAGCGGGAGCCGGTGCCGGCGGCGGTCCTCGCCCCGCTGTTCAGGGCCTCGGTGCAGGCCATGTGCCGGGGCTCCAGCACGGGATCCACGGCGGTGCCCAGGAAGGCCACGCTCTTCGCCCCGCTGGAGAGCAGCCCCATGAACTGGGTGCGCGGTAGCACCTCGGCCACGGCCGGATCCTGGCGGAGCCGCTGGGCCAGGGCCTCGCCATCGGGCAGGGCCTGTTCCAGGCTCTGGGCCTCGTCGCCCTCCAGGGCGTTCGGCGGCATCACCTGGAGGTGCCCCAGGCCCCCCCGGATGGCCGAGTCGCTGAGCCCCTGGAAAGTCTGGGCCATGAAGCCCCCGGCCAGGCTCAGGGCCACGAAGCCCGCGACCACGACCATGAGCGTCAGCGCCGTGCGCCGCCGCTGGCGCAGCAGGTTCCGGAGGGCCAGACGGGCGAGGATCACGGGCGCTCCTCCCCGACGAGCCGGCCGTCCATGAGGCGGAAGACGCGGTGGGCGCGGGCGATGACGGAGGGATCGTGGCTGGCGACCAGGAAGGTGACGCCGCGCTCGGCGGCCAGCTCGGCCATGAGGTCCATGAGGGGGCCGCCGTGGGCGTGGTCGAGGCTGGCGGTGGGCTCGTCCGCGAGGACGAGGAGCGGCTCCGGGGCCAGGGCGCGGGCGATGGCGGCCCGCTGCTGCTGCCCGCCGCTGAGCTGGCCCGGCCGGTGGTGGGCGCGGTCGGAGAGGCCCACGCGCTCCAGGGCGGCTTCGGCCCGGAGCCTGGCCTCGGCCTCGGGCGCGCCCCGGAGCTGCAGGGGCAGCATGACGTTCTCGAGGGCCGACAGCACGGGCACCAGGTTGAAGGCCTGGAACACGAAGCCGAGCCGACGGAGCCGCAGGTCGCACCGGGCCTTCTCGGAGAGGACGGAGACGGGTTCGCCCTCGAGGCGCACCTCCCCTTCATCCGGCGTGTCCAGCAGGCCCGCCAGCTGGAGCAGGGTGGTCTTCCCGCTGCCGCTGGGGCCCGCCAGCACCGCCAGGCAGCCCCGTGGCACGGTGAGGGACACGCCGAACACGCCGGCGCGCTCGCCGCCGAGTTCGTAGGCGCGGGTCAGATGGCAAAGCTCGAGCATCGGACCAGTGTAGCCGTGGTCCTAGAACTGCATGGCGTAGGCGAGCTTGGCGAAGAGGCCCCGCTCGACCATGCGCTCGCTGGGAATGATGGCCAGGGGATCCCGGCGGCGCTGGCCGGACCAGCCCAGGTAGGCGTTGGTGAAGGCGTTGGGCTGCCAGCCGAGGAAGGCCTTGAGGAACTTGTCCACGCCCTCCCCCTCGGTGCCGTCGTAGCGCACCACGAAGGCCTGGGTCTTCAGGTAGAACGAGCGGGGGAATTGCCAGCTGCCCGTGGCGGTGAGCTCCCGTGCCCGGATCAGGTGCTGGTTGTCGGCCTCCCGGTCCAGGGCGCCCTGCAGCCCCGTGAGGTTGTAGGAGAGCGAGCCCAGGGTTCCGTAGAGGAACAGCTGGGCGGAGCGGAAGCGGGCCGGATCGCCGGAGCCCAGATCGAGGGTGCGGGCCTCGGTGGCGTTCCAGCCGAAGCGCACCGCGGAATAGAGCCGCCAGTTGCCGCCGAGGGTGAGGGAACGCGCCGCGACGGACTGCACGCGGTCTTCCGCCCAGGTGCGGCCGGCGATGTCCCAGTTGAGGAAGAAGCTCAGCCGGCCGGCCGTCTCCAGCCAGGCGTCCAGGCCCAGGGCACGGTCCATGGGGTCGCCGTTCCACCAGGTGAGCTTCCGCCACCGGAGGAAGGCGTTGGCGGAGGAGAGCTTCCCCTCGTTCCAGTTGTCCTTCCAGCCGAAGCCCGCGTTGTCGCGGCGGTAGCCTTGCAGGTCCGTGAAGCCCGAGAGCAGCTCCAGGTCCGGGCTGGTGGCCTGGGTGAGGATCCAGCCGGACCAGTTCCGGGTGTTCCAGTCCAGCTCGGCGGAGGTGGCGGTGCCCCGCTTCGAGGACTGCGAGCCATCGGACTGGGGCAGGTGGGACACGGCGGTCATGGCGCTGCCGATGAAGTGGAACTCGGAGCCCAGGTACTGGTCCACGTAAAGGCCGCCGCTCTGGCCGCCCGTGCCGCCGGGGCCGCCCAGCAGGGCCTTGTCGGTGCCGAGCAGGGAGAGGCCCGAGCCGCGACTGTCCGTGAGGAACTTCACCGAGGCGGCCGTGTCCCGGGTGGCGAGGCCGTCCACCCCCGAGGCCCCGTTGGCGCCCAGCAGCAGGCCGCCGTCCTGGTCCCTGGCGTGGAGCACGGTCCAGGTGGCGAAGGCCGCCTGCCCGGAGGCCTTCACGCCGTAAAGCGGGTTCTGGATGGAGCGGCTGAAGAACTGGCGCTGGGCCCCCTGGACGCCCAGCAGGTCCATGCCCTCCAGGAAGAAGGGCCGCCGTTCGGGGTAGAACACCTTGAAGCGGCTGTTGATCTGCAGCGGGTCCACGTCGGCGTCGGCGGTGGCGAAGTCGGGCCGGTAGGTGCCCTCGAAGGTGAGCGCGGTGGTGGCGTAGCGCAGGTCCAGGCCCAGGCGGGACTGGCTCCGGGTGGCGGCGCCCGGGTCCGGATCCAGGGTCTGGGTGCGGTTGAAGGTGGCGAAGGGAATGACGAGGAAGGGCGAGCCGGGCTTGTCCACGGGGGCTCCCGAGACCCGGGCCAGCTGGCAGATGTCGCACTGCACGTCCTTGCTCATGCGGGGCCAGGAGATGCCGTAGCGCCGCTCCCGCGGGATGATGCGCAGCACGCGCAGGCCCCAGTCCCCGGGCATGCGGCGCAGGCTGCTGTAGGGGATGCGCATCTTCACCACGTAGCCGGTGGGGGTCAGCACGCCGGTGGAGTCCCACAGGCAGTCGTACGAGGCGTTCTCGCCCGTGCTGTCCGTCATGATCTCGTCGATCTGCCCGCCCAGGGGGGTCACGAAGAAGCGGATGATGCTCTGGCCCTTGCCGGAGGGATCCAGGTCCACGCCCACGAAGTCGAAGTCGCCCTGGTTCGTGTCCCGCATGTGGCGGGCGGCGTGGATCTTCGAAGGCTCGGGATCCATGGCCTCGATGGCCACGTAGAGGGCGTCGGGGCCCCAGGCGGCGTGGACGATGGTCGGCCAACGGTTCTCGCCCTTGTCGTCGGGCATGATCATCCCGAACTCGCGGATCTCCAGGGCCCCGGCCCAGCTGGAGAGGTCCGCATCCCGGGCCATGGAGGGTGCCTGGGCCAGCCTCGGGAAGGCCAGGCGGGGCGGATTGGGCGCCTGGGAGGCCGAGAGGGCCAGACAAGCAAAGGCCAGAGGCAGACGTCGCATGAAGGATCCCCGGGTGGGTCAATCCCTCGCCTACGAGGACCTTCGCAGGCCGGTTTAGGCCCTTTTCCGGAAGGCCGCCTCGTGGGCGACCGTGCTGGCTTCCGGGCCGTCCTCCTCCACCTCGCCGATGAAGTCGTAGGCGTGGGCCTCAACTCCGAGCCGGGTCGCATCTGGGGCTGCAAGGCAGCCTCAGATGCGGGGCACCCGGCCGGGAGTTGATGCCGGGAAGGCTCCGACTAGGGCTGTTGACGATCCTTGAACGCCTGCTCGTAGGCGGCCGTGCTGGCTTCCAGGCCGCCCTCCTCCACCTCGCCGATGAGGTCGTAGGCGTGGGCCTTCACGATGCGCACCCGCTGGATGGTGTTCACCCGGGGGGCGCCATCCACCAGCAGCACGTTGCCGTCGATGTCCGGGGCCTGGCCTGCGTGGCGGCCCTTCACGATGAGGTCGGTCTCCTCGTGAGCGCCTTCCACCAGCACCTCGATGACCTGGCCCACCTTCTCCTGGTTCTTCTCCCGGGCGATCTTCTGCTGCAGCTCGAGGATGCGACGCTTGCGGGCCTCCTTGGTGCGCCTGGGGATGGGGTCCCCGAGATCGTAGGCGGAGGTGCCCTCCTCGGGGCTGTAGGTGAAGACCCCCACGTGCTCGAAGCGGGCCTCCTTCACGAAGGCCTTCAGCTCCTCGAAGGCGGCCTCGTCCTCGCCGGGGAAGCCCACGATGAAGTTCGAGCGGATGGAGATGCCCGGCACGAGGCGGCGCACCTTGTCGATGAGCTTGAGGAACTGGGATCGGCTGCCGCCCCGGGCCATGGCCTTGAGGATGCGGGTATCGGCGTGCTGCAGGGGCATGTCCAGGTAGCGGGCGCAGTTCGGTGTCTCCGCCATGGCCCGCAGCAGGCCGTCCGTGAGGCGGTTGGGATAGGCGTAGTGGATGCGGAACCAGCGCAGGCCTTCCACGGCCCCCAGCGCGCGGACGAGCTTCTCCAGCGCGTCGGGATCACCGAAGTCGCGGCCGTAGTCCGTGGTGTCCTGGCCCACGAGGCTGATCTCCAGCACGCCCTGGGCCACCAGGTTCCTGGCCTCGGCCACCACGCTCTCGATGCTGCGGCTGCGCTGGGCGCCCCGGAGCTGGGGAATCACGCAGAAGGCGCAGGCGTGGTCGCAGCCCTCGCTGATCTTCAGGTAGGCCGAGGCCTTGGGGGTGGTGAGCATCCTCGGGCTGGCCTCGGTGTAGAGGTAATCGGGGTTGGGATTGAGCTCGAAGCTGGCCCCGGCGCCGATGACCTCGGCGATCTGTTCGATGTCCCGGGTGCCCAGGCAGGCGTCGATCTCGGGCATCTCGGCCAGGAGCTCGTCCCGGTACCGCTCCACCAGGCAGCCGGCCACGATGAGCTTCTCGCAGGCACCCTCCTGCTTCATGGAGGCCGCCTGCAGGATGGCGTCGACGCTCTCCTTCTTGGCCGCGTCGATGAATCCGCAGGTGTTCACCACCAGCACCTGGGCCTCCTCCAGCACGGGGGTGATCTGGTAGCCCTTCAGGCGCAGATGGCCCAGCATGACCTCGGAATCCACGAGGTTCTTGGGGCATCCCAGGGACATGAATCCGACTTTGGTCAACGGACCTCCGCACCCGCTCCGGGTGAACCTCATAGGCTAGCGTGAAGGGCCGATAAGGTCTGCAGCGCATGTTAAACTCAACGCCCTTCCGGACATCCCATGAAGCTCACCCTCCAGGTTGACGGTGCCCTGCATCCCGTGACCCTCACCGAGGATGGCGTGACCATCGGCCGCGGCGACCAGGCCACCATCAAGATCCAGGCGAACGCCGTGAGCCGCGTCCATGCCCGGATCTTCCTCAAGGACGGCCAGCCCCACGTCATGGACATGAAGTCCCTGAATGGCACCACCCTCAATGGCACGGCGCTGACCGAGCCGGCGCCCCTTCATCCCGGCGATGCGGTGCTGCTGGGCGAGGCCATGGTGGTGTGGGTGCCCGAGGGCGGGGGCGCCCCGGCCGCAGGGCTGAACCTCGGCCTGGCCCCCAGGACCGTGGCCTCGAAGATCTCCCTGGAAGATCGCGCTTTTGACGCCTCCGGCTCCATCCTCGTGCCCCACGCCAGCCTGGAGGCCATGCTGGCCCAGGCCAGCGGCCAGCACTCGGCGGGGGAGGCGGTCACCCTCTTCCAGCGCCTGGCGAGCATGGCCGGGACCCTGCTGCGGGCCGCGGGCCTGGCAGAGTTGCTGGAATCGGTGATGGGCCTGGTGACGGCCCAGATCCCCTGCCAGCGGGGCTTCATCCTGCTGGCCGACGCCGCCGGCGAGCTGGTGCCCGAGCTGATCTGGGAGGAGCAGCCGGGCGCCCACACGAACCCCATCAGCCGCACCATCGCCCGCACAGCCATGGACAACCGCGTGGCCATCCTCACCACGGACGCCCGCATGGACCCGCGCTTCAGCGCCGGCGAGAGCATCAAGATCCACGGCATCACCTCGGCCCTCTGCGCCCCGCTGATCGTGGAGGAGAAGGCCTTCGGGGTGATCTACCTGGAGACCAGCCTCAACAAGGGCGGCTTCAAGCGGGAGGACGAGCACCTGCTCTCGGCCATGGCCAACTTCGCGGCCGTGGGCATCCAGCGCGAGCGGGAGGCCAAGTTCCGGCAGCGCCTGGAGCGGTACCACAGTCCGGCAGTGGTGGACCAGATCCTGAAGTCCAGCCAGAGCAAAGAGGCCCCGGCCCTGCAGGCCCAGCGCTGCCAGATCAGCGTGCTCTTCGCCGACATCTCCGGCTTCACGCGCATGAGCGAGGGCATGGAACCCCTGGTGCTGGCGGGCATCCTGAACCGCACCTTCGAGGCCATGACCGACCAGATCTTCAGCCGGGGCGGCACGCTGGACAAGTACATCGGCGACGCCATCATGGCCTTCTTCGGCGCGCCCAGCCCCGACCCCGACCACGCCCGCCACGCCGTGGAGGCGGCGGTCGCCATGCAGGAGACCCTGTACGCGCTGAATGCGATGCGGCCCGAGGGCTACCCCGAGCTGAAGATGCGCATCGGCATCAACAGCGGCGAGGCCTTCGCGGGCGACATCGGCTGCGAGAAGCGCATGGACTACACCGTCATGGGCAGCACCGTGAACCTGGCTTCCCGCCTGGAGAGCTCCGTGGCCCGGGCCGGGCAGATCGTCGTGGGCCCCCACACCGCCGAGCTCCTTGGGATGGAGGGCCTTCGGCAGCTGGGTGCCTTCTCCCTCAAGGGCATCGAGCAGGAGATCCGGCCCTACGAGGTGTGCTGGGACCACGACGCCCCGACCGCGGTGCATGAGCTGAAGTAGAAACCAGGAGACCCCCTTGATCGAGGCCCCGCCCACGGACATCGCCAGGAGGCCCCGGGGTCCCCTGCTCTTCTTTTTTGGCCTCGTCAGCTTGGCGCCTTCCCCCGTGTTCCTGCTGGGCCTTGCAGCCTGGGTCATGGGAGGCAACGACCTGAAGGCCATGGCCGTCGGCAGGATGGACCGGCGGGGCGAGCGCCTGACCCGGTGGGGGCGCATCCTGGGGATCATCGGCGTGGTGGTGAACCTGCTGTGGATTTCGAAGCGCATCGTCCTGGACGGGGTAGGCCGGGTGGCCGGCTCCTCCTGAGCGGAGCGGCGCGAGGACTGGACGGCCAACTCATTTGCCGTCTTGTGCCTCCTCTATGGCCCCACTAGACTTACGCAGTCCGTTCCAGTGTTCTCATGTTCCCAAGCCGAACCCCGGTGGGGTTGCGGCTGTTTTCGGAGGCGCCATGTCCCAAGCTGATTCCAATGCCCTGGCCGCCATGCTCGGCGGAGGCTGCCTGGTCTTCATCCTGCTGATGCTGGTGGTCGGCCTCGCGGTGGGGATCTTCTACATCCTGACGATGCAGAAGGCGCTGAACCTGGCCGGGCCTCGCCACCGGAAGATGGAGCCCGGCATGGTCTGGCTCATGCTGATCCCGCTCTTCAACCTCGTCTGGCACTTCTTCGTCGTGAAGAACGTCTCCGAGTCCATCAAGAGCTGGGCCGCGGAGCAACAGCAGGAGGTGGGCGACGGGGGCTACACCATCGGCCTGGTGGCTTGCATCGCAAACTGCTGCAGCATCATCCCGGTCGTCAACATGCTGGCGGGGCCCACGGCCCTCATCTGCTTCATCATCTGGTGGGTCAAGATTGCGGGCTTCAACAAGCTGATGGCCGGCAAAGCCTAGGCCCCACCCTTGGGCCAGCCCGGCTCCCACCTGGGGGCAGGCTGGCCCAAGGTCATTCCTTCACGAAGTCCTTCCACAGCATCGAGGGCTGGATGCCGGAGTTGCGCTGGTACTTGCCCGAGTCGTAGCTGTCGTACTCGCCGCTGACGGTGTGGTAGAAGATCTGGCAGATGGCCACCCCGGCATAGATGCGCACGGGCTGGATGCAGCTGATCTCCAGGGTCCAGTAGCCGCAGAAGCCGATGTCGCCGAAGCCGGCGGTGACATGGACGAAGAGCCCCAGACGCCCCACACTGCTGCGCCCCTCCAGCATGGGCACCATGCCCTTGGTTTCGGTGTACTCCAGGGTGCGGCCCAGGTACAGCTTCCCCGGCTGCAGCAGCAGGCCTTCGGGTGGGATCTTGAGGAACTCGATGCCGTTGGGCCTGGCCATGTCCAGCTCATGGTCGGTATAGACCGCCAGGTCCTCGCCCAGGCGCAGGTTGTAGCTGTTGGGGTTGAGCTGGTCGGCCTGCCAGGGATCGATGCGGATCTGCCCCTTGGCCCTCGCCTCGAGGATCTGCCTGCCAGTGAGGATCATGGAACCTCCTGCGCCAAACGGAAGGCGCCCGCGGATGCGGGCGCCTTCCGGCTTCAATCCTGCATCAGCGGTCGACCTTGATGCAGACCGACTTGCTGATCATGTCGCCCACGTGCTTGCGCTCGCCGCCCAGCACCAGGAGGTAGCCGATGCTGAAGTTCAGGATGTGCCCCACGCGCCTCAGGATGGCGGTGCCGAAGTCGATGCGGCCGTTGGGATCGTCCTCGGGAACGATGCGCAGCTTCATGATCTTCTTGCCGAAGGAGCCGCCGTACTGGCTTTCGCAGTAGGGGATGAAGAGGAAGCCGTAGGCGAAGCCCAGCAGGCCGATGAGTGGGAAGACGATGCAGCCCAGCACGGGCACCAGGGCCAGGATGAAGGCGACGATGTAGAAGCCGATGAGGGGGATCACGTCCAGGAGGACGGCCACGAAGCGGGTGAGGAAATCGCCCCGCTCACCCGTGGGCTGGGCGTCATCCGGGACGGGCGGCAGGTAAGCGGCGAGGAAGGCGGGCAGGGGCCCGCCGGAGGTGGCAGGAGCCGCGGCCGGCGCGGTCCTGGGCGTGGCCGGCGCCACGGGGGGAATGGACTTGGGGGGAGTGGGCACGGGGCCCGTGGCGGCCTGATCCTGGACCTGCGCCTTCGGCTCGACTTCCGCGGGGGGCTTGCCCGCGTGGATGGCGGCCAGCTGATCGGCGGACATGCGCACGGTGCCGCTGGGCGGCGGGGCATCCATGGCGCTGATGGCCACGGTGGCGGCTACCTCGGGCCGTGGGTCCTGGAAGGTCAGCTGCACCTGGCCCAGGGTGATGCGGTCCCCGTCCCGCAGGGGCGAGGCCTGCACCCGGTTGCCGTTCACCAGCACGCCGTTGCTGCTCTGCAGGTCCTGGATCTCGAAGCCGCCCGCCGCCTTGCGGATGACGCAGTGGTGGCGGCTGATGCTCGGGTCAGGCAGGCGAAGGGTGTTGTCCAGTTCCCGTCCCATGTGGACTTCGTTGTCGATGATTTCGAATTCGCGGATGCCCGCGCTTTCGTGCACCAGCAGTTTGGCCATGGGGACCCTCGGGAAGGTGGGATGGGCCGAAGTGTACCGCATCCCGGCCTGGCCGGGATAGGTTGGGGAGGGCGCGCGAATCACGCTTCTTTCTTGACGGGCCGAGGCGGACCCG
>JAXLQS010000010.1:0-82756 GCA_046331485.1 Holophagaceae bacterium | reverse complement strand
CAGATCACGCCCGCTGGCAGCGTCAGGGTCACCAGGGCGCTGCCCCTGCTTGGGCCGTCCATGAAGCACTCCACCCGGATCCCCCTGGTGGTGTCCGAGGCTGTGGCGATGAAGGTCCGGCTCGTGCCCGATCCCGCCACTTCCGCTGTCACCGTGGGCGCCTTGGTATCAGGGTTGTGGGTGGCGAAGGGGGCCGCCGCGGAAGGGCCCACGGCCCGCAGCATCGTAGGCCCTGGCCGTCGAAAGGAACTTCAGACCCCGGGGCTCTCGGACATCCCCTCGCCCCGGAACAGCACGTACTCCCAACCCTGACGTACCTCGCCCATCTGGGCATGGACGCGCCTCAGGCGTTCGGCATCGCGCTGTGCTCCGGCCAGAAGGATCTCCCGGCGCCACCACCCGTAGAGCTTGACGAGGTTGTCCACCAGCTCTCCCCCCTGCTCGTGGTTCAGCCGCCGGTGCAGCTCCTCGATGATCGAGATGACCTTCCTGGAGAAGTGCTCCTTCAAGCCCGGTTCATCGGAAGCGAATGACGCTTCGAGTTGCACCAGAAAACGCTGCCCGCCTTCCAGAAGCAGAACCACCATGTGTTCAGGGATGGGGGTGGGCCCGGTGTGGGGAGCGGCGCTGGAGGTATCGGGACTAATCGTCATGGCATAGGCATCCACCAAACCTATCGGCAGGCGGGCCGCCAACCCTGACTTTGAAGGAGCCAGGCGGCGTCGAAGTCTCCCCGGGGAAGGGGGTTCCGTGAGAAAAAGAGGGACCTCCAACCGACAACAGGAGCGACGCGTGAACCCGCACCATTTGAAGCTTTTGAAGAAGGCTCAAGCGCTCGAGCGTGGGGGAAGGGCCCTGGAGGCTGCCGCCGCCTACAAGGTGTTCTTGTGCCGAGAACCGAAGCACACGGATGCCTGGTCCGATTACGCAGGGCAGCTGATCCTGCTTGGACGCCTCGACGAAGCCCAGAGCGCCTGCGAGGCGGCGCTCGCGCTCGACCAGGGCCACCCCTCGGCCCGGATCAACCTCGGCGTCATCCTCATGCGGAGGGACCAGCTGGATGGATGCGAACGCCACCTCCGCCAGGTCCTCGAGGCGGCTCCTGATCGGCTGGATGCCCAGCTGTTCCTGGCCGAGTGCCTGCTCAACAAGAAGAACCCCGAGGGCGCGGAGCTGGTCCTGAAGGCAATCCCCCCGGGCGGAGCCCGGGATGGAGCCTACGCGCTGCTGAAGCGCCGCCATGCAGAGCTCTGGACGATTCTGGGCCTGGCTTTCCTGGAGGTGCAGAAGTTCTCCAGGGCGGAGGAGGCATGCCGGGCAGCCCTCCGGATTGAGCCATCCAACCTGATGGCGCAGGCCAACCTGGGCTCCATCCAGATGGCCCAAGGCCATCTGGTCGAGGCCGAAAGGCTGTTCCAGCTGCACCTGTCCGAGCACCCCACCGATGAGAATGCACGCCTCCTGCTGATCACCTGCCTCGCGAGGAAGGGAGACCTCGCCCTCATGGATCAGGAGATCGAAAAGGTCCTCCAGCAGGAGCCCACGAACTTCGTGGTCCACAAGAGCCTCTCGGGGACCTACTACACACTGGGCCGTTGGGACGCCTACAGGGCCGAGATCACCCGCTTTCGCGCAGTCGATCCCGCCTCCGCCTACCTCGACTATGAACAGAGCTTCGTGGATCTGCTCTTCGGCGACATGCGCCAGGGCTGGCAGCACTTTGAGGCCCGCCTGAAGATCCCCAAGGAGCTGCGGCTGAAGAAGCGTTCCTTCCAGCAGCCCGCCTGGCAGGGCGAGCCCTTCGAGGGGAAGACCATCCTGCTCTGGGCGGAGCAGGGCCTCGGGGACACCCTGATGTTCCTGAGGTACGTGCCGCTCGTGAAGGCCCTGGGTGGACGCGTCATCGTCGAGGCCCAGCCCCCGCTGATGGATGTGGCCGCGACCTGCCCCGGTGCCGACATCATCATCCCGAAGGGCGCGCCCTGGGTGCCCTTCGACCTGCAGGCCTCCCTGATGTCCTTGCCCTGCCTGTTCGGAACCGAGCTGGCCACGGTTCCGGCGGAGGTTCCCTACCTGGGTGTTCCGGAGAACGTCCCGCACGGGCCGGCCCTCCAGGAATGCCTTGACCGGGCCGGGGAGCGGACCCGGATCGGCCTGGTCTGGGCGGGAAGTCCGGGGCATGGGAGGGACTTCGAGCGCTCCCTGCCCGTGGCCTTCCTGGAGCCGCTGGCCTCGCTCCCGGGAGTCGCCTGGTTCAGTTTCCAGGTCGGAAACCAGGATGTCCCCCCCCTGCCCGATCTGACGGTTCTCACGCCCCTGCTCGGCGACTTCTCCGATACCGCCTTCGCCCTGAACGCCATGGACCTCCTGATCACCGTCGACACCTCGGTGGCCCATCTCGCCGGAGCCATGGGGATCCCGACGCTGCTGCTCCTGTCCTACCAGCCTGATTACCGCTGGATGCTGGAGCGGACCGACAGCCCCTGGTACCCCACCATGCGCCTGTACCGGCAGCCGGCCTACGGAGATTGGGGTTCCGTGATCCGGCAGGTGATCGAGGACCTGACCCAGGATTCCTGAGTACCCGCAGCTCAGCGCGAGCTGGCCCCGTACCCCTTCAGCGCGCGGTTGCCCTGGTCCTGGGCCTGCAGCCGAACCTTCAACTGGCCCAGCTCCGCCGCCATGGCCTCGCTCCGCTCGTCCAGGCGGCGTCCAGCCTCATGGGCCCGCTGGACGAGTTCCGGCCAGCCAAGGTTCTTCTCCGCCTGCGCCACGGCGACGCGGAACGCGTCCTCCCAGCGCGTCAGCGTCTCCAGATCGGGCTGCCAGGCCGGGTCCTCCAGCCACGCCTCCATCTGTTCGACGGCCTCGCGGACCCGCACATCGCTCATACCGTCTGGTCGCCCAGTTGGAACCGGGTGGTGGCGCCGGCCCCGACCTTCCGTTCGTGGTACTGCTCCCAGGCGGAGCGGATTTCGCCCATCCCGTTGGCCACGGCGGCCAGGCGGGCCGTGTCCCTGGCCCTGCTGGCAATCATGATCTCGGTGGTCCAGAAATCGTATAGGCGCTTGAGGTTCTGGGCCAATTCGCCGCCACCTTCAAGATCCAGGCGGACGGTGGCCTCCATGATCACCTCCGACACCCGGAGGAAGCTGTTGACCGCCGCGGGGAGGTTGTTGTCCGTCAAGGACCGGATCGCCCTTCCCAGGTGGAGCTGTCCGGCTTCCATGATGAGGGCGGCCTGCTGCTCCGGCGAGGCGCCCAGGATGCGCTGGGTCAGATAGGTATCTGCAGATTTCGCGTATGCATTCATGGTCGACTCACCTGCATGGCTTTTCGACAAAACCAGCACCGGTCATAAATTCCACGGACTTGCTAGAGGCCCGTCAGGGAACCGGCCGAGGACTTCATCCTGCCGACGATGGCCTCCATTTGGGCGAATTTCTTCCGCAGGTTCTCCTTCTCCTGGTTCAGTCGCGTCTGCGCCGTGCCGATCTGCGTGGCCAGGTTGTTGTTCTGGGTGACGATCCGGGTGAGCGCCGAAGAGATGGCCCCGGTGGTTCCGGTGAATCCCCCCAGGAGGTCGATGGCCGACTGGGCGGCGCCTCGGGTCAGGCTCAGCTTGCCGGTTCCCGTGCCCGTGACACTCAGGGTCAGGCCGGCGAAATCCCCGGTTCCGACCAGGGTGCCATCGCTTCCGACCTGAATGGGGCCACTGGGCGTTCCCACGGGGTTGCCCGCCTCGTCGTACTTGGTCAGGGTTCCCCAGAGAGAGTTGTCCCCCAGGTTCCGGGTGACCTCGAATCCGACCGTCCCGGTCAGGGTGGTGGTGCCCGCGCTCTTGAAGGCCACGGCCTGGCTGGTGGAGGTCCCCGAGAACGAGAAGAGGCGTTTGACCGCAGGCAGATCGCTGGACACGGCGGTCTGGAAGGTGGAGGTGTTCAGGACCAGACCTCCATCGGCCAGGGTGGTGACGCCGAGGCTCGCCAGCGACTGGTAGGCCGAGTCCGCGGGCATTCCGGGCGAAGCCCCGGACAGGGCCTTCTTCAGATCGGCCATCAGGGCCCGCGTCGAGGCGTCGCCCGACAGGGGCGCCAGGGCGATGGTGCCATCCGCATTCTTGGTGGCCGTGGAAGCCGTTTTGTAGTCCTTGACCAGCTGGTTGTACTTGGTGATGAAATCCTGGATGGCGGCGGTGGAGCCGACCTTGTCGGCCGTCACGGTGAGGGTGGTGATCCCCGTCTGTCCACCCTGTTTGAGGGTGAAGGTCATGCCGTCCGCGGCATCCTTCACCACGTTGCTGGTCCGAGTGATCTCCACGCCGTTCAGCGTGAACTTCGCATCCGTGGCGACCGCCCCGGACATAGCCGAGGTCAGGCCACCGGTGATGGTCGTCGGCGTGGACGGGTTGTCCACCGTCCCCGCGAAGATCCCCAGGCTGTTGACGGCGGTGGTGCCATCGCCGCTCGTGATGTCCGCGATGGTGACATTGCCCCCGGTGGTTCCGGTTCCGGTCCCCGTCTCCTTGGCGGTCAGGACCAGCTGGTAGCGGTTGACGCCCTTCCCCGTGTTCACGATGGTCGCGGTGACGCCGGTGTCCGTCTGGGCATTGATCTTGTCCCGCAGCCCGTTCAGGTTGTTGGAGGCCGCATCCAGGGTGATGACCGCGACCTTGCCGTCCGTGCCCTGGATGGCGAACTGGGCCGTCGATCCCGAAAAGATGGCGGTGTCCATGGGGCTGGCCACGGCCATGTTGGTGGCCAACCCATTGGCATCCAGGGTCGAGGAGATGCGCCCCTTGGTGGCCACAGTGCTGACCTGGATGTCGTAATTCCCGGAGGCGCTTCCCGAAGCCGTGGCGACCACGTTGGTGTTGTTGGTATCGGTGCTCGTGACCGTGCGGTTGTTGAGCTTGTCGTAGAGGATCGAAAGGCTGAGGCTAACGGATTGCAGGCTGGTACGCATGGCCTGGAGGGCCGTGGTCTTCTTGTCGTTCTGGTCCTTCTGGGCCTGAAGCCGGTTCATGTTGCCGCTCTTCATGGCAACAATCGCGTTGATCAGGGCATTGGTGTCAATGCCGCTGCTGATACCGCTCAGAGAATTCAGGGTCGAATCCGCCATGGCGCACCTCGATGTCGATCACGATCGAACGGGCCTAGCCCTGTTTGTCGACCAGGGTCCCGGAGTTCCCCGGCAGGCCTTCGGCTTCCCGCAGACGGCGGGACATCCCCAGGATCTCCTCGGAGGGCACCTGCATGACCACCTGCCCGGTGCCCTGCTGGATCACCTGGAACACGGTCCGTCCCGAGCCGGCATCCACCTGGAGCTTCAGCTCGGGGCGGGTCTGCTCGAGGTGCTGGCCGACCTGGGCGGCCGCCTCCAGCGTGTTCCCCGATCCGGACGTCTGGGCGGGGGCGCCCTTGGCGGGGACGGGCCGTGCCGCGGCCGCCCGGGGGGCAGCGCTGCTCGCGACCACGGGGGCGGAGGCAGAAATGGCTATCTCACTGGACATCGCGAACCTCCTCTCCGGCTTCAAATATCCAGGGGGGGCGGATCAGAATCCGCCCCCCCCAGAAGTTGTGAGACGCCTACTTACCGGAAGAGGCCGAGGATCGACTGCGCAGAGTTGTTCGCGTTGCTCAGGGCACTGGTGCCCGCCTGCATCATGATCTGGTACTTGGTCAGGTTCGCCATCTCGGCGCCCATGTCCGCACCCAGCCACGCATCGGCCACGCCGAGCTGGGTTTCCGCCTCGATGCCCTTGGTGTTGGCATCGCTCAGAGCCTTGGACATGGCGGCGGCGTTGGTGATCTGGTCCGTGGAGATCTTGGACAGGGCATCGGCCGAGTCCGTGCCGCCCGTGGAGGTCTTCAGGGCGGTGTATTCCGCGTCGGTCGTGGTGCCCGCGCCTTCCATTTCGGCCATGCGGTAGGCATCCTGGGTCTTCTGGGCGTTCGCGCCATCCGCGTTGAGGGCGGTGAAGTAGTCGGCGTTGGCCTTGTAGACTTCGGCGCTGGCCTTGCGGGCGGCGGCCATGGCGGTGTTTCCGGCGGCGAGCGCGGCGGAATCATCGTTGGCGTGGTTGACGCGGCGACCGGTGGTGAGCCGCTCGATGGCAGTGTTCAGGCCGATCTTGGTGACGCCAATCTGACGGCTGGCGGCCAGGGCACTGACGTTGGCCAGAATGGTAACCATAACATCCTCCGTGATGTTGGTAGGCAGCATCCGTGCTGCCAAGTTGTGTGGGGGAAACCCCCGACTGGTTCTCTTTCGGACACCGCGGGGAGAACCTTTAATTTTTTTTTTGGCCCTCTCCGAAACACGAACCATTTCTTCGACATGGATCGCCGGGGTGTGGCGGCGACCGCCCCCGAACTAGAGGAGGGACAGCAGGAGATCCAGGTCCTCCCACTGCGTGTCGATCAGAACCTGGCCGAGGTTCCGGGTGTAGTTCATGTCATGCACGTACCGGCGGCAGGCCGCCTGCACGGTTTCCGCCAATTCCAGCGGTGTCAGGGGCTCCTCCTGACCCGCGGCCCGGCCCACCAGGATCAGGCGGATGGTGGCGAAGCGGATCGCGAGGGCGGCGAACTGGCGCCTCGGGTTCTCGGGTCCCCAGGGGAACAGCGTCCGCAGCACCTCGTTAAGGAGGAGGTGCTCGAACAGCCAGGGCACCGGTTCCATGGCCCGGCGGAGCCGCTCGGCCCCCCGTTCGTAGGCGGCCACCAGCACCTCTTCCGGAGGTGGCTGCATCCCCGTGAACCCCAGCCCCTGCCTGGCCAGGCCCAGGATGCGCTGCACGTGGGGGGACTGGAAGGAGGGCGCCCCCAGCAGCGACAGGGAGGTCGCCACGCGGGCCTGCACATCCAGCAGCTCGGTCATGCCCGCAAAGGGAGCCATGGCGGCCCCGCTGTCGAGGTCGTCCACCAACTCCTGCAGCAGCGGCCTGACCTCCTCGGGCTGACCCCGCTCGATCAGGTCCGTGAGGCGCTCGCAGAAGCCACCCACCACCCGGAGCCTGTTGGCCAGCGACACGTCCTGGCTTCGCAGGATCTGGAGGATGAGGGCCTGGACATCCTCCATGACGGCCTGGCTCAAGCCGAATTTCGGCTTCACCTGCTCGATGAAGGCCACGCTCGCGGTCTGCTCCTTCCCCACAAAGCCGAAGGCATCCTCCGCCAGGAGGGCCAGTCGGGCCGCCTCCGGGCAGGAGAGGGTCAGGGTCATTTGGTGGAGTCCGCCGAAGCGGAAGATCGTGCGCGGGTACGAGGCGCAGGTGTCCGAAAGGGCCTGCTCGCCCAGCCGCTCCTGGATGAGGCAGAGCTTCTTGTCGCTCAGCAGGCCGCAGCTGTGGCAGGCGTCATTTCGCAGCTTGATGTGGCCATAGTCCTTCGAGGACTTGGAGTGCGCGTATTTCTGGACGTGCTCCTGGAACAGGGGTTCCAGGACCGGATCGGAACAGGATCGGTACTGAAGGTAGCTCTCCTCGTCCAGGGTGACGCCCCATCCCGCGCAGCAGGTGTCTTCACAGTCCCCACCAATGCAGGTGAAGCGGCTGGCGTAGGTCGGCATGAGCATGGTGTCGGTGACCGTGAGCTTCATCGCACCCTCGCAGCGTGGCGGGCCTCCCGACGGTTCCCCGATCGACCGGCCTCACTTCTTGAACAAAATTCCATGGCCGTTGAGGTTGTGGAAGAACATGAACTCCGGCCGCTCACGGTACTCGTTGACCAGCCGGGTCACGCCCTCACAGCTGGTGAAGCCGTAGTCATCGAACACGATCACACCGCCAGGCGACAGACGGGGCAACACCCAATCCACCACGTCCTTGGCCGACTGGTAGACGTCCACATCGCAGTGCAGCATGGCGATCTTGTCGCTCACCAGGTGTCCCGTGTCCTCCGGGAAGATGCCCTCCAGGACCACGGCATTGTCCAGCCCGAAGCCCTTGAGCAGGTCTTCGACGACCTGACGCGAGGTGTCGGCGTGCTCGCCTCCCACGTAGCGGGTGTCACGATCGCCGGCCTTCACGACTCCCGAGAAGGTATCGGCGAGGTAGACCCTCTTCTCCGACCCGAGCACACTCTTGGCCAGTACCGCGCCGGTCCCGCCCCGCCAGACGCCGACCTCCAGCAGGTCGCCCTCCACGGCCCTCATCTGTTTGCCCAGCATCCACAGTTCATAGCAGCGGTACTTGTCCACCAGGGTGTTGTTGGGAACGATGCCGTTGAAGATCTGGATGAACTCGGGGTCGCTCAGCCACGGAGAGTAGGTGGCCATCGGCATGATCCGCTGGTGGAGGATCTCCCCGCCCGTGCCGTTGTCCCAAGGGGGGAGGCCGGAAAGGTACTGGTAGGCCGTCAGGGCGAGGTCCTGCTTCATCTTGGTGAGGGTCGCCTGATCGTCGGGGGTCGCCATGATGGAATCCTGTTGAGCGGTAGGGAGGGAGCCGGGGCGAGACTTGATGTGGCGTTCGCGATTTTTGCCATTCCCCGTTCTGGATGCTGGTCTTAACTTAACACCGGTTTCAACGGGGCTTGAGGCGCTACCCTGTCCCTACGGCTGGCGCATCCAGAACTGGAATTTGGACCCACGACGCTTGGTGCCGATCAAGCAAAGCAAGGGGGCAACACGATGAAACTGGGCGGAACCTCCCTGGCCGTGAAGCGCCGCATCGCCGCGGGGCATCCATACTTCACGGGGAAGGGCATCGATGTGGGCGGCGGCCATGACGGCCTGGACCAGTACGCCTCCCTGTTCGGATTCGACAGCTGCAAGAACTGGGACATGCCCGACGGCGACGCCCAGTACCTCGCCAGCGTTCCGGATGGAACCTACGATTTCCTGCACAGCTCCCACTGCCTGGAGCACATGGTGGACCCCCGCGTCGCCCTGGCGAACTGGGTCCGCGTGGTCCGCGGCGGCGGCTACCTGGTGATCACCATCCCCGATGAGGAGCTCTACGAGCACTTGCAGTGGCCCAGCCGTTACAACCGGGACCACAAGTGGTCGTTCACCATCTACCGGGCCGCGCCGCTGCTGCCGAAGTCCATCAATGTCTTCGACCTGCTCATGCCTCTCTGGCAGCAGGTGGAGATCATCAAAGTCGAGCGGATCGAGGCTGGCTTCCGCTACGACCTGGGCGATGTCGACCAGACCGCCACCGCCACGGCGGAGTGCGCCATCGAGATCATCCTGAGGAAGAAGGGCGAGGCGCCCGTTCAGAGCGATTCAGACCGCCCCTTCCCGCCCTTCGTCAAGCTGACGGACACCCGATACGGCCCCATGCTCTACCCACCCCACGACCAGTACGTGGGACGGTCCCTCAAGGAATACGGCCAGTTCAGCCAGGGTGAGTTCCAGCTCTTCACCCACTTCATCCGTCCGGGTTCCATCGTCTTGGACATCGGCGCCAACATCGGGGCCCACACCGTCCCGCTGGCCCAGCTCGTGGGTCCGGGCGGCGTGGTGGTGGCGTTCGAGCCGCAGCCGACCCTGCACAAGATCCTCGAGGCGAACCTCGTCCTCAACAGCATCCCCAACGTCATCACCTACGCCATGGCGCTCGGGGACTGCGAGGGGACCTGCCAGTTCCCGGTGCTCGACTACTCCCAACCCCACAACTTCGGCGGGATCGGGGTGGACCTGGTCGAGGAGGGGGAGACGGTTCCCCTGTGCATGCTGGACGGGTTCCAGCTGGAGCGGGTGGATTTCATCAAGCTGGACGTCGAGGGTTTCGAATCCAAGGTCCTGGAGGGGGCCGCCAACACCATCGAGCGCTGCCGCCCCATCATGTACATCGAGAATGATCGGGCGGACAAGTCAGCCGAGCTGATCCAGCGGCTCTTCGACATGGGCTACCGCCTCTGGTGGCACACGCCGCCCCTCTTCAGTCCTGACAACTACCGGGGCAACGCGCTGAACGTGTTCCCGGGAATCGTCTCCATCAACATGCTGGCCATCCATCGCGACATGCGGCCCATCGAGGGACTCCGGCCCATCCTCTCCCCCACGGACACCTGGCGGTAGGCGCCAGCCCTAGCCCTTCTCCCGCCCGAACATCCCCTTCAGCCGGCCCATGAGGCCGGCTTGGGCCTCCTTCGAGGGCAGCACGGGGTCCGCCTGGGACCAGCCCGGGGGGACGGCCACTGAAGGGTCCAGTTCCAGGGCCCGGCGGAAGCAGCCCTGGGCGTTGGCCCGGAACCCCTTGCGATGGTAGAGCTCGCCCATGAGGGCCCAGGGCTCGGCGGCGCGGGGGTTGAGGCGCGAGGCCACCTGCAGGGCCTCGATGGCCCGGGTGGACCAGGCCGGGTTGCTCAGGCGGAGCCGTCCCAGCAGCATCCAGGACTCGAAGGCGCCCGGGGAATCGCCATCCAGCTTGATGGCCTGCTCGAGGGAGCGGATCGCCTCGCTGGTGCGGTCCTGCATCATGTAGGACTTGGCCTTCACGAGCAGGCGCCGGGCCCGCTCCGGGGCCGAGGGTTCCGCTTCCTCCATGGGGATGGACGGCAGCCTGGCTGGGGTCGGTTCCGGCAGGTCCAGTTCCAGGGAATCCGAATGGAAGTGGGCCGGCGGCGGAATCAGGTCCTCCTGGATGAGGAGGATCGGCTCCGGCTCGGAGTCGTGCTCAAGCTCGAGTTCGAGGACGGGTTCCGGAACGGCCGCGGGCGTGACGGCCGGCGGCGGGGGCTCCTCCTTCGGCAGCAGGGGCAGGTCGCCCCGCACCAGGTCCAGCCCGCCCAGGGCCCAGAGCGTGGCCACCAGCTTGGCGGCCTGCTCCTGGGGAAGCCCCGTCAGGGAGGCGATGGTGTCGCAGCCCAGGGGCTCGGTGCCCAGCAGCGACAGCGCGTAGGCCAGGGTCGGCGTCAGGGGCAGGCTGCTGAGGGCGTCGAGGAGGTTCGGCAGGGCCTTCCAGCGCCAGTCGGGTTCGCTGCGGAACATCTCCACTAGCTCCCGGTCGATCTTGGCGCTCTGGTAGGTGTCCCAGACCAGCCAGCGGTGATCCAGGCGGAACTGCAGGTCGCCGCTGAGGTTCGCGTCGAGGGGGCCGGGGATCCAGGTCATCTTCAGGATCGGGTGCTCCATGGCGTGCAGGAGCACCGAGCCCAGGAGCTCATGCAGGCGCTCGTCCCGCTCCTCCACGGTCATCAGGCCCCACTGCACCACGCGATCACCCACCCGGGAGCCCTCCCCGTCGGCAAGCAGCTCCTTGAGCGAGGCCATGTCCAGCACGCCGCGGCGGATCAGGAAGTTGCCGAACTGCTCGCCGACGGCATCGCTGCGCAGGTACTTCAGGTCGCCGTCGGCCCAGTAGAGGCGGCGGGTGCCGTCGTTCTGTTCCAGCACAAGCTCGCCCTCGGCCCTCTGCTGGTGGAGGGATCCCATAAGGGCCGGCAGATAGTGGCGGATACGGACTTCGGGCACCAAGGCTCCGGGGGTGGATTCTAGTTTGCATGTTCCGGGCCAGGATGCCAGCCCCGAAAGCGCGACGTGCGTGCCGAAATATCCCAAGTCCCTTGGTCCCCGCCCCGTCTGGACCTATGCTGTTCTTCCGTCCACACCACGCGCCCGGAAGAGTCCCCCATGTTCGAGAAGCTCGGGAAGTTCGAGATCAAGCGCGTCCTCGGAAACGGGGCCATGGGCGAGGTGTACCTCGGCACGGACCCCGCCATCGGCCGCGAGGTGGCCATCAAGACCATCCTCCCGGCCGCGGCCCAGGGCGGCGAGGCCAAGGAGCGCTTCGCCCGGGAGGCCCGCGCCGCCGGGGTGCTGAACCACCCGAACCTGGTGACCATCTACGAGTTCGGCGAGGACCAGGGCGTCCTCTACATCGCCATGGAATACGTCAAGGGCCACGACCTGGAGGAGCTCCTGCAGGACCACTCCCTGACCCGCTCGGAGTCGCTGGAGGTCCTGGCCCAGGTCTGCGACGGGCTGAGTTTCGCCCACCGGCAGCAGATCGTCCACCGCGACATCAAGCCCACCAACGTCCGCGTCCAGCGGGACGGGCGGCGCCTCCACGCCAAGGTCATGGACTTCGGTGTGGCCAAGATCAGCAACTCGGACATGACGGCCACCGGCATGGTCATGGGCACCGTGAGCTACATGGCCCCCGAGTACATCCGCTTCGGCAAGCCCGACCCCCGCAGCGACCTCTTCGCCGTGGGCGTGATGCTCTACGAGAGCCTCAGCGGCCGCAAGCCCTTCGCCGGGGACACCACGCCGACGGTGCTCTACAAGATCGTCAACGAGCCGCCCGACCCCATCGAAACGGAGAAGCTCCAGGGCATCAGCCCCGCCATCCGCACCGTGCTGGACCGCGCCCTCTGCAAGAACCCCGAGGAGCGCTACCAGACGGCCGAGGACCTGGCCAAGGCCCTGAGGGCCGCCAAGGATCCCTCCTGGATGGGACAGGTCGACGAGGCCACCACCCTGATGCAGGCCGCGGCCCCCACGGCCCAGGCCCGGGCCGTGCCCGCGGACACCACCCAGCAGGTCCCCGCGCCCCCGGTGGTAGCCGCGGATCCGCGCCCCGCCCCCCGGAAGACCGGCAGCGGCAAGGGCCTGTGGATCGGTTCCGCCGCCCTGGCCCTGGTCGCGGTGGCCGGGGCCGCCTGGTGGACCCTGAAGGACCGGGGGGCTGCCGTGCCCGCGACCACCTCGACGGACCCCAAGGCGGAGCCCGCCTCCGGCCCCGGCGAAGGAAAGCCCGCCGCAGGGGTGGCGACTCCCGCTGCCGCCTCCCCTTCTTCCCAGAAAGGACCCGGGGCCCTGGGCGGCCAGAGCCCCACCGTCCCCGCGCCCGCCACCCGCCCCGAGCCGTCGCGCCCGGCGCCCCCCAAGGCCGCCGAAACCAGGCCCAGCGAGGCCAAGGCCATCGACCAGCCCGAGCTCTACCACCCGGAGAAGCTGGACAAGCTCCAGGTCCACGAGCGGATGAACCTCGGCAACGTCTCCATGAGCGAGGCCGTCCAACTGGCAGACAGCCAGCCCGACAAGGCCATCCACGGCTTCCGCCAGGCCCTCAAGGCCGACCCCGGCAACGTCAACACCCATGCCTGGCTGGCCGTGGTGCTCTACGAGCAGGGCCGCATGGGTGAGTTTTTGCAGGAGCTTCGGGAGGCCCGGCGCCAAGGCATCCTGGGCCAGATGGCGGCCCGGAACGCCCGCTTCAGGTCCGTCCTCAACCAGGCCCGCTTCAACCGGAAGCTGCCGCCCGACCTGGCGGACTGACCCATGGCGCGAGGAGATCAGGACTCGGGCGAGTTGCAGGCCCGGCTGGGCTACCGGTTCCGGGACCCGGCCCTGCTGGCGGAGGCCCTCACCCATGCCTCGTCGGGGTCCCGCCGCGACAATCAGCGGCTGGAGTTCCTGGGCGATGCCCTGCTGAACTTCGGCGTGGCCTTCCTGCTCCACCGTGAGCGCCCCGACTGGCAGGAGGGCGCCATGAGCAAGCTGCGGGGCGTCCTGGTACGCACGGAATCCCTGCATGCCTGGGCCCTGGACCTCGGCCTGGACCGCGCCCTCCGGGCGGCCCATCCCCGCAAGGCGCCGCCCATGGGGCCCAAGCCGCTGGCCGACGCCCTCGAGGCCCTGCTGGCGGCGGTCTACCTGGATGCGCTCGCCGGAGGCGGGGAGGGCATGGCGCCGGTGTGGACCCTGCTGGAGGCCCGGTTCCTGGAGGACATCCGCCAGGCCCGCCCCGAGAGCTGGACCCGGAGCGACCCCAAGACCCACCTCCAGGAGAGCGCCGCCCGGCGGGGCCTGCCGGCCCCGGTCTATGACCTGGTGGCCCAGGGCGGCCCCGGACACGCGCCCCGCTTCACGGTGCGGGTCTCCGTGGGCGCCTGGTCCGCCGAGGCAGAGGGGCCCACCCGCAAGGGCGCCGAGGGGGAGGCCGCCCGTCGGCTGCTGGAACGTCTCGGAACCCTCACGGACCTGTGACCCTTGCGTTACACTCCCTTCTGCGTCTCGCCCGGAGTGCGTGCTTGAAGATCTACCCCACCTTGAACCTCCAGCACGGCGCTGTGGTCTCGACCGCGGGGCAGGCGGGGGCCTGCGCCCAGACTCCGCTTGAAATCGCCGAGCGGCTCATCGAGGGGGGGGCCACCCGGCTGGCCCTGGTGGACGTGGAGGCCGCCATGGGCCGGGGGAACAACCGCGAGCTGATCGGCCAGATCCTCCGGGGATGCCACGCGCGGGAGCGGAAGGTCTGCGTGCAGGTGGCCGGCGGGGTCCGCAGTTCCGACCAGGCCCAGTACTTCATCGACCTGGGGGCCACGTGGCTCGTCGTGGGCACCATCCTCCACAAGTCGCCCATGGTTTCCGAGCAGCTGATGGCCCGCTTCCAGTCCTACCTCACCGCCGCCATCGACGCCCGCGCCGGCAGGGTGCAGCGCTCCGGGTGGGTGGACACCACCCCCCTCAGCGCCCTGGAGCTCGCGCAGCGCGCCAAGGCCTACGGCTTCCGGCGCCTGCTCTTCGTGGACATCCCCGAGAACGCGGAGACCGATCCCGATTTCCAGACAGCCCAGGAACTCGCGGCGGCCACGGGCCTGCCCCTGGTCATGGGCGGCAGCCTGACCACACCCCGCCACCTGGAAGCCGTGCACGCGCACCACGGGCTCAAGGGCGCCCTGGTGGACGCCCTGCTCTTCCAGCAGGATCCCAGCCTCCTGGCCTTCCTCCAGGCGACCTGCGCCTGATCCTGGAGGGACCGTGACATCAGGGGAATCCGCGTTCCTGGAAACCCTCACGGAATCCGAGCGCGCCCACTTCCGCCACCTGGCCATGGTGCGGCCCCAGCTGCCCTCCGAGGGCCAGATCCGCATGCTGGAGGGCCTGGCCCGCTCCCTGGCCTCGCCGCGCCTCCTGGCCCTCATGGCCCGCACGCCCCACTGGCTGGCGCACTGGCCCATCCTGCTGGGACTGGCCGAAAACGAAGCCACGCCCGAATCCATCCGCCGGGACCTCGAGATGGTGGTGTCGCTGTTCGATCAGATGCGGGAGATGGACCAGGCCCCGGCCGCGGAGAAGGAGGACCGCTCCGAGTCCGTGAAGGCCCTCTATTCCCAGCTGAACGCCGGCCTGAAGCCCGTGGCCAAGCTGCTGGCAAAGCAGCTGGCCAAGACCGTCACGGCCACCGGCACCACCCAGGAGCTGCCGCCCCTCCCGGCGGAGCACCCCGATTGGGATGCGCTCACAGCGCTTCCGGAGGCGGCCCCGCCCCAGCCGCCGGCCCCGGGCCTCGACCGGGTCGGGAGGCTGACCCGGGCCCTCCAGACCGCCCAGCCCGAGGAGCTCCTCTCCTTCCTGGTGGATCCCGACCAGGACCTGCGCCAGACGGCCCTGCAGAATCCCCTGGTCACCGAGGAGCTGGTCTGCCAGGCCCTGGCCCAGTGCGGCGTGGCCGCCTTCTTCGAGGAGGTCTACGCGGAGGCCCGCTGGTACTTCCGCGAGCCCGTCCGGGACAGCCTGCAGGGCTCGCCCGGCTGCCCTTCGGACCTCTCCCGGCGGGTCGCCCTGTCCCGGCACCTGGTGGCGGCCCTGGCGCGGGGGGCCTCGGATCGCGCCGCCCTCCAGCGCATCGTCAGCCTCTTCACCCAGCTGGACGAGAGCGAGTACCAGTTCATCACCTTCTGGGCCAAGCGGCAGTCCCCCCAGCTCCTCCGGGTGGTGAAGTACTTCTACGACCGCCTGCAGCGGGAGCGCTCGGGCCTCGCCTCGGCCCTGCCGGAGCGCGGGGAGGAGGGCCGCTGGGCCACCATGGAGGAGCGGGTCTTCCTCGCCACCCAGGCCACCCAGGAGGAGCAGCTCAGCCAGATCCTGAAGGACCCCGATCCCCAGGTCTTCCGCCTGGCCCTGGAGAACCCGGCCCTCAGCCCCCGGCTCCTGGCCTCCTCCATCGCGGCCCTGGACCACACGCGCGTGGAGGTCATCGCCTCGCATGCCGGCTGGTCCGAGGATCCCATGGTCGCCGAGGCCCTGGTGCACCACCCCCAGCTGTCCGAGGCCTCGGCCCTGCACCTGTTCGACCGGCTGCAGGGCATGAAGCCCGCCATCGAGATCCTCCGGGATCCCCGGGTCCTGCACCTGGAGCTCAAGCGGCGCGCCCTCGAGCACCTCCGGGCCCTCTACCAGGGCATGGACATTCCCGGTCGCATCGCCGCCCTGCGCACCTCCGGCGGGGAGCTCATGCGCCACCTGCCCCAGGAGGTGCTCCAGGACGAGGAGACCCTCCGCCGCATGGTGGCCGACCGCCAGCTGGACCCGGGCATCCTCCTGCGCCTGGCCCGGAACAAGCTGACCCCCAGGGCCGTGCTCGAGCAGATCGCCGGCCACCCGGTCCTCATGGCCCACGCGGCCATCATGTCCGAGCTGCTGCTCAACCCCAAGACCCCCCGGGAGGCCTCCATGCGCATCTGGGGCCTGCTGTCCGAAGCCGAGCAGCACCAGCTCCTCCGCAGCCAGCACCTGCCGGCGGTCCTCCGGAGCCTGGGCTGAGCTGCGGCCAGTCCGGTGTAAACGCCGACCGCGCGACACCGTAGTCCTACCAGGAGCCACCATGCGACGCCCCGCCGCCATCCTGATTTCCTCCGCGGCGGCCTTGGTCTGCCTGCCCCTGGCCCTCTCCTGCCGCCCCAAGGCCCGTGTCCCCGCCTGGGTGCAGGCTGCACCCGGCGAAAGCCTCGCCGCCTTCTCGGGGGAGGCTTCCTGGATGCTCAGCCACAAGGAGATCCAGTCGCTCATCGCCCGGGATCCCATGGTGGAGCGGGCCTTCGACCTCTTCCTCCAGAAGGCCCGCATCAACCCCGCGACCGAGACCGGCCGGCTCACCTTCCATGTGGTCGGCGTGCCCCGCAAGGGCGAGGACACCCTGCAGAAGGGGCTGGAGCATGTCCTCATCCAGCTCAACCACTTCAAGGACCCCACCGCCCTGATCGGGGCCCTGGCCGAGTCCTTCCCCCAGGAGGGGTCGCTGCGCATCCAGGGCCGGGACTGGCCCCTCCATGTGATCCTCGACCTGGAGGCCGGGGGCACCAAGGCCCACATCCGCGCCGCCAGCGACGAAAAGGGCCAGATCTGGATCGGCTCCCTGGAGGCCCTGAACCGGATGGCCTCCGGCGCCAGCCTCGGGTCCCAACCCGATGCGGCCCTGGCCGCCGAGTGGATCAGCCCCCGGGCCCCCTTCCAGGGCTTCCTCCAGCCGGAGGCGGTTCTGGGCGGCCTGAAGAAGGCCCTGGACGAGAGCCTGGTCAAGGACCTGCCCAAGGGTGTGAACGCCCTGTTCTGGAGCATCACCCCGCCGCAACAGAAGGACCAGCCCATCAAGTTCGAGCTGGCCCTGGCGGGCACCCCCGAGGGCATCAACCAGGTCACGCCCTGGCTGCAGCGCCTGGTGGCGGCCGCCAATGCCATCCAGGCCGCCCCCGGCTCGGCCCCCGAACTGATGCAGGAAAAGCGCCGGGTGGGCCTCCGCTGCAACCTGACCGAGGAGCAGCTCAAGCTGGTGATGGAGAAACTGGGCCAGCCCGGCTTCTCCTTCCGCCTGCCCGGTGGGGGCGGCAAGGCATGAGCCCGGCCCTCGCCCTCGCCGCGGACGGCGGGTTCCCAACGTCGGAGGAGCCGTCCCCCGAATACTGGATGGCCCAGCTGAAGGCCGGCCGGGAGGAGGCCCTCGCCCACCTCATGGCCCGCTTCGAGCGCCCCCTCTTCGCCTTCCTGCACCGCCGCCTCCAGGGCGAGGCGGGGGTCGTCCAGGAGCTGGCCCAGGAAGTCTTCCTCAAGTGTCTCCAGCACTGTCAGCGATTTGAGGAAGGCCGGCCCGTCGCCGCCTGGCTTTTTACGTTGGCGGCTAATGCGGCGACCGACCATCTGCGTAGAAGAGGGCGGGAGGTACCCCCTCCCGAGACCTTTGACGCGCCGGACCCCCACCAACCATCACCCTGGGAGTCCGTGGACCAAAGCCGGCGGATCCAGGCCCTGAAGGGGGCCCTGGAGGGGCTGACCCCCCGCCAGCGAGCCATGGTCCTGGCCTACTACGTCCACGAGCACCCCGTGAAACGGATCGCCCAGGATCTGGGCTGCGCCGAAGGCACCGTGAAAGCCACCCTCTTCCAAAGCCTCCAGAAACTCCGCAAGACCCTCGGACCCCAGCCATGACCTCCTTCGACCCCCAGCGCCTCGATCCCCAGAGTTCCCGGCCCGGGCTCCAGGATGAGGCCCGGCTGTTCGAGCTGCTCGAGCAGCCCGAGCTCTGGCCCGAGGACCCCGCCGCGCAGGCCGAGCTGGCCACCCTCCTGGAACTGCACCTGGCCCTCGGGAGCCATGGCGCGGCCCTGGCCGAGGGCCTGGCCCCCGCTCGGAGGACCCGCTGGACGGCCGGCTGGTCCCTGGCCGCCGCCGCCATCCTGCTGGTGGCCCTCATCCCCACCTTCACCATCCTGCAGCGGACCCGGAGCCTCAAGGCCCAGGCCCAGGACACGGCCCGCCTGGAGCAGCTGGCCCTGAAACGGACCCAGGACCGTGCCTGGATCGCCTTCTTCCAGCAGAGCAAGACCCTGCTCCAGGACTTCGAGCAGAACCCCAACCTCTGCAAGAAGGGCGAGGAGGACCGGCGCCAGGAGCGCGAGATGGCCATGGCCCTGCTCGAGGCCAGCCACCAGCTCGCCGCCCAGGGCGCGCCCCTCAAGGAGGCCGAGATCATCCGGGCCAGCCTGCACTCCTGGCTGTCCGAGGTCGCCTTCGAAGACAACTGCCTGAGCATCGAGCGGGCCCGGGAGCTCCGGCAGTGGGCCGCCGCCCACAACCTCGAGACCCAGTCCGAGCGGATGGAACGCCGCCTTCGCGGAGAGGGCGCATGAAGCTCAGTCTCCTGATGGCCATGCCCGCGCTGGTCCTGCCCGCGGCCCCGGAGCCCGTGCTGGTCCTGGCCGAGTCGCCCGCGGATGGCCTGTTCCGGCAGGGTCGCGACTTCCGCTATGCCCAGCGCTGGTACGAGGCCTCCCAGGCCTACCGCACCCTGCTGCGCGAGTTCCCCACCTCCTCCCGCGCCGCGGACGCCCGCTACTGGCTGGCTTCCAGCCTCGAGCAGGACCAGCGCTGGGACGAGGCCGCCGAGGCCTATTCCGAGTTCCTGGTCCATCATCCCGATCAGCGCCTCCTGGGCAAGGAGGCCCGGCTCAACCGCGTGCGCTGCTGGGGCATCCGGCAGTGGGACAGTCCGGCCGCCACCGCGGGCCTGATCCAGGCCCTGACCGATGAGCGGGAGGAGGTCCGCATCGCCGCCGCCCTCCAGCTGGCCAAGCGCCGGAACCCCCAGGCCGTGCCCGTGCTCCAGGCCGGCCTCCGGGTGGACGCCTCCTCCGAGGCCTGCCGCCTGGCCCTGCAGTCCATGGGC
Organism: Holophagaceae bacterium; assembly: GCA_046331485.1. Lineage (GTDB taxonomy): Bacteria > Acidobacteriota > Holophagae > Holophagales > Holophagaceae > Geothrix. Next base: position 63,357 of record JAXLQS010000010.1, on the reverse strand, counting down.
ATCCAGCCCCAGGCCGCCGGACCGGCCCAGGGCCGCTTCCTGGTGATCCGCGTGAAGGAGCGTGGCAAGGCGGAAGTCCTCACCGTGCGGCTGGCCCTGGGTCTGGCCCGGGCCGTGGGCGGCTACCTCTCGGACGAGCAGCTGCGCCAGGCCAAGAAGAAGGGCGTGGATATGGAGCGGATCATGGACCAGGCCCTCAACGCCCCCAAGGGCACTGAGCTGTTCAGCCTGGACGACACCAAGAGCAACGTCACCGTGACGGTGGAATAAGGCGCTTCCGCTAAGCTGGAGGGCCGAGGGCCCATGTCCAGCATCCGCCGCTTCTACCGGGAGCACCTGCTCCGGTTCCTGCCCGCCATCCTCGGCGGCATGCTCCTGCTCTTGGCGGCCGGCCTCTGCCAGTCCCTGCTCATCGGCAGCCTCAACTTCGTCTTCAAGGACAACCTGCACATGGCCCCGCCGGGCGCTCCGTCCTCGGGGGCCTTCGCGGCCCTGGACCAGCTCAAGGTCTGGCTCATGTCCCACCTGCCCGAGCGGAGCCAGCTCCAGCAGAGCACCCGCTTCGTGCCCCTGCTCCTCGTCAGCCTGTTCCTGCTGAAGGGCCTCCTGGGCTACGCGGGCACCCTGCTGATGGTCCGCTCCGGCATCCGCGCCACCCAGGCCCTGCGGGAGCGCCTCTTCTCCCACCTGCTCAGCCAGGAGCCCGCCTTCTTCCAGAAGCATCCCGTGGGCGAGCTCATCACCCGCTGCATCTCCGACGTGGGCGCCGTGCAGGGCATCGCCAGCAACCAGCTGGCCGAGGCCGTCCGCGAGCTCTGCCTGGCGGCGGCCATGATCGCGGCCCTGCTCTGGATGGACTGGAAGCTGTCCCTCACCCTCTTCATCGCCGGGCCCCTGGTGGTGGTCCCCGTGCGCAAGCTGAGCCGCCGCATCCGCGCCGTGAACCACCGGAACCAGGAGGCCTCCAGCCGCCTGCTCCAGCGCCTGAAGGAGGTCTTCAGCAACATCCGCGTGGTGCTGGGCTTCGCGCGGGAGGACTTCGAGGTCGTGCGCTTCCAGGGCCAGAACCACGAACTCTACCGCCTGGGCATGAAGAGCGCCCGCGCCTCGGCCCTCTCCACTCCCATCATGGAGCTGGTGGGCGGCTGCCTGCTGGCGGCCCTGGTGGCCTATGCCTCCGCGGAAATCCGGTCGGGCCGGCTCACGGGGGCGGACTTCTTCACCTACCTGCTGGCGGTCTACCAGCTCTACGATCCCCTGCGCCGTCTCACCAAGCTCAACAACGAGGTCCAGGTGGCCACCGCGAGCCTGGACCGCGTCTACTCGATGCTGGAGCGGACCAGCGAGCTGCCCACCCCCGCCACGCCCCTGCCCGTGCCCGCCCGGCCCGGCCTCCTCCGCTTCGAGGGGGTCAGCTTCGCCTACGACCCCAGGCACCAGGTCCTGCGCGACATCGACCTGGAGGTGCGGGCCGGTGAGACCGTGGCCCTGGTGGGGGGCAGCGGCGGCGGCAAGACCACCCTCGTGAACCTGGTGCCCCGCTTCTTCGATCCCACGGAAGGCCGGATCACCCTGGACGGCACCGACCTCCGCGACTTCGATCCGCGCGAGCTCCGCCAGACCATCGGCATCGTCACCCAGGAGACGCTGCTCTTCATGGACACGGTGCACGACAACATCGCCTACGGCATGCAGGCCAGCCGAGAGGCCGTCATCGAGGCCGCGCGGAAGGCCCATGCCCACGACTTCATCCAGGGTCTGCCCAAGGGCTACGACACCCCGCTGGCAGAGACGGGTTCCAGCCTCAGCGGCGGCCAGCGCCAGCGCCTCGCCATCGCCCGCGCCTTGCTGCAGGACCCGCCCATCCTCATCCTGGACGAGGCCACCAGCGCCCTGGACACCGAGAGCGAGCGCGCCGTGCAGGCGGCCCTGGAGACCCTCATGCAGGACCGCACGACCCTGGTGATCGCCCACCGCCTCAGCACCATCCAGCGCGCCACCCGCATCTGCGCCATGAAGCAGGGCCGCATCGTGGAAGTGGGAAGCCACGAGGAGCTGCTGGCCCTGGGCGGGGAATACGCCCGGCTGCACAAGCTGCAGTTTGCCGAGGCCTGACGCCGTCCCGATGAAGCGCTCCGACTTCCATTTCGACCTGCCGCCGGAACTCATCGCCCAGCACCCGGCTCCCGAGCGCGACGGCGCCCGCCTGCTGGTGGTGGACGCCGCCACGGGGACCTGGTCCCACCGCGCCATCCGCGACCTGCCCGAGTTGCTGCCCGCGGGCAGCCTCTGCGTGCCGAACGACGTGCGGGTGCGCCACGCGCGCCTCTTCCTGCGCCGCGCCGGTGGCGGGGCGGGCGAGGCCCTGCTCCTGAGGAGCCTCGGTCGCGGCGCCTTCGAGGCCCTGGTGAAGCCCGGCGCCCGCCTGAAGCCGGGCGCGTCCGCCACCGTGGTGGATCCGGTCTCGGCCGCGCCCCTGGCCCGGCTCGACATCCTCGAGACCCTGCCCGAGGGCCTGCGGGCCGTGCGGGTCCACAGCGACCATGGCCTGGACTGGGACGAGATCGACCGCATCGGCCGCCTGCCCCTGCCCCCCTACATCGAGCACCTGGCCGAGGCCGACGATGAGACCCGCTACCAGACCGTCTTCGCGGCGCAGGATGGCGAGGCCGTGGCGGCCCCCACCGCGGGCCTCCACTTCACGCCCGACCTCATCGCCGTGCTGCAGCACCAGGGCTGTGGCTGGCATCCCGTGCGGCTCCACGTGGGCCTGGGCACCTTCCGTCCCATGACCGCCGAGCGGCTGGAGGACCACGCCATGCACGAGGAGCGCTTCGAGATCCCGGAGACCACCGCTGCCTCCCTCGAGGCGGCCTTCCGGGACCGCGCCCGTCCGGTCCTCTGCGTGGGCACCACCTCGCTGCGGACCCTGGAGGGCGCCTGGGACGGGACGCGTCTTGCCCGGGAAGGCGCCACGCGCCTCTTCATCACGCCCGGCTACCGCCTGCGCACGGCCGATCACCTGCTCACCAACTTCCACCTGCCCGAGAGCACCCTCTTCGTGCTGGTCTCGGCCCTGCTGGGTCTGGAGGTCGCACAAGCCGCCTACGCCGAGGCGACCCGGGAGCGGTACCGGTTCTTCAGCTATGGCGATGCCATGCTGATCCTGAATGCCCGCCGCTGATCCCTACAAGTACTCAACAAATTGGTGGATCACCGGGATGCGGTGCTTCTTGCCCTTGGTGGCCTGCAGGATGCTCGTCACGGACATGCCCAGGCACCAGAGCAGCCAGAGGGGCAGGAAGAAGCGCACGGCCACCGATCCGAAGATGGGAAAGAGCCCGATGATCACCATGGCCAGGGTCATCACGCACTCGGCGAAGGCCAGGATCACCCCCTGCCGCGCGTGCCACAGCAGCTCCGAGTCCTCCCGGTTCCGGATGTAGGGCAGGAAGGCCCAGGGCCCCGCATAGCACAGGATCAGGTCTCGCAGGCGCTCCCCCACATAGAGCGGGGTCGGGACATCCAGGGGCACGGCCACCTCCGGTCCGAGGATAGCGCCTAGTGCGCCTCTCCCGGAATACCAGGACACCAGGCCTGATGGCGAGGTGCGCTTCCATCGGGGCATGGCCCCTCGGGCGCCTCGGCGGGCGAACCCGCCAAGGCTGGCCCCGCTAGTGCGGTCGCAGCGCCACCAGCAGGGCCATCAGCAGGACGATGGCGGCGAAGGCCTGCTTCAGGTAGGCGCCGTGCATGCGGGTGGCCACCCGGGCCCCGCCCAGGGCCCCGCCGGCGAAGCCCACCGCCACGCCCAGGATCGCCGCCCAGGGCAGGCCGCCCTGGGCCCGGGCGTAGACGAAGACCCCCGGCAGGCCGATGGGGGGGAGCAGCATCACGAGGCTGGTCAGCTGCGCCTCGTGTTGGGACATGCGGAACCGCGAAGCCAGGAGGGGAATCATGACCACGGCGCCCCCGAGGCCCGTGAGCCCCGACCAGATCCCTCCCAGCAGGCCGATGGCGGGCCCCCAGGTCCAGAGCCCGGCCAGGTCGAAGGGCTCCGCGCCCCGGTCCACCGCGGGAGGCTCGTGCCGTAGCCAGGTCCGCATGGCCAGGGCCACCAGGAACAGGGTGTAGATCCACTTCAGGAGCGCGGAGGGGATGCGGTTGGCCACCAGGGCGCCCCCGTAGACGCCAAAGAGGAAGGCCAGGATCAGCACGCCCACCAGGCGCAGGCTGGTGGCGATGCCCCGGCGCCGGTACTGGAGCACGGCGGGCAGCCCCGTGGGCAGGAGCATGGCCGCCAGCGTGGCCCCCTGGGCCCGGTGCTGGTCCAGGTGCAGGGTCCAGGCCAGCAGGGGCACCATGACGATGCCGCCCCCCACCCCGAAGAGGCCCGACAGGAAGCCGCCGCAGAGGCCCGTGCCCAGACCGGCCGCCACCGGGTTCAGATCAAAGGCCATGGTCCACCGGATCCCCCATCCGAGGATTCTCCATCCGCCTGTGGTCCAATGGAAGGTTGGAGGATGCCGGTGCAGGTTCAGCTCAGCGACGATGTGGTGCTCGACAGCCGGAGGGCGGTGTGGCTCCCCCGTCACAAGACGCTGGTGCTGTCGGACCTCTTCTTCGGCCTGGGCGCCGCCCGGCGCCGCCGGCCCGACCCCATGCCGGCCACGCCGCAGATGGAGATCTGGGAGCGGATCTTCAGCCTCATCGACGACTTCGCCCCAGAGCAGGTCGCACTCCTGGGCGACCTGAAGCCCAGCCAGGGCAGCGTGGAGGGGGACGAGGCCGAGGAGCTGCGCACCATCTTCCGAAAGCTGAAGGCCGGCGGCCGCAAGGTCGTCCAGGTGGTGGGACATCCGGAGCGCAGTTCGGGCCCGGCCCTGGAGGGCACGGGCATCCAGCCCGTGGAGCAGCACCGGGTGGGCCCCTTCACCCTCATGCACCGGCGGCGCATCTTCGTCTATCCCCGCCACGACCCCTCGCACGGCTTCTGGATCAACGGCGGCGTGCATCCCCTCTTCGCCGTGCCGGGTCCCGGACCTCAGGGCGAGCCGGACTGGCTGCGCCTGCCAGCCTTCCTCTACACGGGCTTCGCCCTGGTGATGCCGCCCTTCGTCAGCTACGCCCAGGGCTTCGAGGTCATCCAGCCCGAGCGCCTGCCCCGTCAGGCCCGGGCCTGGAAACTGCTGGCGGACCGGCTCGGTCCCCTGGACCTGGGCGAGCTCCCGCCCACCCCCGAGCACCTGCGGACCCTCACCCGCCCACCCCGGAAGGGCAAGGACGGCGGGAAGCCGGAAGAGTAGGGTCTAGCGCTGGACCATCATTCCCCAGGCGCCGCCCTTCAGCCGGGTGCCGTCATCCAGGGTGAGGTCCCAGCGGAAGGCATCGCCCTTCTTCAGCTTCAGGCGCTTGAAGGTGCCCGCGGCGAACTCGATGAAGTTGCGGGCCGGCACGGTCCCGCCGTAGGTGGGGCAGGGGCTGGGCTCGAGCTTGGACTGGGCCTTGGAGCAGGGGGGCACGTTCTCGGCGATCTCCACCACCACCCCCTGGGCATCCACCCAGGCCACGTCCAGGCTGATGAGGCAGTTCCGCATCCAGATCGCGTGGTAGCCATCCCGCCCGTAGAGGAAGATCATGCAGCGGTCCTTGGCCAGGTGGCTGCGGCGCATGAGGCCCAGCTCCTGCTCCCGGGGCTCCGAGGCCACTTCGGCCATGAAGGCCTGATTCCGGAAGTGGACGGTGCCGCCGCCCCCCGCCAGAAGGGGCAGGGACAGCAGGACCGCGAACAGCATGCGCATGGCAACTCCTTGGACACCATTATCTTCTGAAGAAGTGCCCGGGGAAGCGTGAAGGATCCCGGCTCGATGATACCTCGCAAGCTGTGGCACCATGGTCCCGGTGGCCGTTGCGTCGCCGGGAGAGCCATGCGCGCCACCATCCTGTCCGTGATCCCTCTGTGTGCCGCGGCCCTGGCCGCCGCGGGGCCCGACTCGGGCCTGCGGGCCCTGCGGGTCGCGAGCAGCATCACCCTCGACGGCCGCCTCGAGGAGGCTGAGTGGACCCGGGCCACCCCCGCCTCGAACTTCACGCAGGAATGGCCCCTGCGTGGCATCCCGGCCCGGCAGCGCACCGAGGTCCGGGTCCTCTTCGACGACCGGTTCCTCTATGTCGGCGCCCGCATGCACCACGATCCGGCCCTGGACGGCGGTCGCGCCAAGGTGGTGCGCCGCCTCCACCGGCGGGACCAGGAGAGCCAGGGGGACTGGTTCGGCGTGGCCATCGACTCCAACCACGACCGCCGGACGGCGCTGGTCTTCGAGGTGAACGCCGCCGGCGTCCAGAAGGACCAGGTCATCTACAACGACACCACCTACGATCCCAGCTGGGACGGCGTCTGGGAGAGCGCCGTGGCCGAGGACGCGGAGGGCTGGACCGCGGAGCTGAAGATCCCCCTCTCCCTGCTCCGCTTCAAGCCCGGCGAGGGGCCCCAGACCTGGGGCATCAACTTCAGCCGCGCCGACCAGGGCCCCGTCCGGGAATCGACCCGCTGGCGGGTGGTCCCCCGGGGCGACAGCGGCTTCGTGAGCCGCTTCCCGGAGCTCTTGGGGCTGGAGGGCCTCCACCCCCAGACCCGCCAGGAGGTCCTGCCCTACCTGAGCTCCCTGCGGAAGTTCGAAACCACCCGCCCCTTCGATGACCGGCGCTGGGACCAGCGGGCGGGCCTCGATGCCCGCTGGGGCCTCAACTCCCACGCCCAGGTGGACCTGAGCGTCCGGCCCGATTTCGGGCAGGTCGAAGTCGACCAGGCCGTGCTGAACCTGGGTACTGTCGAGACCTTCTTCCCGGAGAAGCGGCCCTTCTTCCTCGAGGGCATGGATGTCTTCCGGGTGGCTGGGCCGGACCTCCTCTACAGCCGCCGCATTGGACAGGGACTGTCGGACCCCACCCTCCAGCCCGGGGAGACGCTCCAGGACCGCCCGGGCGCCACCGACATCACCGGCGCCGCGAAGTACACCGCCAAGTACGCCAGCGGCACCAACGTGGGCCTCCTGGGCGCCAGCGTGGAACCGGCCCGCGCGGTGATCCAGGACGCCGGGGGCGGCCGCTACCGCCGCGAGCTCGCGCCACTCACCAACTTCGGCGTCCTGCGCGTCCAGCAGCTCATGGACGACCGGGGCAGCTACCTGGGGGCCTTCGCCTCCGGCATGCACCAGGCGGGTCCCACGGGGCGGGTCGCCCAGGTGGAGGCCCTCGATGGCGTCTACAAATCCGCCGACCGGAGCGGCCTCGTCGAGGCCACGCTGAGCCGCAGCCAAGCCGGCCCGAAGGAGGCCCAGGCCCAAGGCTGGCGGGGACGCCTGAGGGTGCACCAGGACTGGCGCAGCGGCTGGGTCCTCGAGGTCCAGGCCATCAATGCGGGCTGGGCCTACAACCCCAACGACACGGGCTACTTGAACCGGGCCGACGAGCAGAAGGCCTATGTGGAGCTGGTCCGCCACTGGGAGAGCCCCTGGGGCGTCCTGCGGCACCGCGAGGTGGGCTTCAACCACACGGCCGCCCGGGACCAGGCCGGGCACACCTTCCTGCGCAACCTCAACGCCTGGGCCAAGACCGACTTCAGCAACTTCGTCTCCCTGTGGGGCGGCGGGGGCGTGGACCTGGCGGCCGAGGATGACCGGGAGCTCCGGACCTATGCCGACCCGGTCAAGAAGTACCTGGCCCGGCCCTCCCTGCCCTACGCCAACCTGGGCTTCGACACCGCCGGCAACAAGCCCTGGTACGTGAGGGTGAACGCCAGCCGCTCCTGGCAGGAGGGCGGGCCCTCCACGGACGCGACCCTCTTCCAGATCCTCAAGCCCACCTCTGCCCTGGAGGTCCAGCTGACCACCTCCCTGACCCGCGACGAAGGGGAGCTGAAGTGGCTGGAGACGCCCGCCGCCACGCCCATCGTGGGGCTGCGGCGCCTGAGCCAGGTCGACCAGTCCCTGCGGGTGGCCTACGCCTTCAGCCCGGCCTTCACCATCCAGCTCTTCAGCCAGTGGCTCGCCGCCAACTGGAACTTCCGCGACCTGAAGCACTACGTCGATGACCAGACCCTGGCGCCGGGCCTGCCCCAGGACCAGCCCCCCGGCACCCGCCCCGAGACCGCCTTCAGCTACCGCACCTGGAACCTGAACCTCATCACCCGGTGGGAGTTCCGGCCCGGCTCAACCTTCTTCCTCGTCTACACGCACGGCGCCAGCACGGACGCCCTCATCAATGACCGGGCCAGCCTGGCCCCCCGCCCGGACCTGGCCATCCTGCGCAAGCTGCCCTCGGACGACGCCATCCAGGCCAAGGTCAGCTGGCTGTTCCGCTAGCCTCTCGCAGCCACTGCGCCACCCGGTCCGCGTCGGCTTCGGTGTGGAAGCCGTGGAAGGCCACGCGCAGGTAGCCCTCCCGCACCGAGGCGTAGACACCCTGACGGTAGCCCTGCTTCAGGCAGCGGTTCAGGTGATCGGGTCCGCCCCCGCCGTGGTGGAAGGCCAGGATGGAACCCAGGCGGTCATCCTCCAGCAGAGCGGCCAGGCGGTCTGCCTCCGCCTGCCAGGCCGAGCCCCGCAGGGCCTCCAGCAGCCTCGCCTGCAGCTGGGCCACGTGGGCGGCGATGCGCGGCACCCCGGCCTGGTTGATCAGGCGCAGCGATTCCAGCAGGGCCGAGTGCTGCAGCAGGTTGGGACCGCCGGGCTCCAGGGCCCGACCGTCCGGCAGCCAGCCACGCTGGAAGTCCGTGGAGGGCCGCGAGAAGTCCGTGGCCTCCTCCACCGCCAGCCAGGTGCCCGAGGGCGACAGGACCTGCCGGAAGGCCTCATCCGTCCAGAGGAAGCCCATGCCCTGGGGAGTCAGCAGCCCCTTATGACCCCCGGTGGCGAAGGCTGCCAGGCCTTCCAGGCCCAGGGGCGCGGTGCCCGCCCCCTGGATGCCATCCACGACCAGGTGCACGCCCCGCTCCCGGCAGCCCCGGCCCAGTTTTCCCAGATCCAGCTTCAGGCCGTCCTGGAAGCGCACCCAGGACAGGGCCAGGATCCGCGTCCGGGGCCCGATGGCCTCGAGAAGCCGGGCCTCGGGGTCGGCCCCCGTCCGGGGCGGCTGGCCCCGCCAGGCCTCGGGTCCGGCGAGATGCCCCTCCCAGAGCGGCACCTCACGGAACGAGACCCCCCGCGCCTGGAGCGCCAGCCAGGGCCAGGCGTTGGAGGGGAACTCGCCCAGGGGCGCCAGGACCTCGTCCCCGACCTGCCAGGGAAAGCCCTGGGCCACCACCTGCAGGCCCGTGGAGGTGCTGGGGCTGAGGCTGATGTCCTCGGCCCGGCCGCCCAGCAGGATGGCGGCCTCCGCCCGGGCCGCGGCGGGAAGGCCCTGGAAGTCCTCCTCCCAGCGCACTTCCCAGGGACGGAGCTCCTTGAGCATGAAGGCCCGCACCGCCCGCATGGCCGCCCGGGGCACGGGGCCCTCCGAGCAGTGCATGACCCAGAGGTGCTCCCTGTCCAGGTGGAAGAGGGCGGGGTTGAGGGGCGGGGCGTTCATCCCTTGCCAGAGGCCAGGAGGGCCTTGAGGCCCACAGGATACAGGGGTTCCACCACGGTGCGCACGGCGGCGGCGTACTGCTGGATCTCCCACTGGGCGTGGCTGTCGGCCCGCAGGCGGATGAAGTGGGCCACGGCCTGGAGGCTCACGGTCCAGTAGACCTCCGAATAGAGCGCCACGGGCAACACGCAGCGGGCCTGCTCCCGGCACACGCCGAGGGAGATCAGCTCCTTGTAGTGGGCCACGGCGCCGCGGCAGCTCTCCAGGTAGCTCTCCAGGGCCCGGGCCCGGTTCGCCTCCGCGATCTCCCCTTCGCTGCCCTGCTTGTTCACCTTGGCCTGCTGACGGAAGGTGGCCGGCACGAAGAACTCGTCCTCGGGGAACTCCACGTAGCGGCCTGAGATCTCATTGAACTCCGAGCCGATGCGGTGCTTCATCCACTGCCGGAACACGAAGATGGGCGCCTTCACGTGCAGGGTCAGGGCCGTATGGCGGAAGGGCGAGGTGTGCTCGTGCTCGGCCAGGTAGTCCACCAGCTTGGCGTCGCCCTCCTCGAAGGCCTCCTTCTTTTTCCCGAAGGACACCCGCGCCGCGTTCACCACGGAGAGATCCGAGCCCATGTGGTCGATGAGACGCACAAAGCCCTTATCGAGGACTTGGATCTTCTGGTTCTTCATCCACGCTCCCTGGTCGTCTGCCAGTGTAGCCGTCCCGAGGGGCCTCAATTTCTCTGACGTCCTCCCCAACAAACCAGATCGTCCTGCAAGTCGATTTTCTGCCTCCGGGCGAATTTCAACGAGTCAGATAGCCAACCAAGCAGGGGGATGGGGACCCAACCAGGCCACCGAGACATCGACTGCAATCACGCTCCCGTGATCGGCCGCAAGCGCGCAGAATGGCCTCGGGAATTGGTGGCATCTTCAGAGCCCTCAGCCACAACCACGCTGGGCAGCGTTAATCTGGGGACTTCACTGCGAGGCTCCCATGCGAACGGCCGCCCTGTGCGCGACCCTACTGATCCCGATGCTCGCCCAGACTCCTGCGGCTCCTCCTGATCCGAAGGTCCAGGCGCTGGCCTGGGCCGAGCAGGCGCGGACGCTGAAGCCCAAGGATGCGGATGTGTTCCTGGAGGTTGGACGGACCTACCTGGCCGCGGGAGACCTGCCGAAAGCGGAAGAAGCCTTCGCCCGGGTGGGGACCCTGAAGCCTAAGGATGCCGAGCTGCAGATGCAGATCGCCTTGGCCTGGGCTCGGGCTGGTCATGCGGCCCGGGCCCTGCCCAAGGTGCCGGAGCTCCAGGACAGCCTCGCCGGGAATCACCGGGATCTGGCGTTCCTGGCAGAGGGTCTCTCCGACCTGGGCCATCTCAGCGAAGCCCGCAGAGTGATGGCGACCCTGGCCCAACGGCACCCCAAGGCCTGGGAGGACTTCGTGCGCTACGGCCGCGCCTGCATCCGGGGGAACCGAAGGGAGGAGGCGGCGGAGTGGTTCGAGCGGGCCGTGGCGGTGAAGCCCAAGGACACCGACATCTGGCGGGCCATCTCTCTGGCCCTTGCCGACCAGGGCGCCGATCCCGAGGAGGTGCGCTGATGCGCGGCGCCCTGATTTCCCTGCTCGCCCTGCCCCTGCTGGCCCAGGCGCCCGCCAAGGGCACCAAGGCCTTTTTCCTGCAGGATCCCAGGGTGGTCATGGCCGCCTGCGCCGAAGAATCCATGGCCCGGGAATCGGATCGCGACCACGGCGAAACCAATGCCGAGTGGGGCCGCGCCTTCCTGGCTGCAGGCCAGCGGGAAAAGGCCGAGGGATTGTTCGACCGGGCGGCGGTGACCTCCAAGCGGGACATGATGATCCATTTCGGCGCTATGCAGGCCGGTCCGCGCGACTTCCACGGCAACACCATTGGTCCACGGTTGGTGGATCCGGCCCTATACTGGAAATGGGCCTTCGGCAGGAACGACACGCCCTTCAAGACCCTCGATACCAGCGGCATCTCCGCGCCCAAGGGCGCGATGTTGCAGATCGTGGGGTGCTCCTGGCTCCGCACGGGGCATGTGAAGGAGGCCTTGGCGGCTTTCGAGTCCATGGCCCGCCTGGGACCAAGGGACGAGGATGGGTTCCTCAAGGCCGGCCAGGACCTGCTGAGGGCCGGATTGGCGGTCCAGAGCGAGGCCATGATGGAGGCCTACCGGAACCTGAAGCCCCTGGAGGCCGACAACTTCCTGGACTATGCCGAGGTGGCTTCGGCCCTGAGGTACAAGGACTTGGCCCTGCGCTGGTGCCAGGCCGCGGTGGCGGCCAAGCCTAAAGATGTCCAATTGCTCGCGAAGGCGGGCCGTCTCCTAGCTGAAGCCCAGCTAGCTACGGCCACCGCACGGGTACCCTGGGCGCCCGGCGTCCCTCCAGTGGCCCCCGAAGCCCCGGGCAAGGTCTGGGTGCTTCCCGCCTTCGAAGTGAGCCTCTCCACCGAGCGGGGCTTCTTCACCCCTGCCTCCGACACCTTCAACGCCCTGTACCCGGACCGAGACGCCTTCACCCAGGCCACAGTGAAGCGCGTCCTCGCCGCACTACCGGGATCGGCACTGCTCCCAGGCAACCTATCGGCTGCGACCCTTCCCGCCAAGGCACAGGACGTATCGCCATCCTTGGGCCCCCGGGACACGGTGGTGGGCATCACTCTGCTCGACATCCGGGAGGATCATATGGGCCGCTCCACCACCTCCTGGCATTTCCGCACAGCCCGGCTGCGCCTGGGCCTGTACGACCGCAGCGGCAAGCTGATCGCGGCCCACACCTTCGTGGCCATGATGCCGAGGATCTTCAAGATGGAGAAGGGCCTGGAGGCTGCCTTTGAGCAGATGGCCGTTTTCCTGGCGGGCCCCACCTTCGGCTATTGGCGCGAATAAGCTACTCCGCTCGAACCAGCCTGCCAGCCCCAGTGGCAGGCGGGCTGAGCCGACTCAGCTTTGCCATCGTGATGGACCCTCACGGGCAAGGTGCTCATCGCCAGTGCCGAATGGGCCCGACCCTCCAGGGATGCGCTGCTTTTGCGACCAAGCTTACGGCCTGACCGCAAGGACGGACCCTTCGGCTTTCCCGGCGGGCATGGGAGAATGAAGACGGCTGTTCGGATGAACCTCCTGGACGCCCATGCCCCATTCGCCCCACCTTCATTCGGAGCCCTCATGAAATTCTTCATCGACACCGCCAACATCGACGAGATCAAGCGCATCAATGCCCTGGGCGTGCTGGATGGCGTGACCACCAATCCCAGCCTCATCGCCAAGGAGACTGGCAAGCCCTTCGAGGCCATCATCGAGGAGATCTGCCAGATCGTGGACGGCCCCATCAGCGCCGAGGTCATCGGCCTGGAGGCCCCGGGCATGATCGAGGAGGGCCGCCGCCTCGCCAAGATCCACAGGAACGTGGTGGTGAAGCTGCCCCTCATCGCCGAGGGCCTGAAGGCCTGCAAGGCGCTCACCGCCGAAGGCATCAAGACCAACGTGACGCTGTGCTTCAGCAGCACCCAGGCCCTCATGGCCGCCAAGGCCGGCGCCACCTATGTGAGCCCCTTCGTGGGCCGCCTGGACGACATCAACCTCGAAGGCATGGATCTCATCCGCGAGATCTGCGCCATCTTCGAGAACTACGCCTTCGACACCCAGGTGCTCTCCGCCAGCATCCGCAGCCCCCGCCATGTCACCGATTCCGCCCTGGCCGGTGCCCACGTGGCCACCATCCCCACCAAGGTCTTCGACCAGATGCTGAAGCACCCCCTCACGGACAAGGGCGTGGAGGGATTCCTGGCGGACTGGAAGAAGAGCGGGAGGTAGCCATGGCCGGGTCGGCGCGATGTGAGCCTCGGCAAAAGGCGAACAAGGAGAGCGGCCGCTGATGCGCCTGCGCCGCCTCCTGCCCCTTCTCGCGGTGGTCGCCCTGGCGGCGGCGCCCCCCCAGAAGCCCGCGTTCGAGTGTGTGTTCTGCAAGATCGTGGCCGGCACGGCGCCCTCGCGGAAAGTCTTCGAGGACCCCTACGTCCTGGCCTTCTGGGACATCCGGCCCCGGGCCAAGGTGCACCTGCTCGTGATCCCCAAGCAGCACGTGGCCAGCCTCAAGGAGCTCGACGAGCTGCCCGTGGAGACCCGGGCGGCCCTCCTCAGCACCTGCGTGAAGGTCGCGAAGGACCAGGGCATCCTCGACGAGGGCTTCCGCGTCATCTCCAATGCCGGCAAGGACGCCAGCCAGAGCGTCTTCCACCTCCACTTCCATGTGGTGGGCGGCGAGAAGCTCCGCGAGGACGCCATCACGAAGGACCTGCCCAGCCGCCCCTGACGGTTCATGACTTGCAGGTATAGTGGGGTGGCAACCTTCTTCCATGGAGAGTCGTGATGCGCCGTTCCTTCTCCCTGTCCTTGCGATCCTGCGCGGCCATCCTGGTTGCCTCCTCGGCCCTGTCGGCCGCCGACGGACAGTACTTCAGCATGTCGCTGTCGTGGCGGCCCACCTCGGCCCTTTCCGACACCACGGAGCGCATCGACCTCCTGCCCTTCGTCAATGTGAAGGTCGCCCTGAAGCCCCTGGTGGACCTGCGCAAGGACAAGACCCTGGTGGGCGAGAACCGGGAGAAGTCCTACAGCCGCTATGTCACCACCACGGATGAGGTGGCGACCCACCTCACCAGCCACATGATCGACCTGATGAAGGAAGCCGGGCTGCCGATCTCCGAGAAGACGGAAGGCGCCAACCTGGTGCTCTCCGGCGAGATCCTCCGTTATGACGTGATCGAGACCGGGACCTACAAGGGCGAGCTGCGCCTCCGGCTCGAGATCCGCTCCGGAGACAAGACCGTGTGGACCGGGATGGCGGTCGGCCGGGCCAGCCGGTTTGGCCGCTCCTACAAGCCGGACAACTACCAGGAAGTGCTGAGCGATGTCCTGGTGGAGGCCACCTCCCGGCTGCTCTCGGACCAGACCTTCCTGCGGGTGCTGTCCGGCAAGGCGATGGTGGTCCCCGTCCCGGCCGCCAACTGACGCGGAAGGCCCCGGGACGCGTGTCTCCGAGGCCCTCGGTCTTCATGTCTGACCTCTCGATCTCCGTCCCCCTCCTCCGCGCGGCCGTCTGGTCCCAGGAGCCCCTCCTCCCGCCCGGCGGCGAGGGCTTCCTGGACCAGGCCTCCGGTCCGCCCGGGCTGGGATTCCTGGAACCCCTGCTCCGCCGCCGCCTCAGCCCCCTGGGCCGCGCCATGCTGCACTGCGCGGGCCGGGTGGCGGAGGACCTGGGGCCCCTGCCCTCCGTCTTCGCCTCCCGCCACGGCGAGGTGGCCCGCTCCCTGCCCATCCTGGAGGACCTGGCCCGCGGCCTCCCCTCCTCGCCCACCCAGTTCTCCATGAACGTCCACAATGCCGTGGCCGGGGTCTGGTCCATCGCGCGGCAGGACCCCAGCCCCTCCACCTCGGTGGCGGCCGGGCCCGAGACCTTCGGCCTGGGCCTGCTGGAGGCCTTCGGCCTCCAGGCCGCCGACCCGACCCGGCCCGTGCTGTTCGTCTACGGCGACGAGCCCCTGCCCGCCCCCTTCGCGGCCTTCGCCGACCGCGAGGCCCCCCTGCACGCGGTGGCCCTGCTCCTCGGCCAGCCCGCCCGCCGGCGGCTGGTGCTCGAGCGGGTGCCCGGCGCTGCCGGGAATCCGGCCCCCGTCCCCCAGTCCCTGCAGGCCCTGCGGGCCCTCCACTCCGGCCTTGCCCAGGGCCCCTGGGCCGAGGCCGGCGGCACCTGGCGCTGGGCCGTGGAATAGCCCCCCATGAAGCGCTTCCTCAAGATCATCGCCAGCGGCATCGGCTTCTCGTCCCTGGGCGTGCTCGGAATGCTCTTCTCCCTGCTGGGACTGCCCATCCTGTACCTCCTCCCCGGCGGCCCGGTGAAGCTGCACCGGCGGACCCGCTGGTTCGTGTTCCGGTACTTCCGGGCCCTGGCCGCCTTCCTGGAATGGGCCGGGATCTTCGACCTGCGCACCGAGGCCCTGCCCCCCCGGGCGGAGCTGGACGGCGTGCTCATCCTCGCCACCCACCCGGGCTACCTGGACGTGGTGATCCTCCTGTCACTCATCGACCAGCTCACCTGCGTGGTGAAGGCCGACATCTGGAACAACCCCCTCTTCGGCTGGGTGGTCCGGGCCGCGGGCTACATCCCGGCCCTGGACCCCACCATGGTGATCGAAGAGGGCGCCAAGGCCCTAGCCCGGGGCGAGACCCTCCTCCTCTTCCCCGAGGGGACCCGCACCCTGCCTGGCGAACCCTACGCCTTCCACCGGGGCGCCGCCCACCTGGCCCTGCAGTCCCGGGCGCCGATTTTGCCCATCCTGGTGGCCTGCGAGCCGCCCCTCCTGGCCAAGGGTCACCGCTGGTACGAGATGCCCGTGGATCCGTGCGATTATAGCTTCCGCGCCATCGCGCCCCTTGACCTGCCCTGGCCTGGCCTGGCCGACCTCCCCCCGTCCCAGGCTGCCCGCAAGGTGACGGCTTGGCTCGAGGACCGGTTCAACCAGGAGATCCATGCAGCAGGACATCACGCCGCTCGACATGAAGCGGTTCATCGTCAGGACCCTTGACCTCGAGGACACCACCCCCGAGGACATCGGCGATGACCAGCCCCTGTTCGCGGGGGGCCTGGGCCTGGATTCCATCGACGCCTTCGAGCTGGGCATCGCCCTGAAGAAGGCCTACGGGCTGCAGCTGGACGGCGAGAAGACCTCGGGCTTCGCCCACCATTTCCGCACCCCGGCCACCCTGGCCGCCTTCGTCGCCACCCACCGCCAGGTGACCCCATGAGCGCTTCCGGAGCCGCCTCCATGACCATGACCGAGCAGGACATCTTCACCAAGCTGAAGGAGGTCCTGGCGGATTCCTTCCGCCTGGATCCCGACACGATCACCCTCGACTCCCACCTCTTCAAGGATCTGGACCTGGACAGCATCGACGCCGTCGAGCTGGCCATCCAGCTCCAGGACTTCACGGGACGGCGCGTCAAGGCCCAGGAGTTCAAGGACGTGCGCACCGTGGGCGACGTGGTGACCACCATCCACAGGATGCTCCAGTCGTGATGCCCTTCCCCGGGGAGCTGCGGGCCAAGGCCGGAGACCCGGGGACCTTCACCCTGCAGGTGGAAGAGAACCACCCCGCTTTCGACGGGCACTTCCCGAACGAGCCGATCCTGTCCGGCCTCATCCAGGTGGACTGGGCCATCCGCCTGGGTCGGGAGGTCTTCACCTGTCCGGGCACCTTCCAGGGCCTGGAACACCTCAAGTTCCAGGCCCCCATTCGCCCCGAGGAACCTCTGGAGCTCGACCTTTCCTGGGATGGCGAGGCCGGGCACCTGGCGTTCCGCTACTCGGGCCGGGAGGGCCGGAAATCCCAGGGCATCGCGGTCTTCCGCCCGGCCCCATGACCGGCTTCAGGCCCTGCCTCATCGTGCCGGTGTTCAATCCCGGCCCCGCGCTGAACCGCACCCTGCGTGCCCTGCTGCTCCACCGCCTGCCCGTCTTCGTGCAGGACGACGGCAGCGACGGGACCACTCGGGCCGCCCTGGAGGCCCTGGCCGCCGCCGAGCCCCTGCTCCGCCTGGGTCGCTGGGAGGTGAACCAGGGGAAGGGCGCCGCCGTGGTCGAGGCCCTGCGCCGGGCCCGCGCGGAGGGCTTCACCCATGGCCTCCAGGTGGACTCGGACGGCCAGCACGACCCCGAAGCGGTGGGGCCCTTCCTGGTGCTGGGCGAGGCCCATCCGGAGGCGGTGATCGCGGGGGTGCCGCGGTACGAGGGGCCCGTGCCCCCGGCGCGGCGCTACGGCCGCTGGTTCACCCACGCCTGGGTCTGGCTGGAGACGCTCTCCTTCGTCATCGGCGACTCCCTCTGCGGCTTCCGCCTCTACCCGCTCGAAGCCGCCGTGGCCCTCGCCGATCGCGTGGCCCTGCCCCGCCGCATGGACTTCGACACAGCCATCATCGTCCGCCTCCACTGGGCGGGCCTGCCCATCCTGAACGCCCCGGTGCGCGTCACCTACCCGGCCGATGGCGTGTCGCACTTCGACCTCCTCCGGGACAACCTCCGTCTCACCCGAATGCACACCCGCCTGGTCTGCGGGATGCTGCTGCGCCTGCCACGCCTCGTCGCACGCAAGGTCCGGCCCCGCACCGAGGACCCCGCCCACTGGTCGCGGGTTCAGGAGCGGGGCACGGCGCTGGGGCTGCGCATCGCCCTGTGGACCTACCGCCTCCTGGGACGCCGGGGCCTGCGCTTCATCACCGAGTTCATCGCGGCCTACTTCTTCCTCACGGGCGGCGAGGCGCGGCGGGCTTCCCGCGACTACCTGCGGCGCCTCTTCGAGAGCTCCGGGCCCCTGCCGGGCCTTCCCCAGCCCCCAGGGCTGCTGGACCCGTATCGCCACGTGCGCGCCTTCGCCCTGTCCTACGTGGACCGCTTCCTGGCCTGGATGGACGCCGGGGATGCCCGCGTCGAATTCCCGGAGGAGGCCGCCTTCCATGCCCAGCTGGCCTCGGGCCGGGGCGCCCTCTTCCTCAGCGCCCATCTGGGCAACCTGGACATGCTGCGGGGCCTGGGGGCCCTGCACGGCATCCGGGGCCTGAACGCCGTGGTGTACTCCGAGCACGTGGTGCGCTTCCAGGACCTCCTCAAGGAAGTGAACCCGGGCTACGAGTCGAACCTGATCCACCTGCCGGAGGTGACCGTGGGCACCGCCATGGCCCTGGAGGACAAGGTGGCCAAGGGCGAGAGCCTCTTCCTGGTGGGGGACCGCCCGCCCGCCTCGGAGAATGGCCGCACGGTGTCCGTGCCCTTCCTGGGTCGCGAAGCGCCCTTCCCCATGGGCCCGATCTTCCTGGCCCACCTGCTGCAGTGCCCGGTCTACCTGTTCTTCTGCATCAAGGAAGGAGGCGCCTACCGGGTCCACATGGAGCCCTTCGCCGACCGCATCGACCTGCCCCGCCAGGGCCGTGAGGCGGCGCTGAAGGCCTGGGTGGCGCGGTATGCGGCGGCGGTGGAGGCACACTGCCGGAGGGCCCCCTTCCAGTGGTTTAATTTCTATGATTTCTGGGGCCCCGGGACGGCCGCTCCCGCCTCGCCGCCACCCCCCTCTCCCACCCCCTCCCCGGCCGCCCCATGACGCCCCCCCTGACCGCTTCCGTCACCCTGGAGGTCCCGTTCCATGACGTGGATTCCATGGGCATCGTCTGGCACGGGCACTACCTCAAGTACTTCGAGATCGCCCGCACGGCCCTGCTGCGGCACGTGGGCATGGACCTCGCCGAGATGAACGCCTCGGGCTGCATCTGGCCCGTGGTCACCTGCGACGTGAAGTACCTGCGTCCCCTGCGCTACGGCCAGACCTTCCGGGTGGAGGCCACGCTGCTGGACTACGACTGCCGGATGAAGATCGCCTACGCCATCCACGACGCGGTCAGCGGTGAGCGGCTGACCCGCGCCACCACCATGCAGTTCCCCGTGGACGCCGCCACCGGGGAGACGCGCTACGAGACGCCGGCGGGCCTGGTCCAGGCCATCGAGCGGGCCCGGGGATGACGGCTCCCGGGGCCTGCCACCTCTCGGCCCTGGGCCTGGTGACCGCGCTGGGCCGCGGCAAGGCGGCCGTGGCCGCGGGTCTCTTCCGCGGCGCCACGGGGGGACTGGTGCTGGAGGAGGGCTGGCTGCCCGAAGGCCCCTCCCGGGTGGGCCGCGTGCCCGGGGCCCTGGAGCCCCTGTCCGCCCGCTTCGCGGCGGACGACTCGCGCAACACCCGCCTGCTGCTGGCCGCCCTGGAGGAAATCCGCGACGAGGTGGACCGCGAGATCAGCCGCCACGGACGCCACCGGATCGGCGTGGTGCTGGGCACCAGCACCTCGGGCATCGAGGCCAGCGAGCGCGCCGCGGCCCACCGGCTGGCCCAGGGCTCGTTCCCCCCGGCCTTCCACTACCGCCAGCAGGAGATCGGCCGCCTCGCCCCCTTCCTGGCCGAATACTTGGGCCTCACTGGCCCGGCCCTGACGGTCTCCACGGCCTGCACCTCCAGCGGCAAGGCCCTGGTCAGCGCCCGCAACCTGCTGCGCCTGGGCCTCTGCGACGCCGTGATCACCGGCGGCGCCGACTCCCTCTGCAAGCTCACCCTCAACGGCTTCGCCTCCCTGGAATCCGCCACCGCCGACCTCTGCAACCCCATGAGCCGGAACCGCTGCGGCATCAACATCGGCGAGGCCGCCGTGCTGTTCCTGCTCCGACGGGCTCCCGCCGAGGTGGCCCTGCTCGGCGCCGGAGCCTCCAGCGATGCCCACCACATCTCCTCGCCCGAGCCCTCGGGCCGCGGGGCGGAGGCGGCCATGCGCGCGGCCCTGGCGGAAGCCTCCCTGGCCCCAGGAGACATCGGCTACCTCAGCCTCCACGCCACGGCCACGCCGAAGAACGACGAGATGGAGAGCCTGGCCACGGCCCGCGTCTTTCCGGAGGGCGTGGCCTGCAGCGGGACCAAGCCACTGACGGGCCACACCCTCGGCGCCTCGGCCGCCACGGAGCTGGCCTTCTGCTGGCTGGCCCTCCATCCCCACTGGAACCCCGGACGCCAGCTCCCCCCCCATCGCTGGGACGGCGAGGCTGATCCCGCCCTGCCTGCCCTGCGCCTCGCCGACGAGGCAAGCCGCCTGGAGGGCCGCCACTGCATGTCCAACGCCTTCGCCTTCGGGGGCAACAACCTCAGCCTGATCCTCGGGGCGACGCCGTGAGTCCCCTGCCGCAGGTCACGGACCTGATCCTCCACCGGGGCCCCTCGGTGCTCCTGGATCGCATCCTGGAGCTCTCCCCCGCGGCGTGCCGGGCCCTGGCCCGTGTGGAGGCCGGTGCCTGGTACCTCCAGGAGGACGGCACGGCCCCCGCCTGGCTGGGCCTCGAGTGGATGGCCCAGGCCGCGGCGGCCTTCAGCGGCCACCGCCACCGCGAGGCGGGACGGACGCCCCGCCTGGGCTTCCTGCTGGGCACCCGGGCCTTCGAGACCCAGGTCCCCGCCTTCCCGGCCGGAGCCGAGTTCGAGGTGGTGGCCGAAGTCCTGTTCTTGGACGATTCCGGCCCCGGCGCCTTCACATGTGAGGTTCGCCACAAGGGCGAAACCCTTGCCCGTGCTAGGTTGAAGGCGATCGAAACGCCATGAACATCCCCCTCAGCTCCCCCCTCCGGCAGATCCTCGTCACCGGCGCCAGCGGCCGCCTGGGCCGGGCCATCGCCCTGCGCCTGGCCCGCGACGGCTTCCACGTCACCGCCCATGGCCGCCGCCGGGTGGAGGCGCTGCAGGTCCTGTGTTCCGACATCACCGCCGAGGGTGGCAGCGCGGACTGGATCACCTTCGACGCGGCGGACCGGGAGAGCGCCCAGCGCCAGCTCGAGGCCCGGGTGACCGAGCGCGGCCCCTTCTACGGCATCGTCTGCAACGCGGGCATCACCCGCGACGGCGCCTTCCCCGCCCTCAGCGGCGAGGACTGGGACGAGGTGCTCGCCGTGGGCCTGGATGCCTTCTTCAACGTGGTGCACCCCCTGATCCTCCCCATGATCAAGACGCGGAAGGGCGGCCGCATTGTCTGCATCTCCAGCGTCTCGGGCGTGGTGGGCAACCGGGGCCAGGTGAACTACAGCGCCGCCAAGGCCGGCCTCATCGGGGCCGCCAAGGCCCTGGCCGTGGAGGTGGCCAGCCGCGGCATCACCGTCAACTGCGTGGCCCCGGGCCTCATCGAATCGGAAATGGTGGACGAGACCGTGCTGGAGCGGGCCCTGCAGGCCATCCCCATGGACCGCGTGGGCCAGCCCGAGGACGTGGCCGCCGCCGTGGCCTTCCTCTGCTCGGACGACGCGAACTACATCACCCGCCAGGTGCTCGGCGTGAACGGAGGTCTGGTCTGATGCGTCGCGTGGTGGTGACCGGCATGGGCGGCGTCACGCCCCTGGGGGACAGCTGGGAGGCCATCGGCCCGGCCATGGAGGCCGGCCACAGCGGGGTGCGGACCATGACGGCCTGGGACCAGTTCCCCGAGATCCAGACCCGCCTGGGCGTTCCCATCGAGCGTTTCGACGTGCCCGAGCACTACCCCCGCAAGATGGTGCGCTCCATGGGCCGGGTGGCCCTGCTGGGCGTGCGCGCCACCGAGCTGGCCCTGGCCGACGCGGGCCTGCTGGGCGATCCCATCCTGCGCGGTGGCCGGGTGGGCGTGGCCTACGGCTCCTCCTTCGGCAGCGTGGAGCCCATGGTGGCCCTGGGCAAGAGCCTGGCCGTGGGCCGCATCAGCGGCATCGGCGCCACCGGCTACATCCAGGCCATGAGCCACACGGCCGCCGTGAACATCGGCGTCTTCTTCGGCCTCACGGGCCGCGTGATCCCCACCAGCACCGCCTGCACCTCCAGCAGCCAGGCCATCGGCTACGCCTATGAGGCCATCCAGCAGGGCAAGCAGACCGTGATGATCGCCGGCGGCTGTGACGAGCTGACCATCTACACGGCCGCCGTCTTCGACACCCTCTACGCCACCAGCCTGAAGAACGACGCCCCCCAGACCACGCCCCGGCCCTTCGACAAGGATCGCGATGGCCTGGTGGTGGGCGAGGGCGGCTGCACCCTCATCCTCGAGGACCGGGACCACGCCCTGGCCCGGGGCGCCCGGATCTACGCGGAGGTGCTGGGCTTCGGCACCAACTCCGACGGGGCCCACATCACCCAGCCCCAGAAGGAGACCATGGCCGAGACCATCCGCCTGGCCCTGGCGGACGCGCAGCTCCGGCCCGAGGAGGTGGACTGGGTGAACGCCCACGGCACCGCCACGGAGCATGGCGACATCGCCGAGAGCCACGCGACCTTCGAGGTCTTCCAGCGGGCCATCCCCATCGTCTCCTTCAAGAGCTACTTCGGCCATCCCCTGGGGGCCTGCGGTTCCATGGAGGCCTGGGTGGGCATCCACATGACCCTGGCCGGGCGCATCGCCCCCACCCTGAACCTGGCGAACCCCGATCCCCGCTGCGCCCCGCTGGACTACATCCAGGGCGGCCCCCGCGACCTGAAGGCCTCCTGCTTCGTGAGCAACAACTTCGCATTCGGCGGCATCAACACGGCCCTGGTCTTCCGCTGCCCGGCCTGAGGGTGTGCCTGCAAAATCATGCAGACACACGCTAAGCGCCTTGACGATCTGACGGAAATGCGGACGCCGCGGCGCATTCGTGACCGCATCATCGGCAGGGCCCCCTACCATGGAGGAGGGCCCGCCGTCGGGCCGGAGGTGTGTTCCATGGATGCCATCACGTCAGTCCTGCGCCGCTGCGAAATCTTTTCCGGTCTCTCCGACGCGGACCTCAGCCTCATCGCCCGGGCCGCGCGCCGCCGCGAGGTCCCCGCCGGAACGACGCTCTTCAGCCAGGGCGAGCCACGCCGCGGCGCCACCGTCATCGCCGAAGGCCGGGTGGAGATTCTCCGGGACAACGGCGACGGCCCCGAGCCCGTGGTGATCCTCGGCCCCGGGGACGTGGCCGGCGAGCAGTCCTTCCTGGCCGTCAGCACCCACACGGCCTCCGGCGTGGCCCTGACACCCGCGGTCCTCCTCGACCTGGACCGCGAGGCCGTCCTCCAGAGCCTCGGCCAGGACGGTGCCGCCGCCATCGCCGTGCTCAGCAAGGTGGCCAACGTCCTGCACCAGCGCCTGCTCTACTCGGCCACGCCCCGCACAGGCCGGGAACAGGCCTACGCCAGCGGCCGCACCCGCAGGGAATCCGACCTCATCGGTCCCATGGACGTACCCGAGGACGCCCTCTTCGGCGTGCAGACGCTGCGCGCGGTGCACAACTTCCCCATCACCGGCACCCCCACCAGCCACTTCCCCGCCATGATCCGGGCCCTGGCCATGGTCAAGCAGGGCGCCGCGCGGGCCAATGCGCGCCTGGGCCTGCTGGACGCCGCCATCGCGGCCGCCATCGACCGTGCCTCCCAGGAGATCATCGACGGCCACTGGCACGGCCACTTCCCCACGGACATGGTGCAGGGCGGCGCGGGCACCTCGACCAACATGAACGCCAACGAGGTCATCGCCAACCGGGCCCTGGAGCTGCTGGGCCACAAGCGGGGCGAGTACTCGTTCTGCCACCCCAACGACCACGTGAACCTGGGCCAGAGCACCAACGACGTCTACCCCACGGCCCTGCGCCTCACCACCATCTTCATGCTGAAGAACCTGCTGGAGGCCATGGAGCGCCTGAAGGCCGCGCTGCACGCCAAGGGCCGGGAGTTCTCGGACGTCATCAAGATGGGCCGCACCCAGCTGCAGGACGCCGTGCCCATGACCCTGGGCCAGGAGTTCGAGGCCTTCGCCGTCACCACCGGCGAGGACATCCAGCGCCTGCGCGAGACCGCCCGCCTCTTCCTGGAAGTGAACATGGGCGGCACGGCCATCGGCACGGGCATCTGCGCCGACCCCCGCTACCCCCAGGTGGTGGTCGAGGAGCTGTGCAAGATCACGGGCCTGGACATGGTCCTCGCGGAGAACCTCGTGGAGGCCACGCCCGATACCGGCGCCTTCGTCATGTTCTCCGGCGTGGTCAAGCGCGCCGCCGTGAAGCTCAGCAAGCTCTGCAATGATCTGCGCCTGCTCAGCAGCGGCCCCCGCTGCGGCTTCGGCGAGATCAACCTGCCCGCCATGCAGCCCGGCAGCAGCATCATGCCCGGCAAGGTGAACCCCGTGATCCCCGAAGTGGTGAACCAGGTGGCCTTCTCGGTCATCGGCAACGACCTCACCATCACGCTGGCCGCCGAGGCCGGCCAGCTCCAGTTGAACGTCATGGAGCCCGTCCTCGCCTACGCCCTGGCCACCAGCATGCGCACCCTGACGGCCGCCGTGAACGTGCTCACCGCCAAGTGCATCGTGGGGATCACCGCCAACCGCGAGCGCTGCCTGGACCTGGTGGAGCACAGCATCGGCATCGTCACCGCCGTCATGCCCGCCATCGGCTACAAGCGCGCCACCGAAGTGGCCAAGGAGGCCCTGGAGACCGGCGTGCCCGTGCGCGAGCTCATCCTCCGCAAGGGCTGGCTGAACCAGGCCGAGCTGGACGAGGCCTTCAGCCTCGAGGCCATGACCCAGCCCCGGCCCATCCGCTAGGTCCGGCGAAGCCGCCCCCTCTCCCCGGAGCCAGATCCATGCAGCGCCTCCTCCTTCCCTTGCTCGCCCTGCTCACCACCTTCGGGTGTGTGGCGCCCCATGTCGTCCCCAGCACCCAGAGCCAGGGCTTCCGCCTGTCCGACCTGCGGTCCCAGCGCGTGGCGGTCTTCCCCATCGCCACCGTCGAGCTCGATGAAAGCGCCTACGATACCGTGGCCGCGGAGTACAAAAGCCGGAACGCCTTCCTGGATGCCCTCTCAGCCAAGTTCTCCAAGCGGGTGGTCTCCATTTGCAAGGAGCCCTCCCTGGACAGCAGCCAGGTCCAGACCCTCCTGCTGGCAGGGGAAAGCACCAAGGCCCTGCTGGACCCCGCCACCCTCCTCGGCACCCAGAACCCGAACAACCGCTTCGCCGAGGCCGTTCCCTCCAGTGGAATGGCCACCCTCGAACGGATCCCCGAGCTGAAGGGCGTCCGGTACGCCCTGGTCGTCAGGGACCTCGGCGTAGGCCGGCAGTGGAACACCACCTCGTCCATGGGTGGCGGGTTCGTGTCCGCGGGCCCGGGGGGCGGCACCTTCGTGGGTGGCGGTTCCAGCTCTTCCGCCAAGACCAGCGCCCGCCTCCGGCTCGTGATCCTCGACCTCGAAGCCAAGGCTGTCGCCTGGGACGGGGCCATCTTCGCAGATGCCTCCAGCACCTTCATGAAGGCCACGGCCCTCCACGAGGTGGAGGAGGACCTCACGGCCCATTTCGTCAATTCGATCTTGGGGATCAAGTAGCCTTTCCACTCCGGTAAACTGGCGGCTGATCCCCCGCGATTGGCCGCCAGCTGCACGTCACCCGGAGTTCCCATGTCTCTCGAAAAGAAGATCGAGCTGCTGAAGGCCAAGCACGCCAAGGCCCTGGCCGGCGGCGGCGAGGGGCGGGTCCAGAAGCAGCATGAGGGCGGCAAGCTCACGGCCCGGGAGCGTGTGGCCGCCTTCCTGGACGAGGGCTCCTTCGAGGAGATGGACGCCCTCATGGTCCACCGCAACTGGGGTGTGGAGAAAATCCCCGGCGACGGCGTGGTGACGGGCTTCGGCCGCGTGGACGGCCGCCCCGTGGCCGTCTTCGCCCAGGACTTCACGGTCTTCGGCGGCTCGCTGTCGGAGGCCTACGCCAAGAAGATCTGCAAGATCATGGACCTGGCCATGAAGGTGGGCTGCCCGGTCATCGGCCTCAACGACAGCGGCGGGGCCCGCATCCAGGAGGGTGTGGTGAGCCTGGGTGGCTACGCGGACATCTTCCTGCGCAACACCCTGGCCTCGGGCGTCATCCCTCAGATCAGCCTCATCATGGGGCCCTGCGCCGGCGGCGCGGTCTACAGCCCCGCCATCACCGACTTCATCACCATGGTGAAGGGCACGAGCTACATGTTCGTGACCGGCCCGGACGTCATCAAGGCCGTCACCCACGAGGAGGTCACCAAGGAGGAGCTGGGCGGCGCCGCCACCCACAGCGCCAAGAGCGGCGTGGCCCACTTCGTCTGCCAAAGCGACCTGGCCGCCCTGGCCCACACCCGTGAGCTGCTCTCCTTCCTGCCCAGCAACAACCTGGGTGAGGCGCCCCGCCGCGCGCCCAAGTCGCCCATGCCCCTGGAGAACCCGGATCTCGACAAGATCGTCCCGGACGATTCCAGCAAGCCCTACGACATCCGCGACGTCATCCGGGGGGTGGTGGACGATGCCCACTTCTTCGAGGTGCACGAGGCCTTCGCGCCGAACCTGGTGGTGGGCTTCGCCCGCATCGAGGGCCGCAGCATCGGCATCGTGGCCAACCAGCCCGCCTTCTACGCCGGCGTGCTGGACATCGCCTCCAGCGAGAAGGGCGCCCGCTTCGTGCGCTTCTGCGACGCCTTCAACATCCCCATCATCACCTTCGAGGACGTGCCGGGCTTCCTGCCGGGCGTCACCCAGGAGCACGGCGGCATCATCCGCCACGGGGCCAAGCTGCTCTTCGCCTTCTGCGAGGCCACCGTGCCCAAGATCACCGTCATCACCCGCAAGGCCTATGGCGGCGCCTACTGCGTGATGGCCAGCAAGCACATCCGCACGGACTTCAACTTCGCCTATCCCACGGCCGAGATCGCGGTGATGGGGGCCGAGGGCGCCATGAACGTGCTGCACGGCAAGACCATCGCCATCGCCCCGGACCCCGCCGCCAAGAAGGCCGAGCTCATCGCCGAGTACAACGAGAAGTTCGCCAATCCCTACATCGCCGCCGAGTTCGGCTTCGTCGACGAGGTCATCCTGCCCCGCGAGACCCGCCAGAAGCTGGTGAAGGCCCTGGCCTTCCTCGACACCAAGCGCGACAGCATGCCGCCGAAGAAGCACGGGAACATCCCGCTGTAGTCCCAAAGCCGAGGTCCCCATGCGCGCCCTCCTCCTCGCCCTTGCCTCCCTGAGCCTCGCCGCGCAGACCCCGGCACCCGCCTTCGACGAGGCCTTCTTCGGGGGGGACCGCCGGGCGGTCCTGGAGGGCTGCGCCGACAAGGTGCGGGCCCTCAAGCCGAAGGACGCGAAGTACCTCGCCGAGTGCGGCCGGGCCTACCTGGCGGCCCTGGACAAGCCCAAGGCCGAGGCGGCCTTCAGGGAGGCCGAGGCCCGCGAATCGAAGGATGGCGAGGTGCTGCAGCTGATCGCCGTGGCCTGGCTGAAGCACGGCTACAAGACCGAGGCGCTGGAGACCTACGAGAAGATCCTCCAGCGGGATCCCAAGAACAAGGACGCCCTCACTCAGGCCGGGGTGGACCTCGCCGAGGTGGGCCTGGTGGCCGAGGCCGAGCGTTACATGAACGCCTTGGCCGCCCTGGAGAAGGACTGGCGGCGCTTCCTCCAGTTCGGCCGGGCCCTGCTGGTGGCTGGGCAGCGCCGGAAGGCCGCCCCCTGGTTTGCCCGGGCCGTGGCCCTGAAGCCCGGCGAGGAGAAGCTCTACCTGGAGATCTCCCGCACCTTTGCCGAGACCCAGAGCGTGATGTAGGGCTCAACGCCCCGTGCCCCGGGCCGTAGCCAGGACTTCCAGGAGCATCCATGCCCCAGTGGCTCGCCACGTGTTTCCTCAACGAGCAGGGCTCGGTCCGCAGCGGCTGGAAGGCGCTGGGCTTCATGCTGCTGTTTCCCGCCCTGGGGATGGCCTTCAGCCTGGTGGCCAGGGCCCTCCACGTGCCCCGCATGGGCATGGGCGGTGTCGCCTGGATCAACGCCGCGATCGTGGCCCTGGCCAGCCTCATCTGCGTGCGGCTCGAACGGCGCTCCTTTCGCGACCTGGGCTTTCGCCCAGGCCCCCGCTGGCTTGGCGAGCTGCTGGCGGGCACCCTGGGCGGCATCCTCCTCATCCTGGTGACGGCCCTCATCGTGAAGGGCCTGGACGGCTTCCACTGGGAGCGGGTGGCGGACATCGGCCCCCGGCAGCTGCTCACGGCGGCCTGGGCGTTCCTCGGGGTGGCCTTCTTCGAAGAGATCATGTCCCGCGGCTTCCCCTTCCAGCGCCTGGTGGAGGGCGCGGGCACCTGGGTCGGCCAGCTGGTCTTCGCGGTGCTCTTCGCCCTGGGCCACTGGGGCAACCCGGGGATGCACGGGGCCACCAAGGCCTGGGCCACGCTGAACATCGCCCTGGCGGCCCTCCTGCTGGGTTTCTGCTACCTGCGCACCCGCAGCCTGGCCCTGCCCATCGGCGTGCACCTGGGCTGGAACTGGGCCCAGGGCAGCCTGCTGGGCTTCGGCGTGAGCGGCACCACGGACATCCAAGGGCTGTGGTCGCCGGTCTTTCACGGAAAGCCCGAGTGGCTCACGGGCGGAGCCTTCGGCTTGGAGGCCAGCCTGCCCTGCGCGCTCGTGTGTGGCGCGTTCATCCTTGCGCTGTGGCGGTGGAAGGGGGTCGCGCCTAGCGCCGGTGCTTCCACTGCTTCGGCGTCTTGATCCCGGCACCCATCACCAGCCGCATCTCGCTGGTGGGCACGAAGCCCATGCGCTGGTACATGCCCTCGGCCTCCAGGCTGGCGTGCAGCTCCACGATCTCGATGCCCAGGTCCCGGGCCAGGTCCAGGGCCGCGTCCGTGAGACGGGCGGCCAGGCCGCGGCGGCGGTGGGAAGGCTCGGTGTAGACGTTGAACAGGTAGCCGCGCACGGACAGGGGGGTGACCGGCGTCGGCAGCGTGTCCTTCAGCAGCAGCATCACGCTGGCCACGACGCGGCCCTGCTCCTCCAGCAACAGGCCCCGGCACTGGCCCGTCACCAGCCAGCTGCGCAGCTGGGCCCGGAAGGCCTCGGCCATGCGCTTGAGGCCCTCCTCCGAACCCATCTCCATGTCGCGGAACATGGCAATGCGGTGGGCCACATGGGTCTCAAGGTCCGCGGGGGTGGAGGGGCGGAGGGTGGGGGCTGGCGTCGGGTTCATGCGGACAGTGTAAGCGCTATGCTGGGCCATGCACTATGCGGCGCTCGCCTCCGGTTCCAAGGGGAACTGTCATGCCCTTTCGGACGGCGGGCTAACCCTGCTCATCGACGCGGGCATCTCCCTGCGCCAGATCCGCCAGCGCCTCGACGGACTGGGCCTGGGGGCCGGCGAGGTGCGGGCCTTGGCCCTCACCCACGAGCACTCCGACCACATTGGAGCCCTGGGCGTGATCCTGCGGCGCACGGAATGGGCCATCCTCGCCACCCCCGAGACCCGGCGGGCGGCGGAGTGGGCCCAGGGCGTCCAGATTCCCACCGAGCGGTGGATCGCCTTGGAGGCGGGCCGCCCCCTGGACTGGGAGGGCTGGCGCATCCTGCCCTTCGCCCTGCCTCACGACGCCGCCGATCCAGTGGCCTACCGGGTGGAGGCCGGCGGCTTCGCCTGCGCGGTCGCCACCGACCTGGGTCATCCCACGGCCCTGGTGGCCGACCACCTGCAGGACCTCGACCTCCTGGTGCTGGAGGCCAACCATGACGTGGACATGCTGCGGGAGGGCGACTACCCGCCCCAGCTCAAGGCCCGCATCCTGAGCCGCGTGGGCCACCTCAGCAACGCCGCCATGGCCGAGCTGCTGGCCCGGGTCCAGTCGCCCCGGCTGAAGGCCCTGGTCCTGGCCCACCTGAGCGAATCCAACAACCACCCCGATCTGGCCCGCTTCGCGGCGGAGGAGGTCCTGCGGGGGAGCGCCGTGGCCCTGCATGTGGCGCACCAGCGGGAACCCCTGAGCCTGTCCGCCGCACCCGCCTGAGAGACCCCATGTTCCGATCCGCCCTCGCCCTCCTCCTGCTCGCCACGGCCCTGGCCCGCCCCTTGGTCGGCCAGGCCCCGCCCCCCCTGAAGGAGGTGGTGGAGCGCTTCGATGCCGCCCAGGCCCAGGTCCAGACCCTGCAGTGCCCCTTCACGCTCACCCTGCGCCGGGCCCTGCTGAAGACGCCCTCGGTGACCAAGGGCACCATGTACCTCCAGGGCTCCGACTTCGCCCACTTCGCCTTCCAGCCCCCGGAGGACCTGATCCTCCACCTCACGCCCAAGGCCCTCATCTCGTACAGCCCCGAGGCCCGCGAGGGCGAGCTCATGAAGATCGGCATCATCAAGAACGCCGACCGCAAGTTCCTGGGCCTGGGCCAGAAGCTCAGCTACCTCTCCGACTACTTCCAGATCACGCTGGGCGAGGCCAAGGACGGCTCCAACACCTGGCACCTCGCCCTCACCCCGCGCACCCTCTCCCTGCGCAAGCGCATGCAGACCCTCAATCTCTGGGTGGACAAGGAGACCTGGCTGCCGCGCCAGGTGCAGTGGATCGAGCGCAGCGGGGATTCCTGGCTCCTGGAGCTGGGTCTCCTGAAGATCAACCAGGCCCTGCCGGCCGGGGTCACGGGTTTCCGGCTGCCCGAGGGCGTCCCCCTGCGCAGTGAATTCAGCTTCTTCGCCACGCGCAAGAAGTAGGTACACTTCAACAGCTTCACGGGGGCTCGATGATCGTGGTGTGCCCGGCCTGCCAGGCCCGCTTCCAGTATGACGATGGCCGCTTCGGGGGGGCCCCGGTCAAGCGGTTCAAGTGCCCCAAGTGCAGCCATGTCTTCGAAGTGGCCAACCCCGCCCTGGCCGCCCCCCGGATCGTGGCAGTGCCGCCCCCGGCGCCGGCCCCCATGCCCGAGGCCGAGCCCACGCCCCCCACGCCCCCCACGCCCCTACCGGCGGCCCGCACCACCGCGAAGCGGGACCGCGAGGCCATGCTGGTGGCCGCGGGCCTCCAGGTGCCGGGCATGCCCCCGGGCCTGAAGTTCACCCTGGCCTTCCTGACCGGCCCCCACGCCTCCACCGTGCAGGTGCTCGAGCAGCCCCACATCATCATCGGCCGGGAGGAGGGCGACGTGGTCACCCGGGATCCCGAGACCTCCCGGCGGCATGCCCTGCTGGAGATCCACCGGGACGGCACGGTGTGGATCAGCGATCAGCAGTCCACCAACGGCACCCTGGTGAACGGCGAGCGCATCACGGGCCCCGTCCAGCTCACCAGCCAGCAGGAGTTCACCTGCGGGAACAGCACCTTCATGCTCCTGGTGCGCAACACGGACGAATACCAGCTGCACTGAGCGAAAGACACCATGACCACCGATCCCTACGCGCCCTACCTCCGCCAGGCGGATGACCTCTTCGCCCAGGGGGAGGTCATCAAGGCCGGACAGATCTGGCAGGCCATCCTCAAGCAGCAGCCCACCCACCCGGAGGCCCGGGAGCGCCTGCTGGCCGTGAAGCAGCGTCTCCTGGCCCTGCGCGAGGCGGAGGCCGCCGCCCAGCAAACCCCGACCCCAGCTCCGGCCCCCGAGCCCGAATCCGCGCCCGAAGCCGCAGCCGAGGCAACGGCCCAGGTGGATCCGGAGCCGCCCCCCACCCCTGAGCCTGTCCCCGCGCCTGCCCCAGTCGCCCAGGCGGACCCCCGGTCCACCTCCCCTGAGGCGGCCCTGGCCCTGGCGGAGGCCCCCAGGGTCGCGCCGGGCCCGCTGGATCCCGAGCGCCTCCTGGCCGAGGGCTGCACCCTCTACGACATGGGCCAGCTCCAGGACGCCCTTAAGAAGTGGGAGCAGGTCCTGAGCCTGGATCCGGCCCACGCCCTCGCCCGCGGCTACGCCAACGGCGCCCGCCGCGAGCTGGGCCTGGGGCCCCTCCAGGCCGAACCCGCCCCGGCTCCGGTCGCCACGGCCGACCATCACGCCGACGAGGACATCGACAAGCTGCTGCGGGAGGCCGTCCAGCTCTACGACATGGGCCTGACCGAAGAAGCCATCACCAAGTGGGAGCGGATCCTCGCCCTGGAGCCCGAGCGGCAGGAGATCGCGGGCTACCTCCGGGATGCCCGCCGGGAGGTGGGCCAGGCCACCTCGGCCGCCGCCGCGCCCGCCCCGGCGCGCAGTGCCTCCGCGGAACCCGACCAGCTCGACCTCAAGCTCCGGCAGGCCGAACACCTCCTCGGCCTCCAGCGCCACGAGGAGGCCGCCTTCACCTTCCAGCAGGCCCTGTCGCTGGATCCCGGCAATGCCCGCGCCCTCCAGGGCCTGGAGCGCTGCCGGAAGCCCGCGGAGCGGCCCGCCCCCGCCACCCGTCCGACGGCCCCGGTGGTGACGCTCGACGCCCAGGGCCGCATCGCCATGGCCGACGAGGACCGGTCCATCTCGGGGGAACCCCAGGGCGTCGAGCCCCCGGCGGCCCTGCAGCTGGCCACGCCGGCACCGCGGGTGGGACCCACCCTGCCCGACCGCCTGCGCGAGGCCACGGACCAGATGCCCTGGCTCCGGGAGCCCAAGGTCCTCGCGGCCCTCGGCGGCGGCCTGCTCGCCGTGATCGTGATCCTGGCCCTGGTCCACGGCTACCGGAAGGACCAGGCCCTCAAGGAGGAAGTCCGGGCCGCCCGGGCCGCGGCCGTGGCCCCCCTGGCCCAGCAGGCCCAGGCGCCGGACCTGGCCGAAACCCCTGCTGCCATCCGCCAGGAAGCCGAAACCGCCCTGGGCACCGACCCCCTGCGCGCCTACCTCCGGGCCGAGGCCCTCCTTCGACTGAATCCCGACGATGCCGCCGGGGCCCAGCTGCTGGAGAAGGCCAGGGCCGGCCTGCCCGGCGGCGTCAGCGGCGCCAGCCTGCCCGAGTTCCAGAAGCACCTGCAGAACGGCGATCTCGAGGCCGCCCGCAAGGTGATCGACGCCCTGCTGCGAGCCCAGCCGGACAGCGCGGACCTGCGCGAGCGCGCGGGCCGCCTGCACCTTACCCTCTGCTTCGCCCACGCCAGCCAGGCCAAGTGGGACGAGGCCGAGGAGGATCTCCAACGGGGCCGCGCCCTCTTCCCCGGCGACAAGGGCTGGCGGGCCCGTCTCAAGCTGCTGGAGAAGGTGAAGGCGATGCCGAAGGAACAGCGGCCCGCCTGGATTGCGCTCTTGGGTTAGCGTCCGACGCCGAGGCCGGGCTTGGCCCGGCGGAGGCCTGGGGGCTCCGGGGGTGTTCGCGCAGCGCAGCGGAGCGAGGGACCCCCGGACAGCTTCAATCCAGCCAGATCTCCGGCGGCACCGGATGGCTCAGGAAGTGGGTCATGCCTTCGGTCAGGCCGTAGGCCCCCGTGCTGCCGAAGGCCAGCAGGTCGCCTGCGGCCAACTCCGGCAGGCGCGCCTCGCCCAGGCGGTCCAGGCTGGTGCAGAGGGGCCCGGCCAGCGTGTACGGCACCATGCCCTCACCCTTGCCCACGGCCTTCACGGGGAAGGCTTCGCCCGTGAGGAGGGGGCGGATGAGGTGGTTGATCCCGCCCTCCAGGATGGCGAAGCGGGTGCCGCGGCTCTCCTTGATCCGCACCACCCGGGCCAGGTAGGTACCGCAGGGTCCCGCCAGGAAGCGCCCGGGCTCCAGGATCAGCTCGCCCTTGAACCAGGGGTGCCGCGCCAGCAGGTCCCCGTGACCCCGGCCCAGGGCCGCCAGGTCCAGCGGCGTCTGCCCTGGCGCGTAGGGGATGCCCAGCCCGCCACCCAGGTCGATCTGTTCGAGGCTCAGGCCGTGGGCCCCATGCAGGCGCTGCGCCAGATCCAGCACGGCGCCGTGGATGGTGAGCAGCTTGGCGGCGTCGCGCTGGTTGCTGGCGGCGAAGACATGGAGGCCCCGGATCTGCACGTGGCGAAGCTTCGCGGCCCGGGCCAGCAGGGCGGGCACGTCCTCTTCGTCCACGCCGAAGGCCGAGGGTCCGCTGCCGCCGATGATGCGGTTGCCCTCGTCGATGTCGAAGGCCGGGTGCACCCGCAGGTTCACGGCGGTCTCGCGGTCCGCCAGCGCGTCGAGGCGCGCCAGGTCCTCGAAGCCCTCGGCCTGCACCCGCACACCCAGCTCCAGGGCCTGGCAGAGCTCCGCCTCCCGCTTGCCGGGCCCCGCGAAGAAGGTGCGGCCAGGGGGCAGCCCAAGGGCCGCCACCCGCGCCAGCTCCCCGATGGACGCGCAGTCGAAGCTCGCGCCCAGCCCCGCGAAGCAGCGCAGCAGCTCCGGATGGGGGTTGGCCTTCACCGCATAGGCGAGGCGCACCCTGGGCGGCAGGCTCTCACGCAGCGCTCCAAATTGCGCAGCCGCGGCTGCGCCCGAGTAGGCGAAGCAGGGCGTGCCGTGGGCCTCCGCCAGGGAGCGGCAGGTGGCATCGTCGAGGGGGAAGAGGGAGGGCATCAGGCCTTCCAGTAGGGCGCCAGCCGCCGCACGCCTTCCCGAAGCTGCTCCGGGGTGGCGGCGAAGCTGAGGCGGGCGTGGCCGCGACCGCCTTCGCCGAAGGCCAGGCCGGGGATGAGCACCACCTTGGCCTCGTCGCGGAGCTTCAGGCAGAAGGCCAGGGGGTCGGCGTGGGCCGCGGGGGGCAGGGGCATGAAGTGGTAGAAGGTGCCATCAGGCGGCGTGACGGCGTGGCCCAGCTCCTCACGGAGCGCCGCGGCCAGGGCCTCCCAGCGCTCGCCCACGGCGGCCCGGGCCTCCGCCAGGATGGCCTCCGAGTGCTCGATCAGGGCCAGGGCGGCCCACTGGGCGGGCGTGGCGGTTCCGGTCACCGCATAGCCATGCACCACCCGGGCGGGCGCCAGCCAGGCGGGGTCGCCCACGGCCCAGCCCACGCGCAGGCCCGGGGCGCCCCAGCCCTTGCTCACGGAGCTGGTCACCACGCCGCGGTCCGTGACATCGCGCAGGCCGGGGCAGCGGGTGCCGAAGTGCAGGTCGCGGTAGACCTCGTCGGAGATGAGCAGCACGCCCCGGGCCGTGCAGGCCTCGGCCACGCGCTTCAGCGCGGCCAGGTCGCCGCCGCCGCCCGTGGGGTTGGAGGGCAGGTTGAGGACGACGGCCGAGGCGTCCGGCGTGGCGTCCAGCACGCGGATCAGCGCCTCGGCGTCCAGGCGGAAGCGGTCTTTCGACAGGGGGTAGGTCACGGGCACGGCACCGGCCATGCGGGCCAGGGCCGGGTAGGCCACGAAGCCGGGATCGGGCATCAGCACCTTCGTGCCGGGCTCCACCCAGGCCTGGAACAGCGAGAACAGGGCCCCCTGGGAGCCCGTGGTGATGAGCACCTCGTCCACCTGGGCGCCGTGGAAGGCGGCCACGGCCTTGCGCAGCTCCAGCAGGCCCACGTGGGGCACGTAGGCGCAGGGGCCGGGTTCGCGCAGCAGGGCCTTCCGCGCCACCTCGGGCAGGTCCCAGGTGGGCTCGCCCAGGCCCAGGGGGATGGCGCCCTGGGGCGTCCCGTCCGTGATGGCGCGGATGGGCGAGGGCTTGAGTAGGGACAGGCGGCTGGCGGGATTCATCGGAACCTCAAAAGCAAAAGCTCACCACCGGGACCCGCGGGCACCAAGACCTGAACCGGCTTTTTTGCGTTTCCCGGCTTCCTGGCGCCCCGGCGTTTGCATTTCGTCGCCACCCTACCGCAGCGCCTGTTCCAGGGCGGTGGCCGCGTCGGTCCGGTCGTCCCGGTACTTCACGATGCAGGGGGCGGCCACCTGGAGGCCCTGGGCCCGGGCGAAGTCGCCCGAGGCGGGGCGCGATCCGGGCACCACCACGGCGCCCTCGGGCACCTCCTGGCGCAGCTCGCGTCCGTGCACCAGGTCGTAGATGATGCTGCTCCCCGTGATGACCACGCCCGAGGCCAGCACGGCGCGGCGGCGCACCACGATGCCTTCGAAGAGGCCCACGAGGCCGCCCACGAAGGCGTCGTCCTCCACGATCACGGGCCGGGCCCCCGCGGGCTCCAGCACGCCGCCGATCTGGGCCGCGGCCGACAGGTGCACGCGCTTGCCGATCTGGGCGCAGCTGCCCACCAGGGCATGGCTGTCCACCATGGTGCCCTCGTCCACGAAGGCCCCCACGTTCACATAGGCCGGGGGCATGAGCACCACGCTCCGCGCGATGTGGGCGCCGCGGCGCACGGCGGAGCCGCCGGGCACCAGGCGCACGCCATCCTCCAGGCCGAAGTGGCGCACGGGGTAGGCGGTCTTGTCGAACATGGGGAAGCCCGGACCCGGCATCTCCACCAGATTCGTCCGGCGGAAGCCGCAGAGGATGGCCTGCTTCACCCAGGCGTTGGCCTGCCAGGTGCCGTCCTCCTGGCGCTCGGCGGCGCGGAGGTGGCCGGTCTCCAGGGCCACCAGCAGCACCTGGTGCATGGCCGGGGCCTCGGGATCGGCCGCCAGCACCTCGGGGGGGCGGCTGAAGAAGGTGTGGATGGAATCCAGGTCGACGACCATCACTTCACTCCGGGAAGGGTGCCTTCGGCCGCGGCGCAGAGGGCCTCGGCAAGCAGGGTGCGGGTGGCGGCGGAGGCGGGCATGAGGGGCAGGCGCACCGTGTCCTCGCCGATGCCCAGCAGGTGGAGGGCGGCCTTCAGCGGCACCGGGTTGCTCTCCGCGAACAGCGCGTCCATGAGGGGCAGCAGCTGCTGGTGCAGGCGCAGAGCCTCGAGGGTGTTTCCCCGCCGAGCCGCGGCGATCATGGCAGCGGTCTCGCCCGGAAGCACATTGCCCAGCACGGACACCAGGCCCGTGGCCCCCACGGCCAGGGAGGCCAGGGCCAGGTTGTCGTCGCCCGAGAGCAGGGTCTTGCCCGGGGGCAGGGTGCGGGCCACCTCGGCGATCTGGGCCAGACTGCCGCTGCTCTCCTTCACCGCCACCACCTGGGGGTTCTGCCAGAGCCGCGCCAGCAGGGCGGGTGCCACGTTGAGGCCCGTGCGGCCGGGAACGTTGTAGGCGACGAGGGGGAAGCCGGGCGCGGCCTCGGCCACGGCGGCGTAATGGGCCACCAGGCCATCCGGGTTGGGCTTGTTGTAGTAGGGCGTCACCACCAGGGCCCCGGCGGCGCCGAGCTCCTGGGCGCGCCGCGTCAGGGCCGCGGCCTGACGGGTGGCGTTGTGGCCCGTGCCCACCACCACGCGGCGGCCGCGGGCCTCCTCCAGGCAGGCGGCGATGAGGGCGTCCCGCTCCGCATCCAGCAGGGTGGATGCCTCGCCCGTGGTGCCCAGGGGCACGAGGGTGTCCACGCCCCCCGCCACCACATGCCGCACCAGCTTGCGGAAGGCGGCCAGGTCCACCTCGCCTGCGGGCGTGAAGGGCGTGGCCAGGGCGACGGCCAGGCCGGAGAGGTCGAGGGTCATGGCTTGCCTCCAAACGCGAATAGAGGATCCAGCAGGTCGGCGGCCAGGTCGTCCATGGTGAAGAGGCCCTTCCGCCCCTGCAGCCAGCGGGCCGCCGCCAGGGCGCCCTGGGCGAAGGGCGCCCTGGAGCGGGCCGTGTGGGTGAGCTCCAGCACCTCGGCCGGGGCGTCGAGGCCCACGGTGTGGGTGCCGAACTCGGCGCCGGCCCGCACCACGCCGATGTTCAGCTGGTGCAGGGCCGGCGTGCCCAGCGTCCAGGCGGTCTTGCGCGGGCAGCCCGCCATCACGGCGGCGGCCAGGGTCTTGGCGGTGCCCGAGGGGGCGTCGGCCTTCAGGCGGTGGTGGTGCTCCACCAGGTAGGGATCCCGGGTCGGGTCCAGAGCGGCGAAGCGGCCCATCACAGTGGCCAGGCGGGCCATGAGGGCCACGGTGAGGGAGAAGTTGGAGGAGGTCAGCACCCCGATGCGCCCGCCGACCCGGGCCTCCAGACCCGGCAACTCCCAGCCCGTGGCCCCGATCACCAGATCCGCGCCGGTCTCCAGGGCCCAGTCAAGGTGCGCTTCCACGGCCCCGGCCACGCTGGCGTCGATGGCCACATCCACGGGTCCCGAGGGCGATTCGCCTTGGTCCACCTGCCAGGCGAGGCCGCCGGCGGCCTCGGCCGCGATGGCCGAGCCCAGGCGCCCCCGCCCGAAGAGCCCGATGCGCGGACTCATGGCGCCCCCGCCAGCACGCGGTGCAGGCGCCGCAGGGCCTCGGCGGTGCGCTCCTGCTTCACCACGAGGCTGAGGTTGATCTCGTTGGCGCCCATGCTGATCATCTCCACGTTGATGTCGCCCAGGGCCGTGAGCAGCTGGGCGCCCAGACCCGGCGTGGACTTCAGGCGCTCACCCACGGCCGCGATGATGGCGCGGCCCTCGTTCACCTCCACGGTGGCGAAGGCCGACAGGTCCTGCAGCAGCGGCTTCAGCGGCACGTCGGCCTCCACCGTGAGGGAGACGCTCACCTCGGCGGTGGCCACCAGGTCCACGCTCACGCCCCGGCGGCCGAAGACCTCGAAGAGCCGGGCCAGGAAGCCGCTCTGGGCCAGCATGCGCGTGCTGCTCACCGTGAGCACCGTCACGGGGCCCCGGCTGGCCAGGGCCGTGATGGGCCGCCCCGTGCGCACCTCGGCCGAGATGGTGGTGAAGCGGCCTTCGGGCTTCTGGGTGTGGCGCACGGTGACGGGGATGCGCGCCTCCACCGCGGGCTGGATGGTGGCCGGGTGCAGCACCTTGGCCCCGAAGGCGGCCAATTCGGCGGCTTCGGCGAAGCTGAGGTCGGGGATGGGCAGGGCCTCGGGCACGATGCGGGGGTCACAGGTGAGCACGCCTTCCACGTCGGTCCAGATCTGCACCTCCTCCGCGACCAGGGCGGCGCCGAAGAGGGCTGCGGAATAGTCGCTGCCGCCCCGGCCCAAGGTGGTGGTGAGGCCGTCTTCCGTGGCGCCGATGTAGCCCTGGGTGACCACCGCATGGCCCGCGCCCAGCAGGGGCTTCATGTGTTCGGCGGCCAGGGCGCGGATGGCCTCCTGCTGAGGCGCGGCCTCGCCAAAGGCTTCGTCGGTGCGCAGCACGGTGCGGGCGTCCACCCAGGCGCCGCCCACGAAGGCCGCGAAGATCCGCGTGGAGAGCCGCTCGCCCAGGGAGGCGATGGCGTCCATGCTGCGGGGGCTCAGCTCGCGGAGCAGCGCCACGCCCCGCAGCAGCAGTTCCAGCTCGCCGAAGAGGTCCGTGAGCGCCACGTCCAGGCTTTCGGGCACGGCCCCCTCGAAGAGCTGGGACGCAGCCTCGCGATGGGCGGCCATGAGGGTGCGCTGGCGCGCCATGGCCCCGGCCAGGTCGCCGCCCTCCGCCGCCCGGGCCGCGTCGAAGAGGCCGTTGGTGGTCTTGCCCATGGCCGAGAGCACCACCAGGGGCGCCGAGGGCAGGGCCGCCTTCACGAGGCCCGCCACCTGCCGCATGCAGGCGGCATCCGCCACGCTGCTGCCGCCGAACTTGAGGACGATCATCGGAGGTACCCCTTCGCATGCGCGAGTTCCGCATTGAGGATGCTGCCACCCGCGGCGCCGCGCTCCGTGTTGTGGCCGAGGAGCGCGAACTTCAGGCCCAGGATGGGGCAGGGCCGGATGCGGCCCACGTGGACGCTCATGCCCTCGTCCTTCTCCACATCGCGGCGCACCTGGGGCCGGTCCTCCAGGTCGTGCACGTGGAGGGGCACCGCCGGGGCGGAAAAGAGGCCCAGCTGCTGGGGTTCGGGCTTCCAGGCCAGGAAGGCCGCGCGCACCTCCTCCGGCGAGGGGTTCCCCTTCAGCTTCACGCTGACGGCCTCCGTGTGGCCCTCCATGACCGGCACCCGGTGGCAGAGGGCGCTCACGGCCATGGGCGCCAGCGCCACGCCCTGGCCCGTGAAGCGGCCCAGCATCTTGGGCGTCTCCTCTTCCACCTTGGGCTCTTCGTTGCGGATGAAGGGGATGACGTTGCCCAGGATGTCGAGGCTCGGCACGCCGGGATAGCCCGCGCCGCTGATGGCCTGCATGGAGGTCATCATCACCGCCTCCACACCGAAGGCCTCGTGCAGGGGCGCCAGGGCCATCACCAGCACCGTGGCCGTGCAGTTGGCGTTGGTGACGATGCCCCCGGTCCAGCCGTGGTGGTGGCGCTGGAGGTCCAGCAGGCCCAGGTGGGGGGCGTTCACCTCGGGCACCAGGAGGGGCACTTCCGGCGACATGCGGAAGGCGGCGGCGTTGGAGAAGACCAGGGCGCCGGCCTTGGCGAACTGGGGCTCCAGCTCCTTGGCGGGGGCCGTGTCCAGGGCGCTGAACACCACGGGTGACAGCGCCGATTCCGGCGTGCCGTCCACCATCATCATGTCGCCCAGGCCGCCGTAGGGCTCTCCATCCAGGCGCCAGGCGCAGGCGTCGCGGTAGCGCTTGCCCGAGCTGCGCTCGCTGGCGGCCAGGTGGGCCACGCGGAAGAGGGGGTGGTTGGCCAGGCGGCGCACGAAGCGCTGGCCGACGACGCCGGTGGCGCCCAAAACCGTCACGGGGATCTTGGTGGTCATGGTTCAGTCTCCCAGGAAATGCAGGGCCAGGCGCCGGTTCAGGTCCACCCCCGCCTCGAGATCGGCCAGGCGGAGGTGCTCGTCAAGGGTGTGGGCCACGGCAATGCTGCCGGGCCCGGCCAGCACCACGGTGCGGTCCGGCACCAGGGCCCGCAGGGCCGGCGCGTCGGAGCCGAAGGGCATGGCCGCATGCTCGAAGCCGGGCACGGGGGGGTAGAGGTCGGCGGGCTCATCCAGGCGCAGCTCCACCGAGCCCTCGGGCGGAGTCAGGCGCCGCACCTCGTCCAGGAAGGTGCTGCCCGGCACCACGCGCGCCATGAGGTGGGCCTCGGCCGAGGCGGGCACGGAGTTGAGGGCCTCGCCGGCCTGGAGCAGGCCCAGGTTCCACAGCTCCGGTCCCAGCTGGGGGTCCACGGGCCGTTCCTGCTCCCGCAGGCGCTGCAGCCAGTCCAGCAGAGGCCAGGTGGCGTTGTGGCCCAGCTGCGGACTGCCGCTGTGGGCGGCCCGGCCGCGGCAGTGGAGGCAGACGTGCTGCACGCCCCGCTGCCCCGTGGCCAGCTTCAGCTCCGTGGGCTCGCCATTGATGAGCACCTTCAGGTCCTGGAGGCGGTGAGCCAGGCCCAGTGCCGCGGCGGCACCCGCGCTGTCCGTCTCCTCGCCCACCACGCCCAGCCAGGCCAGGCCCTCGCGTCCTTCGCCCAGCAGGGTCTTCACCGCCGCCAGCTGGGCCAGGACCTGGCCCTTGGCGTCACAGGCTCCGCGGCCGTGCAGGGCCTCCGCCTCCAGGCGGGGGGGAAGGTAGGGCGGCACCGTGTCCAAGTGGGTGGAGAAGAGCACGCGGGGCCGCCCCCACAGGGCCAGCAGGTTGGTCCGTCCCTCGGCGACGGGCTGCTCCACCAGGGTCGCGCCCAGCTCCAGCAACAGGGCCCGCAGGTCCGGCAGGCCGGCGTCCTCCCGGCCTGAGGTGGTCTCCGTGGCGCACAGCGTCATCAGCCGGGCCCTGAGCCAGCTGCGGAGATCTGCGGGGGAAGCGTTCATGGATACCTCGGCGTGCCGACGGTGCCCTCAGGAACGCGGTGGGAGGAGTCCCGCCGCTGCTGCCTCAGGCCCTCCGCGCCGGGTGACCGGCACGACAGCCGCCGGGGTTTCCCCTCGGCGTCCAGGGGGCGCGTCGATGAGCCGCGAACCCTTCGGCGATCCGCCCCTTTCCCGCCGGGTCACCGGGCTCATCACCCTCGCCGTCGGTACTGATGGGAACCGCTCCTCCATCGGAAGCTCCACCTTCCCATGGCTGGAGCCCGGTGACAACTCCGCGCCTCAGGACCGGCGGGCGGGCTTGGCGGGCACCAGGGCGTCCGCCAAGCGCCGCACATAGCCGCTCAGGTCGGTCACGGCGGCCACGGCCTCCGGTGTGGTGCGGAGCAGCTGGAAGTAGCCCGCGTAGGCCGCGTAGGCCAGCAGGGCCCGCTGCCGGGCCTCCTCCTCCGCCAGGCCCAGGGCCTGGAAGGCCTCCACGCCGAAGGCCAGTCGCCGCTCCGAGGCCCGGCGCAGGTAGGGCCGCACGCGGGGATCCTCGCTGGACACCGCCAGCGCCGCAAAGAAGCGGCCGTTCTCCACGTCCTCGAAGGCCGCGAAGAGCAGCACCCGCAGGCGGCGGCGGGGATCCTCGATGCCGGCATAGCGGTTCACCACGTCGGCGCTCTGATCCTGCTCCCAGGCTTCCAGCGCCGCGTGGATGAGCTCGTCGCGGTTGTGGAAATGCCAGTAGAAGCTGCCCTTGGTGACACCCAGCGCCGAGGCCAAGGGCTCCACCGCCACGGCTTGCACCCCCTCGTTGGCGATGAGGTTGGTGGCGGCCTTCACCCAGGCCTCCCGGGAGAGGGGGACGGCGGGTCGGGGCTTCTTCTTGGGTGGGGGCATGGCGGCCTTGACAGGGGATTCCATCAGCTTACCATACCATACCGTATGGCAACCATACGCAAGCGTATTGATATGGAGTCTCCATGCGGCCCCGCCTTCTTCCCCTTCTGACGGCCTTACTGGTCCTGGTGGGCTGCGCCGCCCCCGAGACGGTGCAACGCCGGAGCAGCCTCGCCTCCTACCTCGGCGCCAAGCCCGCGCCCCGGGCCGAATCCCCAGGGGCCCCGGCCCGCCTGCAGCTGCCCCTGCGTCTGGGCATCGCCTTCGTGCCCGCGGAGGCCGGGCAGCGGAGCGGCTCGCTGAACGCGGCCGCACCCGCCGCTCCCATGGATGCGGCCCAGGAGCAGGAGCTGCACAAGCAGGTCGCCACCCTGTTCGGGCAGAAACCCTGGGCCCTGAGCTTCAAGATCATCCCCGCCCTGTACCTGGCCAAGGGCGGCGGCTTCGAGGATCTGGACCAGGTGGCGCGCAGCTTCGGCGCGGATGTGGTGGCCCTCGTCAGCGTGGACCAGGTGCAGTTCAGCAGCCCCCGCTGGTACGCATGGACCTACTGGACCCTGGTGGGCGCCTACATGATCAAGGGCGACCGGAACGACACCACCACCCTGGTGGATGCCGCGGTCTACCACGTGCCCTCCCGCACCTTCCTCTTCCGGGCCGGCGGTGTAGGCACCGCCAAGGGAACCTCCACCTGGTCGAACCGGGAGGAGGCCTTCCGCCAGCAGTCCCGGGAGAGCCTCACCCTCGCCATGGCCGAGCTCTCCAAGTCCCTCGACCAGGGCGTGGCCACCTTCAAGCAGGACCTGATCAAGGGTGCCCGGAAGGACATCCTGCTGCTGGACCGGGATGGCAACCCGATCGGCAGCGCCGCCTACGACCCCACCCGTCACTGATTCTCCAAGGAGCCCCGATGCCCCGTTCCGCCCGCCTCTCCTGCCTCGGCTTTGCCCTGGCCCTTCTGGCGCTGGCCTGCAACACGCCGGAGACCCATGTGCGCCGCAGCAGCCTCATGGACTACCTCTACCCCAAGGAGAAGTCCGCCCCCGCGCCGAACCCGGCCGGGGCGCGCCTCAAGCTGCCCCTGCGGCTCGGCGTGGCCTTCGTCCCCGGCGGAAGTGCCTCCTGGCGGGTGCAGAACCTGATGGCCCCGGGACAGGAGAAACCCCTGCTGGACGTGGTGAGGCGGAGCTTCAAGGACAAGCCCTGGGTTTCCGAGATCAAGCTGATTCCCAGCGCCTACCTGCGCCCCGCCGGGGGCTTCGAGAACATGGACCAGGTGGCCCGCATGTACGGCGTGGACGTGATGGCCCTGGTGAGCGTGGACCAGGTCCAGCACACGGATCCGCGGTGGTACAGCTTCACCTACCTCTCCATCGTGGGCGCCTACGTGCTGCCCGGCGACGCCAACGACACCATCACGCTGATCGATGCCGCGGTCTACGACGTGGCCAGCCACACCTTCCTCCTGCGGGCCCCGGGCCAGAGTCGCATGAAGGGCAGCTCCACCTGGGCCCACCGCGAGGTCCAGCTCCGCGAGCATTCCGCCAAGGGCCTTGAGGCCGCCATGACGGACCTCGCGAAGAACCTGGACGCAGAAGTGGCCTCCTTCAAGGCCGAGGTGGCCAGTGGGGACCGCAAGGATGTGGACGTGGTGGACCGCCAGGGCGTGTCCCTGCGCCAGAGTGGCGGCCGCAACTTCGGCGGCAGCTTTTCCTGGTTCGAAGCCTTCGGCGCCCTGGCGATCCTCGGGGTCGCGCTGCGGATGCGGAGGGCCTGATGGAGCCCCTGGCGCTCACGGCCGAGGCCCTCCGCGAGCCGTGGCGCCTGTGGACGGGCCACCTCGTCCACTACGGCTGGGCCCACGCCCTGGCCAACGCGGCGGCCCTCCTGGTTCCCGTCGTCCTGATTCCACCGCAAGCGCGCCGCCGCCTCTTGGCCGTGGCGCTCCTGGCGGCCCCCTTGTTGAGCCTCCTGATTCTCGCGGGCCTCGGGCAGGGCCAGTACCGGGGCGCCTCGGGGCTTGCCTGCGCCCTCTGGGCCTGGGCGGGCCTGTGGCTGCTGGTCAGTGAGGGCCGCCCCACTTTGGGGTGCTGGATGTTGGGGGGCCTCCTGCTCAAGCTGGCCGCCGAGACCGTCCCGGGCGGCGGCCTCCTGCTCCGGCCCGAGGGCTGGCAGATCCTGCC
The DNA here is from genome assembly GCA_046331485.1 of Holophagaceae bacterium. Taxonomy (GTDB): domain Bacteria; phylum Acidobacteriota; class Holophagae; order Holophagales; family Holophagaceae; genus Geothrix. Next base: position 18,780 of record JAXLQS010000010.1, on the reverse strand, counting down.
CGCCGCCCACCTGTGGGGGGCCCTCATCGGGCTCTTGGCCACCCTTCCCACCCGACTCCGACCCCACCCCGCGTGAGGTCCGCCTCCCAGGAGGCTCTTTGAAAGCCATCCTCGGCGCTCTTCTGCTGTGCTTCCTGGGGTTCGGCTGCGCGCGGATCTACCGCCCCGTGGCCCTGGCTCCGCTGCGGCCCGCCACCCAGGCCGAGGACCTGGTGGTGAGCGCGGAACTCCAGCCCTGGGGCGACAACTCGCGATACGAGCGCAAGGCCCTCCGTGCCAACCTCCGGGTCCTGGTCCTGGGTCTGGAGAACCGCACGGCGGACGACCTGGAGATCCTGGGTCTGGAGCTGCCCGAGGCCACCTCGACCCTCACGCCGGAGGAGGCCCTGAGGCTGGTTCAGCAGCAGCCCTGGGCCTACCTGCTCTACCCCCTGGTGCCTACCCTGATGATCCCCGGCGGGGAGAGCAAGGGGTCGTACGGTCCCTCGGATCAGACGGTCTTCGCAGCGATGGCGGTCGTGGGCCTGGCCGTCGGCCTTCCCAACGCCCTGATCGCCGCCCGGAGCAACCGCCGACTCGGCGACTTCTTCAGGGACCACGCCTGGGCGCCGGCCCGCCTGCGCTCCGGCCAGGCCCGGCGAGGCCTCCTCTTCCTGCGCCATCCCGACCCCACCCGAGCCCTCGACCTCCAGCTCCGCTGCCGCACCGCCGCCGGGGAGCAGCTGCTCACAGTGACCTGCCCAGGCCTCCGCCCACGCTGAGGCCGGACGCCGGGAGGCGCCACGGAGCTACACTGGTGCTCCGGAGCCCCCATGTCCCTCGTCATCGCCGGCAAGACCTTCGACAACCGCCTCGTCCTTGGCACCGGGAAGTACAGAGACTTCGCCACCATGCAGGCCTGCTACCGGGCGGCCCGGGTGGAGATGGTCACCCTGGCCGTGCGCCGCTTCGACCTGGAGGCCAAAGGCGAAGACAACATCCTGAACTGGATCCCCAAGGACATCGCCCTGCTGCCCAACACCGCCGGCTGCTACACCCGGGAGGACGCCCTGCGCGTGGCGCGCCTGGCCCGCGAGGCCCTGGGCACGCCCTGGCTGAAGCTCGAAGTCATCGGCGACCCGAAGTCCCTCTACCCCGACAACGAGGAGACCCTGGAGGCCGCGAAGATCCTGGTGAAAGAGGGCTTCGTCGTACTGCCCTACGTGAACGCCGACCCCATCCTCGCCAAGAAGCTCTGCGACGCGGGCTGCGCCGCCGTCATGCCCCTGGGCAGCGCCATCGGCTCGGGGCTGGGCGTGCAGAACCCCATGACCCTGCTCCTGATCAAGGAGGTCCTCGAAGCCTACGGACTGCCCATGATCGTGGATGCCGGCGTGGGCACGGCCTCGGACGCGGCCCTGGCCATGGAGCTGGGTGCGGACGGCGTGCTGCTCAACACCGCCGTGGCCGAGGCCGGCGAGCCCACCAAGATGGCCCAGGCCATGGACTTCGCCGTGCAGGCGGGGCGCCTCGCCTTCGAGAGCGGGCGCATGCCCAGGCGCCTCTACGCCAGCGCCAGCAGCCCCATGGCGGGCGTCATCGGCAGGTAGGGCAACCGCTCCCGGCCCCAAAGGAAAGCGCCCGGCAGTCGCCGGGCGCTTCTTCATCCTGATGTGTTTCGTTAGCGAGAGGGGACGGCTTCGCGGAGGCCGATCTCGGCCAGGGCGATGGCCAGGGAGGCCACCGTGCGGTCCACGTGGTGGAGCTTCTCCAGGCCGAACAGGCCGATGCGGAAGGTCATGAAGTCCGCCGGCTCGTCGCACTGGAGCGGCACCCCCGCGGCCACCTGGAGGCCGGCGGCCAGGAACTTCTTCCCGGTCTGGATGTCGGGATCCGTGGTGTAGCTCACCACCACGCCCGGGGCCTTGAAGCCCTCGGCCGCCACGCTGGGCAGGCCGCAGCTCTCCAGCAGGAGGCGGGCCTTGGCGCCCAGGTCGGCCTGCTCGGCCCGCAGCTTCTCGAAGCCGTAGGCCTCCATCTCCTGCATCACCGCGCAAACCTTGGCCAGGGCGTCGGTGGGCATGGTGGCATGGTAGGCGTGGCCGCCCTTCAGGTAGGCGTCCATGATCGCGGACCACTTCTTGAGGTCGCAGGCGAAGCTGGTGCTGGTGGTGCCTTCCATCACGCCCTTGGCCTTCGCGGAGAGCATGACCATGGCGGCGCAGGGGGTGCCGCTCCAACCCTTCTGGGGTGCGGTCACCAGGACATCGACGCCGATGGCCTCCATGTCCACCCACATGCAGCCAGAGGCGATGCAGTCCAGCACGAAGAGCCCGCCCACGGCGTGGGTGGCCTCGGCCACGGCCTTCAGGTAGTCGTCGGGGAGGATGATGCCGGCGGCGGTCTCCACGTGGGGGGCGATGACCACGGCGGGCTTCTCGGCGGCGATGGCGGCCACCACTTCGGCGATGGGCGTGGGGATCCAGGGCGACTGGCGGTCGGTGCCCGTGCGGCGCGCCTTGAGCACGGTATGGGAGGCGGGGATGCCGCCCATGTCGAAGATCTGCGACCAGCGGAAGCTGAAGAAGCCGTCGCGGATGACCAGGGCCTTCTTGCCGGTGGCGAACTGGCGGGCCACGGCCTCCATGCCGAAGGTGCCGCTGCCGGGGACGATCACGGCGCCTTCGGCGTGGTAGACCTGGGTGAGGATGCGGTGCATGTCGCGCATCACGGTCTGGAAGCGCTTGGACATGTGGTTCAGGGCGCGGTCGGTGTAGACCACGGAAAATTCGAGCAGGCCGTCGGGATCGACGTGGGGAAGCAGTGCGGGCATGGGTATCCTCCTTGGGGTGGTGCTCAGAGCCAGTTGATGTCGGTGCCGGCGGGCAGGTGCGGCGTGAAGATCGACAGGTACTGGAGGTCCTCCTCCAGGGCCCGGGTGTCGTGCGCGATGCCCCGAGGGCAGACATGCACGTCGCCCGCCTTCACGGGCTTCCACTCGCCGTTCACCAGGATCTCACCCTTGCCGCCCACCACGATCACGTACTCGTCGCAGACGGTGTGGAAGTGGGTGCCGATGGTGGTGCCCTTCACGGCGGTGCGGATCATCAGCTGCGTCCGCGGGCATTCGTAGACCACCTGGCTGTCCACGCCCTTCTCGGGCAGGGCCCGCTGGGCGTAGTAATCGATCAGGTTGATCAGGACGGCCACGTTGGGAGTCGAGTCGATGAGGCCCTTCAGGGTCTCGGGCGCGCAGGTGGTCATGGGGTTCTCCTGGATGGTTCGGTGGCGGTGGCGGGTTCAGCTGGCGACAGGCGCGGTGGGGAGGATCCAGGGAATGAGGAAGGCCTGGAGCAGCACCACGACGATCACGATCCCCAGCAGGATCAGGGAGTACTTGAGGGTCTTGCGGAAGATGTCCGTCTCGTGGCCCACCAGGCCCACGGCGGCGCAGGCCACGGCGATGGACTGGGGCGAGATGAGCTTGCCCATGACACCGCCGAAGAGGTTCGCCGACGTGGTGAGCACGGGGTTCATGCCCAGCTGCATGGCGGTGACCTGCTGGAGCTTGCCAAACAGGGCGGCCGAAGAGGTGACCGAGCCCGTGAGGAAGACGCCGATGAGGCCGATGACCGGGGAGAAGATGGGGAAGGCCATGCCCGTGAGGGCGGCGAAGGCCAGGCCCAGGGTGAAGGACATGCCGGAGTAGTTGGCCAGGAAGCCCAGGCCGATGACGGAGGCCAGCGTGACGAGGGCGAAGCGGAGCTGCTTGAAGGTCTTCAGGAACACCTTGGCGCCGGTGGCGGGGCCGATGCCCAGCACGGCCATGGAGATCAGGGAGGTGAGGAACATGGCGGTGCCGGGGGCCGTGAGCCACTGCCACTTGTAGCTGGCGGCATAGGCGGCAGGCTTGGCCACGATGGGCGCGGCCTTGAAGACGACGCCATCCAGGCCGGGCCACTTCGGGATGGCCAGGAACCAGTGGTGGGTCTTCTCCGCGTAGTTCTTGAAGGTGGGGGTGCCCCAGATGCCCATGACGATCATGAGGATGAGGAAGGGCGACCAGGCCTTGAAGATCTGACCCGCGGAATAGCTGCTGCTGGCGACTCCCTGGCTGGCGGCCTTGTCCTCCTCGAAGGTCCAGGTGGTCTTGGGCTGCCAGAAGCGGATGAAGATCACGAGGCACAGGAGGGAGACCACGGAGGCCGTGATGGCCGGGAGTTCGGGGCCGTGGAAGGTGGACAGCGCGAGGGAGGTGGCGCCGTAGCTGAGGCCGGCCACCAGGGCCGCGGGGATCACTTCCAGGGCGCGCTTGAAGCCCACCATGACCACCACCATGAAGAAGGGGATGATCAGGGCCATGAAGGCCATGTCGATGCCCACGGCGCGGGCCATGGTCGCGGCCGGAATGCCCGTCACGGTGGACATCATGATCGTCGGGACGCCCACGGGACCGAAGGGCACGGGCGGGGTGTTGGCCACCAGGCAGATGACGGCCGCCGGCAGGGGCGGGAAGCCCAGGCCGATGAGCATGGCCGCGGCCACGGCCACGGGCGCGCCCTGGCCCGCCACGCCCTCCATGAAGGCGGAGAAGGAGAAGGCGATGAGCAGGGCCTGGATACGCCGGTCCGGGGAGAGCGACGAGATCGAACTCTTGATGATCTCGAACTGGCCAGATTCCACCGTGAGGTTGAAGAGGAAGACCGCCGTGAGGATGATCCAGCCAATGGGGAAGAGGCCCGTGACCATGCCCAGGGCCGAGGCGGACAGGGCGGCCGTGATGGGCATCCGGTAGACGAGCACGCTGATGAGGATGGTGAGGAGCAGCGTGAGCAGGCCGGCCACGTGCCCCTTCATGCGCTTCACGGCCAGGGCCCAGAAGAGGAAGAAGATGGGGATGGCCACGACCAGTGCCGTCAAGAGCAGGCTGCCGTTCAGCGCGGCGTAGTTCTGATTCCAGGGCATACGGTGGATCCTTTCCATGAAGCGGGTTGACGGACGGACCTTACGGGATGAGGCTCATCCCGCGGCGGAGGACGACTGGATGGATTCAGGGCGGGTCTTGGAGGGCCTGGTTTCGGCGCTCCATGGGTCCACGACAGGGTTGGGGGATTCCGGGCTTGGCATCATGTGGATGGAAGCCACTATGGGCCGACACCTCATTAGTTGATGTGATTGTCGTCAACTTTTTGTTGGTTTTAATGATGGTTACCAGCACCGGTCTAACCGCCAGACCGGGATTTTTATGCGCCTTTTTTCCATCACGGGTCCGTGCCGAGGGGGCGCGGAGAGGAAACGGTCCCCGGGCCTACCCTGAGGCAGGGGACCTTCGCGTCGGCCCGGAGCCACTGATGGATAATGCCCCCATGACCGACCACGACCTCAGCCCCCTGGAATGCCGCGTCCTCGGCTGTCTCTTGGAGAAGCAGCTGAGCACGCCGGACGTGTACCCCCTGTCCATGAACAGCCTGCTGAACGCCTGCAACCAGTCCAGCAACCGCGATCCCGTGCTGGCCCTGACGGAATCCGAGGTCCAGGGGGCCGTGGAGGCCCTCATCGGCCGGCGCCTGGCCGAGCATTGGCCGGGGCGCGTCCTGAAGGTGGCCCACACCGCCAAGCCCACCTGGAATCTGTCGGTGCAGGAGGGGGCCCTGCTGGCCGAACTCCTGCTGCGCGGGCCCCAGACCCCCGGCGAGCTCCGCACCAACACGCGGCGCATGTACGCCTTTCCGGATCTGGCGGAAGTCGAGGGGTGCCTGGCCGTGCTGATAGAAGCCGACCCACCGCTGGTGGTGCGGCTTCCCCGGGCCCCCGGGGCCCGGGAGGCGCGGGTGGCCCACCTGCTGGCGGGCCCCATCCAGGCCGGCGCCTCCCCTGATCCCGAACCCATGCCCTCCCGCGCGGGGCGGGTGGAACAGCTGGAGGCCGAGGTGGCCGCCCTTCGTGAGGAGTTGGGTGAGCTCCGTGCGGCCTTCGAGGCCTTCAGGGCCCAGTTCTGAGACCCCGGACCCGCACCGGGGATCGGCCTCCGCCCGCCTGGCCTTCCCTGCCGGGCTAGGCCAGGCCCAGGGCCCGCAGGCCCTCGACCAGGGTGCCGTGGTGCTCGGGGGAGGCCTGCAGCACCACCCGCAGCGGGTTCGGGGCCAGGTCCGCCTGGGCGTCGCGCAGCACGGCCACCAGGGCCTCGAACGCCTCGGGCGGAGCCTCCCGCAGCAGCTGGTCGGCCTCCAGGATTAGGAAGGTGCCGCCTTCCGGGAGTTCGGCCAGGGCGTCCCTGAGGGCATCCCAGGTGCCGCCGAAGTGGGGTGGGAACTGCGCCGCGGCGGCCCACTCGTCCATGAGCCCCTGGCGGGTGCGCATGCGGGAGCCCCGCAACCACCAGAGGGCCGGCTGTCCCGCGACGGAATCCACCAAGTCCCCCGCGGAGCCGCGCCAGGACTGGATCAGGGCTGGCCCCAGGAAGGACAGCGCCATCACTTCACTTCGAGGAAGGTGCGGTAGTGGTCGGCGGTGTACCAGGCCCGGCCGTCGTTCCCCGTCACCAGGCGCTCGGCCCCGCGGTTCTTGCCCTCAGCCCGGGGCCGCACATCCCACTCGCGGTACTCGATGCGCTTGCGCCTCGAGTTGTAGCGGGGCAGCTGCCCCTCGTAGTTCCCGAAGACCCGCCCGCCCACGTGGCCCGGCGGGGGGTCGCCATGCTGGCGGACGTACTTGAGTGTCTCCCGGACATGCGCGGGAATGGGGTCCTGGACGGCGGCCTGGACCTGGGCGGCGGGCGGGGTGGACGGAACCTCGGGGCCGCAGGCCAACGGCAGCAGGAGGGCGGCGGCGCAGACCAGGCCGGTGGCCAGGGATGCGAGGACACGTCTCCAGCGGGTCATGAAGGCTCCGGCAAAGTTCGGAAAGTGTAGCGCCTCAGCCGGGCTGGTTCGCGGTGGTGATGGTCTCCAGCCCCTTCGCATCGGGCCCGGTCTCCGCCCGGCGCAGCAGGTACGCGAAGAGGAATCCGAAGAAACCGAGGCTGCTGAAGATCCACATGCCGAGCCGGTAGCCGTGGGGGTTCGCGGTGCTGGCCCCGGCGTGGTCATTGGCCCAGCCGATGAGGAAGTTGAAGCCCGCGAGGCCGACGTTCTGAATCAGCGTCATGAGGCCGTAGGCCGTGCCCAACTTCTCCTCTGGCACCAGGTAGGCCACCGAGGGCCACATCACCGCCGGGATGAGGCTGAAGGCGATGCCCATGATGGCCATGGGCACGTAAAGGCTGACGTGGGTGTAGGCCATGAGCAGGTAGACGGGGATCAGCAGCAGGCTGCCCGCCATCATGAAGAGGGCCCGCTTGCCCACGCGGTCCACCATGAGGCCGAAGAGGGGCGTGCCGATCATGGCGAAGAGGGTGAGCATCGAGGAGAGGAAGCCGCCCAGCTCGCGGCTGGCGCCGTGGGCATCCTGGAAGAACTTCACGGCGAAGGTCTGGAAGGGGAAGATGCCGCTGTAGAACGTGATGCAGAGGGCCACCACGTACCAGTAGGTGGGGCTGAACTTCAGCAGGTCGGCCCAGACCACCTTGTCGGTGCCGCCCTGGGCCCCCAGGGCGTACTTCCGCGCGGCGCTGTTCTCCATGAGCCAGTAGATGCCCGCGGCGATGACGCACATGGCGCCGAAGACCGTGGCGATGAGCAAGGGCGTGCGCCAGGAGCCGAAGGCCCCGCGGGCCCAGGTGGGGCTGTTCAGGGCGGCGAAGGAGCCCAGGCGGGCGATGAGCAGGTTGATGCCGAAGGCGAAGCTCAGCTCCTTGCCACGGAACCACTGGGCCACCGCCGCCGTGACGGCCACGATGAGGCTCTCGGCCCCCAGGCCGAAGAGGAGGCGCCCGGAGGCCATGACCCACAGCTTCGGGCTCAGGGCGGTGACCAGGGAGCCCAGGAAGCAGAGCACCCCGAAGATGAAGGTGGCGCGCTTGACGCCGATGCGGTCGATGAGGATGCCGCCCAGCAGCACCATCACGATGTTCGGCACGCTGTAGATGCCCTGCAGCAGGCCGATGTTGCCATCCGTGAAGCCCAGCTGCTTCTGGAGCACATCCGCCAGGGGGCTGATGGCATCGTAGACGTAGTAGTTGCCGAACATGGCCAGGCTGATGACCACCAGCACCAGCCAACGGAAGGCGGGGGGTGGCGCGGGGCGTTCGAGGGCAGGGACGACTGGCGACATGGCACTCCCGGACAGGGCAAACCTCCATCCTGCCACCACGGGGGCGGGACCATGCCGGGAAACCCATTTCGGAGGATTTCCCCTGGCGTTGCCTGGGATTGCCCATAGAATCTTTTTCATATCTCTTTCAACCCACCCCCTTTTCCACCCGGAGCTTCACCGCTCCCAGGAGGACCCCATGCCATCCCGCCTTGCCCTGCGCCTCGCCGCAGCCGCGCTGTTCGTCCTCCCCGCCTTCGCAGCCCGTCCGACGGAGGCCCCCATCGCCGCCGAAGCGGCCCGCCACCTCGACGCCCGCGTCTTTGACCTGGGCCTCGACCGCAACCACACCTTTGCCACGAAAAACGTGGTGGAGGAGGCCTCCGGCGAGGCCCATGTGCGCATGAACCAACTCTACAAGGGCGTGCGCGTCTTCGAGGGGGAGGCCATCGTCCATCTACTCGGCGGCCTGGTGACGGACCGGACCGACGCCCTGGTCCGCGGACTCAACCTGAACGTGACGCCCACCCTCGCCTCTGCCGAGGCCCTGGCCGTGGCCCACCAGACCCTCGCGCCCAAGGGCGCCTATGCCCACGTCCCCACCTCGGAACTGGTGGTCGCCAGGGTGGCCCGCGAGATCGAAACGCCCCGCGGTCTCCGCATCCTGCCCCGGCCCGCCCTGGCCTACCACATCCACACCGAGCTGGAGAACGGCGCCGCGGAGACCCGCCACACCGACTTCCTGGTGGATGCCCACAGCGGCGAGATCCTCGACAGCTGGAGCACCCTCCACACCGTCAGCGGCACCGGGAACTCCCAGTTCTCGGGCGTGGTCACCCTCAACACCACGGCCAACGGCGCCGCCTTCGACCTCCGCGACACCACGCGCGGCATGAACTACGCCACCTACAACCTCAACCACGCCACCTCGGGCACGGGCGCCCTGTACAGCGATGCGGACAACACCTGGGGTGACGGGGCCAACTACGTCGCCGGCGGCAGCACCACCGGCGCCAACGGCCAGACGGCCGCCGTGGACGCCCACTACGGCGTGGGCCTCACCTACGACTTCTACAAGAACGTCCTGGGCCGCAACGGCATCGACGGGAACGGCACCGCCACCTACAGCCGCGTCCACTACAGCACCGCCTACGACAACGCCTTCTGGTCCGACAGCTGCTTCTGCATGACCTACGGCGACGGCTCCTCCTTCAAATCCCTGGAATCCATCGACGTGGCGGGCCACGAGATGAGCCACGGCGTCATGTCCCGCACCGCGAACCTCACCTACCGCGCCGAGTCCGGCGGGCTGAACGAAGCGAACTCCGACATCATGGGCAGCATGGTGGAGTTCATGGCCCACGGCGGGGGCACCTCCACTGTCCCCAATTACACGGCCATCACCGGCACCATCCAGGTGAACTACGGCACCGTGCCCGCCGCCAACTACCTGATCGGAGAGCAGCTGGCCACCAGCAAGTTCAACAAGCCTCTGCGCTACATGTACAAGCCCAGCCTGGACGGGGCCAGCGCCGACGCCTGGACCACCAGCCTGAAGCGCCTGGACGTCCACTACAGCTCCGGCGTGGCCAACCACTTCTTCTTCCTCCTGGCCCACGGCAGCCAGAAGGACGCCTTCTCAGACAATGTCCAGTCCCCGCTGGCCAACGGCGTCACCAGCATCACGGGCGTCGGCAACGACCTGGCCACCCGCATCTGGTTCAAGGCCGTCACGGCCTACATGACCAGCAGCACCAACTACGCCGGGGCGCGCCTGGCCACCCTGAACGCCTGCACGGCCCTGGGCTACCCCTCCGGCAGCACCGTCTACACCACCGTGAACAACGCCTGGCTGGCCTGCAACGTCAAGTAGGCCCCTGGCTCCGCTGCGCCCCGGGCAACCCCGGGGCGCAGCTGTTTACAGGTTTCGGCCCCTTGACGGATAGTGAAGGCCCATGGCCACGCCGACCCGCCGCCTCTGCCCCAGCTGCCAGACCCGCCTGTCGCCGCTCGCGGCGGAGTGTCCGGAGTGCGGGCTGGCCCTGGCCCCACCCCGGCAGGGGCGCCCCCTGCTCTTCCAGGCCTCGGCCCTGGCCCAGGCTTCGTACGAGCCCCCGCCCCGCTCGCTGACGGCCCCGGCCCTGGGCCGGGTGGCACCGGTCTCCGTGGAGGTGGACCCCGACGAGCTCCAGCGCCCCGGGGAGGCGGCGCCCCCGACTCCGGCGGCGGCCCAGCCCGCCCTGAGCCACCAGGAACCCGCGGCCAGCTTCTGGCCCCTGGTCAAGGTGGAGGCGGCCGAGGCCCTGATCCTGGCCCTGGTGCAGGCCCTGGCCCTGGCCCTGCCGGCCTGGCTCCTGGGCGTCCCGCCGGCCCGCCTGCTGCTGGGCGCCTGGCCCCTGGTCATCCCCTACCTGCTGGCGACCTCGTGGGTCTTCTTCATGGTCCCCCTGGTGCTGGCCGGGCAGTCCCCCATGATGGGCCTCTTCGGCGTCACCCTGCCCGAGAACACCGCCGAGCGGCGCATGGCCTTCTCCCTGGTCCACCTGCTGTCCGTGGTCTGCTTCCCTTTGAGCTTCCTGTGCATGGTCCTCAGCCCGCGCCACCAGACCCTGGCCGAACTGCTCAGCGGCCAGGAGCTGCTCTCCCGGCCCACGGCGCGCATGCGCTAAGGGCGCCCGTCCCGGCTCGATGCCCTTACTCGATGATGGGCTCGAGGTGGTAGGGGATGGAGATGACCACGGTCTTGGGCTTCATCAGCAGGGTGCCCTTGATACGCCAGGCCGTCTGGTTGTGCAGCAGGTTGGCCCACCAGTGGCCCGTGACGAACTCCGGCAGGATGACCGTGATGGTGTACTCCGGCTCCACCCGGCGCATGCGGTCGAGCTCCTCGACGATGGGCTCCACGATCTTGCGGTAGGGGCTGCGCAGGGCGCGGAGGGGGATGCCCTCGCAGTAACGGGGCCAGTCCGAGCGGAGCCGCTCCAGCGCCGCGCTGTCGCGCCCCCGCTCATCCGGGAAGTCCACGGTCAGGGCCTCCACCTCTCCATGGTCTGCGATGACCTTGGCGTAGTTCAGGGCCTGCACCACGCCCGAGTGGATGCCCGAGACGAGGACCACCACCCGGTTCTTGCGGGGGCTGATGAAGTCGGCCCGGCTGCCCGCCAGGATCGACTTCACGCGGATGTAGTGGCGGTGGATGTTGTAGAACCCGAACACCATGATGGGCAGCACCAGCACCACCACCCAGGCGCCGTGGGTGAACTTGGTGGTGGTGATCACGACCATGACCACGAAGGTCGTGACGGCGCCGGTCCCGTTGATGACCGCCTTGAGCCCCCAGTGCTGGCCCCGGTCCTTCAGCCAGTGGCGGACCATGCCGGTCTGGGAGAGCGTGAAGCCCAGGAAGACCCCCAGGGCATAGAGCGGCAGGAGGTGGTGTTCCTTGGCGTTGAAGATCCAGACCAGGAGGGCGGACAGGAGGGACAGGATGAAGATGCCGTTGGAGAAGACCAGGCGGTCGCCCTGGCTGGCGAACTGCCGGGGGAGGAATCCGTCCCGGGCCATCATGGCCCCCAGCCGGGGGAAGTCCGCGTAGGCCGTGTTCGCGGCCAGCAGCAGGATCAGCATGGTGAAGGTCTGGACCGCCAGGTAGGCGACGTGGGGCAGCCCGGGCCCTTCCCCGAGGATCCGTCGGGACAGCATGGACAGCAGGGATTCCGCGCCGCCGGTGTAGGTCACACCCAGGTGGTTGGCCAGCCAGGTGATGCCCAGGAACATGGCACCCAGCATGAGGACCATGGAGACCATGGTATTGGAGGCGTTGCGGGAGGTGGGCTCGCGGAAGGCGGACACGCCGTTGGAGATGGCCTCGACCCCTGTGAGGGCTGTGCACCCCGCCGCGTAGGCCTTCATGAACACCCAGATCGCGATCCAGCCGGGGAAGGAGGGCGCCGCCATCTCGTGGTGCACACCGGCCTGGATGCTGCCCGTGAAGTAGCGCCAGAAGCCCAGGCCGATGATGCCGAACATGGAGATCACGAAACCGTAGGTGGGGAGGGCGAAGACCGCGCCGCTCTCCTTGACGCCGCGCAGGTTCATGAGGGCCACGAAGGTGATGACCGCCACCCCCAGGAACACCCGGTGGGCGTCCAGCGCGGGGAAGGCGCTGGTGATGGCCGTGACGCCAGCGGAGACGCTCACGGCCACGGTCAGCACGTAGTCCACCAAGAGCGAGGCCCCGGCCACCTGGGCCGGCAGTTCCCCCAGGTTCTCCTTCGCCACGATGTAGGCACCTCCGCCGCTGGGATAGGCGAAGATGGTCTGCCGGTAGCTCACGGTCAGGATCACCAGCAGCAGCACGATGCCCACGGCCACGGGCCAGGACTGGCTGAGGACGGTGGGGCCGAAGGCCGCCATCGCCATGTAGGGCGCGAGGGCCGCCATGATTTCGCCCGTGGCGTAGGCCACGGACGAGAGCGCGTCGGAGCTGAAGACCGCCAGCGCGATCGGGTTGCTGATCCGCGCTTCGTGGCTTTCCTCGCTGGCGAGCCGCCGGCCCAAGAGAATGCGTCGGAAATTGGCCATGGTTCAGCGTTCCTCGATCATCGGGCCATCAGCCACAGGCCGGAGAGGGTGGCGGCGAGGCCCACCAGCTTGGAGGGCTGGAGCTGCTCGCGGAAGAGGAGGAAGGCCAGGAGGGCCACCAGCGCGAAGTTGGCGTTCATGATGCCCACGGCCAGGGCGGCCTTGGCCCCGCGGGCGAAGCTCTCGTTCAGCAGGATCAGGGCCAGCGCCGTGAGGAGGCCCGCTCCCAGCCCCCAGGCCACGCCGGCGGCGGGACCCGCGGGCCGGCCGCGCCAGAACCAGTAGGCCAACGCCACCGGGACTTCCCCCAGCACCACCCAGAGCAGCACCGAGGCCGATCCCAGGCCCCGCATGTTCGCTGCCTTCATCCCCAGATTGGCGAGGCCCATGAACCCCATCGCCGCCAACGCCCAGCCCAGCCACGCCATACCCGACACACTCCAAGGGAAACCATTATGGCCCTTGCTGCAGTCTGTGGGGACAAGGGTTGACTGACGCCACAGGGCCCCTAGGTCTGACGGCGGAAGGCGAGGGCCTCCACGAGGTGCCGCTGCCCCGCGCCCACGGGCCAGATCCATCGCTCCTGGCGGATCGGGTGGCATCCACCCCCGGCGAGGAACGGGGAGATGTCGAGACCCGCCAGGGCGTCGCTGGCCTCGATGGGCGCTCCCTTGGAACTCAGCTGGCGGCCCCAGGCCTCCTCCCAGGGGCCCAGCTCCAGGGCTCCGCCGCTGAAGACCACGGCCCGGTCATGCACCAGCCACAGCTCCGCGCCGCTTCCGGCCAGCACGCCCAGGAAGGCCCGGAGGGTGCGACCCGTCCAGGCCTCCAGGGCCGCGGCCAGGGGATCGGGACGCTCCGGATCCGTCTCCCAGGGCGGCCCGGGAAAGGCGGCCTCCACCAGGCGCTCGGCCACCACCCCGAACTGCCCCATGACATTGGCCACCAGGATGGTGCCCGGGCGCCGGGCCTCGATCCAGGCCCGCAGGGCGGTGGGGTCGGGGTGCAGGGAGGGCAGGAGGCCCGCCAGGCGCAGCGCCGCGACCTCGGGGTCCCGCCGCCGCCCCGACCAGGGCTCCCCCACCGCCCGGCGGGCCGCGGCCTCCAGTTCCGCCAGGCCGCCCGTAAGGTCCTCGAAGACCCAGGGCGCCCAGCGGCGGTGCCGCAGCAGGGTCCAGGCCCGGCTCCAGGGATCCGCGTCCTAGCCCGTGGTGGCAGGCGGGGCCAGGGCCCAGGGCACCTCCAGCCCGGGGCCTGCCCCCAGGATGAGCACGGGCCGGTCCGGGTCCGCCGCCTGCAGGCCCTCGCCCAGGAAGCCGCGCACCCGCCCCAGGTGCTCGCCCCAGGCCGAGCGGTCCCGGGCCAGGAAGGCCCACTGCTCACGGCGCAGCAACCGGGAAAGCGGCTTGGACATTCCTGCATGCTACGGGAAACTGGGGGTTCAGGAGTCGGGATGCCTCGTTTCTCAAAGCGCGTGGGCCGCGAGGTGCTGGAGGGTCACCCCCGCCTCCCGGAGTGGATCACCAAGGAGCGGGTGAAGCTCGCGGACCTGCACGGCATGAAACGCGACCTCCGGGACTCGCACCTGCACACGGTCTGCGAAGAGGCCCGCTGCCCCAACCGTACCCACTGCTTCACGAACGGCACGGCCACCTTCCTTCTCATGGGCGAGGTCTGCACCCGGGCCTGCGGCTTCTGCAGCATCCAGAGCGGGAAGCCCCGCCTGCTCGACCCCCATGAGCCCGCGGAAACCGCCGAGCGCGTGGCTGCGCTCGGCCTGCGCTTCGCGGTGCTGACCAGCGTGAACCGCGACGACCTGCCCGATGGCGGCGCCGCCCACTTCGCGGAGACCGTGCTGGCCATCAAGCGCCGCAACCCCGGCGTGGGCGTGGAGGTGCTGGTGCCCGACTTCCTGGGCGATCTGGAGGCCGTGGCCCGCGTGGTGGCCGCGGGCCCCGCCGTGTTCAACCACAACACCGAGACCGTGCCCAGCCTCTACGCCGAGGTGCGGCCCGCCGGGCGGTTCGAGCGCAGCCTCCGCGTCTTGGCCCACGCCAAAGAGCTTGGCGCCGCCCTCTACGGCTCCGCCTTCAAGACCAAGAGCGGGCTCATGCTGGGGCTCGGCGAGACCGAAGCCGAGTTGCTCACCACCTTCGAAGCCCTAGCGGCTCATGGCGTGGACATCCTCACCCTCGGCCAGTACCTCCGCCCCACCCGCCACCAACTGCCCGTGAAGCGCTACGTGCCCCCCGAGGAGTTCGCCGAGCTGGGCCGCAAGGCCAAGGCCTTCGGCTTCCAGACCGTGTACGCCGGGCCCCTGGTGCGCTCCAGCTTCAACGCCCACGAGGTGGCGGAGATGAAGGGGATCAGCATCACCTGAGGCCCCCGGAACCGCGGGGATCACCCCCGCCGCGGCTCCACCATGATGGCGCCCGGCTCGGCCGGGCACGCGAAGACACAGAGGCCGCAGCCGGTGCAGACGTCCGCCTCCACCACGGGGTGGCCGATGGTCTCGCCTTCGGCGGGGGGCGCGATGCGGATGGCCTCCTCGGGGTAGGGGCAGCGGTCCACGCAGATGCGGCAGGCGCGGGGTTCACGCTCCGGGGTGCCCCAGGTGACGCACTGGTTTGGCTTCACCCGGGCGGTGCCCATGCGCACGGCCTTGGGGCCCTCCAGCTCGGTGCCATCGGCCCGCTTGAGGGTGGGCCAGACCAGGGCGCCATCGTCGCACTCGGCGATGCAGGGCAGCGTGGTGCAGAGGAAGCAGGGCACGCTGCGGGGATCGAGGTAGGGCGTCTTCAGGGCCAGCCCCGCCGACGGTGCCGCCACCAGGATGGCATTCTCGGGGCAGGCCCGCATGCAGCGGTCACAGCGGGTGCACTTGGTGAGGAACTCGAACTCGTCCAGGGCCCCGGGCGGCCGCAGCAGCTTGGGGCCGAGGCCCGTCACCGCATCCTCCACGCGGTTGGCCACGAAACCGGCGAACAGGGTGCCCAGGGACTTGAAGAAGTCCCCGCGCTCCTGGGGTTCGTCGAGCTTCTTGGCCATGCCTACATGAGCCCCAGCACGCGCATCACCGGCCTGAGCACGCCCCAGAGCACGGGGTCGAAGCCCAGGGTGAGGACGGCGGCTTTCCCGTCGCTGGTGAGGTCCAGGTGGGCCAGCAGCTCGGGGCTGACGGCCACGTCGCGGGAGCTGGGCACAGCGTCCACCCACTTCACGCCGGCGGGGGCCTCCTTCTTGGCCAGGGACTGCCCGTCCAGGGCGCGCACCTGCAGGATCAGCAGGTCACCGTGGAAGGAGGGGACGCGAATCTCCATGAGCCGGCCCTTCCCCACCACGGGGGTCACGGGCACCACCTCGAAGGCCTGGCGGTAGCCAAGCTTCGCCAGCTCGGGGTCCTCGCCATTGAGCACGGCCAGGGTCTGCTCGACCAGGCCCTCTAGGCCCCGGTCCCCCATCCAGGCGACCGAGCGCAGGTGGGTCCCGCCCACGTCACCCAGGCCTTCGAGCAGGCTGGGCAGCAGGGCCAGCACCTGCTCCAGGGCGGGGCGGCCCCGCAGGGACTTGGCGCCCTGGGGCCAGGGCCCGGCCAGGGGCATGGGATCGATGCGCCCCTCCGGCTCGGCCCGCAGGTCCAGGATGCGGCCCGGGAAGCCCTCGAGCAGCTCGAAGTCCGGCGTGTCCGCCAGCAGGACGGCGTCGAGGCCCTCCAGGAGCAGCTTGCTGGGGGCGAAGACCACCAGGTCGCCGACCTCCTCCTCCACGGTGAGGGCCCCGATGGAGAGGGGCACCACGGAGGCCTCGCGGGCCTCCAGGGCGTTGACGAGTTCGCGCCCCAGGAGTGTCTGGGCGCCGATGACGGCAAGTTTCAGCATGGAATACCTTTCGAGCTCAGACGCGGATGGCGGCTTCGTCCGCCGGGACGTGGTCCTTCAGGGCCGCGGCCACGGGGCCGGCCAGGAACTGGCGCACCTGCTCCCCGGCCCGGCCCGTGAACCGGGCGGCATCCAGGAGGGCGGCCAGCTCGGCCTCGTCCATGGCCCAGGCGGGATCCGCCGCCAGCAGGGAGAGCAGCTCGTTGGGACGGCCCTCCTGCTTGATGCGGCGGCCGGCCTCCAGGGAGGCCACGCGGAAGGCCTCGTGCAGGTCCTGGCGGTCCCCGCCGCGCTTCACGCCCTCCATGAGCATCACCTCGGCGGCCATGAAGGGCAGCTCGCTCATGAGGCGGGCCTCGATCATGCGGGGGTTCACCACCAGGCCCGAGGCCACGTTCTTGAGCAGCACCAGGATGGCGTCCACCGCCAGCAGGCCCTGGCTGATGGTGAGGCGGCGGTGCGCCGAGTCATCCAGGGTGCGCTCCATCCATTGGGTCGCCGTGGTCTGGTAGCTGCTGGGCATGAGCCCCAGGACGAAGCGGGCCAGGCTGTTGATGCGCTCGCTGCGCATGGGGTTGCGCTTGTAGGGCATGGCCGAGGAGCCGATCTGCTTGGTCTCGAAGGGCTCCTCGACCTCCTTCAGGTGCTGGAGCAGGCGCAGGTCACAGGCGAACTTCGAGGCCGAGGCGGCGATGCCGCAGAGCACCTGGCCGACGCGATCCTCCAGCTTGCGCGTGGCGGTCTGGCCGCAGACGGGGATGGCGGGGAAGCCGACCTTGGCGCAGAAGCGCCGCTCCAGCTCCTCCACCTTGGCGCCATCCCCCTCGAACAATTCCAGGAAGGTGGCCTGGGTGCCGGTCACGCCCTTCACGCCGCGGACCGGGGTGGTGCGGATGAGGTGGTCCAGGTCCTCCAGGTCCAGGAGCAGGTCCTGCAGCCAGAGGCAGGCCCGCTTGCCCACGGTGGTGGGCTGGGCCGGCTGGAAGTGGGTGAAGCCGAGGGTGGGCTGATCCTTCCATTGGTCGGCGAAGGCAGAGAGGGCGGCGACCACGTCCTGCAGGCGGCGGCGCAGCAGCTGCAGCGCCTCCTGGGTGATCAGCAGGTCGCCGTTGTCGGTGACGAAGCAGCTGGTGGCCCCCAGGTGGATGATGGGCCGGGCCGTGGGGGCCTGCTCGCCCCAGGCGTGGATGGCCGCCATGACATCGTGGCGTAGGGCCGCCTCGTGGCGCGCGATGGCCTCGAAATCCACGTCATCCTGGCTGGCCCTCAGCTCGGCAAGCTGGCCTTCGGTCACGGGCAGGCCCAGCTCCGATTCAGCCTCGGCCAGGGCGATCCAGAGGCGCCGCCACACGCGCTGGCGGTAGAGGGGCGAGAGCAGGCGCACCATGGCCTTGCTGGCGTAGCGGCTGGCCAGGGGATGCTCGAATCGCTCCAGTTCGGGACCATCGTGGGGCGGCAGGAAGGGCATGGGAACTCCGGCCCCCCAGTGTCTCACACGCCGCCGACCTGTGATCCCGCTCACGAACAGCGCGCCCCGCAAAGGCCCGCGCCCGTTAGGATAGGGGCATCACCCGGGAGCCCCCGCCATGTATGAAGTGATCCGAACCTCCGACCCCGCTGTGTTCCAGGCCCTGGAGCTGGAAGTCCAGCGCCAGCGGCACCACCTGGAGCTCATCGCCTCGGAGAACTACGCGTCTCGCGCGGTCATGCAGACCATGGGCTCCCACTTCACCAACAAGTACGCGGAAGGCTACCCCGGCAAGCGCTACTACGGCGGCTGCAGCCAGGTGGACATCATCGAGAACCTGGCCCGCGACCGCGCCAAGCAGATCTTCGGCGCCGAGCACGCCAACGTCCAGCCCCACAGCGGTGCCCAGGCCAACATGGCCGTCTACCTCGCGGCCCTGAAGCCCGGCGACACCGTCATGGGCCTCGACCTGGCCCACGGCGGCCACCTCACCCACGGCCACCCCCTGAACAGCTCCGGCATCCTCTACAAGTTCGTGCCCTACCACGTGCGCCAGGAGGACGAGCGGGTGGACATGGACGAGGTGCGCGCCCTGGCCCTGCAGCACCGTCCCCGGATGATCGTGGTGGGCGCCTCCGCCTACAGCCGCACCTGGGACTTCAAGCGCTTCCGCGAGATCTG
>JAXLQS010000009.1:0-113606 GCA_046331485.1 Holophagaceae bacterium | reverse complement strand
CGGCTTCGTGCTTACCCTGGGCATGGCGGTGGACGCCAACATCCTCATCTTCGAGCGCATCAAGGAGGAGCTGGGCCTGGGCAAGAGCGTGCCGGGGGCCATCGACGCCGGCTTCGACCGGGTGTTCTGGACCATCGTGGACAGCCACGTCACCCAGCTCTTCGCGGCCCTGCTGCTCTTCATCTTCGGCACCGGCCCCGTGAAGGGCTTCGCCGTGACCCTCACCGTGGGCGTCGTGGCCTCGCTGTTCACCAGCATCTACATCAGCCGCTACATCTACGACTGGATCCTCGAGCAGCACCCGGGAACCAAGACCCTGTCCATCGGCGTCCACACCATGTTCAAGGGCTCCACCTTCGACTTCATGAAGTACAAGGGCACGGCCCTGGCCATCAGCTGGGGCATCATCGTGCTCTGCTTCCTGTTCGTGCAGCCCTGGAACCTCACCCACAACAAGCGCATCCACCTCGGCATGCAGTTCGTGGGTGGCAACGACATGACGGTGCGCTTCCGCGGCGCCATGGAGCCCGAGACCATCCGCACCGCGCTGGCCCAGAACGGCTTCGCCGACTCCACCGTGGTGGCCTACGAGAACGCTGACAAGTCCGTGCGCGACTTCTCCGTGAAGGTGAAGGCGAAGAAGGACGGGGACCAGAAGGACAGCACCATCCAGGCCAACGCCCTGCGCGGCCTCTTCAAGCAGATGGACCCCGAGGCCTCGGGCAGCACCATGCCCGTCCTCAACCTGGAAGGCTCGAAGACCCTTGCGGATGCCCTGGCCAAGTCGAACCCCCTCCAGGTGGCCACCGACGAGGCCACCCTCGCGGCCACCTACGGCCCGCTGGCGGAGAAGGTCATCTCGGGGCGCGACCGCCTGCCTTCGGGCCTCTACCAGTCCTTCAGCGAACTGCCGAAGGACCTGCCCCAGGCCGTGACGGAGACCATCCAGAAGACCTACCGCCTGGGCGCGGTGGGCATCCTGAAGGACGAGAGCTTCTCGCCCAGCATCTCGGGCGAGTGGACCAGCAAGACCCTCACGGCCGTGGGCCTGGCCATGATCGCCATCTTGGTCTACGTCATCTTCCGCTTCACCACGAGCTTCGCCGTGGGCGGCATCGTGGCCCTGATCCACGACATGCTCATGGCCCTGGGCCTCTTCGCGGCCTTCGGCTACGAGTTCAACGTGCCGGTGGTGGCCAGCTTCCTCACCCTCATGGGCTACTCCATGGCCGACACCATCGTGGTCTTCGACCGCATCCGTGAGAACAGCCATCGACCCGAGTTCCGGCGCGTGTCCATCACCAAGCTGGTGAACGACTCCATCAACCAGACCCTGGGCCGGACAATCCTCACCTCGCTGTCGGTGCTCTTCGTCAGCGTCTGCCTCTGGCTTTTCGGCGGTCCGGCCCTCAAGGACCTGGCCTTCCCGCTGGTCATCGGCGTCATCACCGGCACCTACTCGTCCATCTACATCGCCGCCCCGGTGGTGGTGTACTGGGACCAGTGGTTCGGCGGGAAGGACAAATTGAAACAGCACGCTTGACCTCATCCGGGGGTTCCACGCTCCGCTGCGCTGCGCGAACACCTCCGGATCCCCACGAAGAAGCCCGGCAGAGCCGGGCTTCTTCTTTTCCTGCCGCAGCCGAGAGCTGACGGCCCTACTTCAGGTGTTTTTCCAGGAAGGCGTAGATCTCCTTCCTCGATTCCTTCGCCAGGGTGGTGTCGATGCGGTTGAAGCTGTGGCCGCCTGGGGCGTCGGGGTAGAGCTTGGAGTCGAAGGTCTTGCCGGCGGCCTTCAGGGCGGTGAGGAGGGCTTCCACTTCGACCACGCTCACGTCCCGGTCGTTGGTGGTGCTGTGGACGAGCAGGGGCGTGCGGAGCTTGTGGACGTTCCACACGGGGCTGCGGCGGCGCACCAGGTCCACGTCCTCGCTGGGGGTCTTGCCGGCGAACATCGTGCGGACCACGGCGTCGTCCCGGTATTCCTCGCCGGCGTAGCCCACCCTCATGAGCAGGTCAGAGACGGGCACGCCCGCGTAGCAGGCGGCGAACTTCTCCGGGTGGTCGAAGACCGCCAGGAGGGCGATGAGGCCGCCGTGGCTCCAGCCCACCATGGCGCAGCGCTTCGGGTCCACGGGCAGGTGCTCCACGGCCCAGTCGCGGCCGGCCACCACGTCGTCCACCTCCAGGCCGCCGTAGTCGATGGCGTCGTAGAAGCCCTTGCCGTAGCCCGTGGAGCCCCGGTAGTCCGGCGCCACCACGATGTAGCCGCGCTCCACCATCTCCCGGACGATGTGGACGTGGTAGGTGGTGAAGTCGGCATGGACGCCGCCGTGGGGGAGGACGATGAGGGGCAACTTCCGGCCCTTCTCGGCCTTCCGCGGCACGAAGACGTACTGCTGGATCTTGAGGGGGTGGCGCTCGTTCTTGATGCCGTAGCTTTCCTCGGCGCGGGGGTTCGGCGGGCCCGTGTAGGTGACCTTGTCCACCACGGCCACATCCGAGAGGCGCTGGAACCAGAGCTGGTCGTCGGCGGCCTTGCGGAGGCTGTCCAGTTCCCAGTGCAGGCCCTGGACGCGCTGTTCCACCTGCTTCAGGCGGGCATCGGCCTCCTGAGCCCCCAGGGGCAGCAGGGCGGAGCAGAGGAGGAGCGGCAGCGGAAGACGCACGGGGAACCTCGGGCGGGGACGCCCCGAGCCTAGCGCAGTCAGCCTCGTCTCGCGAGGGCTCTTCCTAGCCCTCCCAGCTCACCCAGCCGGCCCGCCCGGGAATTTCCCGGCGGGTCATGGCCCTGGCGGGCGGGTTGGCGGCCTTCAGCTCCGGCAGCCAGTCGGCGTGGGTGCGGGCCACCACGCCGCGCTCGTTGAGGCCGCCCAGGAAGGCGTCGAAGGTCTCGAAGAGGGCCCCGCCCTCGACCTCGGTGTGGAGGGCGTAGACGTTCAGGGCGTCCTCCCGCACCAGGTCCCATACCTCGCGGTTCACCTGCTCCGGCGTGCGGCCGTCCAGGCCCAGCAGCTCGTCCAGGGTGGGCAGGGTGGTGGGGATCTGGAGGGTGGCGAGGGCCCTCCCCTTCACGATGGGGTAGAAGGGCGCGAAGCCGCGGCAGTCGCCGGCATAGGCCAGCCCGTAGGCTTCCTGCAGCTCCAGCGTGGTGTCGTTGCAGCGCCAGGCGGGGCTCACGGCGCCCAGGGGCTTGTCGCCGAAGACGGTGCCAAAGGCCTCGTGGGCATGGGCGTACCAGTCCGCGAGCCACTGGCGCGACTTGCGGTCCAGCAGGTCGTGGTACTGCACGTGGTCCCAGGCGTGGATGCCCACCTCGTGGCCGGCCGCCTTGGCGGCGCGCATCTCGGCGGCGGCCCGCTTCCAGATGGTGGGGGCCGGCAGCAGCACGCCGTACATCATGGTCTTGAAGCCATAGAGCTTGGCGGCGTTGGTGCGGCGCATCTTGGCCAGGAAGCCCTTGCGGAAGATGCGGCGCAGGGCCTTGCCGCTGTTGTCGGGCCCGAAGCTGAAGTAGAAGCTGGCCCGCATGCGGTGCTTGTCCAGCAGGCGCAGGAGGGTGGGGATGCCGGTGATGGAGCCTTCGAGGGTGTCGACGTCCACGCGGAGGGAGAGGGCTTTCATGGGGCTCCTTGGAACTTCCATTGCACCCGCGAACGGACCGGTCATCAAGGCGGGGCCCACTTCAGGGAATATTGTCCGGAGGCTCGTTCCGCCTGCGGCGGCGCTGCACCAGGCCCTCGGTGCCCTCCAACCACCTCTGCTGGATGGCCCCCAGGCGGCGCCAGAGGAGGAGGCCCGAGGCCAGGAGGAGGGCCAGGACGAGCAGGGGCACCAGGCCCGTGGGCAGGAGGGGCTGGAGCAGGGCGACCAGGGGCAGGGTCACCATGGCCGCCAGGGCCAGCTCCAGAACGAAGCGGATGGCGTCCTCCACGCCCTCGGTGCGGTCCCCGGAAACCTCGGTGGCCCGGCTGGCAATGGCCCGCGCGATGCGCCGCACCTGCTTCTGGATGCCGAAGAGGAAGCGCAGGGCCAGCCCCCCCACGACGAACCAGACCAGGTACACGGCCACGGTGTGGGAGAGGCCCCGGGCCTCCACCAGGGGGGTGAGGGCGCGGTGGATCAGGGCGCCCAGGCCGATGGAGGCGGCCAGGAGCAGGCTGTCCAGCAGGAGGTAGCGGAAGGGCCCGTGGAGGGGGCGCCAGGCGGCCCTGCGGAAGGGGATGGCCCGCAGGTGCCCCATGGCGGTCCGGTGGTGCATGAGGAAGTGGCGGAAGGGCCGCGGGAGCCGCTGCTCGATGCGGTCGGCCAGGCGGTCGGAGTGGCGGATGAGCAGGGGCGTCGTGAGGGTGGTCCAGGCGCAGGTGGCCACCAGCACGGGGAACAGGCCGGGGCCGATGACGCCCAGGCTCTGGCCCAGGGCCGCGATGATGAAGCTGAACTCGCCGATCTGGGCGAGGCTGGCCCCGGTGCGCAGGGAGAGGCGAAGGCTGTTGCCCCCCAGCAGGGCCCCGAGGGCGGCGGAGGCGAACTTCCCCACCAGCACCAGAACTCCAAAGGCCACCAGGGCCTTCCAGTTCGGCAGGAGCTGGGCGGGATCGATGAGCATGCCGATGGAGACGAAAAACACCGCCACGAACACATCGCGCAGGGGGTGGACCAGGTGCTCGACCTTCCGCTCGCGACCCGATTCCGCCACGATCATGCCCGCCAGGAAGGCGCCCAGGGCCACGGAGTAGCCGGCCTTGGCCGCCAGCAGCGAGAAGGTGAAGCAGAGGCCCACCACCGTGACCAGCAGCGTCTCGTCGCTGCCGGAATCGGCCACCCAGCGCACGAAGCGGGGGAGCACCCAGCGGCTGAGGGCGGTGACCCCCACCAGGAAGCCCAGCAGGCGGCCCACCGTGAGCAGGAGGGCGGGGAGGCTCAGGCCCGACCCGCTCCCCACGGCCGTCAGGAGGGTGAGCATGAGGATGGCGAGGAGGTCCTCCACGATGAGGGTGGAGAGCACCAGGTCCGCCAGGGGCCCCTTGATCCCCAGGTTCCCGAAGGCCCGGGCGATGATCATGGTGGAGCTGATGGCCAGGGCCGCCCCCGCGAAGATGCTTTCAATGGCCCCCCAGCCCACGAGGCGGCCCACCAGGTAGCCGGCCCAGGTCATGAAGCCGGCCTGGATGAGGGCCACCAGGGCCGCCGGGGGGCCCGCCCGCAGGAGTTTCCGGAGGCTGAACTCCAGCCCCAGGGAGAACATGAGGAGGATGACCCCCAGTTCCGAGAGGGTGTGGACGTTGGCCTGGTCGGCCACCAGGGGCACGGGCACATGGGGGCCGATGATGAGGCCCGCCAGCAGGTAGCCGACCACCACGGGGAGCCGCAACCGCTGGCACGCCACCGTGGTGACAGCCGCCACGCCGAGGACCAGGGCGAGGTCCACCAGGATCGAGGGGGAAGCGGGACTGGCGGTCACGGGCCGGAACCTCCGGGGATGGCCGCGGGGCCATCCTCCAGCTTGCCATGGGCCACAGAAGGGCGCCGGTTTCAATCGAGATGGAGTCTCCAGAAAAGAACCGTCACCGCTTGATGACTCCATCCCGAGGTTCCCGCGAATAGGGCCTTCCATGCCCCGTGATCTGAACTATGATCATCGCCGTCCATTCCGTTATCTGATTTTCGAACAACGCTTCCGCCATCCACTAGAGGAGGTTCCACCATGCAGAAGTCCCTCCACATCGATCCCAACAAATGCACGGGCTGTCTGCAGTGCGAGATGGCCTGCTCCTGGGAGAACTACAGGAGCTTCACCATCGCGAAGTCCCGCATCAAGGTGTTCTCCTTCCATCACGAAGGCCGCTTCGTGCCCTACACCTGCACCCAGTGTGACGAGGCCTGGTGCATGATCGCCTGCCCGGTGGATGCCATCCGGTTGGATCCCGTCACCGGCGCAAAGATCGTGCTGGAGCCCACCTGCGTCGGCTGCAAGGTCTGCACCATCGCCTGCCCCTTCGGCACCATCAACTACGTGGCCCAGACCGGCAAGGTGCAGAAGTGCGACCTCTGCGACGGCGCCCCCGCCTGTGCCAAGGCCTGCCCCACGGCGGCCATCACCTATGTGGATTCGGACTGGACGGGCCTCGACAAAATGCGCCAGTGGGCCGGCAAGACCGACACCAACCAAGCGACGGCGTGAGGAGAGACTGCCATGGCATGGACCAAGAACGTCCTTCGCGTGAACCTCGAGACCGGCACCTGCACCACCGAGCCCCTGAACATGGACTGGGCCCATGATTACCTGGGCCAGCGGGGCCTTGCCACCAAGTACTTCGTCTCCGAGACGGATCCCAAGGTCGATCCCTTCTCGCCCAAGAACAAGCTCATCTTCGTGACCGGACCCCTCACGGGCACCATGGCCGCCACGGGCGGCCGCTACTCCGTCATCACCAAGGGCCCCCTCACGGGCGCCATCGCCTGCTCGAATTCTGGTGGCTACTTCGGCGCCGAGCTGAAGTTCGCGGGCTGGGACATGGTGATCTTCGAGGGCGCCTCCCCGAAGCCCGTCTACCTGCTCATCACCGATGGTCAGGCCGAGCTGGCGGATGCCTCCCACCTGTGGGGCAAGACCGTCTGGGAGACCGAGGAGATCATCAAGAAGCAGCATCAGGACCCCCAGCTCCGCGTGGCCGCCATCGGCCGGGCGGGCGAGAACAAGGTGCTCTACGCCGCCATCGTGAACGACCTGCACCGGGCCGCCGGGCGCTCCGGCGTCGGCGCGGTCATGGGCTCGAAGAACCTCAAGGCCGTGGCCGTGCGCGGAACGCGGACCGACGGCTACCAGATGGCGGATCCGGAGGCCTTCTTCGCGGCCACCGAAGCCGGCAAGAAGGTGCTGGCCGCCAACGGCGTGACAGGGCAGGGGCTCCCCACCTACGGCACCCAGGTGCTGATGAACGTCATCAACGAACTGGGCGCGCTGCCCACCCGCAACCACCGCGACGTGCAGTTCGAGGGCGCCATGGCCATCGGCGGCGAGGCCATGCACGAGAAGCGACCCACGGACGGCAAGGCGAATCTCGTCACCAACGGCGCCTGCTTCGGCTGCACCATCGCTTGCGGCCGCATCTCCCGCATGGATCCGGGCCACTTCAGCGTGAAAGACAAGCCCAAGTACCACGGTGCTTCCGGCGGCGTGGAGTACGAGGCCGCCTGGGCTCTGGGCGCCGCCAACGGCATGTCCGACCTGGAAGCCCTCACCTACGCCAACTTCCTCTGCAACGAGGACGGCTTCGACCCCATCTCCTTCGGCGCCACCGTCGGCGCGGCCATGGAGCTCTACGACCTGGGCATCCTCACCAAGGAAATCATCGGCTTCGAGCTGCCCTTCGGCTCCACCGAGGGCATGGTCAAGCTGGCCGAACTCACCGCCCGGGGCGAGGGCTTCGGCAAGGAGATCGGACTGGGCTCCAAGCGGCTCTGCGCGAAGTACGGCAAACCTGAGCTGTCCATGACTGTCAAAGGCCAGGAGTTCCCGGCCTACGATGGGCGCGGTCTGCAGGGCATGGGCCTGGCGTACGCCACCAGCAACCGGGGCGCCTGCCACCTGCGGGGCTACATGGTGTCGCCCGAAGTGCTGGGCATCCCCGTGAAGATGGAGCCCCAGGCCACCGAGGGCAAGCCCGCCATGCTGAAGGCCTTCCAGGATCTCACCGCTGTGGTGGATTCCAGCGGCCTCTGCCTCTTCACCACCTTCGCCTGGGGCCTGCAGGACATCCAGCCGCAGATCCAGGCCGCCTGCGAGGGCGACTGGTCCGAGGAGCGCCTGCTCCTCATCGGCGAGCGCATCTGGAACATGGAGCGTGAGTTCAATCTCGCCGCCGGCCTCACGGGCAAGGACGACAATCTGCCGCCCCGCCTCATGAAGGAGGCCGCCAAGACCGGACCTCAGAAGGGCGCCGTGTCGAAACTCGACATCATGCTGCCGGAGTACTACCAGGTGCGCGGCTGGACTCCGGAAGGCGTCCCCACCGCCGAGACACGGGCGCGCCTCGGCGTCTGAACTGAGGCCTCCCATGCGACACCTCATCATCGGAAGCGGGCCCGCCGGCGTGGTCGCGGCGGAGACCCTGCGCAAGGCCGACCCCGCCGCAGAGATCACGCTGCTCTGCGGCGAGGCGGGCCCGCCCTACTCCCGCATGGCGATCCCCTACCTGCTGCGGGGGGACATCGCCGAGGCGGGTACCCACCTCCGCAAGGATGCGGACCACTACGCGCGCCTGCGCATCCAGCTGCTGCAGGCCAGCGCGAAGGCGGTGGATGCGGTGGCCCGCAGGGTGGATGTTGGCGGCCGGAGTCTGCCCTATGACCGGCTGCTCATCGCCACCGGCTCGCGGCCCAGCCGGGAGCGGATCCCGGGCATCGACCTGCCGGGCGTCCAGGCCTGCTGGACCCTGGATGATGCCCGGGCCCTCCTCGCCCAGGCCCGGCCCGGCACGCGCATCGTGCAGATGGGCGCTGGCTTCGTGGGCTGCATCATCATGGAGGGCCTGCTATCGCGTGGCGTGGACCTCACCATCCTCGTCCGCAGCGGCTACATGGTCCGCCGCATGATGAACCCGGCCGCCAGCGGACTGCTGCGCCGCTGGTGCGAGGCCAAGGGGGTGAAGATCCTCACCCACACCCAACCCACGGGGCTCACATTGGAAGGCGGCGTCCTCCAGGTGGCCCTGGCGGATGGCCGCGCCCTTTCCGCTGACATCTACCTGAGCGCCGTGGGCGTGGATCCGAACCTGGATTTTCTGGAAGGCAGCGGCATCGCCCTGGGCCAGGGCATCCTGGTCGACGGCAACCTCCAGAGCAGCGTGCCCGGTGTCTATGCGGCCGGTGACGTGGCGGAAGCCACGGACTGCCTCACGGGCAAGCGCCAGCTGAACGCGATCCAGCCCAATGCGGTGGAGCAGGGCCGCATCGCCGCGCTGAACATGGCGGGGCGGCCCACCCGCTTCAAGGGCAGCTTCGTGTTCAACGTGCTCACCACCTTGGGGCTGGTCTCTTCGTCCTTCGGGGAGTGGCAGGGCGTGCCCGGCGGCGAATCCACGGAGGTGCTCGACGAAACCCGCTACCGCTACCTGAACCTCCAGTTCGACGGCGACCGCTTGGTGGGGGGAAATACCGTTGGATTCACCGATCATGTCGGCGCCCTGCGCGGTCTCATCGAAGGGCAGGTGCGCCTGGGTGCCTGGAAGCAGCGCCTGATGGCCGATCCCACCCTGATCATGCAGGCCTACCTGGCCGCGGCCCACAGCGTAGCCTGAAGGCATGAGCCCGCAGCAGGAGCGAAGGGCCACTTTGGCGAAGCGGAAGCCCGCAGGGCGCGGCGCAGGGGGTGACGCATGAGCCCGCAGCAGGAGCGAAGGGCCACTTTGGCGAAGCGGAAGCCCGCAGGGCGCGGCGCAGGGGGCGACGCATGAGCCCGCAGCAGGAGCGAAGGGCCACTTTGGCGAAGCCGAAGCCCGCAGGGCGCGGCGCAGGGGGCGACGCATGAGCCCGCAGCAGGAGCGAAGGGCCACTTTGGCGAAGCCGAAGCCCGCAGGGCGCGGCGCAGGAGGCGACGCATGAGCCCGCAGCAGGAGCGAAGGGCCACTTTGGCGAAGCCGAAGCCCGCAGGGCGCGGCGCAGGAGGCGACGCGTGAAGATCTCCCTCAAGCTCTTCGCCTCCCTGGCTGTCCACCTCCCGGCCGAGGTGCGGGGCCGCCATCGCCTCGAGCTGGACGTGGCGCCGGGCTCCACCGTGCTGGACGTGATCCGGGGCCAGGGCATCCCGCCGGATCAGTGCGCCATCGTGCTGGTGGATGGGGTCTGGGTGGCCCAGGCGGACCGGGCCACCCGTGAGCTTGCGGAGGGCGAGGTCTTGGCCATTTGGCCCCCCGTGGCCGGAGGGTAGGGCGTGCGCCTGGTCCTGGAGATGTGTCTCAGTCGGGAGGAATTCCTCCGGCTGCTTCCGGGAGCCGTTGGTTCGGTCGAGATCCAAGAGGAGGACGGCGTTTTCAGGGCCTCCGAGGGAGCCCGGCGCTGGAGCATCCGGCTCTCGCCCCTCGCTCCTCGCCGCCTGGGCAGCGTGATGCTGCCCTGCCAGGCCGTGGAAATCAACCTGGAGGGTCATTCGGAGGCCGAAGCCGCCGCCTTCCTGGCGCGCTTCCACCGGGGCTTCCAGCGGGGCGGTGGCTAGCTTAGATAACTCCGGAGGATGGTTGACCCGACTGTCCCGTATAATCGCCGGATGTCGACCCAGCGCCCCTCCGGAATCCTCCGCTCCTTCCCGCCCGTCTTCTGGCTGGCGAACGTCATGGAGCTCTTCGAGCGGGCGGCCTACTACGGTCTCAACTCGGTACTGGCGGTCTACCTCACCAATGAGGTGGTGAAGGGGGGCCTGGGCTTCTCCGAGCAGTCCGTGGGCTTCCTCCAGAGCCTGATCTACGCCATCACCTATGTGGTGCCCATCGCGGGCGGCGCCCTGGCGGACCGGTACGGCTACCGGCGCATGTTGATGGTGGCCTTCTCGCTCCTCACCACGGGTTACTTCCTGGCCGGGAACATGAGTGCCTACGGGGCAGTATTCGGCGCCCTGCTGGTGATGGCTACCGGCGCGGGGCTGTTCAAGCCCATCATTTCTGGGACGCTGGCCCGTACCACCACAGAGGAGAACTCGGGCTTCGGCTTCGGCATCTACTACTGGATGATCAACATCGGGGCCTTCCTGGCGCCCCTCGTCGTGAGCGTCCTGAAGGGCTTCTCTTGGCGCTACGTGTTCATCGCCTCGTCGCTCTACTGCGCGGCCATGATGCTGCCCACGGTCTTCATGTTCAAGGACCCGCCCAAGCCCGAGAACACCAAGAGCCTGAAGGAGGTGGCCCACGGCGCCGCCATGGTGCTGGGCGATGCCCGCTTCATGCTGATGATCGTGGTCTACTCCGGCTTCTGGATCCTCTACTTCCAGAACTTCGGGTCCGTGCTCTGGTACCTGCGCGACTTCGTGGACGCCACGCCCGTGAACGCGGCCTTCGCCGCCATCGGCATCCCCCTGAAGTTCGACGCGGAGCACGTGACCGTGGTCAACGGCGGGACCATCATCCTGCTGCAGGTGTTGGTCAGCCGCCTCGTCAAGAACATCCGGCCCCTGCCCACCATGGTCTCGGGCATCGTCATCGGCACCCTGGGCTTCCTCTGTCTAGCGGCCTCCACGAACGCCTGGGTGTTCATCCTGGGCATCTCGGTCTTCTCCATCGGGGAGATGACGGCCCACCCGAAGTACTACAGCTACGTGGGCCTGGTGGCGCCGGCGGACAAGAAGGCCGTCTACATGGGCTACGCCTTCCTCTACGGCGTCATCGGCAGCCTCATCGGCTCCAGCCTTGGAGGCGCACTCTACGGCTCCATGCTGAAGCCCCTGGTGGGACAGCCCGGCGCAGCGGCCGCGGCCCGCAGCTTCTGGCTGATCTTCGTGGCGCTCAACGTGGTGGCCGCCATCGGCCTCATCTTCTACGACCGGATCTTCGCCGAGGATACCCCGGCGACCAACGAGAAGGCCCGGAAGGTGATGCTGGGCATCTACGCGATCCTGCTCCTGGGGGGCCTCCTCTTTGTCCGGTCGGCCCTTTTCGGAGGGGCCGAGATCTCGTACAAGACCATGGTCCAGGCCGTGATTATGCTGCTACTCGGCGCCGGCGGCATGGCGGTGAGCCTGCGGAAGCCCTGAGCCACCGGCCCCTGGGCAGCCCTGGAGCGGAAGCCCATTCGCAGGTCACGGCGCC
The DNA here is from genome assembly GCA_046331485.1 of Holophagaceae bacterium. Taxonomy (GTDB): domain Bacteria; phylum Acidobacteriota; class Holophagae; order Holophagales; family Holophagaceae; genus Geothrix. Next base: position 101,808 of record JAXLQS010000009.1, on the reverse strand, counting down.
GATGAGATCACCCGTGCAAGCTCCTCGGCCATGTTCGAAATCGAATAGGGCTTGGCCACCGCCCCATTGAACAGATTGTTCTCAGCGCCTTCCAGGGACGAGTCATTGGCATAGCCGCTGGACACGATCAAGGGGATGAGGGGGTCCGACTGCCGGATCAGGGTCGCGGCCTCCTTCCCTCCCATTCCGCCAGGCACGGTCAAATCCAGGATGATCGCGTCATAGGGAGACCCCTTGGCCAGCGCTTCGGCATGCCGCCGGACGGCTTCCTTCCCGTCCCGGCAGGATTCCACGCGGTAGCCGAGCCTCTGCATCATTTCCTCGGCCAGATCCCGGATGTAGGCTTCATCGTCCATGATCAGGATGGAGCCTTCGCAGACTGCAGTTGCCGCGAACGTCTCGGGCCCCCGGGCCTCGACCGATGCCTCCAGCTGTTCTGTGGCCGGGATGAGGAGGGTGAATACAGTGCCTCGCCCTGGAGCTGACTTCACTGAGATGGCGCCCTCATGTCGCTTGATGATCGAGTAGCAGGAGGCGAGTCCCAGTCCGTTGCCGGTCGACTTGGTGGTGAAATAGGGGTCGAAGATGTGCGGCATGTCCTCGGCCGAGATGCCGCTGCCCTGATCGGAGATGGCGACGCTCACGTACCTGCCCGGGCTCACCACCTCGGCTTCGCCCTCGCAGACAAGGAGGTTGGCTGCGGTGACGTCCACCCTTCCGCCATCGTGCATGGCCTGCTTGGCGTTGATGAACAGATTATTGAAGAGCTGGCTCATCTGGCCGGAGTCGGCATGCAGGTTCCAGGTCTCTGCCGGGCAGTCGAGCTCCCCCTTCACGTTGGAGCCATGGAGCGAGAAGGCGAGGGATTCCTCCAAGATCTTTCGGGTGAGGAGGGAGGACCGGACCGGTTCGCCCCCACGGGAGAACGTCAGCAGCTGTCTGGCCAGTTCCGAGGCTCGGTAGGAAGCGGCCTCGCATTCCTTCAGCCGCTGGTGGGCTTTGTGATCCTCGCCGATCAGCGCCTGGGCCAGCGAGACATTGCCCAGGATGCCGGTCAGGATGTTGTTGAAATCATGGGCAATCCCGCCAGCCAGGTGCCCCAGCGATTCGAGCCGCTGCGATTTGATCATTTCCTCCTGCAGGTGCAACTGGGCCTCCTCGGTCCGTTTCCGCTCACTTAGGTCGCGGAGGAAGGCCTGGTAGGTGCCGTTGGGCATCTGCTTGGAGTTCATCTCCACCGGGACCGTCGATCCATCCTTTCGCGTGAGCGTTCGTTCACGCCGGACCTCGATCCCCTGCTTGAGCAGATCGTAGCGGAGGGGATCCTTCGCGAGCTCCTCCGGGTCGAACAGGTGGGAGATGTTCATGCCGGCCAGCTCTTCGCCAGGGTATCCGGAGAGCCGGGTCGCGCTCTGGTTGGCGTCGATGATGGTTCCGTCCGGCGCCCCGATGAGGATGGCATCCATGGCCAGGTCGATGATGGATCGGTAGTGCGCTTCGCTGTCCTTCAGCTCGAGGGTTCTGCGGGCGACTTCGCTTCGAAGCAGCTGCGGCTGACGTTGGAGGAAATGGATGAGCAGGGTGAAGAGGACCGTGGAGACGGCGGCGACGAGGACCTTGAACCAGAAGTCAATGGGTTCGCGCCAGGCGTGGACCGGCATGATGCTCAGGGTCCATGCGCCGTTCGGCACCGAAAAGCTGCTCTCGACGGGATCGACCAGCGCCTCCTTGCGGGAGGCGGCGATGATCTGCTTCTGGCCCGTATCCGGGTGGATCCGGGAGAGCTCGTACTGGTAGCCCTCGCGGAGGAGGTTCTGGAGGCCCGCCACCTCCAAGACCTCGGGGAAGCGAAGCATGGCGGTGGTGAAGCCCCAGAACGACCGGGACCCATCAGGCCGGGGAAGGAACACCGGCAGGCGGCCGATGGCCGCCACGCCGCCCTGCTTGAGCTCAAAGGGGCCGGCGAGGGTCAGCTTCCCCGTCTCCCGGGCGAGGAAGGCCTCTTTGTTCCGGGTGGGGTCGCTCAGCAGGTCATGCCCGAGGGCCTTCTCGTTCCCGGCCAGTGGCATGGAGCTGCGGATGATGCCGTCCGGTGCCAGCTGCAGGGTGGCGACGCCTGGATATAGGGACAGCATCTCCCGGGCAGTGCCCTCGAAGTCATGCATGGCACCCTTGCCTTCCCGCACCAGAGCGGCCAGGGCGTAGGTCGAGGAGAGGGACTGGCTGATGGTCTGATCGAGCGCCCGGACGTAGGTCTGCGAGGTGTTCGCGGCGACGGCCCGGGCCTCCCCGCGCTGGTGGTGATCGATAAACAGGACCATGGCACCGGCGACGCAGGCCGCACCAAGAAACGCCAGCAAGGTGATCAGCACGGTCCGGGCATCGGCCCAGGAGGGCGGCGATCCGCGCTTTCCAGGGGCTGGCTCGGCTACCCTCATCGGCAATCCTGGGCGTTGGTGCCTGATGGTGCTGGGGACGGTCGTTCAGTCGACCCGCCATCGGGCGAGTGGATGGATGGCCCGTTCTGAGTCGATTATCGGAAAGCGGATAGCCCTTGATGAATTCCCGACCCCAGGATCGTCTCCCCGTCCGGGTTGGATCCGGCCTCGGCCCATCGCGCCATTCCAGGGTCAGCGGAGTGGGGTGCGGGTCTGCGAGCCGAAGGAGCCGGTTTCACGCCTTCCGGAAGCTCTGGGAGCGGTCGGTGCGGCGGGCCTGGATGAACCGGTGGATGGGCTCCAGGTCAGTGTCCGGCCTGGGCTGCAGCACCACGCCCAGGCGCATCGGGTAGTCCTGGCCTTCCAGGTAGGTGAGGTGCAACACCTCCCCCGGGCAGCGCAGGACCGCCCCGTCCGGCAGCTCGGCGTCGATGTCCACCTGGGCGTGCAGGTCCACCATCAGGGGTTCCTTCAGCGCCAGCCCCACGCCGGTTTCCGTGAGGTTGACCAGCAGGGCCTGGAGCTGCCTTCCGCCGAGATCGATGCGGACGTTCAGGGGCGCCTGGTCGGGCCCGGCCACGCGGACATCCCGGCGGCGGTGGAGACGGGCCGATTCATGCGGCCAGTCCAGCCGCAGGAGTGTGCCGGCGGACTCCTCCTGGGTGGAGGGGAGCAGGAGCGATTCCAGGGTGAGCACCTCCTCTCCCAGCAGCACGGTCAAGGTGACCGCGGTGCCCTCGGCGGGCACCGAATCCCGGGCGTGCAGGCCGGACAGCTCCAGGGCCGAGCCCGTGCGGAAGCCGTGGATCCGCAGGTCCCCGAGCAGGCGGGCGTTGGCATCCTGGAGGCGGAGGCTGGCCACGGCCTTGGTCAGACGGGCCTGGTGGAGGAACTGCTCGAGCACGGGGGGGGACAGAAGGGTTGCGTGGCCCATGGGGTCCTGCCTTTCAAATGCCTTGGTCCAGCCGGTCCGCCAGGTTGCGATGCAGCCCGGCGGCCAGGATGGCCTTGGCCGCGCCCTTCACGTCGTAGTCGAGGCGGTGCAGCCTCAGGCAGCGGCGCTTGGGGTTGTAGGTCATGAAGGAGACGCGGGGATCCCGGTCCCTGGGCTGGCCCACCGAGCCCGGATTCACGAGGTACCGGCAGTGCGGCTGCAGCTGGAACCACTCGCCGGGCTGGAGGCAGATCCAGTTCAGTTGCCCCCGGGCCTCGTCCAGTTCGAAGCAGCCGGGCAGGTGGGTGTGCCCGAAGAAGCAGAGCTGGCCCTCGAAGGCGTCGAAGGCCTGGCTGATCTCGCGCATGTGGAGGAGGTAGGCATCCTCGTCCATGGGGGAGCCGTGGGAGATCTGGTAATCCTCGCCCACCCAGAGGGGGCCGACGGGCAGGTCCGCCAGGAAGCGCCAGTTGTCCTGGCGCAGGCGGTCCCGGGTCCAGTCCGCGGCCTGCCGGGCGGGCAGGCTGAAGGAACCGTCCGGCTCCAGCCCGGCACACACCTTGTCGTGGTTCCCCCGCACCATGTACCGGGGCCGCCACTCCTTCACCTTGTCCAGCAACTGGTTGGGGTTGGCCCCGTAGCCCACCAGGTCGCCCAGCAGCACGAACCGGTGGATGGCCCGCCGGCGAGCGAAGCGCAGCACGGCCCGGAGGGCGTGCAGGTTCGAATGCAGATCGGAGAGGATCAGGTCCAAGGGATGTCCGGGGAGGGCTTTCAGTCTAGCAAGGCTGAGGCCAGCTCCCGGGAACTGTGACCAAAGGCTAGGGCCATATCCGCTTGGGTCCAGGCCGGCATCCGTCGCCGCCACCGGGCCATGAAGGCCGCCCGGTCCTGGGCCAGGGGCCGGCTGGGGTCCAGGCCAGCCCGCTCCCAGGCCCGCGCGGGGTTCTCCGCCAGCCATAGCGCGGCAAAGCCGCTGGCTCGCACGGCCTGGCGGTTGGGCTCGGCCTCCCAGGCGCCCCCGCCCAGGGCCACCACCGCGGGCTCTGTCAGCAGGCCGGGCAGGAGCTCCGACTCCAAGGCCCGGAAGGCTCCCTCGCCGCGACCCGCGAAGAGCTGCGCCACGGTGCAGCCCGTGTGGGCCTCGAGGACCGTGTCCAGGTCGTGGAAGGGCAGGGCCAGCCGGCCGGCGAGCTGGCGGCCCAGGGAGGTCTTCCCGGCGCCGCTGCCGCCCAGCAGCACCAGGCCCTGGCCGGGACGGAAGGGAGGGCGGATCCGCCAGCGTTCCCGCTGGACCGCCCAGCCCAGGGCGGCGGCGTCCGCGGCGCGGTGGACCTCGCCCACCATGGCCAGCGACTCGGCGCCGGCTTCGAAGCAGGGCCGGGCGTCCGCCAGGGTCAGGCCACCGATGGCGATGGGGGCGAGGTACTGGGCCCGGAGGGCCGCGCATCCCGCACGGAGCCCCTCCAGGCCGATGGGCTGGGCGTGGTCGGCCTTGGAGGGGGTGCCGCGGAAGGGACCGACCCCGGCGTGGTCGCAGGCGCGGTCCACCGCCGCCCACTCACCGGGCTCATGGGTGGAGGCGCCGAGGTGGAGCCCGGCCAGCCCAGGCAGGAGCCTGGCCTCATGGGCCGGCAGGTCCTCCTGGCCCAGGTGCAGGCCCCAGGGCGCGAGGTCCTCCCGGGCGGCGAGGATGGCCAGGTCCGCCCGGTCGTTCACGCAGATGAGGGGCCAGCCCCCGTTGGCCGCAGCCTCCGCCAGGGCCCTGCGCAGCTCCGTCCACTGGGCCTGCGGATCCAGCGGCTTGCCCCGGAACTGGACCAGCGGGAAGCCCGCCTCGCCCAGCCGCCGGATCTGCTCGGACAGGGGCTCGGGCCGCGTGGCGTCGGTGATGGGGTAGAGGGGCGGCAGGCGGAGCATGGCTCCAGTCTGCCAGCCCGGGGCCGCAGGGCGGGACCCCTTGTCGCGCCTGCATCTCAGGCGCCAGCTGGCACCGGCCCCGCGTGGCCCACGGCTGGTCCCAGGAGCCCGCCCCGGCGCTCCGCGGAGCTTTATGGTGGGTGCGGACCTGCCGTGGACCGGCATGGGAGGAGGCCCCATGGACCGCAAGCAATTCCTCACACTGGCCTGTGGACTCGGAGCCTGCGGATGCGCCACGAAGCTGGCCGCCGGCACCCGCGCCCTCGAAGCTTCGGGGCCGCCGCCGGCCGACGATCCGCGCCTGCGCTTCGCGCGCCACCAGGTGGCGACCCTCGTCGGGTTCCTGGGCTCGGACCTGCCCGTGGAGACCTGCGCAGGCGTCATCGAGAAGGCCGGCCGGGAATGCGCCAAGCTGGGCCAGCTCCATGCCCGGTTCAAGAATGACCCCGAGGGCTATTTCGCCGCAGGCAAGAAGCACTGGGGCACCGATTTCGCGTGGGACAGATCCACGGGGATCATCACGGTGACCGTGGCGGAGGGGCCCTGCGGCTGTCCCCTGGTGGACGCGAAGCGGACCCCCACCCTGTGGTGCAACTGCTCCGTCGGGTACCAGAAGGAGAGCTTTGAAACCGTGTTCGGCCGCCCCGTGAAGGCCCGCCTGCTGGCCTCGAAGCTCACCGGCAGCAAGCACTGCGTCTTCGAGGTCACGCTCTGCTGAGCCAGGACCGGATTCTCGGCGTCTTGTGGATCCGGTTGCGTGATCAGAGTGACCCCGCCAAGTCGATGCGCATCGTCCGGCCCTTCCGTTCGAGGATGACCGAGCATGCGCTGGCACCAAGCACGGCCTCTCTCAGCGTGGCCAGGGAGAGGGCCGTCCCCTCCAAGTGCCCGAAGCTCTTCAGGACATCTCCGGCACGGATTCCCGCACGCTCGTAGATGCTCCCCGGCTTGACCCCCAAAACCACCAGCCTCGGGGAGACGCCCGTGCGGTCCCAGCCTGCATGGAGCGCCTGCCGGACCGCTGGTTTCACCTCCAGGTACCCGTCCGGCCCCACCACGAAGCCCACCTGGGCCCGGCGGAAATCGAACCAGACCACGGGCCACATGGCTGACAGTCCCAGGAGGTTCTCCTCCTCGATCTCCACCTTGGGACTGCACCACTGCTTCGTGCCGAGGGCCACCGTTGCGGTGGTCGAGGCGACGGGCTGGGGAGATTGGGTGCCGGCCACTGTCACCGTGATTGATGGCGGGGCAGCGTCGGTTTGCTTCTGGAGGGTTTTGGCCGTTGCTTCAGAGATGGTGAGGAATCCCGTCAGGCCCGTGTCGCAGACGGCATCGAGGGGCTGCCCAGCCAGGCTCAGCCGGACGAGGGGGATGGACTTGCCGGCCTTGTAATTGAGGTCCTGGAGGTGGAGGGCTTCGGCCGACCCGCCCCAGCTGAGAACCCGGTTCCGGAAGTCCAACAGGAATGCCTGATCTCGCAGGAGGTTCATGCCGATCAGGCCGGCCACCGGGACATCCATGGCCTGGTTCAGGGCGCTGAGGTCCAGTCGGACGGCCTGGAAGTCCCTGAATTTCACCGGTCCGCACTGGAAGTGGTGGATCCGGATCGGTTCAGCCGAAACGACCCTGCCTCCCGCAGCTATCACCTCCACCTTCTTCCCGGCCAAGTTTCTGTCCAGCGCCCAGAACTCCGGACCCAGCGAGCGGTCGAACGCGGTCATTTCGGATCCGGTGTCCACCGCCATGCACACTTCCCGGGACGTCCCGTCGCGTTGCTGCAGCTGGACCTTGACCACGGGGAGGCCGAAGAGGTTCGGCTCCAGGGGGATTGCCGGCGCGGGGCTGTCCGCCCAGACCGCCAGCGCGGCCATTCCGAATCCCATCACCGCCAGGCGCATGCAGCCTCCGATGCTCCCAGCCTATCCGCTCAGGCCGCTTCGCCCTCGGCGAACTGCAGGCGCACCAGCTTGGCGTAGACGCCGTCCTGGGCGATGAGGCCGTCATGGGTGCCGCGCTCGACGAGGGCGCCCTGGTCCATGACCCAGATCTCGTCGGCGTCGCGGATGGTGGAGAGGCGGTGGGCGATGGTGAAGGTGGTGAGGCGGTGGCTGACCCGCTCGATGACTGTCTGGATCTTGGCTTCGGTCTCGGAGTCGATGTTGGCGGTGGCCTCATCCAGCAGCAGCACAGCGGGCTCCAGGTAGAGCATCCGCGCGAAGGCCAGCAGCTGCCGCTCACCGGCGCTGAGCTTCTGGCCGCGTTCGCCCACCTGCGTGTCGAGACCCTGGGGCAGGCGGTCCACCAGGTCCCTCAGCTGGCTCTGCTCCAGCACTGAGGCCAGCCGGGCCTCGTCCAGAGGGCGGTCCAGCACGATGTTGTCCCGCAGGCTGCCGGAGAACACGAAGACATCCTGGAGCACCAGGCCGAAGAGGCCGCGCAGGCTGCGGATCTGCAGGCCGCGCAGGTCCTCGCCGTCCACGGTGATGCGTCCCTCGTGCACATCGTAGAAGCGCATGAGCAGGTTGATCAGGGTGCTCTTGCCCGCGCCGGTGTGGCCCACCACGGCGATGCGGCGGCCCTTCGGAATGGCGCCGCTGAGGCCCCGCACGACCTTGCGCCCACCCGCCTCGTAGGCGAAGGTGACGTCCTCGAAGCGGATCTCCCGCGCGAAGACCGCGGGCTTGGCATCCGGGGCCTGGGGGATCTGATCCTGGTTGTCCAGCAGGCGGAAGATGCGCTCGCTGGAGGCGAGGGCGGTCTGCATGACGTTGTAGCGCTCGGCCAGTTCGCGGATGGGCCGGAAGAAGCGGCCGGACTGCTGGATGAAGGCCAGGAGCAGGCCCCAGGTGATGGCGCCGGCCTGGAGCTTGAAGCCGGCGTAGAAGATGAGCGCGGCCAGGGTGCCGGAGGTGATGAACTCCACCACGGGGAAGAACACGGCGTAGGCGAAGATGGTGCGGAGGAAGGCCTGGTAGTAGTCCTCGTTCAGGCCGCGGAACTGCTGATCGCTCCGCGGCTCCTGGGCGTTGATCTGGACGAGGCCCATGCCCGAGATCTGCTCCTGCAGGAATGCGTTGATGGCGGCGTAGCGCCGCTGGGTCTCGCGGAAGGCCTCCCCCGCGCGGCGGCGGAAGATCTCGGTGGCCACCAGCAGGAAGGGCAGGATGCCCAGGGCCACCAGGGCCATGCCGGGGTGGGTCCAGAACATCCAGGCCACGATGGCCAGCAGGGAGAGGGCGTCGCCCACGATGGCCACGAAGCCCGAGGCGAACATCTCGTTGAGGTTCTGCACATCGCTGGTGACGCGGGTCATGAGGCGGCCCACGGGGTTGCGGTGGAAGAAGTCCGTGCTGCGCCCCATGAGGTGGCCGAAGAGCTGGACGCGCAGCTCGAGCATGGCCTTCTGGCCCACCTTGGCCAGCATGAAGTAGCGGGCGAAGCTGACGAGGAAGCCCGCGATCAGCACGCCGAAGAAGCCCGCGAGCATGGGACCGGCGCCCCTCAGGCTGCCCTGGTCCATGAAGCGGTTGATGAGGCGCAGGGTGAGTTCGGAGGGCAGCACCTCCAGGAAGGCGCCCAGGGCCATGAGGACCAGCAGGACGAGCAGGGCCAGCCACTGGGGCCGGAGATAGCCCGCCAGGCGCCACAGGAGGGCGTGGCGCATGGGGCGTTCGTCCCCCCGGTCGGATTGGAAGAAGGCTCCCTGTTCGGACATGGGCCCATTGTCCCACATCGGGCGGCGAATCCCCGCCGGGAGTCCGGCCGCGGCCTCATGTACACTGGAGATTCCCTCGGAGACAACATGGGTTTCTGGACGCATGCCCTCTTCACCGTCACCCTGGTGGCCCAGGCCCAGGCCCAGACCCCGGCCCCCGCCTCGAAGGCGGACGCGGCCACGGAGCAGCGGCTGCGAAGGGCTGTGGCCTTCCTGGCCTCGCCGGAGCTGAAGGGCCGCGGCAATGGCTATCCGGAGCTGGACCAGGCCGCCCGGCGCATCGAGGGCGAGCTGAAGGCCCTGGGCCTCAAGACCCAGATCCAGCGCTTCCCCTTCATCGCCAAGGTGGTCCGGGAGCGCCAGGAGGCCTCGCTCGCCCAGGGCGACCGCGTGCGGCCCCTGGTGTGGGGCCGGGACCTCGAGGCCCTTGGCCTGAGCGGAGATGCCGGCTTCCGGGGCAAGCCCCTGGCCTTCATCGGCTACGGCGTGCAGGTGCCGGGCGGCTATGACGACCTGGCGGGCATTGAGCTGAAGGACCGGGTGGCGGTGATCTCCCGCGCCGTTCCGGATCTCGACGCCTTCGCCCACCTGCCCCGGGGGGAGCGGGGCCTCCTGGCCCGCCTCAAGAAGCTGGAGAACGCCCAGGTGGCCGGCGTCATCGTGCTGGAGGAGAACGGCCTCCGCCCCCTGCAGCGGGAGGAGGGCCCCGTGAAGGTGGACATCCCGGTGCTGGGCATGACCTTCGAAGCCCTTGGCGGCGCCTGCGGCGACCTGGCGGCGCGGTTCAAGGGCATCAAGGAGAGCGGGAAGCCGGCCAGCCAGGACCTCGCGCCCGCGGTCACCCTGTCGCTGGAGCTCAAGCTCCGCCGCGAAGAGGCCCAGGTGCCCAACGTGGTGGCCGTGATCCCCGGCCGCGATCCCAAGCTCCGCAAGGAGTTCATCGCCCTGGGCGCCCACATGGACCACCTGGGCCTGGGCGAGCGCCACAGCATGGGTGGCGCCGAGGCCCGGGGCCAGGTGCATCCCGGCGCCGACGACAACGCCTCCGGCACGGCCATGGTGGTGGAGCTGGCCCGGGAGCTGAAGAAGGCCCGGCCGAAGCGCTCCATCCTGCTGCTGCACTTCGGCGGCGAGGAGGAGGGCCTGCTGGGCTCCCAATACTGGGTGCAGCACCCCACGCACCCCCTCGAGTCCGTGAAGTTCATGCTCAACTTCGACATGGTGGGCCGGCTCGACCTCAAGGCGCCCAAGCTGATGATGGGCGGGCTTGGAGCTCCCAAGTCCGCGGTGGAGGCGGCCCAGAAGTTCGTGCCGAAGGATTTCTCCGTCAGCGCCGACGTGGGCGCCAGCGTGGGCGGCTCCGACCACATGAGCTTCTCCCAGGCCAAGATCCCCACCTTCTTCTTCTTCACCGGCATCCACGGCGAGTACCACCGCCCGACGGACACGGCGGACCGCATCAACTTCCCGGGCATGGTGAAGCTGGTGGCCTTCGGCAAGGCCGTCTCGCTGGACCTGGCCAACGCGGACACGCTGCCGGCCTTCGACCCCGAGACCGCCAAGCTGCCCTCCCGGGGGGACGGCGGGCCCATGCGCATCGCCTTCGGCACCATCCCGGACTATGCCGACAACCCCAAGGGCTTCCGCATCAACGGCGTCTCCAAGGGCGGCACGGCCGAGGCCATCGGCCTGCAGGCGGGTGACATCCTCGTGCAGTTCGGGGACAAGCCCGTGAAGAACGTCTATGACTTCATGGGCGCCCTGGGCGCCTACAAGCCCGGGGACAAGGCCGTGATCCGGTGGCTGCGCGGCGACCAGCCCATGCAGGCCGAGGCCACGCTGAAGGGCCGCCCATGAGGCTGGCCACGCCGCCCGGATTCGCCACCGAGGTCTTCATCCTGGAGGCGCCGGACCGGGATCTGCTCCCGGAAGGGGCCTGGACCCTGGTGGGGGACCTGCGGTTGCGCGAAGCCTGGGCCCGGGCGGGCATGCCCGAGCCGGAGCACGCCCTGTGGGTGGCCGTGCCCGAGGAAGAGAAGAAGCTGCGCACAGTGATCCCCTGGCTGGAGCACTGGGCCCGGATCCCCCTCCATCGGGACGCCACCGTGGTGGCCCTGGGGGGCGGCGTGCTGTCCGACCTGACCGGACTGGCGGCGGCGCTCTTCCTGCGGGGCATCGCCTGGCAGGTCTGGCCCACCACCCTGCTGGCCATGGCCGATGCGGCCCTGGGCGGGAAGACCGCGGCGGACCTCTCGGCCGGCAAGAACCTGGTGGGCGCCTTCCACGCGCCCCGCCGCCTGGTGGCCTGCACGGACCTGCTGGCCGGGCTGCCGGAGCGGCACCTGCAGAATGGGTTCTGGGAGCTGGTGAAGACGGCCCTGATTCCGGGCCAGATGGTCTGGGCCCAGGAGATGCTCCAGGAGGGGACGCTGAAGGTCGCCTGGGTGGAGCGCGCGCTGGCCTTCAAGGCGGGCGTGGTGCACCGGGATCCCCGCGAAGCCGGGGAGCGCCGCCTGCTGAACCTGGGCCACACCCTGGGGCACGCCCTGGAGGCCGCCTCGGGCTACCGGCTGCTGCACGGCGAGGCCGTGGGGCTGGGCCTCCTGGGTTCCTGCCTCCTGGCCGAAGAGCAGGGCCTGAAGCCCTTCCCGCCCGGCCTCCTCGAGCCCCTGGCGCGGCGCCTGGCGCCCCTGGCCCCCCTGGTGGCGCCCTGGGCCGACTGCCTGCCGTTCCTGGCCCGGGACAAGAAGGCGATCCACGGCTCCGGCCCCGCCACCGAGATCCAGTGCATCCTGCCGCGACCCGGCGAACACGCCGTGCAGCGGGCCCTTCCCCCCGAGGCCTGGGCATCCCCCCATGCCCGGCTCCTCGCCCTGCTCCATCAGGAGTCCGTCCGTGCCTGACCTTCGCGCTTCGCTGCTCGTGGTGCTCCTCGCCGGGGCCCCCGCCTCCGCGGAGGATGTCCGCGCCCTCATGCTGCAGGCCCGCGCCCTCCAGCTGCGGGGCTTCGGGGCAGACCCGGCCGCCGCGGCGGCCCTCTACCGGCGCGTACTGGCCCAGGTGCCCGAGAGCGCCGAGGCGAACCTGCGGCTCTCCGAGGCCCTCCAGGAGGCCCAGGATCCCGAGGCCGCCGTGGCGCCGGCGAGGCGGGCCGTGGAACTGGCCCCCCAGAGCGCCGAGGCCCAGGCCCACCTGGCCCTGCTCCAGTTCCAGCGGGCCCAGAAGGATGCCGCCCTGGCCCCGGAGGCCATCCGCGAGCTGAAGGCCGCCACCCTCCGGCTGCCCCAGGATCCCGAGCTGTGGCACCGCCTCGGCGAGGCCTGCGAAATGGCCAAGGACGGGGAGGGGGCGCTGCGGGCCTGGCTGCGGCTGGGCCGCATGCGTCCCAGCTACGCGCCGGCCTGGGAGCGGGCCCTCATCCACGCCCGCGCCACCCAGAACTACGAGGGCAAGCGGGAGGCCCTGCTGGCCCTCAATGCCCGGCGACCCGAGGACCGCCATCTGCGGATGCTGGAGGAGCTGGCCCGGGAGCAGATCAAGGCCGGCTACCTGGCCCACGCCGAGGAGAGCTTCCTCCTGCTGGCCAGCCGCGTGCCGCAGGAGGCCGGGCTGTGGGAGAACGTCTCCCTGGTCCGCATTCAGACCGCGCGCTGGGCCGAGGCCCTGGAGACCCTGGCCAAGGCCGAGGCCCTCAAGCCCAGTCCCACCCTGACCTTCCACACGGCCCGCGCCCTCATGAACCTGGGCCGCTTCGAGGAGGCCGAGCAGCGGCTCAAGGGCATCGTGACCCAGGAGCTCGAACCCCAGTGGATCGCGGACGGCGCTCCCATGCTGTACGCCGAGTCCCTCCTCCTCCAGGGGAAGGGCCGGGAGCTGCTGGCCTTCCTGAAGGAGCGGCGCCCCCGGCCGCACACCGATGGCGAGGCCCAGGTCTTCAAGGCGCAGGCCTGCATCAGCCTCAACGACTGGAAGAGCGGGCTGGAGGCCCTCAAGGAGGGCATCGCCCGGTACCCGAAGATCCCCTTCTTCCAGCAGGCGGCCCAGCTGCCGCCCAAGTACCTCGACTACGCCCTGTTCTCCCGCAAGGAGGCGCGGGCCGCGCTGGAGCAGCTGCACCTGGAGGGCATGGCCGCCCTCTGGCAGGAGTTCCAGCGCTGGGACAAGTGCCTCGAGGCCCTGGAGCGGGCCCGCAGCCTCTCCCCGGTGCGCCGTGTGGACATGCTGATCATGCAGAGCCAGGCCTATGACCAGCTGGACCGCCACGCGGAGTCCCTGGCCGTGCTGCGCGAGGCCCAGGCCCTGGAGCCGGCCAATCCGCTGGTGCAGAACAACCTCGGCTACCTGCTGCTGGAGCAGGACCGCGACCTGGAGGAGGCGGCCGCCCTCATCGAGGCCAGCGCCAAGGCCACGCCGGACAACGGCAGCGTGGTGGACAGCCTGGGCTGGGCCCAGTTCAAGCTGGGCCGCCTCACGGAAGCGGAAGCCACGCTGCGGCGCGCCGCGGAGCTGAGTCCCTTCAGCCCGGAGGTCCGCAAGCACCTAGGCGAAGTCCTCGTGAAGCAGGGCAAGCTGGCCGAAGCCGCCGAGCAGTGGGACCGGGCCCTGGCCTTCGTCTTTCCGGACCGGGCCGCCCTCGAGAAGCGCCTGGGCGACCTGCGCATCCGCATCGCCAAGGAACAGGCCCGGAAGCTGGAGACGGCCCCCGCCGCACCGGCTGCGCCCAAGCCCGATGACGACGACGAGGAGGAACCGTGATGCCGCTCCAGGCCCCGCCCCCGGTGGCCGCCCCCGCGCCCGCGGCCCCCGTGCGGGCCCAGTACGGCTGGGGCTACGCGGGCGCCGATGGCGAGGGCGTGGGCACCCTCAGCCTGCTGATGGAGGCCGCCACCGGGAAGCTCATCCTCGAGCTGCACGCCCCCGGCGAGCGGCTGCTCCTGCTTGAAGGGGATGCCGCCTCGGGCTACCGCCTGCAGGTGCCCCGGCAGAAGCTCGACCAGCGCGCCCCCTACCTCTCCCAGCTGCCGCTGCCCTTCCTCCCCCAGGTGCTCAGCGTGGAGGGCCTCCTGCACCTGCTGCGCACCGGCGAGGGCGCGGGCGTCTCCGTGCAGAAGAAGGACGCCCAGGGCCCCCTCAAGCTCCACTGGCGCGGCAAGGATGCCCGGGGCAAGGACCAGCAGGTGTGGCTGGACCGGAAGCGGTGGGAGCCCGCGCCCTAGCTCCTTTCCCGCTCTGAAATCGCGCAGCGGCTTCAGTTGGCCGGCTTCGCCGGGGGATGGGGCCGTCCCGCCTGGATCCACGCGTTGAGGATGGCGTCGCCGAGGTGCTGGCCGGCGAGCTGAAGCTGCTGCCTGACGACGGGGCCCTGTTTGGCGCGGAAGAGCATCCAGTAGGCGGCGGTGCGGGTCTTGCCACGGCTGCCCATGGGGCTGGTGCGGTCGGCGTCGCGGTCGTCCTCCAGGAGCTGGGGCACCAGGGCATGGGCGGTCCTGACCCAATCCCAGGGGCGGAAGAAGAAGCCCCTGTCTGCCTGTGCGGCTTCGACCGTCAGCTCCTCGGGCGAGAGGTGGCGCTCCACCAGGCCGCTCTCCCAGCGGCTGTGGACGCCCCGCTGGTTGGTGAACTGGCCGTCGTGGTTCTCGGTGGTGTGCAGGGGCACGTGGGCGTCGCCGACGTAGTGCCCCAGGATGGCGGTGGTGAAGGCCACCTTGGCCGGATCTCCTTCGCGGAAGGCGTCCACCAGGTCGCGCCAGCGGTCCTGGATGATCCAGGGCACCACGCCGCGGCGGTAGTAGTCGCCGCCGAGCTTGGCCTGGGCCTCCTCCAGGGTGCGGGGCATCCGGTCCGGGCCGCCGTAGGCCTCCAGATCCATGAAGTGGCGGGGGCCCTCCTTGCGGTCCTGCTTCCAGTGGTCGGGATCGGAGGCATGGTCGCAGACCTCGGCCTCGCGCCCCTGGAACCAGGCCCGGGGTTCCGCGGGCAGGGCACGCAGGGCGAGGGTCGAGACGGCCCGGTGGCCCTTGTCACCCCAGCACCAGAGGGGGGATGCGACGAGCAGGATCAACAGCGACGGGATTCTCATGCGGCCTTGCCTCGAGCTGGGGAGGGAACCCCGAAAACGGTCCTACCGCCCGAACCCGCCCTGCGGATTCGCGATGGGCATGGATTGGGAACAGCCCACCCCTACTCCGGAATGGTCCCGGTCCGCTCCCAGCGGGTGCGGGTGAAGAAGTGGCGGGCGGTGTCGATGAAGTCGCTGGCCACATCCTGGGGGCCGGTGGGGACGCGGCCGTTGTCGTTGTCCGTGTCGCCTTCCTTGAAGCTCCACCAGACCAGGAACGGACGCCCGCGCAGGTGGTCGATGGGCAGGAAGCCCCAGTAGCGGCTGTCCTCGCTGTTGTCTCGGTTGTCGCCCATGGCGAAGAGGTGGCCGGGCGGCACGGTGACGGGGCCCAGGTTGTCCTTGAAACCATCCTGGCGGAGGCTGTTCATGGACTGCATCTGGTTGCGCTCATGGAGGGCCAGCACCTCGGGGTCGGCATGGCGCCAGAGGCCCACGGGACGCTCCACTTCGCCCGCATCGCGGGTGAGGGGCCAGGGGCCCGGGGTGGGGCCCTCGGGGCTGCGGCCGAACATGTGCTCGAAGGGGCCCGTCACCTGCTTGCCGTTGATGTAGAGGCGCTTGTTGCGCATCTCGACGGTGTCGCCGGGCAGGGCCACGCAGCGCTTCACGTAGTCCTGATCGCGGTCGAGGGGCCAGCGGAAGACGATGATGTCGCCCCGCTTCACGCCGCGCATCGGGAAGAGGGCCTCCTCCCAGCCCCACTGGGGGGTGGCGAAGATGAACTTGTTGGCCAGGAGGTGGTCCCCGATCATCAGCGTGTTGCGCATGGAGGCCGAGGGGATCTTGAACTGCTGGCCCACGAAGGTCTTGAAGAACAGGATCAGGACCATGGCGAAGCAGATCACTTCGAGGTTGTCGCGCACCATGCCCTTCTCGGCGCCCGGGGGCAGGGCGATCTCGAGGTCTTCAGGGGCGGTGTTCGTTTCGGCCATGTCGGCTCCGGGAATGGCGGTCAGGGACGCTTGATGGCGGGCAGGGACGTGAACCCGTAGGCCACCAGGCGGTTGACGGAGATCCAGGCCCCGCCTCGCTCCTCCTGCGTCTCCACCTCTCCCAGGTTGGGCAGGTAGAGGGTGCGGCGGCGGGGGCCCTGGAGGGGCCGGGCCTCCACCCAGATGCCCACCGGATCGGAGGTGGCGGGCAGCAGGGCCGCCCCGTCCCAGGCCGCGCGGCCGAGGACGCGGAACTCGGTGCCCCGCTCCTTCCAGGCGGTGGTGGCCGGGAAGCCCGCGGGCAGGGAGACGGAGAGGTGCTGTCCCTGGTCCGTGACGAGGGAGACGCCGCCGTCCTGCTGCTTGAGGGTCATCGGCATCTGGCCGCGCAGGCTGGCGACATCCACCTGGATGAGGGTGGGGAGGCCCGGCGCGATGGCGGACTTGGCCACCCGCACCTGCAGGCGGTTGGCGCTGCGCTCAGGCTGGGGCCGGGAGGGATCCTCGAAGGTGAGGGTGAGGCCCTCCTCCCAGGGGCAGTAGACCTTGGGCGCCGCGGGAGGCTGGCAGGCCAGGCCCAGCAGCAGCGCGGCAGGCGCGAGGCGGCGCGCGAAGGCTGGCAGCGGCAGGGGCATCAACGGTGGCCCTTGCTGAACCGGGCCACCAGGTCCGTCAGCGAGGCTCCGCTGGCGGGACTGGGTGTTTCCGGCGGATTGAAGGTCATGGACCGGGCCTCACGCTCGGGGCGCGTGGGACGGCCGCCCTCGGGGCGGGGCGGGCGCGAACCCTCGGGCCTGGGCGGCCTTGGCCCCTGGGGGCGGGCGCCTTCGGGCCGGGGCGGACGGGGGCCTTCGGCGCGGGCCGGGCGGGGCCCCTCGGGCCGTGGGGGCCGGGGGCCTTCGGGCCGGGGCGGGCGGGGACCGGCCTGGGCAGGACGGCCGGGCTGTCCCTCCGGGCGGCTGGGGCGGCGGCGATGCTGCGGGGCCTGGCCGGCGCCCTCGGGGGCGGCCAGCAGGGCCTTGATGGAGAGGGCGATGCGCTTGGCCTCGAGGTCCACGGCCAGCACCTTCACCTTCACGGCCTGGCCCACGCTGAGGGCATCCGCGGGGTTCTTCACATAGCGGTGGGCGATCTCGGAGAGGTGCACCAGGCCGTCCTGGTGGACGCCGACATCGACGAAGGCGCCGAAGTCCGTGACGTTCGTGACGACGCCCTGGAGCTCCATGCCCACCTCCAGGTCGCTGGGCTTGTTGACGCCCTCGCGGAACTGCACGATCTCGAAGCGGTGGCGGGGGTCGCGGCCGGGCTTCTTGAGCTCGGCGAGGATGTCCTTGATGGTCTCGGGGCCGAACTTCTCGTCCACGAGCAGCTTGGGGTCGAGGGCGTCCAGCACGGCGTCGTTGCCGATGAGCTCGGAGACGGTCTTCCCGGTGAGCTGACAGATGCGCTGCACCACGGGATAGCTCTCGGGGTGGACGGCGGAGGCATCCAGGGGATCCTCGCCGTCGGGAATGCGGAGGAAGCCGGCGGCCTGCTGGAAGGCCTTGGCGCCGAAGCGGCTGACCCCCAGGAGCTGCTCGCGGCGCTTGAAGGCACCGTGCTCGAAGCGGTGGGCCACGATGCCCTTGGCCAGGCCTTCGCCGATGCCCGCCACGTAGGCCAGGAGCTTGTACGAGGCGCTGTTGAGGTCCACGCCCACGCGGTTCACGCAGCTCTCCACCACGTCGTCCAGGCCCTTCTTGAGGGCGGTCTGGTTCACGTCGTGCTGGTACTGGCCCACGCCGATGCTCTTGGGATCGACCTTCACCAGCTCGGCAAGGGGATCCTGGAAGCGGCGGGCGATGCTCACGGCGCCGCGCACGGTGACGTCATGGTCGGGGAACTCCTCGCGGGCGATGTCGCTGGCGGAGTAGACCGAGGCGCCGGCCTCGCTCACGCTCACGCAGATGAGGCCCGTGCGGTTCGTTTCCTTCAGCCAATCGCGGATGAAGGCCTCCACTTCCCGGCCGCCGGTGCCGTTGCCGATGGCGATTGCCTCGATGGGATTCTCGGTGCAGAGCTTCTCGAGGATGGCGCGGCTGCCGTCCAGGTCCCGCTTGGGCTCCAGGGGGTAGATGACCTCGTTCTGCACCAGCTGGCCCAGGCGGTTGATGACCACCAGCTTGCAGCCGGTGCGGATGCCGGGATCCACGCCCAGGGTGCAGCGCTGGCCGGCCGGGGGCGCCAGCAGCAGGTGGTCCAGATTGGTCTGGAAGACCTTGATGGCTTCGCCGTCGGCCTTCTTCTTGGCTTCGTAGCGCACCTCGGATTCGATGGTGGGGGCCAAGAGGCGGTCGAAGGCGTCGCCGGCCACCTCGTTGAGGAAGCGGCGGTAGCCGCTGCCCGGGTGGATCCGGACCTTGGAGACCAGCTGGCTGACCAGGTTCTCGCGCTCGACCACCAGCTTGACGTTGAGGATCTCCTCCTTCTCGCCGCGGCGCAGGGCCAGCAGGCGGTGGCTGGGGATCTTCTTGATGGGCTCGCTGAAGTCGAAGTAGGGCTTGAAGCGCAGGGCGGCCTGATCGGCCTTGCGCTCCTCGCGGATCTCGGACTTCAGCACGCCGTGCTCGTGGAACTCCAGGCGCAGCCAAGCGCGGACATCGGCATCCTCGGTGAGGCGCTCGGCCAGGATGTGGCCCGCCCCCTCCAGGCACTCCGAGGGGGAGCGCAGGCCGTCCTCGTCCTTGATGAAGGGCTCGGCAAAGATGAAGGGATCGGCGCCGGTCTCGTCGGACAGCAGGGAATCCAGCAGGGGCTCCAGGCCGCGCTCCCGGGCCACGGTGGCCTTGGTGCGCTTCTTGGGCTTGTAGGGCAGGTAGAGGTCCTCGAGCTCGGCCTTCACCCAGGTGGCCTCGATCTTGGCCTTCAGTTCGGGGGTCAGCTTGCCCTGCTCGTCGATGGACTTCAGCACGGTCTTCCGGCGGTCCAGCAGGTCCTTGTAGTAGGCGTGGCGGTCCTCCACGGCCCGGATGGCCACTTCATCGAGGGAACCGGTCGCCTCTTTGCGGTACCGGGCGATGAAGGGCACCGTGTTCCCCTCCTCCAGCAGCGCCACGATGGCGGCGACGCCAGCGCGGGGGAGCTTGAGCTCCTTGGCCATGAGGTCCAGCACTTGATCCACACCTGCTCCTTGCGTCCCGAAATCGGGGGAAAGGCGATGATACCAAGGCGGGCCCAAGGCTCCTACAGCTGGACCTTCCGCCGCGCCCCCTCCGGCGCCCGCTCCAGGCCGCGCAAGGCCTTCTTCCAGTGCGCGGCATCGAGGCCCGTGCCGATGGCCACGGCCACGCAGGCCGGCGCGGCGCCGTCCGCCCGCAGGGGCAGGGGCGAGATCTCCAGGCGGCCGTCCGCCAGCTGGAAGGCCCAGCGGTCGCTGCCGTCGTTGCGCCGGGCCCAGCCGGAAAACACGCACACGCCCTTGGCGCGGAGCAGCTCGCCCTGGGCGGGCGGAGTGAGCAGGAGGGCCTCCAGTGCCCCGGGGTCCACGGGATGGTCCCAGGCCAGGCTAAGGGAGCGGGCCTCCGAGAAGCTGGTGGCGGCCGCGGGGACCCATCCCTCGGGCAGGGGACGCAGGTCGCCTTGCCAAGGATCGGGGCTGCCCTCCGGAGCCGCGCCGTGCCGGGTGAGGACCAGGGGGACATGGCGGAAGGCGCTGCGCACCTCCCCCTCCCAGGCCACGGCGGCGGAGGGATCGAGATCCGCCTTGCTGAGGTGGACGAGGCTGGCCAGGGCCGCCTGGCGGTGGAGCAGGGGCTTGGTCTTCAGGTGATCGACGGGCGTGAGGCAGGAGATCACCGTGAGCAAGCCCGCCAGGCGCAGGCGTCCCTCCAGGGCCGGCTCGTGTTCCAGGTCCAGCAGGTC
This sequence comes from Holophagaceae bacterium, assembly GCA_046331485.1. GTDB lineage: Bacteria > Acidobacteriota > Holophagae > Holophagales > Holophagaceae > Geothrix. Next base: position 81,845 of record JAXLQS010000009.1, on the reverse strand, counting down.
AGTCGGATCGGCCAGGCCGGTGGTCTCCAGCACCACGCGCTCGGGGCGCTGGCCCTCGGGCTGGTCGCACCAGGCCCGCAGCGTGGCCACCACGTCGTCGCGGAGGCTGCAGCAGACGCAGCCGTTCACCAGGTTCTCCACGCCCGCCAGTTCGGGCCGCTCCGCGTCCACCAGGGTGCCGTCCACGCTGACGGCGCCGAACTCGTTGATGAGCACCGCCACCCGGCGCCCGGCGCCCACCTCGGCCTTCAGCAGGCGGTTCACGACCGTGGTCTTTCCCGCCCCCAGGGGGCCGGTGACGATGAGGATGTCCAGGAGAGCGCGTCCGTCCATCCATCCATGATGCCGCAAGCAAACCGCGAAAAACGCTAAACGCCCTCCGGGCGCGCGAAAGGAGAATCGTCTTCCTGCTTATCCTCGCTGAGCCGAGCATCCTGGGGACCCAATTCACTTTTTCGCGCCCGTTCGCGTCTTTCGCGGTTCCAGGTTTTGATCCGTTGGTCGCTCTGATTTGTGAGAGCGTGGAGGCGTGGACACCCTCGATCTCAGCTACCGCCTGGCCGTCTCCCTGGCCGGTGCCGCCGCCCGGGCCTGCGCCAGGGGCCTGCCCGAGGGCTGGCGGATGCGGCTGGAGGCCCGGGGGCCGGAACCGTCCGCGCCGGGCTGGGTCTGGCTGCATGCGGTGAGCGTGGGGGAGCTGCTACTGGCGGACGGCCTGGTCAGCCGCCTTCGGGCCGCCGGACACCGCGTCCATGTGAGCACAGGCACGCCCGCCGGCCTCGACCTGCTGGCCCTGCGGCTGCCCGCCTGGGACGCGGGGACGCAGCGGATCAGCGGGGGCGCGTTCCCCCTGGATGATCCCGCGGGGCTGGAGACCTTCCTCGACCGGGCGCCCGGCGCCTTCATCGCCCTGGAGACCGAGCTCTGGCCCGGCCTGGTCGAGGCCCTCGAATCCCGGGGCATTCCGCGGATGGTGGTGAACGGCCGCCTGACGGAGAAGTCCCTCGAGCACGGCGGGCCCTGGCTGCGCCGGGCGGCGGGACGGCTCAGCCTGGTGGCGGCCCGCGACCCGGACAGCGCCGCCGCCTTCCTGCGCCTGGGGGCGCCGCGGGTGGCGCTGGGGGGCAACCTCAAGGCGGATCTCCCGCCGCCGCGGCCCCTGCCGGACCACTGGGCGGCGCTGCGCTCGGCCTGGGCGGCGGATCCCGTGCTGGTCGCGGGGAACACGCTGGAAGGGGAGGAGGACCTGGTGCTGGGGGTCTGGTCCGCGGCGCGGGTCCAGATGCCCGGCCTCCGCCTCATCCTGGCGCCCCGGCAGCCCCGACGCTTCGACGCCGTGGCGGCGGAGCTGTCGGCGCGGGGCCTGCCCCATCGCCGCGCTTCCGCTCCCTGGCCCGCTGAAGGAGCCTGGCGCGAGACGGGGATCCTCCTGCTCGACACGCTGGGCGACCTGGCCCCGGCCTACGGCGAGGGGACCCTCGCGCTCGTGGCGGGAGGCTGGGGCCATCCCGGCGGGCACAATCCGCTGGAGCCGGTCCAGGCCGGCGTCCCGACCCTGATCGGCCCCGGCTTCGCCAACTTCGCGGACCTGGTCCCCCCGCTGCGGGAGGCCGGCCGCCTCCAGGTGGTGGAGGCGGCGGACCTGGCGCGCGAGGTGCGGGCGCGCCTGGCGGATTCGCCCCTGCGTCCAACGTCGCCGAAGCCCCTGCCGGAATCGCTCAGGGGGGCCCTGGACCGGACCTGGGCCCTGATTTCGCCTTATCTGCCGCGGGTTGGATAGAATCTCGGCCATACGGAGCCGCCATGAATCGAAAGGCCGCGCACATCCTGCTGATCGATGACGATCCGGCGGTGTTGGACATGGTTCACTCCGCCCTGGCCCACTACGGGATGGAGGTGCATGCCTACCCCAACGCCGCCGAGGCGCTGGACCTCATGCAGAACCCCTCGGCCCCGCAGTTCGACCTGGTCATCACCGACATCAACATGGAGGGGCTGGACGGCTTCGACGTCATCCACAAGGTCAAGGCCATGCAGCCGCGCCTGCCCGTGGTGCTCATGACCGGCCAGGCCTCGGTGGACTACGCGATCCGGGCGATGCGGATGGGCGCGGCGAACCTCTTCATGAAGCCCGTCGCCATCCGGGAGATGATCCAGAGCGTCTTCCACCTGGTGGACCTGCACCGGGAATTCCGGCTGGCGGACGACGGCCTGCGCGGCCTGGTGAACGAGCGGCGCCACTTCCTCTTCCGCTCGGACGAGCTCGACGTGCCCACCCTCGTGCGGCACCTGACGGACCGGCTGGTGCCCATGGGCTTCGCCTCCCTGAGCAACCTGGATGTCATCGCCATGGCCTTCCACGAGGCCCTGGTGAACTCCCTGGAGCACGGCAACCTCGAGCTGGAGTCCAGGCTCAAGGGGGAACTCTTCGCCGAGGAGGATCCCTACATGAGGCTCCGCCAGGCGCGGATGGCCGATCCCGAATACGCCGGACGGCTCATCGAGGTGCGGCTGGCCATGGACACGGAGCGCTTCGAGCTCGAGGTCAGCGACGAGGGCAAGGGCTTCGATGCCAGCCGCATCTCCCCCCCGACCGGGGATTCCGACGTGGTGGCCCACTGCGGGCGGGGCCTCCCGCTCATCCTGCTGGTGATGGACGAGGTGCACTTCAACGAGAAGGGGAACCAGATCCGGTTGGTATTGAGGAGGAAGTGAGGCGGCCGGCACGCTCCCATCCCGGCGCGCGGGCTGCGCCCGCGCGCTAACGAAAAACGCGGCCAAGGCCGCGTTTTCGCATGGCGAGAGGCTACAGACTAGAACGCACCCTCGACGAAGGCCTTCAGCTGGGGCTTGGGCTGGCCGCCCACGAGCTTGTTCACGGGCTTGCCGTCCTTGAAGACGATGAGGGTGGGGATGCTCATGATGCCGAACTGGCCGGCCACCTGGGGGTTCTCGTCCACGTTCATCTTCACGAACTTGGCCTGGCCCTTCATCTCGGAGGCCAGCTCGTCGAGGACGGGGGCGATCATCTTGCAGGGGCCACACCAGGGGGCCCAGAAATCCACGAGAGTGACGCCCTGGGCGACGGCCTGGGGGAACTCGGCGTCGGTGATGTGGGCTACGAGGTCGGACATGGGAACTCCTTTCAAGTTCGTGGTCAAGGTACGGGGATGGGGCCGTCCGGATTGGCGCCCCCCCACTGGGCGATGGTGAAGATGTTCATGTAGCGCTCGTTCGTCTCACGCAGGCGCTGGGCCAGCACCTCGCAGAGGGCGTAGAGGATCTTCAGGGCGATGCGGTGCTGCACCTCGATCAGGGAGCGCAGCTCCTGCAGCGGGATGAAGAAGAGTTCGGAGTCCTCGTTCACGATGGCGTCCGCGGCGCGGGCGGAGAGGTCGATGAGGGCCATCTCGCCGAAGAAGGCGGGGGACTCCAGGATCGCCAGGGCCTCCTCCCCCGTGGCGCCCTGTTTGGAGATCCGCACCGAGCCCCGCACGACCACGTAGAGGCCGTCCCCGGCGTCGCCTTCCCGGAAGATCACCTCTCCGGCCCGGCAGGAACGCCGCTGCCCGATGATCAGGATCTGGGCGCGCTCCGTCTCGTCCAGGTTCCTGAACAGGGGCGACTGGGTCAGGAAGGCGGCGTCGATCAACGCTGTTCCGTGGGGAGGGGGGCCGCGGTGGGTTCCAGTGGCACGTGGGCACAGAGGTCGAGGCCGAAGCCACGGAGGCCAATGTACTTGGTTTCATGGCGGCTGAGCAGGCGCATTTTCCCGATGCCCAGCTGCCGGAGGATCTGGGCGCCCACGCCGAAATCGCGGTCGCTCATGGCCTGGGGCTGGACCGGGCCCTCGTCCGCCACGCCGGGGGTGTGGGCGTGGCGCCGCAGGTAGACCATGGCGCCGCAGCCATCCTTGGCCAGCACGGACATGGCCTTCTGGAAGAGGCCCGTCTCGAACCCGTGGAGGTCATCGGGAAGGGTCTCGACATGCACGCGCACCAGGGGGGCTTCGGCCTGGGCGAGGTCGCCATGCACGAAGGCCAGGTGGCTGCCCCCATCCAGGAGGCTCTGGAACCGGTGCACCTTCAGCTCGCCCCAGAGGCTGGACATGGTGCGGACCTCCAGCAGCTTCACCAGGGGTTCCTGGCGGAGGCGGTAGGCCACGAGGTCCGCCACGGTCACCAGCAGCAGGCCGTGCTGCTTGCAGAAGGGCACCAGGTCGGGCACCCGGGCCATGGTGCCGTCATCCTTCATGATTTCGCAGATGACGCCGCTGGGGTGCAGGCCGGCCAGCCGGGCCAGGTCCACGCTGGCCTCGGTCTGGCCCGTTCGGGTGAGCACGCCGCCGGGGCGGGCCCGCAGGGGGAAGACGTGGCCGGGCTTCACGAAGTGCTGGGGCCGGGCCTCGGGGTCGATGAGGGCCTGGATGGTGCGGGACCGGTCCTGGGCGCTGATGCCGGTGGTGGTGCCCTCCCGGGCCTCCACGGACACGCAGAAGGCCGTCTCGAAGGGGCTGGTGTTGTCCCGCACCATGAGGGGGATCTGGAGCTTGTCCAGCACCGGCCCCTCCAGGGCGGCGCAGATGAGGCCCCGGCCATGGGTGGCCATGAAGGCGATGGCCTCGGGACTCACGTGTTCGGCGGCCAGGGTGAGGTCGCCCTCGTTCTCCCGGTCCTCGTCGTCCACCACCACGACCATCCGGCCCTGGCGAATGGCTTCGATGGCTTCCTCGATGGCGGCGAAGGGGGAGTCGGGGCGGGCGCTCATAGGACCCCCAGCATCGCTCATGAGACCTTCCGGGGGAAGTGCGCACCCCTAAGTTAGGACGCACTCCGTGGTATGGTTGGGCATCCGCATCATCTTCACGAGAGGAACAGCCCATGTCCCAGGGTGTGATCCAAGGCTCCATGCGCGAGGCGCCGCTGCCCGACATCATCCAACTCGTGAGCCAGGGGGGCAAGTCGGGGTGCTTCCATGTGCAGCAGGAAGCTTCCAAGGCCCGCATCTATCTGAAGGATGGACGGATCATCCACGCAGTAACCCATGCCGGCGAGGGCTTCGAGGCGCTCATGGAAGTGGCCCTCTGGATCGAGGGCACGTACCGCTTCGAGGAGGTGGTGCCGGATGTGCCCGCCACCATCACCAAGCCCAATGCCTCCATCCTGATGGAACTGGGCCGCCGGATGGACGAGTGGCGGGTGATCAGCCAGAAGGTGCCTTCGGTGGACCTCTATCCGGCTTCCACCCTCCTGCCCGGCGAGACCCCCCACGACGTGAACCCGCGGGAGGCCCGACTCCTGGCCATGGCCACCGGCTACTACACCGTGTCCGAGCTGGCGGAACTGGCGCAGAAGCCCGTGCTCACCGTCGCCAAGGACCTCTACGGCCTGGTGATGGCCGGGCACGTGGTGATGAAGGGGCTCCGCTCCGGCAAGCCGGCGAAGGTCGAGCCCCCGGCCAGCGAGCCCATGAAGGAGCTCACCCCCGTGTCCAGCCTCCTGGGCACCGCCCCGGCCTCGGGACCGGTCATGCCGGAGTCCCGGGAGGATGAGACCGCCATCGTGCGCCTCCAGCCGCCTCCCCCGATGCCCCGCATGCAGGGCTTCCCGGAACATGACGAGCCCTTGCCCGAGACCGTGGGCGGCGGCGTGGCCAGCGCGGCCCCGCCGGTGGCGGCCCCCAAGCCCGCGCCCGTGGATGATCCCCAGCGCATGGTCAAGCTCATGAACTTCACCCAGCGCATCGCGCAGGCTGCGAAAATGGTCCTCCCGGAGGGCCAGCACGAGATGGTCAACCGCCTCCAGGCCAAGGCCACCCAGCAGATCATCTCGGGAGACGGACCCGAGGCTGTGAAGGGCCTGGCCCTGGCCATCAGCCGCGGCGCGGTGGATGCCGGCTGCGATGCCGACATGGTCCGCACGCTCAACACCCACCTCAAGGCGCTCTTCTCCAGCAAATAGGCTTTCCATGATCGCGCGCTTCCTGCTCGGCCTCGCGGCCTCCTTCCTGCTGCTCATGACCGGATGCAAGGAGCCCGACGGCGCCGCCGGCGGCACCTCGGGCGCTGCCCTCTATGCCTACGACAGCACCACCTCCGCCGTGTTCGTCTACTCGGACCTGAGCACGGTGTACGACGGCACCGCCGCGACCGTGGCCCCCAGCAAGCAGATCACCTCCTCCGTGTTCAGCAGCAAGATCAGCAGCCTCGCCTGGGGCGGCCTCTGCCTGGATGCCACGCGGGCCTACCTCTACCTCGTCTCGGACTCCGGCAACATCGTGCGCGTGACCAATTTCCGATCCCAGAGCGGGACGGTGGCCAGCACCGAGGTGGTCTCCTTCAGCCTCTCCAACACCGGCCGCCTTTCCGGGTCCACCTTCGGGCAGGCCGCCGTGGATCCCTCCACCGACACCCTCTTCATCACCGAGAACAGCGGCAGCGGCACCCAGATCTGGGTCGTGGCCAATGCCAGCAGCCAGCCGCAGGACGCCTCCATCGCCCTCCAGGCCCTGCAGATGAGCGGCGACAGCGGCGGCACCGGCGTCGCCGCAGGCTCGGGCGCGGTCTATGCCTTCCTGCTGGATGGCAGCACGGTCGGAACCGTGGTGACCTACTCGGGGCCCCGCCTCCGCAAGGGCACGGCCTCGGCCTTCACGGACGCCAACACCATCATCGGCAGCTCCACGCTCATCGGGAAGTACGGCTCCCTCGCCCTGGACACGAGCGGCAAGCTCTTCGTGGCGCGGCACAACACGGATGCCGGGAAGACCACGGAACCAATCCAGGTCTTCACCACGGGCCTCTTCGGCCAGGCCTACGACCAGCCCCCCACCACCACGCTCGGCGATGCCACGGCCCAGGCCGACCTCCGGGTCATCGCCCACGCCGGCACCAAGGACTGGCTCGTGGGGCTCCGGGGGAACGGCAGCACCTCGTACGGCACGATCTTCATCTGGAAATCGCCCACCGGGGGGACTGCCGCCAAGTCCATCGCGGCTTCGCCGACCGGCTCCCTCTTCAAGGGGGTGGCGGTGGACGGGAACGCCTCGTGACGGGACTGCGCCTTCTGGGGCTCCTGCTCCAGGATGTCCTCCGCGACCTCCTCCGCCACCGGGGCCAGTACGTGCTGGCGGTCCTCACCCTGGCCTCGGGCCTGCTGCTGGCCGGAGGCGGCCTGCTGCTGGTGGAGAGCCTGGACCGCTTCGTGGGCCGCCTCGAGGGCATGGCCAAGGTGGTGGCCTACGCAGCCGAGGGCCGCAGCCTGGACGAGACCGCGGCCCGACTGAAGCGCGATCCCCGGTTCCGGGAGGTCCGCCGCCTGTCCGCCGAGGAGAACCGCAGGCAGTTCCTGTCGGCCACCCGCGAGGCGGGCCTGCTGCTGGAGAGCGCCGGCCAGGACGCCCTTCCCGAGAGCCTGGAGCTCACCCTGCGCCAGGATCTGGCCTCGGGCGGCAAGGCAGTGGAGGTGGGCGAGAGCGTGCGGGGCATGCCCGGCGTGGGGGATGTGCTGGTGGACCAGGAGCGCCTGGAGAACCTGCAGCGCATGGCCCGCATGCTGCGGTCCGCCCTGGCCACCCTCGGCGTGCTGCTGCTGCTGGCCGCCGGCTTCGCCACGGGCAACGTGATCCGCATGAGCATCCTGGCGCGGGAGGAGGAGATCTCGATCATGCGTCTGGTCGGCGCCTCGGAGGGCTTCATCCGCACGCCACTGCTCCTCGAGGGGGCCTTCCTCGGCCTGGCCGGGAGCCTGCTGGCCCTGCTGGGGCTCTTCGGCCTCTGGCTGCCGCTGTCGCGCGGCGTGGGTGGCCTCTCCCCCCTGCTGGTGGAACTGGCCCGCCTGGGCTTCTTCTCCTGGGGCAGCATGCTCCTGCTGGCCTTCGTCGGGGCCGCCACCGGGGCCCTGGGCGCCCTCTGGGCCTTCTGGGCCACCCGCCGTGCCCAGCGCGAGGAAGCGGCGCTCATGGAGGGGGCGGGCTGAGCGCGCCCGAAGGGCACGCTTCGCTTCAGCGCTTCTTCCTCCGCCCGAAGGCGGCCTCGTATTCGGCCAGGGCGACCGGATCCCCTTCGCGCTGAAGCGGCTCCCAGAACTCCTGGGGGTGGCTCTCGGCGAACTCGCTGCCCTGGGCGATGTTGAAGAAGATGTAGGCGATGAACTCCTCCTGGCGCTTCTGGATGTAGCTCCTGAAGGGGCGGCTCAGGAACCCCAGGAGGGCGCTGTCCAGGGCCGTCCAGGTCTGGAGGTGGCCTTCGAGGCCGTTGGGCCCTTCGTGGTAGCGGTAGGCGGTGACCATCTTCGCGCCCACCGCCATGGGATTGCCCATCCGGCCCCGCTCCACCCGGCCGTCCGCCAGGTAGATCCGGTAGCCGGGCCGCTTGTGGATGAGGGTCATGGTGCCGTGCAGGCCCTTGAGGTCGTCGACGGTGAAGGCGGCCGGGGGGAGCTCGAAGGTGTAGAACCGGGGCACGAACTGGCAGTAGCGCCACATGGCCGCACAGAGGCGGGGGCGGTCATAGAGCTTCTCCACCGTCGCCAGGCGCACCTTCCGGGGCGGCGTCTGGATCTGGAAGGTGAAGTCCAGGCGGTTGAGGATGTCCTGCACCGCGGCCCGGTGCTCGGGGGCCAGGGCCTCCATGGGCAGCGGCCCCTGGGCGCACAGGCCCGAGGCCAGGAGCAGGAGTGTGAGGAACTGGGGAGCCACCCGGCCGCGCATGGGCTTCAGCCTAACCCAGCGGGGGTCGCCCGCAGGCGGCGCTCCAGCGTCGCGGCCGTGATGAGGCCCTCCGAGGTGCCCCGCAGGCTGCAGCAGTGCCGCGCGGCGAGCTGGCCGCGGCGGATGGACTCCGCCAGGGGGCGGCCTTCCAGCACGTGGCTGGTGAGGAAGCCCACGGCCAGCGAGTCCCCGGCGCCGTTGGTGTCCACCACGGGCAGATCCGAGGGCTCGGGCGGGAAGAACCGGATGCCCTCCGCCGTACCCAGGGCGCAGCCCGCCGCGCCCATGCCGGAGACCACGATGCGGCCAGGGCGGTCCCGCAGGAAGCGCCGGATGAGCGGGGCCGGATCGGCATGGTTGGCGGCGGAGAAGAACAGGATGTCTGCCTCCTGGATGAAGTCCTGGCGGTAGGGATCCGCCGGGTCCACCACGTCCTGGAGGTCGCAGGCCACCACGAGGCCCAGTTCCTTCGCCAGGGGCAGGAGGTGGCGGGCCCAGTCCGCCAGGTGCGAATGCGCCAGCCTGGCGCCCGCCATGACCTCGCGGCAGCGGGCCGGATCGGGCCGCAGGCCTGAGGCCGCGCGGGCATCGTAGAAGTTCTTCCGGCGGCCGTCGGGGTACATCACGTTGACGCTGCGGGCCGTGCCCGCGGGATCGGTGAACATGCCCCGGGTGTCGATGCCGTCGCGGGTGAGGGCCTCGCGCACCAGGGCCCCGCAGGCGTCCCCGCCCAGGTTGCCGATGAAGGCCGTGCGCCGCCCCAGGGCCGCGTAGCCCCGACTGGCGTAGACGCCGGCCTGGCCGGGCGTGTCCAGGTTCTCGGTGAAGTTGGCCTCCACCGACCAGTCCACCTCCCCGCCCGGCAGGAAGACATTCGTGTCCACCCCGGCGCAGCCGAGGACCACCACCTCCGGTCCGCTCAGCCCTTCCATCGCCGCCCGTCCGCCTCGGAGAGGCCCAGCTGGTCCAGCACACGGGTGGCGAAGGTGTCGAAGAGGTCGTCCAGCGACTTGGGTCCGCTGTAGAAGCCCGGCATGATCGGCATGACGACGCCGCCCGCGTCATGGACGCGAAGCATGTTCTCCAGGTGGATGCGGTTGAGCGGGGTCTCGCGGAGGCAGAGCACCAGGGGGCGGCGCTCCTTGAGGCACACATCCGCCGCGCGGCTCACCAGGGATTCGCTCACGCCCGAGGCGATGCGGCCCAGGGCGCCGGCGCTGCAGGGCACGATGGCCATGCCGTCGTGGCGGTACGAGCCCGAGGAAATGTCGGCGCCCAGGTCACGCTCGTCCCGCAGGCCCACCTTGGGCAGGGCGGCCAGCTCCTTCGGGGTGAGCCCCGTCTCATCGTGGAGGCAGCGCTTCCCCGTGGGGGAGAGCAGGAGGGCGACGTGCTCCACCGCCGGGCTGGCGGAAAGCCGCCGGAGGACGGCCACGCCGAAGGCCGAGCCGGAGGCTCCGGTGATGGCGAGGGTGAAGCGCAGTCCCATAGATCCGTCCTAGTCCAGGCTGGTGCGATAGGCCCCGAAGAAGAGCGCGTTGAAGAGCAGGCGCCGGGTGAAGGGCGCCTGGGCGCGGAAGACCGGATCGCCCGCCAGCAGGATCACGGCGCCCTGGCCGGAGCGCTCCCGGATGGCCCAGGCGGTCTGGTGCAGCTTGGCCTCCATGGCCTTGGGCAGGAGGCCGGAGACCTTGAGCTCCTCCTTGGCGAAGTGAAGGGGGTTCTCCCCGCCCTGGCTCAGTTCGAGGATGGGATCGCTGGTGTCCAGCACCGCCGCGCCCTGCTCCGCGTGCAGGCCCCAGGCCAGGGGATGGGAGCCGTCCACGCGCACCTTGAGGAAGGCGCCGGGGATGCTCTCCTCCAGGGCCCGGTCCTCGCGCTTGTTCCAGGGGCGCACCAGGTCGGCGGGATCGGCTTTCGGCGCCTCGCGCTTGGGATCTTTCTCCTTCAGCCGCGCCTCCTCGGCGGCCCGGGCCAGCAGGTGGTAGCCCGTGGGGGTGAGGCCGGCGCGGGAGGCGTAGGCGGCGCCACCCTGGAAGGCCAGCAGGTTGCCGCCCTCCGCGATCCAGGCCTTCAGCTTGGCGGCGCCGCCCTCGCCGAGGGTCTGCTGCCAGGCCCGGCCCTGGGCCTCGTCGTCCACGAGGATCAGATGGGTGAAGCGCGCCAGCGGCGTGGCGCCGAGCCGGTGCGTCCGGAGCTGCACGAAGGGCAGGCCCGCCTCGGTCAGGGTGTGGGCCAGGGCCCCGAAGGCGGTGGCATCCGCGGGCCGGTCCATGAGCACGGCGATGCGGGGCGCCTTCAGGATCAGGGTGCGGTTCGAGCCGAGGTCGGGGCCCGAGGCCATCTGGGCCGTGTCGGTGGGCAGCACCGGGTGCCGGTGGAGCCGCGCCAGGGCCTCGAGCCGGGCCCTCAGGCCGGGGGGGTTCCCGCTCTTGCGCAGGATGACGGTGCCGGCGTCGAGCTTCCGGTCCTGGAACCGGGCGGGCTCTGCGAGGGCGGTGGCCCTGAAGCCTTCTCGCAGGAGCGTGGCCAGGGTGCGCTCCACGCCTTCGCAGCCGGAGGGCAGAAGGTAGCCCCAGCCCGCCTCGGGAAGGGCGGGGAGCGGCGCTTCGGTCCGGGCCGCCGTGGCGACCTTGGGGCGGGTCTTGGTGCGCCAGGCGGGCACATGGAAGGCGACGGGCAGGCTCCAGGCGGTGATGTCATAGGTGGGCTTGGGGCCCATGCGGGCCTCGCCTTCGAGCAGGGCCTGGGCCAGGGCGCCCCGCGGCTGATCCAGGGGCACCAGGTAGCTGCCCGCGGGCAGCCCGGCAGCCTGGGCCAGGCCGATGGGTTCGAGGCCCGACGTGGACAGCTCGGCGGCGGTGCGCAGCACCTCGATGCCGTTCCGCTCGAGCAGCTCGGCCAACTGGCTGGCCCGGGCGGGATCCTCGCCTTCGGCGAAGAGGAAGGCGCCGGCCCGGTCGCCCAGGGCCACCTGGTCCCGGCGGGCCTTCTGGAAATCCAGCAGGAGGGCTTGGCGCCCGGCGGCGGCGGTGGCCACCGTGGCCAGGCTGGCCGCCGTGTGGCGCTGGATCCGGCCCTCCAGGGTGAGCACCTCGCCGTCGAGCCGCCGGTAGGCCAGGCCACCCTGGCCGGCCACCTCGAAGGTCATGCCCACGGCGCCCTGGAAGGTGGGCCAGGAGTCCCCGTAGCCGGGGTAGAAGAGGTCAAACACGTCGCGGCTGAAATAGGCCCAGCCCCGGGCGTCGAAGGCCCGGGCCACGCCCTGGCCGAAGGCCGCCTGCCAGCGGACCGAGAGGGCCTTGGGCAGGGCCTCGTGGATGGGCTGCATGGTGGGGGGGAAGTAGTAGCTCGTTTCCGGCCACATCTCGTGGAAGTCCGCCACCACCTGGGGGCTCCACTGCAGGATCGCCGCGGTCTTGGCGCGGGTCTCGCCCTGGGTCTGCCAGGCCCAGTCGCGGTTCAGGTCGAAGAGCCGGTGGTTGAAGCGGGCATGGGGCCAGCGGGGCGTGTTCTGGGCGTCCGCCGGGTCATCGGCGTTGAAGGGGGTGGAGGCCTCGGCGACGCCCTGGAGGTGCCGGGCTCGGCCGTCCGGGTTCTGGGTGAGGTCCATGAGGAGCACCACCTGGTCCAGCTGCTTAAGCACCTCGGGGCTGCGGGCCGCGGCGAAGTGGTAGGCCACGGCCAGGGCCGCCTCGGAACCGGAGACCTCGGAGCCGTGCACGGAATAGCCCAGCCACAGGAACACGGGGCTGGTCTCGGCGATGCGCTTGGCCTCGTCCTCGGAGCAGGTCCGCGGCTCGGCGAGCTTCGCGTTCAGCGTTTTCCACTCCTCGAGGCGCTTCAGGTTCGCGGGCGAGGTGATCACGAGGAAGGGCTGCTCGCGGCCCTCCTCGGTGGTGTTCAGGACGCTGAGCCGGACGCGGTCCGGGGCCGCGGCGGCCAGGGCGCGGACGTAGGCGAGGAGGGCCTCGTGGCTGGTGTAGCGCTGACCCAACTCCGGCTGGGGCACCTCAGGCCGGTGGTCGGCTGGTGGCAGGAGGCCCGCAGGCAGGCCCGCGGCGAGGGTGGAGGCGCAGAGCAGGGCGGGGACGAAGTGGTGCCGGGCGCCCATGCTCAATCCAACTCGAGGAAGGCAGGGCCGGCATGGGTGATGGAGCCGGCGCCGAAGGTGATCACCAGATCCCCGTTCCGCGTGTGGCGCTTCAGGGCCTCCGGCAGCTCCTCCACCCGGCCCACCAGGTGGACCTCCTTCTGGCCGTGGGAACGCAGGGCCTCCACTACGGCGGCGCCGTCCACGCCCTGGAGGGGCTGCTCCCCGGCGGGGTAGATGTCGGTGACGAGGACCGAATCGGCCTCGAAGAAGGCGGTGCCGAACTCCTCCAGCAGGGCCTTCGTCCGGCTGTAGCGGTGGGGCTGGAAGGCCGCCACCAGGCGGCGCTCGGGGAAGCCGGCCCGCGCCGCGGCCAGGGTTGCGGCGATCTCCGTGGGGTGGTGGCCGTAGTCGTCCACCACCAGCACGCCGCCCCGCTCGCCCTTCAGGTGGAAGCGGCGGTCGGCGCCGGTGAAGCTGGAGAGGCTGGCCCGGATGACATCGGGTTCGACGTCGAGCTCCAGCGCGATGCCAATGGCCGCCAGGGCGTTCAGCACCATGTGGTGGCCCGGGACGCCGAGGCTGAAGGCGCCCAGGTCCGCGCCCTGGGCCGTCACCTTGAAGTGGGTGCGGAAGCCCTCCTGCCGGATGTCCCGCGCCCGGATGTCCACTTGCGGGTGGGTGCCATAGGTGCAGACGCGGCGCTTCAGGCGCGGCCGCACGGCCGCGGCGTTGGCATCGTCCAGGCAGAGGAACACCGAGCCGTAGAAGGGCACCTTGTTGGCGAAGGCCACGAAGGCCTCCTGGATCTCGTCCAGGTCCCGGTAGTGGTCCAGGTGCTCCCGGTCGATGTTGGTGATGACGGCCAGGGTGGGGTTCAGCATGAGGAAGCTGCCGTCGCTCTCGTCGGCCTCGGCCACCAGGAAGGGGCCCTTGCCCAGCTTGGCGTTGCTGCCGATGGTGCCCAGCTTGCCGCCGATGACGATGGTGGGATCGATGCCGCCCTGGTTCAGCACCTGGGCCACCATGCTGGTGGTGGTGGTCTTGCCGTGGGAGCCGGCCACGGCGATGCCGTATTTCATGCGCATGAGCTCCGCCAGCATCTCGCCGCGGGGGATCACGGGCACTTTCGCGGCATGTGCGGCCACGACCTCCGGGTTGTCACCCTTCACCGCCGAGGAGATGACCACCACCTGGGCGCCCTCGATGGCCTGGGCCTCGTGGCCCAGGTGCACCGTGATGCCCAGGCTGCGCAGCCGCTGGGTGACGGCGCTCTCCTTCAGGTCCGAGCCGGACACCTGGTAGCCCAGGTTGACGAGCACCTCGGCGATGCCGGACATGCCGATGCCGCCAATGCCCACGAAATGGATGTGCTGGATCTTGCCGAACACCTGGAAGCCCCCATCATTGAATCCGCCAGGATACCGCCCCGCCACACTCCTGGCATGCCTCTCGCATAAGCTCAGCACCAACCACCACGACAGGAGGAATACATGCGACGATCCACCCCGTCCATCCTTAGCCTGACGCTCTCCTGGGCCCTGGTGGGGGGCACTGCACTCTGTGGTGCGATGCCTCAAGAAAGCAAAATGCAACGCCCCACGCCCACACCTCAAGCGCCTGCACCCTCACCAAGGGTCCGGGAAACCTCGACCCCGCTTCCAGGTCGAACGGTCGGCACCACCAGGGACCCGGATGCCAGGCTTCCGCGTCCGGGCATCATCCATCGGACGATGGATCAGGACCGCCCGGGCCGCGTGAACCGGGTCAGCTACTACCCCGGCACCCGCACTGTCGTTCCGCCCCCATGGACCCGCTGCTCCACCCTGCCCACCCCGGCCTACTGGCGCTCGCGCGACATCATGGCCGAGATCCAGTGGATGTCCAGGAGGGGCTTCATCCCCGTGAGCCCCGTCGGTGACAGCGTGGACCTCCTCTCGGACTACGTGCAGACGCCAGCCGGGTGGCGGGCGTACGGCATCTCGGTCCCGGCCGGCGGCACCGTCCAGGTGGAGGTGAAGCACTCCAGCATCGCCTGGTTCCGCCTCATGATGGTGGACAAGTGGGGCAGCCCGGGCCCGGGCATGCTGCAGGCGTCCATCGCCCACCAGCCCGTGATGGTCACTTACAAGAACCCCAAGGAGGAGGCCCAGGCCATCTACGTCATCGTGGACGATCCCGCCTGGTGGTCCGACGCGAAGAACCCCTACACCCTGGCCGTGCGCCGGGACTGGGATCCCGCCAAGACCGACCTCAGCCAGGTGAAGATGGTGGCCGGCCTCTGGGGTGCCAGCCCCAGCGTCAGTGCCGAGTTCCGCGGTCCCAGCCTGAGCGGGCCGGCTGTGTATCCGCGCTGATGTTCTCCGGGGGTTCCGCGCTGCGCGCACACCCCCGGACCCCCGCGCAAAGGCCCGGCTCAGCCGGGCCTTTGCTTTTCCCTCCGCGACATTTGGGGAGGATCATACCCAGGTTCCTCTGGGGGTTCCGCGCTGCGCGCACACCCCCGGACCCCCGCGCAAAGGCCCGGCTCAGCCGGGCCTTTGCTTTTCCATCCACGACATTTGGGGAGGATCATACCCAGGTTCCTCCGAGGGTTCCGCGCTGCGCGCACACCCCCGGACCCCCGCGCAGAAGCCCGGCTCAGCCGGGCTTCTGCTTGATCCATTCACCCAGGGGCTCAGGGCCAGGGACACGCCCCCGTCACCTGCATGCGGAAGGCGCGCGGTTCCACGGTGAGCTCGGCGCGGTCCCGCGCGGCCGCCGGTTCGCCGTCCAGGTGCCAGGGCAGGGGACGCTCCAGGCGCAGGGTGGCCTTCCGGCACCGCCCCTCCCGGCGGAGGCGCGTGCGGCCTCCCTCCTGGAAGAGCACGTGGGCCTCGAAGAGCAGGTCGAGCCAGGAGGGCCGGGCCAGGGTGGCCCACTGCAGGGCCCCGTCCGTGGGATCCGCCCCCGGGGCGATCCACAGGCCCGAGCCGTACTGGGGCAGGTTGGCGAGGCAGAGGCTCCAGGCGGCCTTCGGCAGCTCCGGCGCGGGACCGTGGAAGGCGGCGCGAATGCGCGCCACCCGCCCGGGATCCATAGGCATGGCCTCGAGCTCGGCCTCCCAGTCGAGTCCTGTCGGCCTCCAGCTGCGCCAAAGCTCCCAGCAGGCCCGGGCGTAGGTGGCGAAGCCCCGGCCGGGCATCGCGTCGAAGCGATGGGCCACGGCCGCCTCGAAGCCCATGCCGCAGAGGTTCAGGAAGGGCTCGCCGTCCAGGCGGGGCAGGTCCATGCGCAGCTCTCGGCCCTCCAACAGGCGGCGCAGGGCCCCGGCGGGCTCCAGGGGCGTTCGCAGGCCGCGCACCAGGCCGTTGCCGCTGCCGCCGGGGAGGGCCGCCAGGGGTACGGGGCAGCCGCGCTGGATCAGCGCCTTCGCCGCGTGGTGGATCGTTCCGTCCCCGCCCCAGACGAAGAGGGGGCCGTCCGCGCGGGCCGCCAGGGCGATGGGCGCATCGAAGTCCCAGGGCGGGCCGAAGGGCAGGGGTTCCACCCGGTCCCGCAGCTCCTTCGGAAGCGGGCGCAGGAGGGCGTCGGGATCTTTGGGCGCTGTGCCCGAGGCTGGGTTGTAGAGGACCGGCAGCTTCATGGACGGAACCGCTCCGGCGGCGCCTCCAGGCGCAGGTCCTCGCCGGTGACCGGGTGCTTCAGGCCGAGGCGCCAGGCGTGGAGCCAGAGGCGATCCGAGGGGGCGCCGCCGTAGAGGGCGTCGCCCACGATGGCATGGCCCAGGTGGACCAGGTGGACGCGGATCTGGTGGGTGCGGCCCGTGTGGATGCGGGCCACGATCCAGTGGCCCGGCACGAGGCCGGCCGTTTCCTCGGGGGTGGCGGGGCGGAAGTCCGTGCGGGCGGAGCGGGGTTCGATGAGATCCCCCCTGGTGCCGAAGCGGCCGGGATCGGCGCCCCGGATGCGGCCGATGGGGGCGTCCACGGTGCAGGCCTCCAGGGGCGCGGAGATGCGGGCCAGGTAGAGCTTCTCCAGATCGCGGCCCGCGAAGGCCTCGGCCAGGCCCTTGTTGGCTTTGGGATCCTTGCCCAGCACCAGCAGGCCCGAAGTGCCCTGGTCCAGGCGGTGGTGGAGGAAGAGCTTCAGGTCGGGTCGCTGGGTCTTCAGCAGGGCCAGCAGGTCGTGGCGGTCCGTGGCCCAGGTGCCCTGGGTGGCGAGGCCCGCGGGCTTGTCCACGGCCAGGAGCCAGGCGTCCTCGAACACCACGGGGATGGGGGTGGTGGGCACCGGCGGCAGCTCCGGATCGAAGGCCACCCGCACCTCGGTGCCGGGCCTCACCACCTTGCCGGCCACCTTCACGCGCTTGCGGTCCACCTGCACGCCGCCCAGCTGCAGGGCCTCCCGGGCCGAGCGCCGGGACAGCTCTGTGCGCTTGGCGATGAGCTGGTCCAGGCGCAGCTCCGCGTCCTCGGGATCCACGGTGAAGGTCCATTTCTTCAAAGCCATGTCCCCAGGGTAGCCGGGGCGCGGGATTGCCTCAAAAAACGAGGCAATCCCGCGTGGGGTTTGGCATGCTGGAGGACGGAGGCTCCCATGTTCCGACTGCTTCGCGCTGGGCTGCTGCTGGCCCTGTCCGTGCTGGCCACGGCCGCCGACATTCCCGTGACCGGATTCGCCCTCAAGCCGGGCTCCACGGCCCAGGCCCAGGGCCTGCGCCTGGCCGCCCCCGCCGGGGGAACGGAAGCCACCCTGGTCTCGGGCCCGGTGGCCTTGAAGGTGGGCGAGCTCTACCGCCTGAGCGCCACGATCAAGACCGAAGGCGTGGCGGCCGATCCCCTGGCCCGCTACCCCACCGCCCTGGGCGCCTGTCTCTCCATGGAGAGCTTCCCCTTCACCAACGCCTCGCAGAGCGTGGCGGGCACCTCCGAGCGCCAGGTCTCCCTGCTGTTCCTGGCCACCAGCCCCAGCGACCGGGTGCAGCTGCACCTGGGCCGCAACGGCAAGGCCACGGGCGCCGCGGCCTTCCGCGACGTGAAGCTGGAGAAGGTGGAGGATGTCACCGCCTTCATCCCCATGGAGACCGTGCGCTGGGCCGGCAAGGGCTTCCGCTACGAGATGGGCGGCTGGACCTTCCTGCACATCGAGGGCGCGCCCTATGCCCGGGGCCGGCAGCACGGCGAGCTCATGGCCGAGGAGATCGTCCGCTACATCACCAAGCTCGGCATCCTGAAGAACGCGGCGGATCCCGTGCGCGGCTGGGCCGATCAGCGGCAGACGGCGGACGCCCTCTTCTTCCGCAAGTACGACGTGGAGTTCCTGGAGGAGATGAAGGGCATCGCCGACGGCGCCGTGAAGGCCGGCGCCAAGTTCAAGGGCCGGGACCTCGACCTGCTGGACATCGTGACCCTGAACAGCGCCGTGGACATGAGTTCGCTGCAGGATGGCCTCACCCATGCCCCCCACCCGCTCAGCGGCCGCATCTTCATGACTGGCGAGGACGAGGCGGAGAAGGCCGGGAAGGGCGACCACTGCTCCTCCTTCGTGGCCACCAAGGGCGCCACCAAGAGCGGCCGCTTCATCTTCACGCAGCTCTTCATGTGGAACGGCTACACCGGCACCGAGTGGAACGTGATGCTCGACATCGTCCCGGAGAAGGGCCACCGCGTGGTGATGCAGACCTTTGCCGGCGGCATCCACAGCGGCACCGACTGGTACCTGAACGGCTCGGGCCTGGTGATCGGCGAGACCACGGTGGGGCAGACACCCTTCAACCCCGAGGGCACGCCCCAGAGCAACCGCATCCGGAAGGCCGCCCAGTACGCCGCCACCATCGACGAAGCCGCCGCCATCCTCTTCAAGCAGAACAACGGCCTCTACACCAACGACTGGACCATGGCCGACACCAAGACCGACGAGGGCGCCTGCTTCCTGCTCGGAACCGAGAAGACGAAGCTGTGGCGCACCGGCGCCAAGGGCAAGGCCGCCGACACGCCGGGCAACCACCGCGACTTCATCTGGGCCAACAACAACAACCGCGACCTCGAGGTGCGCGGCGAGTACGGCGCCAACCCTGAGAACGCCCCGGCCGACCTGGCCTTCAACACCTGGAATCGGGACATCGCCTTCCAGGAGGCCTTCCGCACCTACGGCAAGGGTGGCTTCGACATCGACAGCTCCACCCGCATCCTGGCCAGCAGCCCCATCAACCGCCCCCACGCCTGCGACGGCAAGCTCACCACCTCCGAGATGGCCGAGAAGCTGGTCTTCATCGCCCACCAGGGCAAGACCACCCTGCGCGAGAAGCTGGTGGGCGGCCGCTTCATCGCCGACCTGCCTGGTGCCACGCCCCACCTGACCCACGGCTACACGACCTTCAGCCCCATCTGGGTCACCCAGAAGCTGCAGGCCGCCAAGGCGACCTGGACGCCCGCAGCCCCGGTCAAGGCCGCGCCCGCGCCGGATGTGGCGGGCATGAAGGAGGCGTTCAGCTACGAGGCCAAGGGGCTCTGGTCCGGCACCGTGAAGCCCGCCACCGATGCCGAGAACTGGTTCGTGAGCGCCTCCGCGGCCTACTGGCAGCAGCTCAAGCACCTGCCCGCGGCCCCCGCCAAGGCCTTCGAGGTCCAGTCCGCCGCCCTGGCGGACCTGACCACCCGGCACCTCTACCTGGACGCGAAGGAAGGCGCCCGGGCGCCCCTGGCCACCGCCACGGCCTACGACCGCTACGGCGCCTACCAGATCCCCCGCATCCGCGGCATCTTCGCCCTGCACCAGCTGCGTCTGCACCTGGGTAACGCGGCCTTCGCCAAGGCCATGCGCACCGCCCACGAGCGCTTCAGCGGAAAGCCCGCCCGCACGGCCGAGCTGCTCAAGGCCCTCTCCGACGGCGCCGGGCGCGACGTGGCGCCGATCCTGAAGCCCTGGCTGGAGCGCGCCGACCTGCCCGCGCCCCGGATGAAGGCCGAGGTGAAGAAGGCCGAAACCGGCCACACCGTGACGCTCACGGTGGAGCAGGCCGGCTTCGCCTATCCCTTCGTGGCCTCCGTGAACCTGGAGACCGCCAAGGGCGCCCGGCTCGAGCGCATCCAGATGACGGGCGCCAGCGGCACCTTCACCTTCCCCAGCGAGGCCGCGCCCACCCGGATCACCTTCAACGCGGGCCATGACATCCCCGTGGCCCGCGCGAACTTCTGGGGGCTCGGCAACGTCCTGGACGACTGGACCGCCACGCGGCTGGTCTTCGGCACCGCCCGCGAAGTCGAGGCCCAGCGCACCCTGGCCCTGCAGTACCGGGACACCCTGGCCGAGCTGACCACCGAAGTGCTGCTGCCTGCCCAGGCCGACGCCGAAGTCAGCGAGGCCGACCTGGCCGCCAGCGACCTGCTCCTCTTCGGCGGCCCCGCCGACAACGGCCTGGCCGCCCGGCTCCAGGCCGAGGGCCGCCTCCCCGTGGAAGCCGGCGACCGCTGGTTCAAGTGGCAGGGACGCACCTATGGGCGCCCGGACGACGGCCTCATCGCCGCCTTCCCCAATCCCTGGAACCCCAAGCGCATGATGGTCCTCATCCTGGCCAACAGCCGCATCCAGCAGTGGGCCATGACCCGTCAATGGTCCCGCGGAATTCCGGGCTGGGGCCTCTACCGCGGCGGCGACCTGCAGCTGAAGGGGCAGGCCCAGGCCGAGGCGGCGAGCGTGGAGTTCAAGCCCTGAAGGGGGACCTGCAGGGAGGAAGGCCGCCCCGTTCCTGGAGCCGGGAACGGGGCCGGGCCGGACTTCATGGAATTTTTATGTGACGGGGCGCGATCGCGTCGCTAGCTTTGGACTGACGATTCCAGCACTGAAGGTTTCGCCGGAAGGGGTGCGATGCCCTACTTCACCGAGCTGACCCACGAGGGAAGGGGGCTCCTGCGGATCGGGCAGGGCGTCCTCACGGGTCGGGAGATCATCGATGCGATCACGGCCTTTCCGGAGAGCGTCGCCGCTCCCGAGCGGCTGACCCACTGCCTGGTGGACCTGGCCAAGGTGACCCGGCTGGACGTGTCGAACCATGACCTCGAGACCATCATCGCGCTGGACAAACACCACCTGAAAAGCACCGGCCTGACCCGTGCGGCCATCGCGGCGCCCGCGGACCTGGCCTACGGCATCTCGAACATGTACCGCGGCCATGCTGCGCACCAGGGCCTTGAGATCGGCGTGTTCCGGACCCTCGCGGAGGCCAGGGCCTGGCTCTATTCGGAGGGGATGGCCGGGGCCTGAGCCCTGCCGGTGGATCCGCGGCATCCTCAGATCGAGTACCCATGACTGTCCACCTCCAGCGCCTGTTGGCGGGTGGCGAGGTCGGCGAGGGTGGTGGCCTTGAGGACGCCCCGGGCGGCCTCGGTGCTGCGGGTCCAGAGCTCACGCACCGCGCGGGCGCCGTGGGTGGCGTCGGGGGGCAGGGCCGGGCCGCCGAAGCGCCCCTCCAGGGTCTCCAGCACCTCCAGGGCGCTGATGTGGCTGGGATGCCGGGCCAGCTCGCAGCCGCCGCTGGGCCCGCGCTGCACCCTCACCAGCCCGGCCGTCTTGAGACTGCCCAGGAGCACCCGCAGGAACTTGGGCGGAAGGCCCTGGCGCACGGCGATGGCCTCCACCAGGATGGGACCCCGTCCCGCCTGCAGGGCCAGCTCCACCATGAGCTGCAATCCATAACGTCCCTTGGCTGAACCTTTCATGGCCAAACCTCCACAGCCATGTTGACGCAAATATATAATTAAATCAATTGACAAACTTGACAATTTTTCATTCCTTTCCATACTTCTGCTTTCCGGGCCGCGCCCGAACCTTGAGGAGGTCCACTCATGAGCCTGGCCACCGCCCCCATCACCCGGCCCACCCGCGTGGAGCACGCCTACGATCTGGTGGGCTACACGCCCGTCGTGCGCCTGAACCGCGTCGTGCCCAAGGGCTCGGCCAAGGTCTACGTGAAGCTGGAGAGCGCGAACCCCGGCGGCAGCGTGAAGGACCGCATCGCCCTGAGCATGATCCAGGACGCCGAGGACCGGGGCGTCCTCAAGCCCGGCAATGTGCTGCTGGAGGCCACCAGCGGCAACACGGGCATCGGCCTGGCCTTCGTGGCGGCGGCCAAGGGCTACAAGATCACGCTCGTGATGCCCGACACCATGACCCAGGAGCGCCGGGCCCTGCTCAAGGCCTACGGCGCCAACCTCGTGCTGACGCCGGGCTCCGGCGGCATGAAGGCGGCCGTGGACCAGGCGCAGGAGCTGGCCGACTCCGACCCGAACTACTTCCTGGTGCGCCAGTTCGACAATCCCGCCAACCCGGCCGTGCACCGCCGCACCACGGCCCTGGAGATCCTGGAGCAGGTGCCCGAGCTGGACGCCTTCGTGGCGGGCGTGGGCACCGGCGGCACCGTGACCGGCGTGGGCGAGGTACTGGCCAAGGAGAAGCCGGGCACCCTCGTGGTCGCCGTGGAGCCCGAGACCTCGCCCCTGCTGAGCACGGGGCAGGCGGGTCCCCACAAGATCCAGGGCATCGGGCCCAACTTCGTGCCCAGCATCCTGAACCGCCAGGCCTTCCAGCGCATCCGCCCCGTGGGCTATGACGACGCCATCGCCACCGCCCGCCGTCTGGCCCGGGAGGAGGGCCTGCTCACGGGCATCAGCACCGGCGCCATCGTCTTCGCGGCCCTGGAGGTGGCGAAGGAACTGGGCGAGGGCAAGACCGTGGTGGCCGTGCTCTGCGACACCGGCGAGCGCTACCTGACCCACCCCCTCTTCGCAGAGATCGATGGGCCCGCGATCTGAGACGGAGCTGAGCGCGCCGATTCCCACGGCCGGCACGCCGGGGCCCGCCTGTCCCGTCGCGCCGGACCTGGTGGACGGAACCGCCGCGCGGATCGGGGCCCTGCTGTCCCTGCTGGTCGTGGCCGGGTCCCTGCTCCTGGGCTGGAGCCTGGGCGCTCTGGCCCTGGCGCTGGATTTCGGCCTGCGGGCCGCGGGAAGGCCGGGCCTCAGTCCCGTGGCGCGGGCGGCCGCGGGGTTGCGGAGGCTCGGGGGCTGGCCGCCGAGCCCCACCAACGCCGGTCCCAAGCGCTTCGCCGCCGCCGTGGGTTGCGCGTTCTCCACCGGCGTGGGCCTGGCGATGCTCGCGGGTTGGTTCGGCACGGCCCTGGGCCTGGGATTGGTCCTGGGTCTTTGCGCGGGCCTCGAGGCCTTCGCCGGGTTCTGCGTGGCCTGCCAGCTGTACCCCTGGCTGATGCGGGGGCGCCAGTCCAGGCCGACCTAAGCGCCTTCCCGGGCGAACCGGCCAGGATCCGCTAGAGTCGTCTTCGAGGCCCCCATGCGGCATTCCGTCCCGTGTTTCATCCGCCCGCTCCTTTCGGTGCTCCTCGGGGCCCTGTCCTCCGGCCTCGGCGCCCAGGCGCTGCCAGAGAAGGCCGCGACTTTCGAGCGGGCGGTGGTTCAGGAGATGAGCGATGCCCGCGTCCGGCCCCGGGCCTATGCGAAGCACCTGCGGGAGCTGAGGGACGCCTTCGAGGGCACCCTCTGGCAGCGGCCCGGGCGGGTGGCCCTGCGCACGGAGGAGGGGGTGGCGGCGCTCGACGAGGCCATCGCCTTCCTGGAATCCACCCGTCCCGTGGGCCCGCTGCGCTTCAACGAGGGACTGGCTCTGGCGGCGCGCCGTCACGCGCAGGATCTGGGCCCCCGCGGGGCCCTCGACCACGCGGGTTCGGACGGCAGCAGGCTCTCCGACCGGCTCAACCGGCTCGGCACCTGGCACGGCCTCGTGGCGGAGAACATCAGCACCGGCGAGACGGAGGCGCGCCAGGTGGTGATCCAGCTCCTGATCGACGATGGCGTGCCCGGCCGCGGGCACCGCCGCAACCTGTTCAACCCGGACCTGCACCAGGCCGGGGCGGGCAGCGCGCCCCACCGCGACTACCGCATGGTGGTGGTCATCGACTATGCGGATGGCTTCGTGCCCAATCCCTAGGCGGGATTCCTGCTAGCCTGGGCCATCCCTTGGGTGTGAGATGGCTTTCCTTGCGCGGCTCGGCGCGCCCTTGCGCGGCTTCCTGGAGTTCCTGGGCGACCAGGCACACCTGGTGCTGCGGACCCTGCGCCATGCCCTCCTCCTGCGTCTGGACCAGGTCGCCGTGGTGGGTGGCCAGACCCGGCTGCAGGTCCGCTTCACGGGCCTCGACGCGCTGTGGCTGGTGAGCGGCACGGCCCTGCTGCTGGGCGCGGTGACGCTCATCCAGGCCTTCAGCCAGCTTTCGGGCCTGGGGGCCGAGAACTACCTCGGCGCCTTGATGGTGCTCATCATCCTGCGCGAGCTGGGCCCCCTGCTCACGGCGGTGCTGGTCATCGGCCGCAGCGCCACGGCCATCGCGGCGGAACTGGGCGCCATGCAGCTGAACGGCGAGGTGGATGCCCTGGCCGCCCACGGCGTGAACCCCTACCAGTACCTGCTGCTGCCCCGCTGGCTGGGGGTGCTGGTCTCGATGTTCGCCCTGGTGGTGTTCTTCGACGCCATGGCCCTGGGCGGCGGCTTCCTGGTGGCCAAGCTGAAGTACGGCGTCACCTTCGGCTTCTACATGGACTCGGTGCGGCAGGCGCTCTCCAACCGGGACTTCGCGGCCACCCTGCTCAAGGTGGCGCTCTTCTCGGGCGTGATCGCCTTCCACGCCTGCCACTTCGGGCTGGGCATCCGGCGCAGCCAGACCGAGATCCCCCAGGCCGTCACCAAGACCGTCGTGTCGGCCCTGGTGGCCGTCTTCACCCTGGACGGGCTCATCGCCGCCCTCCTGTATTTCTGAGGACGGCCGGATGATCGAGCTCCGCGACCTCGACCTCGACGCCCCGGACGGCCGCCGGCTGCTGGAATCGCTCGAGCTGGCCGTGCCCCGGGGCGGGAACCTGCTGATCACGAGCCCCAGGGGCCGCGGGAAGAGCCGCCTCCTGAAGGTGATCGCCGGGACCGAGCGGCCGGCATGCGGCACGGTCCGGGTGGGCGGCCGCCAGATCTGGCCCGGGGACGGGGTGCTGTCCCTCATCGGACAGGTGCGGCTGGGCTTCGCCTTCGCCTCGGGCGGCCTGCTCTCCAACCTCAGCCTGCGGGAGAACGTGGCCCTGCCCCTGCGCTTCCTGGGCCTGTCCGGCGCCGATCTGGCCCGGCGCGTGGATGGATCCCTGGAGCGCCTGGGCCTGCTCGGGGTGGCGGACCTGCGTCCCCATGCACTGAGCGCCTCGGCGCGGAAGCACGGCAACCTCGCCCGCGTGCTGGCCCTGGAGCCCGAGCTGGTGCTGCTGGACGACCCCCTTGAGGGCCACGACGCGGCGGACCGGGCCCTCGCCCTGGACCTGGTGCAGGCCTGGGCCGCGGACCCCGCCTGCACCCTGCTGATCGCCGCCGAAGGGCCCCATGCCTTCGCCCACCTGGAGGCGGAGCGCTTCCACCTGAGTCCCGCGCCCCTGGAGTCCCCATGAACTTCGAGAAGCAGGATGCCCGCCTCGGCCTGCTCGTCCTGGGCGCCCTGGCCCTCTTCCTGGCCCTGGTGGCCTACAAGAACGCGGGCGCGGTCACGGAGCGCAGCTACCCGCTGGTGGTGCGCCTTGAGCAGATGGAGGGGCTGGCGCCCGGCGCCGATGTGCAGCTGAAGGGCTTCCGCATCGGCTCGGTGGAGCGCGTGGACATGCGGCTGGAAGGGAAGGTCTACCACTTCCTGGCCCGCATCTCCGTCCGCGAGGACATCCAGCTCTGGCGGGGAACCCGGGCGAACCTGGCGCCCAAGGGGGTCGGCAGCGTGATGCTGGACCTCCGGCTGCCCGAGGTGGATCAGCGCCTCGTGCCGCTGGCCGCGGGGGACGAGATCCCGGGCGATTCCGGGGTGTCCATCGCCGGTGTGCTGGAGCGGACGGACCGCCTCATGGCCAGCCTGCAGGCGGGCGTGGACGGACTGCGCGACCGCCTCGAGCGCCGGGGCCTGGGCGATGTGCTGGAGCATCCCTCCGTGCGCCAGGCCCTGCAGTCCCTGGATGGCACCCTGAGGGAGTTCCAGGCGCTGGCGAAGGAGGGGCGGGGCCTGGTGGGCCACGCGGACCGCAGCATGGGCGAGGCCGACAAGGCCCTGGCCTCCCTGGACCAGAGCCTCGGCCAAGTGCGCGGCCTGATGGAGAAGCGCGGGCCCGAGCTGGATCAGATCCTGGTGAGCCTCGCGGCCACCCTCAAGCAGGCCGAGGCCTTCATGGGCCGCTTCACCGCGCAGAACCACCCGGAGCTGGAACAGAGCCTGGGGAGCCTCCGCCGCTCCCTGGCCTCCGTGGAGGAGCTGCTGGAGCTCCTCAAGCAGAAGCCCAGCCGGGTCGTGTGGGGCACGCCCAGCGAGGCCGAGCGGGAGCGCGCGAAGAAGCGGGTGGAGGCCGGGAGGCAGGACCCGCCGAAGCCCTGAGGGTCAGCCCTCCGGCTCGGCCGCCATGGCCTGCAGCATCTTGTGGAGCTCGGACATGGCGAAGGGCTTCTGCAGGGTGCGCACGGAGGGGAAGTCGGCCAGCAGGATCTTGAGGTCGGTGTCCAGGAAGCCCGTGGCGATGAGAACCCGCACGTTGGGCCGCAGCTGGAAGATGCGCGGCAGGGCCTCGGCCCCGGTCATGCCCGGCATGTTGTGGTCCAGGATCACCAGGTCCGCCTCCAGCCCCGCGTCCAGGCGCCGGACGGCCTCCAGGCCCGAGGAGGTGGTCTCCACGTGGTGGCCCAGCTGCTCGAGCATCGGCGGCAGGATGTCCCGGATGAGCGGGTCGTCGTCCACCAGCAGGATCCGCAGGGGCCGGTCGGCCTGCACGGTGGGCGGTTCCTCGGGCTCGCCCGAGAGGGCCCTGGTCACCAGGGCGGGGAGGTGGAGGCGGATGCAGGTCCCCCTGCCGACCTCGCTCTGGATGTCGAGCGAACCCCCGTGGGCCTTGACGGTGCCGTAGACCATGGCCAGGCCCAGGCCCGTGCCGCGGCCCTGGGGCTTGGTGGTGAAGAAGGGATCGGTGACCCGGGAGAGGATCTCCGGCGGGATGCCCTCGCCCGTGTCCCCCACCTCCAGGCAGATCCGGTCGCCCTCCTGGAAGGTCCGGACCCGGAGGGTGCCCCCCTTGGGCATGGCGTCGAAGGCGTTGACCGCGAGATTCATGAAGGCGCTGCCCAGGGAGCTGCGCTCCCCCATGACCGGGGGCAGGGTCTCCTCCAGCTCCACCTCGAAGGCGAAGCGCTGGCGGCTGGTGCGGATGAGCAGGTCCAGTTCCTCCCGGAGCAGGTCGTTGAGGTCCAGCCGCTGGGCCTGCTGGAGGCCCTTGCGGGCGAAGTCCGTAAGGCCCTTCACCAGGTCGCGGCCCCGGCTGGCGGCATTCTCGATGGTCCGCAGGGGCTTGACCAGGGTCTCGTCATCCGCGCGCTTCATCTGCAGCAGGGTCGCCATGCCGAGGATGGCGCCGAGCACGTTGTTCATGTCGTGGGCAATCCCGCCGGCCAGGCTGCCCAGGCTCTCGAGCTTCTGGGCATGCTGGATCTCCGCCTCCATCTTGCGGCGCTCCTCTTCGGCCCGCCGCCGCTCGCTGAGGTCCTGGGCGAAGACCAGGACGGCGGGCCCGCCCGGCAGCTCGATGGCGGCGGTCTGGACCTCCACCCAGACCTCCCGGCCCCGGGCGGTGAGGAAGACCTCCTCGACGGGGGGGACGGCGTGCCCGGTCTGCTCCACACGGTGGATGCGCTCACGGGCCAGGTTCCGGTAGTCCGGGTGGACGAAGCCCATGACCTCCTGGCCCATGAGCTGGGCGGGATCCTCCGCCTCCAGGAGATGGGCCGCCGCCACGTTCACTTCGATGAACCGGCCGTCCCGGTGGATGATCATGGGCGCGGGGGAGGACTGGAAAAGCTGGTGGAAGCGCTGGGAGCTGTCCTCCACCTTGTCCAGCATGGCCTGCTGCTCCTGTGCGGAGCGGACCAGGCGGCGGGCCCAAAGGGAGATGCCGATGCTTCCCAGAGCCCAGAATCCCACGATGAAGAGCTGGGATATATCGTTATGGCTCAGGCCGATGGCCGCGACGCCTGCACCCACGGGCACCGTCACGCTGATGCCGCCGCGAACCTCTCCGACTTGGTAGCCCTGCTGGGCATGGCAGCCCAGGCAGCTGGGCTCCACCAGGAAGGCGCCCATGAAGCGGAGAATGGGCTTTCCATCCTGCCTGACCACTTCCGAGTAGTTCCGGACCCCATGCTCGAACGACTCCAGAGCCTTCCGCTCCCAGGCATCCGGGGCGTTCTCCGGCCGGATGGGGTTGAGGCTGGTGATGTGGCCCTTGAGTCCGTATTCCTTTTCACCGAGCTCATGGACCATGCGGGTCATGTAGGCGGGGTTCACCAGGGTGAGGGCCTTGCCGCCGGTGGTGGTGATGTCCCGGTCCGGCCGGCCCGCCAGGTGCGGATTGGACGGCGTCTTCTCATCCAGGGGGGCATAGACGCCCCCACGCTCGGAGGCCCATCGGCGGTAGGCCAGGTCCTTGTGGTAGCTGTCCATGGCCCGGTTCAATGCAATCTGGCGGGCCTCCTTGACGTCGAAATATTCCGATATTCCCAGGACGATTCCGATGAATGCCGTCCAGGCCGCGAGCAGAACCAGGGTCGTCCGGACGATGCCAGACTTCGCGAGGATGGTGGGCAGCCGCAGGAGCATTCGGATCGTCCAAAGAGGATGGGGGAGGAGGCTGGCTCAGGTTTCGCGTTCGCACCAGGCGACGAGGTGCCCGGCGATGGCCTCCAGCGGAGCCTGCGCTTCGACGCCCCCGCGCAGGAAAGCCGCGCGGGGCATGCCGTAGACCACGCAGGTGGCCTCGTCCTGGCCGAGGGTCCGGGCCCCCTTCTGCCGCATCTTCAGCAGGCCGCGGGCCCCGTCGTCCCCCATGCCCGTGAGGATGACCCCCAGGGCGTGGGCCCCGCAGGAGGAGGCCACGGAATCGAAGAGCACATCCACCGAGGGGAGGTGGTGGGACACGCGGTCGCCGGCCTGGAGGATGGCCACCAGGCCCGCGGCGTGCCGGCCGATGGTGAGGTGGGCCTCGCTGGGGGCGAGGTAGATCGTGCCCGCCTTCAGGGGTTCGCCGTCCTCGGCCACCTTCACCCGGGCCCGGCAGCCGCGGTCGAGCCGCTCGGCGAAGGCGCCCGTGAAGCCGGGCAGCATGTGCTGGACCACGGCGATGGGGGGCAGGTTCTCCGGGAGCGATTCGAAGACCTGGCGCAGGGCCTCGGTCCCTCCCGTGCTCGAGCCGATGGCGATGAGGGCCCGGCCAGCCTTGGCGCGGGACGCCAGCGAGGCCAGCGCGGGGGAGACCTGGACCGGGGGCCTGGCGCGGCCCACCCGCGCCAGGGAGGCGGCGTACACGGTCTGGGCAATCTCGTGGGCCATCCGCTCGAGGCCCGCGGCCTGGTCCAGGGCGGGCTTGCCGATCACGTCCACGGCGCCGAGGTCCAGGGCGTCGAGGGCCGTGAGGGTGCCCTTGGCCGTGAGGCTGGACAGCATCACGGCGGGCATGGGGTGGGCCTTCATGAGCTTGCCGAGGAAGGTGAGCCCGTCCATGCGGGGCATCTCCACATCCAGGGTGAGCACGTCCGGATCCAGCTCCTTGATGCGCTCGCGGGCATCGTAAGGGTCCTTGGCGGTGCCCACCACCTCCAGGAGGGGGTGGCGCGACAGGATGTTGGTGAGCACCTGGCGGACCAGGGCACTGTCGTCCACCACCAGGACGCGTCGCTTCCCCTCCGTGCTCATGAGAACAGCTCCACGTCCCCGTTCACGGACCGGCCGGTCACTTCCTGGATGTAGGTGAGTTCGCGGTTGAGCACGGTGTCGTTGTGGGTGCTCTCCATGCGTTTGACCAGCACCTGTCCGGTGTGGGGGAAGAAGTAGACCTTGCGGGGGTGGGGTCCGCCCATGTCCTCGCTCCAGAGCGGAATGCCCTCGTTGCGCAGGAACTCCCGCACGAAGTCTACATTCTGCCCGCCCACGTCCGTGGACATGCCCCGCATCACCTTGCCGCCGCCGAAGGCCTTGGCTACCAGGCGATCCCGCTGGGCCCCCAGGTGCAGCAGGTCGTTGATGAGGTACTCCATGGCCGCCGCGCCGTAGCGCGCCGCGAAGAACACGTCCGGATCGCGCTCCCCCTGCTTCACGGGGAGCATGAAGTGGTTCATGCCGCCCACCATGGCGATGGGGTCCATGATGCACGCGGCCACGCAGCTGCCCAGGACGGTGACGATCACCTCGTCCTCGGTGGTGGCGTAGAATTCGCCAGGCAGGATCTTCATGGCCAGGCGGTTGAAGTTGCGGTCCAGGTACTTGGACGCGCGGCCATGCGCCAGGGGGACGGGGGGGCTCATGAGGAAGTCTCCCGGCGCCGGTAGATGGTCTGGCCCAGGGACTGGAACCCCAGCGAGTTGTCCAGCAGCGCCTCGGAGTGGCCCACGAAGAGCAGCCCGTCGGGCTCCAGCAGCTCGTGGTAGCGCCGCAGGAGCTTGCGCTGCGTGGGCTTGTCGAAGTAGATCATGACGTTGCGGCAGAAGATGGCCTGGAAGGGCGCCTCGGGCACGGTCCAGCGATCCTCCAGCAGGTTCAGCTGGCGGAAGGCGACCAGCTGGCGGACTTCGGACCGCACCCGCACCTGTCCCTCCTGCGCGCCGGAGCCCCGCAGGAAGGCCAGCCGTTTCCAGGAGTCCTCCAGCCCCTCGATGCGGGCCATGGGATAGATGCCCTTGGCGGCCGTCTCCAGCACCGCCGTGTCCAGGTCCGTGGCCAGGACCTGGATGTTGGCCGCGGAGCCGAAGCCCTGAAGCAGGGTCATGGCCAGGGTGTAGGGCTCCTCCCCCGTGGAGCAGCCGGCGCTCCAGACCTTGATGCGGCGGGAGGCGGCGTGGAAGGGCTGGAGAAGGGGCACCAGGCGGGTGAAGTGGTGGCCTTCACGGAAGAAGCTGGTGAGGTTGGTGGTGAGGGCGTTGATGAACTCGGACCACTCCGGGGCCTCCGGGTTCTCCAGCCGCCGCAGGTATTCCTCGTAGGTCTGGAGGCCCAGGATCCGCAGGCGCTTGGCCAGGCGCGACTGCACCATGGTGAGCTTGTGCGGGGCCAGGGCGATGCCCGAGTGGGCGTGCAGGAGGTCTCGCAGGGCGGTGAAGGTCTCCGTGGACAGCTGCTCCCGGCCCTGGGTCAGGGCGTCGGCCGCGGCGCCGCGGAAACGGTTCATGCGCCGACGGCGGCGGACCCCGCCTCCAGCCGCATGAGGCCTGGAACGTCGAGGATCAGGGCCACGCGACCGTCCCCGAGGATGGTGGCGCCCGAGATCCCCTCCACCCGGCGGTAGTGGGTCTCCAGGCTCTTGATGACCACCTGCTGCTGGCCCAGCAGCTCGTCCACGGCCATGGCCGCGCGGCGGCCCTCGGATTCGACGAGCACCAGGAGGGTGCGGTCCGAGGCCTCCTGCCCCGCGCCCAAGGCCAGCAGGCGCTGCAGGCGCACCACGGGGATGAACTCGCCCCGGAGGCTGATCACCTCGCGGTCGCCCTTCACGGTCTGCACATCGCTGCCCCGGGTCTGGAAGCTCTCCAGCACCGAGGCCAGGGGGAACACGTAGGTCTCCTCCGCCACGCGGACGGTGAGGCCGTCCAGGATGGCGAGGGTGAGGGGCAGCACCAGGCGGATGAGGGTGCCTCGGCCGGGCTGGCTCTCCACCTCGATGCGGCCGCCCAGGGCCCGCACGTTCTGCTTCACCACGTCCATGCCCACACCGCGGCCCGACAGGTCCGAGACCTGCTCCACCGTGGAGAAGCCGGGCTCGAAGATGAGCAGGTTCAGCTCCTCGTCCGAGGGGCGGGGGCCGGGCTGGAGCAGGCCGCGGTCCAGGGCCTTCTGGTAGATGCGGTCGCGGTTGAGGCCCTTGCCGTCGTCCTTGACCTCGATGTGGATGTGGCCGCCCCGGCTGGAGGCCCGCAAGGCGATGGTGCCCATGGCGGGCTTGCCGGTCTTGAGGCGCTCCTCCTTGGCCTCCATGCCGTGGTCCACGGCGTTGCGCACCAGGTGGGTGAGCGGATCCACCAGCATCTCGATGAAGGTCTTGTCCAGTTCCGTGGCCTGGCCCTCCATGACCAGCTCCACATCCTTCCCCAGCTGCTTGCCCAGCTCGTGGACCATGCGGGGGAAGCGCGAGAAGACCATCTCGACGGGCACCATGCGGATGCCCATCACGCGCTCCTGCAGCTCGCGGGTCTGCCGGTCCAGCTGCAGCAGGGCGGCGCTCATCTGCTCCTCCCCCTGCAGGGTGTGGGACTGCTGGGAGGCCTGGGCCAGCATGGCCTGGGTGATGACCAGCTCGCCCACCAGGTTCACCAGGCGGTCGATCTTGTCCGTGGCCACCCGCACGGTGGAGGCCTCGGCCTGGTTGCGCTTCTTCTGCTGCTGGTCGAGGGCCTTGTTGACCGCCTCGGGCTGGACCTTGCCCATGTCCACCAGCAGCTCGCCCAGGCGCTTCTGCTGGGACAGCGCCTCGCGGATGTCGGCGGGGCTGACGCCGGCCTCGGTCTGGAGGATCTCGCCCAGCGTGGGCACGGCGCCCTCGGGGCTCAGGGGCTGAATGCGGAGGTTGTCCCCTTCCGCCACGAACTCGAAGATCTCGTCCACATCGGCCTGGGGCTGGGCGGTCTCCAGCCGGATGTCCCAGGCCAGGTGGCAGTCCTCGGGATCCATCGCGTCGAAGGCGGGGATCCGTGTCAGGTCGGGCCAGATCTGCATCGGGCCCAGCTTGGCCAGGTCGCGGAAGAGCCGCTCCAGGTTGATGCCCCGGCGGAAGGCGTCCCTCGGGGCTTCGAAGCGGATGGAGAAGCCGCGGCCGCCCTTCATGGCCACGGAGCGGGCCGGGGCCTGGGTGGTGGCGGCCGTTGGCGGGGCGGGGGCCTCCTCCGCCAGCTTGGCCACGAGCAGCTCCTGCGCCTGCAGCTCCCTGGGCGGAAGCGCCTCTCCCCGGCGGGCGTGGTGCAGGTGGCTGCGGATGAGGTCCACCCCCTGCAGCATCAGCTCGCGCAGATCGGGCGTCATGGGCCGGGCGCCCTGGCGGACGGGTTCGAGCGTGCTTTCCAGCTGGTGGGTGAAGGCGGCGACGGCCGGGAAGCCGAAGGTGGCCGCGTTGCCCTTGATGGAGTGGGCGGCCCGGAAGAGGGTGTGGAGGTCCTCGACCTCGACCGAGGCCAGGTCCATGGAGAGCAGGGTCGCCTCCATGCCGTCGGCAAGCTCGGTGGCCTCCTCGAAAAAGGCGTCTCGGAATTGGGCCATCGCGTCGGACATGGGAACCTCAGAGGACTTTGTTCACGACGTCCAGCAGCTTCTCCGGGCTGAAGGGCTTGACGATCCAGCCGGTGGCCCCGGCCTCCTTGCCCTTCATCTTCATGGAGGCGTCGGACTCGGTGGTGAGGACCAGGATGGGCGTGAACTTGAACCCGGGCTGGGCTCGCAGGCGCTGGACCAGGGTGATGCCATCCATGCGGGGCATGTTGACGTCGGTGATGATCAGATCCAGCTTCTTCCCGGCGGCCACCTCCAGCGCCTCCACGCCGTCGCCGGCCTCGAGGACCTCGAAGCCCGCGCCCTTGAGCGTGAAGGTGATCATCTGGCGCATCGTGCTCGAGTCATCGACGGTGAGGATGAGACGGCCCATCGTTCGGCTCCTGGTCAGAAAAGGTCGACTTCGCCGGCGGTGAGCGAACCGCTCTTCACCGCGCGGAATTGGATGCGGGCCGCTTCGATCTCGCCCAGGGCGGTCTCCAGGGCCGCCAGGGCGGGGCCCTCGGGCTCCCCGGCCTGCAGCCGGACTTCGAGGGCCTTCCAGGCCTGGGACTGCTCCAGCAGGTTCCCCAGCTCCTTGAGGCAGGCCATGAGGGTCTGGTGCACAAGATCCTCGAACTGGAGGCTGCGCACCACGTGGCCCACCTGCTCGGTGACCTTGCGGGCGTTCTCCTCGAGCTGGGCGACCAGGTCCTTGACGATCCAGTTGGAGGTGCGCATGGCCATGACGAGGTTTTCGGATTCACGCCGGGACTTCATGGCCACGTCCATGTCCTGGTTGGCGATGGCCTTCACGTGGGCATCCGTGCGCTCAAGGGCCAGCCGCGTGCCCAGCACCTGCTCCTGGATGGTGTTGCTCAGGGCCGTGCTGCGGTCGGCCAGCTTGGAGACCTCGCCCGCCACCACGGCGAAGCCGGCGCCGAACTGGCGGGCGTGGGCGGCCTCGATGCTGGCGTTCAGGGAGAGGAGGTGGGTCCGGGCGGCGATCTCGGACAGTTCGCCCAGCATGGACTCCATGGTGTAGGAGCGCTCGCGGATGTCCTCGACCTGCTCCGCGAGCTTGCCCGTGGAGGTGGAGATCTCGTTGATGTGGGTCACCAGGCCGTCGAGGGTGCCCATGATGGTGGTGCTCATGGCGTCGAGTGTCCCGGCTCCCCCGTCCGCATCGCCCTCCAGGGTGCTCTGCATGGCCGCCTGGATCTCGCCCGCCAGCAGGTGCTGGTGCTGCACGCTGCGGTCCAGGGTCTTCAGCGCGTCCTCCAGCGTCCCGGCGGCCTCCCGCACCAGGCCATCCACCTGGAGCAGTTCGGGGGTCAGGTAGTTCACCTGGCCCTCCAGCATCCGGGCCTCGCAGGCGGCCAGACGAAGCAGGACGTCGCGGGTGATCCCGCCGGGGAGGCCGGGGGCCTCCGCCGGTTCCGCCACGGGCGCCGGGGCTGGGTTGGACCCTCCAGAGAACCACCGGCTCACGGGTGGGCCCCGTCAACGAGATGGGCCATCCCCAGGGCGGCGAAGCGGGCCTTCCACTCGTCCCTGGCCCCCAGCACGGCGAGCGTGACGCCCTTGGCCCGGAGGTCCCGGTCCAGGGCGCCCAGCAGCTGGAGCCCGGACAGATCCAGGTCCCCCAGGGCCGACAGGTCCACTTCAGCGATGCCGGTCGCCCCGGCCACCAGGGGCAGGGCCTTCTCCCACTGCTGCTGGATGGAGAAGATGTCCAGATCGCCCTCGAGGAGGAGCGCCTGTTTGGAGGGAGCCGCTTTCCGTGCCATGGCTTCAGGCCGTGGCGCTTTCGAGGGCCATCAGCTCGCCATCGGAGAGCAGGCGGTCCAGGTCCAGGAGGATCAGCATGGACTCGGCCCCGGTGGCCCCGGGCAGGCTGGCCAGGCCCGCGATGAACTCGCGGCCCAGGGCGGTCTGGGTGCCCAGCTCCGGCGCGGGCCGGATGGCGGCGGGATCCAGGTCCAGCACGTCCGACACGGAATCCACGCGGATGCCGAGGGTGCGGCCCTGGACTTCCACGATGACGATGACGGGCCGGGTGTCCTCAGGGGGGTCCCCCAGGGAGAAGCGGTGGCGCAACTCGAGGATGGGGACGATGGCCCCCCGGAGGTTGATGACGCCGGGCATGTAGGGGGGGGCCTTGGGGATCCGGGTGATGGTGGCTTGGGCCTGGATCTCCCGGACCTTCAGGATGGGCAGCGCATAGGCCTCCCCCGCGAGGGCGAAGCAAAGCACCTGCTGGAGACCTTGGGAAGTGGCTTCAGTGCTTGCCATGTTGTTCTCCGCAACAGTCCAGTGGCTGCGACCGGGCTACAGATGGTTTCGGAACGAGGGAATCAATGCCTGAATACCTGCTGGACCCCCGGAGGGTTCAGAAGGCCTCCCAGTTGCCGTCGTCGTCGTTCTTGGGGGTCGGGACGGGCTGCTTGGCCGCGGCGAGCTCGGGGCGGGCCGCCGGGCGCCTGAGGGAGGGCTGGCCGTTCTTGGGCGCCTTGGGGGCCGGAGCGGACGAGACCGTGGTGCGCGCCTTGGGGGCGGCCGCGGTCCGGCGCACTTCCACGCCGGTCTTGAAGCGGCCGACGATCTCGTTCAGGGCGTGGGCCTGGGCATCCAGGGATTCGGCGGCGGCGGCGGATTCCTCCACCAGGGCCGCGTTCTGCTGGGTGACCTCGTCCATGGACACCACGGCCTTGTTGATCTCGTTCAGGCCCGTGCTCTGCTCCTGCGTGGCGTTGGCGATCTCGCTGACCAGCGAGGTCACCCGCTGCACGTTGCTCACCACTTCCGCGATGGTCTCGCCGGCGTGGGCGGCCACCTTGTTGCCGTCCACGGACTTGGCCACGCTCTCGCGGATGAGGCCCTTGATCTCCTTGGCGGCGTCGGCGCTGCGCTTGGCCAGGTTGCGGACCTCCGCGGCCACCACGGCGAAGCCGCGGCCCTGCTCACCGGCCCGGGCGGCCTCCACCGCGGCGTTGAGCGCCAGCAGGTTGGTCTGGAAGGCGATCTCGTCGACCACGCCGATGATCTCGTTGATCTTGGCGGAGGACTGGTTGATGGCCTCCATGGCCGCGATGACCTGGGTGACGGCGGCGCCGCCATCCTGGGCCACCTGGCGCGCCTTGCTGGACTCCTGGTTGGCGGAACGCGCGTTGTCGGCGGTCTGGTTCACGTTGCTGGTGATCTGCTCCATGCTGCTGGCGGTCTCCTCCAGGCTGGCGGCCTGCTCTTCCGTGCGCCGGCTCAGGTCCGTGTTGCCCATGGAGATCTCGCCCGAGGCCGTGGAGATCGCCATGGCGCTCTCCTGCACCTGCAGCATGGATTCCCGCAGGTTGCTGATGGTGCTGTTGAGGACGGCGCTCATCTGGCCCAGCTCGTCCTTGGTCTGGATGTCCGAGTGGATGCTGAGGTCGCCTCCGGCCACGGCCTCCAGCACCTCGCCGAAGCGGGTCAGGGGCCGGGTGATGGCGCGGGTCATGATGACGCCCGTGACCACGCCGAAGACGACGCCCAGGACGATGATGCCGATCATGAGGTTGGTGGCGGAGTTGGCGAGGGCCATGTTGTCATCGGCCGTGGCCTTGGCGAGGCCAAGCTTGGAGGCCTGGAGGTTGTCCAGGGCCTTGTTGACTTCCTGGGTGGTCTTGGCGGCGTCTCCGCGCAGCAGGGCTTCGGCCTCCCGGGACTTTCCGGCCCGGACCAGATCGAGCATCTTACTGGCGTCCTTGTCGTAGACGTTGGTGGCGTCCTTATAGTGCTTGAACTCCTCGCGTCCCTTCTCCGTCAGGATGGTCTTTTCGTAAGAGGTCTCGAACTTGGCAAGCTCCGCCTCGAGTTCCTTGATGCGATTGCCGTATCTCTCCACATCGCCCGTGGAGATGGCGTCGCGGACATTGACCCGCTGACGCTGGAAGAGCTGTCGCATGTCGCCCAGCTCGCCGAGGGGGATGGTGATCTTCTCGTAGAGCTTGGCGTCGGCGGCTTCGATGGTGTGCAGTTTCTGGATGCCCAGGATGCCGACGGCAGCGGTGATGGCGGCCAGGATCAGGTAGGAGCCGATGAGCTTCGGGCCCATCTTGATGTTGTCGAGGAAGGACATGACTGCCTCCGGAAGGGGGTGGGGTGCGGCGTCGGAAAGAGGGGCGGGAATTCTTCGAAGTCGGAAGGGCGGGATCAGTGGTGGGCTTCGACCTTGGGTTCACCGGCGGTGAGGGCTGGCAGGAACCGCACCTGGCCGCTGGCGAGGTCATAGACCGCGGGAACCACGGAGAGCTTCCCCTCCCTGCAGAGGTGCTGGACGATGCTGCTGCGGTCCAGCACCACCCGGGCCTGACGCAGGGCATTGGCCTCCACCAGGTGGGACAGGTGGCCGGCCTTGGACTCCCCGGCAGGGTGCGGGACGCTCTCCAGCAGGCCGGCCATGGCGGCCTGCAGGCTCCAGAGGTGGCCGGGCAGGGGGACGGGCCCGGCCTCCTGCACGGCCTTCACGGCGCCGCAGGATTCATGGCCGAGCACCACGACGACCTTGGAGCCCAGGTGCTCGACCGCGTACTCGATGCTGGCCAGGCTCTGGGTGTCGGGGCAGTTGCCCGCCTCGCGCACCGTGAAGAGACGGCCCAGCTCCTGGTCGAAGATGAAGTTGTCGCCGAGGCGGCTGTCGCTGCAGGTGACGATCACGGCGAAGGGGGCCTGCCCCTTGGCCAGCGTCGCGCGCAGGGCGGCATCGGAGTAGCCCATCTGGGTGCGGGTGCGGGCCCCGGCGGCGAACCTGGCGTTCCCGGCCTTCAGTTCGACCAGGGCCCCCTCGGGGGAGGCCGCCTCCGAGCCCGGGGCGCCCGCCTTGACGGCGTTCTTGGCGGCCAGCTCCTGCCGGAGCCGGGCGTTCTCCTGTTCCAGGGCCCTCAGCCGGGCGGCGTCCTTGGCGTCCCGGACTTCGGGGGCCGGGCGGCGCCGCTCGTCCCGGTTCGCGGGGCGCACGGGCCGGGGCCTCGGCTCCTCCCGCTCTGAGGCGCCGGCGAAGGGGGTGATTCCCAGGAGGGTCATGGTCAGGGCGAGGGACCTCATCCCAGGCGTGCGTAACCTCAGGGGGGTCAGCATGGTGCCTCCGTTCGGAGATTGGGTGAAAGGTGCCGGGCAGGGCCGAAATGAGGTCGAAAACCGGATGGATGTCTATGTAGGAACTGGAAATTACCCAATATGAGCAGTTCTCGCAGGCTTAAATGACGACCCATGTCCAGGCTGGATAGCGCTTCATCGGTGGACGCGAAGGGCGCATGAGTTATTGATGATCCCCATGTGACCTTTGTCACAAGGCTGCTGTTGCTTGAACGTGACTATGAAAAAAATAGAGAGAGGCCAACCAGACAAGCCACCAGGATTCAGCTTCCGGATTTCCAGGCCGAAGAAGGAGCAAGGTTTATTGATGACTTCATCGGTTATGCCCTAGTTCCGATTTCTGCAGAACGCCCCCCGGCGCCTGCGGCTGGGCCTGTCCCTGGGGGCGGGCCTGCTGGCGGTTGGTTCGCTGGTGGGAACCCTCTTCGGAATGGCCTCGCTCGCGGCCCTGGGTTCGGGGCTGGTGCCCATGTCGCCCCTGGGCTCCGGTCTGGTGGTCCTGTTGGCCGCCTCGTGTCTGGGGGTCGAGTGGCAGCCCGAAGCCCCGGGGTTCCGGCGGCTGGCCTTGGGGGCCGCCTCCTTGGCAGGGGTGACGAGTCTGGCCTTCGTCATTGGCCACGTCTCCGGGAGCCGGCTGCCTGTTGAGGCCTGGCTGCTTCGCTTCTGGCCGAGGCTCCAGCTGACGTCGGCACTGACCGATCTGGCCCTGCTGGGTTCTGCCCTCGCCTTCCTGGCCAGACACGGGCTCAAGGGGGGGCGGGCCGCCAGACAGGCCGCGGCGCTCCTGGCCCTGGTCCCCCTGGTGCTGGGCCTGGTGGCGCTGGTCGCCTACGCTGCCGGATCGCCTCTGCTCTATGGCACGGGTTACATTCCGATGTCCCTGCCTCAAAGCATCTGTGCCCTGTTGCTGGGCCTGGCCCAGCTCCTGTCTTCCGGCCGTGACACCTGGCCCTTGGCTGCGTTCCGGTCGGACAGCAGCCGGTCCATGCTCGGCTTCTCCCCCAGGAGCCTGGCCATCTACTCCGGCCTTGGCATCCTGATCCTCTTCGGGGGCGCGGTCCTGCTCGGACAGTGGGTCCGCGCCGCCCGGGCGCGGGTGCAGGAGGAACTGTCCACCATCGCGGATCTGAAGGCCGGCCAGATTGCCAACTGGATGTCCGAGCGGCGGGGGGATGCCGGGACCATCGTCAGGGGAGGCCTGATCCAGGCGCAGCTCCAGCGCTACCTGACCCGCTCGCCTTCAGCGCCGCCTGAGCGAGACCTGCTCAACTGGATGGCTGGGCTCCGGGAGGGCTTCGGGTATCAGCGAATTACCCTGTTCGATGCCCGGGGGCAGGTCCGGATCTCCGTGCCCCAGACATCTGCCCCGGAACCCTCCTTTGAGGACCCCGCGGAAATCCGCGAGGCCCTGCGGGCTTCCGGGGTGCTGGTGAAGGACCTTCACCGCCTTCCGGGCCGCACGGAGATCCACATGGCGCTGTGGGTGCCCATCCGGCCCGAGGGTGGCGAGTCGGCGGTGGGGGCGCTCTTGTTCATGGTGGATCCGAGAATCTACCTCTACCCCCTGGTCCAGTCCTGGCCCACCCACAGCCGGAGTGCCGAGACGCTGCTGGTGCGGCGGGAGGGGGATCAGGTCCTGTTCCTCAACGACCTGCGTCACCAGGCGAGCACCGCGATGACGTTGCGCCACGACCTGGCGGCGAATCCGGAGCTTCCTGCCGCCCAGGCCGTCCTCGGCCGGAAGGGGCTGACGGAGGGTGTTGATTACCGCGGCGTGGCCGTGGTCTCCGTGCTGCGGGGAATTCCGGGCACCCCCTGGCACATGGTGACCAAGGTGGATGCCGCCGAGATCTACGGCCCCCTTCGTCAGAGGATCTGGCTGGGCGGTCTTGGGCTGATGGGCCTTCTGCTCCTTCTCGGCGCAGGCCTGGGTGTGGTGCTGCGGCACCGGGACGCGGAAGCGCTCGCGAAGCAGTTGGGACTCAGCCGACGCTACGAGACGGTCATGCGGGAGGCCAGCGACATCATCCTCCTGATGGATGGCGGGGGACGCATCCTCGAGGCCAATGCGCAGGCCTTCGGTCAGTACGGGTACACGCGGGAAGAACTCCTCGGAATGGAGATTTTCGCGTTGCGGGCACCCGAGACCCGGGAGGGCGGGCGGGAGCTGTACCAGCGCCTGTGGAATTCCGACCCGGTGCGGTTCGAGACCCTGCACCAGCGCAAGGATGGCAGCACCTTCCCGGTGGAGGTCAGCTCCCGGGCCCTCGACCTCGACGGCCAGCCGCGGGTGATCAGCTTCGTGAGGGACATCAGCGAGCGCCGGAAGAACGAGCGGGAGATCCGGCGGATGACCCAGCTCTATGCCGCGCTGAGCCAGGTGAACCAGGCCATCGTGTGGTCCTCGAGCCGGGAGGCGCTCTTCGCCAAGATCTGCGAAGTCATGGTCGAGTTCGGGAAGTTCGACATGGCCTGGATCGGCCTGGATGACCCGTGGGTCAACCAGGTCCGGGTGGCCGCCTCCTATGGGGACACCCACGCCTACCTCGATCGGATCCGCGTCGAGAGCGGCCCGACGGCCTTCGGTGCCGGCCCCGTGGGCAGGGCCATCCGCGAAGCGGTCCCGTGCGTGGTGAACGATTTCCTCCATGCCCCGGGGACGGGCCCGTGGCACGTGGCGGCCCTCGAATCCGGTTTCCAGGCGGTGGCGGCCTTCCCCATCCGCCGGGAGGGCCGGGTGATCGGGGCGCTCTGCGTCTACTCCAAGGAGCTGGGGTTCTTCGGCGAACCCGAAGAGGCGCTGCTGGTGGAAGCCGCCATGGACATCTCCTTCGCCTTGGATCACCTGGCCCTGGACGACCAGCGCCGCAGCACGGAGATCGCGCTGCTGGAGAGCGAGCGGCAGCTGAAAGAGGCCCAGGAGGCGGGCGGCATCGGCACCTACACCTGGTTCATCCAGGAGGATTGCTGGAAGGGCAGCCCCTTCCTCGACCAGATCTTCGGTGTCGGTCCGGACCATCCCCGGAATCTGGCAGGCTGGGTGCAGGTCGTGGCCCCGGACTTCCGGGACCGCATGGCGTCCTACGTGGCCGGCATCATCGAGCGCCACGAGCCCTTCGACCTGGACTACCCGATCCTCCGGGTTTCCGATGGCAAGCGCCGCTGGGTCCACGGCCGGGGGGAGATCCACCGCGATGCCGGGGACCGGCCCGTGGCCATGGTCGGCATCATCCAGGACATCACCGAGCGCAAGCTGGCGGAGCAGGCCCTGCGCAAGATCTCCGTGGCCCTGGAGCAGAGCCCGCTGTCCATCGTGATCACGGATCCCAAGGGGGCCATCGAATACGTCAATCCCACCTTCACCCGGATCTCCGGCTACTCGGCCCAGGAGGTGATCGGGCAGAACCCCCGCCTGCTGAAGTCCCCCGCCACGCCACCGGGCCACTACCGGACCCTCTGGGAGACCCTGGACCGCAGCGACGTCTGGGTGGGCGAGTTCGAGAACCTGAAGAAGGGCGGGGAACCCTTCCTGGAGCGGGCGATCATCGCCCCGGTGCGCGACGAGCAGGGCGAGCTCACCGGGTACATCGCCATCAAGGAGGACATCACCCAGGCCCGGAAGGACGAGGCGGAACGGCGCTCCCTTGAGGCCCAGCTCCAGCAGTCGCAGAAGCTGGAGAGCCTGGGGGCCCTGGCCGGTGGGGTGGCCCACGACATGAACAACGTGCTGGGCGCCATTCTGGGCCTGGCCTCGACTCTGCGGGAGACCGCCGAGCCCCAGGCCCCGCAGGTGAAGAGCCTCGACACCATCATGAACGCCTGCATGCGCGGCCGCGGCGTGGTCAAGAGCCTGCTCTACTTCGCGAGGAAGGACCTGCAGGAGGAGCGGCCCATCGACCTCAACGAGCTGGTGCGGGAGATGGCCCAGCTGCTGAGCCACACCACCCTCCAGCGCATCCAGCTGAGGATGGAGCTGGCGGAGGGCATCGGAAGGCTGCGCGGGGATCCCGGCGCCCTGAGC
Source organism: Holophagaceae bacterium (assembly GCA_046331485.1). Lineage (GTDB taxonomy): Bacteria > Acidobacteriota > Holophagae > Holophagales > Holophagaceae > Geothrix. Next base: position 39,560 of record JAXLQS010000009.1, on the reverse strand, counting down.
CACGCCCTGATGAACCTCTGCGTGAACGCCCTGGATGCCATGCCTGGCGGCGGCACCCTCTCCATCCGCACTCTGGCGGAGGGGGGCGGGCTGACCCTGCGGGTGGAGGATACGGGCGAGGGCATGACACCGGAGGTGCTGGCCCGGGCCATGGACCCCTTCTTCACCACCAAGCCCCTGGGCAAGGGCACGGGGCTGGGGCTCGGCATGGTCTACGGGACCATGCTGGCGCATGAAGGGACCTTCGAACTCCGCAGCGAACCGGGGCGGGGAACCCAGGCCATCCTCCGCTTCCCGGCCAGCCGGGTGGGCGCGCCCGAGGCGGAAACGGCCGTGGCCTCGGCGCTCTCCCTCCAGTCCGGCCGGTCGCTGCGCATCCTGCTGGTGGACGACGACGAGCTGATCCGGGAATCCGCCGTGCCGCTGCTGGAGGTGATCGGCCACACCGTCACCGAGGCCTCCGCCGGGGCCCGGGCCCTCCAGCTGCTGGAATCCGGCCTGGCGGTGGACCTGGTGATCCTCGACATGAACATGCCCGGGCTGAGCGGCGCCGAAACCCTGCCGCGGATCCTGAACCTGCGTCCCGGGCTGCCCGTGATCATGGCCACGGGCTACAGCGACGATGAGATCTCTCCGCTCCTGGAAGGCCGCCCCTCGGTCACCAGCATCCGGAAGCCCTACAGCCTCCGGGAGATCCAGCAGAAGATCACGAACCTCTTCCTCCAACCCGCCCCCTAGCGCCTTCCGGCCGAAGCGGCGCGCACCACCCACCGCCCCCGGACCAACCCAAGAGGACACCCATGCCCATCGCCAGCTGGAACAGCCGATACGAAACGGGCATCGATACCATCGACGCCCAGCACCGGGCCCTGTTCGCGGCCCTGAACCACCTGACCGAGGCCTTCCGGGAGGGGACCTCCGAGGCGCACGTGAAGGCCGGGCTGGATGCCCTGCTGGCGTACGCCAGGGAGCACTTCGAGACGGAGGAGGCCTTCATGAGGGAGCGGGCCTATCCCGGGCTGGCCGCGCACAAGGCCGAACATGAACGGCTGGTCGGAAGGGCCCGGCGGCTGGAGGAGCAGTTCAGGAGCGGCCGGCCGGTGGCCATGGAGCTCACCATCTTCCTCGCGGACCTGCTGGCCCAGCACATCGAGGAATTCGACATGGCCATGGTCCGGTTCCTGAAGGACGAGGTCCCGGTGGTGACGGTGAAGCACCTCTGACCCCGGGGGACCCAGAGCCTGCCGCTCAGTAAGCAGAGGCTCGGGAAGGCTTCGCCCCGTCCCAGGGCCGATCAGATCCGGTCGAGCCCCTCCTTGCCCTGCATGACCTTCCAGGGCAGCAGCTCGTAGTTGGCCAGCCCGTGCTGGTGGAAGGGATCGCCGGCCATCAGGGCGTCCAGGTCGGCCAGGGGGTTCTCATCCTGGACCCGCACCAGCCACATGCCGCCGAAGCGTGGATCAAGGGGACCCGAGGCCACCAGGACGCCCTTCGCCTGCAGGTCGCGGAGGTAGGCCCGGTGGGCCTCCGTGACGGCCTCGATCTCGGGAAGCGGACGGCGGTAGCGGACGATGATCATGGCGTACATGGGGAACTCCAGCGCCACTCAGTCTTTCACGATCCGCGTGCCCACGGTGGCCGGATCCTCCGTGGCCAGAGCCTCGGCGGTGGTGATGAGCACCTCGTCGCCGCCGCCGTCCAGGAAGCCCAGGGCGCTCTCGATCTTGGGGCCCATGCTGCCGGGAGGGAACTGCCCCTCGGCCAGGTGCCGCCGCGCCTCACTGGCCGTGAGGCGGTCCATCCAGCGCTGGGTCGGCTTGCCGAAGTCCAGGGCCACCTTGGCCACGCCCGTGAGGATGATGAAGAGGTTGGCACCCAGCTGGGTCGCCAGCAGGGCGCTGAGCCGGTCCTTGTCGATGACGGCCTCCACGCCCACCAGGAAGCCGCTGGCATCGCGGATCACCGGAATGCCGCCGCCGCCGCCGGCGATCACGGAATTGCCCGCCTGCAGGAGGGTCTTGATGGCATCGAGCTGGACGATCTCGAGGGGGTTGGGCGAGGGCACCACCTTGCGCCAGCCGCGGCCTGAGTCCTCCTTCATCTTCCAGCGCTTGGCCCGCATCAGCTCCAGGGCGCGGAACTCGGGGTAGAAGGGCCCCACGGGCTTGGTCGGGTCCTGGAAGCCCTTGTCCTCCTTGTCCACCACCACCTCGGTGAGGACCGAGGCCACGGGTGCGTCCACGCCGAGGAAGCGCAGGCGGTTGATGAGCATGCGCTCCAGCATGTAGCCCATGGAGCCCTGGGTCATGGCGCCGCAGACGTCGAGGCTGTAGGGCGGCACCTGGCCCGAGGCGGCCTCCTGCTGGATGAGCAGGTTGCCCACCTGGGGCCCGTTGCCGTGCACCACGCACAGCGAGTAGCCCTCGGCCACCACCTTGGCCAGCATCTCCGCCGTCTCCCGGGCGTTCTCCAGCTGCTCCTCCTGGAGTCCGCGTTCCTTCTCCTTGAGGAGAGCATTGCCACCGATGGCGAGGAGCGCGATTTTTCGGGTCATGCCATACCCCGGGAAACGAGGATCATACAGGGGCGGCAGGGAGGCGCAAAGGACGGAGGTCACAGTGCGCCCGCCCAGCGCATAGAACCCTTGTCAGGGCCTCCGTCCTTTTGCACCCTGTCAAGAATGGAGCTGACGGACATGGACCCCTACCAGACTCAGGAAACCTACGACGTCGAGGCCGCCACCCGCCTCAGCCGGCTCGGGGCCGCGCTGCTCGATGGGCTGGTGTTCGCCATCCCCGGGATCGGACTGGCCATCCTGGTCCCCATGGCCCTGGTGGGCGGCAAGCTCGCCTCCATGATGGTCATCCTCGGTGCGGCGCTCCTGGTCCTGCTGGGCCTCCTGATCACCCAGATCGTGCTGCTGGTGAAGCATGGCCAGACCATCGGCAAGAAGGCCCTGGGCATCCGCATGATCACCAGCGACGGCGAGATCCCCAGCCTCTGGCGGGTCTTCTTCCTCCGCTGGCTGCCCTTCGCCGTGGTGGCCACCATCGTGCAGATGGTCCTCAAGGTCCAGGGCATCGGCAGCCTCATCCACCTGATGGACGTGGTCTTCATCTTCCAGCCCACCCGCCGCTGCCTGCATGACCTGTTCGCCGACACCCACGTGATCAAGGCCTGAGGGCCTGCACCAGCAGCCGGTCCCGATCCACCTGCTTCCCGATGCGGAAGGTGGCCTCGCCGGCATCGGTGAACCCGGCCTTGGCGTAGAAGCGGATGGCTCTGGGGTTCTGCTCCCAGACCTGCAGCCACACGCCGTCATGGCCCGCGGCAGCGGCCCGGGCCAGCACCTCGGCCATCAGCGCCTGGGCCGCGCCCCGGCCGTGCAGGGTGCGGTCCACGTAGAAGCGGGCCACCTCCAGGGGGCGGTCGAAGGGCACCCCCGGGCCGGGGGCCTTCGGGCCGTGAGCCCGCAGGAGGGCGTAGCCCAGGAAGACACCCTCGACCTCGATGACGAGGAACCAGCTGGCCGGATCCAGCAGTTCCCCGGTCTGCTGCACGAGGCCGAAGGTCTCCGCCAGGTGCAGGTCCAGGTTTGGGGCGGGGATGAGGCCTGTGTAGGTCTCGCGCCACAGGCGCTCTCCGAGGCTCGCCAGAGCCTCGGCATCGGCGGGAAGGGCGGGGCGGATCAGCATCCCCCGAGCTTATCAAAGCCCTGAAAACCCGCTAGAATGCTCGTTTTGGCGAGCCCCCATGCACATCCAGGAACTCATCCTCCGCCTGCAGCGGTTCTGGGCCGACCGGGGCTGTCTCATCGGCCAGCCCTACGACCTGGAGAAGGGCGCGGGCACCATGAACCCCCTCACCTTCTTCGGCGCCCTGGGAGCGAAGCCCTGGAACGTGGCCTATGTGGAGCCCAGCCGCCGTCCGGCGGACGGCCGCTATGGCGAGAACCCCTTCCGTGTCTACAAGCACCTCCAGTTCCAGGTGATCCTCAAGCCCAGTCCCGCCAAGGTGCAGGAGATGTACATCGAGAGCCTGGAGGCGCTGGGCATCGATCTGTCGAAGCACGACCTGCGTTTCGAGGAAGACAACTGGGAATCGCCCTCCCTGGGCGCCTGGGGCGTGGGCTGGCAGGTGGTGCTGGATGGCATGGAGATCAGCCAGTTCACCTACTTCCAGCAGGTGGGCGGCCTGGACTGCCGGCCGGTCTCGGCCGAGCTCACCTATGGCATCGAGCGCATCTGCATGTTCCTGGGGGGCTACGACAACATCTTCGACCTGGTGCATGGCGAGGTGAAGACCGACGACGGCGTGTTCCCCGTCACCTACGGCCAGATGCGCCAGCGCGAGGAGTTCGAGCTCTCCGCCTACAGCTTCGAGCACGCCGACCTGGACCTGCACCGCACCCTCTTCGAGTCCTTCGAGAAGGAAGGCTGGCGCCTGCTCAAGGACCACGGCCACTTCCTCAGCGCCTACGAGCAGGCCCTCAAGATGAGCCACACCTTCAACGTGCTGGACGCCCGCGGGGCCGTGAGCACCACCGAGCGCCCCGGCATCATCAAGCGGGTGCGCGACCTGGCCTGCGCCTGTGCGAAAGCCTACCTGGAACACGCAGAGGCTGCCGCCACGCCCGCCGAAGCCGGGAAGGGAGGTGTGAAGTGAGCGCCACGAAGACCTTCCTGCTCGAACTGCACTGCGAGGAGATTCCGGCGCGGTTCCTGGAGCCGTTGATCACTGACTTCGGAGAAAAATTACGTAACCTGTTCCTCGAACACCACTATTCGATGGGTCTGGTTTGGAAGGACATTAATGTCACTGATCAATCGACCACAAAGCACATTGATGTGCCTGTAGCCGACGACCCAAGTTCGCTTCGAAATCATCTTGGTGAGTTTGCATATTCGCCGAGGAAGCTTTCCTGGCGAGTCACAGGTGTTCCTGATTCAAGTCCAAGCCAAGTCAGGAGTGAAATAGGACCTCCAGAGAGACTTTGCAAGGACGAGTCCGGAAACCCCACGATCCAAGGGCAGAAGTTCGCTGAAAAGTGGGGTGTAGGGTTTGATCGAATCCAATTCAAGGATGTCGGTAAGAAAGAACGATGCGCCGTTGTCACATTTGAAGTCGCTGGTCGGCCCACCCTGGACCTGCTGGCCGAAGCCCTGCCCGGGCTCATCGCCGGCCTGCACGTGCCCAAGGCCATGCGCTGGGGCAGCTCGGACTTCGAGTTCGTGCGGCCCATCCGCAACATCCTCTGCCTCTTCGGCGAAGAGGTGGTACCCATCACGGTGGACGGTGTCAGGGCCACGAACAGCACCTGGGGCCATCGCCTCTACCACCGTCAGCACCCGGAGCCGGTGAAGGTCGGGTCTCCCGAAGCCTACGAGGCCGCCCTGGAGGCCGCGGGCGTGGTGGTGAGCGTGGACGTCCGCCGGGCCCGGATCGCGGCCCAGCTGGAGGCCCTGGCCACCGAGGCCGGCGGTCGCGTGGTGGCCGACGCCGAGCTGCTGGACACCCTGGCCGAGATCGTGGAGTTCCCGAAGATCGTGCGCGGCGACTTCCCCGCCAGCTTCCTGGAGCTGCCCAAGGAGGTGCTGGTCACGTCCCTGCGCGAGCACCAGAAGAGCTTCTGCATCGAGGGGGCGGATGGCAGGCTGCTGCCCTGCTTCCTCACTGCCGCCAACCGCACGGATGACCCCGCGGGCTTCGTGAAGGCGGGCAACGAGTGGGTGCTGAAGGCCCGCCTCTACGACGCGCGCTTCTTCTTCGCCGAGGACCGCAAGCACCCCCTGTCCGACCGCCTTGAGAAGCTGCAGGCCCTCACCTTCCAGCGCGACCTGGGCAGCTACCACGCCAAGACCGGGCGGGTGGTGGCCCTGGTGAAGGCCCTGGCCACGCGGCTTTCCAGCGACGAGGCACACGTCAACCGGGCCCTGGAAGCGGCGCGCATGGCCAAGTGCGACCTGCGCACGCTGATGGTGGGCGAGTTCCCCGAGCTGCAGGGCATCATGGGCGGCGAGTACCTGAAGCACGAAGGCGCCCACGAGGACGTCTGGATGGCCGTGAAGGAGCACTACCGGCCCGTCGGCGCCGAGGATGCCATCCCCTCCACGCCCATGGGCTGCCTGCTCTCCCTCTGCGACAAGCTGGATACGGTCGCCGGCTGCTTCGCCGTGGGGCTCATCCCCAGCGGCTCGAAGGATCCCCTCGCCCTGCGGCGGGCGGGGCAGGGCATCGTGCGGATCCTGTGGGAGCGGGGCTGGGCCCTGAGCCCGGCGGACCTCATCGCGGCGGCCCTGCAGGCCGTGGGGGCCAAGGCCACCAGGCCTCCCGCGGAAACCACCGAGGCGCTGCTGGCCTTCTTCAAGGACCGCGTGGCCTACCAGCTGGAGCTGGCCGGGTTTGCGGGCTCCGTGCGCCGCTCGGCCCTGGCCGCCGGCTGGGAGGACCTGGCGGACCTCAAGGCCCGCTGCGAGGCCCTCTCGACCTTCGCGGAGGACGCCCGCTTCGCCTCCCTGGCCCAGAGCGCCAAGCGCATCGGCAACATTCTGAAGGATGAGGCGCCCGCGGAGGCCTTTGACAGCGGCCTGCTGGTGCAGGCCGAGGAACAGGCGCTGGCCGGTCAGCTGGCGAAGCTCGAGGCCACGGTTGATCAGCGCGGCCTGCTGGTGGCCCTGGCGGACCTGGCCCAGCCCCTGGAGGCCTTCTTCACTGCCGTCATGGTGAAGTGTGAGGATCCGGCGCTCCGCGCCGCCCGCCTCAGCCTGCTCCATCGCCTCCGCAAGTCCTTCCTGCAGGTGGCGGACTTCAGCCTCTGGCAGTAGGCCCCCGATTCCAGGCACTCCCTGCGCGGAGGTCCCCATGCTCGCGATACGGCCGATTCGCCTGCTCCTGGCGCTGGCCCTCCTCCAGGGCGTCGCCCTTCAGGCGGGCCGGAAGGAGGCCTGGGTGGAGGTGAGGTCTCCCCACTTCATCGCCTACAGCGATGCAGGCGAGGCGGAGGCCCGGCGCACCCTCGAGGGGTTCGAGGGCATCCGCAGCGTGTTCAGCGCCGTGCTGCCCGGGATCAAGGTGGATCTCCACAAGCCCGTCATCGTCATCGTGGCTGAGAGCGAGGCCTCCATGCGGCGCTTCGTCCCGGACCAGTTCGCGGGGAAGGATCCCAAGCGGGCCTCGGGCATGTACCGGCGGGGCCACGAGCGGGACCTGGCCATCGTGCGCCTGGACACGGGCCACCAGGAGGACCAGCCCTTCGCGGTGGTCTTCCACGAGTACACCCATGCCATCGTGCACAACAACTTCTCGGTCCTGCCCACCTGGCTGGACGAGGGCATCGCCGAGTTCTACGGATCGACCGAGATCCGCTCCAAGCGCGTCTACCTGGGGCGCATCCCCTTCCGGCATCTTGAGACGCTCCGGCGGGGCCGCATGCCCCTGAAGGCCATCCTCCAGGTCAACCACGCTTCCCCGGAATACATGGAAGGCAGCAAGGCGGGCCTCTTCTACGCCCAGAGCTGGGCCATGGTGCACCACCTCTTCCTGGACGAGGAGGCCCGGAAGGCGGGCACCTTCGCGGCCTACCTCCGGGCCCTCTCCAGCCAGCCCGATCCCGTGGCGGCGGCCCAGGAGGGCTTCGGCGACCTGGCCCGGTTCGAGGGCCGGATTGCCCAGTATGCCTCGCGGGCGATCCTCCCCTTCTTGGACCTGCCGCTGCAGGTGACCTTGTCCGACAAGGATTTCCGGGTCCGGCCGGTGAGCGAGGCCGAGGCCCTGGTGATCCGGGCGGAGGTCCTGGCCCAGTCCGGGAAGGACGAGGAGGCGGCGCTCCTTTTGGATCAGGCCAAGGCCCTGGAGCCCGGCCTGCCCCAGGTGCAGGCCGGCCTGGGCCTGGCTGCCCTGCACAAGGGGAACTGGCCGGCGGCGGAGCGGGCTCTCCGGAGCGCCCAGGCCGCCGGCACCACGGATTTCCGGGTGCCCCTGCGCCTCGCGGAGATGGCCCAGCAGGGAACCATGACGCCCGCGCCCCCTGCGGAAGCGGTCCTCGGGTGGCTCGAGGAGGCCAGGCGCCTGGAGCCGGACTTCCCCGGCATCCACATGGCCCTCTGCCGGTTCCACTCGAAGGATCCGAAGGACGCGGAGAAGGCCGTCCAGGCGGGGAGGGAGGCCCTCCGGCTGGCTCCATTGGATGTCTCCGTGTGGCTGAATTTCGGCAGCGTGCTCTTGGCCCTGGGCCGGGAGGCGGAGGCCAGGGAGGTCGGGGACCAGGCCGCGCGGATGGCCCGCGAGCCCTGGGAGCGGCAGGCCGTGGCCTCGTACCAGGCACAGCTGGCGCGCTTCCTGGAGTACCGGGCCGCCCTCGCCAAGGCCGCCGAGGTGCCGGCATCGACTCCGGCCCCGCCGGAATCCGGCCCTTCCGGCCCGCGGCCCCAGGCGGTAGGCAAGCCCCTGAAGTTCTGGCTGCCGGACTCGCTGGCCGACCTGCGCAAGGAGGTGCACGTCGCCGTCCTGGAGGGGCGCCTGGAAGACGCGATCCGGATGGTCAAGGAGGCCCTCCCCAAGGCCAAGGGCCCCTATGAAAAGCCCTCGCTCAAGGCCCTTCTGGACCACCTCAAGGCGAGGAAGGCCGGCCACTGAGCCACCCCAGGCCCAGCGGACGAAAGGGCGCGGATGAGGCACACTGGAGGTGGCTCCCGGACTGCCTGCCGGCCGGTCTGGGCCCTTCCGCAGAGGCCCCATGCACCACGAACGCATCGCCATCATCGACTACGGCAGCCAGTACACCCGGCTGATCACGCGGCGCCTGCGCGAGCTGGGGGCCTTCGGGCTGGTGTACAACTCCGGCACCACGGCAGCGGAAATCGCCGGGGCGGACCTGAAGGGTGTGATCCTCTCGGGCGGCCCCAACTCGGTGCTGGAGCCCGGCGCTCCGGACCTGGATGCGGCCATCCTCCAGCTGGGTGTGCCCATCCTGGGCATCTGCTACGGCCAGCAGCTGCTGGCCCGCAACCTGGGTGGCCAGCTGCACCGCTCGGCCAGCCGGGAGTACGGCAAGGCGGAGATCCAGGCCCGGCCCGAGCAGTCCATGCTCTTCGAGGGCCTGCCCCACGCCCAGCAGGTGTGGATGAGCCACGGCGACCACGTGGAGGTGGCCCCGGCGGGCTTCACCGTCACCGCAACGACGCCCAGCGTGCCCGTGGCGGCCATGGAGGATCCGAAGCGCGGGATCTACTGCCTCCAGTTCCACCCCGAGGTCACCCACAGCGCCCAGGGCACGCCCCTGCTGCTGAACTTCCTCAGGCACTGCGGCATGGCCCTGGACTGGAACGCCGGCAACTTCATCGAGGAGAAGGTGAAGGCCATCCGCGCCCAGGTGGGCTCGGGCACCGTGGTGCTGGGCCTCAGCGGCGGGGTGGATTCCAGCGTGGCGGCCCTGCTGCTGCACAAGGCCATCGGGAAGCAGCTGACCTGTGTCTTCGTGGACCACGGCCTCATGCGCAAGGACGAGATGAAGCAGGTGCAGGCCTACTTCGCCCCCTTCGAGCTGAACGTCATCTGGGTGGATGCCTCCGACGAATTCCTGGGCGCCCTTGCGGGCGTCACCGACCCGGAGCAGAAGCGGAAGATCATCGGCGGCAAGTTCATCGAGGTCTTCGAGCGCGAGGCTGGCAAGGTGAGGGCCGACTTCCTGGGCCAGGGCACCACCTACCCCGACGTGATCGAGTCCAGCGGCATCGGCGGCGCCATCCTGGTGAAGTCCCACCACAACGTGGGCGGCCTGCCGGAGCGCATGAAGCTCAAGCTGGTGGAGCCCCTGCGGGAGCTGTTCAAGGACGAGGTGCGCGCCACGGGCCTGGCGCTGGGCCTGCCCGAGGAGATGAACCAGCGGCACCCCTTCCCGGGACCCGGTCTGGCCGTGCGCCTGCCCGGCGCCATCACCCGCGAGCGGGCCACCATCCTCCAGAACGCGGACGCCATCTTCCTCCAGGAACTGCGGGAGAGCGGCTGGTACGCGAAGACCAGCCAGGCCTTCGCCGTGCTGCTGCCCGTGCAGACCGTGGGCATCATGGGCGACGAGCGCACCTTTGAGTGGATGTGCGCCCTGCGGGCCGTCACCAGCGAGGATTTCATGACCGCCGACTGGGCGCGCCTGCCCCACGAACTGCTGGACCGCATCGCCCAGCGCATCGTCCGCGAGGTGCGCGGCATCAACCGGGTGGTCTTTGACATCACCAGCAAGCCTCCGGCGACCATCGAGTATGAGTAGGGGTGTCGCTCAGATCTCACGGCCGCACTTCCTGTGCGGCCGCCCTGCGGGCCATCGCTTCGCGACGGTGGCCCTCCGCTCCTGCTCCGGGCTCATGACCGCCGACTGGGCGCGCCTGCCCCACGAACTGCTGGACCGCATCGCCCAGCGCATCGTCCGCGAGGTGCGCGGCATCAACCGGGTGGTCTTCGACATTACCTCCAAGCCCCCAGCGACGATCGAGTACGAGTAGTGGCCAAGCGACAGGAACCCGTCCGCAAATCGGTGAAGGAAGTCCTGGAGGATGTGCTTTCCGGGCACCGGGAGGCCGCGTTCAATGGGCCGGAATCGGCCCTGAAGTATCTGCGCCGCACCTTTGACGGCCAGGCCAGCCTGCCCAATGCCGTGAAGGCCGTGGCCCACGATCTGAGCGCCGAGGCCCAGGCCCAGCTGGGCCAGTGGGAAGCCTGCGTGGACTCGGTGGCCCAGGTGCTGGGCTACCTGCCGGAGCTGGAGGCCGCCTTTCCGCATGAGTACCGGCGGATGCTGGAGGGCCTGGCCTGCTTTGAGCGGGGCATCCAGGCCCAGAGCGAGCTGGGCGATTTCCATGCGGCCCTGGAGCTCTGTGAGCGGGCCATCGCGCTGGGGCTGGGCGCCCACTATTCGGCCAAGCGGGATTCTTTGGAGTGGGCCAGGTAAGGCCTCCTGACTCGGGCACGTCCTGTGCCCTCGCCCGCGAAGGCGGATGCGGGTCACGAGTGGGCGCTGCCCAGGCAGCGTCCCGAGTGGGGCCCCCGCACCGCTGAGCATCACCCGGGCCGTCTACGGCGCAGCCGGTCCTATTCGCCGATCCTGGCGAATGGTGGAGTGGGCCCGCTGACCCTTGCGCCACGCTGGATAGGCAAGGACTCCCCCAGAGCTCGTCTATCCAGAATTTTTCCGCCTGTGCGATGATCTCGGGGCACAACCCTCCCCATGGACACCGTTGGAGGTGCACGGGCCAACCATGACTGACGACATCCAGGTGGTTCCTCAGCAGGTGAGCATCCTCATCGTCGATGACCTGGCCATCGTGCGCCTGTCGCTCCGGCACATCCTGACCAAGGCGGGCTACCGCTGCCGGGAGGCCGAGGATGTGGCGGCCGCGCTGGCCATGCTGGACGGGGATGCCATCGACCTGATCCTCTGCGACATCCAGATGCCGGGAGCCTCCGGGCTTGATCTGGTGAAGGCCATCAAGCCGCGGATTCCCGACACCTCTGTGGTCATGGTCAGCTCCCTGGAGGACGCCGAGACGGCCATCGAGTGCCTCCAGCAGGGGGCTTTTGGCTATGTCCTGAAGCCCTACCAGCCTCGAGAGATCCTGGTTCAGGTCAACTCGGCCCTGCGTCGGCGCATGCTGGAGATCGCCTTCCGCGACCGGGAGGCCCAGTTGGCCCAGAAGGTGAGGGAGCAGACCCTGGAGATCCGCGAATCCCGCGAGGAGATCGCCCTCCGGCTCATCGCCGCCAGCGAGCACCGGGATCTCGAGACCGGCATGCATGTGCGCCGGATCGGGCTCTACGCCGCCGAGATGGCGCGCCTGCTGGGCTGGGACGAGACCGGGATCGACACCATCCGGGCCGCGGCTCCCATGCACGACATCGGCAAGATCGGCGTGCCGGACGCCATCCTCCAGAAGCCCAGCGCCCTCACGGAGGACGAGTGGGTGACCATGCGGCGGCACACGACCATGGGCGCCACCATCCTCAAGGGGTCCACCGTGCCCTTCATCAGGATGGGCGCGCGCATCGCCATCGGCCACCACGAGAAGTGGGACGGCAGCGGCTATCCGAAAGGCCTGCGGGGCGAGGCCATCTCCCTTGAGGCCCGCATCACCGCCCTGGTGGATGTCTACGACGCCGTCAGCAACCGCCGCCATTACAAGGAGCCCTGGCCGGAGGAGGAGGTCGTGGCGCTCATCCGCAAGGGGGCCGGCGTCCACTTCGACCCGCACCTGGTGGCGTTGTTCCTGGCGAACCTGGAGCGCTTCCGGGCCATCCTGAACGCGAATCCGGACGAGGTCCAGGACGAGGACCCCGGGATCTGATCTTGAGGTAGGCTGGGGCCCCTGGAGGTCGCCATGAAGCTCACCGACTACCGCACCCTGGGCCGCTCGGGACTGCGCGTCAGCCCCCTCTGCCTCGGCACCATGACCTTCGGCACCGACTGGGGCTGGGGCGCCGACGTGGCCGAGAGCCGGGCCATGCTGGACCGCTACCTGGAGGGCGGCGGCAACTTCATCGACACGGCCAACATCTACACCAAGGGCCACAGCGAGGCCATCCTGGGCGATTACTTCGCCGAGCGCGGGGGGCGCGATCAGGTGGTGCTGGCCACCAAGTTCTGCGGGAGCCTCCACCGGGGCGATCCCAATGCCGGCGGGGCCGGTCGGAAGGCCATCCAGCAGCAGCTGGAGCAGAGCCTGCGGCGCCTGCGCACGGACTGCGTGGACCTCTACTGGATGCACTTCGACGATCCCCACACGCCCATGGACGAGACCCTGAGGACCCTGGACGATCTGGTGCGGGCCGGGAAGATCCGCCATGCCGGCGTGTCGGACACGCCCGCCTGGAAGGTGGCGCAGGGCCAGTGCGAGGCGGCCTTCAGGGGCTGGTCGCCCTTCATCGCCCTGCAGATCGAATACTCGCTCATCGAGCGCACGGTGGAGCACGACCTGATGCCCATGGCGCAGGCCTGCGGCCTGGGCGTCACGCCCTGGTCCCCCTTGAAGGGCGGGCTCCTCACCGGCAAGTACGGCCGGAACCGGCAGCCGCAGGGCGAAGGACGCCACGTGCCCGGCGTGTCGAAGAGCCTCACGGAGCGCAACTACACCATCATCGAGGCCGCCGAGTCCGTGGCTGCCGAACTCGGCACCGGGGTAGCCCAGGTGGCCCTGGCCTGGGTGCTGGCGCGGCCGGGCGTGGCGAGCCCCATCCTCGGGGCGCGGACCCTGGCCCAGCTGGAGGCCAACCTCGCCTCCCTCGACCTGGCCCTTCCGGCGGAGCTCATGGCCCGGCTGGATGCCGCCAGCGCGCCGGCGCCCATCTTCCCCCACGGCTTCCTGGCGAACACCCGCCACGTGATGCAGAGCGGCGCCAGCATCAACGGCGTGGCCTCCGATCCCTGGGCCCTGGCCCCGGCCACCGACCAGGAACGCTGGTGAAGCGGGACTTTAAAGATCAAGCAATTCACCACGAAGACGGGAAGACCAGGAGAATTCAGTTTGTCTCGCGTAACGCCGCAGGCGATACCGAGAAGAACTGCAAGGGAACTTGCCTTGCTCTATTCGTGGTCTTCCTGTCTTCGTGGTTGACAGGCCGTTGATCGGAAAGCTACGCCTCGATGGGCTCGGCCTCGGGGGACGCCTCGACAGCCTTGCGGCCCTTGGAGATGGTGAACTCGCCCAGCATCATGGGGACGGCCGCCTTCAGCATGACGGTGAAGACCAGGAACCCGATGGCGAAGATGCCCGCGGCCACGGCGATCTCGGTGAAGGAGGGGGTGTAGACGTAGATCTCACCCAGGGCATCCGGGGTCAGGCCGGGGATGATGAGGCCCATGCCCTTCTCGATGTAGACGCTGGCGTAGATCAGCACACAGCCGAGGTTGAGCAGCTTCCAGTTGGTGCGGAACCTCGGCACCAGGAAGAGGATGAAGGCCACGAGGCCGCAGAGGATCGAGGCCCAGGCATAGGGCACCAGGGTGTTGTGCCCTTTGAGGCCGAAGAGCAGGTACTGGAAGTACACCATGTGCTCGGTGCCGGAATAGAGCTCCTTGAAGGATTCCGCGGCGGTGAGGAAGAGGTTGAAGCCCATGGTGTAGGCCATCAGCTCGGCGATCTTGAAGATGGCCTCGTCCTTGATGCTGAGCTTCGTCGTCCTCCGCAGCACCTGCAGGAGGATGAGCAGGATGGCTGGGCCCGAGCAGAAGGCCGAGGCCAGGAACCGCGGCGCCAAGATGGCGGAGTTCCAGAAGGGGCGGGCGCCCAGGCCGTTGTAGAGGTAGGCGGTGACGGTGTGGATGCTCACGGCCATGGGGATGGAGAGCAGCACGAGCGGGGTGACGATCTTTTTCACGTAGTGGCGCTCGGTGTAGGCGCAGAAGAGCAGGTAGGTCACCACGAAGTAGTTGAGCAGCAGGTAGGCGTTCAGGACGAGCACGTCCCAGGCCAGCATGGACTGCGGCCAGTTCAGGCGGCCCACCAGGGGCATGATGTGCCAGAAGCGGTCCGGGCGGCCGATGTCCACCATGACGAAGCCCAGGCACATCACGAGGGCGCTGATGGCCAGCATCTCGCCCAGGATGGTGATCTCCTTGATGGGCTCCCAGTCGTAGATGTAGGCGGGGATCACCAGCATGATGGCGGCGGCGGCCACGCCCACCAGGAAGGTGAAGTTGCCGATGTAGAAGCCCCAGGAGACCTGGTCGCGCATCTTGGTGACGATGAGGCCGTCCTTCAGCTGGCCGATGTAGGCCACCGCGCCGATGGCGATGAGGAGTAGAAGGAAGCCGACCCAGGCGTAGTAGTACTTGCTGCCTTTGGTGACGATCCGGATGGTGTCGGTGATGAACTGCCAGAAGTTCTTCAGCATGGCCTCACACCCCGTAGAAGTAGAAGAAGTTGGGTTGGGTGTTCAGGTCTTCCTTGAGCTTGAAGACGCGCTTGTTCTCGAGCACGTAGCGGATCTCGCTCTCCTTGTCGAGCAGGTTGCCGAACTTGCGTGAGCCCGTGGGACAGATCTCCACGCAGGCCGGGTAGAGGCCCTTGCGGGTGCGCTGGACGCAGAAGGTGCACTTCTCCACCACGCCCTTGGGCCGGGGCCGGTTGCCCAGGTAGTGCGTGTCCGGGTTGACCTGGTCCGGTGGCAGGTCCGGCTCACCCCAGTTGAAGTGGCGCGCGCCGTAGGGGCAGGCGGCCATGCAGTAGCGACAGCCGATGCACCAGTTGTAGTCCACCACCACGATGCCGTCCTTCTCGCGCCAGGTGGCGCCCACCGGGCAGACCTTCACGCAGGGCGGCTTCTTGCACTGCTGGCACTGGACGGGCATGTAGAAGTGGCCCTCCCGGGGCACCTCGTCGGGGTTGTAGTACTGGTCGGCGTGCTGGAGGTTGACGCCCTCTTCCTTCTCCAGCTCGAGCACCCGGATCCATTGCACTTCCGGGATGCGCGACTGGTTGTTCTCCTTCACGCAGGCGTGGACGCAGCGGCGGCAGCCGACGCAGCGGCTGAGGTCCAGGGCGTAGCCGAAGATCACGCCGGGCATGGCCGGCGTGGTGCCGACCTTCACGTCCTTGCCGTACTTGGCCTTGTATTCCCTCTCCAGACGGGCGATCACCGAGAGCACCTCGTCCTTCGAGAGTTCGCGGAAGTTGTGCTGGAGGAACTCCTCCTTGCTGAGCGTGCCGCAGCCCGTGAGGGCGGTGGCCACGGCGGCGACGCCGGCTCCGAGGAAATCGCGGCGGTCCAGTCCGCAGCCACCATCGGGGCGCTCGGGGCCGTCCGGGGGGGAGGTGAGGTTGCGGCCGGTCATCGGGCGCCCCCTTTCTTGGCCTGGATGTCTTCGGGACGGGTGGGGGGCGGCATGGGCTTCAGGGGCGCGAAGCGGGGCGCGTGGGGGTTGTGGCAGTGGACGCAGAGCAGGTACTGCTTCTGGCCGTTCCAGCTGCCGGTGCGCTTGCCGTGGATGCCCACGCGCCAGTCGCGGAATTTGTCGCCGTGGCACTGGCCGCAGAGCTTGTACGAGGCGGTGAACTCGACCTTCTCGCCGCTGGCGAGGTGCAGGTTGTCGCGGCTGTGGGCGTCGTGGCAGTCCAGGCACCAGCGGGACTCGGGCCCGTGCTTGAGCTCGATCTCGCTGTGCATGGCCAGCTCCCGGCACTTGGTGTCCACCTTCAGCTGCTTGCCGTCGTGGCAGCCCGTGCAGGGGAAAATTCCCTCGGTGAAGGGCGGCTTCGGCACCTGGATGCCCTCCTGGGCGGCGGGTTCGGCCTTCCAGGGGGGCTCCTTGGCGAGGGCCGGGGGCGCCAGCAGGAGCAGGGCCAGGCCCGCGGATGGGAACAGGCGTGCGGTCATGAATCCACCTCCGGAGTCGATGCGTTCGATGGGGCGGTGCCCTTCAGCAGGCGGGGCGCGACCATCAAGGTCGCGCCGAAGCATGTGAAGCCGAGGAAGAGGGTCAGGGGGCGGCCCACGGCCAGGTCCTCGAAGAGGAACTTCAGGGCCGTGACGATGAGGAGGGGGTAGACCAGCCAGCGCAGCTCGAGGATGGGCCGCCGCCGGCCGAACCAGGCCAGGGCCAGGGCGAGCAGGGACAGGATCCCGGTCCGGATCGTGGCGAGCAGGTCTGCCTGCGGCGCTCCGGGCGAGAGTGCGGCGCCGAGGGACCGGACAGCCTGGGCGCCGGCTCCGATCGCAGCCAGGGCGCCCAGGCCCAGGATCAGCGGCCGCACCTTCCGGGTGAGGGCATCCGCAGGGCGCCGGAGCAGGAACCACGCGAGCGCGCCAGCCAGGAACCCCAGGCAGAGGGCGCCCGGAAGTGACATCGATGCGCTGACACCACCGGCCGCGAAGAAGGCGCGGATGGACCAGCTGAGCAGCCCGGAGGCGAGGAGGCCGGCGAGGAGGAAGGCGCCGCCCTGGAGGAACAGCACGGTCCGGCGCATGCGGAGGCCGGTCCCCAGGACCAGCAGGCCCAGGGCTCCGCTCATGGGCGCGAAGACCCCCAGCGGCAGCGCGATGAAGCCGCCCAGCAGCACCAGGAGGAGGGCCAGGACGGTGAAGAAGCTGAAATTCGCGCGGGTTTCATCCCGCTCTTCCGCGAAGCGCAGGGCGGTCGCGTAGCAGCCGAAGCCTGCCAGGGAGGCACCGCTTCCCAGCACACCGGCCCCGGACCCCGTGGCCAGGGCGACCCGGAGGGCGCCGCCGAAGCCCACGAGCAGGACGATGAGGGTCTGGACCTTCTCGAAGGCGTTCACGACCCGCTGTTTCTGGAACATGCGGATCGCGAAGCTGCCGAGTACAGCACGGCCAGGGCCAGGGCGAAGGCCGTGGCGTGTCCCGGAGAGATGCCCCGGTAGAGCTCCGGCGTCCCCCCGGGCCAGGCGGCCAGCGAGGTGAGGATGAGCACGCCGAGGTCGGCGGCCAGGGCCGTGGGCCAGCGCAGGCCGTGCCAGCGCCGGCCGTAGGTGATCCAGAGGGACCCGATGCCGAGGGCCAGGAAGACCAGCAGGAAGGGCTCGATGGCCCGTCGGCTGGTCATCAGCGCGAAGCCCGAGCCCAGGGAGGCCAGGATGGCCAGCCAGATGATGGGCTGCAGGTCCCGGCGCCAGGCCACGGCGCCGTGCAGGCCGGTCACGGCCAGGAGCAGCAGGGCCGCCAGGCCCGGCTCCAGGATGCCGAAGCGGGCCGTGGATTCCACCAGCAGCGGGTAGGCGATGAGGATGGAGGCCAGGGCATGGAAGGCCGCGTCAAGGGGCTGCCGGACGCGGTCCGCCAGGAGGGCCCAGCTCATGGCGAAGGTGAGCCCCAGCGCGACGCCCAGGCCCCGGTGGAGGGTGCCGGCATCCACCAGGGCCCGGATGAAGGTGGCCCCGCCCAGGATGAGACAGGTACGGCCGATGAGCCCCATGAGGCGGATGGGACTGGGAAGGGCCGGGCTGGCGGGCGTGGCGACGGAAGTGACGGGGGCCCTCCGTTCCGGCGCCTCGCCCTCGAGGGCGGCCACCCGGGCCTCCAGACGGGTGACCGAGGCCGCGAGGGCGGCCAGGCGCAGGTCCAGGGGGCTGGATGCGCCTCCGGCCTCATCGCGCTCGGGAGGGAAGACCTCGGCCGTGGACATGACGCGGACCTCGGAATGAGGTGGTCATTGGGGGTATTTCGGAATGTGTTGTCGTCATCCGACGCCCCGGGGATGAGGGCGTCAAGCGAAATAAAGTCATTCCAAGTGGCTCATAACAAAAACAATGAAGGCTGTCGAAACATAAAAGACTATGGCGTCCTAGGACTGGATTGGCGATTCTATGAGAAAACCGGCGGAGGCCCGCCCCCAGCGGTTTTGGGAGCTGAGCATGGCATGTGCCGGACATCACAGTCTGGTGGCGGCTACCGCCAGGTGGCCCCGGGGTGGCCGAGACCGGCGAGCACTTCCTCCGCCGCCCGGAGCCCATGGTCCTGGGCCTCCTCGAAGAGGGAGAAGCCGCTGAGCTCGGTGTGCGCGAAGTGGATGGCGCCGAAGGGGCGGGCGAGGGCCAGGAACCCTGAATCCCAGAGCAGGCCCGGCGCGGGGCGCACCATGGCGTGGCCCCAGCGCATCACGTCCAGGCGGGTGACCAGGCCCTCAAGGTCCGGGTGGGCTGGGCGAAGGTCATCCATGACCAGGCGGGCGCAGGCGGGCCAATCCAGGGCGCGGAGCCGCGCCCGCTCGGCATCGCAGTCGGCCCCGGCGAAGGGCCGGTACCAGGTCCAGACGGTGGGCCCATGGTCCCGCAGGCTCTGGTGGGTGGCCACCACGTAACCCAGGGCCTCGCTGTCGCGCAGCACGTTGTCCCAGGCCAGGGGGAAGGTTGGTTCCTTGGGCCGGGCGCGGAGCGTCAGGTTGGCCACCATCCAGGGCGCGTTGCGGATGCGGGTGCCCGCCGGCCGGGCCTCGCCGAAGCCCTCGATGACATGCCGGGCCACGTGCTGGGGGCCGGCGAAGATCACGCGCTTCGTCCGCCAGCCGACGCGCCGCTGGTTGGCCACATCCCAGGCCGAGACCAGGAGCGAATCCTTCTCCTGGCGGATCGAGGTGGCCATCACGGCGCAGCGCAGCCGGTCCCCGCAGGCCCGCCGGAGGTGCTCGACGAGGAAGCCGTTGCCCTGGGGCCAGGTGAGCAGGGGCCGGGAGTCCTCGCCGGGTCCCTGCTTGCGGGCGGCGAAGTAGAAGAGGCCCGCCCAGGCGCTGGTGGTGTCCAGCTTGGAGCCGTAGTCGTCCCGGCAGGCGTAGTCCAGCAGCCAGCGCAGGCGGGGCGAATCGAGGCCCTGGCCATCCAGCCAGGCCGCGAAGGAGAGGGTGTCGAGGGCACGGGCCTCGGGTGCGTCGGAGCAGCGGGATCTCGGGATGCTGAAGGCGGGGCGACCCCGACGATCCTTGAAGGCGGCCCAGCGGTCCACCTCCTGGAAGAAGGCATGGTATTGCCGCTCGTCCTCGCGGCTGGCCCCGGCCCGCAGGTAGAGGCCTTCCCACCACTGGCCGTAGGCGAAGATGCGCTCCTCCGGCGCCCGCACCGTGGCTTCCTCCGCGAAGCGCGGCTCGCCCTTCGCATTGAAACCTTCCAACACACCGCACTCCTGGAGCAGGCGCAGGACGGCGTGGTTGCCGCGATCGGGCACGGGCAGGTAGTGTGCGGCCCAGGGGAAGGCGCTCACGTGGTTGCGGCCCGACCGCGAGGTGCCCCCGGGCTCCGGTTCGAGTTCCAGTACGCGGAAATCGTCCAGGCCCGCCCCGGCCAGCCGCCAGGCGGCGCTGAGGCCGGCGATGCCGCCCCCCACGACCAAGACGGACACCGGGTCGAAGCGCTCCGGCTCGGGGAAGGCCCCGCCCCTCAGCCAGTGGCCCAGGGGCAGGTCGGGCCCCACGAGCTCACCCTGGAACGGGAACTCCGGCTTCCGGCGGCAGGCGAGGGGCAGGGCCGAGGCCGCGCCGGCGGCGAGGAAGTCGCGGCGCTTCATGCTCGCGAACTCATGACCACCGCCGCCACTCCCGGGTGTAGAGGTGCACGAGCACTTGGTTGTCCAGGCGGTTCACTTCCACGGGAACCCGGTCCATGTCCTTCGGGAACGCGAACATGGCGGCGGTGGCCTCGTCCGACAGGTGGCGCAGGCCGGGCAGCACGCGGGTGGGCGGGGCGAAGTCGCGCTTCGAGGCCAGGGCGAAACCCCAGACGCCGAAGGAGGGCACCGCCAGGTGGAAGGGGCGCACCTTCAGGCCCGAGGCCTCCATGGTGGCGGCGATGCACCAGAAGGACTGCCGTGCCATGAGGGGCGAGGTGCTCTGCACGGTGACCATGGCGTCGTCCGTGAGACGGCGCTGGAGCAGGCGGTAGAAGCGGGAGGTGTAGAGCTTGCCCAGGGCGTAGGTGTTGGGATCGGGGAAATCCACGAAGGCCAGGTCGAAGGGGGCGGCGGGGGTCTCCTGCAGCCAGACCATGGCATCGGCATTGACCACCTTCACGCGGGGATCGTCCAGGGCGGCGCCGTTGAGCTGGCGCACCATGGGTTGGCGGCGGGCCATGTCGGTCATGGCCGGATCCAGGTCCACCAGCACCACCTCCTGCACCGAGGGATGCTTCAGCACCTCGCGCACGGCGAGGCCGTCGCCGCCGCCGCAGATGAGCACGCGCTTCGCGTCGGGCCGGACGCCGAAGGCCGGATGCACCAGGGCCTCGTGGTAGCGGTACTCGTCGGCGCTGGAGAACTGCAGGTTCCCATTGAGGAAGAGCTGGAAGCTGCCCCGGCCCCGGGTGAGCACGATGCGCTGGTAGGCGCTGTCCTTGGCGTAGACGATCTCGTCGGCGAAGATCTCCTCCTCCACGGCCAGCGTGAACTTCCCGGCGAAGGCCAGGCCCACGGCGAGCAGGGCCATGACGGCCAGGCAGCGAAGCCGGATCAGGCGCGTGGGGCCCAGCTGCGACTGCAGCAGGTGGGTGGACCAGAGGCCCACGCCGGCGTTCAGGAGGCCGAAGAGCAGGCTGGTCCGCACCAGGCCCAGCTTGGGCATGAGCAGCAGGGGGAAGAGCAGGGAGGCGAAGAGGGCGCCGATGTAGTCGAGGGTGAGCACGCCGGCCACCAGGTCCTTGAAGCGCACCTGGTCCTTGAGGATGCGCATGAGGATGGGGATCTCCAGGCCCACGAGGGTGCCCACGGCCACCACCGTGCCGTAGAGCACCACCCGGAACGCATGGGTGTGGGCGAAGGCCTGGAAGAGGAGGGGCGCTGAGAAGCCGCCCACCAGGGCCACGGCCAGTTCCAGGTCCACGAAGCGCCGGGCCAGACCGCGGTGCAGGAACTTCGACAGCCAGGAGCCCAGCCCCATGGCGCTCAAGTACACGCCGATCACGGTGGAGAACTGCGTGACGGAATCCCCCAGCAGGTAGCTCGACAGGGTCCCCGCCACCAGCTCGTAGATCAGCCCGCAGCTGGCGATGAGCAGCACACTCAGGAAGAGCAGGGGGGCCTTGAGCGTGGGTTGGGCCGCGGAAGTCTCCTCGGCGGCGGGAGGCAGATCACCCATGAATGGCGGCGGCGATGATGATCGAGATGCCCAGGATGAGGCAGCCCAGGACGATGCCCAGGGCGATGTTCTGGTCGTCCTCCATCTCCTTGCGCAGGGAGAAGGGGAGCACCTTCACGAGGAAGAGCCAGACCAGACCCAGGATGACGAGGCCCAGGAGAGAGAAGACGGCGGCGACGAGGAGCTGGTGGAGCATCTGGTTGGTGATCATCACTTACCTCCGTGGAAGCCGTTGTTGTGCAGGAAGGTGCGGTAGGCGCCCGGGGTCTGGCGGACGCTGGGCGGAAGATCTGCCCGGCGCCGCTGCCCGAAGAACTCGCGGCCGAAGAAGCCGTTGGCGACCATCAGGCTGAAGCCGCCGCCGAGGAAGAGCAGGTAGAGGATCCGCATCAGTCGTCATCTCCGCTGGACGAGGCCGCCGTGCCGTACATGCTCTCCTGCCAGCGGCGGCCCTCGAAGGCCGCCACCTGGAGCAGCAGGACCAGGGGCACCACGAGGATGGCGAGAAGGGCGAGCCCCGGGTAGAGCCAGCGCATGACGCCCTGCCGCAGCTGCACGTCGAGGGCGCCCACGGGGGGCAGTTTCCCGTCCCACTGGGGGGCCAGGCGCAGGACATAGGTACCGGGCGGCACGGCGCTCAGGAAGACGGTGCTGGTCTGCCCGCCCTCGGCCCAGGATTCGCCGCCATCCACGCCGTGGTAGTAGCTGCTCTCCACCAGGAAGAGCTCGGCCACGCCCGTGGTCTCGCTCACCAGGGCCCCCTCCAGGCCGATCCAGGCGTTGTTGACCGGGGCGCTGAGCGTGACGGCCAGGTTGCGGCGGCCGTCCTTGATCTCGATGGGGCCGGAGAAGAAGACGGGCTCCTGGGCCTCGGATGCCGGCGCCGTCTGCGTCGTGGGCGCCGCAGGCGCGCTGGGCGGGGCGGGCCTGCGCGGGGGGATGCCCCGGCGTGCGGCCTCGGCGGCTTCCTGGCGGAGTCCCGGGGCCAGGTCGTAGAGGTCCAGGCGCTTCCGGAACAGCTCCACATTGCGGTGGGTCGCGGACTCCACCATGACGAGGATCAGGAGCAGGCCGAGGGCGCCCACGATCCACAGGGCTGACTTGGCGAGCGTGCCCTTGTGGGGGTTGGGCTGGAAGGAGGCGATGCCGCGGGGGGCCGCCGGGCCATCCTTGAGCTTGAAGGCGGTCCAGACGGCCCCGGGATCGAGGTAGGTGGAAAGGCTCCAGTTCACCTCCTCGCCACCGCCCCTGTGCTTCTGGCGTTCGCGGGTGAGGCTGCGCGGCGGGGCGACGAACTCGGCCACCTGCACCCGCTCGCCCTGCTCCACCGTCCAGTAGAACTCGCCCCAGACGCCTTCGACCACGGCCTCGATATCCTGGAAGCGCCGCCAATTGGCGCCCAGGGCCTGCAGGTTCTTCTGCCCCTCGTGCACCTGGGGCACCTCGCCAGGCGGAAGGGCGAGGGCCAGGCTCCAGTGGCCCTCGCTCTCCACCAGCCACTTGAAGCCGTGCTGGGCATCGAGGAGCAGGTACTCGGTCCAGGGATAGGCCACGCCGTCCACCGTGCAGCTGCGGCGCAGCTGGCCGATGCAGGTGACCTTCTCGCCCTGCAGCAGGCCCTCCGTGCCCAGGGGGATGACCACCTCCCGGTGGGGCTGCTTGAGGCTCTTCAGGAAGGCGAGCTTGCCGTTCTCGGCCGAGAGCAGGCTGCCGCAGCTGGGGCAGCCCACGCGCTGGGTCTGGTCCGGGGCGTGGAGGGCCAGGGCTCCGCCGCACGTGGGGCAGTTGAGGTTCTGGGCGCCGACTTTCGCCGGCTTCCGCAGGCCGCCCTGGATGCCCAGGTCCGCCAGGGGGATCTCGCGGCCGAGGAAGAAGAGGGGCGGGTCCTCGCTGTAGTCCAGCGTGGCGAAGGCCCCGTTGCGCCCGGACAGGTCCGCGAAACGGTAGGTGGCGCCCGGTTCGACGGCCCAGGGGATCTCCCCCTCGGCGCTGTGGAAGGTGGCCTCGCTGCGCTCGCCCACGGTCCAGAGACCGTCGGGGCCCAGGTCCGCGAGTCCCCCGGCCTGGAGGCTGTCGGCCGCGGGGAGCTGGCCGTGCGGGGTCTGAGTGAAGGTCAGGTAGAAGCGGCCCTGGGCCTCCGCCAGCCAGCCCCAGCGGCCATCGTCCAGGGCCAGGTACCACTCATCCCAGACCCCGCCCAGCGGGTGCTTCAACTGCACGCGGCCGGCGAGGGTGAAGGCGCGTCCCGTGTAGGTCCCCGTGGCTCCCAGCCCGAGCGGGGAGCCCGTGTCCACGAGGTCGGCCACCTTGCCGATCAGGGCCGCGTCGCGGTCCTTCCGCGCGGCCAGGGCCTTGCAGTAGGCGCAGACCGACACCATGGTCCCGGGCCGGAAGCTCAGGGCGGCACCGCAGGTGGGGCAGGAGGCGAGGATGCTCATGGGGTGGGGTGATTATGCAGGGGCCTCACAGCCAGGGGAAGACGCGGCGCAGTCCCTCGCGGAATTCGGCCTCGCGGGTCAGGAGGCTGAGGACGAGGTGGCCCTCCCCGGCCAGGTCGAAGAAAGATCCCGGATGGACCAGCACCCCGCCCTCCTCCAGCAGGCGCTGGGCGCAGACGTCGTCCGCATCCAGGGCGGGACGGCGCAGCAGGACCGACCAGCCGCCTTCCACGGGCAGCCTCGACAGGCGTGGGAAGCCGCCCAGGGCCGCATCGAGGGCTCCGAGGTTGGCCCGCAGTCGCGTCTGGATCTGGCCCCGGATAGGGCCGGCCAGCTCCAGCAGGCGCGGGGCGGCGGCCTGGACCGGGGCGGAGACAGACAGGTACTGGTCGGCCAGGAAGGCCAGGGCCTCCAGGTGGGCTGCGGCGCCGGGACCGCGCACGGCGATCCAGCCCAGCTTGAGCTGGGGCAGGGCCGCCACCTTGCTGAGGCCCGAGAGGATGAAGACGGGGCAGGCCGGGTCGGGATCCAGCAGGGCGGTGGCCAGCCGGTCCTCCGCCGCCTCGAGGACGTGGTCCGAGAACACCTCGTCCACCAGCAGGGCGAGGCCCTGGCGGGCACAGAGCGCCGTCAGCTCGGCCCACTCCGCCCTCGTCAGGAAGTGGCCGGTGGGGTTGTTGGGGTTGACCACCACCACGGCCCGGGTGCGCGGCGAGACCGCCGCCTCGAGGGCGCCCAGGTCCAGGTGCCAGCGCTCGTGGAAGTAGGAGGGGACCGGTCGCGCCCGCAGCCCCTCCAGGCGGGCCAGCCAGTCGAAGAGGGGATAGCTGGGGCTGGGCACCAGCACCTCGTCCCCGGGATCGCCCAGCAGCTTGAAGAGCAGCCCGTAGCCCTCACTGGTGGAGGCCGTGAGCAGCAGATCCCCCGCCCCCAGGCCATGGCCGTGGTGGGCGGCGATGGCCTCCCGTGCCGCCATGGCGCCCTGGGGATCGGGGTCGTAGCCCAGCACCGCGGGCCGGGAGAGGGCCTCCCGGATCTCCGCCTCGGGATACCTGAAGCCGCACCGCGTGGGGTTGGAGACGGTGAGATCCAGGATCTCGCGGCCCTGGGCCCGGAGCCGGGCCAGGGCGGCCGTGAGGGCGTTCGGCTCGAAGTCCTGCGGCAGGCGGGAGGAGAGGCGCATGGGTCCAGGTTAGACGATGGGGCCCCACCGGGAGGCCCCGGGTGGATAATCGACCCAACCATCAGGAGGCTCCCATGGCGAAGACGCTCAAGGTCGCGGTGCTGCTGGCCGGCTGTGGCCACCTCGATGGCGCGGAGGTGCGGGAGGCGGTGCTGACCCTGCTGGCCCTGGACCAGCACGGGGTGGCCTTCCAGTGCATCGCGCCCAACGCCGACCAGCACCATGTCATCAACCACGCCACGGGCCAGCCCGAGCCCGGTGCCGTGCGCAACATCCTGGAGGAGGCCAGCCGCATCGCCCGTGTGGGCCAGTGCATGGATCTCGCGAAGGCCCGGGTGGAGGACTACGACGCGCTGGTGATGCCCGGGGGCTACGGCGTGGCCAAGAACCTCTGCACCTTCGCCTTCAAGGGCGCGGAAGGGGAGGTCCGCGCGGATGTGGCGGACTTCCTGCGCAGCTTCCTCGATGCGAAGAAGCCCTTGGGCGCCATCTGCATCGCCCCCGCCCTGGTGGCCCTGGCCCTGTCGGGCCGGAGCGCCGCGCGACTCACCCTGGGCGGTGATCCCGGCTGCGCGGACGCCATGCGGCGCCTGGGCCACCTGCACCAGGACACGCCCAGCGCCCGGGAGGTGGTCGTGGACGAGGCGCTCAACCTCGTTACCACCCCCGCCTACATGTTCGACGACGCCCGACTGAGCGATGTCTTCGTGGGCATCGAGCGCTGCGTGGCCGAGGTGCTGAAGCGGGCCTAGCCGGCAGGCTCCCGGTGTGGGTGCACCATGCGCCTCAGGGCTGGCGTCAGGAGGCGGCTGGCGGCCAGGATCCGCTCCTCCTCGCCCAGGGCCTTGATCCAGGGCGCCGCGTGGCCCAGGGCGAGGCCGGAGTCGGGCAGGGGGAGGCTGCGGTCCAGGGCCCGCAGCACCTGTTCGGCCACGGGGCCCACCTCGCGCCAGCGCGACAGGGCCAGGGCTTCGGCCTGGGGCGGGCGCAGGGGCGGTTGGATCAGGGCCACCAGGGCCTCCAGGCCCAGCTTCGGATGGTGGAGGAAGGCCGCGAGGACCGAAGGCGCCGGGCTCCTCCACACCTGGGGCCAGAGGGCCCTCGGGGCATGGATGGCGAGGCTGCGCCGCTCGCCCGTGGTCATGACCAGCCACAGCTGCTGCAGCTTCTCCGTGGCCTGCTGCCGGGCCTGGGGATGGGCGGCCGCATCGGTGGCCACCGCCGCCAGGGCCCGCCATGGCAGGCGGCCCAGGAGGCCGGCCCGAAGGTGGGCCGGGGCCTTGGGATGCTGGGCGATCCAGCGCAGCAGCAGGGGCCGCTTCCTGAGGTCGGGCAGCTCCGCCGCTGCTTCCAGCCAGCCCCGGGGGGGATCGGCCTGCCTGAGCATCCGCAGGAAGCGGGGCCAGGGCACTTCGGGCGGCAGGCCCCATGGAGCGGCAGAGGGTTTCACCCCCCCAGCCTACCCCCATGCAGGAGGCGGTCCACTTGGGCCACACTGTTCGGATGGGCGTCGAATTCACCATCCTCGGGCGGGGCCGCGCAGGGCGCGCGCTGGCCGAGGCCTGGGGCGGGCGGGTGGCCCTGGCGGAGCACAGTGCCCGGCCGGAGGGCCTGGTCCTGCTGGCGGTGCCGGACCGGGCCGTGTCCGGGCTGGCGGCCCTGTTCCCGGGCCGCTGCGCCCACCTGGCCGGCAGCCTGGACCTGGAGGGCGTGCCCTGCGCCCACCCCCTGACGAGCTTCGACGGCCGGGCCCGCGACTGGGCGGACACGCCCCTGGCCATCACCGGCCCCCTGCAGGACGAGCTGCGCCGGGCCTTCGGCGACCTGGGCTTCGCCGCCTTCGACCTGCCGGCGGAGCTGAAGCCCCTCTACCACGCAGCGGCCGTGCTCACCTCGGGCCATGCGGCCACCCTGTGGCTGGGCGCCGAGGCCCTGCTCCGCGCCCGGGGGGTGGCGCTGCCGGGCCGCGGCCTCCTGCCCTTGGCGGAAGCCACCCTCCGCAACCTGGAGGCCGCCGGCGCCTCGGGCCGCACGGGGCCCTTCGTCCGTGGTGACGAGGCCACCATCGCCCGCGATGCCGAGGCCCTGCCGGCGCCCTGGCGCGAGGTCTTCCTGAAGCTCGGCCGCGCGCTCGACTGACCTTCGACCTCTGGAGAGCCATGTCCCTGCTGCTCGTCGTCTCGGTGCTCTGGGCCCTGTCCTTCGGGCTCACGGCCCAGGTGAGCGATCTGGGAGCGCCCTTCGTGACGGCAGTCCGGTCCCTGCTCGCGGCCCTGGTCTTCCTGCCCTTCCTGGGCCTGAAGGGGCTGGCCCCGAGGCGTTGGGCCGCCTTCGCGGCCATCGGAGCGCTCCAGTTCGGCCTCATGTACCTGTTCTACATCGCGTCGTTCCGCTGGCTGCGCCCCTCGGAAGTGGCCCTCTTCACGATCTTCACGCCCCTCTTCGTCACGCTGGCGGGGGACCTGCTGGAAGGACGGAACGCCGGCCGGGTCTGGCTCGCGGTCACCGTGGCCGTGCTGGGCACGGGCATCTGCGTGGGGGCCGACCTGGGCCGGAAGGGCCTGCTCTGGGGCTTCCTCCTGATGCAGGCGGCGAACCTCTGCTTCGCCCTGGGCCAGGTGCTCTACCGCCGCGAGGCGCCTGGGACCGGAAAGCGCGACCACGAGCTCATGGGGCTCCTCTACCTCGGCGCCGCAGCGGTGGCCGTGGCCTTCGCCGCGCCCTCGGTGCCCCGGGAGAAGGTCCTCGCCATGACCCTGCGGCAGGGGATGGTGCTGATCTACCTCGGCGCGGTGGCCTCGGGGCTGGGCTTCTTCCTCTTCAACGCGGGGGCCCGGCGCACGGACATCGGCACCCTCGCCATCTTCAACAACCTTAAGATCCCCCTGGCGATCCTGGCCTCGGGGCTCGTGTTCCGCGAGGCCATCGCCTGGCCCAGGCTCCTCCTGGGCGGGGCGGTCCTCGCCCTGGCCCTCGGTCTCAACCGCCCTTCAGGAGGACGCCCATGAGTGGGTTCCGGCCGCCCCTGGCCCTCCGCGCCAGCACCCCCGCCGCCTGGGCCGAGGCGGCCTCCGCCGACCCGGCGGCCCTGCTCTCGGACCATGCCCACTGCGAGAAGAAGGCCGCGCTGAACGCCCTCCACCTGAGCCTGTCCTTCGCGGACACGCCGCGGGCCTCGGTCCTCCTCGCGCGGCTCGCCGAGGAGGAGCTCAATCACTTCCGGCGGGTGCTGGAGGCGCTGCAGGGGTTCGGCTGGTCCCTGCAGCCGGACCTGGGCAATCCCTACGCCCAGGCCCTGCACAAGCTGGCCTCCAAGGGGCTGCTGGACCGCCTTCTCATCGCCGCGCTCATCGAGGCCCGCAGCTGCGAGCGCCTGTGGCTGCTGGAGCAGGCCGGCACGGCCCGCGCCGAGCTGGGCTCCGCAAGCTGGCTGGCCTTCCTGCTGGAGCTGGAGCGCTGCGAGGCGGGCCATGCGGTGGCCTACCGCAGCCTGGCGGAGGAGCGCTTCGGCAGGCAGGCCGAGGACCGGCTGGAGTGGTGGCTGGACCGGGAATCCGAGGTGATCCGGGCCCTGCCTTGGCGGTCTGCGGTCCACTAGGTCTCTTAACCAGAGGTAGGGCCATTCGTGGCATTCTGAGGCGTCTTCCGAGGCAGCCAATGTCCACTGTTCCAGACCATGGTCTCAAAGAGATGGTGCCGGTTTTCGGGCCCGAGGCCCTGGGCGTCGGTGCCCATGGCAGCTTCCATGCGGCCCTGGAGCGGCTCAGCGGCGAGGGCGACCTCAAGGCCCGGCTCCTGCTCTCGGCCCTGTCCCACTTCGCGGCCAAGGGCTACGACGGGGTCCAGGTGAAGGAGGTCGCCGAGGAGGCCGGTGTCTCCAAGCCGACGCTCTACTATCACTTCGGCAGCAAGGAAGGGCTCTTCCGCCAGCTCTGCCTGGTCTCCCTGGCCAGCATGGCGGTGCGCATCCAGGCCATGGTGGAGCCCTACCTGGCCGCGCCGATCACGGGAAGGCCGGCCCTCGAGGCCGCCTGTCTGGACCTCAGCCGCGCCTACCTCGGCATGCTGCTCGAGAGCCAGGAGTTCACCGGCTTCATCCTGCGCTCCATCGCCGTGCCCTCGCCGGATTCCAGCTTCCGCGACCTGATGCCCCTGGTGGAGAAGGGGCTCAGCCCCCTGGGTCTGTTCATGCACCACGCCTTCGGCACGGGTCTGGATCTGGCCCGCAAGGAAGTGCTGATCTTCACCTCGCTGGTGGGTTCGCTCGTGGAGGAGAAGCTGCGCGATCCCCAGTACCAGATCACCGACGAGGAGATCCGGTGGGTGTCACAGCGCTGGCTGCACGGCGTCCTGGGCTGAGGCCGCCCATGTCCAAGCCCGCGCCCATCCGGGCCACCCTGCGCCCCCTCGACCTGGCCCAGCACCTCTTCGAGGTGGAGCTGGTGCTTCCCGCGGAGGCCGCGGCCGCGGGCGGCGTGGCCGCCCTTCCGGCCTGGACCCCGGGCTCGTACCTGGTGCGGGACTATGCGCGGTTCCTGGACCGGGTCCGGTGGGTGGACGGCCGGCAGGAGCGCCCCCTGGAGAAGCTCGACAAGCAGCGCTGGAAGCTGCCGGCTTCGCGGGACGGGCTCAGGCTCCGCTACCGCGTCTACGGCAACGACCTGACCGTCCGCACCAACCACCTGGACGCCACCCACGCCCAGATCATCCCCGCCGCGACCTTCCTCTACCTGGAAGGCCAGCTGGACCGTCCCGTCTCGGTGCGGTTCGAGGGCTTCCCGGACGGATGGAAGGTGGCCTCAGCCCTTCCCCTCAGGCAGGGGGCCTACCTGGCACGGGACTTCGACACGCTGGTGGACTCCCCCTTCGAGCTGGGCACCTTCCGCACCCGCAGCTTCCGAACCGGGGGCACGGCCTTCCAGCTGGCCTTCACGGGCGACCACAACGGAGACGAGACCCGGATCACGGAGGCCACCCGGAAGATCGTCGAGGCGGCGGGCGCGATTTTCGGCGGCTTCCCCTTCCGCCGCTACCTGTTCCTCTTCACCTTCGCCCCGGGCCTGCGGGGCGGTCTCGAGCACCGGGACTGCACCAGCCTCATCTCCGACAGCCACGCCTTCGACCGGCAGGAGGGGTACCACGCCCTCCACCAGCTGGTGGCCCACGAGTTCTTCCACGCCTGGAACGTCAAGCGCCTGCACGATACCGTCCTGGGACCCTTCGACTACAGCCGCGAGAACCCCACGAAGATGCTCTGGTTCCACGAGGGGCTCACCTCGTACATGGAGCACCTGATCGTCCTGCGGGCCGGCGTGGTGCCCTGGAGCCACACCGCCAAGGAGCTGGCCCGCTGCTGGAGCGAGCAGGTGCAGCGCCCCGGACGCCTGGAGCAGAGCCTGGAGGAATCCAGCTGGGACACCTGGATCCGCCTCTACAAGCCCCACGAGTTCAGTCCCAACAGCACCGTCAGCTACTACGACAAGGGCGAGCTGGTGGGCTGGCTCATGGACGCCGCCCTGCGCGACGGCAGCCGGGGCCGGGCCGGGCTGCCGGATCTCTTCGCCCTGCTGTGGGCGCGGCACGGCGAGCGGGGCCTGACGGACGCGGACGTGCGCGCGGCCTTCCGGCAGCTGTCGGGGCAGGAGCCCGGGCCCTTCTGGGAGGCCTTCATCGCCGGCCGCGCCGAGCTGAACGCCGGTCGGCTGCGCCGGGCCTTCGGCCTGCTGATGGAAGAACAGGCCCCCTGGCAGAAGCTCACCCCGGAGGAACAGCGGGATCCCATCGCGCTCCAGCGCGCCAAGGCCTGGACGGGGCTCGTGCTGGCCTCCAATGGCCCGGTCGTGCAGAACGTGATCCCCGGCAGTCCCGCCGCGGCGGCGGGCCTGAGCTTCGGCATGGAGATCCTGGCGGTGGACGGCTGGCGCACCAAGACGACCGCCGAGGCCCAGCGGGGTCTGGCCCAGCCCGGACCCGGGGGCCGCGTCCGGGTCCTGGCGGCCGATCGGGGCCGCGTGTTCGAGGTCGCAGTGCCCGTCGCGGAGAACCCCGAGCGCAGCCACCGGCTGGTTCCTGATCCGACGGCCACGCCCACCCAGCGGGCCGCCTTCGAGGCTTCGTACGGCCAGCCCTGGCCCGCCCCTCTCCGGAAGCGCGGGAAGCGTCCTTGAGGATCGCGGCCATCATCGCCGCCCATGACGAGGCGGACCACATTGCACCAGTGCTGGAGGGCCTCAAGGGGTTCGCCCTCCATCGCCTCCTGGTGGTGGATGACGGATCCACGGACGCCACCAGCGCCGTGGCGGCCTCGGCCGGGGCGGAAGTGCTGCGCCTGGAACCCGGCAGGGGCGGGGGCAAGGGCCAGGCCATGCGGGCCGGCATCGCCCACCTCCGGCCCGACGCCTTCGACTACTACCTGTTCCTGGATGCGGACGGCCAGCACGATCCGGCCGACCTCCAGCGCTTCCTGGACCACCTGGCGCGCCATCCGGAGGCGGACTTCCTCATCGGCTCGCGCCTGCTCGACCGGGCCAGGATCCCCGTCAAGCGATGGCGGACGAACGCCCTGGGCACCTGGACCCTGGGCCGCATCGCCGGCGTCACCTGGGAAGACAGCCAGAGCGGCTTCCGCCTGATCCGCAAGAAGGTCCTCGACCGCCTCCAGCTCCGGTCCCGCGGGTTCGCCATCGAGATGGAGATCGCCATGAAGGCCGCGGACTGGAAGCTGCACTGGGCCCACATCCCCATCCAGGCCATCTACCGGCCGGGGCCCCACCGCAGCCATTTCCGGGGTGTGCTGGACACCTGGCTCATCGCCTGGGAATCGCTGAAGTGCTGAATCAGTCCGGAGGTACGGCCTGCGGCCCCAAGGCTGGAGACTGGAGGTACTAAATTCCTGTGGCCGCCTGCGGCGGCCCCGTTGTTTTACCTATGGGCGAGGCAGCTTGAATGGGACGGTGCCAACCTTCGACACCCGGCGAGGCGCGCAGCGCCGCATCAACGAGCAGTACCTCCAGCCTCCAGACTGCCAACCTGGTACCTTCATTCCATGATCAACCCCCTCGATTGGGACCTCGGCAACGTGCCACCAGGCGTGGCCTGGGGTGGCGTGGACGAGGCGGGGCGGGGGGCCTGGGCGGGGCCCGTGGTGGCGGCTTGCGCGGTGCTGGATGCCGAGACGGTGCACAAGTGGGGCCACGTGCTGCGCAGCGTGCGCGACAGCAAGAAGCTGAAGCCGGAGCGGCGGGAGGTCCTCGCCGCCGAGCTGAAGGCCCTGCTGCCGGCCTACGGGATCGCGGAGGTGGATCCCATGGCCATCGACCGGGAGAACATCCTGGAGGCCACCATGCTGGCCATGCGGCAGGCCGTGGCGGAGCTTTCCCTGCGGCCCCGGATGCTGTTCATCGACGGGGACAAGGGGCCGAGGACCGGCCTGCCCGAGCGGCTCGTGGTGGATGGCGACGCCCTCAGCTGCGCCATCGGCGCGGCCAGCATCCTGGCCAAGGCCCACCGCGATGCCCTCATGGTCCGTCTGGAGGCCGCCCATCCGGGCTATGGCTTCGACCGGCACAAGGGCTACGGCACCCCCCTCCATCAGGCGCGGCTCCGGGAGCTGGGGGCGGGCCCCGCCCACCGGATCAGCTACGCGCCGGTGGCCACCCTGCAGCGGGTTGACGAGGCCCTGCGCGAGGCCCTGCACGAGAGCCTGGGCCGCTGTTCGTCTGTGGAGGAACTCCGGGCCTGGGTCGAGCAGGAGCTCCGTCCGGTCTACGGCCGGCTCAAGCTGGTGTGGGTGGAGACCCTCCGCCGCCGCTATGCGGACCGCCTGGCCGTGCTGGCAGAGGGGGACGCATCGGACGGAGCAGAAGCGTGACTGACGTGGCCCTGGCGCTGCTGCGGCGCGGGGATCGCTGGTTCCTCCAGCGGAGGGATCCCGCCAATGCTGTCCTGCCGGGGCTATGGGAGTTCCCCGGCGGCAAGGTCGAGGCGGGTGAGACGCCGGAAGCGGCCCTGGTCCGCGAGCTGCGCGAGGAGGTGGGGCTGGACCTCCGCGAGGCACGGCCCTGGCCCGTCCTGGAGGGCGCGATCCGCCTCCATCCCTTTCTTGTATTTGCCCATGGTGAGCCCCGCACGGCCCTGGCCTGGGGGTGGTTCACCGCGTCTGAGATGCACCGCCTGCCCCTGCCGCCCCGGAACGCGGACCTGGTGGTCCGGCTTGCGGCGGCTGATCTGATAGGCTGAAGGCTTCCCGGGCCCGGAGATGCCATGACGCGATTCTTCATTCGGACCTTCCTCTGGATCCTTGCGGCCTCCGGCCTCTGGGCCCAGCAGACGGAGGTGGTGCTGAGCGCCACCAGCAGCGCGAAGCTGGTCCTGGGCATGACCCAGCCCAAGACCGCTGGTCTGGATGACGCCTCCGTCGCCGCGGAGTTCACGGCCGTCCTCAAGCGGGATCTCGACGAGACCGGCCTAATCGCCATGCTCCAGGAGCGGCTTCCGGGCGATGCCGCGGCCCTGAAGGCCTGGAAGGAGGCGGGGGCCCAGTGGCTGCTGAACGTCCGCATGACCAAGGCGGCCAGTGGCGACCTCCAGATGGAGGCCTCGGCCCTCGACACCGCCGCCGAAAAGGGCGTGTTCACCCGCACCTACAATGCCAACAAGATCGTGCCGCTCCGCTACCTGGCCCACTACCTGGCCGATGACCTGGTCGGCCGCCTGACGGGCGAAAAGGGCGTCGCCTCCAGCCGCATCGTGTTCGTGCGGCAGACCTCCCCCGGCGTGAAGGAGATCTTCCAGGTGGACCGCGACGGCGCGGGGCTGGTGCAGCTCACCCGGCACGGCAGCCTGACCCTCTCCCCCACGATCGCGGCGGATGGGCGCCTGGCCTACGTGACCTACAAGGGCGGGGCCCCCGAGATCTGGGGCCAGCGCCGCAAGGACGGCCCCCACGAGCGCTTCTATCCCACCTCCGGTGCGGGCGGGATGCTCTCCTCGCCCGTGTGGTCGCCCGACGGCAAGCGCCTGGCCTTCGTGCAGGGCGACCGCCGCGGCAACAGCGACATCATGACCCTGGACCTCGCCACGGGACGGGCCCGGCGCCTGACCGACGGCAACGGCATCAATACCGAGCCCACCTGGAATCCGAACGGGAACCAGATCGCCTTCACCTCCGACCGGGAGGGCGGCCCCCAGGTCTACCTGATGCAGGACGACGGCTCCAACCTCCGGCGCCTGACCGGCGAGGGGCAGTACAACGCCAGCCCGGCCTGGAGTCCCAACGGCGCCATGGTGGCCTACGTATCCCGCTTCGAGGGCAAGTTCGATCTGTTCGTCTACAAGCTGGGCGAGGGCAAGGCCTATCAGATCACCACCGGGGTGAGTACCTCCGAGTCCCCCGCCTGGTCGCCGGATGAGCGTCGGCTGGTGTTCACCAGCAACCGCTTCGGCTCTTCCCAGCTCTTCACCACCGACCTCTCGGGCCGCCAGATCGTCAGGCTGGCCGAGTTCTCGGGCTGCCAGAGCCCGCGCTGGATCCGCGGGCGCTGAAAATTTCTGGCAAATCCTTGATCCACAACCTTCTATACTCATTTCCATCCTGGAGGAACAATCCCATGCGCTACGGAACCTACCTCGTCCCTGCCGCCATCGTGCTCACCCTTGGCAGCCTGGCTTGCAAGCCGCCCAAGACCGCCGAGCAGATCAAGGCCGAGACCCAGGCCGCCTTCAACGAGGGCTACCAGGCGTTCAAGGACGGGAAGGCGCGCACGGCCAACCCCTACCTGGCGGACAAGGACAACCCGCACAAGATGCAGGGCTGGAACGACGGCTGGGACAAGGCCAAGGCCGACAAGGAAGCCGCTGACGCCAAGGCCGCCGCGGATGCCAAGGCCGCCGCCGACAAGGCCGCCGCCGACAAGCTCGCCGCGGAGAAGGCCGCCGCCGAGGAAGCCGCCCGCAAGGCTGCCGAGGCCGAGAAGGCCGCCGCCTTCAAGAAGGCCGCCGAGGCCGCCCTCAAGACCATCCACTTCGACTACGACAAGTCCGACATCAAGGAAGCCGACCGCGCGCTGCTCCAGGGCATCGCCGACTTCATGAAGGCCTTCCCCGCCGCCAAGCTCGAGATCGAGGGCCACTGTGACGAGCGCGGCACCAACGAGTACAACCTCGCGCTGGGCAACAAGCGCGCCGCCGCGGCCCTGGCCTACCTGAAGACCCTGGGCGTGGACGAGGCCCGCTTCACCACCATCAGCTATGGCAAGGAGAAGCCCCTCTGCACCGAGGCGAAGGAGGCCTGCTGGAGCCAGAACCGCCGCGGCGAGTTCAAGCTCAAGTAGATCGTTCCTCAGGACGCGAAGCGGGGGCTCCGGCCCCCGCTTTTCGTTTAGGATGGGAAAGGAATCTGGAGTCCCCCCATGAGCATCCGCACGATGTTGCTTCCCGCCTTGGCCGCGCTGCTCGCCATCGGCTGCAGCTCCGAGGACCAGCTCCGCCGCGTGGAGCAGGAGGTGGGCGACCTCAAGCTGGAGGTCTTCAAACTCCGGCAGTCGGTGGAGGAGGGCAACAAGCGGGCCCAGGCCGATCAGCAGGCCGCCGCCGAGGCCCGGAACCAGGACCGCCGCTTCCAGGCGGACCTGCAGGAGAGTCTGCGCCAGGTGCAGGACACTACGCGGGTGCTGAACAACCGCCTGAACAGCCAGCCGAAGGGCCCCAGCCGGCCCGCCGCCGAGCCCCAGGCCCCGGCCGCCTCCGCGGCCGAGGACGAGCGGGCCTACAACGCCGCCGTGCTGGACTACAACCGGGGCAACTACCCCCTGGCCGCCGAGGGGCTCGAGCTCTTTCTGAAGACCTACCCCCAGAGCGTGAAGCGGCCGGACGCCCTGTTCTTCCTGGGGCTCTGCCACTACAACCAGCGCGCCTTCGACAAGGCGCAGGCCGCCTTCGACCGGATCATCAAGGAGCACGCGGCCTCGCCCCAGTTCCTCCCCGCCCGCCTCAAGCGGGCCCAGTGCCTGCTCAAGCAGGGGCTGAAGCCCGCCGCGCTGAAGGCCTTCCGCGAGCTGGCAGACGGCTTCCCGGGCAGCGCCGAGGCCCGAACGGCCCAGCAGGAACTGAGCGACCTCGGGCTCTGACATGACCCGGGAGAGCTGGCGCGTCCCCGTCCGGGTGGATTTCGCGGGCGGCACGCTCGACCTGTGGCCCGTCTACGCCATGATGGGCGGCTGCGTGACCGTGAACGCCGCCGTGGACCTGTGGGTCGAAATCGGCCTCTCCCGGAGCGGGGCAGGGCACCGGATCACGAGCCGCGACCTGGGCCTCGAACTGAAAGTCGAGGCCTGGCCTCCGGAACCGCCCCCGGGCCTCTCCTGGGTGTGGCGGGTCCTGGATGCCTCCGGTGTGCCGCCGGCCGACCTGACGCTCCACAGCCCCGTGCCCCAGGGCTCGGGGCTCGGCGTCTCCTCCTGCCTGGGCGTGGGGCTGCTGGGGGCGGCCATGGGCTTGGAGGCCGGTGAAGGTCTCGCCTCCAAGGTGCCGATTCTCCGGGATTTGGAAAGCAGGGAACTTCAAACCCCGACCGGCTGGCAGGACTACTACCCGGCCGCCCTGGGCGGGGCCCTGGCCCTGCACTGGGAGGGACCCATGCCGCGCTGGGAGCGGCTGGAGCCCCATCCCACCCTGCTGTCGGAGCTGGTGGTGTTCTACACGGGGAAGCCCCACCACTCGGGCCTGACGAACTGGGAGGCCTACAAGCGCTTCATCGAGGGGGACGGCCAGACCCGCCAGGCCCTGGCGGAGATCCGGGACATCGCCCGGGACATGGCCCTGGCCCTGCCGTCCGATCCCGCGGCCGTGGCCGAGCTCCTGGAGCGCGAGGGCCGGGCCCGCATGCGGCTGTCGCCCGCGGTGGAAACCGACGCCATGCGCGCGGTCCGTGACCGGGGCCGCCGCGAGGGCTGGTACGCGGGGATGAAGCCCTGCGGCGCCGGGGGCGGCGGTTGCTGCCTGCTGGTGGTGAAGGATGGCTGCCGCGAGGCCGCCGAGGCGGCCCTGCGGGCGATGGGCCTGCCGCCCATGGACCTGCGGATCACGCCGAGGGGGCTCCACAGGCTTGGATGAGGCGGGCCGGGTCCGGAGCTTCCAACGGAGGCTGGCCTGGCGTATCCAGCAGGTCGCGGAGGCGCTGATCCCGCTTGCCCAGAGGCAGGCCCCGGAGCTCGGCGCGGGGCACCCACTGAAGGCCTTCAGTCGGGACGAAGCGGGTGGGGAGGCGGACGTGGAGGGGCGTCACGGCCTCCCGGCGATGGGTGTAGATCTGGGTCCAGCCGGGCCAGGCGGTGAGGGATCCCAGGACGGGGACCGGCCCATGGTCCGTCGCGTCGAAGGTGGGCCAGCGCCAGAGCCCGGCCAGCAGGCCCTTGGCGGCCGGGGCCTGCAGGAGGAAGCGGCCCTCCGCCTCGAAGGCCACCAGCCAGAGCGTCGAGGCCTTCGGCTTGGCACGCTTGGTCGGGGGCGGGATCTCGGCGGTGCGGTCCGCGAGCCGAGCGGCGCAGCGATCGCCTACGGGGCAGGCGCCACAGGCCGGCGCGGGCCCGCAGGCCGTGGCGCCCAGCTCCATGAGGGCCTGGGTCAGGCGGGAGGGTCCCAGGGCCTCGAGGGCCGGCACGAGCCAGGCGCGCAGATCCGCCGCGCGGGCCTTTGGATCGCCATCAATCAGCAGCAGCCGGGCCAGGACCCTGAACGCATTGCCATCCAGGGCGGGCGTGGGCCACTGGAAGGCGATGGCGCCCACCGCAGCGGCCGTGTAGGGGCCGAGGCCGGGCAACCCGGCCAGGCCCTCGAGATCGCGCGGCCACCCCTCGCGGGCCACGGAAGCCGCGGCGGCCTTCAGGAACCGGGCGCGGCGGTAGTAGCCGAGCCCCTCCCAGGCCTTGTGGACCTCGTCCTCACTCGCTTCCGCCAGGGCCGCCGCATCCGGAAACCGCTCCAGCCAGCGGTTGAAGTAGGGGATCACCGTGGCCACCTGCGTCTGCTGGAGCATCAGCTCAGAGACCAGCACGGCGTAGGGATCGGGATGGGGCGCATCCAGGTCCCGCGCCCGCCAGGCCAGGTCGCGGCGCACCCGGTCGAACCAGGGTGCGAGGGGCGCGAGGAGTTCGGAAGACAGGGGCCAGGGCATGGATCGAAGCTACCAGCGGACACAAAAAAGCGCCGTTTCCGGCGCTCTCTTCTTTGGTGCCCGCGAGCAGACTCGAACTGCTACGGCTTGTGGCCACCACCCCCTCAAGATGGCGTGTCTACCAATTTCACCACGCGGGCAACGAGGAAATTCAAGTGTCTCCGAAAGCGCGGACGCGGTCAATGACCGGTTTCGCGTCAGCTACTTCTTCGCGGGAGCGGGGGCCGGGACCGGAGCCGGGCTGGGCATCGCCGGGGCGGGGGCGGTGGGGACGACCACGGTCTTGTCGGTGGTCTTCTCCAGCACCGAGCGGTTCTGCCGGACGATGAGGACTTCGATGAACAGGGTGGTGCCGAGGAAGCCCGCCGCCAGCCAGTAGGTGGCCTTGGAGAGGAAGGGCGTGGCGCCCTGCGCGCCGAAGGCGGAGTTGGCCCCGCCGCCGCCGAAGGAGGCCCCAAGGCCGCCCTTGGTGCCGGGCTGCAGGAGGATCGTCCCGATGAGGAGGATGCCGAAGAGGATGAGAAGCGTGAGCACGAGGCCGTTCATGGAAACTCCGAACCTCCTAGTCTGCCATGCCTGGAGCCCTACATCCATAGCCCCGTGAGGCTGGGGGCCTGCAGCACGCGGTGGATGGCCTGGGCCTGCTCCACCATGCGGATGAAGTCCGAGGGCAGCAGGGCCTGGGGGCCGTCGCTGAGGGCCTTCTCGGGGTGGCAGTGGGTTTCGACCAGCAGGCCATCGGCGCCGGCGGCCACCCCAGCAAGGCCGCAGGGGATCACCAGATCCCGGCGGCCCGTCGCGTGGCTGGGATCCACCATCACGGGGAGGTGGGTGAGGGCCTTCGCGGCCGGGACGACGCTGACGTCCAGGGTGTTGCGGGCATGATCGGACCAGGTGCGGATGCCGCGCTCGCAGAGCACCACGCTGCGGTTGCCCTCCCCCAGCACATATTCCGCGGCGTAGAGCCACTCCTCCAGGGTGGCGGAGGGGCCGCGCTTCAGCAGCACGGGCTTGTCGCAGCGGCCCGCCCGGCGCAGCAGGGCGAAGTTCTGCATGTTCCGGGCGCCGATCTGCACCATGTCGGCGGTGCGCTCCACCTCGTCGAAGGTCTCCACCTCGGTGGCCTCGGTGACGATGCCCAGGCCGAACTCCGCGCGGGCCTCCTCCAACAGGCGCAGTCCGTCGAGGCCCAGGCCCTGGAAGGCGTAGGGG
>JAXLQS010000008.1:0-148909 GCA_046331485.1 Holophagaceae bacterium | reverse complement strand
GCTTGAGCTCGATCTCGCTGTGCATGGCCAGCTCACGGCGCTTGGTGTCCACCTTCAGCTGCTTGCCGTCGTGGCAGCCGGTGCAGGGGAAGATGCCTTCAGTGAAGGGGGGCTTCGGCACCTGGATGCCCTCCTGGGCGGCGGGCTCTGCCTTCTTGGGTGGCTCCTTCGCCAGGGCGGGGGGCGCCAGCAGGAGCAGGGCCAGGCCCGCGAATCGGAACAGGCGTGCGGTCATGAATCCACCTCCGGGGTTGACGGGTTCGGATGGTCGCCACCGGCATCTGGGGCGATGCCTTTCAACAGGCGGGGCGCGAGCATCAAGGTCGCGCCGAAGCACATGAAGCCGAGGAAGAGGGTCAGCGGCCGGCCCACGGCCAGATCCTCGAACAGGAACTTCAGGGCCGTGACGATGAGCACGGGATAGACCAGCCAGCGCAGCTCGAGGATGGGCGTCCGCCGGCCGAACCAGGCCATGGCGATGGCGAGCAGGGACAGCGCGCCGGTGCGCAGCGCGGCCAGCAGATCCGCCTGCGGGGCGCCCGAGGAGAGCGCGACGCCCAGGGCATGCACCAGCAGGGCGCCGGCGCCCGCGGCGGCCATGGCGCCCAGGGCGAGGATCAGCGGTCGCACCCGGCGCAGGATGTCCGCCGCAGGGCGATGCAGCAGGAACCAGGCAAGCGTCCCCGCCAGGAGGCCAAGGCACACGAGGCCGGAGAAGGGCAGGATGGCGGCGGCTCCGCCGGCCACGAAGAAGGCGCGGAAGGACCAGCCGAGCAGGCCGGAGGCCACCGCTCCGGCGAGGAGGAAGAGGCCGCTCTGGACGAACAGCACGGTCCGGCGCAGGCGGAGGCCGAGCACCATGAGGGCGAGGCCGAGGGCCGCGGCCAGGGGCGCAGAGAAGGACGGCGGCAGCAGGATGGATCCGCCCAGCAGCACCAGGATGAGGGCCAGGAAGGTGAAGAAGTTGAAGTTTGCGCGGGTCTCGTCGTGCTCCTCTGCGAAGCGCATGGCCGTGGCGTAGCAGCCGAGGCCGGCAGCGGAGGCGCCCGCCCCGAGGATGCCCGCTCCCGAGCCGGTGGCGAGGGCGACGCGGAAGGCCCCGCCGAAGCCGACCAGCAGGACCAGGGCGGTCTGGACCTTTTCGAAGGCGTTCACCACGCGCCGCTGCTGGAGCATCCGGAGGGAGAAGCTGCCAAGGTAGAGCACGACCAGCGCCAGGGCGAAGAGCATGGCCCGGCCCGGGAAGAGCCCCCGGTAGGTGTCGGGCGCGCCGCCGGGCCAGGCGGCCAGCGAGGTGAGGATCAGCACGCC
Source organism: Holophagaceae bacterium (assembly GCA_046331485.1). GTDB lineage: Bacteria > Acidobacteriota > Holophagae > Holophagales > Holophagaceae > Geothrix. The sequence continues at coordinate 147,598 of JAXLQS010000008.1, read as the reverse complement.
GAGGTCGGCGGCGAGGGCCGTGGGCCACCGGAGGCCGTGCCAGCGGCGACCATAGGTGGCCCAGAGGGTGCCGATGCCGAGAATGAGGAAGACCGCCAGGAAGGGTTCGAGGGCGCGCCGGCTGGTCATCACCGCGAAGCCGGAGCCCAGGGACGCCAAGATGGCCAGCCAGATGATGGGCTGCAGGTCCCGGCGCCAGGCCACGGCGCCGTGCAGGGCGGTGACGCCCAGGAGCAGGAGGGCAGCCAGGCCCGGTTCCAGGATGCCGAAGCGGGCGGTGGACTCCACGAGCAGCGGGTAGGCGATGAGGATGGAGGCCAGGGCATGGAAGGCCGCATCGAGCGGATGCCTCGCCCGGTCGGCCAGGAGGGTCCAGGTCATGGCGAACCCGAGGCCCAGCGCCACGCCCAGGCCCCGGTGGAGGGTGCCCGCGTCCACCAGGGCCCGGATAAAGGTGGCCCCGCCGAGGATGAGGCAGGTCCTGCCGATGAGTCCCATGAGGCGAATGGGGTTGGGCAGATCCGCGGTCGGAAGGGCTGCCGGCGGGCCGAGCGCCTCGGGGACCACAGCCGGTTTGGGCGCAGCCCCTTCCAGGGCGGAGACCCTGGCCTCCAATCCTTGGACCGCTTCGGCCAGGGCCGCGAGGCGCACTTCCAGCGCCCCTGGCAGGGGGTCTGCCGGGTCGCGCCTGGAAGGGAAAACCTCGGGCGTGGACATCAAATGGACCTCGGAGTGAGGTGATTCGAGCCTGAATTAAGAAGGTGTTATGCCCCATGCCACGCCCCGCGGTCAGGAGCGTCAAGCGGAATAAAGACATTCCAAGTGGTGCATAAAAAAAACAATGAAAGATGTTAGAACAAGATCGAATCCGACATCCTCGCTGCTGCTTGGGGAATCTATGAGAAAACCGGCGCAGGTCCGGGATGCGCCCCTTCGTGGCTCCGCGCGGTATGTGCCGGGCGTCACAGCCGCCGTCACCTGCTGCCAAGCTGAAAGCCCGGAGTTCATGTGTCCCTCTCCTGCCTTCGCTCGGGAATCCTGCTCGGCATCCTCCTGGTCGCGGGTGCGCTCGGCGCCCAGGACACCACGGTGGTGCTGCTCCGCCATGCGGAGCGGCAGTCCATCCTGGATCATGATTCCTCCCTGGCCGAGGCGGGCCTGCGCCGGACGGAGCTGCTGGTTCCGCTGCTGGAGGCCTTCCGCCCCGAGGCGCTCTACACGTCGGACCTGATCCGTACCCAGCAGACCCTGGCCCCGCTGAGTGCCAAGCTCGGGTTGAAGCCCAGCGTGAGGTCGAGGGAGGCCAGCGGCGCGCTGGCCGAGGAGATCCTCCGGAACCACCGCGGACACACGGTCATCGTCTGCTGGCACCACGACCTGATGAAGAAGGTGGCGCGGGGCCTGGGGGTGAAGGGGCCCATCCCCTACTGGTCCCTGGACACCTACGACCGGCTCTGGATCGTGCGGGTGCCGGCCAAGGGCGAGGCCACCCTGGAGGAACGCCAGCAACGCCTAGCGCCAGCTGCCGCCGGCATGGCCCAGCGCTGACAGCACTTCTTCCGCGGCGCGCACGCCGTGATCCTGGGCCTCTTCGAAGAGCGCGATGCCGCTCAGTTCGGTGTGGGCGAAGTGGATGCCGCCGAAGGGCCTTGCGAGGGAAAGGACTTCCGGATCCCAGATCATTCCCGGCGTCGGGCGCACCATGGCATGGCCCCAGCGCATGACATCGAGACGGGCCACCAGCCCCTCCAGGTCGGGGTGGGCCGGCCGCAGGTCGGCCATCACCATGCGCGCGCAGGCAGGCCAGTCCATGGCGCGGAGCCGCGCCCGCTCGGCGTCGCAGTCGGCCCCAGTGAAGGGCCGGTACCAGGTCCACACGGTGGGGCCGTGGTCCCGCAGGCTCTGGTGGGTGGCCACCACGTAGCCCAGGGCCTCGCTGTCCCGCAGCACGTTGTCCCAGGCCAGCGGGAAGGTGGGCTCCGCGGGCCGGGCCCGGAGCGTGAGGTTGGCCACCAGCCAGGGCGCGTTGCGGATGCGGGAGGAGGCCGGCCGGGCGGCACTGAATCCGTCGATGACGTGCCGGGCCACGTGCTGAGGGCCGGCGAAGATCACCCGCTTCGCCCGCCAGCCGAGGCGCCGCTGGTTGGGGGCATCCCACGCCGAGACCAGGAGGGCGTCCTTCTCCGGGCGGATCGCCGTGGCCATCACGCCGCAGCGCAGCCGCTCCCCGCAGGCCTTGCGCAGGTGCTCGATGAGAAAGCCATTGCCCTGGGGCCAGGTGAGCAGGGGCCGGGAGTCCTCGCCGGGCCCCTGCTTGCGGGCGGCGAAATAGAAGAGGCCCGCCCAGGCACTGGTGGTCTCCAGCCGGGAGCCGTAGTCGTCCCGGCAGGCGTAGTCCAGCAGCCAGCGCAGGCGGGGCGAGTCGAGGCCGCGCCCGTCCAGCCAGGCCGCGAAGGAAAGCGTGTCGAGGGCGCGGGGCTCGGGCGCGTCGGAGCACCGGGACCGGGGGATGCTGAAGGCGGGGCGGCCCCGGCCATCCTTGAAGGCGGCCCAGCGGTCCACCTCCTGGAAGAAGGCGTGGTACTGCCGCTCGTCCTCGCGGCTGGCCCCGGCCCTCAAGTAGAGGCCCTCCCACCACTGTCCGTAGGCGAAGATGCGCTCCTCCGGCGCGCGGACCGTGGCCTCCTCCGCGAACAGCGGCTCGCCCTTCGCGCTGAAGCCTTCCAGCACGCCGCATTCCTGGAGCAGGCGCAGAACGGCGTGGTTTCCGCGGTCGGGCACGGGCAGGTAGTGCGCAGCCCAGGGGAAGGCGCTCACGTGATTGCGGCCGGATCTTGAGGTCCCTCCGGGTTCTGGTTCAAGCTCCAGCACGCGGAAGTCGTCCATGCCCGCGCCCGCCAGCCGCCAGGCGGCGCTGAGGCCGGCCACGCCACCGCCCACGATGAGCGTGGAGACTGGTTCGAAGTGATCGGGCTCGGGGAAGGCGCCACCGCGGAGCCAGTGGCCAAGCGGCAAGTCCGGGCCCACGAGCTCGCCCTGGAACGGGAACTCTGGCTTGCGCCGGCATGACAGGGCAAGGGCCGAGGCTGCCGTGGCCGCAAGGAAGTCGCGGCGCTTCATGGCCGCAGCCTCACGACCACCGCCGCCACTCCCGGGTGTAGAGGTGGACGAGCACCTGGTTGTCCAGGCGGTTCACTTCCACAGGCACGCGATCCATGTCCTTCGGAAAGGCGAACATGGCGGCGGTGGCCTCGTCGGACAGGTGGCGCAGGCCCGGCAACACGCGGGTGGGCGGGGCGAAGTCGCGCCTGGAGGCCAGTGCGAACCCCCACACGCCGAAGGAGGGCACGGCCAGGTGGAAGGGCCGCACCTTGAGGCCCGAGGCCTCCATGGTGGCGGCGATGCACCAGAAGGACTGCCGCGCCATCAGGGGTGAGGTGCTCTGCACGGTGATCATGGCGTCGTCGGTCAGGCGGCGCTGGAGCAGGCGGTAGAAGCGTGAGGTGTAGAGCTTCCCCAGGGCATAGGTATTGGGATCCGGGAAGTCTACGTAGGCGAGGTCGAAAGGCGGCCCCGCCGTTTCCTGGAGCCACACCATGGCGTCGGCGTTGACCACCTTCACGCGGGGGTCGTCCAGGGCGGCGCCGTTGAGCTGGCGCACCATGGGCTGGTGCTGCGCCATGTCGGTCATGGCCGGGTCCAGGTCCACCAGCACCACCTCCTGCACCGAGGGGTGCTTCAGCACCTCCCGCACGGCCAGGCCGTCGCCGCCCCCGCAGATGAGCACGCGCTTGGCATCAGGACGCAGCCCGAAAGCGGGATGCACCAGGGCCTCGTGGTAGCGGTACTCGTCGGCGCTGGAGAACTGCAGGTTGCCGTTGAGGAAGAGCTGGAAGCTGCCCCGGCCGCGGGTGAGCACGATGCGCTGGTAGGCGCTGTCCTTGGCGTAGACGATCTCGTCCGCGAAGATCTCCTCCTCCACGGCCAGAGTGAACTTGCCGGCGAAGGCCAGGCCCACGGCCAGCAGGGCCATGACAACCAGGCAGCGCAGGCGGATCATGCGCGTGGGGCCCAGCTGCGACTGCAGCAGGTGGGTGGACCAGAGGCCCACGGCGGCGTTCAGGAGGCCGAAGAGCAGGCTGGTGCGCACCAGGCCCAGCTTGGGCATGAGCAGCAGCGGAAAGAGCAGCGATGCGAAGAGGGCGCCGATGTAGTCGAGCGTGAGCACGCCCGCCACCAGGTCCTTGAAGCGCACCTGGTCCTTGAGGATCCGCATGAGGATGGGGATCTCCAGGCCCACCAGGGTGCCCACGGCCACCACCGTGCCGTAGAGCACCACGCGGAAGGCGTGGGTGTGGGCGAAGGCCTGGAAGAGGATGGGCGCGGAGAACCCGCCCACCAGGGCCACCGCCAGCTCCAGGTCCACGAAACGCCGGGCCAGACCTCGTTGCAGGAACTTCGACAGCCAGGAGCCCAGCCCCATGGCGCTCAAGTACACACCGATCACGGTGGAGAACTGCGTGACGGAATCCCCCAGCAGGTAGCTCGACAGCGTCCCCGCCACCAGCTCGTAGATCAGCCCGCAGGAGGCGATGAGCAGTACGCTGATGAACAGCAGCGGCGCCTTGAGCGTGGGCTGGTCGGGGAGAGTGCCTGCGTCTGTTTGTGTCGGATCACCCATGGATCGCGGCGGCGATGATGATGCTGATGCCCAGGATGAGGCAGCCCAGGACGATGCCGAGGGCGATGTTCTGGTCGTCCTCCATCTCCTTGCGCAGGGAGAAGGGGAGCACCTTCACGAGGAAGAGCCAGACCAGGCCCAGGATGACCAGGCCCAGGGCGGAGAAGACGGCGGCGACGAGGAGCTGGTGCAGTATCTGGTTCGTGATCATCACTTACCTCCGTGGAAGCCGTTGTTGTGCAGGAAGGTGCGGTAGGCGCCCGGCGTCTGGCGCACGCTGGGCGGGAGATCGGCCCGGCGCCGCTGGCCGAAGAACTCGCGGCCGAAGAAGCCGTTGGCGACCATCAGGCTGAAGCCGCCACCGAGGAAGAGCATGTAGAGGATCCGCATCAATCATCACCTCCGTCGGAGGACGCAGCCGTGCCGTACATGCTCTCCTGCCAGCGTCGGCCCTCGAAGGCCGCCACCTGGAACACGAGGATCAGGGGCACCACGAGGATGGCCAGAAGGGCGAGCCCGGGGTAGAGCCAGCGCATCACGCCCTGACGCAGCTGCACGTCGATGGTGCCGACGGGTGGGAACTTCCCGTCCCACTGGGGCGCCAGGCGCAGCACGTACGAGCCGGGCGGCACGGCGCTCAGGAAGACGGTGCTGGTCTGGCCGCCCTCGGCCCAGGATTCGCCGCCGTCCACGCCGTGGTAAAAGCTGCTCTCCAGCAGGAAGAGCTCGGCCACACCCGTGGTCTCGCTCACCAGGGCCCCTTCCAGCCCGATCCAGGCGTTGTTGACCGGCGCACTGAGGGTCACGGCCAGGTTGCGGCGGCCGTCCTTGATCTCGATGGGGCCGGAAAAATAGACCGGTTCCTGGGCCTCGGACGCCGGCGCGGCCGGCGCGCTGGACGGATTGGGGCGGCGCAGGGGAATGCCCTTGCGCACGGCCTCGGCGGCCTCCTGGCGAAGACCCGGGGCCAGGTCGTAGAGGTCCAGGCGCTTCCGGAAGAGCTCCTCGTTGCGGTGGGTGGCGGACTCCACCATGACCAGGGCCAGGAGCAGGCCGAGGGCCCCGACGATCCAGAGGGCCGACTTGGCGAGCGTCACCTTATGGGGATTGGGCTGGAAGGAGGAGATGCCGCGGGGCGCTGGCGGCGCGTCCTTGAGCTTGAAGGCGGCCCGGACGGCTTCCGGATCCAGGTAGGTGGAGAGGCTCCAGTTCACCTCCTCGCCACCGCCCTTGTGCTTCTGGTGTTCGCGGGTGAGGCTGCGGGGCGGGGCGATGAACTCCGCCACCTGCACCCGCTCACCCTGCTCCACCATCCAGTAGAACTCGCCCCAGACGCCCTCGACCACCGCCTCGACGTCCTGGAAGCGCCGCCAGTTGGTGCCGAGGGCCTGGAGGTTCTTCTGTCCATCGCGCGCCTGGGGCACCTCGCCGGGCGGCAGGGCCACGGCCAGGCTCCAGTGGCCCTCGCTCTCCACCAGCCACTTGAAGCCGTGCTGGGAGTCGAGGAGCAGGTATTCGGTCCAGGGGTAGACGGTGCCCTCCACCTTGCAGCTGCGGCGCAGCTGGCCGATGCAGGTGACCTTCTCGCCGTTCAGAACACCCTCGGTGCCCAGGGCGATGACCACGTCCTGGTGGGGCTGCTTGAGGCTCTTCAGGAAGGCCAGCTTGCCGGTCTCCGCCGACAGCAGGCTGCCGCAGCTGGGGCAACCCACGCGCTGGGTCTGGTCCGGCGCATGCAGCGCCAGGGCCCCGCCGCACTTGGGGCAGTTGAGGTTCTGGGAGGCGACCTTGGCCGGCTTGCGCGTCCCGCCCCGGAGGCCCAACTCGACCAGGGGGATCTCCCGGCCCAGGAAGAAGAGCGGTGGCTCCTCGCTGTAGTCCAGTGTGGCAAAGGCGCCGTTGCGGCCGGACAGGTCCGCGAAGCGGTAGGTGGCGCCCGGTTCGACGGCCCAGGGGATCTCGCCTTCGGCGCTGTGGAAGGTGGCTTCGCTGAGCTCGCCCACGGTCCAGAGGCCGTCGGGGCCCAGGTCCGCCAGGCCGCCGGCCTGGAGGCTGTCGGCTGCGGGAAGCGTTCCGTGCGGGGCCTGGGTAAAGGTGAGGTAGAAGCGCCCCTGGGCCTCCGCCAGCCAGCCCCAGCGGCCATCATCCAGGGCCAGGTACCACTCGTCCCAGACCCCCCCGAGGGGGTGCTTCAGCTGCACGCGGCCCGCGAGGGTGAAGGACCGTCCCGTGTAGGTCCCCGAGGCGCCCAGGCCGAGGGGAGAGCCCGTGTCCACCAGGTCGGCCACTTTGCCGATCAGCGCCGCATTGCGGTCCTTCCGGGCGGCCAGGGCCTTGCAGTAGGCGCAGACGGCCACCATGGTCCCGGGCCGGAAGCTCAGGGCGGCACCGCAGCTGGGGCAGGAGGCGAGGATGCTCATGGGGTGGGGTGATTATGCAGGCGCCTCACAGCCAGGGGAAGACGCGACGCAGTCCCTCGCGGAATTCCGGCTCTGGGGTGAGGAGGCTGAGGACCAGGTGGCCCTCCCCGGGCAGGTCAAAGAAGGACCCGGGGTGGACCAGCACCGAGGCCTCCTCCAGCAGGCGCAGGGCGCAGGCCTCGTCCGCATCCACCGCGGGACGCCGCAGCAGCGCCGACCAGCCCCCTTCCACGGGCGGTCTGGACAGGCGCGGGTGGTCGGCCAGGGCCGCATCGAGGGCGGCGAGGTTGGCCTGCAGACGTGCCAGGATCTGGGTCCGGATGGGACCCGCCAGCTCAAGCAGGCGCGGGGCGGCGGCCTGCACCGGCGCGGACACGGACAGATACTGGTCGGCCAGGAAGGCCAGGGCCTCCAAATGGGCGGCCGCGCCCGGCCCGCGCACCGCGATCCAGCCCAGTTTCAGCTGGGGCAGGGCCGCCACCTTGCTGAGGCCCGAGAGGAGGAAGACGGGGCAGGCCGGCGCGGAGTCCAGGAGGGCCGTGGCCAGCAGGTCCTCCGCCGCCTCGAGGCCGTAGTCCGAGAACACCTCGTCCACGAGCAGCGCGAGGCCCTGGCGGGCGCAGAGGGCCGTCAGTCCCGCCCACTCCGCCTTCGTCAGGAAGTGCCCGGTGGGGTTGTTGGGATTCACCACCACCACGGCCCGGGTCCTGGGCGACACGGCCATCTCCAGGGCGCCCAGGTCCAGGTGCCAGCGCTCGTGAAAGTAGGAGGGCACCGGCAATGCCCGCAGCCCCTCCAGCCGCGCCAGCCACTCGAAGAGGGGGTAGCTGGGGCTGGGCACCAGCACCTCGTCCCCGGGGTCACCCAGCAGCTTGAAGAGCAGCCCGTAGCCCTCGCTTGTGGAGGCCGTGAGCTGCAGCTCCTCTGCCCGCAGGCTGTGGCCATGGTGCCTGGCGATGGCCTCCCGGGCCGCCCTTGATCCCTGTGGATCAGGGTCGTAGGCCAGCACCGCGGGCTGGGAAAGGGCCTGGCGGAGTTCCGCCTCGGGGTAGGCGAAGCCGCAGCGCGTGGGGTTGGAGACCGTGAGATCGAGGATCTTCCGGCCCTGGGCCCGGAGCCGGGTCAGGGAAGCCGACAGGGCATTCGGCTCGAAGCCCTGCGGCAGGCGGGAGGAGAGGCGCATGGGTTCAGGGTAGACGAGATCGGCGACCGGTTTCCTGATTGGCGCGATAATCACGGGCAAGCAAGGAGGGTCCCATGGCGAGGACGTACAAGGTCGCAGTGCTGCTGGCGGGGTGCGGGCACCTGGACGGCGCCGAGGCGCGCGAGGCGGTGCTGACGCTGCTGGCCCTGGATCAGCACGGGGCGGCCTTCCAGTGCATCGCGCCCAACGCCGACCAGCACCACGTCATCAACCACGCCACCGGCCAGCCGGTGCCCGGCGCCGTGCGCAACATCCTGGAAGAGGCCAGCCGCATCGCCCGCGTGGGACAGTGCCTGGACCTGGCGCAGGCCCGCGTCGAAGACTATGACGCGCTGCTGATGCCCGGGGGCTACGGCGTGGCCAAGAACCTCTGCACCTTCGCCTTCAAGGGCGCCGAGGGTGAGGTCCGGGCCGACGTGGCCGCCTTCCTCCTTGGCTTCCTCGAGGCGAAGAAGCCCGTGGGTGCCATCTGCATCGCCCCGGCCCTGGTGGCCCTGGCCCTGTCAGGCCGGAAGGCGGCGCGGCTCACCCTGGGCGGCGACCCGGGCTGCGCCGACGCCATGCGGCGCCTGGGCCACCTGCACCAGGACACCCCCAGCGCGCGGGAGATCGTCGTCGATGACGCGCTCAACCTCGTCACCACCCCCGCCTACATGTTCGACGACGCCCGGCTGAGCGACGTGTTCGTGGGGATCGAGCGCTGCGTGGCGGAAGTGCTGAAGCGGGCCTGATCTATCTGGCCGGGGCCCAGACCGCGAGGGCGTCCGGCGAGCCCTGGGAGCGGATGCCGTTGTCCGTGAGGATCTCCTCCGTGGCCGCCAGCATCTCCTTCCGGGGGAACAGCATGGACTCGGCGCCGCTGCGGGCGAAGGCCAGGACGATGAAGTCCTCCTTCAGGTCCCTCAGGATCTGCACCAGGTGGAGGAGGTTCTTGACCGGAACACCGTTGAGGCTCTTCACCACCTCGCCCGTCGGGTTCGAGTAGCCGACCGCGAGCTTGTGCGGCAGGAAGGGCGAGGCGACGATGACCAGCTCCTCGCCCGGGAAGGCGGGCCGGTCCCCGCGGCGCGTGGCCAGCGGGCTGCCGAAGAAGAGCGAGCGGCCCATGAAGGCGCTGCCGCTGTTGGCGAACTGGGCCGTCGCGGGGGAGAAGACCAGGGGGCCATAGACGAAGTAGGACGGGTAGGCTCCCTGCAGATCCCGGATGAGCAGCGGGCGGTTGGGGCCCACCGGCAGCTGGATGGCCTGCTCCTTGCCGCCACGCACGATGGTGAGAGGCACCAGGCCCTTGTTGGCCAGCTTCTGGACGAGGTACTGGAAGCGGATGCGGAGGTTGGCGCCGACCTTGACCATGCCCTGGTCGTCCACCGGCGTCTCTCCGATGCGGGTGATGACGTCCCATTCCTTCAGGGGGCTGGCGGCACTCGGGCCCGCGGGCTCGTGGACGACGATGCCCTGGACCGACTTGCCCAGCTTCAGGAAGGCGCGGAGGGCCGGGTTCTCCAGCGTCTGCAGGTCGTCGAACATGGCGGGCTTGCCGTCGTAGCGGCCGTCCTGGATGTCCTTGAGGAAGAGCTCGATCTCCTCGCAGGGGATGATGTAGCCGATGTTCTGGGCACCGCCCAGGGTGCTGAAGGCGAGCCCGATCATCTTGTCCCCGGCCACGGCGGGGCCGCCGCTGTTGCCGGGGTTGATGGCGGCATCGATCTGGATGCGCAGGCCGGAGACCGGGTAGTTGTAGCCCGTGAACTCGATGCGGGAGACGATGCCCTTGGTGATGGACAGGCTGGAGCCACCGGTGGGGAAGCCGTAGGCCATGACCGCGTCCTTGACCTCGGGCAGGACGTTGGCCCGCTTCAGCGGCGGCCGGTTCTCGAAGAAGGCCTCATCGTCCAGCTTCAGGATGGCGAGGTCGATGCCCGGGGCCAGGAACTCGACGGTGGCGGGGATCTTGTCGCCCGCCTGGTTGGCCTGCACCTGGACCTGGCTGGCGTAGAGCACCACGTGGGCATTGGTGAGGATGCGGTGGCCCTCCACGATGACGCCCGTTCCGGTGGCCTCCTGGGGGGACTGCTTGGTCCAGGGCTTGGAGGTGTCGGGCTGCCGGATGGTGGCGAACACCTTCACCACCGAGTCCTCCACGCGAGCGGCCGGTTCGGCCGCGGGGGCCTCAGCCCGGGCGGGGAGGGTCCAGGGCCCGAGGGCACAGCCCAGGAGGAGCCGGAGCAGGAAGGCGGAAAGGCGGTGTGGGCGCATGGTCTCGGAACCCTCGTTTGGCACGGAGCATCCACACTATCTGCTCGGGTCTTGGGCTGTCCAACCCGCGCGGCTTAGAGTGCCTAACAAAACCCCGACGAGGCCGCGATGAAGCCAGGCAGGATGCACCGAAAGGAAGGTCCCGCAGGGCAACGTGGTTCGTTGTTCAAGGGACCTGACGCCGCGGGGCGCCTGCCTGGCTTCATCCCTCCGGGCGAGGGCCGGCGGGCGTCGCGATGCAGCGTCACGCTCGTCGCGCGTAGTACCCGCTACGCGTCTCCTCGCGTTCCTCGCTTCGCTCGCCCGGCGGCCCTCGCGCGGCCCCATGGGGGTTTTGTTAGGCACTCTTACTCGTCCCTGCGCGGGTGCACCATGCGCCGGAGGGCGGGGGTGAGCACGCGGCTGGCCGCCAGGATGCGGGCCTCCTCGTCCAGAGCCCTGATCCAGGGTGCCGCATGGCCCAGGGCCAGGCCCGAGTCGGGCAGGGGAAGGCTGCGGTCCAGGGCCAGCAGCACCTGTTCGGCCACAGGACCCAGCTCGCGCCAGCGCGAGAGGGCCAGGGCCTCGGCCTGGGGCGGGCGCAGGGGCGGCTGGATCAGGGCGACCAGGCTCTCCAGGCCCAGTTTGGGATGCTGGAGGAAGGCCGCCAGGACCGGGGGCGCCGGACTCTTCCACACCAGGGGCCAGAGCTGTCGCGGCGCATGGCTGGCGAGGCTGCGCCGCTCGCCCATGGTCATGACCGGCCAGAGCTGCTGCAGCTTTTCCGTGGCCTGCTGGGCGGCCTGGGGGTGGGCCGCCGCGTCCGTGGCCACCGCGGCCAGGGCCCGCCAGGGCAGGCGGCCCAGCAGGCGGGCGCGCAGGTGTGCCGGGGCCTTCGGGTGCTGGGCGATCCAGCGCAGCAGGAGGGGCCGCTTCTTCAGCTCGGGCAGCTCCGCCGCGGTTTCCAGCCAGCCCCTGGGCGGATCCGTGTGCCGCAGCAGCCGCAGGAACCGGGGCCAGGGCACCTCGGGGGGCAGGCCCCATGGAACGGAGGATGGTTTCACTCCCCCAGCCTACCTCCAACAGGCTTCGGCCCAATTGCGCCACACTGTCCGGATGGGCGTCGAATTCACCATCCTGGGCCGGGGCCGTGCGGGGCGCGCGCTGGCGGAGGCCTGGGGCCCGCGGGTCGCGCTCTGCGAGCACGCGGCCCGGCCGGAGGGTCTGGTGCTGCTGGCGGTGCCGGACCGGGTCGTGTCCGGATTGGCGGCGCAGTTCCCGGGCCGCTGCGCGCACCTGGCGGGGAGCCTGCACCTGGAGGGCGTGCCCTGCGCCCACCCACTGACGAGCTTCGACGGCCGGGCCCGCGACTGGACGGGCACGCCCCTCGCCGTCACCGGCTTCCTGCCAGATGCCCTCCGCCGCGCCTTCGGTGACCTGGGTTTCATGGCCTTCGACCTGCCGGCGGAGCTGAAGCCCCTCTACCATGCGGCGGCCGTGCTCACCTCGGGCCATGCGGCCTCGCTGTGGCTGGGCGCCGAGGCCCTGCTCCGCAGCCAGGGCGTGGCCCTGCCGGGCCGCGGTCTGCTGCCCCTGGCGGAAGCCACCCTGCGCAACGTGGAGACCGCGGGCGCCGCGGGCCGCACCGGACCCTTCGTCCGCGGCGACGAGGCCACCATCGCCCGCGACGCCGAGGCCCTGCCGGCGCCCTGGCGCGAGATCTTCCTGAAGCTCGGCCGCGCGCTCGACTGACCTTCCGTCGCCCTGGAGAGCCATGTCCCTGCTGCTCGTCGTCTCGGTGCTCTGGGCCCTGTCCTTCGGTCTCACGGCCCAGGTGAGCGACCTGGGGGCTCCCTTCGTGACGGCGGTCCGGTCCCTGCTCGCGGCCCTGGTCTTCCTGCCCTTCCTGAACCTGAAGGGGATGGCCCCGAAGCGGTGGGCCACCTTCGCCGCCATCGGCGCCCTCCAGTTCGGGCTCATGTACCTGCTCTACATCGCATCCTTCCGCTGGCTGCGGCCCTCGGAGGTGGCCCTCTTCACGATTTTCACCCCCCTCTTCGTCACGCTGGCGGGGGACCTGCTGGAGCGGCGGAGCACCGGCCGGGTCTGGCTCGCGGTGGCGGTGGCCGTGCTGGGCACGGGCATCTGCGTGGGGTCTGATCTGGTTCGGAGGGGCCTGGTCTGGGGCTTTCTCCTGATGCAGGGGGCGAACCTCTGCTTCGCCCTGGGGCAGGTGCTCTACCGCCGCGAGGCGCCCGGGACGGAGAAGCGCGACCACGAGCTCATGGGGCTGCTCTACCTCGGCGCCGCGGCGGTGGCCGTGGCCTTCGCCGCGCCCTCGATTCCCTGGGACAAGGTCCTCGCCATCACCTTCCGGCAGGGGATGGTGCTCGTCTACCTGGGCGCGGTGGCCTCGGGGCTGGGCTTCTTCCTCTTCAACGCCGGGGCCCGGCAGACGGGTATCGGCACGCTCGCCATCTTCAACAACGTGAAGATCCCCTTGGCGATCCTGGCTTCGGGGCTCGTGTTCCGCGAGGCCATCGACTGGCCCAGGCTGGCCCTGGGCGGGGCGGTCCTCGCCCTGGCCCTCGCCCTCAACGGTTTCTCGGGAGGACGCCCATGACTGGATTCCGGCCGCCCCTGGCCCTCCGCGTCAGCACCCCCGCCGCCTGGGCCGAGGCGGCCACCGTCGATCCGGCGGCCCTGCTCTCCGATCACGCGCACTGCGAAAAGAAGGCCGCACTGAACGCCCTCAACCTGAGCCTCTCCTTCGCGGACACGCCGCGGGCCGCGGTCCTGCTGGCGCGGCTCGCGGAGGAGGAGCTCAACCACTACCGCCGCGTGCTCGAGGCGCTGCAGGGGTTCGGCTGGTCCCTGAAGGCGGATCTGGGCAATCCCTACGCCCAGGCGCTCCACAAGCTCGCCTCCAAGGGACTGCTGGACCGCCTGCTCATCGCCGCGCTCATCGAGGCCCGCAGCTGCGAGCGCCTGTGGCTGCTGGAGCAGGCGGGGTCGGCCGGTGCGGAGCTGGGCTCCGCGGGCTGGCTGGCCTTCCTGCTGGAACTGGAGCGCTGCGAGGCGGGCCACGCCCTGGCCTACCGAAGCCTGGCCGAAGATCGCTTCGGCGCCCAGGTCGAGGCCCGCCTGGAATGGTGGCTGGACCGGGAATCCGAGGTGATCCAGACCCTGCCGTGGCGGTCTGCGGTCCACTAGGTCTCTTAACCAGAGGTAGGGCCTTTCGTGGCATTCTGAGGCGTATTCCGAGGCAGTCTATGTCCACCGTTCCAGACCATGGTCTCAAAGAGATGGTGCCGGTTTTCGGGCCCGAGGCCCTGGGCGTCGGCGCCCACGGCAGCTTCCGCGCCGCCCTCGAGCGGCTCAGCGGCGAGGGCGACCTCAAGGCCCGGCTCCTGCTCTCGGCCCTGTCCCACTTCGCGGCCAAGGGCTACGACGGTGTCCAGGTGAAGGAGGTCGCCGAGGAGGCCGGGGTTTCCAAGCCCACCCTCTACTACCACTTCGGCAGTAAGGAAGGACTCTTCCGCCAGCTCTGCCTGGTCTCCCTGGCCAGCATGGCCGTGCGCATCCAGGCCATGGTGGATCCCTACCTGGCCGCGCCGATCCAGGGGAGGTCGGACCTGGAGAATGCCTGCCTGGACCTCTGCCGGGCCTACCTGGGCATGCTGCTCGAGAGCCAGGAGTTCACCGGTTTCATCCTGCGCTCCATCGCCGTGCCCTCGCCGGATTCCAGCTTCCGCGACCTGATGCCCCTGGTGGAGAAGGGGCTCAGCCCCCTCGGCCTGTTCATGCACCACGCCTTCGGCACCAGCCTCGAATCGGCCCGCAAGGAGGTGCTGATCTTTACCTCGCTGGTGGGCTCCCTCGTCGAGGAGAAGCTGCGCGATCCCCAGTACCAGATCACCGACGAGGAGATCCGGTGGGTGTCGCAGCGCTGGCTGCACGGCGTCCTGGGCTGAGGCCGCCCATGTCCAAGCCGGCGCCCATCCTGGCCACCCTCCGCCCCCTGGACCTGGCCCAGCACCTCTTCGAGGTGGAGCTGGTACTGCCCGTGGAGGCCCTGGCCACGGGCACGGTCGCCGCCCTGCCGGCCTGGACCCCGGGCTCCTACCTCGTGCGGGATTACGCGCGGTTCCTGGACCGGGTGCGGTGGGTGGACGGCCGGCAGGAACGCCCTCTCGAAAAGCTCGACAAGCAGCGCTGGGCGCTTCCCGGCTCCCGGGGCGACCTCACCCTCCGCTACCGCGTCTACGCCAACGACCTGACCGTCCGGACCAACCACGTGGACACCACCCACGCGCAGGTCATCCCCGCGGCGACCTTCCTCTACCTGGAAGGCCAGCTGGACCGCCCCGTCTCGGTGCGGTTCGAGGGCTTCCCCGCCGGGTGGAAGGTGGCCTCGGCCCTCCCCCTCAAGCAGGGGGCCTACCAGGCCCGGGACTACGACATGCTGGTGGACTCCCCCTTCGAGCTGGGCACCTTCCGCACGCGCAGCTTCAAGACCGGCGGCACGACCTTCCAGCTGGCCTTCACGGGCGACCACAACGGGGACGAAGCCCGCATCACCGAGGCCACCCGCAAGATCGTCGAGGCCGCGGGCGCGATCTTCAGCGGCTTCCCCTTCCGGCGCTACCTGTTCCTCTTCACCTTCGCCCCGGGTCTGCGGGGCGGCCTGGAGCACCGGGACTGCACCAGCCTCATCTCGGACAGCCACGCGTTCGACCGGCAGGAAGGCTACCACGCCCTGCACCAGCTGGTGGCCCATGAGTTCTTCCACGCCTGGAACGTCAAGCGCCTGCACGATCCCGTCCTGGGCCCCTTCGACTACAGCCGCGAGAATCCCACCAAGATGCTGTGGTTCCATGAGGGGTTGACCTCGTACATGGAGCACGTGATCGTCCTGCGGGCCGGCGTGGTGCACTGGAGCCACTCCGCCAAAGAACTGGCCCGCTGCTGGAGCGAGCAGGTGCAGCGCCCCGGGCGCCTCGAGCAGAGCCTGGAGGAATCCAGCTGGGACACCTGGATCCGTCTCTACAAGCCCCACGAGTTCAGCCCCAACAGTTCGGTCAGCTACTACGACAAGGGCGAGCTGGTGGGCTGGCTCATGGACGCGGCCCTGCGGGACGCTAGTCGCGGCCGGGCCGGGCTGGCGGACCTCTTCGCCCTGCTGTGGGCGCGGCACGGCGAGCGGGGCCTGACGGATGCGGACGTGCGGGCGGCCTTCAAGCAGCTGTCGGGGCAGGAGCCCAGCCCCTTCTGGGAGGCCTTCATCAGCGGCCGCGCCGAGCTGAACCCAGACCGGATACGCCGGGCCTTCGGCCTGCGAATGGACGAACAGGCCCCCTGGCAGCGGCTCTCGCCGGAGGAGCAGCAGGATCCGGTTTCCCTCCGGCGTGCCAAGTCCTGGACGGGCCTCGTGCTGTCGCCCAACGGCCCGGTCGTGCAGAACGTCATCCCCGGCAGCCCCGCCGCGAAGGCGGGCCTGAGCTTCGGCATGGAGCTCCTGGCCGTGGACGGCTGGCGCACCAAGACCGCGGCCGAGGCCCAGCGGGGCTTGGCCCAGCCTGGGCCCGGGGGCCGGGTCCGCGTCCTGGCCTCGGACCGGGGCCGCGTGTTCGAGGTCGAAGTCCCCATCGCCGAGAATCCCGAACGCAGCCACCGGCTGCTGCCGGATCCGGGGGCCACCGCGGCCCAGCGGGCGGCCTTCGAGGCCGCGTACGGCCAGCCCTGGCCCGATCCTCCCCGGAAGCGCGGGAAGCGTCCTTGAGGATCGCCGCCATCATCGCCGCCCACGACGAGGCGGAGCACATCGGACCAGTGCTGGAGGGCCTCAAGGGCTTCGGCCTCCATCGCGTCCTGGTGGTGGACGACGGCTCCGCAGACGGCACCGGACCGGTGGCCGCGGCGGCCGGCGCCGAGGTGCTGCGGCTGGAGCCTGGAAGCGGCGGCGGCAAAGGCCAGGCCATGCGGGCCGGCATCGCCCGGCTCCAGCCTGACACTTTCGACTTCTACCTGTTCCTGGACGCGGACGGCCAGCACGACCCGGCCGACCTCCAGCGCTTCCTGGACCACCTGGCCGTCCATCCCGACACGGACTTCCTCATCGGCTCGCGCTACCAGGACCGGGCCAGGATCCCCGCCAAGCGCTGGCGGACGAACGCCCTGGGCACTTGGACCCTGGGCCGCATCGCCGGCGTGACCTGGGAAGACAGTCAGAGCGGCTTCCGCCTGATCCGCAAGAAGGTGCTGGACCGGCTCCAGCTCCGCGCCTCCGGCTTCGCCATCGAGATGGAGATCGCCATGAAGGCCGCGGACTGGAAGCTGCGCTGGGCTCACATCCCCATCCGGGCCATCTACCGGCCGGGTCCACACCGGAGCCACTTCAGAGGGGTGATGGATACCTGGCTCATCGCCTGGGAGTCCCTGAAATGTTGAAGGGGCCCAAGCTCAACCCCCTCGACTGGGATCTCGGCAACGTGCCGCCGGGCGTGGCCTGGGGCGGGGTGGACGAGGCGGGGCGGGGCGCCTGGGCCGGGCCCGTGGTGGCGGCCTGCGCGGTGCTGGACGCGGAGACGGTGCACAAGTGGGGTCACGTGCTGCGGGGCGTGCGGGACAGCAAGAAGCTGAAGCCGGAGCGGCGCGAGGTTCTTGCGGCCGAGCTGAAGGCCCTGCTGCCGGCCTACGGGATCGCGGAGATGGACCCCATGGCCATCGACCGGGAGAACATCCTCGAGGCCACCATGATGGCCATGCGGCAGGCTGTGGCGGAGCTCTCCCTGCGGCCCCGCATGCTGTTCATCGACGGCGACAAGGGCCCGAGGACCGGCCTGCCCGGGCGCCTCGTGGTGGACGGCGATGCCCTCAGCTGCGCCATCGGCGCCGCCAGCATCCTCGCCAAGGCCCACCGCGACGCCCTGATGATCCGGCTGGAGGCCGCCCACCCGGGCTACGGCTTCGACCGGCACAAGGGCTACGGCACGGCCCTCCACCAGGAGCGGCTCCGGGAGCTGGGGGCGGGGCCGGCCCACCGCATCAGCTATGCGCCGGTGGCCGGGCTGCAGCGGGTTGATGAAGCGCTCCGCGAGGCCCTGCACGAGAGCCTGGGCCGCTGCGCGTCCGTGGACGAGCTGCGGGCCTGGGTCGAGCTTGAGCTAAGGCCCGCCTACGGCCGGCTGAAGCTGGTGTGGGTGGAGACCCTGCGCCGGCGCTATGCGGATCGTCTGGCCGTGCTGGCGGGCGGGGATGGGCCAGCCGGGGCGGATGCATGACCGACGTGGCCCTGGCGCTGTTGCGGCAGGGGGACCGCTGGTTCCTCCAGCGGAGGGATCCCGCCAACGCCGTTCTGCCAGGGCGCTGGGAGTTCCCGGGCGGCAAGGTCGAGGCGGGCGAGACCCCGGAGGCGGCCCTGCGCCGGGAACTGCAGGAGGAAGTGGGGCTGGACCTCCGTGAGGCGCGGCCCTGGCCCGTGCTGGAAGGCCCGATCCGGCTCCATCCCTTCCTCGTGGCGGTCCGTGGTGAGCCCCGCACGACCCTGGCCTGGGGCTGGTTCACCGCGCCCGAGATGCTCCGCCTGCCCATCCCGCCCAGGAACACGGACCTGGTGGCCCGGTTGGCGGCGGCTGATCTGATAGGCTGAAGGTTCCCAGGCCCGGAGATGCCATGACGCGATTCTTCATTCGGACCTTCCTCTGCATCCTCGCGGCCTATGGCCTCTGGGCCCAGCAGACGGAAGTGGTGCTGACCGCCACCAGCAGCGCGAAGCTGGTCCTGGCCATGACCCAGCCCAAGGCCACCGGCCTGGACGACGCCACCATCGCCGCCGAGTTCACGGCCGTCCTCAAGCGGGATCTCGACGAGACAGGCCTCATCGCCATGCTTCAGGAGCGGCTCCCGGGCGATGCCGCCCCCATGAAGGCCTGGAAGGAAGCCGGTGCCCAGTGGCTGCTGAACGTCCGGATGACCAAGGCGGCCAATGGCGACCTCAAGATGGAAGCCTCCGCCCTCGACACCGCCGCCGAGAAGGGCGTGTTCACACGCACCTACAATGCCAACAGGATCGTGCCGCTCCGCTACCTCGCCCACTACCTGGCCGATGACCTGGTCGGCCGACTCACGGGCGAGAAGGGCGTGGCCTCCAGCCGCATCGTGTTCGTGCGGCAGACCTCCCCGGGTGTGAAGGAGATCTTCCAGGTGGACCGCGACGGCGCAGGGCTGGTGCAGCTGACCCGCCATGGCAGCCTGACGCTCTCCCCCACGCTCGCGGCGGATGGCCGGCTGGCCTACGTCACCTACAAGGGCGGCGCTCCCGAGATCTGGGGCCAGCGCCGCAAGGACGGCCCCCATGAGCGCTTCTATCCGACCAGTGGGGCCGGAGGCATGCTGTCGTCGCCGGTGTGGTCTCCGGACGGCAAGCGGCTGGCCTTCGTGCAGGGCGACCGGCGCGGCAACAGCGACATCATGACGCTGGACCTGGCCACGGGCCGGGCGCGGCGGCTGACCGACGGCAATGGCATCAACACCGAGCCGACCTGGAATCCGAACGGGAACCAGCTCGCCTTCACCTCGGACCGGGAGGGCGGACCCCAGGTCTACCTCATGCAGGACGATGGCTCCAACCTCCGGCGCCTGACGGGGGAGGGACAGTACAACGCCAGCCCGGCCTGGAGCCCCAACGGTGCCATGGTGGCCTACGTGTCCCGCTTCGAGGGCAAGTTCGATCTCTTCGTCTACAAGCTGGGCGAGGGGAAGGCCTATCAGATCACCACCGGGGTGAGCACCTCGGAGTCGCCCGCCTGGTCGCCCGATGAGCGCCGGCTGGTGTTCACCAGCAACCGCTTCGGCTCCTCCCAGCTCTTCACCACGGACCTCTCGGGCCGCCAGATCGTGCGTCTGGCGGAGTTCTCGGGCTGCCAGAGCCCCCGCTGGATCCGCGGGCGCTGAAAATTTCTGGCAAATCCCTGAGCCACAACCTTCTATACTCACTTACATCCTGGAGGAACAAGCCCATGCGATACGGAACCTACCTCGTCCCTGCGGCCATCGTGCTCACCCTTGGCAGCCTGGCCTGCAAGCCGCCCAAGACCGCCGAGCAGATCAAGGCCGAGACCCAGGCCGCCTTCAATGAAGGCGTCCAGGCGTTCAATGACGGGAAGGCCCGCACGACCAATCCCTACCTGAACGACAAGGACAACCCGCACAAGATGCAGGGCTGGTATGACGGCTGGGACAAGGCCAAGGCCGACAAGGAAGCCGCGGATGCGAAGGCTGCCGCGGATGCGAGGGCCGCCGCCGAGAAGGCTGCCGCCGACAAGCTCGCCGCCGAGAAGGCCGCCGCCGAGGAAGCTGCCCGCAAGGCCGCCGAGGCCGAGAAGGCTGCCGCCTTCAAGAAGGCCGCCGACGCCGCCCTCAAGACCATCCACTTCGACTACGACAAGTCCGACATCAAGGAAGGCGACCGCGCGCTGCTCCAGGGCATTGCCGACTTCATGAAGGCCTTCCCCGCCGCCAAGCTCGAGATCGAAGGCCACTGCGACGAGCGCGGCACCAACGAGTACAACCTCGCCCTCGGCAACAAGCGCGCCGCCGCGGCCCTGGCCTACCTGAAGACCCTGGGCGTGGACGAGGCCCGCTTCACCACCATCAGCTACGGCAAGGAGAAGCCCCTCTGCACCGAGGCGAAGGAAGCCTGCTGGAGCCAGAACCGCCGCGGCGAGTTCAAGCTCAAGTAGATCGATCCGCAGGACGCGAAGCGGGGGCTCCGGCCCCCGCTTTTCGTTTAGGATGGGAATGTATTCCGGAGTCCCCATGAGCGCCCGCCTGATGTTGCTTCCCGCCCTGGCTGCAGTGCTGGCTGTCGGGTGTGGATCCGAGGACCAGCTCCGCCGCGTGGAGCAGGAGGTGGGCGACCTCAAGCTGGAGGTCTTCAAGCTCCGGCAGTCGGTGGAGGAGGGCAACAAGAAGGCCCAGGCCGATCAGCAGGCCGCAGCCGAGGCCCGGAGCCAGGACCGCCGCTTCCAGGCGGATCTGCAGGAGAGCCTGCGCCAGGTGCAGGACACCACCCGGGTGCTGAACAACCGCCTGAACAGCCAGCCGAAGGGCCCCAGCCGCCCCGCGGCCGAGCCCCAGGCCCCGGCGGCCACCGCGGCCGAGGATGAGCGGGCCTACAACGCCGCCGTGCTGGACTACAACCGGGGCAACTACCCTCTCGCCGCCGAGGGCCTCGAGCTCTTCCTGAAGACCTACCCCCAGAGCGCGAAGCGCCCCGACGCCCTGTTCTTCCTGGGGCTCTGCCACTACAACCAGCGCGCCTTCGACAAGGCCCAGGCCGCCTTCGACCGGATCATCAAGGAGCATGCGGCCTCGCCCCAGTTCCTCCCCGCCAGGCTCAAGCGGGCCCAGTGCCTGCTCAAGCAGGGGCTGAAACCGGCCGCCGTGAAGGCCTTCCGGGAGCTGGTGGACGGCTTCCCGGGCAGCGCCGAGGCCCGCACGGCCCAACAGGAACTGAGCGACCTCGGACTCTGACATGACGCGGGAGACCTGGCGCGTCCCCGTCCGCGTGGATTTCGCGGGCGGCACCCTGGACCTGTGGCCCATCTACGCCATGATGGGCGGCTGCGTCACCGTGAACGCCGCCGTGGACCTGTGGATCGAGATCGGCCTCGCGCGAAGCGGGCCCGGGCATCAGATCAGGAGCCGCGACCTCGGCCTCGAGCTGAAGGTTGATCCCTGGCCGAAGGAGCCACCGTCGGTCCTCTCTTGGGTGTGGCGGGCCCTGGATGCCTCTGGTGCGCCGCCGGCCGACCTGGTCCTCCACAGCCCCGTTCCCCAGGGCTCGGGACTCGGGGTCTCCTCCTGCCTGGGCGTGGGGCTGCTCGGCGCGGCCCTGGGGCTGGAGGCCGGCGGAGCTCTTGCGTCCAAAGTTCCGATTCTGCGGGATTTGGAAAGCAGGGAACTTCAAACCCCGACCGGCTGGCAGGACTACTATCCGGCGGCCCTGGGGGGCGCCCTGGCCCTGCACTGGGATGGACCCACCCCTCGCTGGGAGCGGTTGGATCCCCACCCTGGGCTCCTGTCGAACCTGGTGGTGTTCTATACCGGCAAGCCGCACCACTCCGGCCTGACGAACTGGGAGGCCTACAAGCGCTTCATCGAGGGGGAGGGCCAGACCCGCCAGGCCCTGGCCCAGATCCGGGACATCGCCCAGGACATGGCCCTGGCCCTGCCCTCGGATCCGGCAGCCGTGGCCGAGCTCCTGGAGCGTGAGGGCCGGGCCCGGATGAGCCTGTCACCCGCGGTGGAGACCGACGCCATGCGCGCCGTCCGCGACCGGGGCCACCGCGAAGGCTGGTACGCGGGGATGAAGCCCTGCGGCGCCGGGGGCGGAGGCTGCTGCCTGCTGGTGGTGCGGGACGGGCACCGCGAAGCCGCGGAGGCGGCCCTGCGGGAGATGGACCTGCCCCCCCTGAACCTGCGGATCACGCCGAAGGGGCTTCACAGGCTCTGACCAGGCGGGCCGGGTTCGGGGCCTCCAGAGGGGACTGACCTGGCGTATCCAGCAGGTCGCGGAGGCGCTGGTCCCGCCTGCCCATGGGCACCTCCTGAAGCTCCGTGCGGGACACCCAGCGGAGCCCTTCGGCCGGGGCGAAGGGCTCCGCGACACCGATGTGGAGGGGGCTCACGGCCTCCCGGCGGTGGGTGTAGACCTGGGTCCACCCGGGCCATGCGGTGATGGATATCTGGCTGGGGACCGGTCCCTGATCCGCCGCATCGAAGGTGGGCCAGCGCCACAGCCCGGCCAGCAGGCCCTTGGATGCCGGGGTGTGCAGGAGGAACTGATCCTTCGCCTCGAAGGCCACGAGCCAGAGGGTCGACACCTTCGGCTTGGCCCGCTTCGCCACGGGCGGGATGTCAGCAATGCGGCCGGACTGCCAGGCGGCGCAGCGATCGCCCAGCGGACAGGCGCCGCAGGCCGGCGTGGGGGCGCAGACCGTGGCGCCCAGTTCCATGAGGGCCTGGGTCAGGCGGGAGGGCCCCAGGGCCTCGAGGCCCGGCACGAGCCAGACCCGCAGGTCCGCCGAGCGGGCCTTCGGATCGCCTTCGATCAGGAGCAGCCGGGCCAGGACGCGAAAGGCGTTGCCGTCCAGGGCGGGCGTGGGCCACTGGAAGGCGATGGCGCCCACGGCCGCCGCCGTGTAGGGCCCCAGGCCGGGCAGCCTGGCCAGACCTTCCAGATCGCCGGGCCAGCCTTCGGCGGCGATGGAGGCGGCAGCGGCCTTGAGGAAGCGGGCGCGGCGGTAGTAGCCGAGCCCCTCCCAGGCCTTGTGGACCGCATCCTCGTCGGCCTCCGCCAGGGCTCCCGCATCGGGGAACCGCTCCAGCCACCGTGTGAAGTAGGGGATCACGGTGGCCACCTGGGTCTGCTGGAGCATCAGCTCCGACACCAGCACGGCGTACGGATCGGGATGGGGCGCGGCGAGATCCCGCGCCCGCCAGGCCAGGTCGCGGCGCACCCGCTCGAACCAGGGGGCGAGGGGCGCGAGCAGTTCCGAAGACAAGGGCCAGGACATGGATCGAAGCTACCAGCAGACATGAAAAGAGCGCCGTTTCCGGCGCTCCTTGTTCTGGTGCCCGCGAGCAGACTCGAACTGCTACGGCTTGTGGCCACCACCCCCTCAAGATGGCGTGTCTACCAATTTCACCACGCGGGCAACGAGGAAGAACCAGTGTCTCGCAAAGTGCGGATGCGGTCAACGACCGGTTTCGCGGCGACTACTTCTTGGCGGGAGCTGGGACGGGAGCCGGCGCCGGGCTGGGCATCGCCGGGGCGGGGACGGTGGGGACGACCACGGTCTTGTCGGTGGTCTTCTCCAGCACCGAGCGGTTCTGCCGCACGATGAGGACCTCGATGAACAGCGTGGTGCCGAGGAAGCCCGCGGCCAGCCAGTAGGTGGCCTTGGAGAGGAAGGGTGTGGCGCCCTGCGCCCCGAAGGCGGAGTTGGCGCCGCCGCCACCGAAGGAGGCCCCGAGTCCGCCCTTGGTGCCGGGCTGGAGGAGGATCGTCCCGATGAGGAGGACGCCGAACAGGATGAGAAGCGTGAGCACGAGGCCGTTCATGGAAACTCCGAACCTCCTAGTCTCGCACAGGCGGGCGGTCACATCCATAGCCCTGTGAGGCTGGGGGCCTGCAGCACGCGGTGGATGGCCTGGGCCTGCTCCACTAGGCGGATGAAATCCGAGGGCAGCAGGGCCTGGGGTCCATCGCTGAGGGCCTTCTCCGGGTGGCAGTGGGTTTCCACCAGCAGGCCATCGGCGCCCGCGGCGACGCCCGCCAAGCCGCAGGGGATCACCAGGTCCCGGCGTCCCGTGGCGTGGCTCGGATCCACCATGACCGGCAGGTGCGTGAGGGTCTTCGCCGCGGGGACCACGCTGACGTCCAGGGTGTTGCGGGCATGGTCGGACCAGGTGCGGATGCCCCGCTCGCAGAGGACGACATTCCGGTTGCCCTCCCCCAGCACATACTCCGCAGCATAGAGCCACTCCTCCAGCGTGGCGGAGGGGCCGCGCTTCAGGAGCACGGGCTTGTCGCAGCGGCCCGCCCGGCGCAGCAGGGCGAAGTTCTGCATGTTCCGGGCGCCGATCTGCACCATGTCGGCACTGCGCTCCACCGCATCGAAGGTCTCCACCTCCGTGGCTTCCGTGACGATGCCCAGGTCGAACTCAGCGCGGGCCTCCTCCAGCAGGCGCAGGCCTTCCAGACCCAGGCCCTGGAAGGCGTAGGGGCTGGTGCGGGGCTTGTAGGCGCCGGCCCGCAGCAGCCTCACGCCGGCCTCGGCCACATAGCGGGCCACGGTGAAGAGCTGCTCGCGGCTTTCCACCCCGCAGGGGCCGCCCACAAGGGCCAGTTCCGGTCCCCCGATCTTGACGCCGCGCACTTCCACCACCGTGCGGCCCGTGGCGGCATCCGCGCTGGCCAGCTTGTAGGGGCTGGTGATGGGCACCACCCGGCGCACGCCGGCCATCGGCTCGATGCGGTCCGGTTTCAGGGCCTTGGAGGCATGGGGCGCCACGATGCTGAGCGATTCCGGTGTCTCGTTCACCTGGCAGCGGATGCCCGAGGCCTCCAGCAGGGAGAGGACCTCCTGCACCTGGTCTGCGGTGGCATTGGATTCCATCAGGATGAGCATCAAAGGGCCTCGGAGTGGCCATTCTACCTGGAGGAAGCCGGCCGGGCCTGGACAGCCCCCGGGAGGGGGCACCACACTGGGCGCGGAGGTCTCCCATGCGGCGCGCTCCCTGGCTGTGCATCCCTTCCATCCTGCTGATCCTCGGCTGCACCCGGCCTGAAGTGGAGGCCTTCCGGCGGCAGCCGGCGCCCGTCAGCGTCAGCGTGAGCCTCCCCTCGGGCCTGGCGGACTACGAGGCCTTCCAGAAAGAGTACGCCTCCGCCCTGCGGGCCCGGTTGTCCACCCGCGTGGTGGTGGTGCCGGAAGGCGTGCAGCCCCCGGTCGGGGCGGCCCAGCTCCAGGTGGTCATCCGCGACCTCTCGCCGGCTCCCGGTCAGCCCAGCCCTGCGGCCATCGGCGTCGCGACCGGCGTCACGGTGGGCGCCATCAGCGCCGCGTCGGGCAACCGGGGCTGGGGCATCGTGGATGGCCTCTTCTGGGGCCTGTGGGCGGGCAGTCACGCCGCCATGCACCGGGAGCGCGTCCAGGATCGCCTGGGCTACCTGCCCACGGTGGTGCGGGCCCAGGTGAGCCTGGTGCAGCCGGGCAATCCTGAGCCGCTCTGGGTGGAGTCCATCGAGCCCGTCGAGGTGGTCGAGGCCATGGATCCGCTGCCCCGGGGCCACCGTGATGATGACGGCCGCATCCGGGAGGAGGAGGCCAAGGGCTTCGCCCGGGTGGTGGTGCAGAAGCTGTCGGCCTACTTCCAGTGGACCCGCTTCACCGAGCAGCGCTTCTACGAGGACCCCGCCCGGCGGCGGGTGGACGAGGCCCCGAAGGCGGCCGAGCCGGTGCCGGCCGAACCGAAGAAGGACTGATGGAGGCCCGCGTCCTCCGCTGCGCGGGCTGCGGCGCCTCGGTGCCGCCGGATGCGTCGCAGTGCCCCTACTGCCGGGCCCAGCTGGCGACCGTCGCCTGCCCAGCCTGCTTCGCCCTCGTGCCGCTCTCCGCCAGCCACTGCCCGGGCTGCGGCGGGGCCATGGCGCCCCGGGACGTCTCTCCGGCCACAGGTGCGCCCTGTCCCGCCTGCGGCAAGGCCCTGGCTCCGGCCCGGGTCGGGGAGGTGGACCTCAGCCAGTGCATGGCCTGCGGCGGCCTCTGGCTGGACCGGGTCGTCTTCGAGCAGTTGGGCACCAGCCGCGAGCGCCAGGGCGCGGTCCTCGGTGCCCTGCCTGCGCCGGAGAAGCCGCCGGTGGCCAAGCTGGAACCGGTCCAGTACCGGCCCTGTCCCGCGTGCCGCCAGCGCATGAACCGCGTGAACTACGCCAGGCGCTCCGGCGTGGTGCTGGACGTATGCAAGGCCCACGGCATCTGGTTCGACAAGGACGAGCTGCGCCGCGTCCTGGCCTTCATCGCCGGCGGCGGGCTGGACCGGGCCCGGGAGCAGGAGCTCGAAGCGCTGAAGGAGGCCCGGCGGGCCGCCGTGCCATTCCCCCAGCACCCCGCATCCTCCTACGAGTTCAGCCAGGAGATGCAAGCGTCCGGCCACTGGCTGGACGCCGCCGGGCTGGTGGGGCTGGCCATCGATGTGGCTGATGTGTTCCTGGACCTGGGCTGATCAGCCCGCCTGCTTCACCAGCTCGGCGAACTTCTTGGGGTCCAGGCTGGCGCCACCCACCAGGCCGCCGGCCACCTCGGGGAGGCCCAGCAGCTCGGGAAAGCTTTCGGGGGTGACGCTGCCGCCGTAGAGGATGGGCACCCGGTACTCCGTGCCGGCCAAGTGGCGGTTCAGCTCGGTGCGGATGAAGGCATGGGCTTCGCGCACCTGCTCGGCCTCGGCCCGGCGGCCGGTGCCGATGGCCCAGACTGGTTCGTAGGCCACCCACAGGGGACCGGGGCCCGTGTCGCCCAGGATGGCCAGCTGCCGTCCGAGCACCTCCAGGGTCTGCCCGGCATCGCGCTGCTCCAGCGTTTCGCCGATGCAGAGCAGAGGCAGCAGGTCCCACTGCCAGGCGGCCTTGACCTTCTTCGCCAGGGCCGCGTCGGTTTCGCCGAAGAACTGACGGCGCTCGCTGTGGCCGAGCAGCACGCCGGAGCAGCCCGCATCGCGGAGCTGGGGCATGGAGATCTCGCCGGTGAAGGCGCCCTTGGTCTCGGCATGCCCGTTCTGGCCGAAGACCTGGAGGCCCCGGGGGCGGACCAGGCCGCTCACCTGGTGCAGCAGGGTGAATGGCGGGGCGATGCCGACCTCGGTGCCCGGCCCGGGGGCGATGCGCCCGAGCAGGTCCTCGCAGAAGGCTCGGGCCTCTTCGGAGGCCAGGTTCATCTTCCAGTTGGCGACGACGCAGCGCATGGGTGTCCTTACTTCGAGAGGGCGGTGACGCCCGGGAGATCGAGGCCGCTCAGGAATTCCAGGCTGGCGCCGCCGCCGGTGGAGACATGGCTCATGCGGGCGCCGACGCCGGCCTTATTCACGGCGGCCACGCTGTCACCTCCGCCCACCAGCACGAAGCTCCCCTTGTCGGCGGCGTCGGCCAGCTCCTCAGCCATGGTCAGGGTGCCGCTGGCGTAGGGCGCCATCTCGAAGACGCCCATGGGGCCATTCCACAGCAGGGTCTTGGCGGCGCGGATCTCCGCCGCGTAGAAGGCGATGGTCTCGGGGCCGATGTCCAGGGCCATGCGGTCCGCGGGGATGTTCTGGTCCAGGGTGATGGCGCAGTCGGCATCCTCCTTGAACTCGGTGGCCGCCACGTGATCCAGGGGCAGCAGCAGGCGGGTGCCCTTGGCCTGGGCCTGCTTCAGAAGGTCGAGGGACAGCTCCAGCTTGTCCTCCTCGCAGAGGCTCTTCCCGATCTGGAAGCCCTGGGCCTTGAGGAAGGTGTAGCTCATGGCCCCGCCGATGAGGATGGCGTCGGCCTTGCCGAGGAAGTTCTGGATGAGCTCGATCTTGTCGCTCACCTTGGCGCCACCGAAGATCACCACCAGGGGCTTGTCGGGGTTCTCCGTGACCTTGCCCAGGGCCTTCAGCTCCTTTTCCATGAGGAAGCCAGCCGCGACGCAATCCTTGTGGAAGTGGGCCACCATGCCGCTCACGGAAGCGTGGGCCCGGTGGGCGGCGCCGAAGGCATCGTTCACGTAGGTGTCGGCCAGCTTGGCCAGGCTGGCGGCGAAGTCCTCCTTGTTCTTCGTCTCGCCCTTCTCGAAGCGCAGGTTCTCCAGCAGCAGGATCTGGCCCGGCTGCAGGGCCGCGGCCTCGGCCTCCACGGCCTCGCCGTTCACATAGCTGGCCAGGCGGCAGTCGAAGCCCTGCTCCTTCAGCCAGGCGGCCACGGGCGCGGCGGTGTAGGCGGCTTCGAAGCCCTTGCCCTCAGGGCGGCCCAGGTGGGAGGCCATCACCACCGAGGCGCCGCCCTCCAGCAGGCACTTCAGCGTCGGCAGCGTCTCCTTGATGCGGGTCGCGTCCGTGATGCGTCCCTCCTTGAGGGGCACGTTCAGGTCCGCCCGGAGGAAGACCCGGCGGCCCTTCACATCGAGATCGCGCACCGATTGGAAGCCCATGGCTGCTCCTGCAATTAGGACTTAACCATTCTGACGGAACTGGCGGGGGACCGCCATCCGTGGAGCTCCGGTTGGAGCCAGGAGGCACGGCCTTCGGCCGCGAGACTGGAGGCTGGAGGTACCGCTTTCTGGGCGGCCCTGCGGGCTGCGGTTATTTCTGAGATTGAGCCGCTAGGTGGGGCGGCGCCGAATCGAACCATCTGGCGCGCCGCACAGCGGCGCAACAGGAATCCGTACCTCCAGACTCCAGTCTCCAGCCCAACTCACCAGGCCTTCTCGAAAACCCCGATCCAGCGAGGGCTGTCGTCGGTGAAGGCCTCGCCGGCGTAGGTGCCCATGACGCGCCGGAGGCGCAGCCCGGCCCGGACGGCCATCTCCTGGAGGTCCGTGGGGTGGTAGAGGCGCACGCTCTCCAGGACATCGCGCACCTCCCCGGTGTCGGTGCGGGTCAGCACCATGCGCTTCACCAGGCGGTCGCCCTCGAGCGAGCGGCGGCTCTGGGCCCGGATGATCCCGCGCTCCACGGTCTCCTCGGGCACCAGGGTCCGGGCCACCAGGTCGGCGTTGAGGTAGTCCATGACCAGGACCCCCTGGGGCTGGAGCAGGGCGCCCAGACGCATCATCAGGGCGCGGTTCTCGCCATCCGAGAAGTAGCCGAAGGGGGTGAACCAGAGGCAGATGCCATGCAGCGTCCCGTCCTTCACGGGAATCTGGCGCATGTCGCCCCGGAGCAGCCAGGGCCGGAGGCCACCGGGGGCCATCTGCAGCAGGGGGCGGGAGAGGTCCATGCCGAAGGCCAAGGGGTTGGCGCGGCGTAGGATCTCCAGGTGCCGGCCCGCCCCGCAGGCCAGGTCGAGGACGGGCCCCTCGGTCAGCTCCGGGGCCACCCGCATGGCCCGGCCCAGGGCCACGCGGGCCTCCTCCGCGTCCCGATGGGCGTAGAGACGGGCGTAGTCCTCGTCGAACCAGGTTTCGAACCACTCGGTCAAGGCCGCTGCCTTTGAAAGGCCCAGGGTACCGCGTGACGGCTCAAGCCTCCATGACCAAGGCGAAAAACCCGGGTCGGGTAGAATGGGAGCTGAAAAGGAATCCCATGCAGCGCCCAGAACGCCTCGAAGACCAGGTCCACTTCCTCTTGTCCACGCTCGTGCAGCGTGAGCTGCGCGATCCCGAGCTCGGTTTCGTGACGCTCACCGCCGTCCGTCTTTCGCCGGACCGCAGTGTGGCCAAGGTCTACTTCACCGTGCTGCCGGCCAACGGCGGCGACCAGGAGGCGCAGGACGCCCTCACCCGCAAGGCCCTGGGCCGCGCGGCGGGCTTCCTCCGCAGCCAGCTGGCTTCGCGCCTCAAGATGAAGCGGGTGCCCGAGCTGCGCTTCTTCCCGGATGGCACGCTGGAGGAGGGCAACCACCTCGAGACGCTCCTGACCGAGATCGAGCGAGAGCGGGCCGCCCGGCCCGTGGAACCCGAGCCCGCCGCGGACGCGACGGAATCCTGAATGGTCGAAGCGGGCATCCACCTCGTCCACAAGACCGTGGGCCAGAGCAGCTTCGACGTGATCCGCGGCTTCAAACGACGGGCCTTCGAGGCCGGGCAGAAGAAGCTGGCCCTGGGCCACGGCGGCACCCTGGATCCCTTTGCCGACGGCCTGCTGCTCGTGTTGGCCGGTCAGGCCACGCGCCTCATGGAGCTGATGCATCCGCTCCCGAAGACCTATGTGGCTGAAGTGGCCTGGGGTGTGGAAACCGATACCTGCGACCTGCAGGGCCTGCCCCTGTCGGAGGGAGATGCCTCGCGGCTCACCCCCGTTGCCTTGGACGCAGCTCTGACGCCCTTCCTGGGCTGGACAGACCAGGTGCCTCCCGCCACCAGTGCCAAGAAGATCGACGGCGAGGCCGCCTACAAGAAGGCCCACCGCGGTGAGATTGTGCTCATGAAGCCGAGCCGTGTCTTCCTGCTCTCCGCCCGCTGGATCAGCCATGAGCTGCCAAGGTGCAGCACGCTGGAGATCACCTGCCGGGGTGGCTTCTACGTGCGCAGCCTGGCCCGGGATCTGGGCCGGGCCCTGGGCTGCGGTGCCCACCTCACGGCGCTCCGCCGCACCGCCATCGGCCCCTGGGGCGACCCCGGCCTGGACCAGGAACGCCTGCTGTCGGGCGCGGACCTGCTGCCCTGGTGCCCCTCGCGGGTGCTGTCCGACGAAGAGGCCGACCACCTCGGCCATGGCCGGGCCATCCCAGTGGGCGAGTCCCAGCCCGCGGACTGGGCCCTTCCGGAGGGATTCCCGGATCCAGGAGCACCCCTCCGAGCCATGCATGGGAACCGCCTGGTGGCGCTGCTGAGGCCTGGAGAGGACGGCCTGCGGACCTTCGCAAACCTTCGAGGGGGACTGTAGGACAGACCAAGGGCCCAAGAGCGCAGGTTCCTGCGTCCCTTGGGCCCTTGGCCAGGGGGTTCCTCAGTCCTGGACCGGCACCCTTGCGGCCAGGTCGTCCAGCACCTGCAGCATGTGCTGGCACTCCTCGCAGCTGGTGTGGGGGGTGCCGCAGGGGAAGCCGTCGCTCTGCATGCCGAGGCAGCGGGGCTGCTGGATGAAGCGCACGAGCTCGGCCAGGAGGCCGGAGACCTTGGCGCGGAGCGGGCTGTCGGGGATCTCCCGGAGGGCCATGACGATCTTCCACTCCTCGGCGCTGAGGGTGGTCTGGATGGCGGTATCGGTCATGGCTGCCTCCTGGGAGATGCCGGGACTGCTACTGGTCGAGCGATTCCACCGACTTGACACCCCAGGCGAAGGCTTCTTCGTTGAGGGGGATCAGGGCGCACTTGTCCTTGAGGGCGGTGCGGATCGCCGCCAGGAAGGTGTCCTTGGGGAAGATGTTGGTGGCGGCCTGGAGGGCGCCCAGGGCCACGATGTTCTTCACCACGGCCTTGCCCAGGTCGGTGGCGATGCCCGTGAAGGGCACGGGGAAGACCTTGATGCTGGGATCCAGCACCGGGGCCTCGGTGACCACGGAGCTGTCGTAGATCACGTAGCCGCCCTTGCGCACGGCGGGGCCGAACTTGGCCAGGCTGGGCGCGTTGAAGGCCAGCAGGATCTGCGGGTCGGGGGAGCCGGGATTGAGCACCTCCGTCTCGGCCACGTGGACATCGGCGTAGGAGGTGCCGCCGCGGCTCTCGGGGCCGTAGCTGGGGATGTGGGTGGCGTCGAAGCCCTCGCTGATGGCGGCCCGGGCGATGAGCATGGCCGCGGTCTGGGCGCCGTCGCCGCCGGAGCCGGCCAGCTTGAGCGAGATGTCACTGAGGTCCAGCTGGGTGGGGAAGCCCTTGCAGAAGCGCTCGGGGTGCTCGGTGCTGGCGCCCGTGAGGGAGAGGATCTTCTCGCCCTTGAAGCTGGGCGGGTTGCGCTTGAACCAGGGATCGACCGTGAGGTCCTTCTTCACGCCGAGGGGGTACACCGGCTCCATGCACTCCTTGACCCACTTCTCGGTGTCCTCGGGGCTCATCTTCAGGTGGGTGGGGCACTCGGCCAGCACCTCGATGAAGGAGTACCCTCGGCCTTCCACCTGCAGCTTGAGGGCCTTCTGGATGGCCTTCTTGGCCTTGATGCGCTGCTTGGCGTCGAAGAGGGCGACGCGCTCCACATAGACGGGGCCATCCAGGCCCGCGATGATCTCGGCCATCTTCATGGGCTGGCCGTTGTACTGGTCGCGGCCCGAGGGGCTGGTGGAGCTGGACTGGCCCATCAGGGTGGTCGGGGCCATCTGGCCGCCGGTCATGCCGTAGATGGCGTTGTTGATGAAGATGACGGTGATGGGGGCACCCAGCTGGGCCGTGGCGATGGTCTCGGCGAGGCCGATGGAGGCCAGATCGCCGTCGCCCTGGTAGCTGATGACCACGCTCTCGGGGTTGGCGAACTTGTGGCCGAGGGCGACCACGGGCGCGCGACCGTGGGCGGCCTGCGTATTGCCCACATCGAAGTAGTAGTAGAGGAACACGGAGCAGCCCACGGGGCTGACGGCCACGGTGCGGTCCTGGATGCCCAGGGTGTCGATGGCCTCCGCCAGGTACTTGTGGGCGAGGCCGTGGCCGCAGCCGGGGCAGTAGTGGGTGGCGTGGCCCTTCAGGCCCTGGCCGTGGGAATGGCGCTCGAACTTGTCGTAGATGACGCTGGCCTTGCTCATGCGAGCACCTCCTTCCGACCCAGGACCCGGGTCATGATCTCGCTCTGCTGGGGCAGCACGCCGCCCATGCGGCGGACGGATTCGAGTTCGGGGAACTGGTGGACGCCGGCCTTGCTGAGGGCGAGACGGATCTCATCCTCGAGCTGGCCCGCGCTGGCTTCGACCACCACGATGCGCTGGGCGCCGCGGATGGCCTCCTGCAGCTGCGCCACGGGGAAGGGCCAGAGGGTGATGGGGCGGAAGAGGCCGGCCTTGATGCCCTGGCCGCGGAGTTCCTGCACGGCGCCCTTGGCGGTGCGGGCCGGGGTGTTGCAGGCGATGAGCACCACCTCGGCGTCCTCGCAGAGGAAGGTCTCGGCGCGGGCCTCGACCCGCATGGCCTCGTACTTGGCATTCAGGTGGACGTTGTGGGCCTCGAGGTCGCTCTCGGTGAGGAAGATCGAGGAGATGAGGTTCTTGCGGTGCAGCTGGTCGCCGTAGACCGCCCACTTGGGGATGCCGGGCTTGATCATGCTCTCGGGCAGCTGCACCTTGCCGGTCATCTGGCCCAGGTAGCCGTCGCCCAGCAGGATCACGGGGTTGCGGTACTTGAAGCTCAGCTCGAAGGCCAGCATGGTGAGGTCGAGCATCTCCTGGGGCGTGGAGGGCGCCAGGGTGATGGCGTGCGTGTTGCCGTGGCCGAGGCCGTGGCAGGCCAGCTTGATGTCGGACTGCTCGGGGGCGATGTTGCCCAGGCCCGGTCCGCCGCGCATGACGTCCACGAACACGCCCGGCAGCTCGGCGCCGATCATGTAGGAGACGCCCTCCAGCATCAGGCTGAAGCCCGGCGAGGAGGTGAAGGTCATGGTGGGCAGGCCGGCGCCGGCGGTGCCGTACATCATGTTCACGGCGGCCACTTCGCTCACGGCCTGGATGAAGGTGCCGTCGAGCTTGGGCAGGAATTTGGCCATCAGCTCCGCGCCTTCCGTGGAGGGCGTGATGGGGTAGCCGTAGACGTGGCGGCAGCCGGCCAGGATGGCGCCCACGGCCGAGGCGTACGTGCCCTTGATGACCAGGGGCTCCGTGCGGGGCAGGGGCAGCGTCTCGTCGGGGATGTCGGTGGGCTCCGGCGCGTCGCAGGGCTTGACGCCGAAGAGCTTGGCCGGATCCTCCAGCTCGAAGTCCTGGACTTCGCCCTCATGGGCGGGGCGCAGGCCGTAGGGCTCGGGGCAGGCGTCCATGCACATGCCGCAGGCATTGCAATTCGTCAGGTCCAGCTCCACCGGCACCAGGCCGGTCATGGGGTTGATCTGGTCGCTGAGCGTGATGCAGTCCTTGGCGCAGGCATCCAGGCAACGGCCGCAGCCCTTGCAATAGTCCGGCAGAAGGAAAGGTTTCGGTCGTTCTTTGAGGGCCATGGGGCCTCCATGCAGGGACGCAGGTCCTACCAGGAGGAAGTCTCGACCTGGGGCCGTGTGCCTGGGGTCACAAGCATGGAACGGCGCAGACCACCGCCGACCATTGAGGCCGGATTGGACTTCCGCCTCTGCGGTCTGTGCCGGTGTGCCGGTCGGACCTAGGGGCTGTTTTCAAAGTCGCGCCATGCCCTCCGGGGCGGGTCCAGCCGCGCGCCTGGCCGCGTCAGGGGCCTTGAACCATGCCACCACATCGCCCTGCGGCCCCTTTCTTGCCAGATCACGCGGCTGAACTCCGCCGTGGCGCCGTGGGACTTTGAAAACAGCCCCTAGCGATCCCCCCAGTGCAGCTTCTGCTGCAGCAGGGCGAAGAAGTCCAGGCCCGGGCGCTGCAGGAGGGTGATCCGGGTCCTCGCCTGCCGCAGCCTGACCTCGTCGCCCGGCTGCACGCGGTGGCCCACCTGGCCGTCCAGCGTGAGGTGTGCGTCCTCGGCGTCCTGCAGCGTGATCGAGATGGGCAGCGAGGCCGGCACCACCGAGGGGCGCAGCGTGAGGGTGTGCGGACAGATGGGCGCGATCACGAAGGCCTCGAGGCTCGGATGCAGGATGGGCCCGCCCGCCGATAGGGAGTAGGCCGTGGAGCCGGTGGGCGTGGCGACGATGAGGCCATCGGCCTTCATGGGGCCGGCGTCCTGGTCGCCGATGCGCAGGTGCATGTCCATGATGCGGGCCAGGGCGCCCTTGGCGAGGACGGCATCGTTCAGCACGCTCTGGCGCGCCAGGAGCGCGCCCTGGCGCCAGAGCTCGGTCTCCAGCATGGGACGCGCGTCCGGCTGCAGCGATCCGGCCAGGAAGGCCTCCACGGCCTCCCGCGCCCCCGACACGGGATGCGCGGTGAGGAAGCCCAGCGAGCCCAGGTTGATGCCGAGGATGGGTGTGCCCCGCAGGCCCACCCGGCGGGCCGCATAGAGCAGGGTGCCGTCACCGCCCAGCACCAGGCAGAGTTCGGCCGGGGCATCGCCGGCGCCCAGGTCCAGGTCGATGCGCAACCGGCGGGGATCGAGGCCGGCGTGGGCCCAGGGCTCCTCGAGCCCGGGTTCGCCGAGGACTTCCCAGCCGCGGTCCAGGAAGACGGGCATGGCCTCACGCAGGGTGGAACCCAGGTGCGGGGACTTGACCTTGGCCACGAGGATGAGTCGCTGGGGCATGGCATCACTCTACCGCTATCCTTGAGTCATGGCTTCCAACCCGGCTTCCCCCACCTCGCCCGCCCGCCGCTGGATCAAGCGGGCGCTGCTGGCCTTCGTGGCGCTGGCGGCCCTCGGCGGCGTGACGCTGGCGGTGTCGTGGTCCGTCCTGTCCCGGGACGCCGACAGCTTCCTCACCCTGTTCGCCCTGCGCGTGCCGAAGACCATCACCAAGGTGCTCGACCAGGGCGGCAATGTGATCGGCATTTTCGCGGAGGAGCACCGGGTGGTGATCCCCTACGGCGACATCCCCAAGGCCTTCATCAACGCCCTGGTGGCCACCGAGGACACCGACTTCTGGAACCACGGCGGCGTCTCCACCCGCGGCATCCTCCGCTCCGGCGCGAACTTCGTCACCAGCTTCGGCCGCCGCCGCGAGGGGGCCTCCACCCTCACCATGCAGCTCATCCGCACGGTGACCGCCAAGCGGCAGAAGCGCCTGGACCGCAAGCTGAAGGAGATCATCCTCGCCCGCAAGCTGGAGAAGGCCTACTCCAAGAAGCAGATCATGGAGATGTACGCCAACGAGGTGTACTTCGGCGGCGGGCGCTACGGCATCGAGGCCGCGGCGGAGTTCTACTTCGGCAAGAGTGCGCCCCAGCTGCTGCCAGAGGAGTGCGCCCTACTCGCGGGCCTCGTCCAGAATCCGAACTGGTACAACCCCTACAATCCCGATCCCAAGGCCCGCGCGGCCGCCAAGTCCCGCCGCAACCACGTGTTCATCCGCATGGTCAAGGAGGGCTACCTCAAGGCGGCCGAAGCCAGCCTGCTCATCGAGAAGCCCATCCGCCTGGCCCGCGAGAACGCCCGCGAAGAGGCCGTGGCACCCTACGTGGTGGAGGAGGTCCGCAAGTACCTCTACGAGAAATACGGCCGGGAGCAGGTGCTCAACGGCGGACTAGAGGTCACCACCACCGTCGACAGCTACTGGCAGGAGGCCGCCAACGACGCGGTCCGCAACGGCGTCAAGGCCGTGGACCGCCGCCGGGGCTTCCGCAAGGATGCCGTGCAGTTCGTGACCGACCCCGAGACGACTCAGCTGAACGGCTGGCGGCGCTACTTCGAGAAGGGCGACAGCGTGCGTGGCGTGATCCTCGGCTGGAAGGGCGGGAAGGCCCAGGTGCGCATCGGCAGGGCGCAGCTGGAGGTGCCTGAGAGCGCCTTCGCCTGGGCCGGGAAGGACATCCAGAAGCTGCTTCCCCGGGGCGCGGCGCCGCTCTTCACCGTGAAGACCTCGGAGGAGGGCACGCCCAAGACCCTCGAACTGGACCAGGATCCCTCCGTGGAGGGCGCGCTGATGGCCGTGGATCCCAGGACCGGCGAGATCCGGGCGATGGTGGGCGGCTACGACTTCAACCGCTCCAAGTTCAACCGCGCCACCCAGGCCCTGCGCCAGGTGGGCTCCACCATGAAGGCCTTCGTGTATGGCGCGGCCTTCGCCGCAGGGAAGACCCCCGCCACCATGGTCAACGATGTGCCCACGCGCTTCCTCGACACCGTGGACTATGCCCAGATCACCCATCCGGACGGCAGCACCGACTTCAAGCCCCTCCGCCCCGGCGTCAAGCCTTACGAGCCCAAGAACTACGAGCGTGATTTCTGGGGACCCATCCCCATCTGGGAGGCCCTGCGGGACTCGCGGAACGTCCCGGCCGTGCGGACCCTCGAAGAGACCGGCGTCCTGAATGTCATCGACTTCGCCCGCAAGTGCGGCGTCACGGGCAACATCCCGCCCTACCCCAGCATGGCCTTGGGCTCAGGCGACTTCACCCTCCGGGAGATGGTCCGGGGCTACGCCACCATCGCCAACGGGGGACTCCAGGCCCCGCCGCCCTTCTTCATCAAGAAGGTCACGGACCGCAACGGCCGCGTGCTGGAGAGCCACGGGGGTGCCGCCACCGAGCAGGTGCTGGATCCCCAGAGCACGTACCAGCTGATCCAGTGCCTGCAGGGCGTGGCCACCAGCGGCACCGGCGCCCGCAGCAACGAGCTGGAATGGCCGGTCGCCGGCAAGACGGGCACCACGGACGACCACACGGACGGCTGGTTCATCGGGTTCTCCACCAAGGTGGTCTGCGGCGTGTGGGTGGGCCTGGACGAGAAGAAGACCATCTTCCGGGGCGCCGACGGCGCCAAGGTGGCGCTGCCCATCTGGATCGATTTCATGCGGGCGGCCCTCCCGACCACCGGCGAGAAGGAGGACTTCAAGGCGCCGGAGGGCATGGAGTGGGCGGACATCGACCGGTACACGGGCCTCCTGGCCACCTCCGCCACGGCCGACCGCGTGCTGCACCTGGCCTTCAAGCCCGGCACCGTTCCCAAATCCGGCAGTGATGCGGAGACCATCCGGCTGGTGAAGGAGGCACGGGACAAGGCCAACGCCCAGCCCGCCGAGAATCGCGTCTGGGGTCGCCCCAAGCCGGTCGAGGAGGCCAAGCCCCTGGATCTGAACGCCAGCGATCCGAACGCCTGATCAGCGACGGCGCGCAGCCTGGGCGAAGGTGGCGTCCTCTTCGAGCGTGTGCCTGCGGAACCAGTTGAACAGGAACGAGGAGAGGTCGAGGGCCACCCCCGGGTCGCCGGCGGCGAGGCGTTCGCGCAGCTGGGCCGCATCGGCCCGGAAGCGGTCGTGCTCCCCCTTGTGGTGCGCGAGGTCCGGGAACTTGATGTGTTCCAGGTAGGACTCCTCGTACCGGAAGTGGTCGCTCATCTTCTGGAGGAGGCGGTCCATGGCCTGGAGCAGGGGCGCGTCCGGCTGGCCCGCCCTGAGCTCCTTCTGAAGGGCCAGGATGCCTTCGCGGATCTCGTGATGCTGCTCATCCAGCTTGACCACACCGGTGGTGAAGCCCGCCTCTCCCCTGGTGCCGAAGGGCGAGGGGGCCGCCGCGGCCGCTTCCTTGGGCCTGGGACGGCTTTCCGGGGCGTCCTTTCGTCTAAGGATGATGCGGTGCCAGAAGGATTTGAAATCCATGTGGAGGATTCGGAAAAATCCGTGCTTCCTGCGATCGAGCGCGGGGTCCCGCATGGCCTGGTTCCTTGAAAGTCGTAGGGCAAGTGTACAGGTCGAGTCCAGGCCCCTCCCCGGGGGCCCTCCGTGGACCGGCCTGGTGACCCATGTCCCAGCCGCGGACTGGGATCCTCTGGGGATGCCTGGAACGCCCTCGGCCCTGTGCCGGTCCCTCGGCCTCGCGGCCTGTCTCGCCTCGGCCCTCTTCGCCCAGGAGGCACCTGGGTCCGAGTTCGGCTTCCAGGAGCGGATCCGCTCGGAATCCTGGGACAACCTGGTGGATCACCGGGCGGCCGCTGCCGATTTCCGCACCCAGTACCGCTTCCGGACCAGGGTCTGGGCCACCCTCCCCCTGGGCGAGCGCCTGACCTTCACCGCAGGCCTGGTGAACGAGAACCGGAAGGTGGCGCGGCCCGACGTGGCCGCCAACGGCCGGGAGGTGATCTTCGAGACCCTGTACCTGGATTGGCGCATGGGTTCCGCCTGGTCACTGCGGGTGGGCCGGCAGCCCCTGATGCGCGGGGACGGCTTCGTGCTCATGGATGGCGGCGCCCTGGACGGGAGCCGCACGGGCTACCTGAACGCCCTGGACCTCGGCTGGACTGGCGGGGATCTCAAGGTGGAGTTCCTGGCCATCTCCGATCCCTTCCGGGACCGGTATCTCCCCCGGCTGAACGCGACGGACGACCCGAAGGAACGCCAGCTGCTGAACGAGCGCGACGAGGCCGCCCTGGCGGTCTACGGCACCTGGCGGCGAGGGAGCAGCGACCTGCAGGCCTACGCCTTCCACAAGACGGAACGCCACGACAGCCGCGCCACGACCGATCCGCTGTTCGTGCCGGACCGGCGGGTGGAAACCCTGGGGGCGAGGCTTTCCGAGGACCTGGGAAGGGGGCTCTGCGCCATCGGCGAGTTCGCCGTCCAGTCCGGCCGCCAGCAGGGCCGCCCGGGCACCTCCGAAGCCTCCTCGACCATCCGCGCCTGGGGTGGCCAGGTGAGGCTCACGCAGGCCCTCAAGGTGGCCTTCGATCCCGCGATGACCCTGGGCTGGGTGGGCCTCTCCGGCGATGACCCATCGACTCCGGCGAAGGAGGGCTGGGACCCGCTCTTCAGCCGCTGGCCCAAGTGGAGCGAGCTGTACGTCTACAGCCAGGTGCCCGAGGCGGGTGTGGCCACCTGGTCGAACCTACGCCTGTGGGAGGCCACCGTGCAGGCCAGGCCCCACGCCAAGGTGGGTCTGCGGGCCAGCCTATTCTGGATGCGCGCCGTCCAGCCGGTCATCGGCAAGGGCCCCGCCTTCACCCCGGGTCTGGGCCGGGGAAGGTTGGCGGAATTCCGCGCGGATTTCACCTTCTCGGAGCAGTGGCAGGGCCACCTGCTGTACGAGCGGCTGGACCCCGGCACCTTCTATTCCGGCCCCGACGCCGGACGGTTCTTCCGGGTGGAGGCCATCTACACGCTGCGCCGGCGTCGCTGAGGGCGGGCCGGCGCAGCGTCAAGGTGGCTGTCGCGATTACTTTTTCTTCCAGGGCTTCGTGGGGCCTTCACCGAACTTGGGGGCGGGCTTGCCCGGGGCCTTGCTGCTGGGCTTCCAGGGCCGCGGCGTGTCCTTCACTTCAGGCTTGGCTGGACGGTCCTCCCAGGTCTTGCGGGGCCGTTCGGCTCCCTCGGGCCGGGGCTTTGTGTAGGGTCGCGGCCTGTCCTCGAAGTCGCTCCGGGGCTTGAAGCTGCCATCGGGACGGGTCTTGGAGAAGGTGGAATCCTGGCGTTCCAGCCCACGCGCAGCAGTGCGCTCGGCATAGGTGCGCTGGGGGCGGGGGCCGCCCTCCTTGCGCTCACGGGGGGAATCGAACCGGGATTTGGGCTTCTTCTCAGGCTCGTTGGGCAGGTCGAAGCCAGAGGCCTGGTCGGCCTGGACGAGGCCCAGCAGGCCGGCCACGAGGCGCACGGGATCAGCATCCTTCAGCAGCTGGGTGGCCTGGTGGAGCAGGGCGGCGCTGGCAGAACCCTGGATGCCATCCAGCAGCTTGGTGGCCTGGGCCTCGCGGATCTCCGCAGGCGTGGGCACGGCGCGCCAGTCGAGCTTGAGGCCGCCGCGGCGGCTCCAGGCCAGCAGGATGCGGCTTTCCTTCCAGCCCACCAGGGCCATGCTGCTGCCCTTGGCGCCGGCGCGGCCGGTGCGGCCGCTGCGGTGGATGTAGCTCTCCAGCTGGGTGGGAATGCCCATGTGGACGACGAGGGGCAGGCCGCCGATGTCGAGGCCACGGGCGGCCACATCGGTGGCCACCAGGTAGCGCAGCTTGCCGTCCTTGAACTGGCCCAGGATGCGGGTGCGCGTGGCCTGGGCGAGGTCGCCGTGGAGGAAGGCCGCGGGAAGGCCTGACACCGTCAGCTCTTCGGCGACTTCCTCGGTCTGCGCCTTGGTCTTGGTGAAGATGAGCGCCGCGCTGGGCTGGTCCAGCAATAGCAGATTCACAAGGGCGCGCACCTGCTGGTGTTCGGGCACCAGCACGGGCGTGTGGGCGATGTCGGCATGCACGGCGTGTTCGCCGGCCTCGGCCAGCGAGATCTGGACCGGGTCCTTGAGGAAACGCTTGGCCAGCTTCGCGATCGGGGCGGGCAGGGTGGCCGAGAATAGGTAGGTCTGGGGGCCCTGCGGCACCTTGGCGAGGATCTTCTCCACGTCCTCGAGGAAGCCCATGTTGAGCATTTCGTCGCACTCGTCGAGGACGATCATGCCCACCTTGCCGAGATCCAGCGTGCCGCGCTCCAGGTGGTCCATCACGCGGCCGGGTGTGCCCACGATGATCTGCGCCCCTTGCTGCAGGGCCTTGAGCTGGGGCGGGTAGGCCACGCCACCGACCAGGGAGGCGATGGGCAGCTTGGGCACCAGGCTGTGCAGCTCTGCTCCCACCTGCTGGGCCAGCTCGCGGGTGGGCGCCAGGATGAGGGCCTGGGGGTGGCGCGCGTCCGTCAGCCGCTGCAGCAGCGGCAGGCCGAAGGCCAGGGTCTTGCCCGAGCCGGTGCGGCTCTGCACCAGCAGGTCGCGGCCTTCGAGGCCGGGCTTGATGGTCTGGGCCTGCACGGGCATGGGGGTTTCGAAGCCGCGCTTGGCCAGAGCGGCCAGCAGGGCTTCGCTGCAGCCGAGGGCTGCGAAGGTCAATTCACTCACTGGTATCTCCCGGGGCTATCCCTGCGTGAACATGCCAAGCGGCAGTTCTGTTGGCGAACAGCGCCAGCCGGGAGGGGCCCAAACGGATATTGTCTCCTGGAATGCCTTGAAACACAAGGGAAAAGGATGGATCCTGCGCTTGGCGTTAAGATCGCCTCATGAGCATGCAGCAGGAGCGGAATGCCACTTTGGCGAAGTCGGAGCCCGCAGGGCGCGGCACAGGAGGTGCCGCGTGACCACGCTCCTGCTCATCCGCCACGGCATCGCCGAGGACCTGCGCCCCGGGCAACGGGATGCGGACCGGGCCCTGACCGCGGAGGGGTGGACGAAAACGCGTTCGGCCATGCGGGGCCTGGTGGCCCGCGGCCAGGTGCCCACCCGCGGCTTCCACAGTCCCTACCGGCGGGCGGCGGAGACCATGGCCTGCCTCCAGGAGGCGGGGGGCGCCTTCCCGGTGGAACCGTGTACGGAGCTCGTGCCGGGGGGCCGTCCCGCCCAGGTCGATCTCTGGCTGCGCGGACTCGCCGCCGAGGCGGGACCGCGGGCGACCTACGCCGTGGTCAGCCACCAGCCCCTCCTCGGTGAGCTCATCTTCCATCTCACGGCTCACGAGGTGGATGTGAAGAAGGCCAGCTGCACCCTCATCCGCTGGGAAGATGGCGCCTGGCGCTTCGAGCGGCAGTACCAGCCCTCGGAGCTGAGGGGCTGATGCGCGCCCAGCCCACCCTCGCCACCCTGCCTTCGGGCCTTCGGCTGCACTACCGCGTGCAGGGAAACCCCGCCGGCCCCTGGCTGGTGCTGCTCAACGGCCTGCTATCGGACACCACCATGTGGGCCGGCGTGCTGCCGGGCCTGACGGACGACTACCGTCTGCTCACCTTCGACAGCCGGGGCCAGGGCAAGTCGGAGGCTCCGCTGGAGGGCCCCTATGCCACCACCCAGCTGGCGGAGGATGCCTGGGAGCTGTTGCAGGTCCTGGGCATTTCGGATCCCTGGCTCATCGGCCTCTCCAACGGCAGCGCCATGAGCCTGGAGTTGCTGAGCGCCCATCCTGGGGCCTTCGCGGGTGCCGTGCTCACCAGCGCCATGCCCCGCTTCGACTTCGCCATGGACCTGAAGGCGGAGCATTGGGCCCGCTGCCTGGAGGAAGGCGGCCCGCTCATGCAGTTCGACGCCGTGGCGCCCTTTCTGTGGGGGGACCGCTTCCTGGAGGCCCGGCACGGCGTCTTGCGGGCCTACCACCAGGTGGTGACGGGCGGGGACCGGCCCCAGCACGGCAATCTGCACCAGATCCGGGGCACCCGGGGCTGGGACATCCGCGACCGGCTGGGGCGCGTCCAGGCGCCCGTCCTGCTTCTGAGCGGGGCCGAAGACCTCCTGACGCCGCCCTGGAAGTGCCTGGAGACGGCCCGACGGATCCCCCTAGCCCGCTTCGAGGTGGTGCCCGGGATCGGCCACGCCTATCCGGTGGAGGACCCCAAGGCCTTTGTGGCCCGGGTGCGGGCCTTCCTTGACGAAGTGCAGGGGAATTTGGCCGTTCGCGGATTCTGACCTATCCTGTCTGCATTCCCGAGCCACTCCTGACTCGCCCTGCCCCCGAGGTGACCTATGGCCACCCCTTCTCAGTCGCCGACCATCCTGAGCTTGAAAGAGCTCAAGGACCTCTCCATCGGCAAGCTCGCCGACCTGGCGAAGGGACTGGAGATCGAGAATCCCCTGTCCATGCGCAAGCAGGAGCTGGTCTTCCGGGTGCTGCAGGCCCAGGCCGAGCGCGAGGGGCAGTTCTTCTCGGAGGGTGTGCTGGAAGTGCTGCCCGAGGGCTTCGGCTTCCTGCGCAGCCCCGACCAGAACTACCTGGCGGGGCCCGAGGACATCTACATCTCCCCGAGTCAGATCCGCAAGTTCAACCTGCGCACCGGTGACACGCTCTCGGGCATGATCCGCGCCCCGAAGGAAGGCGAGAAGTTCTTCGCCATGCTGCGGGTGGATGCGGTCAACTTTGATCCGCCTGAGCTCGCCAAGGAGCGGCTGCACTTCGATGATCTGGTG
This sequence comes from Holophagaceae bacterium, assembly GCA_046331485.1. Classification (GTDB taxonomy): domain Bacteria; phylum Acidobacteriota; class Holophagae; order Holophagales; family Holophagaceae; genus Geothrix. The sequence goes on along the minus strand of JAXLQS010000008.1, from coordinate 104,273 downwards.
CCCCTCTACCCCAAGCACCACCTCCGCATGGAGCGGGACACCCAGGAGCTGAGCACCCGCGTCATGGACCTGATGACGCCGCTCGGCAAGGGCCAGCGCGCCCTCATCGTGGCCCCGCCACGCACGGGCAAGACCGTCCTCCTGCAGAACATCGCCAACTCCATCACGGCCAACCACCCCGAGGTCTTCCTCATCGTGCTGCTCATCGACGAGCGCCCGGAGGAAGTGACGGACATGGAGCGCAGCGTGAAGGGCGAGGTGGTCTCCAGCACCTTCGATGAACCCGCCACGCGCCACGTCCAGGTGGCCGAGATGGTCATCGAGAAGGCCAAGCGCCTGGTCGAGCACAAGAAGGACGTGGTGATCCTGCTGGACTCCATCACCCGCCTGGGCCGGGCCTACAACACGGTGGTGCCTCCCAGCGGAAAGGTGCTGTCCGGCGGCGTGGACAGTAACGCCCTGCAGCGGCCCAAGCGCTTCTTCGGCGCGGCCCGCAACATCGAGGCGGGCGGCAGCCTCACCATCATCGCCACGGCCCTCATCGAGACCGGCAGCCGCATGGACGACGTGATCTTCGAGGAGTTCAAGGGCACCGGCAACAGCGAGATCGTGCTGGACCGCAAGCTCAGCGACAAGCGCATCTTCCCGGCCATGGACATCCAGAAGTCCGGCACCCGCAAGGAGGACCTGCTCATCGAGCCCGCCAAACTTGCGAAGATCTGGGTGCTCCGCAAGATCCTCGGCGCCAGCGGCCCCAGCGAAAGCATGGAACTGCTCGTGGATCGGCTGGGCAAAGCCAAGACCAACGACGAGTTCCTGGCCAACCTGCAGGAGCCGCCCCCGAGGCGTTAGCCGAGCCGAGCCCCATTTGGCGCTGCTAAGGCAGCGTCAAATGGGAGCGAGGCTGGGGCGGCTATCAGGCCCCCGAGGCGTTAGCCGAGCCGAGCCCCATTTGGCGCTGCTAAGGCAGCGTCAAATGGGAGCGAGGCTGGGGCGGCTATCAGGCCCCCGAGGCGTTAGCCGAGCCGAGCCCCATTCGACGCTGCTAAGGCAGCGTCAGATGGGAGCGAGGCTGGGGCGGCTATCAGGCCCCCGCGCCGCTGGAAGCGAGGAGGGGGCGGCAATCGACCCCCGATGACAGCGGCCTATTGCCGGGTCGGCTGCGCCATTTGCCGTGCTGGAAGCACATCCTGTTGCGAACTTCCTTGGTTGGGGGACGCCAGCCTCCCTATCTCCGAATCTGGCCGCAGGCCAAATCCGGAGCCTCTGGCTAAACTGGAAGGTCGCAGGCGAGCCGCTACGTGACCTTTCCCCACACCCCCTTCCACATCCGCGATGTCGAGGTACCCAACCGCCTCGTCATGGCGCCGCTGCACGAGATCACGGATCAGCCCTTCCGCAAGTTCATCCGGGAGATCGGCGGCGTCGGTCTCGTGGTGTCGGAGATGATCAGCAGCGAGGCGCTGATCCGGCACGCGGTGAAGGCGGAGAAAATGATGGCGGCCACGGGCGAGCGGCCTCTGTCCATGCAGATCTCCGGCGGGCGGCCTGAGGCCCTGGCAGAGGGTGCGGCCCTGTGCGAAGCCGCGGGCGCGGACCTGGTCGATCTCAACATGGGCTGTCCGGCCAGCAATGTCACCAAGGGCGGGGCGGGCTCGGCGCTGCTGAAGGACATCCGGCTGGCGGAGCGCTGTGTCACGGGCATGGTGAAGGCCGTGAAGGTGCCGGTGACCGTGAAGATGCGGGCGGGCTGGGATGCTTCGCAGAAGGAGCGGGGCGAGTTCCTGGACTTCCTCCGCATGTTCGAGGCGGCGGGCGTGCAGGCCCTGGCCATCCATCCCCGCACCCGCGCCCAGCAGTACGAGGGGAACGCGGACTGGAGCATCATCGCCCGGGCCGTGGAGGCGGGCACCTCGTACCCCATCATCGGCAATGGCGATGTGAACGCCCGGGAAGACGCCTTCCGCATGGTGGAACAGACCGGCTGCGCGGCCGTGATGATCGGCCGCGGCGCCCTATACAACCCCTTCCTCTTCCGCCAGGTACTGGATCCGGATTTCACGGTCACCACGGGGATGCGCATCGACGCCACCCTGCGGCTCTTCCAGATCCTGCTGGATCTGCTGGAGCCCCGGGAGGCCCTGCACAAGATCAAGAAGATCGGTGCCTGGTTCACCAAGGGCGTGCCCGGCGGCCACGGCTTCCGCCAGAACCTGCACGCGGCCAGCGACCCCCAGGCCCTCATGGCCGCCATCGACGCCCTGAGGCACCAGGCGGCCTGAGGCCGCGGCCGTTGACGGCGAAATCAGCGCCTGCGTCCGCCCCCGCCGAAGAGGGAGCCCATGACGCCGCGGATGATCTGGCGGCCGATGGAGCTGCCGGCGGCGCGGATGACGCTCTTGCCGAACGCTTCGAGCATGCTGTCCGTGCGCCGGGCGGGCTCCCGGCTGGCCTTGGCCTCTTCCTTCGCCTGGGCTTCGGCGGCCTCCTGCTGCATGGCCTCGGCGGCGCGGGCCTTCAGCTTCTCGAAGGCGCTCTCCCGGTCCACGGCCTGCTCGTAGTGGCCCGCCAACAGGGAAGCCTTGATGACCGCCTGCCGTTCCTCCGGCGTGATGGGGGATAGCTGGCTTTGGGGCGGACACACGAAGGCCCGCTCCACGACGCCGGGACGGCCCTTCTCGTCCAGGAGGGAGATCAGGGCCTCGCCCACCGCCAGCTCGGTGATGGCGGTGGCCACGTTGAGCGCGGGGTTGGCACGGAAGGTCTCGGCGGCGGCCTTCACGGCCTTCTGGTCGCGAGGCGTGAAGGCCCGGAGCGCGTGCTGCACGCGGTTGCCCAGCTGGCCCAGCACCTTCTCAGGGATGTCCAGCGGGTTCTGGCTCACGAAGTAGACACCCACGCCCTTGGATCGAACCAGGCGCACCACCTGCTCGATCTTGTCGAGAAGGGCGTCCGGCGCGTCGTTGAAGAGCAGGTGGGCCTCGTCGAAGAAGAAGGCCAGCTTGGGCTTCTCGGGATCGCCCACCTCGGGCAGGCGCTCGAAGAGTTCCGACAACAGCCACAGCAGGAACGTGGCGTAGAGCTTGGGGGCGTTGATGAGCTTGTCCGCTGCGAGGATGTTGATGATGCCGCGGCCCTTGGCGTCCGTCTGCAGGAGGTCGTCCAGGTCCAGCGCCGGCTCGCCGAAGAAGGCCTCACCGCCCTGGCTCTCGAGTTCGAGCAGGCCGCGCTGGATGGCGCCGATGCTGGCGGCGGAGACGTTGCCGTACTGGGTCTTGAACTCGGCGGCATGGTCGCCCACGAACTGGAGCATGCTGCGCAGGTCCTTGAGGTCCAGCAGCAGCAGGCCGTTGTCGTCGGCGATCTTGAAGACCAGGTTCAGCACGCCGCCCTGGATGTCGTTCAGGTTCAGCAGCCGCGAAAAGAGCAGGGGGCCCATGTCGCTGACGGTGGTGCGGACTGGATGGCCCTGCTGGCCGTAGAGGTCCCAGAAGGCGACGGGGTAGCCCACGTATTCGAAGCCTTCCACTTTCAGCTGCTCGGCACGCTCGGCCACCTTGGGGTTGTCGCCGCCGGCCTTGCAGAGGCCGGGCAGGTCGCCCTTCACGTCCGCGAGGAACACCGGCACGCCGATGGCCGAGAAGCGCTCGGCCATGGTTCGCAGCGTCACGGTCTTGCCCGTTCCCGTGGCCCCGGCCACGAGCCCGTGGCGGTTGGCCATGCGGGGCAGCAGGACGAGGTCGGCCTCGCCTTTGGCGATCAGGAGTGGATCGGGTGCATGCGAACCTCGGGCGATGGTTCGAGTGTAGCGGAGCTCAGGCCGGGCCCTCGGCGATGGCCTCTTCGAGAATGAAGGTGGTGGCGGCGCTCTTGGGGACCCGCCGGATGGCGCACTCGGTGGCAGGGCAGCGGTCGCAGTAGAGGCGCCCGCAGGGATCCACATGGGTGTGGACCTCGCCTTCGATGCCGCCCTCTTTGAGGGCCTTCACGCCGAAGGACTCGCAGAGGTCGTGGGCCTGGCGCACCGGGTAGAACTCGGGCACCACGATGTGGACGTCCACATGGGTGTAGCGGCCGCTGCGGAAGGTGCGCAGCTCATGGATGGCGATGATGTCCCAGGTGCGGATGGCGTTCATGGCGGCGAGCACCTTGGCGAGGACCGTGGGGTCTTCCATGTCCAGCAGGGCCTGCGAGGATTCCTTCACCAGCCGGAACCCCGTGCGGGCGAGCAGCAGGCCGACGACCATCGCCATGACGGGATCGAACCACTGGAGGCCGGTGAGCTTCACGGCGAGCAGACCGGCGGCGATCCCGATGGTGGTCCAGAAGTCCGACAGGATGTGGTGGCCATCGGCTTCCAGGGCCTTGGAGCGGGTCTTGCGGCCCTGGGTGAGCAGGAACCAGCCCAGCAGGCCATTGAGGCCGCCTGCCAGCAGGTTTACGAGGAGGCCCCTGCCCAGGTCCTTCAGCTCGACACCGTAGATGAGGCCCTTGGCGGCCTCCAGCAGGATGAACACCGCGGCGAGGGAGATGAGCCCGCCTTCGAAGACCGCGCTGAAGTACTCGATCTTGCCGTGGCCGTAGGGGTGCTCCCGGTCCGCGGGCTTGCCGGCGAAGATCACCGCACCCAGCGCGAACACGGCTGCCACCACGTTCACGATGCTCTCGATGGCGTCGGACTTCAGGGCCACCGAGCCGGACAGCACGAAGGCCAGGTACTTCAGGCCCAGGACGCCGATGCCGGCGGTGATCGACAGGAGCGCGATGCGGATCCGGCGGTTCTGTTCGGCGTGCTCGGCGGACATGGCGACTCCTGGCTTCAGGTTATCAGCCGAGTTCCTCGAAGAGCCCCCGCTGGACGCCGTTGCCGGGATCCGCAGGGAAGGGGAAGGCCGTGGCCGGAGCCCAGGGCCGGTCCGGGTCGAAGGGACCCGGCGGCGGAAGGTCGGGGGGCAGCCAGCGCAGAGCCGGGGCCGGCTGGATCTGGCCCAGGAGGGTCTGAGCCCCGGCCTCGGGCGGGACGGCGGGCACCCGCAGCAGGACCATGGGAGGATGGTCCAGGGTGTCGGGCCAGGAGGCGGGTTGCAGGGCCCGGGCCTCCAGGGGAACGGGATCCCTGGGATCCGCGGCGAGGCCCGGAGTGAAGGCCCCCGGCGCCGGTGGCAGGGCCAGGCTGGCGCGCCAGGGGTGGCCCTCGCGCAGCGCCTGGCGGCCCAGCAGGGCCGCGACCCGGAGGTCCGAGCAGGCGCCCAGGTGGATCGGCGTGCGCAGGCGTTCCTGCAGGAGGGCCTTGAGGGCGCGCAGCTGACCCAGCACCGCGGGCCAGCTGCCGCCGGCCCGCTGGAACTCGGTACCACCCACGAGGGAGACCCGCCAGCCCACGGCCCGACGTGCGAAGGGCAGGTCCACCCAGGCGCCGGAGGCCAGCCGCTGGGCTAGCCCCCGCTCGGCGGTGCCCTGGGCCTCGGACATGGCTGTGATCAGGGACTCGCCCGAGGCGAGGTTGGGCAGGGCGCCGAGGGCGAGGGTCACCTCGCCCCACAGCCAGCCGGGAGGGGCTTCTTCGCTGGGGGCCGTCACGCCTAGGTTGGGAAGGCGCCAGGGGCCGCCTTCCCGAAGGGCCCAGCCCACCACGCCCTGGCGCCAGTACTCGCCCAGGGGACCCTCGGGCATCTCCGGGGCGTGGAGCCAGCCCCGGAAGGCGCCGCCGGGCAGCTGCTGGGCCGCCTCAGGCCCCAGGTGGAGGCTCAGGCGGGGGATGGCGGTGATGGCCTCCCACCAGCCCTGGCGGGATTCGGATGGGAGCGCCTGCATCCAGGCCGGCGGATGGTCCCAGATCAGGCCGAAGCCGCCCGGGAGCAGGGAGACCTGGTTCATGAGACGGGCCAGGGCCCGACCCGGCGCCGCATGGACCGAGGCCAGGCCCTCTTCCAGGAAGCGTGAGCCCGCCCAGCCGGCCCAGGGGCCATCCGGCGCCGAGCGCAGGAGGAATCCGCGGCCCTCGATCCCGGTCACGGGGCCTCCGGGGCGGGGCCCAGGGGCATGAACATGGGGCGGCCGACGCCACCGGGGGCCCCGGCCCGATCCCAGCGCTCCCGCAGCCGGCGGGCCGAGTCCCGGGCGGCCTCCAGGTCATTCCGCCCCTGGAGACGCAGCCCCAGCCAGCTGGCCGACAGGAGGCAGCCGGTCCCCCGGCGCTCGCCCGGGAGCCTCGGCGCAACCTCCAGCAGCTGGAGACCGGCCACCGTGACCCAGGCATCCTGGACCTGGTCACCCGGGGCGTGGCCACCCTTGAGCCACACGGCCGCGGCTCCGGCCTCCAGCCAGGGGGTCGCCAGAGCCTCGACGCTGGCGGTGCGGATCGACTCCGGCGGCAGTCCGGCGAAGGCGGCGGCCTCGCCCCGGTTGGGGCTGACCACCCAGCCTCCCATGGAGAGGAGGTCCGAGGCCATGCGGCGGAGGTCCACACCGTCATGCAGGCCCACGCCGGCGCTGGGGGCGAGGATGGGGTCCCAGATGCGAATGGGTGGGGCAAGGTGCCGCAGTGTGGCGCAGAGGCGCCGGAATCCCGTCGCCTCCAGGGCGCAGAGGCTCAGCTTGACGCCCCAGCGGCCGGCCAGGTGGGAGGCCAGGGCCTCAAGGCGGGCCACCGGATCCACGGAGGGGGGATCGATGCGGGTGCAGGCGAGCCCGTTCTGGAGGGTTTCCGCCAGGCTCACGGCCATGGGTTGGCAGCCCAGCTCGGCCAGGGTCAGGGCATCCCGAAGCAGGCCTGCCCCCCCCGATGGGTCCATCCCACCCAGACAGAGGGCGAGCGGGGCGGTGCTGGGGCGGGCGGCATCCATGGGAACTTCCAGAATGCCATAGGAAGGGCGCGGGTCCAGCGAAGGTCCGCTGCGCCGGGCTGAGCGCGGGGCTCCCGGGGTTACGCACGAAGTGCAGAACCTCGGAAGGACTCAGACCTTCCGATCGGAATCCACGATCTCAGTGACCCGCAGGCCGAGGCTGTCCTCCAGGACCGTCACCTCGCCCCGGATCAGCACCCGGTCCTTGCAGAGCACGTCCATGGGCTCGCCGGCGCTCTTCTTGAGTTCCACCAGGGAGCCGGGCTCCAGGTCCAGCAGGTCCCGGATGGTCATGCGGGCTTGGCCCAGCTGGATCTCCAGCTTGAGCGGGGTATCGATGAAGGGCATGACCTCGGCCACCACCTGCTCGAAACTGAGCACGCGGTCTCCCTCGATCCGCTCTCCCCGCTTGGCCATGTGCCTCCCTGCAGTCCTGTCAAAGCATGGACCCTGGCCGCCCGTGCCGCAACGGCCGTGCCAGGGGGCCGGTCATTGCTGAATGGCCCAGTCCACGATGAGCACGCTCTTGATGGGCCGCTTGGGCTTCTTGTGCTTGGGGTCCTCTTTCTCCCCCGGCTTGGGGGGGTGGGGCTTGAACTGCTCGTTCAGCTTGTCCTTCATCTCCTTGGCCATGGCCTCCCGGGATTCGGCGTCGGAGGCCTCCTCCACGCTCTTGCCCGACAGGGTGCCCAGCACGATGGACTGGATGAGGCTCTTCTCCGGCGAGGGCTTCTCGCCGGACACCAGCTTGCCCAGCTCGGTGTCGCAGAACAGGATGTTCAGTTCGCAACGGAGGAAGGCGTTCCTCCTGGGCCCCATCAGGTTCACCGTGCGGGTCAGGACCATGACCGGAGCCGCCTCTCCGGCGCCGTGCCCGCCCTCCTTCTTCTCGCCGGTGTCCCCGCAGTCCTCAGACGCTTCGTTGCCATGGGCACCCTCATCCTCCGGAGCGGTCGCGGCCTCAGCCTTGGCTTTTTCCGCAGCGGCGGCCTTGGCAGCCGCCCGTTTCTTCAGGAACCACATGGTGCCGAAGCCGCCTCCGCCTAGGACGGCCAAGGTGGCCACGATGATGATGATCAGCTTCAGGGGGCTCTTCTTGGGGCCGGCAGCTTCGTCGGACATGGGGACCTCGTCAGATGCCCCTTCATCGGAAGCCTGACTGGAGAGTCTGAATAGCGTGATGCTCAGGACGAAGTCGCCTGATCGCCAATGGAATGGGGTTTTTCCGAGTGCCTCCGCATGGAAGAGCCCATTCAGCCTGCCTCTACCGTTTTAAGTCGGAAATATTTGTTAATCAGCATTAAATGAACATTGGAATGAAACGGGACCTGCCGAAGCAGGCCCCGTCAATCTTTGGGTCCGGCATCAATCCGGACAACTGAATGCTACTTGCGCTTCTTGCCACCCTTGCCATTGACCTCGTCCGCCAGCTTCTTGCCGGGTTTGAACTTGGCGACCTTCTTGGCAGCGATCTTGATGGGCTTGTTGTCTCGGGGATTGCGGCCAGTGCGGGCGCCGCGGCTGGCCACCGAGAAGGTGCCGAAGCCCACGAGGGTGACCTTGTCGCCGGCACGGAGAGCACCGCTGATTCCGCTCAGCATCTGGTCCACAGCGGTAGCAGCCTGGGCCTTGGTGATGCCGGCCTTGTCGGCGACGGCGCTGACCAGTTCAGCCTTGTTCATGAGAACCTCCAAAATTGGGGAACTGTGTTCCCTGGTTGAGAGAAGCGGCCTCATCCTGGATCTGGAGTGACCGTATTTACTGGATTTATTGACATAAATAGCTCTGAGAAGCCCATGGATGCTGTGTTTTCTAAACTGCTCAAAAGCTACGCCGCAGATGCAGAGTGGTCAAGGAATTTCTTTGATGAAAGAACGGGGAGTCTCACCCCTACAGGTTTTTGGTGGTCATGGAACATCTGAATGCCCGTGACTGCTAGCTCATAAGTCCCATGGATCTTGCGGATCCCCGTAGAACGGGAGCTTTCGCCCTGAAGGACGCGCTCGGCCCAGGCCTGGCCTATGATGGAGCGATGCCCCACCCCTTCTTCCTCACCGTGGCCTACGTCGGGTCCGCCTTCCACGGGTGGCAGATCCAGTCCAGGCTTCGCAGCGCCCAGGGGGACCTCTGGAAGGCCCTCAGGGCCTTCGACCCGGAGGCGCCCATGCCCCAGGGCACCGGGCGGACGGATGCCGGCGTGCACGCCCGGGGGCAGGGGGTCCTGATTCTGGCAAGCCGGGACTGGGAGCCCTACCGGCTGCTCACGGCCCTGAACGCCCACCTCGCAGCCGATATCCGCGTCATGGCGGTGCAGAGCGCACCGGAGGGCTTCTTCCCTCGGCAGCATGCGGTGGCCAAGCGCTATGTCTACCGCCTGGATCTGAGGCCGGCCCCCGATCCCCTGCAGGCGGCGTTCCGCTGGCACGTGCACCAGTCGGCGCCGCTCGACCGCGATGCCATGGCCGTGGCCCTGCGGCCCCTGATCGGCACCCATGACTTCACGAGCTTCCGCTGCGTGGAATGCGTGGCCAGGACGCCCATCCGCACCATCCATGACATCCGCATCGAGCCGGTGGAGGGCGGCCTCGACCTGGTCTTCGAAGGCACCAGTTTCCTCATGCACCAGGTGCGGATCATGGCGGGGACCCTGGTGGAGGTGGGGCGGGGGCGCAGGGCCGCCGACTCCCTGGCCGGCGTGCTGGCCGCGAAGGACCGCACCTGGGCCGGGATCACCGCGCCTCCGGAGGGGCTGTGCCTGGAGAAGGTGTGGTACGGGGCGCAGTGGGGCATCGGCGAGCCCAGCCCCTGGGGGGAATGGGATCAGTCCAGGTAAAAGCCCACGCCCTGCCAGACCTTGAACTTCGTCTTTCCGTCCTTGGAGCTCGCCGGGTCGAAGACCAGGTGCTTGGCCGCCTCCACGCAGGCCTCTCCCGCCTCCCGAGCTTCGGCGGTGTCGCCGGGGAGCCCCTGGATGAGCCGGGCTGCAAGGACGTCCCCCTTCTCGCTGATGAGCACGTGGACGACGACGACCCCCTTGGGGCGACCCGCGAAGAAGCTCGAGGCCTTGAGCCTCGGGGTGACTCGGTTGAGGTTGATGGCTCGGGCCGGCTGGATGTCCTCGGTGAGCTGGACCAGGTCCCCCTCGCCTGGAACGGCAGCGGTCTTGAGCTGCAGCGCCTCGTTCTCTGCCTTCAGCCGCGCGGCCTCCGTCCGGGCCTCGGCAGCCGCCTGCTTGGCCGCCTGGAGCTCGCCGAGGATGGCGTCGCTGCCGCCCTGGTTCTCCCGGAGGGTGGCGCGGAGCTGATCGGCTTCCTTGCGGGCGGTCTCGACTTCGGCCCGGGCCAGGTCCCGGGCTTTCCGGGCCCCGGCGATCTCCTTCTGCAGGTCCTCGGTGGCGGCCAGACGCTGCTTGAGGTCATCCCGCTCCTCGGTGAGCCGCTTCACCTGCGCCTGCAGCTGGGCGGCCGTGGGCTTCTTGGCGGCCGCGAGGGGCAGGGCGATCAGCAGCAGGGACAGGGCGACGCGCATCATTACCTCCGGATCCGGAGGCCCTAGCGCTGGAATCCCAGCTGATCGCCTCCGTGGGCTGGTTTGGTGGTCTTGAGAATCCCACGCTTCAGAAGCCTGGAGAAGATGCCGAGGCATTCATTCGGCTCGAAGGGCGCGATGGAGAGGATGTCCCGGATGGTCCAGAGGCCGTTCACCCGACTGGCCAGGAAGGCCTCATTGGGGCCCAGGTTGGTCGTCATCAGCTCGTCCAGGCTGACGGCCAGCTCGGGAATGAGGTCCTGATCCAGCTTCTTCTCCTCGAGGAGGTCCTGCACCACGGCCATCATCTTGTTCGCGTCGAGGTGGCGGGGCTGATCTTTCAGGATGCGGCGCAGCTCCTCCTGGGCCTCCTGGAGCTTCTGCTTCTCCACCAGGGCGCGGGCCCGCTGGAGCTGCAGGCTGGGGTTCTCCCCGAGGTTGCCGCCCGGATTCACGATGCGGACCAGGCCCTTCTCATGGAGGTCGAAGAGCAGCTTGTTGATCTTGTACTCGGGCACGCGCATGTCGATCACGAGCTGGTCCACGCGTTTCACGCCATCCAGCCGCGCCAGGATGTCGGCGTCCTCCGGGGCCAGGGGGAGCCGCTCCGCGATGGCCTCCGAGATGGCCGCGAGCACGGCGTCACCGCCCTTGATGACCCGGCGGATGCGCTTCCAGTCGTCGAGGCGGCGGGCGCCCTCCAGCACGATGCCGGTGACGTCCAGGCTGAGCAGCATGGACTTCTGGTGGGAGGCCGCCCCGTCATGGAACTCGAAGCTGCCGACGTTCCACAGGAAGGTGTCGAAAATGCTCTCCTCCACCTTCAGCTGCACGATGCGGCGGATCTCGGCCTCTGTGACCAGCTGGCGGTTGATGAGGATCCGGCCCAGCAGCTGCTGCTCATCCTCCTGGGTGGCCAGCGCATCGCGGAGCTGTTCCTCGGTGATGCGATTGAAGGCCAGCAGGTACTGGCCGAGATACTCCCGCGGATCCGAGGACCAGATGCTGGTGATGCGGCCCTCGTGGAAGGCCACGCGCTTGGTGTGCAGGGGGCCCTTGAGCTCCAGGACACCGGTCTTCTTGCCGACGGCCAGCCACTGGAAGATGTCCTCCAGGCCCATGGTCGCCAGATCACCGCTCAGCGCCACTCGCCGCCTCCCACGAAAGACAAGCCTACTCCAATGGTTGTCAGAAAAACAATCGTCATCAAATTTTACAAGGCCCCGTCGGGAGCCTGCTGTCTTTGTATCGGCAGGCTCCTGGGTTTCAATAGGCACTCTCAGAGCCTGGAAAGCACCTCCCGGATGGCCCGGTTCAGCAGGTCGGGATGGTGCCGGGCCATGGGGGCCTCGGGGTCCAGCAGGGGGAAGCGGTGGACCGGGATGCCCAGGATTGTGTCGGACTCTGCCATAAGTGGCTCGCCACCCTCAACTTGATACCTGGCCAGCATGTCCGGCTGCAGGGGGGCGGCGTTGGCGATGATGGCCGAGATCCGGGTCCGCCCGAAGGCCGAGATGGCCGCCACGTGGGTCTCGAGGTCCAGCCCGGCGGTCTCGCCCGGTTCGGTCATGAGGTTCGCGACGTAGATCACGGGGGACCGGGAGGACTCCACCGCCTCCTGGAGCTCCTGCAGCAGGAGGTTCGAGATGGTGGAGGTGTAGAGGCTGCCGGGGGAGAGGAGGATCAGGTCGGACCGGAGGAGGGCAAGGACGGTTTCGGGAAGGGGCTCTGCATCCCGGGGCTCCAGCCAGAGCCTGGCGAGAGGTGGGCGGCAGGAACCGACGGCGGTTTCCCCGATGTACTGCCGCCCCGCCATGTCCTCGGCGCAGAGGGTGACGGGCACCACGGTCGAGGGGAAGAGGCGCCCCAGGGTCACCAGCACGCCGGACAGCTGGCGGATGGCCCGCACCCAGTCACCCGTGAGGTCCGCCAGGGCCCACAGCATCAGGTTGCCGAGGGAGTGGCCGGCGAGGCTGCCCTCCCCACGGAAGCGGTAGTTCAGGAGGTCGGAGAGGGCCGAATCCTCTAACGTGAGGGCCGACAGGCAGTTCCGGAGGTCGCCCGGAGGGATGCCGCCCAGCTCGTCGCGCAGGCGTCCGGAGGAGCCCCCGTTGTCCGAGACGGTGACGATGCCCGTCAGCTTCCAGGGGTCGCGGCTCCGTCCGGCCTCCCGCTTGAGGGCGCGGAGCAGGGCGGCCAGCCCCGTGCCCCCGCCCAGGGCCACCACCCGGAGCGGCCGGTCGGCATCAAGGCTCAGGGGGCTGGCCATGGCGCGGAGGTCCGCCTCAGCGGCCTTCCGTGAACCCGAAGAGCGGGGACTTCCGGATGGGGTTGAAGTCCGGCTCCATGTGCCACTGGTAGACGAAGTCGGCGTCAAGTTCCACGGCCTTCTTCAGGCTCTCGGCGGCGGCTTCGGTGTTCTCGTTCTGCGCGAAGGCCACGGCGCGGAGGTAGTGGAGGGCCCCCTTGGCGGGGTGGCTCTTGATGGCCTTCTCGCTGAGCTTGAGGGCCTCCTCCGTCTCGCGCCGGTTCAGGCAGGCCTGGATCTCGGTGACGGCGTCGGCCGCGGCGGCCTTGGGGGGGTGGACCTTCTCACGGACCAGGGACAGGTATACCTGGGCGCGGCGCTTCATCGACCACTCGCCGGCCGCCTGGGCCTCCTCCAGGAGTGCCTCCAGGGCCTTTTCGGCCTCGGGGAACTTGCCCGATTCCACGAGCTTCACGGCCTTGGTGAAGGTCGCGGCCAGCGGCGAGGGGGCCGGATGGGAGGGTGCGGATGCGGACTTGGATGCGGGTTCAGTCTTGGCCTTCGTCGCCATGCGGGATCCTCGGGATGCGTTGGAGAAACTATAGAGTGACAGGGTTTCTCCGGCAAATCCCGGTCCGCATGGCGATAAGGGCGGCGATCACATCTTGAACAGGGCCTTCTCCCGGTTCAGGACCCGGGTCGAGACCAGGGTCATGAGCCCCGCCAACCCCACGGTCATGGTGAAGGCGATGGCGTATTCCAGCCAGTTCGGCTGCTGGCTGAACATCTTGCGCAGGGCGATGCAGACGTTCACCACCGGCACGTAGGAGAGGAAGGCCATCTTGTCCACGCCCGGGGCCATGGTGAAGACGCCGAGGAAGACCACCAGGAAGATGCCCGGCGTGATGGCGCTGCCGGCCTCAATGGTGTTCTTGGCCTGGATGCCCATGAGCAGGATGAAGTTCGAGAAGAAGAGGCCCAGGGGCACCATGATCAGGAAGGTGAGGCCCAGGGTCACGGGGTTGGCGATGGCCGACATGGCCTGCATCGAGTTGGTGGAGCCCCCGGTCATGAAGCCGATGGAGAGGCCCATGCTCAGCAGGTTCAGCAGGGCGGCGATGACGCCCATGCAAAAGATGTAGAGCAGCTTGCCCAGGATGATCTGATTGCGGGGCAGGCGCGTGGCCATGAGGCTCAGCAGGGTCTGCCGCTCTTTTTCGCCTGCCGTGGCGTAGATGCCGTGCTGCATGGCGCCCGTGTACATCATGATCATCAGCAGGTAGGGCAGGAACTTGCCCATGGCCTTGCCCACTTCAAGGGCCACGTCCGCGGCGTTCTTCACCTCCAGCTTCACCGGCTCGGCCAGTTGGGTGGAGGCGCCGAGGACCTGGAGCCGCCCCTGCACCCAGGCCTTCTCCTGGTCCTTGATGGAGGCCTTCAGGCGCTTGAGGGCCACTTCCGAAGCCCGCTCGCTTTCGTCCATGGTGGCCGTGAGGGTGAAGGTCTGGTGCTTCTGCAGGGCCTCCGCGGCACCGGGATCGGCTTCCAGGGCCATCTCCAGCTTCTGGTCCCGGATGGCCTGCTTGAGGTCCCCCTCGGGCCTGGCCACGCGCTCGAAGAGCTTCGAGTCCGCCAGGACGCCGTTCAGCACGCCGGAGGGATCCGCCACATAGACCCGGCTGGCCTTGTTGCGGTTCTGGGCCTCGTCGCGCTTGCCCATCTTGGCCATCATGCCGAAGATGGCCGGGTAGAGCAGGAAGGGCAGTACGAAGGCGAAGAACATCGTCTTGCGGTCCTTCGAGAGTTCCAGGAACTCCTTCTTGGCGATGAGCAGGGCGCCGCGCATCAGTTACCCCCTTCTGATTCGGCCGCGAGCTGGAAGAAGACTTCGTCCAGGGTCTTGGCCCTTCTGGCTTGCAGGATGTCCCTGGGCGGGGCGTCCCCGTGCAGCTTGCCGTCGAAGATGATGCCCACCCGGTCGCAGATGTCCTCGACCATGGGCATGACATGTGTGGACACGATGACCGTCCGGCCCTCCTCCCGCATGATGCGCAGCAGATCGAGCACGGTCTTGGCGGTCAGCACGTCCAGGCCCGTGGTGGGCTCGTCGAAGATGACCACTTTGGGATCGTGCAGGAGGGCGCGGGCGATGCTCACCTTCTGCTTCTGGCCTGAGGAGAACCCGTCCATCTTCACGTCGGCGAAGTCCGCCAGCTGAAGCTTGTCCAGCAGGTGCAGGCCCCGCCGCTCGGCGGTGCCCGGATCCACGTCCTGGAACTCCCCGAAGAGCCGCAGGAGTTCCCGGGGCGTGAAGCGGGTGTAGACCCCCATGTCCGTGCTCAGGTAGCCGAGGCAGCTCCGCACCGACTCGGGCTTCTGCCGGGTGTCGAACCCGCAGACGTCGATCTGCCCCAAGTCGGGGTCCATCAGGCCCGCGATCATGCGCAGCGTCGTGGACTTCCCGGCGCCGTTCGGCCCCAGCAGCCCGTAGATCTCGCCCGGCTTCACCGTGAGGGAGATGCCCCGCACAGCGTCGATGCGCTTGGTCGTCCGGGTCTTCCGGTCCTTCACCGAGAAGGATTTGTGGACCTCGTTCAGCTGGATCACCTGGGCCTCCGGGTGGAAGGCCCCAGTCTAGGGGGCGCCCCGGAAGGTGATTCCGGTCATCGGTGAACGGAGTCCGGGGACCGGCGAACGGAACCCCCCGGGGCTTCAGCGGTCCTGACAATGACCCCGGACATGGCCGCAGTTGGGCCGGCCGATCAGGGGTGGTCGAGGACCCCCGTGGCGCCCAGGACCAGCATCGCCACGCCCATGGCGGCGCAGTAGAGGACGAAGCCGTTGAGCTTCGGCTTGCGGGTGAAGCGGTCGAGCAGGCCGATGGCGAGGTAGCCCGAGATCCCGGCGGCAAGCACTCCCACCGTGCAAAGCAGCACCGGGGACAGTGAGCCGGCCGGGAAGGCCAACTCCGCGGGGAGGGGCTGGTGCTTCAGGAGGGGCTTCAGCAGTCCCCGCAACTCGACCACGGCCGCGGCGGCGATGGTGGGCATGCCGAGGAGGAAGCTGAACCGGGTCGAGGCCGGCAGCTTCAGGCCCCGGAACACGCCCATGGAGATGGTGGAGCCCGAGCGGGACAGCCCAAAACCGCCGCCGATCCCCTGGATGGCGCCCACGGCCAGGGCGTCCATGGCCCGCAGGTCCTGGAGGTCGCGTCCAGCCAGGTCGTCCTGGCGCTGGTTCACCCGCTCCCGGCTGAGGCGGTTGGCCAGGAACAGGAGGACGGCCGTCAGGAGCAGGCCGAGGCCGTAGACCCACAAGTGCTCCTTGGCCGCCTCCTTCAGGCCCCGGGTGGCCAGGCCGAAGATGGCGGTGGGGATCATGGCCAGGAACAGCCAGAGCGCCAGCCTCCGGCCCTCCTTGTCCATGCCGAAGCAGCCCATGACCACCTGGACCAGCTCCCGCCTGAAGTACACCATCAGGGCCACCAGGGTGCCCACGTGCAGCAGCACGTCGAAGGCCAGGGGCATGGGACGGCCCCCGAACATCAGGTGTTCGGTCAGGGTGAGATGCGCCGTCGAGGAAACCGGCAGGAATTCCGTCAAGCCCTGGACCAGGCCCAGGAGGATGGCGTGCAGCAGGTTCATTCAATCTCCCATGAGGCACCAGTGTGCCATGCGTGCTTGAATCTCCCCATGCGACCCATCGACCTCCGCTCCGACACCGTCACCCAGCCTTCGCCCGAGATGCGCGCAGCCATGGCCGCCGCCGAGGTGGGCGATGACGTGCTGGAGCGCGATCCCACCCTGGCGCGGCTGGAGGAGCGCGTGGCGGGTCTGCTGGGCATGGAGGCGGCCCTCTGGGTGCCATCGGGCTGCATGGGCAACCTCATCGCGCTGATGCTGCACCTGAAGCGGGGCGACCGCTTCCTGGCCCCGGCCCAGGCCCACGTGCTGGGCTCGGAACTCGGCACGGGTGCCTGGCTGGCGGGCGGCATGCCCGAGGCCCTGGCCTGGGAGGGCGGCCCGGGGCGGCCCACCCCGGATCAGGTGAGGCGGGCCGCCGGATCGCCGGGCCCCTACTACACGCTGCGCACCACCCTGCTCTGCCTGGAGAACACCCACAACTTCGCGGGCGGCACCGTCACGCCGCTGACGGAGCACCGGGCCCTGGTGGCGGCGGCGAAGGCCGCGAAGCTGGCCGTACATCTGGATGGGGCCCGCCTCTGGCACGCCGCCGCCGCCCTCGACCTGCCGCCTTCGGCCCTCACGGAAGGGGTGGACACCGTGCAGGTCTGCCTCAGCAAGGGCCTGGGCGCGCCCATGGGTTCCCTGCTGGGTGGCTCGGCCGCCGCCATCGCCGAGGCCCGGCGCCTGCGAAAAATGCTGGGCGGCGGCGTGCGCCAGGGCGGGGTCGTCGGCGCCGCCGGCCTGGTGGCCCTGGACTACCTGCCCCGTGTTGCGGAGGACCACGCCAAGATCCGCCGCCTGGCTGAGGGATTGCGCGGTTTCGGCATCGCGGCCCCCACGCCTGAGACGAACATCCTGCTGGTGCCCGTGCCGGACGCCACCGTCGGGCTGGTGGCCCTGGAGGCCGCCGGCGTCCGCGCCCTGCCCGTGGGCCCCGCCATCCGGTTCATCGCCCACCGCGACCTCGCCATGGCCGACATCGAGGAGGCCCTGCGCCGCATCGAGCCCCTGGCCCACCTCCTGAGGATGGCCTGACATGCGGCCCCGGCTCCTCCTGATCGCGGCCGTGGCGCTGGTCCTGCTCGGGGCGGCGGGCTGGTGGCTGTACCAGGACGGGCTGGTTCCCGTGCCCCTGGCCGATGGGGCCGAGCTCTTCATTCCGGCACAGCCCGAGTTCGGGGAGGACCAGGCCCGCGTGGAGGCGGTCCTCCCGCCCGGCGATCGGACCGAGGCCTTCCTGGCCAGGCAGTCGGCGCTCCCCCTCGTCCGTTCCCACCCATCCGGCGGCTGGACCGGCGTGCTGGCGAAGGACCTCGCCGTCTCCCGCCATGGGCGGCGCCTCCGCTGCCACCTGCGCCCCGGCTGGCGCCTGCAGCAGGGCGGCGTCCTGGATGCCTCCAGGCTGCAGGCCTTCTGGGCGCCCATGGCCGAGAAGATGGGATTCCAGACCAAGGTGGTCGACGCTTCCACCCTGGAGATCCGGTTCCGGGAGCGCTCCGCCGACGCCCCCACCTGGCTTTCCCGGTGGCTGATCCCCGGCACCGGCCCCTTCATCCAGGAGGGCACCACCCTGACGCGGTTCGACGGGTTCATCCACGGCCGGGCCGGGCTCGCGGAGATCCGGATCCTGACCGAACCCGAGCTCCGCGCGAGCCGGGCCTGGGCCGATGGGCTGACCTCGGCCCGCTGGGCCTGGGCCGTGTTCCCCGGCCAGGTGACCCCGGAGGACATGGCCCGGGTCCGTCTCGCACCCTACGACGAGATCCGCATGAAGGACGGCAGCGTGTGGTTCCTGTCCCGGCGCATGCGCCGCCTGCGGCCGGAGGTCGAGGACTGGACCGGCACCCGCCTCTTCGGCGTCTGGAAGGGCGCCATGGACCTGCCCTACGATCCGCTGGGGATGTGAGCGCTACTCCAGGTTCACAGACTGCTCGCGGATCTGGTCCAGCACCCCCTTGGCCTCCATGACGGCCCGGGTCATGTCGAGGCGCTTGCACTTGCTGCCGGTGGTGTTGAGTTCCCGCAGCACCTCCTGGCACCACACGTCCACGGCCTTGCCCTCCAGGCGTCCCTTCGCGAGGCGCTCGGCGAAGTCGTCCAGGTGGGCGGCCAGGCGGATGAGCTCCTCCCGCACGTCCTGGCGCTCGGCCAGCACGCCGGCCTCCGCCAGCAGGCGCTCCGCCGGGAGCTGGCCGGCGAGGCGGGCCTCCTCCAGGATCTGCTCGATGCGCTGGCGGTAGAGGCCCGGCAGTTCCGCGGCCTGGGCCTCGGCCTCGGCCTTGAGCTTTTCCCGCAGGGCCTTGAGGCGGGCCAAGCCGTCTTCGAAGAAGGGGCGGAGGCGCTCCGCCTCCCGGACCCGGCCTGCATTCCAGACCTGGAGCAGGTCGGTCATCGCCTCGCGGACGGGTCCCTCGAGCCGCTCGGCCAGGTCGGAGGCGGGGGCCTGGAAGGCGCCGGGCAGGCGGAAGAAGGCCTCGGCCGTGAGGGGTGGCAGCTGTAGCCACTCGGCATCCTCCTGCCAGCCCTTCGCCACTGCCCGCAGAAGGGCCCGGTTCATGCGGGGTTCCAGCGAGGGTTCGTCCTGCACCTCGACCGTGAGATCCAGCTTGCCGCGGCTGGCCGCCTCGCGCACCTGGCCCCGGAGGCCCGCCTCCAGGGCGAAGAGGGCGGGGGGCAGGCGGAGGCTCAGGTCCAGGGACTTCGAGTTGACGCTGCGCAGGGCGAGGCGGAGCTGTCCGGCCTCCAGGGGGCGGACGATCTCGGCGAAGGCGGTCATGGATTTCATGGGGCGTTCCCTGGGCTGAACCCCCAGGTTAGCCTGCCGCCCGGCGATCAGTGGCTGCGGATCTCCAGCCAGGGCGCCTCCGAGCGGCGACGGGCCTCGTACCGGGCGATGTCGGCCAGGTTCGCCTCGGTGCGCCGGATCTCGTCGAGGCCCTCCAGCAGGACCGTCTTGCGGGCGGGCTCGATGTCGAAGGAGAACGCGTGGCCACCGCCGCGCACCTGCTGAGCAGGCAGGTCCACGGTGAGAGGCCCTGCTTCACCCGCGAGGGTCTCGATGGCCTCCATGGGGAGCAGGACCGGCAGCAGGCCGTTGGCGAAGCAGTTGTTGAAGAAGATGTCGGCGAAGCTGGGGGCGAGGATGGCGCGGATGCCGAAGTCCTTCAGGGCCCAGGGAGCGTGCTCCCGGCTGGAGCCGCACCCGAAGTTGGGGCCGGCAAGGAGGATCGAGGCACGGCGGTAGGGCTCGCGGTTGAGCACGAAGCCCGGCAGCTCGGCCCCCGCCGCGTCGTAGCGGAGCTCGTGGAAGAGGTTGCGCCCCAGGCCCGACCGCACCAGGGTTTTGAGGAACTGCTTGGGAATGATCAGGTCGGTGTCGATGTTGGCGCGCAGCAGGGGCGCGGCGATGCCGGTGTGGACGGTGAAGGGTTCCATTTCAGGCTCCCATGATGCGGCGGACGTCGGTGAAGTGCCCCGTCACGGCGGCGGCGGCGGCCATGGCGGGACTCACCAGGTGGGTGCGGCTGCCGCGCCCCTGGCGGCCCTCGAAGTTGCGGTTGCTGGTGCTGGCGCAGCGCACGCCCTCGGCCAGCCTGTCCTCGTTCATGCCCAGGCACATGCTGCAGCCAGGCTGCCGCCATTCGAAGCCGGCCTCCAGGAAAATGCGGTCCAGCCCTTCCGCTTCGGCCTGGCGCTTCACCAGGCCCGAGCCCGGCACCACCAGGGCGCGGAGGCCGGCGGCGACCTTGCGGCCCCGGGCCACGGCGGCGGCCTCGCGCAGGTCCTCGATGCGGCCGTTGGTGCAGGAGCCGATGAACACCGCCTGGAGGTCGATGGCCTCCATGGGCGTGCCGGGTTTCAGGTCCATGTATTCCAAAGCCCGGAGCATGGCCTGGCGGTCCTCCTCGGTGGCGGCCTGCGCTGGATCAGGTACCCGCCCCGCGATGTCGGTCACCCACTGGGGACTGGTGCCCCAGGTCACCTGCGGGGCCAGGGCCGAGACATCGAGGACCACCTCGGTGTCGTAGACCGCATCCTCGTCCGAGGCCAGGGTGCGCCAGTGGGCGAGGGCCTTCTCCCACAGGGCACCCTCCGGCGCCATGGGCCGGCCCGCGAGGTAGGCGAAGGTCGTGTCATCCGGCGCCACCAGGCCGGAGCGGGCGCCGCCCTCGATGCTCATGTTGCAGAGCGTCATGCGGCCCTCCATGGACAGCGCGCGGACTGCGGCGCCCGTGAACTCCATGACGTGGCCGGTGCCGCCGGCGGTGCCGATCCTGCCGATGAGGGCGAGGGCCAGGTCCTTGGCGCCGAGGCCAGGGGGCAGGGCGCCCTCGAAGCGGACGCGCAGGTTCTTCGACTTGCGCTGGGGCAGGGTCTGGGTGGCCATCACGTGCTCGACCTCGCTGGTGCCGATGCCGAAGGCCAGGGCCCCGAAGGCGCCGTGGGTGCTGGTGTGGCTGTCGCCGCAGACGATGGTGGTGCCGGGCAGGGTGAAGCCCTGTTCGGGACCCACCACGTGAACGATGCCCTGGCGGTCGTCGAGCAGGGGCAGGTAGGGCACGCCGTAGGCCTTCACGTTGGCCTCCAGGGCCTCCACCTGCAGGCGGCAGGTCTCGTCGGCGATGCCCTTCTCGCGGTCGAGGGTGGGGACGTTGTGATCCGCCACCGAAAGAATGGCATTGGGGCGCCGCAGGGGCCGCCCGGCCTCGCGCAGGCCCTCGAAGGCCTGGGGGCTCGTGACCTCGTGGATCAGGTGGCGGTCGATGTAGAGCAGGCTCGTCCCATCGGCGCGCACGGCCACCAGGTGTTCATCCCAGATCTTGTCGTAGAGGGTGCGGAAAGTCATGGCTGCTTCCTCCGGGCGGGGGTCGGGGGGCGGGTGAAGTCGGTGGCCCGGATGAGCTTGAGGAAGGCCTTCCCGGCATGGGAGAGCGCCTCCTCCCGGCGCGTGACGATGCGGATGAGCTTTTCGACCTGGAGCTCCTTGACGGCGACCTGAACCAGCCGGCCCTGCCGGATGGCCTCCAGCACCGTCATCTTCGGCAGGATGGCCAGCCCCGCGCCCAGGGCCACGAACTCCTGGATGGTGGCCAGCGAGCCCAGCTCCATGGTGATGCGCAGAGGGGTTCCCTGGCGGGCGAAGAGGTCGATGATGGCGTTGCGGGTGGGCGTGATGGCGTTGTGGGCCACGAAGGTCTCGCGGCCCAGGACCTCCAGGCTGACCTCCTTCTTGCGGGCCAGCTTGTGGCCCGGAGGCACCACGAGCACCATGTGATCCCGCAGGATGACCTCACTCTGCAGCTCGGGGTGCATGGGGTCGTAGGAGACGAAGCCCACGTCCAGCCGGCGCTCGAGCACCTCGGCGGGGATGCGCTCGGAGCTCTGCCGATAGGCCTGGATGCGGATGGCCGGGTGGGCCTGCTGGTAGGCCAGCAGGATGCCCGGCAGCAGGAACTCCGACACGCTTTCGTTGGCGCCAATGTTCAGCCGTCCCTGCTGCAGCCCCTTGAGCGAGCCGAAGGTGTCGAGGATCTGCTTGCGCAGGTCGAGCATGCGCTGGGCGAGGGGCAGGAGGGTGGCACCCGCGTCGGTGAGGGTGCCGCCCTTGGTGGTGCGGTCCAGCAGGGTCTCGCCCAGCTCCTCCTCCAGGCGCTTCAGGGCCAGGCTCACAGCGGGCTGGGTCCGGTACAGGCGCTCCGCGGCCCGCGAGAAACTCTTCTCCCGCGCCACCACCAGGAAGGTTTCCAGCTGCCCGAGGTCCATGCCCGCTCCCGCGTGAAGTGTAGATTCACAAGAATAACTTATGGAATGATAAAAAAAATTAAATTCATTTATGAATTGGATGACGCCATCGTGGGGTGATCCCACCAGGCCCCCCGGGCCGGGCGAAGGAGCATCCAGACCCATGGGCACCGAGCGGATCACCATCTTCGATACGACCCTTCGCGACGGCGAGCAGTCCCCCGGCTGCAGCATGAACCTTGACGAGAAGCTGCAGATGGCGCGCCAGCTGGAGGCCCTGGGCGTGGATGTCATCGAGGCGGGTTTCCCCGTGGCCTCGGAAGATGACTTCGCGGCCGTGGAGGCCATCGCCCGCGAGTGCCGGAAGCCCGTCATCGCCGCCCTCTGCCGGGCCATCCCCCGGGACATCCAGCGGGCCTGGGAGGCTCTCCGCGAGGCGGAACGACCGCGCATCCACACCTTCCTGGCCACCTCGGACATCCACCTGGCCCACAAGCTGCAGAAGACGCGGTCCGAGGCCCTGGTCATGGTCCGGGAGGGCGTGGCCCTGGCGCGGTCGCTCTGCCCGGACGTGGAGTTCTCCGCGGAGGATGCCACCCGCAGCGACTGGGACTACCTGGTGGAGGTCTTCACGGTGGCCATCGAGGCCGGGGCTACCGTGCTGAACGTGCCCGACACGGTGGGTTACACCGTGCCCGAGGAGTACGGCCGGCTCATCCGCCACCTGAAGGCGAAGGTCCCGGGCATCGACGGCGTCACCCTCAGCGTCCACTGCCACAACGACCTGGGGCTGGCGGTGGCCAACTCCCTGGCGGCCGTGGCGGCAGGGGCCCGGCAGGTGGAGTGCACTGTGAACGGCATTGGCGAGCGGGCGGGCAACGCGGCGCTGGAGGAGGTGGTCATGGCCCTGGCCGTGCGGAGGGACGCCATGCCCTTCAGTACCGGGGTGAACCAGGAGGCCATCTACCGCACCAGCCAGACCCTGGCCAACATCACGGGCAATGAGGTCCAGCCCAACAAGGCCATCGTGGGCCGCAACGCCTTCGCCCACGAGAGCGGCATCCACCAGCACGGCATGCTGAGCCACCGCTCCACCTACGAGATCATGACGCCCGAATCGGTGGGCGTGCGCCAGACCAGCCTGGTGCTGGGCAAGCACTCGGGCCGCCACGCCCTGGCCAAGCGCTTCGAGGAACTGGGCTATCCGCTCGGCCGCACCGAGCTGGACAAGGCCTACAAGCTGTTCACGAAGCTCAGCGACCAGAAGAAGGAGATCTTCGACGAGGATCTGCTGGCCATCGTCCGCGACGGCCTCACCCACATCCCCGAGACCTTCAAGCTCCGGGCCCTCCAGGCCACGGCCGGCACCTCCATGTTCGCCACGGCCCTGGTGACCCTCGCCACCGAGGAGGGCGAGGCCACCGAGACAGCCATGGGCGATGGCCCCGTCAACGCCGTGTTCGCAGCGGTGGACAAGCTCACGGGCCTGAGCGGCCGCCTGCTGGACTTCCGAATGCACGCCATCACTGGCGGCGCCGATGCCGTGGGCGAGGTCTTCGTCCAGGTGGACTTCGACGGCGTGACCCAGGGCGGGAAGGGGGCCAGCACGGACATCGTCGAGGCCAGTGTCCGGGCCTACCTCAACGCCACGAACAAGGTGCTCTTCGCCCGCCGCGCGGCCGCGCCGGCGGCGGCTGAAACGAGGTGATGCATGACGGATCCCCAGCCCGCAGCCCAGCCTGACTGTCCGGCCCGCCCCATCGAGGTGGTCGTGGCCGCCCCCGCACCCGCGCCAGATGTTCCCGAGGCTGCCGACGCCTACGGCTGGGGGGTGTGAGCATGGACGCCCGCATCACAGTCCTCCCCGGCGACGGCGTGGGCCCCGAGGTCACGGCGGAGGCCGTGGCCAGTCTGGCCACCGTGGCCGAGCGCTTCGGCCACCAGTTCACCTTCCACGAGGCGCTCATCGGCGGTGCCGCCGTGGATGCCACCGGGGATCCGCTCCCTGCTGAGACCCTGGCCGCCTGCCAGGCGGCCGACGCCGTGCTGCTGGGCGCGGTGGGCGGCCCCGCCTGGGACCGCCACGCCCGTGACCAGCGTCCGGAGTCAGGCCTGCTGCGCTTGCGGAAGGGCCTGGGCCTCTTCGCCAACCTCCGTCCCGTGACCGTGCATCCCTCCCTGGAGGACGCTTCGCCCCTCAAGCCCGACGTGGTGCGCGGCACGGACCTCCTGTTCGTGCGGGAGCTGAGCGGCGGCCTCTACTTCGGGGAGCCCCGCTCCTACTCCGACGAGGCGGCGGTGAACACGCTGCCCTATACCCGCGCCGAAGTGGCGCGCGTGGCCAGGGTGGCCTTCGAGCTGGCCGCCGGCCGCCGGAGACACCTCGTGTCCGTGGACAAGGCCAACGTGCTCGAGACTTCGCGGCTCTGGCGCAAAGTGGTGGACGACCTGGCCCCCGAGTATCCCGAGGTGAAGGTCCAGCACCACTACGTGGACAGCTTCGCCATGGCCCTGATCACCCGCCCCCGGGACTTCGACGTGGTGCTCACCGAGAACCTGTTCGGCGACATCCTCAGCGATGAGGCGGCCGTGCTGGCCGGCTCCCTGGGCATGCTGCCCTCCGCCAGCCTGGGCGGCTCCGTGGGACTCTACGAGCCCATCCACGGCTCCGCGCCCGACATCGCGGGACAGGACATCGCCAACCCCATCGGCACCATCCTCTCGGCGGCCATGTTGCTTCGCCACGCCCTCGGCCTCAAGGACGAGGCCCTGGCCCTCGAGCAGGCGGTGCACCGCGTGGTCAAAGCTGGGCATGGCACCGGCGACCTCCGGGGCGGGGCGAAGTACATCCACGGCACCCGCTTCATGGGCGCCCGCATCCGCGAGGCCATCCGGCCGCCGCGGGCCAATGCACCCCGGCTGGTGGACTCCGCCTACTCCTTCTGTGGATCCCCCGAAGGCCACCGTTCGAAGCTCTAGACCGCCATCAGGACCTGTCATGTCCCTTCGCCATTTCCTCGCCCCGATCCCTCCGTCCCTCCCGGCGGGGATCGTGGTGATGATTCGGCCCGTGGGCCCCGGCTTCCTGCTGCGGCTGACGGACTAGGGGCCACCCGATCGAAACCACTTCGACCACGGCCCCGCACCCACCGGCGGGGCCGCTGACTTTCTGAACCACGAGGACCACCATGACTGCCAGTGACCAGCCCCTGAACCGCCACAGCCGGGTCGTCACCCAGGGCGCCCACCGCGCGCCGGCCCGGGCCATGCTGAAGGCCATCGGCTTCACGGACGAAGACCTGGCCAAGCCCATCATCGGCATCGCGAACACCTGGACCGAGATCGGCCCCTGCAACTACCACCTGCGCGAGCTGGCCGAGCGCGTGAAGGCAGGCGTGCGGGCCGCGGGGGGCACGCCCATGGAGTTCTGCACCGTCTCCATCAGCGACGGCATCACCATGGGCACCGAGGGCATGAAGGCCTCCCTGGTGAGCCGGGAGGTCATTGCCGATTCCATCGAGCTGGTGGCCCGGGGCAACGCCTTCGACGGCCTGGTCTGCCTCTCCGGCTGCGACAAGACCAACCCCGGCGTGGCCATGGCCCTGGCCCGCCTCGACATCCCTGGCCTCATCCTCTACGGCGGCTCCACCGCGCCCGGCGCGTGCGACGGGAAGGACCTCACGGTACAGGATGTCTTCGAGGCCGTGGGCGCCCACAGCGCCGGGAAACTCGACGACGCGGGCCTGAAGCAGGTGGAGGATGCCGCCTGTCCCGGCGCTGGCGCCTGCGGGGGCCAGTTCACGGCCAACACCATGGCCGCCAGTCTGGAGCTCATCGGTCTCAGCCCCATGGGCCTCAATGGCATTCCGGCGGAAGATCCCCGCAAGGGCGATGCCGCGGAGACCTGCGGCCACCTCGTCATGGACCTGCTGCGCAGCGACCTGCGGCCCAGCGCCATCCTCACGAGGGAGGCCTTCGAGAACGCCATCGCCGCCGTGGCAGCCACGGGCGGCTCCACCAACGCCGTGCTGCACTACCTGGCCCTGGCGCGGGAGGCCGGTGTGCCGCTCACCATCGACGACTTCGACCAGATCAGCGCCCGCACGCCGCTGCTGGCGGACCTCAAGCCCGGCGGCCGCTTCACGGCGCCCGACCTGCATGCCGCCGGCGGCATCCGCCTGGTGGCCCAGCGCCTGCTGGCGGGCGGCAAGCTCCATGGCGCCGCGCTCACCGTCACCGGCCGCACCGTCGCCGAAGAACTCGCCTCGGCCTTGGAGACCCCCGGCCAGCAGGTGGTGCGGCCCTTCGCGACCCCCATCAAGGCCAGCGGCGGCCTCGTCATCCTGAAGGGCAGCCTGGCGCCCGAGGGCTGTGTCATCAAGGTGGCCGGCCACGAGCGGCTGCACCACACGGGCCCGGCCCGGGTCTTCGAGTGCGAGGACGAGGCCTTCGCCGCCGTGCAGGCCGGGCGCATCGATCCCGGCGACGTGCTGGTCATCCGCTACGAGGGACCCCGGGGCGGGCCCGGTATGCGCGAGATGCTGGGCGTCACGGCGGCCCTCATGGGCGCGGGCCTGGGCGAGACCGTCGCCCTGCTCACGGATGGCCGGTTCTCCGGCGCGACGCGGGGCCTCATGGCGGGCCATGTGGCCCCCGAAGCGGCCGTGGGCGGCCCCATCGCCCTGGTGCGGGAGGGGGACACCATCGTCTTCGACGTGCCCACCCGGCGCCTGGACCTGAAGGTCCCCGAGGATGAGCTGGCCCGGCGCCGGGCCGAGTGGAAGGCCCCGAGTCCCCGCTACCGGAGCGGCGTCTTCGCCAAGTACGCCGCCACCGTGGCCAGCGCCGCCGAAGGCGCCATCACGATGGCCCGGTGAGGGAGGCGCCCATGTCCGAACCCGGAACCTTCACCGGCGCCCAGCTCATCTGGGAGAGCCTTCTCCGCGAGGGCGTGGACACCGTCTTCGGCTATCCCGGAGGGGCCATCCTCCCCACCTATGACGCCATGACCGGGTACACCCTCCGGCACGTGCTGGTCCGCCACGAGCAGAGCGCCGTGCACATGGCGGACGGCTACGCCCGGGCCAGCGGCCGCGTGGGCGTGGTGGTGGCCACCTCAGGGCCGGGCGCCACCAACCTCGTCACCGGCCTGGCCACGGCCATGCTGGATTCCACCCCGCTGGTGGCCATCACCGGCCAGGTGGGCTCGGCCCTGCTGGGCACGGACGCCTTCCAGGAAGTGGACATCACGGGCATCACCATCCCCGTCACCAAGCACAACTACCTGGTGACCCGGGCCGAGGACATCGTCCCCGCCCTCCGTGAGGCCTTCGCCGTGGCCCGCAGCGGCCGCCCCGGCCCGGTGCTGGTGGACATCACCAAGGATGCCCAGCAGTCCCGCGCAAGCCTGGACTGGGAGGCGGCGGTGCCCCGGCGCCACCTGCGCCACCTCCCGCCGACGCCCCAGTCCGAGGATCTGAACCGCGCCCTGGAGCTGATCCGGGGAGCCAAGCGACCCATCATCCTCGCGGGCCACGGCATCCAGCTGTCCGGGGCCCGCGCCGAGGTGCTGGCGCTGGCCGAGCGCGCCGACATCCCCTTCGCCCTCACCCTGCTGGGCCTGGGCGCGGTGCCCGCCACACACCCGCTCAGCCTGGGCATGATGGGCATGCATGGCGAGGCCTGGGTGAACCGCGCCATCCAGGAGGCGGACCTCCTGTTGGCCTTCGGCATGCGCTTCGACGACCGCGTGACCGGCAAGCTCAAGGAGTACGCGCCGCACGCCAAGAAGATCCACATCGACATCGACGCCAGCGAACTGAACAAGAACGTGCCCGTGGACGTGGCCATCGCCGCCGATCTCGGCGACGTGCTGCGGGCTCTGCTGCCCCAGGTGCCCGTGGCGGACCGCTCGACCTGGCTCGGCACCATCCGCGAGTGGCGCGGGGACTCCGCCGTGCGCGACATCAAGAACCTGCCCGACGACGGCCACCTGTACGCCGCCCATGTCATGCACGACCTCTGGCGGCTCACCAGGGGCGAGGCGGTGGTGGTGACGGATGTGGGCCAGCACCAGATGTGGGAGGCCCAGTATTACAAGCACGACCGGGAACGCAGCCTCATCACCAGCGGCGGCGCGGGCACCATGGGCTTCGCCCTGCCCGCGGCCATCGGCGCCAAGCTGGCGAGGCCCGAGGCCGAGGTGTGGGTGGTGGCGGGCGACGGCGGCTTCCAGATGACCTTCGCCGAGCTGATGACCGCCGTGCAGGAAGGCGTGAAGGTGAACATCGCGGTCATCAACAACGGCTACCTGGGCATGGTCCGCCAGTGGCAGGCCCTGTTCTACGAGGGCCGCTATGCCGCCACGCCGATCCTCTCCCCGGACTTCGTGAAGCTGGCCGAAGCCTTCGGCATCCCCGGCCAGCGCGTGGAGACCCGCGCGGAACTGGCCGCGGCCGTGGCGCGCGCCCGGGAGACACCGGGCGCGGCCCTCATCGAGTTCAAGGTCGAGCAGGAGGACAGCGTCTACCCCATGGTCCCCGCGGGCGCGGCGCTCCACGAGATGATCCGGCGCCCCAGCGCCCCGGGTCCTTTGGCCGAAACCGGTTCCGATCCCGTCTGAAAGGAGGTCCCATGGCCCATGTTCTGGTGGTCTACACCGATGACGAGCCCGGCGTCCTCACCCGCGTGGCTTCCCTGATCCGGCGCCGGGGCTTCAACATCCACTCGCTCACCGTGGGCCCCACGGAGCGGGCCGGCCTCTCCCGCATGACCATCGTGGTGGACGCCGAGGCGCCCACGGTGCGCCAGGCCGTGGAGCACCTGCGCAAGCTCGTGAACGTGCTGGAGGTCCAGCAGCTCGGCGAGCGGCCCATGGTCGTCCGCGACCTGGTGCTGGTCCGCGTGGCGGCCACCCCGGAGGCGCGTTCGGAGGTGCTGCAGCTGGCCCAGGTCTTCCGCGCCAACGTGGTCGACATCGCCGAGGACAGTCTGGTCATCGAGTGCACCGGCAGCCTGGCCAAGATCGACGCCCTGGTGGACTCCATGCGTCCCTTCGGGATCCTCGAGCTGGGCCGCACCGGTGCCGTGGCCATGGCCCGCGGCACCCGCACCCCGGCCTCCCGCGCCGCAGTGCCCCTGCGGACCGGCACGGGCCCCGAAGCCATGTCCGTCTGAACCCCCACGACCACCCTTCCATTCCCAAGGAGCCCCCATGGCCACCATCCACTACGAAGCCGACCTCGACCTCATCCGCGCCCGAAAGGTCGCCATCATCGGGTACGGTTCCCAGGGCCACGCCCATGCCCTCAACCTCCGCGACAGCGGCGTCAACGTCCGCGTGGGCCTCCATGCCGGCTCGGCCTCCAAGGCCAAGGCCGAGGCCCAGGGGCTGACGGTCTCCACGCCCGCCGAGGCCGCGGCCTGGGCGGATCTGATCATGGTCCTCACGCCGGACACGGGGCAGGCTGCGCTCTACCAGAAGGACATCGCCCCGCACCTGGCGCCCGGCAAGACCCTGATGTTCGCCCACGGCTTCAACATCCGCTACGGGCTCATCGAGCCCCCGGCGGGCGTGGACGTGAGTCTCTCGGCGCCCAAGAGCCCCGGTCACCGCGTCCGCGAGGTGTTCGTGGAAGGCGGCGGCACGCCGGGCCTGGTGGCCGTCCACCAGGACGCCAGCGGCCAGGCCCTGGCCGTGGCCCTCGCCTACTCGGCGGCGCTCGGCCTCACCCGCGCCGGCGTGCTGGAGACCACCTTCACGGAGGAGACCGAAACCGACCTCTTCGGCGAGAAGGCCGTGCTCTGCGGCGGGGCCAGCGCCCTGGTGAAGGCCGGCTTCGAGACTCTGGTGGAGGCGGGCTACCAGCCCGAGATCGCCTACTTCGAGTGCCTGCACGAGCTGAAGCTCATCGTGGACCTCATGCAGCGGGGCGGCCTCAGCTACATGCGCTACAGCATCAGCGACACGGCCGAGTACGGCGATTACACAGGCGGGCCGCGCATCGTCACGGACCAGACCAAGCACGAGATGCGGGAGATCCTGAAGGAGATCCAGGACGGCCGCTACGCCAAGGCCTGGATCGAAGAAAACCGGACGGGACGGACCTGGTTCGAGGCCCAGCGGGCGGCAGACTACGATCACCCCCTGGAGCAGGTGGGCAGAAAACTCCGCCGCATGATGCCCTTCCTGGATCCTGTAGAAACACCATCTCCTGCCGCCAAGGGCTAGTGAATTACCGCGAACCGGGCCGGCCCTCTTAACCTGGGGTCAAATGCCCGGCCAGTTGGTGCGTTTTTGGCCTCACAATGGGAGTCGGCGGGATGTGCGCACCCGCCCGGTGGAGCAATGCATGGCCGAGTCCTTCTTCAAGACCGCAACCTCGCCCACCCTCCAGGGCTGGCAGGCGCCCGGTTCCCTGGACTTCCAGGCCGCCTTCCTGCGGGCCGGCGGCTGGGCGCTGCCCCGCACCGACGCGTTCCCGGATGCCGCCAAGCTCCGCGCCCGCCTGGAGGAGCTCAAGGCCTCCATGCGCGACGGCGCCAAGATCGGTCTGGACCTGCGTGGCCTGCGTGACAGCGCCGACAGCGTGATGGCCGCCGCCCGCGAGGCCGGCGTGGCCTTCTTGCTGCACACGGCCGAGCTGCCGCCCTCCCTGGCCATGCTCCGCCACACCAACATGCCTCGCCTCGTGGCCGTGCAGAACCCCGAGGAGGCCGCCCAGGCCAAGGCCGGCGGCGCGGCGGCCCTGCTGGCCCGCGCCTGCGATGTGGCCTCCCTCCGTCGCTTCGGCCTGCCCGTCATGGCCGTGGCCGATACGGAAGCGGAAGCCCGCCAGGCCATGGCCGACGGCGCCATCGGCCTGCAGCCCCGCACCCCGGGCCTGCTGGACGCCTCCCCCCTGGCGGCCTTCCGGTCGCGGCTCATGGCCGGACTGGACTCCATCTCCCAGGCCCTGGTGCGTCGTGGCGCCTGCACCCTGCCGCGCCTCCGGATCCGCAACCTCGACCTGGCCTACCCCATCCAGCAGGGCGGCATGGGCGTGGGCGTTTCCTGGGAGGGCCTGGCCGGGGCCGTGGCCCACGAGGGCTGCGTGGGCCTGGTGTCGGCCATCGGCACGGGCTACCACGGCAGCGCCAATCCGAAGATGCGCCTGGGCCGGCCGGACGGAACCGAGTCGCTGAACCCGCCCAAGGCCCTGGAGTGGATCGTGCGGGCGGCCCGGGAACGCGCCGCCGGCCGCGGCGCCGTGGGGGTGAACATCCTCTGCGCCATCGAGGGCTACGAAGAGGCCGTGAAGGCCTCCATCGCGGGCGGCGCCCAGATGATCGTCAGCGGCGCGGGCCTGCCCCTGGGCCTGCCGGGCATGGTGGGCGACGCCGACGTGGCCCTGGTGCCCATCGTCTCCTCGGGCCGCGCCCTGCAGGTGATCTGCAAGCAGTGGCAGCGCAAGTTCAGCCGCCTGCCCGACGCGGTGGTGCTGGAGGGCCCCGAGAGCGGCGGCCACCAGGGCTTCAGCCACGACGGCTGCCTGGATCCCGCCCACACGCTCGAGAACATCCTCCCCGAGGTCATCGAGGAACGGAACAAGTGGGGCGACTTCCCCATCCTGGTGGCCGGCGGCGTCTGGGACCACGCGGACATCCAGAAGTTCCTGGCCCTGGGCGCCGACGGCGTGCAGATGGGCACCCGCTTCATCGGCACCTTCGAGTGCGACGCCTCGCCCCTCTTCAAGGAGGTCATCCTCCGCGCCCGGGCCGAGGACATCGAGCTGATGAAGTCCCCCGTGGGCCTGCCCGCCCGCGGCGTCCGCACCAGCCTGCAGCACCGCATCGAGGCCGGCACCGCGCCCCAGGTGCGCTGCGTGAGCAACTGCCTGTCGCCCTGCGGTCACGGCAAGGGCGCCCTGGCTGTGGGCTACTGCATCGCCGACCGCCTGGCGGACGCCATGAAGGGGGACCAGGAGAACGGGCTCTTCTTCACCGGCAGCAATGGCGCCAAGCTCCGCGAGCTGGTGAGCGTCCGCGACCTCATCGAGGAGCTGACCCAGGATCCCGGCCTCCAGCGCGTCTACGCCTGAGGAAAGGGGATCAACGGATCCCGACCTTGGGTCGATAAGAGACTCAGGGGGTGGGAGATGGGGGGCGATGTGCGCGGGACCGGATCCGGCTGGCGGTCCCTGGGCCTGCTCCTGGTTCTCGGCGTGCTCCTCGGCTGTGGAGGAGGGGGCGGCTCGGCGCCGCCGCCACCGGCCCCGTCCGCCCTGGTCTACGGCAGCAACCCGGCCGTCTACACCCTGGGCCAGGCGATCCCGGCGAACCGCCCCACCTGGTCCGGCGGGACCATCACCAGCTTCCAGGCGGCCCCCACGCTCCCAGCAGGTCTGGTCCTAGATCCTTCCAGCGGGGATTTAAGCGGGACACCCACCGTCCTCAAGCCCGCCGCGTCCTTCACCATCACGGGCACGGGCCCCGGCGGCTCTGCTCAGGCCCAGCTCTCCCTCGCGGTGGTGGACGTTCCACCCTCCATCAGCTACGGCAGCGGCAGCACCACCTTCACCACCGGCCAGCCCATCCCGGCGCTGGTGCCGATGAACACCGGCGGCGCGGTGGTGTCCTGGTCGGTCTCGCCGGCCCTGCCCGCGGGCCTGTCCCTGGATCCGGCGGATGGTCGCATCAGCGGCACGCCCATCGCCATCTGCGCGGCGGCCAGCTACCTGGTGACCGCCACCAACTCCGGCGGCAGCTCTTCGGTGTCGCCGATCCTCACCGTCAATCCACCCCCGCCCAGCATCTCCCTCCAGCCCTCCGACACCACCGTGGACTACCACGCCGCCGCGACCTTCACCGTGACCGCCACCGGCGCAGGCCCGCTGAGCTACCAGTGGCGGCGGGACGGCGCGCCCATTTCCGGGGCCACGGGGCCCACCTACGACTCGGATCCGCTGGTGACCACCGACGACGGGGCCGCCTTCAGCGTGGTGGTCAGCGACGGCTACGGTGGCAGCGTCGCCAGCGCCGCGGCCCGAGTGACCGTGCGACCCGAGCTGGCCACCTGGCTGACGGCCCATCCCCGCGTGGCAGCAGCCATCCGCTGGCAGTTCAGGCCGGCGAACCTGGGGAACCTCTACCAGGCCCCGGCGGATGCGGACAAGGTGGCCTGGGCCGCCTGGTCCACCCAGCAGCAGGCCGACCTCAACCAGGCCTTCCTGGAGGCCAAGGCCTGGTTCGCCCAGGGCGCCGCCCAGGTGGCCATGGATCCCGGCGGGCTCACGGACGAGCCCGTCAACCAGCACCCCCAGACGAACCTCGACGGCCTCACGACCCTCCAGTGGGTGGCGCCGGCGCACATGTGGAAGCTCTACATCGCCCACGTGGCCTTCGCCCTGGCCCAGGAGATCACCCACCCGCTGCCCTGGAGCCTGGGGGACGACACGGACGAGATGCTTCGCTACCTCTTCGACAGCAGCGTGATGGCCTGGAACCTGCCCAACGGGAACTTCTGGATGGGCACCTACGCCGGGGCCTATCCGCCGGCCCTGCGCGCCGACACGCGGCCCCACACCACCTTCGCGCCGCCCATGTGGACCTATCCCTGGCTGCAGCAGGCGGGCCTCATCGGCGCCACGCGGCAGGAGACCATCGGCAAGGTCCTGGAGTGGATGCGGGGGAACATGACCCACTTCTACGGCCCGGACACCTTCGGCAACCACCAGGCGGTATGGCAGTACCGGGGCCACGTGCCGCTCTCCAAGGTCGTGAACGGCACCGTCGACGCGAACAATCCGGGGTTTGGGATGCAGCACTGGACGGCGGGCTGCCACGGCAGCGTGGGCTTCCTCCATGCCGTGCTGCGGGTGCTCAACGTGCCCGTCCAGCCGGTCTGGATCTGCGGCCACGAGCTGGCCTACTTCCCCTCCGAGAAGCTCTACCTGGATCACGGCGACGACCCTTACAACCAGGTGGTGAAGGGCCACCCTGGCAGGCCCGCCCTGGACCTGCTCATCGACGAGGCCACCTACCAGGCCTGGTTCACGCCGGACCTCACCGTGAACATCAACGGCACCAACCCCGCCGCCCTGGCCAACGTGGGCAGGAGCGCCACCCAGTTCCAGTGAATGACTAGGTGCGCTTCTCCGCCACGATCTCCAGCACCATGGGCGTGATCATCAGGGTGTGGGGATCGGCGGCGGCGGCGCGGAGGGCCTCGCGCACGGCGTCGGTCCAGGCCTGGTCCACACGGCCCAGGTCCTTCAGGCGCTGGAGGTTGATCTCCACGAACTCCGAGGGCCACGTCCAGATGAAGTCCGTGGGGGGGATCACGAAGACCTTGGGATCCAGCCGCTTTACCTTCAGCCCCGCGGCCTCGAGCAGGGTGGGCAGGCTGAGGGCCACATCCGGCTCACCCCCGGAAGCCCGCCAGCTGGCCATGACTTCGGAGACGAAGGACTCCAGGGGCGGGCAGGGCGGGGCCAGGCGCCAGGTGCGGTAGTCCAGGTACTCGTGGAAGAGGGCCACCCCGCCGGGCCTCAGCGCCCGGGCCACGGTGTCCACCAGCCGGGCAGGGTCCGAGACGAAGGAGGCCACCCAGCGGCACCAGGTGGCATCCATGCCGGCCACGTCCAGGGGGCCGGCCATGAGGTCCTGCTCGTGGAACCGCACCTGGGTGAGGCCCCGGGCCGCGCAGGCCTCGCGGGCGTGCTGGATGAAATTGCCGGAGCGCTCGGCGGCGTGGACCAGGCCGGTGGGTCCCACGATCTCAGCGAGATCCAGGGTGGCGTACCCTGGCCCCGCGCCCACGTCGAGCACCTTCGAACCGAGGGTGATCCCCGCCCGGCGCCAGCACTCAAGCACATGGGGCCTCCAGACGCGGTGCTGGAGGCCTAGGCGCTCGATCTCCTCCCGGTGCGTCCCGAGGACGTAGTCGCGCTCCGTTGATTCTGCCATGGATCCTCCATTGGTGTCGTGACGGCAGTCTAGCAACCCTGCCGGCCCCCCTCTCCACGTTGGGGCCACCGCCACCTCGTGTCCTCCGCTGGCGGCCGCTGGAATTCTCCGGCCTCAGGTCGCGTTCGGGTGCCGCTCCAGCATCTGCCGCAGCACCGGGTTCCGCTTCACCAGATCCTGGCGGCGGAGGTGGGCGATGAGCGCCGGCGGGGCCGCGCTCCAGCGGGCGAGGTTCTGGACCAGCAGGGTGGAGGTGTAGGTGCGCCGGCAGAGGATGGCCGTGGCGTGGCTGTCGAGGGTGAGGCCCACGAGACTGGCCAGGCAGCGGCCCTCGGTGGCGAGGATGAACTCGGCCCGCTCCTCCCCCACCCGCTGATTGAAGCTGGTGCGCATCAGGTCCCGGGCCATGGCGCGCACCTGCTCCGGCGCCTCCCGGGAAGTGGCCACGAGGAACTGCTCCAGCAGGCGCCGCGGCGCCCACAGCCGTCGGTAGAGCCCCGCAGGCAGCAGGGGGTTCTGCAGCAGGGCCCGGCGCACCCCAGCGTCGTTGGCGAAGGCGCCCCGCGCGCCCAGCAGCTCCAGGCCCGCGGCGGTGCGGTGGTGGGCGGCGATCAGGCGCGCCTGCACGAGGCCCGTCCGCGGGTTCTCCAGCAGGGCGCGGACGACCTCGAGTGCCGGATCGAAGCAGAACGCGCTGAGCTCGGGCTCCACGGCCGCCTGGGCCTGGGCCGCCCGCAGGTCCAGGCCCAGGCCGTGCAGGTGGGCCTCGAAAAGCTGCCGGTGTGTCGCGACCCGGGCGGCTTCCGCTGGAGTGTCCGCGACCTCCTCGGCTTCCTCCGGAGTGGAGTCGGGGAGGGCCGGCTCCTCGGCGGGGCGGGCCGGGGCCTGGGGCGGCGGGGCGAGGGAGGCCACCGCGCCCAGGGCCACCAGCTCGCCCAGCATGGCCGTGATCCGGTCCTCGTCCATGTTCATGAGGGCCGCCAGGGAGGGCACGTCCAGCGTCCCGTCCAGCCGCGACAGCAGGTAGCCCTGCTCAGGCTGGAGGGGCAGGGCGAGGTGGTCCGCGCCCTCCCGGGGTCGGGGCTTCCAGGTCATCGGACGAGCCTAGATCCTTTCGTGACCGGAGGCATCGGGAGAATGGAGGCGACGGGGCCCTCCGCATCTGGTTGCCGGACCAGCCAGGGCATCCAGTCCTTGAACACGGGCGTCCAGAAGGCCCAGTCATGCCCGCCCGGCCTCAAGTCCACGCGGATCGGGCGCCCCTGCTCCGCACAGCGCCCGGCGAAGTCGCGGCAGGCCGCGCCCAGGTTGTAGCGGTCCTCCAGGCCCGAGCCGATCACCACCTCGGCGGTCCCGCCGAGGTGCATCCATGGATTCCAGGGGGCGAAGCGTGCGGGCTCCAGGGGGAAGGTCCGACGCAGGCTGCGCCGGATGAACCACTGGTAGCTGGAGAAGGGCGCCTCCACGAAGGCCGGGGACAGCGCCAGGCAGCGGGAGAAGGCCCCGGTCCGTGCGGAGAGGTTCAGGGCTCCGAACCCACCCATGCTCAGTCCCGCGACGGACCGGGCCGGCGGCGCGCCGCCGAACCCCGGGTACCGGGTTTCGAGCAGGGGCAGCAGCTCCTCCATGAGGAACCGCTCGTAGGGAAACGAGCCGTCCTGCCGATCCGCGTACCAGCTCTGGAAGTGGGTCACCGCCACCCAGAGGCTGGGGGGCAGGGCACCCTTGGCCTCCTGCTCGGTGAGGAAGGCCTCCAGGCCCTGCGAGAGGAAGTCCTCCGGGCCATCCCAGGCGCCTGGGAGGAACAGGACGAGTTGCATGGGCTCCTCCGGATGCGCGGCCCTCCAACGGGCCATCACCTCAGGCCTGGGTACATGCAGGGCGACGGGGACCTCCCGCTTCAGCCGCGCCGAGGGGATGCGCTCCAGGGCAGCCCCCCACCCGGGAAGGGCGGCGGCCAGCGTCGTGATCCAGAGCAGCAAGGGTCTCAAGGCGGCCATGGCGTCCCCATCGGTGTGCTTCCTTGGATGCGAAGAGTCCCAGGATCTTCCAGGGAAGCTGGCCTATTCCTCCACGACCCCCTTCAGCCAGGCCTTGCCGCGCAGGCGCTCGACGCTGGTCTCGAGGAACAGCTCCAGCGGACCCCAGCCCTCGAAGCCCAGCCTGGGCACGGCGGCGCAGGCGAAGCCCAGGCGGGCGCCCTCCTGGAGGCGCAGGGGGAGCTGGGCCACTGGGCGGACTTCGCCCGTCAACCCGACCTCGCCCATGAACAGGCCCTTCTCGGCCAGAAGTCGGCCCGTGGCACTGCTGCAGAGGGCGGCGATGACGGCCAGGTCGGCGGCGGGATCCTCGATCTCGAGTCCGCCCGCCACGTTCACGTAGACATCGCGGTCGTGCAGTTGCACGCCGCCGCGCCGCTCGGCCACCGCGCAGAGCATGGAGAGGCGCTGCCCGTCGATGCCCAGGGCCGTGCGGCGGGGGATGCCCAGGCCCGCGGCGGCCACCAGGGCCTGGATCTCCACCACCATGGGCCGGGTGCCGCTGAGCACCACGGTGGCGGCGCAGCCGGGCCGGGGCTCGGCGTCCAGGAAGAAGGGGTTGCCCTCGGCGGGCACCAGGCCCTTTTCCGTCATGGCGAAGACGCCCAGCTCGAAGGCGGCGCCGAAGCGGTTCTTCAGGGCGCGCAGCAGGCGGTGGTGGTGGTGGCGGTCGCCCTCGAAGGCCAGCACGGTGTCCACGAGATGCTCCAGCACCTTGGGGCCGGCCAGGCTTCCGTCCTTGGTGACGTGGCCCACCAGCACCAGGGGCGTACCCGTGGCCTTGGCCCAGCGGGTGAGCAGGGCGGCGCAGCCCCGCACCTGGCTCACGCTGCCGGCGCTGGATTCGAACTCGGGATCGAAGAGGGTCTGGATGCTGTCCACCAGCAGCAGGCCCGGCTTCATGCGCTCGGCCTCCTCGAGGATGCGCCGCACATCCGTCTCGGCCAGCAGGTGGATGCCGGGGTGCTCGGCGCCCAGGCGCTGGGCCCGCAGCTTGATCTGCCGCTCGCTCTCCTCGCCGCTGGCATAGAGCACCGTGCCCGGGGAGGTGGCCGCCCACTGCAGCAGCAGGGTGGACTTGCCGATGCCGGGCTCGCCGCCCAGCAGCGCCACCATGCCCGGCACCACGCCGCCGCCCAGCACGCGGTCCAGCTCGGTCAGGCCCGTGGGCGTGCGCTGGGTGTCCGCCACGTCCACATCCGGCAGCGCCACGGGGCCCGTGTAGTGGCTCTGGGCGTAAGCGGAGCCGGCCCGCTGGAGGTCGCGCTTCAGGGCGCCCCGCACCTCCTGCACTGCATCCCATGCACCGCAGGCCGTGCAGCGCCCCATGGCCTTGGGGTGGCGCGCCCCGCAGGCCGTGCATTCGAAGATCGGTGAGGCCTTGGCCATCAGTCGCGGATCTCGCGGCGGATGAAGGCGACGATGTCCTCGGTGTCGGTGCCGGGCTGGAAGATCTCGCGGATGCCCTGGGCCTTGAGGGCGGGGATGTCCTCGTCGGGGATGATGCCGCCGGCGAAGACCAGCACGTCGTCGGCGCCCTGTTCCTTCAGCAGGCGCAGCACCTCGGGGAAGATCTGGTTGTGGGCGCCGCTGAGGATGCTCATGCCGAGCACCCGGGCGTCCTCCTGCACCACGGCGGCCACGATCTGCTGGGGCGTCTGGCGCAGGCCGGTGTAGATGACCTCCATCCCAGCGTCCCGCAGGGCCCGCGCGACGACCTTGGCGCCCCGGTCGTGCCCGTCCAGGCCGGGCTTGGCGATGACGACACGGATGGGCGCTTGGCTCATGACAGGCTCCAGGAGGACTACCAGTTCTCAGTCTGCCTCAGGGCCTCGTAAAGGCCAATGGCCGCGGCCTGGGCCTGGTTGAGGCTGCGGTGGTGGTCGCCCAGCATGGGGATGCGGACGAGGTGGGCGGCGTGGGCGGCCAGGAGTTCGTCCGGCAGGCCCACGGTCTCGCGGCCGAAGACCAGGCCGTCGCCATAGGCCCAGGGCACCTGGGTGTGGCGCCGGGCGCCCTTGGTGGTGAAGAACCAGAGCCGCTTGGCCGGCTGCCGGGCCAGGAAGTCCTCCCAGTTCTCGTAGTGCGTGGGATCCAGCTTCTCCCAGTAGTCCAGGCCGGCCCGGCGCAGGTAGTAGTCCGAGGTCTCGAAGCCCAGGGGGTGGATGAGGTGGAGCTTGGCCCCGTTGTTCACGCAGAGGCGGCCGATGCTTCCGGTGTTCTGCGGAATCTCGGGCTGGTGCAAGATGATGTGGAACATCGGAGGTCCTGATGAGCGCCCCTACGAGCGGCTGTCTGTTCTGCAAGATCGCACGGAAGGAGATCCCCTCGGCCATCGTGTACGAAGACGATACTCTGATCGCCTTCAAAGACATCTTCCCGCAGGCCCCGGTGCACCTGCTGATCATCCCCAAGGTCCACTGCGAGGGCCTGGGCGACCTGACCCCGGAGGCCGAAGCCGCCGCCGCGGGCATCCCCAGGCTGGCGGCGAAGCTGGCGGCGGAGCATGGAATCCAGGCCAGCGGCTGGCGGCTCATCAGCAACTGCGGGGCCGATGCCGGCCAGACGGTCTTCCACCTGCACTTCCACCTCCTGGGCGGGAAACCCCTGGGCGGGAAGCTCTGCCAGTAGGAGGTCTCAGGCCGTGTCCTGGCGGAGGCCCGAGCGGGCGGCGGCCATGGCCTCGTCGCCGCAGGCGATGAGATGGGCCACGAGCTCGGGCTGCGCCAGCCCCCGCGCGCTGAGGCTCGCCATGAAGGCGAGGGCCTGGGCCTGGTCGAGGCCCTTGCGGTAGGGACGGTCCTGCACCATGGCCTGGAAGATGTCCGCGATGCGGAGGATGCGGGCCTCCAGGGGCAGGAGGCTGGCGTCGATGTGGAAGGGGTAGCCGCGGCCGTCCGGGGCCTCGTGGTGATGGACGGCCCAGTGGGCGATCTCCTCGAAGCCCTGGATATCGCGCAGGATCTGGTAGGTCTCGAAGCTGTGGGTGTTGATGATCTGCCGCTCCCGCGCGTCCAGGCCCCCCGGCTTGTCCAGGATCTCCCTGGGCACCCGGAGCTTCCCCACATCGTGGAGGAGCCCGGCGATCTCCAGCTTCCGCTGGCTGAGTTCCCCGAGGCCCATCTTTCCGGCCAGGAACCGCGAGACCCCGGCAACGCCCAGGGAGTGCTCGGCCGTGAAGGGGCTCTTGGCGTCGACCATCCTCGAGAGGATCTCCGCCAGCTGCCGCAGGTCGCCCGCCCCGGCCTCGCCATCCAGCCGCCGGACCTGGGCCTCCTGGATGAACCCGTCCAGGGATTGGGGCTCCAGCATCTGCCAGAAGGCCGCCGAGCCCGAAGCCTCCAGGAACAGGTCCACCAGCTCCGGGTTGAAGTCCGTGCCCGACTGCTGCCGGATCCGCTCACGGATCTCGAGGGACCGGTGCAGGGCTGAACCCGGGGATTGGGAAGTGGTGGCGAGGGCGTCCACCCGGTCCACCAGGAAGACCAGGTTGGCCCGCCAGGCGAGGACCGGATCGACGCCCACCTCCACCAGCCGGGGCCAGGGCGTGTGGTGGTACCGCACCGCCGGAGCCAAGGGGGCCAGGGGCCGGAAACCGGCCAGCAGGGCCGCCCCGAGGTCGCAGTGCGACTGGTCCTCCGGCGAGGTGAGGGTGGTGAGGAGGTTGTGGCGGACCTGGCTGGAAGACACGCCGATGTCGTGGAGCATGCCGAGGTCGAAGAGCAAGGTGACCTCCGCAGGGCCCAGCCCCGCCCTCCTTCCGCACGCCGCGGCCATCACGCCCACCCGCTTGCCGTGGCCCACGTCGTCCACGCCCACCAGGTCGAGGGCGTCGGAGAGCGTGCGGATCAGCTGTCGGAGGTCGGCCTGATGGATCACGGCGGCTCGCTCGCTAGGCAGGAAACACCCCGAAGATACCCCACTCCGGGCTCCGTTGAACGGGGAGGCCCAGGGCAGAGAAGGACCAAGGGGGC
The DNA here is from genome assembly GCA_046331485.1 of Holophagaceae bacterium. Lineage (GTDB taxonomy): Bacteria > Acidobacteriota > Holophagae > Holophagales > Holophagaceae > Geothrix. Next base: position 63,266 of record JAXLQS010000008.1, on the reverse strand, counting down.
CCCAGCCCGACCCCCAGGACAGGGATGATTTTCGCTTTTATTTCCTCTTGTTGACTTTCTTGGGGTTTATACACTTCGAAGTGGTTCTCAGTGGAGAAAAGTGGGTTTTGGTGGATGAAAGTGGTCCAATTCTGATCCCGGTGGACTCCCTTGGGCAACTGGTTGAAAGGTGTCACCGGTGCTGCGACTTCGCGGAAACTCACCGGCCACGGTGGATGAGAAGGGACGGCTGAAACTCCCCTCCTCCTTCAAGGCCGAGCTCGAATCCTTCGCCCAGGGTGAGGGGGGCGGGAGCCCGCGCCACTACCTCACGTCTCTGGATGGCCGCTCCGCGCGCCTCTACCCCCTGCCGGTCTGGGAGGGCATCGAGGCCCGCCTGGCCGCCCTGCCATCCACCAGCCCCGCCAAGCGCAAGTTCCTGGAGACCACCGCCTATTTCGGCAGCGAGGTGGAGCCCGATGCCCAGGGGCGCTTCGTCATTCCGCCCATCCTGCGCGAGGCCGCCCAGCTGACCGGGGAAGTGGCCGTGCTGGGGCAGATGGATCACCTGGCCCTGTGGAACAAGGCCGGCTTCGTGCGCCGCCTGGCGGCGGAGCCCCTCAGCGCCGAGGACCTGGCCCAGCTCGCGGACCTGGGGATCTGATGATGACGATCCAGCCCCCCATCCATGTCCCTGTCCTCCTACAGGAAGTGCTGGAGCACCTCGTGCTGCCTCCGGCGGCCCGCATCCTGGACCTCACCCTGGGCCTGGGCGGCCACGCCGAGGCCCTGCTGGCCCGCGCCGACGCCGATTCCCGCTACCTGGGCGTGGACCGCGATCCCGAGGCCCGCGCCCTGGCCACCCAGCGGCTGGGCTCCGACGGCCGGTTCAGCATCCTGGCCTCCGCCTACGAGGACCTCTGGGAGGAACCCCACTTCCTGGCCTGGAAGGCCGCCCAGGCTCCTGAGGGTTTCGACGCCATCCTGGCGGACCTCGGCGTCTCCACCCTGCAGTTGCGGACCCCCGAACGCGGGTTCAGCTTCCGGGACGAGGGCCCCCTCGACATGCGCATGGACCAGGAGCACGGCCTCTCCGCCCGCGCCTGGATCGCCGAGCAGACCGACGAGAGCCTGGCCGACGCCATCTACCAGTACGGCGAGGAGCGGGCCAGCCGCCCCATCGCCCGGGCCATCCTGCGGGCCCTCCGTGAAGGCCATCTTGAGACCACCCACGACCTGGCCAAGGCGGTCTACACCGTCATCCCCCGCAAGCCCGCCAAGCGCAAGGGGCACAGCGATCCCGCCACCCGCACCTTCCAGGCCATCCGCATCGCCGTGAACGGCGAGCTGGACCGCCTGGCCGCCTCCCTGGAAGCCGCCATCACCCACCTGCGCCCCGGCGGACGGTTGGCGGTCATCAGCTTCCACAGCCTGGAGGACCGCATCGTCAAGCAGACCCTGCGCCGCCTCGCGAGCATCTACGACGGCCCCGGCCGCACCGCTCCAGTGGCGCTGCCCAAGGTCCTCAAGCTCATCCAGGCCGGCGGCATCGCGCCCAGCGAGACCGAAGCCGCCGCCAATCCCCCCTCCCGCTCCGCCCGCCTGCGGGTGGCTGAACGCCTTTCCTGATCGAGGTTCCCATGGTTGCCGGAACGCTTCCGAGCTCCAACGCCCCCGCCCGCATGGTGGAGAGCGAGGGCATCCTGCGCATGCTGCTGCTGGTGCTGGCCCTGGCCATGCCCCTGGGCACCCTGGCCTACCTGAAGATCCAGAGCACCCGCATGAGCTACGCCATGGGCGACATCAAGGAGCGCATCCGCAAGGAGGAGGAGCTGCAGCGCAAGCTGATGCTCGAGCGCAGCCGCTTCCAGCGGGACGAGGAGGTGCAGGTCTACGCCCAGAAGGCCGGCCTCCAGCCCCGCAAGCAGGGGCACCTGATCCGGCGGGCCTTCACCCCCGAGGATCAGCGCATCGCCAAGCTCCGACCCGTGTCCTCCGAGGGGCTGTAGGCTAGAGGCTGGGCCCGCCCGGGCCCAGCACCTCCCAGGTCGTCCCCCGTGTCCCTCCGCTTCGCCACTGAACCCCATGCCTCCCGGCGCCTGCTGGGCCGGCAGGATCCCCAGGACCTGCTGAGCCGCCGCATGCCCTGGATCATGGGCGGCATGGCCTTGTGGGGTCTGCTGATCCTCCTCCGGCTGCTCTGGCTGCAGGGCGTGGAGCACAAGCGCTACCGGGCGAAGGCGGAGCAGCAGCACACGACCGTGGTGCCCGTGCCCCCCATCCGGGGCGAGCTGCGGGACCGCCGCGGCGAGCCGCTGGCCATCTCCATCAAGGTGGAGAGCCTCTTCGCCGATCCCCGCGTGTTCTACCCGGACTACAAGCCGGGCAAGGGCGACGAGCGGCAGTGGGGCAATCCCGACCGGAAGGCCGCGGGCGAGGTGGCGGCCAAGCTGGCGCCCATCCTGGAGCAGACCAAGGGGCAGGTGCTGGACAAGCTCCTGCGCAAGAAGACCTTCGTCTACCTGGAGCGGCACCTCCCCCCCCTGAAGGTGGCCGCGATCCGGGCCCTGGAGCTGGACGGCATCGAGTTCCAGCCCGAGAGCCGCCGGTTCTACCCCCGGGGCAGCCTGGCGGCCCAGATCATCGGCTTCACGAACATCGACGGCCTGGGCCAGCTGGGCATCGAGCAGACCTACGACAAGCAGCTGGCCGGGGTGAAGGGGGAGCTCATCGCCCCCCGGGACGCCCACGGCAAGCTGCTCATCCTCCAGGAGAACTACAGCCAGATCCCGGTGAACGGGGCCTCCCTCCAGCTGAGCATCGACGCCTCCATCCAGCACATCGTCGAGGATGCGCTGGAGGAGGGCATGCGCCTCTCCCGTCCCAAGACCGCCTACGCGGTGGTGGTGGATCCCCAGACCGGGGAGATCCTGGCCATGGCCGGCACGCCCACCTTCGATCCCAACCACATCCTGCCCAAGAAGTTCCGCAACCGGGCCGAGGCCGAGCTCACGGCGGGCGAGCGGGAGGAACTGAGGCGGGAGCTGGAGCGGCAGAAGGCGGCCCGCAAGGTGCATCCCGTGGAGGACGTCTACGAGCCCGGCTCCACCATGAAGATCTTCACGGCGGCCATCGCCCTGGAGGAGCGCAAGGTGCGGCTGGGCGAGCGCATCGACTGTCTGGGCGGGCGCTGGCAGTACAGCCCGAAGGTCCCGCCCATCACGGACACGCACCGCCACGGCGTCCTCTCCTTCGAGGAGGTCCTCTGGCAGAGCTCCAACATCGGCGCCGCGAAGATGGGCATCCGCCTCGATCCGGCCGTGCACTACCAGTACCTGCGGAAGTTCGGCTTCGGCGATGCCACCGGGCTCAACTTTCCCGGCGAGAGCCCGGGTCGCATGATCGCGCCCGACCGCTGGAGCGTGCCCACCCAGTACACCTTCTCCTACGGCTACGGCCTCAGCACCACGCCGCTGCAGATCCTCATGGCCGGCTGCGCCCTGGCCAACGGCGGCAAGCTCATGCAGCCCATCCTCGTGCAGCGCATCTACAACGACAAGGGCTCCCTGATGAAGGAGTTCAAGCCCACCGTGCGGGGGCAGGTCCTCACCCCCGAGACTGCCGACCTCATGAAGGAGGCCCTCAAGGGCGTCCTCACCCAGGGCACGGGCAAGAAGGCCCGGCTGGACAACGGTGTGGAGGCCTTCGGCAAGACCGGCACCAGCCGCAAGCTCATCGACGGGAAGTACGATCCCAAGCGCCACTTCGCCTCCTTCATGGGCTTCTTCCCCGCGGACAAGCCCCAGTACGGCGTGCTGGTGATGCTGGACGATCCCGCGGGCGACACCACGGGCGGCGACGTGGCCGCGCCGCTCTTCAAGCGCATCGGGGATGGCATCCTGCGCTTCCGGGAGACCTCGCCCGATCCGGACCGCGAGGCCGACCTGAAGCTGTCGCTCCGCGACTGGCCCGTGAGCGAGACCGACGAGGCCGCCGTGCACGTGGAGCGGGGCCGCGTACCTGACCTCAAGGGGCTCAGCCTCAAGGCCGCCATCCACCGCGTGGTGCTCGTGGGTGGCACACCCAGGGTGGAGGCCGAGACGGCCCCCACGGCCTCCCGCGTGGTGGGCCAGAGCCCCGAGCCGGGGACCCCCCTCGAGCCGGGGGCCGTGGTGAAGATCAAGACGGGGATGCCATGAGGATCGACGCGCTCATCGAAGGCCTTGCCCTCCGGCGCTCCGGGCCGGAGGTGGAGGTCGTGGACCTCACCAGCGACAGCCGGGAGGTGGCCCCCGGCTGGGCCTTCCTGGCCCTGAAGGGCGAGAAGGCCGACGGCACCGCCTTCGTGCCCCAGGCACTGGCGCTGGGCGCCAGCGCCGTGATCTCAGAGGGCGGCGTCGCGGTTCCCGAGGGCATCGCCAGCTGCACCTTCACCGGCGACCCCCGCCTCCGGATGGCCGAGCTGGCCCGCCGCCTCCACGGGGCCCCGGACGAGCGCCTGGCCCTCATCGGGGTCACGGGCACCAACGGCAAGACCACCACCACGACCCTGATCCGGCAGCTGCTGCGCGGCGCGGGGCTGGGCTGTGGACTGGTCGGCACCGTGCTGAACGCCGCCGGGGATCTCGAGGAGGAGGCCGTCCGCACGACGCCGGAAAGCCCCGCCTTCTACCGCTGGCTTCGGCGCAGCGTGGACGCGGGCGACGCCGCCTCGGCGGTGGAGGTCAGCAGCCATGCCCTCTGCCTCGGAAGGGTCCACGGTGCGCGCTTCAAGGTGGGGCTCTTCACCAACCTCACCCAGGACCACCTCGACTACCACGGCACCCTGGAGGCCTACTTCGAGGCCAAGGTGCGGCTGCGGGATCAGAGTGGCCGGTTCCTGGTGAACGCCGACGATCCCTACGGCCGCCGCCTGCTGGAAGGGGGCCGGGAGCGGAGCTACGCCATCGATCGCGAGGCGGACTACCGGGCCGCGGATCTGGAGCTGGGTCCCACAGGCACCCGCTTCACCCTGCTCAGCCCCGGCGGCGCCTTCGTGGTGGAGAGTCCCCTGCTGGGCCGCTTCAACGCGTACAACCTGCTGGCGGCCCTGGCCGCCTGCGGGGAGGCCGGCTTCGACCTCGGCCGCCTGGTGCCCGCCGTGCCCAGGGTCAGCGGCGCCCCGGGGCGCCTGGAGCGCGTGGACTGCGGCCAGGCCTTCGGCGTCATGGTGGACTACGCCCACACCCCCGACGCCCTGGAGAAGCTGCTGGCCGAAGGGCGGCGCCTCCTGCCGCCAGGCGGGCGGCTGCATGTGCTCTTCGGCTGCGGGGGCGACCGCGACCGCGCCAAGCGCCCCCTCATGGCCGCGGCCGTGGCCGCCGGCGCGGACGTGCTGTGGCACACCAGCGACAACCCGCGCACCGAGGACCCCGAGCGCATCCTCGACGACGCCGCCCCGGGCATTCCCGGAGCCCTCCGCGCCGATGGTGCCCGCTACCACCGCAACGCCGACCGCCGCGAATCCGTGCGCCAGGCCCTGGCGGACTGCCGTCCCGGCGACCTGCTCCTGCTGGCCGGCAAGGGCCACGAACCCTACCAGGAGATCCACGGCGTCAAGCACCCCTACAGTGACCGCAGCGCCGTGGAAGCGGTGCTTGGGGCCCACCGGTGACGCGCATCCTTCCGGCCCTGGGCCAGAACGAGGCCGCCATCCGCGAGGCCGCGGCCATCCTCCTGTCCGGCGGCCTCGTGGCCTTCCCCACGGAGACGGTCTACGGCCTCGGGGCCGACGGCCTGAATCCCGAGGCCGTGGCCCGCATCTATGCCGCCAAGGGGCGGCCCGCCACGAACCCCGTGATCCTGCACGTGGACGGCATCGCCTCGGCGCGGGCCCTCGCGTCGCATTGGACGCCCGAGGCCACGCGCCTGGCGGAGCGCTTCTGGCCCGGGCCCCTGACTCTCGTGCTGCCCGCCTCGGAGCTGGTGCCGGCCATCGTGCGCGCGGGGGGGCCCACCGTGGCCCTGCGCTGTCCGGCCCACCCCGTCGCGCAGGCGCTGATCAGGGCGGTGGGCCGCCCCTTGGCCGCGCCCAGCGCCAACCGCAGCCAGCACCTGTCGCCCACCCTGGCCGAGCACGTGGCCTCGAGCCTGGGGGAGGCGGTCGATCTGATCCTCGATGGCGGCCCCACGGCGGCCGGCCTGGAGTCCACCATCCTCGACCTGGCCGGGGCCCGACCCCGGATCCTGCGCCCCGGCCCCATCGCTCCGGCGGAGCTGGCCGCGCTGCTGGGCGGGGTGGACCTCTGGGAGGGGGCCGTGAAGCCGGGGGACGTCCAGGCCGCGCCCGGCATGGCCGAACGCCACTATGCGCCCCGGGCGCTGCTCGACCTGGTGGCGGCCGGCACGGGCCTGGCCGCAGGTTCCGGGCGGGCCGCCTATGTGGCCATCGGCCGCCTGCCCACGCTGCCGGACGGTGTCCGCGGCATCCTCCTCCCCCTGGACGCGGAGGCCGTGGGCACGCGCCTGTTCGCGCTGCTCCACGAGCTGGACGACGCTGGCTTCGATCGCGTCGTCATGGAGTGGCCCCCCGAGGGCGAGGCCTGGATGGCCGTCCGGGACCGGCTGCGCCGCGCCTCTGCGAAGGAGTCCGTGTGAGTCCTCTCTGGTCCCTCTTCCAGGTGGCCTCCCAGGTGGGCGGCGAGATCCTCGGCGAGGGCTCCGTCGTACCGTCCTCGCTGTCCCTCGATACGAGGACCCTTCAGCCCGGGGCCTGCTTCGTGGCCCTGCGGGCCGAGCGGGACGGCCACGGCTTCGCCGCCCAGGCCGTGGAGAAGGGGGCCGCCGCGCTGCTGGTCGATCACCCCCTGGAAGTCGGGTGCCCCCAGCTGGTGGTCCCGGATACGCTGGCGGCGCTGCAGAAGTGGGGCCAGGCGCGGCTGGCCGCGGTGCGCCCCAGTCAGGTCTGCGGCGTGACGGGCAGCGTGGGCAAGACCAGCACCAAGGAGCTGCTGGCGGCGGCCCTGGGCGGATGGAAGACCCCCGGCAACCGCAACAACACGCTGGGCCTGCCCGAGGCCCTGGCCACGCTCCCCGAGGGGCTGGACTCGGCGGTGCTCGAGCTGGGCATGAGCACGCCGGGCGAGATCCGCCGCCTCACGGAGCTGGCGCCGCTGGATGCCGGCCTCATCACCCTGGTGGGCACGGCGCACATCGAGAACTTCCGCAAGAGCCAGCAGGGCATCGCCGAAGCCAAGGGGGAGCTGGTGGCGGGCCTGAACCGCGGCGGGCTCTGGGTGCACCTGGCCTCGGACCCGTGGTGCCGCTGGATCGCCGCCCAGCCCTGGGCCCAGCATGCCGAGGCCCTGGCCGTGGGCGAGGGCGAGGCCTTCGGCTGGGAGGGCGTGGAATCCCTGGGCGCGGCGGGGGAGGCCTTCCAGTTGCGCACCCCGCAAGGTGCCGTCCCCATCCGCCTGCAGCTGCCCGGCGAGCACCAGGTCCGGAACGCGGCCCTGGCCGCGACCCTGGCGATCCGCCTGGGACACGGGGCGGGGAAGGTGGCCGAGGGCCTCGGCCGGGTCGCCCCGGAACCTGGCCGCGGGCGGCTCCACGTCCTGCCCGGCGGTGGCTGTCTGCTGGACGAGGCCTACAACGCCAGCTCCGACTCCATCCTGGCCTGCGCTAGGGCGCTCCTGGGGCTTCCGGGCGGAGAGGCGGTGGCCGTGCTGGGCTCCATGCGGGAGCTGGGACCGGAGGCCGCGAGGATCCACGAGGAGACCGGCCGGGCGCTCCGGGCCCTGGGTCTCGGGAGACTCTGGGCCTACGGGGACCATGCGGGCGACTACGCCCTGGGCTTCGGTCCCGGGGCCCGGGCCTTCCCGGATTTCGAGACCCTCCGCGATGCGGCGGAAGGCCTCTCCGCAATTCCACCGGGAGCCCGTATCCTGGTGAAAGGCAGCCGCTTCTGGCGCGCGGAACGCGCCGTGGAATGGCTCCTCGCCCACTGAACCCGCCGATTCCGGATCGCTCATGCTGCCTTGGCTCCTCTTTCCCTTCCGCGACGTGGTACCGGGCTTCTCGGTCTTCCGCTACGTCACCTTCCGCACGGCCATGGCCGCGGCCACGGCCATGGTGCTCAGCCTCCTGCTGGGCCCCTGGGTGATCCGCACGCTGACGGCCCTGAAGATGGGCCAGCACATCCGCGAGGTGGGGCCGGAGAACCACCACAAGAAGGCGGGCACGCCCACCATGGGGGGCATCCTCATCCTGCTGGTGATCATGGTCTCGACCCTGCTCTGGTGCGACCTCAAGAGCGGCGCCATCTGGGTGGTGCTGATCGCCCTGCTGGGCTTCGGCACCGTGGGTGCCTTCGATGACGCGCAGAAGCTCCTCAAGAAGCAGAACCTGGGCCTCAGCAGCTGGCAGAAAATGGCGCTGCTGACCGCCATCTCGCTGCTGGTGGCCTGGCTCATCCTGCACTTCGACCTGCGCGGCACTGCCACCAGCAAGCTCTCGGTGCCCTTCTTCAAGAACTTCCGGCCCGATGTGGGAATGTTCCTCATCCCCTGGATCTGGCTGGTGATGGTGGGCACCAGCAATGCCGTGAACCTCACGGATGGGCTGGACGGCCTCGCCACCGGCGGCACCCTGATCGTGTCGCTCACCTACGCCATCCTGGCCTACGTGGTGGGCCACGCGAAGATCGCCGCCTACCTGGTGGTGCCCCACGTGCCCGGCGGGGCGGAGCTCTCCGTCTTCATGGGCGCCATGGCGGGGGCCTGCCTGGGCTTCCTCTGGTTCAACGCCCATCCGGCCGAAGTCTTCATGGGCGACACGGGTTCCCTGGGCCTGGGCGGGGCGCTGGGCACCGTCGCCGTGGTCATCAAGCAGGAGGTGCTGCTGGTGATCGCGGGCGGGCTCTTCGTGCTGGAGGCCGTGAGCGTGATCCTGCAGGTGGGCAGCTTCAAGCTGCGCGGGGGGAAGCGCATCTTCCGCATGGCGCCCTTCCACCACCACCTCGAGCTGGGCGGCCTGCAGGAGACCAAGGTGGTCATCCGCATGTGGATCACCGCCATCGTCTGCTCGATCCTGGCGCTCAGCTCCCTGAAGCTTCGGTAGGCGCGGGCAGGGGGCCCGTGAGCGGCCGGGGCTGGGTGGGCCAGGGCTGGCCCAGGATGTAGCCCTGCCCCCAGGGCACGTCGGCGTCCATGACGGCTTCCAGCTCCTCCAGCGTTTCGATGCCTTCGGCGATGAAGCCGATGCGCATGCGCTGCGCGAAGTGGGAGAGCGCGTTGAGCAGCGCGGCCTGGTAGGGCCGGCGGTGGACCTGCTCCACCAGGCTGCGGTCGGCCTTGATGAACTCGGGGGCCAGGCGGGCCATGTGGGTGAGGCTCGCCACGCCGGCGCCCAGGTCGTCCACGGCCACCCGCAGTCCCAGGTCCCGCAGGCGGTTGGCATAGCCCTGCAGGGCCAAGGGTTCGTGGACGCCCTGGGACTCCGTGAACTCCATCACCACGTAGCCGGGATCGAAGGGCAGGGCGTCCAGCCAGCGGGGCAGGCGCTTCCAGAACTCCGGGGCCTCCAGGCTCACGGGCTCCAGGTTCACGAAGTGGAGGTGATCCTCCGCGCCGCGGTGCTCCAGGGCGAGGAAGGTGGATTCCAGGAACTTCAGGTCGAGGATGAGCCGGTCCGCCAGCCCCAGGTCGGGATCCTGGAGGACGGGTCCCACCGGATGGGTGTTCCCCTCGGCATCGAGGTGGTGGGCCAGGTACTCCGTGGCCATGAGGCGGTTGTCGCTCAGGCGGTACATGGGCTGCACGTGGGGCACGATGACGCCTTCGCCGTTCAGCATGCTTTTCAGGATGCCCTTCGGCATGTCCACCCCGTGTCCGACCCAGCGTCCTGAGCCCAGTGTAACGCGGCCCACCGGGGCTGTCCCCGGCCGGGCGGGCATTCCAATCGGGGAGGCAGGCTCCTAGTCTGGAGAGGGAGGCGGCATGCGCACCGTGGTCATGGGAGCAGGACGGTCGGGGCTGGCGGCGGCCCGCTTCCTGGCGGCACAGGGCCGCCCCGTGGTCCTCACGGACAGCCGCCCCGGGCCCAGTCCGGACCTGGAGCTGGAGCTGGCCCAGGCTGGCATTCCCGGCGTCTGGGGCGATCATCCCCTGGCCCTGTTGGAGGGCTGCGGCGAGCTGATCATCAGCCCGGGCATCCCCCGCACGGCGCCCATCGTGGCCGAAGCGCTGCGCCGGGGCATCCCGGTGATCGGCGAAGTGGAGCTGGCCCACCGCCTCCTCCGCGACCGGAACGACGGCAGCCGGGTACTGGCGGTGACCGGCACGAACGGCAAGAGCACCACCACGGATCTCACCGCCCACCTCCTGCGGGCCGCGGGCCTGCCCGCCCTCGCCTGCGGCAACCTGGGCACGCCCGTGATCGAGGCCGTCGAGCCGGCGGAGCCGGGCTCGGTGCTCGTGATCGAGCTGAGCAGCTACCAGCTCGAGTCCACCCTGGCCTTCCACGCCGAAGGTGCGGCGTTCCTGAACCTCACGCCCGACCACCTGGCGCGCCACGGCGACATGGAGACCTACCGGCGCACCAAGCTGCGGATCTTCGAGGGGCAGACCACCGAGGACCTGCGCGTGGTGCCCGTCGCCCACCCGGAGTGGTGGCAGGAGGCACCGGGGGCCGGGCGCGTCGCCCGCTTCGGCTGGTCGGAGTGCGAGGCCTGGTGCGACGGGGCGGGCCGGATGACCCTGCACGGCGAGGCCCTGCTCAACTGCTCCGAGCTGCGGATCCCCGGCCGGCACAATGTGGAGAACGCCCTGGCGGCCTGTCTGCTGGCCGCCCACGCGGGCGCCCCTGTGGCCGCCCTCCGCGAGGGACTGCGCACCTATCCCGGCCTCGCCCACCGCATCGCCCTCTGCGGGGAGCGGGACGGCGTGAAGGCCTATAACGACTCGAAGGGCACGAACGTGGACGCGACGCTGACGGCCATCCACGCGCTTCCCGGCCCCCTGGTGCTGCTGCTCGGGGGGACGGACAAGGGCGCCAGCTACGAACCCCTGCGCTCTGCCCTCGCGGGCAAGCTGCGGCGCCTGATCTTCCTCGGGGAGGCCATTCCCCAGCTCCAGCGGGATCTCGGCGACCTGCCCCACGAGGTGGTCCCCAGCTTCGACGAGGCCGTGGCGGCGGGGCTCTCCCTGGCCCAGGCGGGCGATCAGGTGCTGCTCAGCCCCGCCTGTGCGAGCTTCGATCAGTTCGACAACTTCGAGCAGCGGGGCGACCGCTTCGAGGCCCTGGTGCGGACCTGGAGCCGGGCATGAGCGCGGCCCTGGTCCGCGAACTGCGGGATCTGCTCGGCGCCGATGCGGTGCTCACGGAGGCCGGGGACCTGGTCAAGTACGAGGAGGGCTGGCGCTACGGCAGAGGCAGGGCCCTGCTCGTGGCGCGCCCCGGCACCCCGGCCCAAGTGGCGGCCCTGCTGAAGGCCTGCCAGGCCGCGGGGGTGCGCGTCCTCCCCCAGGGCGCCAATACCGGATTGGTGGGTGCCTCCACGCCCGACGGCAGCGGGCAGATGGCTGTGCTGAGCCTCGAACGGCTGAACCGGCGCCTGGAGATCGATCCCGTGAATCGCACGGTCCGGGTGGATGGGGGTGTGCTGCTCAGCGCGCTCAACGAGGCGCTCCTCCCACACGGGCTGATGTTCCCCATCGATCTCGGGGCCGATCCTTCCATCGGCGGCATGATCGCCACCAACACCGGCGGCACCCGGCTGCTGCGCTACGGCGACGTGCGCCACAACCTGCTGGGCCTGGAGGTGGTGCTGGCCGACGGCACCGTGATCGACGCCATGAACCAGCTCCGGAAGAACAACACGGGCCTGGACGCGAAGCAGGTGTTCGTGGGCACCAGCGGCGTGTTCGGCGTCATCACGGGCGCGGTGCTCCAGGTGGTGCCGGTGCCCGGCCAGCAGGCCACGGCCCTGGTGGGTTGCGCCTCCGGGGAGGCGGCGCTGCTCCTGCTCCGCGCCCTGGAACGCGATCTGGCGGACGTCTTCACGGCCTTCGAGGTCCTCAGCGCCGAGGCCCTGGCGCCGGTCTTCGTCCACCATCCGATGGTGCGGAACCCCTATGGGACCGCCCGACCCCCGGCCTACACGGCCCTGGTGGAGCTGGCCACCACCCTGCCTCCGGCCGCCCTGGACCTGCCGGGCCTGCTGGAGGAGCGGCTGGGCGCCTTCCTGGAATCCGAGGCCGGCGAGGCGGTCACGGATGTCTTCATGGGACGCGTCGAGGATCTCTGGGCCATCCGGCACCACGTGAGCGAGAGCCTGCGCCAGGAAGGGAAGGTGCTGGCCTTCGACCTCAGCGTGCCGCGCAGCCGCATGGCCGCCTTCACCCAGGCGGCGCGCGAGCTCCTGCAGGCGGACTATCCCTTCGTCCGCTGCTGCGATTTCGGGCACTGGGGGGACGGGGGGACCCACCTGAACCTGGTGTGGGACGAAGCCGCCGCGCCCCGGCCCGCCGCCGAACTGGTGCCCGAGCTGCAGGCCCGCATCTACGACCTGGCCGTGAAGGACTTCGAGGGGAGCTACAGCGCCGAGCACGGCGTGGGACCCCACAACCAGCGCTTCTACGAGGCCTATACCCCAGGCGCGGTCCGGGCCCTCAGCGCGGCCCTGAAGCGGCATCTGGATCCGGGCGGCGCTCTGGGAACCACCCGGCTGGACTGAACGAGGGCCTGGTCATGCGACCAGCTTTCCTGTGCCTGGCGCCCGTCGGAGGCCTGGGCGCCCAGACCCCCCTGGGGCGACCCCTTCGCGCCGCTGCGCTTTCTGGCGGGCGAGTGGATCAGCGAGGGCGAGCCCGGCTCCGCCTCCTTCCGCTTCGAGCTGGAGGGAAAGGCGCTGGTCCGCCGCAGCCGTACCGAATATCCAGCAACAAACGGGCGGCCGGCCTCGCGGCAGGAGGACCTGAGGACGGTCTTCGAAGAGGGCGATCAGCTCAGGGCCCTCTACCTGGTCAACGAAGGCCACGTCATCGGCTACCTCGTGAATCCGGCTCCCGGAGGGGCGGTCTTCACCAGCGCGCCCGCGCCGAGACCTCGGTTCCGGCTCAGCTACCTGAAGAAGTCCGACAGCGTGGTGGCCCTTCGCTTGGAGATCGCCCCGCCGGGCCGGCCCGAGGCCTTCTCCACCTACCTCGAGGGGACCACCCGCAAGGTGAGGTGAGCCCGGTCGGGTCGACGCAGAAAGGCCCCCGCGAGCGGGGGCCTTTCCGTGGGGAGGAGCAGGGCTCAGGCCTGGGAAGGGGGCTTCTGTTCCCAGAACCGGGCGGGGGCGTAGCAGATGGCCATGAGGACCAGCTGGCTGACGCAGAAGGTGGTGAGGGCCACGAAGGCCTTGTCCATGAAGCCGTAGGAGTGCAGGCCCACGCCGAGCATGTTCACGCCGAACCAGGAGAGGGCCGTGATGACGTTGCCGAAGATGGCGAGCACCATGATGCCGCGCTCCCGCGCATAGCCGCCCAGGCGGGCGTGCAGGATGATGGCGTTCCACAGCACGATCAGGAGGGCGCCGTTCTCCTTGGGATCCCAGCCCCAGAAGCGGCCCCAGGACTGGTCGGCCCAGATGCCGCCCAGCACCGTGCCCACGAAGCTGAAGAACAGGGCGAAGCAGATGATGCCGTAGGCCATGTCGGCCAGGGCCTTGTCCGTCTCAGGGTCCGGAGTCCGGGTGATGTGCTTCTTCAGGGCGTAGGCGACGGCGATGGCGCCGGCGAGGAAGGTGCCTGAGTAGCCGATGGTGATGGTCACCACGTGGGTGGCCAGCCAGAAGTTGGAGTCCAGCACGGCGCGCATCATCTCCATGGTGTCGCCCTCGGTGCCCAGGTTCTGGGCCACGATGAGGGAGGCGAAGCCCGCGGCGGCGGCCACGGCGGTGCCGAAGCCCTTGCGGTACATCCGCTCCACGATGAGGCCGAGGATCACCGCGCCCCAGCCCACGAACACGGCGGAGGAGTAGAGGTTGGTGACGGGCGGGCGGCCCTGCAGGATGACGCGGGCCCCCAGTCCGAGGGTGTGGACGATGGCGCCGGAGAGCAGCAGCGCATAGGCCGTGGGCCGCAGGATCTCGGGCTTGTAGATCCACGAGACGCAGAGGACTAGGAAGGCCACGAAGTAGATCGACAGGCCCACGAAGAAGGGCTGGGCGCGGTTGAAGACGAGCTCGTTCGAGGCGTGGCCCAGGGCGTCGGGCTTCAGGGTGTTGACCACGCCGTTCATCTCCGCCAGGGCGGTGTTGAAGCCGGCGGCGTCACCGGCCAGGTAGGCGGCGTTCAGCTTGGCGAGGGGCACCAGGCCGGGATGCACGCCGGAGCCCGCGTTCGCGGTTTCCAGGGCCTGGCCGACGCTCTGCCAGGCATCTGGCGTGGCGGGGTTGGTCGGGGGCAGGATGCGGAAATGGGCCAGCTGGATCAGGTCCTGGTGGCGCAGGGCCGACTCGGGCGTGCCGAGCGACTGCAGCTCCCAGCCCAGCCCAGGCGAACCGGCCAGCTGGAGGGTGTTCCGCAGCTTGTAGTAGAGGTAGACGCGGTCGAAGAGGTTGACGATGGCGCTCTGGAAGCGGGTGCGCTTCTGGGCCGCGATGGGCTGGGCCGAGGCGGCCTGCTTCTGGATCTCGTCGAGGTGCGAGGAGAGGTCGGCGAAGCTGAAGTAGTTCCGGTTGTTGGTCTGCTTGGCGCCGATGAGGCTGATCACTTCCGGATCGTCGATGACGAAGATCCGCTGCTGGTCGGCCACCTGGGGGCGGAACATCACGTCGAGGATCCACTCGTCCGGGCCCACCACCCGGCCTTCGTGGCGGAAGCCCTGGCGGCTGTGGATGGCCAGCAGGGAGTTGCGGGCCAGGGAGTCCAGCGGCTTGACGCGGCCTCCTTCGAGGATGGGCAGGTTGCCGAAGCCGCTGACATCGAAGCCCCGGGCCTTGCCGCCGGGCAGGGCGAAGATGAGGGCGACCAGCAGCGCCAGGATGCCGGCGCCCCAGGAGAGGTATTTCTGCACGAAGGTCATGATCAGCCCTCCTTCTTGTCCTGGCGGCGCTTCAGGGAGCGGCGCAGGACGATGGCGAAGTGCACGAGCAGGCCCAGGGAGACCAGCACGCACGACACATAGGGGAGAAGCCAGCCGGGATTTTCAACCACGGAAAGGACGGACAGCGTATCGTTCTTGCCGAAGCTCGCCTGGTAGAAGGTCTTGCCTTCGTAGCGAAGAGGCTGGTTCATGTAGATCAGCACCTCGCGGGACTCGTTCCGGGAGGGATTCACCACCTGGACCAGGCTGGAGAAGTTCTTGGGGATCTCGGTGCCCGGGTACTTGTCGTGGCTGAATTTCTTCAGGGTGAAGGCATAGGGCAGGTACTGGCGGCGCAGGCGCATGGCCAGCGTGTAGGTGCGGCCTTCGTGCATGAAGGACTGGGGGGCGCCCAGGGCCACGGACACGAGCCAGGTGCCGTAGCTGCGGCCGCCGACGATGGGCTCCACGAAGGCCGAGGTCTGGTTCATCTCGTTGTCGGCGGAGACGACGGGGCGCTCCACGATGGACACGCCTGCGCCCACGCCGACGGTGGCCATGGAGGGCGGCGCGCCGGGAAGCTGGTTGCTCAGCTCGGCGTTGGCGTAGAACTTCTTCACGTTCAGGGTGATCGGCGTGCCGGGGATGGCGACCATGCCGCCCTTGGCGAGCAGCTTGTCCGGCACGGAATAGACCTCGTCCCAGTTGGGGTCGGTCACGTCGATGACGGCGAGCTCCATGTCCTTGTAACTCTGCACGAAGTTGACGGTCTGGCCCACCTCGATGGACAGGTTGGTGTCGACCTGCATCATGCCGGCCACGAACTCGCCGGCGAAGAGGACCACCAGGCCCGCGTGGACCAGCCACATGCCGGACTTCTGCCAGCTGAGCTTGATGTCGATGGTCTTGGCGATGAGGTTGAGGGTGAGCAGCAGGCCCACCAGGGCCCCGCCGGGGAAGGGCAGCCTCAGCAGCAGGGGCTGGTTCCAGACGATGAAGCTGCGCATGTAGGCGTTCACGGCGCCCTGGGTGCCCATCTCCACCTGGGCCAGGGTGCAAAGGAGCACCAGGCACATGAGCAGGGCCAGCAGAACGATGGTGAGCTGGAAGGACTTCAGGATGGTCCAGGCTCGGGAGGCGTAGGTCTTAATCAAGGTGCAGGCTCCCCAGGATGGTCATGAAATCAGGCTTGGCCTTGGCCACGGGGTCGGCGTCGCCGGTCAGCTTCAGGAACCAGGTATTCCCGTCGGGCGTGGCGACATAGCCAGCCACCATGCGGCTCTTGGCCTGGCCTTCGCTGGTGAAGTCGTACACGTTGACCGGGCCGATCTTGCTCTTGACGGTGGTGCGGGCCTTGGCCAGAGCCGCCTCGTCGAGGGCGGGGAGGGCGATCTGCCCTCGCCAGCGGTTCACGTTGGCCAGCTCGCCGCCGGCGGGACCCGGCAGCACCACCACGGTGGCTTCCAGCTTGCCGCCGTAGGGAGTCTTGAAAGTGGCGAAGCGCATGCCGCCGCCGGGCAATTCGCTCCAGCCCTTGGGCAGGGACCAACGGAGGGAGCCCTTGGGCTTGGGGGGAGGCGGGACGTCCGAAGGCTCACCGGTGCGTTCGCCCATGGGCTTCGGGGGCATGTCCGGCATGGGAGCCGGGGCCGAGGCGGATTCCTTGGGCACGCGGTAGTGGGATACCTGCTCAGAGCTGCAGCCGAGGCCCAGGAGCAGCACCCCGGCGCCCAGCAGGGCGGCGGATTTCGCGGGCGTGAGGCTGGGACGGTGGAGGGAGTTGGGCGGGTTCGGCAAGGGACTCCTCGATGGACATTCCAGAATACCGGACCTGGCAGTGGATGAACAGGTCGAAATTCTTCAAATGCTATAGATCAAAAGGTTTAATAGCCAAATCGATGGCCTCGGCCAGCCGGTGATCCAGCTCGGTGATGCCGCCCGCATCATGGGTGGTGAGGGTGATCCGCACGTAGCCCCAGCCGAGGGCGAGGTCCGGGTGGTGGTTCAGGGCCTCGGCCGGGCCCACGAGGGCGCTCACCACGTTGAAAGCCGTGAGGAAATCCGGGGTCTTGAGGGTCCGGACCAGGGTCCCGTTCTCCTCGTGCCAGCTCATCGCATCGCCTCCAGTTCGGCCAGCTCCGCCTGCAGCAGCCACTCGCCGGGGTGGCCCGCGGCCCGGCCGGCCAGATCACGGAGCCGCTGGGCATCGATCCGCCCGCTTTCCCTCAGGGACCGGACCTCGGTGTAGAGCGCCGCGAGATCCGCCGGGAGGGCCCGGGCCTTGCGGTCCCGCGCCTGGGCCTCGGCCTCGCCCTCGTCCCTGGCCGAGGGATCGCCGAACCAGGCATCCCAGGCGCCGGGATCGGCGGGACCGCCGGCCACCGAGGGCAGGCTGCCGCTGAGGAAGAGCAGGGCCCAGCTGGGCAGGTCCAGGGGGCGGCCGTCCTGGTGGCCCCGCAGGTTGATCACTTCGTGGTCGCCCACGCGGAAACCCGTGAGGAAGAGGCCCGAGGGCAGGTCCAGGCTGAAGGCGCCGCGGTGGGGCAGCAGCCCGGCGCCGAAGGCCACCAGGGCCTCGCCGGGCCAGGGCCGCCCGCCGTCCCGGCCGTGCCGGGAGAGCTGGATGGGGCCCTCGATGCGGGCCAGCGCCGTGGAGAGGCCCGGCGCCAGCTCGCCCCGGGCGGGGATCCGCGCCACGACCTTGCCGGTCAGTTCCAGGCCGTCGTCCAGCACCAGGTGGTTCACCGTGCGGGCCCGCAGGGCCTCCTCCAGCCCGTGGTCGCCGCCGCGCTTCCAGCCGAGGGTGGCCTCGAAGGCCTCCAGCACCTCGAAGAGGTGGTCGAAGTCCCGGGCCACGAAGAGCTGGGGCTGCATGCGCGTGATGTCGTATTCCGTGTCGGCGCAGACCAGGCTGAGGGGTACCTTCCTCACCGCGGGCGTGAGGCAGTGGGCCGCCTCGCCCAGGCTGCTGAGCAGGCCGGCGCCGTAGAGCTTGGGATCAGTGAGGGAGCCCACCAGGCCATACTCCGCGGTCCACCAGTAGAGGCGGCTGGCCTTGGTGCTCTCGCTCACGTAGCGGCGGCTGGCGCCGGCGGCGTGCAGGCGCTCCTGGGCCAGGCGCACCTCGTCCTCCGTGGCCGCCGGGTCCTCCTTCACCACGCTGAGGTTGCGGATGGCCTCGTAGACGGCATGGTCCTCCACCGAGGCGATGGCGCGGAAGCCCACCTCGCCGCAGCGCTTCAGGTACGAGGCGTAGCGCCGGTCCGCCAGGATGGGCGCGTGGCCCGCGCTCTCGTGCACGATGTCGGGGGCGGGCGTGTACTCGATGTGCTCGTGGCTGCGGATGTCCGCGGCGATGGCCAGCACGCCCAGGGACTGCAGCTCCGTGAACACCGCCGGGGGGATGAAGCCGCGCACGCCCACGGCCGACCAGCCCAGGGCCTCCAGCTTCTCGTTCATCTCGTCCAGGCTGGGGATGCGCTCCAGGCCGATGCCCGTGGCCGCCAGGCCCGAGAGGTAGCTGGCGTGGGCCGTGTCCTTGAGGCAGCCCGCCAGCCGGTGCAGGATGTGGCGCCATACCGCGTGCTCCCGGGGCGTGTAG
Organism: Holophagaceae bacterium; assembly: GCA_046331485.1. GTDB lineage: Bacteria > Acidobacteriota > Holophagae > Holophagales > Holophagaceae > Geothrix. The sequence goes on along the minus strand of JAXLQS010000008.1, from coordinate 44,638 downwards.
GCTCCGTGGTCCTGGTCCACCACGAAGCGGCGCAGGTGGGGCGGCAGCCTCTCGATGGCGCGCTGGGTCGGGGATGGGGCATGGCGCATGGAGGCCTCGGACACCATTAAACTCTAGTTTTGCGACAATGGCTGATCAAGCCGCATGCCGCGGTGGCGCGAAGGTTCCGCCCCACCCCTCAGCCGCAGATGTAGCCGGCGCCCCAGGCGGTCCTGACATAGGCGGGATGGTCCGGATCGTCCTCGATCTTGTCGCGGAGCTTGCAGACGAACACATCCAGCGCCCGGGCCTTGCCCCGATGGGCCGGCCCCCAGACTTCCGTGGCCAGCTTCTCCCGGGACATGACCTGGCCGGGATGGCGCAGGAGGGCCGCCAGCAGGGCGAACTCGCGGGGCGACAGGTTGGCATCCACGCCGCGCTTGTAGGCCTTCTGGGAGCGGGGTTCGAGGCGCAGCTCGCCGAACGACAGGGGCTCCATGGAAGGCGCCTGGAGGGCGGAGCGCCGGAGGACCGCCCGGATGCGCGCCACCAGCTCGCCCGGGTTGAAGGGCTTGACCAGGTAGTCATCGGCCCCAAGGGTGAGCCCGGTGATCTTGTCCGAGGGGTCGGCCCGGGCGGTGAGCATGAGGATGGCGGCATCGGCCCGCTTCCTCCGCATGGCCTGGCAGACCTCGAAACCGTCGAGGCCGGGCAGGCCGATGTCCAGGATCACCACGTCCGGGGAGGGGCCCTGGTCGAAGAGGGCCAGGGCCTGCTCGCCGCTTTCGGCCTCGATGACCAGAAAGCCGGCCTTCAGCAGGGTCGCCCGGATGGAGACCCTCGCCAGGGGTTCGTCCTCCACCACGAGGACACAGGGGGCCGGCTCCGGAGAGGGGGTGGCCGGGTGGGGCTGAGGGGCCTCGGGCACCTTGCTGAGGGGAGGCGAACCAGATTCTCGAGGGCACACGCCGGTCTCCGGGTCGTGCTGGCGCAGAATCGACGCTCATGCGCGCCTCGTCCGGTCCGGGAGCGGGCCGACGGGTTCAACACGGGGCTTGGTCATGGCTGCCTTCATGGGATGGGGCGTGGGGCGAGGAGTGGACCCTCCGGTTCCGAAGGGGTGTCGATCATGAATTCGCAGATCCACCGGCCTTCGCGGGTCTGGAATTCACGGACCCGCCAGAACCCCAGGGATTCATAAAAACCGATGGTCGGCGCATTGTCGTCGCGGTCCGTCGTCAGGCAGACGTGGGTGGCGCCATTCTGGGCCATTCGGGCGAGGAAGTGCCGGACCAGGGATCTGCCGACGCCGGACCGTTTCGTGCCGGGAGCCACCGCGATGGACATCAGGGCGGCGGGACAGGGGGACAGGCCAGCCGATTCGGAGGCGTGCAGGGCCCGCCACAACCTGGGGATGATCACCGGGCGCCGGAGGGCGGCCCCGAGAGAGGCCAGTCCGAAGTCGAGCCAGCGCTTCCTGGCCAGCTTCCGGTAGAAGCGCGAGAGGTGGGGAACCCCAGCCGCGAACCCCACGATGCCCCCGTCCGGAGCCGTGGCCACGACGAAGGCCCCGCCGAGCTCCTGCGCGATTTCACGGTAGAGGCGCTCCAGGAAGGCGCGGCCCAGATACGTGAGGAAGAAGTTCTGGAAGCTGGCGAGGTGGACATCGACAACCGAAGGGATGTCGCCAGGCTGAATCTCCCGGATCTGGAAATCCTTGCTGTTACTGGTTCCCATCGCGTGCCAGGCTCCGCATTCACTTTGGTCGCGCCAGTCGATCTCGGATAAAACCACGGGATAGATTCAAAGGATAACGGAAAATTACTTCTGAAGTCTCCTTCCATTTTGCCTGTACATGGCTTCGGGCCGCCCGTGAAGATCGAAGCAGGCCCGATGAGCCGGGTGGGCATTCGGGGTGCGGACGCACCCATCAAGAGGACTGCAGGGGGGAGAACGCCACGGGGGTCCGGAGGACGATGACGGGATCGGAGGACCGCTCCTGGGAGGCCAGCTCCTCCCCGAAATCGATGGCTGCGTTGAGGTGCCGGCCCAGCCCGCTCGGTGAGGGGCGGTAGTTGGGCACCAGCTCCATGAAGCCCGTGAGGATGGCGCGCTGGCGGGCCCGTTCCGGGAGGGTGCTGGTCTGGCGCAGGGTTCGCAGCCAGCGTTCCAGGACGGCGCGGTTCTTCGGCTCCTGACTGGCCTCGAACACCTTCTCGTGTACGTCCGAGCGGCTCCGTTCCTGATCGGTGAAGAGCTCCTCGTGCAGCTTCTCTCCGGGGCGCATCCCCGTGTAGAGAAGATCGATGTCGTAGCCCAGCTGCAACCCGGAGAGGCGGGCCATGTCCGTGGCCAGGTCGACGATGCGGACGGGCTCACCCATGTCGAGCACGAAGACCTTGCCGTTCTGCCCCAGCATGCCCGCCTGGAGCACCAGCTGGGCGGCCTCGGGGATGGTCATGAAGTACCGCGTCATCTCCTCGTGCGTGATGGTGAGGGGGCCTCCCCGGCGGATCTGGTCGTGGAAGAGCGGGATCACGCTGCCCCGGCTGCCCAGGACATTGCCGAACCGGACGCTCACATACCCGCCCTTCGCCCTCGCCATCCTCCGCCGCCTGCAGGACCAGGAATTCCGCGATGCGCTTGGTGACCCCGAGGACGCTGGTGGGATTGACCGCCTTGTCGGTGGAGACATTGACGAAGCGCAGAACGCCGGAGGCCTGGGCCGCCTTGAGGACGTTCAGGGTGCCGAAGATGTTGTTCTCGATGCCCTCCTCGGGATGCTTCTCGAGGTAGGGGACGTGCTTGTGCGCGGCGGCATGGAACACGAACTGGGGGTGCCAGGCCTGGAAGACCTGGCGGAGGCGTTCGGGATTCCGGATGTCGCAGAGTTCCACTTCCAGCGTCTGCTCGGGATAGAGGTGGCGGAGCTCCCGCTCGATCTCCCACAGGCTGTTCTCGCCCCGCCCGAGGAGGATGAGGCGGGCCGGTCCAAAGCGCGCGACCTGCCGCGCCAGCTCGCCGCCGATGGAACCGCCGGCCCCGGTGATGAGCACCACCGAATCCGCCAGGGCCTGCTGGATGGAGCCGAGGTCCAGGGTGATGGGTTCCCGGCGCAGCAGGTCGTCGATGGCGATGTCACGGAGTTCGGGCTTCCAGGCGTTCTTGCCCAGGAAATCCTGCAGGCTGGGCAGGGTCTTCACGCGGACGCCCTCGCCATGGAGGGTCTTGGCCAGTTGGCGGATCCTGGAGCCGGGCGCGCTCGGCATCGCGAGGATCACCTGGGCGGCGCGGGTCTCCTTGATGAAGACGGGCAGGAGGTCGGAGTGGCCCAGCACGGGCACCCCCTGGATCCGGACGCCCTGCTTCTCCAGGGCGTCGTCCACGAAGCCCACCACGCGGCTCTTCAGCTCGGCATTCGACAGCAGCTCCTGGCAGAGCTGGGCCCCGGCATGGCCGGCCCCCACGATGAGGGTGCGGAGCGCCAGCTCCCCGTGCGGCGAAGATCCGGCGCGGGGGGTCTTGCGGCGGTCCACCGTGGGGCGGTGGGGGTGCTTGCGGAGGACGCGGCGCCGGAAGATGTCCACGGCCGCGGCCCGCACCATGACCCAGGTCAGCGCGGTCAGGAGCCCGGCGGCCACGGTGAGGTTCGGCGGCTCGATGCCCAGGCCGATGGACCCGCCCAGGCCATGCCCGATCGGCGGCACCAGGACCAGGGCCGCCATGCTGAGGATGAGCGACCGGAGTTCCATGAAGCCCATGAGGCGGTAGTGCTGGCGGGTGTGCTGGAAGGCCAGGTTCACGATCATCGCGAAGGCCATCCAGGCGAGCATGGACCGCAGGCCGGGCAGGTCCACGCGCATCAGGCCGAAGGCGGCCGCCCAGGCGACGCCGGCCAGAGCAGCGTCCAGGCTCATCTTCACGGCCTGGCGGATCCAGGGCCTGGAGCAGGCCCTCTGGAACCACGCCAAGAGCTGGGTCTGGATCGATGCGGATTCAGGAAGCATGGGCTAATCCGAAGGGAAGTGGGAACCCGTGGGGAGCCGGGGGAAGGTGCTTCCTCCGGCTCCCCACGGGGAGATTGGGGCTGCCTGTCCCCTCCTCAGGGGCGCTTGTCCGGGCGGTTCCTTGCGGTTCCCGTGAGGGGAAGTCAGGGGCAGGCAGCAGGGCTGGAAACGCCCAGGGGGCTGGAGATGTGAAAGGCATGGACTTGGCGGAGCTCCGGGTGGGCGGAAGGGCATCGGGGGATGGGTTATAGATCCGTGGTGCCGAATGAATCTCTGGTTTAGACAAGTGGCAATCAGGAATACCAGGGTGTAGTCAGCGATACGGGTGTCAATGAATGTTAATGAAATTAATAGGTTCCGATTGGCATGAATGTTCCATGAACCGGGCCTGGGGCAGGGGCCGGACTGCGGCTGGGGCTTGGCGGCGGCTAGGCTGATGCCATGGCCTTCGATCCCTGGGACCCCTACCGCGACCTGCGCTTTGCCGGCACCCGGGAGCATCCGGAGCACGGGAGCTGCTTCATCGCCGAAGGGCGGATCCTGGTGGAGGATCTGCTGGCGGCGGGCCGTGTGGGGCAGGTGAAGGTGGTCTCCGTGGCGGCCACCACCGCCGCGGCCCACGACCTGAAGGATCGGCTCCCGGCGGGCGTGGCCCTGCTGACCATGGAGCCGGCCGCCCTGTCGGAGCTGGCGGGCTTCCCCTTCCACCGGGGGCTCATGGCCTGCGCCCAGGTGCCGCCCCCCCCGCCGGCCGGGGCCCTGCGCGAGGCCAGGCGCCTGCTGGTGCTGCCCCGCCTCTATGACAGCGAGAACCTGGGCCTTCTGCTGCGCAGCGCCGCCGCCCTGGGCCTGGATGGCGTGCTGGCCGGACCGGGGCCGGGCCAGTGGACGCGGCGCACCGTGCGCGTGTCCATGGGGGCGGTCTGGCGCATCCCCGTCTGGCGGGCGGAGGACCCCTGGGACCTGCTCGCGGACTGGAAGGCCGCGGAACCCGGCTCGGAGGTCGTGGCGGCGGCCCTCACCGAGGCCGCCGAGGATGCCCGCGGCTGGCGCCCCGCCGCCCGGTGCGCCCTGGTGATGGGGCCGGAGGACACGGGACTCGATGCGGCGCAGCTGGCCCGCTGCGATCGCGCGGTGGCCATCCCCATGGCCTCGGGCATGGACAGCCTCAACGTGGCCGCGGCGGGGGCCATCCTGATGTTCCGGATGGCCGAGCGGGGCTAGGGTTCCCGGCTCACGGCGATGTCCACGAGCTTCAGCAGCTCCGCCACCACTTCGCGGCGCAGGGCGTCCTGCTCGTAGCGGGCGGAGACCTTCTTCCGGGCGGCGGCCACATCGCCGCAGGCCTTGCCCCGGGCGATGAGCTCGCGGCAGTCCTCGGGCATGGGCCCCCAGCTGCCGCACTCCACGAATCCCTCGCTGAGGAAGATGAACTTGGGGATGGCCTCGCCGCCGTTGGTGAGGAAGCGCACGAAGACCTGGGGGTGCTGCTCCCGGCTGATGTAGCGCACCTTCAACATCGGCGCGGCCTCGGCCATGCGCTGCAGCACCGGCGCGTGACGCACCACATCGCCGCACCAGTCCTCGGCGATGGCCACGACATGGACCGGGCGGGGCAGGGCCGCCAGGTACCCGGCCACCGCGGGCTCCAGGCTCAGGGCCTGGTGCTGGGCCACCAGCTTGTCCCGCTGCTCAGGGGATTCCGCTGCCGCCAGCCAGGCGGCGTAGTCCAGGCCCGAGTCGAACACGGCCTTCCAGTCGATGAGGGGCAGCGTGGCGGGGCGCGGCATGGGACCACCGGATGGATTGGATGCAGCAGGGTCAGTCGGCGTTCCGCCGGCCGAGTTCCAGCCGGAAGACCTCCACCTCGTCACCCGGGGCGTAGGTCATGGAGCCGGTTCGCCGGAAGGCCAGATCCTCCAGCAGCCGGATGGACGCCATGTTGCCTGGGGATACGATGGCCAGCAGCCCGCCCAGGCCCAAGTGGTCGCGGCCCCAGGCCACGCAGGCCCCGGCGGCCTCGCGGGCGTAGCCCAGGCCCCAGAACTCCGGCACGAAGGCATAGCCCAGGTCCAGCTCCGGCAGGGTGTCCCGCTTGATGAGGCCGCACATGCCCATGGGGTTGCCCGTGGTCCGGTGCTGCACCATCCACAATCCATGTCCGTGGGCCGCATAGCTGGCCAGGGGGCCCTGGGCCAGGTAGTCCGCGGCCTGCTCCAGCGTGCGCACGCCCTTGTCCGCGATGTGCTCGATGAAGGAGGGCTCGTTCAGCAGCCGCAAGATGAAGGGCGCGTCGCCGGGCACGAAGGGCCGGAGGACCAGTCGCTCAGTCAGGATGGGATCCATCCCTCCAGCATGTCCTGGGGGCCCGGAGCTGCCAACCGCCCACGCACCTGGAGGTGCCTTCTGGCCGGCTGGTCTAGAGTGGAAGGTCCAGCACCAAGGAGCCTCCATGACCCTCGCCAAAGCCTACGCCGCCACCTCCGCCACTGCGCCCCTGGGACCCTACCAGTTCGAGCGCCGGGCCGTGGGCCCGCACGACGTCCAGATCGAGATCGCCTACTGCGGCATCTGCCACTCGGACCTGCACCAGGTGCGCAACGAGTGGGGAAACAGCACCTATCCCATGGTGCCCGGCCACGAGATCGTGGGTCGCGTCACGGCCGTGGGCGCCCACGTGAAGGGCTTCAAGATCGGCGACCTGGCGGGCGTGGGCTGCCTGGTGGACAGCTGCCGCACCTGCCCCAGCTGCCAGCGCCAGCTCGAGCAGTTCTGCGAGAAGGGCGCCGCCTTCAGCTACAACAGCACCGAGATGGACCGCAAGACCATCACCCAGGGCGGCTACTCCTCAAGCATCGTGACGGACGAGGCCTTCACCCTGAAGATCTCGCCCAAGCTGGACCTCGCCGCCGCGGCTCCCCTGCTCTGCGCGGGCATCACCACCTACTCGCCCCTGCGCCACTGGAAGACCAAGGCGGGCGACCGGGTGGGCGTGGTGGGGCTGGGCGGCTTGGGCCACATGGCCGTGAAGCTGGCCGCCGCCATGGGCGCCGAGGTCACCATGCTGAGCACCTCGAAGGCCAAGGAGGCCGACGCCCGCAAGCTGGGTGCCCACCATTTCGGGCTCACCTCGGACGAGGCCACCTTCAAGCGCCTGGCAGGCCACTTCGACCTCATCATCGACACCATCTCCGCCCCCCACGACTACAACAAGTACCTGGGCCTGCTCCGGGTGGAGGGTTCCATGGTGCTGCTGGGCGTGCCGCCCGAACCCACGCCCGTGGCGGCCTTCCCGCTGATCATGGGCCGCCGCAGCCTCAGCGGCTCCCTCATCGGCGGCATCGCGGAGACCCAGGAGATGCTGGACTTCTGCGCCGAGCACAACATCGTCTCCGACATCGAGCTGATCCCCGTCCAGCAGGTGAACGAGGCCTACGAGCGCATGCTGAAGAACGATGTGCGCTACCGCTTCGTGCTGGACATGAAGACGCTCTGATCGAGCGAGGCCGCTACTCCGCCGGCAGGGGCAGCCCATGCTGGCGGAGGAAACTGAGCTTGTCCCAGTAGCCCCGCTGGAAGACGATCCGTCCTTCCACCACGTGGAAGAAGCCGCAGCCGCGCAGGCCCAGGGGATCCCGCCACTCGAGGATGGCCCACGCGCCATCCTCGAAGAGGTTCTCCACCAGGCACACCATTTCCGCCGCGGCGAAGCCGGCTGCGAACATGGCGCGGATGGCCTCGCGGCCCGCCACGGGCGCCTCCGCCACCTGGTGGTTCACCGCGTCCTCGGCGTACATGGCCGCCAGGCCGTCGACATCCTTCCGGTTGAAGGCGGCGACCCACTCGGCCACCAGGGCTGCAGGGTGACGGGTCATGTCGGAATCCTCATCAGGTCCAGGGTCTTGCTTCGATGCGGAGGGTGCCCTTCAGACCGGGATTGGTCTTCTGAACGATGGTGATCTCGAAGGCGAGGCCACCGTCCAGCGGGCGGGTGACGGCGTCCTTGCCGGGCTTGCCGGGATTGTCACCCTGGAAGCCGTACTTGATGCGCCATCCACCCGGTGCGGCGGCGTCCGGGAAGGCCTCCACGATCACCAGCTCCCGCAGCACGTAGCCGCCCTCGAAGTGGCGCTTCAGGAAGAGGATTCCGTCCACCTCGTAGTCGGGCACCAGCACCTTCAGGTCGAAGGCGAAGCTCACGGAGCCGGAGGCCTTCACACTCTTGGCCGGATCGAGGAACACGGAGAAGAGGTGGGGGCTGCGGCTCCGGTCGGGCTGGCGGACGGTGCCAGGTGCCCCGGGGAAGAGTTCCTCGTAGGTGCGGAAGATGGCGGAATGCTCCCGCACCTCCCGGCGGGTCATCTGCCACTGGCAGCCCCGCACGCTGGCCGCCACCTCGAACTGGTACGAGGCCCGCACCTGCTTGCCGGCCTTGAGCTCCTTCATCACCTCGGCGGGGAGCGTGATGTCGTCAATGTCCAGGATGCCGTCCACCCGCAGGGCCCCGAAAAGGAAGCGCGTGAGGTTCTGGTAGCCCTCCTCGGAGTTCACCACGCCATAGGGGCCCGAATGGCTGCGGTGCACGAAGGCGCGCGGGGAGCTGACCTCGCGGCCATCGGCGCCCCGGCCGTGGGTGGTGGCGTTCTCGATGCGCACCAGCCCGTCGCTGGCCTCGCCGGCCGCCCAGGCCGACAGCCCCCCGGCCACGGCATAGTCGCGCGGGTTGGTGCCCACCAGGTTGAAGATCCGCTCGGGCGGGAAGTTCGTCACCACGGAGACATCATCCCCCTCCGGCACGGCCAGGTAGCCGGCCATGCGCTCGCGGTTGAAGTTGTTGATGTCGCCGAAGGTGAGCCAGCCCGGCACGTTGCGCACGATGCGCATGTCGATGCCGTTGTGCGGGGTGGCGTACGTGTACAGCTTGTCCACAGCGGCCCTCGCCTCGGCCGAGCCCAGCTGGGGATTCTGCAGGAAGGCACGGCAGATCAGGCCACCCATGGAATGCGCCACCAGGTAGACCCGGAAATCCTCCGGCGCGAGGCCGAGCTTGGGGTTGGCGCAGACCTTGTCGCGCAGGCGCAGGATCAGGCCATCCAGTCCCTTGGCGAAGCGCTCGATGGGGGGCGTCTCCCCGGTGCCGAAGTCCTTGCTGGCCTCGTCGTAGTAGCGGTAGATGATGACGCTGCGGTAGGGCACCACGCTGTCCGGGCGGTCCACCGCCACCAGATCCTCGCCATCCACAAACACGTCGTTGTAACCGTGGTCGCTCATGAGGCGCACCAGGGGAGACTCGAAGTAGAAGCGCTTCACATCGCCGGTCCAGGCGGTCCGGGCCTTGGTCGACCCGATGTTGAAGCCCATGTAGGGATCGGCGACGGTGTCCTCGATCTCGCCCTGGGTGGCGGCGAAGCCGCGCACGTAGATGATGGGGTGGTAGGGGTGCTGGGGATTGGTCGGCATGGCGCATCTCCCGCGTTGGACCACCTGGTCCATGGACCCCACGTTGTACACCATTTGTAAGAATCCGTCCTGATGGTCTGGTGCGGGTGCACCCGCCTCCGGGCCTACGCCATGGAGTGGAGGCCGATCAGGTTCCCCTCCGTGTCATGCACCAGGGAGATGAAGCCGAACTCGCCGATGGCCATCTTGGTGCGGTGGATGCGCCCGCCCGCGGGGACCACGCGGGACTCCTCCAGGGCGCAGTCCTCGCAGTGGAAATAGACCAGGGTGCCCGCGCTGCCCGAGGGTACGCCCTTCAGCTTCACCAGGGTGCCCGCGGCGCCGTACTGGCCCATGTCCGAGGGGAAGGCCCACATCTCCAGTTCCTCGCCGGGGATGCTCAGGGGCTGGAAGGCCACCTGGAACACGGCCTCATAGAAGGCCCGGGCCCTGAGCATGTCCTGCACGTAGATCTCGAACCAGCTGACGGGGTTGCCGCTCATGGGGGCCTCCAGGGGATAGGCGGGGATCGAAGGGGCAGGATAGGCGGGGGCGGCCCTTACCTGGAAGGGCACCTGACGGCGCGGAGCCGGGGCCCCATGAACAGCAGGGAGGCGATGGCCAGGGTCGGCAGCAGCAGGGTCGAGAGCACCGCGGGGGCGCCCACCAGGGCCGAGGCGAGGATGGCCGCTGCCCAGAGGATGGCGTGGGTGATGAGGTGGTTCCGGTGCACGGGGACCTCCGGCATGGGGTGCCCAGGGTACGGTTCCGAGGTGGCGTGGTTTAGGGCCGGAAGGGCGCGGGCAGCAGGATGGGGTTCACGGAGGTGCGCCGCGCCAGGCGCCGCCGCTTCAGGTCGTACTTGCAGAGCCAAGTGGTCTCCTCGGCCCTGGTCTTGGCGGCGGTGAGAATCCGCGCGTAGAGGTAGCGGCCCTTCGGATCGATCCGCAGGTCCTCGACGCGCTCCCGCGTGGCCAGGGGGATGCTGGGCGAGGCCTGGGCCCGGACGCCCGGCAGGTCCGCCTCGTCGATGGTGATGGCCGGGGCACCGGGATCGGCCACCACCCGGGCGAAACCACCCTGGGGCAGGGGGACCCGCTCGTCCCAGCGAAGGCTGGGTCCCTGGGGATCGGGAAGGACCTGCACGCGGATGGGGGTGGCGTCCAGGTAGGCCTGGGTGAGGATCTGGTCGGCGATCTTGCCGTAGCCCACCCAGGCGCCCAGGGCCGTGAAGGTCAGGACGAACAGCGTGAAGCTGACGAGGTAGGTCATGGGTTTGAAGGTGATGCGCATCCTGGAAGGGCCTTTCGAACAGTCCCGTGCCCCGGGCCGGAAATGGGGGCGGGTGGGCGTGGCGGGGTGGGGATCAGCGGATGGCGTACCAGGGCAGGGCGCTGGTGCCGTCCGGATTGCCGGCGTCCGGATACAGCCGGCCGCCCTGGATGCGGAACCAGGGCGTGGCGCTGACCCCGTGCGGATGTCCCTCGTCGGGGTACACCCGGTCGCCGCGAATGGAGAACCAGGGCTCTGTCCTGATTCCCCCTGGATGGCCCACGTCGGGGTACAGCTTGCCGTCCCGCAGGGAGAAAAAGGCCGAGGGGCTCACCCCGTAGGGGTGGCCCGCGTCAGGGAACAACCGCTCCATGTCGAACCTCCTTGGCTGGCTTCAGGAAGCAGTGTACGGGATCGGCCCTCCGGGTCAGCCCGGGATCTCGGCCTCCACGAGCTGGGCCAGCAGGAGCAGGGATTCCTGCCAGCCCAGGTGGCAGGCCTCCGCTGGGATGATGGCCGGGATGCCCTCCTGCACGATGTCAACTTCGGTGCCGCAGGAGACGGGACGCAAGGTGACCGTGGTCTGCATCTCCCCAGGCAGGTTGGGATCGTCGAACGTGTCTGTGTGGCGGATCCGCTCGTGGGGGACCAGCTCCAGGTACCGGCCACCGAAGGCATGGCTCTGCCCGTTGGTGAAGTTTGTGAACGACATCCGGTAGGTGCCGCCCACCCGGGCGTCGACATGCTCGACGCGGCCAGTGAAGCCGTGGGGCGGCAGCCACTTGACCATGGCATCGGCATCGAGGAAGGCGCGGTAGATGCGTTCGGGGGTCGCGCGGAGGACGCGGTGCAGCTTGACGGTGTGGGTGGACATGAGCCGGAACCCTTTCGCTGGGGGATCCTCCAGGCAGGGCCCGGTGGATCGACATGGTGGGGCGCTTCGCCCGATGGGAAGAAGGTAGTCGCTGCGTGGGGGCCTGCCAGGGGCCCGGTCAGGGACCACCCGCGCGGAGCGGGTCCGGTTCCGCCATCAGCAGGCGGTTCTTCGGCGTGATGTCGCCCGGGATCAACTGGGTGAACACCCGGTACCCCTGGGCGCGCAGCCGGGCCGCCCGGGCGGCGTCCATGGCCAGGGGACCCTCCATCCAGCCCTCCAGGCCGCCGAGATCCCCCTGCTTGAGGTCATGGCAGCAGGGCAGCACGGCCACGGAGGCCCCGGCCTTCACCGCCCGGGCCAGGATCAGGTCCGTGAGCCCGCCGCAGGCGTGGACGGAGACGACCAGGTCTCCGGGATCCAGGGCGACCTCGCTCAGGTCGGCCTCGACGCGGCGAACCCGTCCCCGCAGCCGCGGCCACTCGGCACAGAGCGCGGCTTCCAGAGCGGCGGCGCTCTTCGGAAGGCCGCGGTCCACGGCGAGGGCCTCAGGCGAACGGTCGTCGAGCAGGAGGAGCGTCAGGGCGAGCAGGCCATGACCGCAGGCCAGGTCCACCACGCGCCTCCCCCGGAAGCGCCGCCGCACCCGGCGGGCGACCTCCCAGGCCTCGTAGAGCTCCTTGCGGGGCAGACAGCCGGCCCGGCAGACCGCCCGAGCCAGGTGGTCAAACAGGGTGTCCCCGGCGAACTGGAGCAGGAGCTTGTCGGTGAGCCGATTGCGCGATGAGCGGTCCATGGGGGCGGCAGCTCCCGGTGAGGTGGGCGGAGGGGGGATGGCCGTCGGTTCACGCGCCCTGGCGCGGGACCGCGCCGAGTTCGGAGGCGAGGCGATCCAGGTTCTGCTCGTTGGCCGTCTCGAGGAACGCGCGCATGCTTTCGGCGACTTGGTGGTTCTCGAACACGCCGACCCAGGAGACGTGGGTTCCAGATGCCGTGGATTCGAGGGAGATGGCGAGCTCGAAGTGCGGCAGGTTGAGGTGCCGGATCCGGACCAGCGAAGGGGGTACGATCTCCAGGAACTCAGACTGGTTCGGGTAGTCGGTCCCGTCAGGGCCATGCATGGTGAACAGCCAGGCGCCACCCTCCCGGAACTCGAAGGTGTGGAACGTGCTGGTGAATCCGGCCGGACCCCACCAGCAGGCCAGGCGGGCCGGATCCTGGATGGCGGTGAACACCGATTCGGGCGGGGCCGGCAGTTCCCTGGCATGGTGGAAGGTGGACACGGCGGCCTCCGTGGGGTCGGGCGGGTCGGTGAGGGACATCCCGGAGGATGAAGTCTAGCCGGTCAGGCCATGGATGGCCGGTGCCTGCGGCCCCTGGAGGCCAGCACTGCCAGGGAGGCGTTGAGGAGGAACACGTAGGCGACAAAGGCGGTGCTTTCGAACCGGTAGGTCTGGATCGACAGGAAGCTGATGCCGAAGCCGAGGGCGCTGACGGCATAGGCGATCCAGCTTTCGGAATGGGGATGCCGGTACGACTTGATGAGGGTCGGCACGCTGGCCAGCACGTCGGCCAGCAGCGAAAGCAGCAGGGCCAGGTTGGGCTTGTCGGTCAGGGCCCAGAGGATGATTCCGACGATGGCCGCCGCCATCAGGCCGTAGTCGCGCGGTTCACTTTTCCAGTAGGCCTTCCTGTTGAAGAAGGACGCGGCGAAAACCAGCAACGGCGTGAATCCGGCGGCAAAGGAGGCCCAGGATACGCCGGCGACGCCCTGGACCCTCTGCGCCACGAAGATGATCAACGGGAAGATCCCCCACAGCAGCCATGTGATGCGGTTGGGCTGGGCCCTGCCGAGCAGGGTCTCGCACAGGTAGTACAGGCCGCCCAGCGAGCCGATGATGGCGCCGATGATCGCGCATGGGTCGGGAAGCATGGTGGGCCTGAGGGTGGGGCTTGGCGGCGGGGCTTGCGCCAAGGCGAGGGATGGAGTGGGGATGGCAGGAGGCGGAGGGATGACCGGAGGCCGCTCCCGCAGGGGCTTGAGCCGAAGGCCGGGCGGTTTCTCGCGGAGCCTATGCCCTGGTCGGACCCCGGTTCGCCGCGACGGCCGCCTGGACCAGGGACTTGAAGGCTTCGGCATCGAGGGACTCGCCCTCCCGGAGGTCAATCGCCCTGCGGGTACCGCCGTCCAGGCCGGCATTGAAGAGGTGATGGGGATCGCTCAGGGCCGCGCCCCGGGCGAAGGTGAGCTTGACGACGAGCTTGTAGGCCTCTCCCGTGCAGATGATCCCGCTGGAGGACCAGGTGGGCACGCCCAGCGGGTTGGTGGGTTTGATCCACTTGCAGTCCTCCTCGACCGTCGGGGCGGCCTCGTGGATGAGGCGCCGGACCTCGGTCAGGAGGTCGCCACGCCAGCCACCGATGGACTGGATCTTCTCGTCCACCCGGGAGGAGGCTTCAGCCTGGCTGCCAGGGCTGCGGCCCTTCGGTTTCTTCTCCATGGATCATCCCTCCCTAACCCTGTGATGCCTGACGAAGGAAGCCATCCGAGTCTGCAGGGGCCTGGCCACTGAACCGGGCGGATGGGGCTGTGGATCCATCTGGAGGGGCTGCGCGGGACGTTTCCGGTGGAGGGTTCGGTGGAGGTTAACCCCACACCCGCTTGCCGGCCACCCAGGTGCCGAGGACCTGGCCCGGCAGGCTCCAGCCCTTGAAGGGCGTGTTGTAGGACTTGGACTGGATGAAGGCCCGGTCGACCTGGACCCGGGCGTCCGGGTCGAAGAGGACGAAGTCGGCGGGGGCGCCGGGCTTCAGGCTGCCGAGGCCCTGCTGGTCGAGGTGGAAGACCCGAGCGGGTTCCCAGGCCAGCAGGCTGATCGCCTTGGCCAGGCTGATGACCTTGCGGTTCACCAGCAGCTCCAGCGTGAGGGGCAGGGCGGTCTCCAGGCCGATGACGCCGAAGGCCGCGATGGGCAGCTCCACCTCCTTGTCATCCCAGCCATGGGGCGCATGGTCCGTGGCGATGGCATCCACCGTGCCGTCGGCGATGGCCTCCAGCACGGCTTGGATGTCGGCCTCGGTGCGGAGCGGCGGGTTCATCTTGTAGTCGCTGTCGAACTTCATCAGCTCCTTGTCCGACAGGGCGAAGTGGTGGGGCGTCACCTCGCAGGTGACCTTGAGGCCCCGGGCCTTGGCCTCGCGCACCATGCGCATGGAGCCCGCGGTGCTGAGGTGGGCCAGGTGCAGGTGGCCGCCGGTATGCTCGGCCAGCACGATGTCGCGGGCCACCATGGCCTCCTCGGCGGCGGCTGGGATGCCCAGGCAGCCCAGGGAGGCGCTCACGGCGCCCTCGTGCATGTAGCCCTTGCCGGCCAGGTCCTTGTCTTCCTCGTGGGCCACCACGGGGACCTCCAGCCAGCGGGTGTATTCCAGGGCCCGCCGCATGAGCGAGGCGTTGCCGATGGGCAGGCCGTCATCCGAGAAGGCCACGCAGCCTGCGGCCTTCAGCGTGCCCATGTCGGCCAGTTCCTCGCCCTTCATCTCACGGCTCACGGTGCCAATGGGGAAGTAGCGGCAGAGATCGGCCTTGGCGGCCCGGGTCAGCATCATCTCCGTGATGGCCACGCTGTCGTTCACGGGCTTGGTGTTGGCCATGGCGCACACGGAGGTGAATCCGCCCGCCACAGCGGCCCGGCTGCCGGTCTCGATGCTCTCCTTGCGCGTCTGGCCCGGCTCGCGGAAGTGCACGTGCAGGTCCACGAAACCCGGCGCCAGCACCGCGCCGCCGCCGTCCACCACCTCCACGCCCTCGCGCTTCGGAACCGCCGCCGCGTCCGTGGCAATGGCCTCCACCTTGCCATCGGTCACCAGCAGCACGCCAGGTCCGTCGAGGTTCTGGGCGGGATCGACCAGGCGGACATTCTTCACGAGGAGGGACATGGGGGCTCCGGGGATCTGGAACTCGGGCAGACCACTGACGCTTCAAGATAAAAGAAGAACACCGATGAACACCGATAAAAGCTGATGAACACCGAAAAAAGCTGCAGCGTGTGAAAAGGTTAGCGAGATAGGCGCCTGATTTGGGGTTTGGGGGTGCCGAAGTTGATGAGGAGGCAGGTGGGCAGCGCGGTGGCTTTGAGGTAGTTCAGACACTGAGCGGTATGGGCCTCTTCCAATGCCCGACAGGCCTTGAGTTCGACCAGGAGTCGGCCTGCAATAACCAGATCAGCTACATAGCTGCCCACCACCTGATCCTTATAGAACACAGTGATTGGAACCTGCTGTTCGAATGCGACCCCGGCACCCTGAAGCTCAAAGGCCAGGGCGTTTTCGTAGACCTTCTCGAGAAACCCTGATCCCAGATAATTCGCCACCTTGAACACAAGCCCGATCACGACCTCTGTCAGCGGATCATGATCCGGCCTCAAGTTCTTATCTTGATCGGTGTTCATCAGCTGTTAATCGGTGTTCATCGGTGTTCTGCTTTTTGCCGCTACTCCATCCGGTAGTTCGGCGCTTCCTTGGTGATCATCACGTCATGGGCGTGGCTTTCGCGCAGGCCGGAGCCGCTGATCTCCACGAAGGTGGCCTTCTCCTGGAAGTCGGCGATGCTCTTGCCGCCGCTGAGGCCCATGCCGGCGCGGAGCCCGCCCATGAGCTGGGTGACGAGGTCGCCCATCTTGCCCTTGTAGGGCACCTGGCCCTCGATGCCCTCGGGCACCAGCTTGGTGTCGTCCTTGCCCTCCTGGAAGTAGCGGTCCTTGCTGCCCTGCTTCATGGCGCCGAGGCTGCCCATGCCCCGGTAGGCCTTGAAGGTGCGGCCGCCGTAGAAGATGGTCTCGCCCGGGGCCTCGTCCGTGCCCGCAAAGAGGCTGCCGATCATGACGGCGCTGGCGCCGGCGGCGATGGCCTTGGCCACGTCGCCGCTGAACTTGATGCCGCCGTCGGAGATGCAGGGCACGCCGGCTTCCCGGCAGGCCCGGCTGGCCTCGGCCACGGCCGTGATCTGGGGCATGCCGGCGCCGGTCACGATGCGGGTGGTGCAGATCGACCCGGGCCCGATGCCGATCTTCACGGCGTCAGCGCCCGCGACGCAGAGGTCCTTGGCGCCCTGGTAGGTGGCCACGTTGCCTGCGATGAGGGACACGGCGGGGTGGGCCTTCTTGAGGGCCCTCACAGCGTCCAGCACGCCCTGGCTGTGGCCGTGGGAGCTGTCCAGGCAGAGCACGTCCACCTGGGCTTCCACCAGCGCGGCGGCGCGGTCCAGCAGGTCCTTGCCCACGCCCACGGCCGCGCCCACCCGCAGGCGGCCGAAGCTGTCCTTGCAGGCGTTGGGGTATTCGATGGACTTCTCGATGTCCTTGACGGTGATGAGCCCCTTCAGCTGACCCCGGGCGTCCACCACCAGCAGCTTCTCGATGCGGTGCTTCTGCAAAATGGCGCGGGCCTCCTGCAGGGTGGTGCCCACGGGAACGGTGACCAGGTTCTCCTTGGTCATGGCCTCGCGCACGGGGATGTCCCAGCGGGTCTCGAAGCGCAGGTCGCGGTTGGTGAGGATGCCCACCAGCTTGTGGCCCTCCACCACGGGCACGCCGCTGATGCGGAACTTGGCCATGAGGGCCTCGGCATCGCGGATGGGGGCGTCGGGCTCGATGGTGATGGGATCGGTGATCATGCCCGATTCCGAGCGCTTCACCTTGTCCACTTCCTCGGCCTGGCGCTCCGGGCTGAGGTTCTTGTGGATGATGCCGATGCCGCCCAGCTGGGCCAGGGCGATGGCCATGCGGCTTTCCGTCACTGTGTCCATGGCGGCGGAAAGGAGGGGGATGCGCAGGGTGATGTCCCGGGTCAGCTGGGTGCCCAGGTCCACCTGGTTGGGGTGGAGTTCCGAATAGCCCGGCACCAGCAGGACGTCGTCAAAGGTGAGGGCGCGGGGCAGGGGCAAGGTCAGCATGGGGTTTCCACAAACCGGACCCGCGGCCTGCGGGACCTTGCAACCCATGGTCTCACGGCCTGGCCCCCCTTTCCAGAGAGCGGTCCCCGGCGCGGCTCAGCGCGGGTGGAAGGTGAGGACAAGGGACAGGGGCGCCTTGAGTCCATGGGGATCGAGCGGTTCGAAGCGCCAGCCCAGCGCGGTCCTGATGGCTTTTTCCCTGAGTTTCCAAGGGCCGGAAACCCAGGTGGCCTGGAAGGGAATGCCGTCTTCGCCGATGAGGATGCGGACCCGGCTCGGCTCGGTGCGAAGCCCCTCGTCCCCTGAGGACATCTGATGGCGCAGCTCGACCTTGCGGATCGCGACCAATTTGAAATCCGGCGTGGCGTGCGAGATGGAGCCCTGGACGGGGGCCCGCTTGAGCCCTCCCGAACCCGAGGCTGCGTCTCGTCCGGTGCCCCGAGCCAGGCCGTTGCCGCCAGGCTGTTGGGGAAGCGCCGGGTTCAGGGAGAGAGAGGCCCGCTCTTCCCGCGTCGAGGTGCTCAGGTCATCGGGGTCGATGGCCTCGCTGGGGCTTGAGAGGATGGAGGTGTGGACCAACAGCCGTGGATCCAAGGTGTTGGTGCCCTCCCGGTGGCCCGCGCCGCCGGGGCCCTCTGGCCCCACCAGGTCGCGGGCGGGGCCCTGGACCGGTGGCACCTCCAGCTCGTGCAACACGAGGGTGACCGAGCCCTGGGCCCGATTGAGGGCGCTTTGAATGCCCAGCATGGAGGCCGGCCGGTTCAGGCTAAGGCCGAGGCCATAGATCAGGAGGGGCGTCAGCCCTAGGCTGACCAGCAGGGGGATTCCGCGAGACTGCGACGGCCCGGCGGTGCGGATGGGCTGGAGGTCGTAGACCGAGGATTCCATCCCGAGGATTGGCCTCAGGTCGAGGGTTCGGAGCAGGGGGTGCATGGGAGTCAGTCTGAGAACGCCAGGGGGCGTTCGCAACGGAAGCCTTCCCCCGGGCTTCCCTGCCAGGGCCCCCAATGGGCGCATGAGTCCTGCCGGGAACCGCAGCGCGGCTGGAAGGGACAGCCGGCCGGACGGTCCTGGGGGGCGGGCAGGAAGCCGGCTTCCTGGGAGGTCTGGTACCGGGCGGCCTGCAGCAGCCGGGCCGTGTAGGGGTGCCTCGGCGCCGTCAGCAGGCGGGCCGTGGGCCCGGCCTCCATGGCCTCGCCCCCATAGAGCACGTGCAGGCGCGCGCAGACCCGGGAAGCCACGGCCAGGTCGTGGGTGATCCAAAGGAAGCCCAGGCCCCGCTCCCGCTGCAGGTCCAGCATCAGGTCCAGGAAATCCCGCTGCACCAGCGGATCCAGGGCCGTGGTGGGCTCGTCCAGCACCAGTAATTCCGGATCGCAGGACAGGGCCATGGCCAGGCAGAGCCGCTGGCGCTGACCCCCGCTGATCTGGTGGGGGAAGCGGGCCAGGAAGGGGGCGTCGCTGGGCAGCCGCAGGCGGTCAAGGAGGGGCTCCAGCCGCCGCTGGGCCGCGGCCTGGGTCTCCTTTCGGTGGATGCCGGGCAGCAGGGCCAGGTGTTCCCCCAGGGTGAGCATCGGATTCAGGGCCCCGAGGGGGTCCTGGGGCACCCAGGCCAGCCGCGTGCCGCGGATGCCATCCCGGGCGGGGCCTGGGCGCTCCAGGCGGACCCCGAACGCGCTCAGCGCCCCCCCGGTCTGGACCACTGCGGGCGGCAGCACCCCGAACAAAGCCTGGGCCAGCAGGCTCTTGCCGGAGCCGCTCTCCCCCGCCAGGCCCAGGCGTTCTCCGGGGGCCAGGGAGAGGCTCAGGGGCCCCAGGAGGCGCACCCCATCCGCCCGCTGCAGGACCAGTTCCTCGACGACCAGGCTCATGGCTCGAGGATTGCATGGAAATAGCGGATGTCAAAGGAGTTCCAAAGTCTGCGCAGATAGGTCTTGACGCCCTCCGGGGTGGCCCTAACCTTGGGCCACCTGATCACCCCGCGGGACCCGAACCGGTTCCGCCATGGCATGGAGGAGTCATGGATTTCCTGCGCCCAGAACTTCAGGAGCGCCTGATGAAGGAACACTTTGAATTCCGCAAGCTCATGGAAGAACACAAGTCTGCGGACTCGCGGCTCGGTGACCTCCAGAAGAAGCCCAGCCTTTCCGCCAAGGAGTCCCTCGAAGAGGTGGAACTGAAGAAGATCAAGCTGCGCGCCAAGGAGCGCATCTATCACATCGTGCAGGAGGCCTCCAAGCGAGCCGAACAGTAGGCCGCCGCACTCGCAGGAGAAGCCCCGGGAATCGGCCCGGGGCTTCGTTTTTCTGGGACCGCCGACCTTCGCCTAGAAGGTGACGCCCGCGAAGAAACTGACGGCGGACTGGGGAGCCAGCCCACGTCGCATGTCCTCGGCATCCACGTACTGGGTGGTCGAGAAGGTCTTCACCTTCTTGCGGAGCAGGGCCACGGAACCTTCCACGCCGAGCTGCGGCTTGACCCGCGAGGAGACGGGGACCGTGAAGGTGAGCGCAGCCCGGGCCCAGGGGCGGTTGTACATGGTGGTCTCGGAGTAGCCCTCGGGGACCACCACTCCGGCGGGCAGGAAAACGGTGAGCCGCTCGACGCGGAAGTCCAGGCCCGCGCTGAGGGCCACGGCGGGGCCCAGCTTGAGGGCGTAGCTGAGTCCCGGTCCCCACCAGCCGTATTCGAGGCCCTCTCCAGTGAAGTCGGCGGTCATGGTCGGACTGACGGGGCCGCTGTAGGTGAAGGCGCTCTTCTTCTTGGCCCGGACCGCGAACTCGAGGTTCCACGTGGCCGCCTCGTCGATGCCGAGGGCGAGGCGCAGGCCCCAGGAGGTCTGGTCCTTGGGCTGGTCCTCCGTGGTGTAGGTCTGGCCCCCTTCGACCACGAAGAGCACGGGGCTCTTGTGGAAGGAGGTGCGCTCGCCGAACAGTTGGACCTTGGCCCTGGGGGCCTCTTCGGCCGCCAGTGGCACCGAGCAGAGGGCGGCGAAGAGGGTGAGGATGGGGGTGGTCAACCGCATGGACGCTCCGGGTTTAGGAGCGGTCATCTTAGCCGGAGATCTCGAGGTCAACTATCACAAGCCCAGGCCTGCCTCCCAAGAAGGGAAGGGACGATTTCCCGTGGGACGGCCTCAGGCGGGCAGGAACCTCGGCCGGTAGGGTTCGCCGACCCAGTACACCAGCTCCAGCAGCTCTTCCACCTCCCAGAGCAACACCTCCGCTTTCGCGCCGGGATGCAGGTGCCCCAAGTCGGCGTGGCGCAGGCTGCGTGCGGCGTGGAGGGTCATGGCCGTGAAGGCCTCCTCGAAGGTCATGCGTAGCTGCAGGCAGCCCAGGCGCAGGATGGTGAGTGGATCCAGGCAGGGGCAGGAGCCGGGGTTGAAGTCCGTGGCCAGGGCCACGCGGCAGCCGGCCTCGATCATCTTCCTGGCCGGGGCCCAGTCGCGCATGCCCAGGAAGAGCGTGGTGGCGGGCAGCAGCACGGGCGTCACGTCCGCCGCGGCCATGGCCTTCATGCCCGCCTCGCTGCAGAACATGAGGTGGTCCGCGCTGGCCGCCCCCAGTTCCGCGGCCAGCTCCGCCCCGCCGGTCCAGGTGAGCTCGTCGGCGTGGATGCGGGGGACCAGGCCCAGGCGTTTCCCCGCCTCGAAGATGCGGCGGCCCTGGTCGGCGCTGAACACGCCTGTCTCCACGAACACATCGCAGAAGCGGGCGACGCCGGGGTGCCGCCGGACCAGCTCGGGCAGCCAGTCCTCGGCCACGGCGCGGGTGTTGGCCTCCACGTCCCCGCTGAACTCCGGCGCCAGGTCATGGGCCGGGAGCAGCGTCACGTCCAGGCTCCAGCCGCGCCGCTTCAACTCGGCGTAGGCGGCCGTGAGGCGGGATTCCGCCTCCAGTTCCAGGCCGTAGCCGGTCTTGCATTCCAGGTGCACCACGCCCCGCTGGCGGAAGGCCCGCAGGCGCGCCTCCCCCGAGGCCACCAGCTCCTCGACCGTGGCGCCCCGGGTGGCCCGCACGGTCTCCCGGATGCCGCCGCCCTCCGCCGCGATCTGCTGGTAGCTCACCCCGGCCAGGCGCCGGTTGAACTCGCCGGAGCGGTTGCCGCCGAAGAGCAGGTGGGTGTGGGGATCCACGAAGCCGGGCGTGGCCCAGGCGCCGCCCCCGTCCACCTTGGGCGCCTCCACCCAGGCTGCCGGGAGGTCTGCGGCGCGGCCCAGCCAGGCCACCCGGCCTCCCTCCATGGCCAGGGCCGCATCGGGGATGCGGTCCACCGCCCAGGTCCGGGCAGGATCGGGGGTCAACAGGCCCCGGAGGTTCACGAGCACGCGGCGATCCGACATGGGTCCAGTCTGCCACTGAACCAAGTCGTAAAAAATCACGCCGCGGTCCCTTGCGGCGGGGGCCAGGGTTGATAGCATCGCTCGACACCGGAGGTTCCAGTGCGGGGCAGGGGAATGGGAATGCGACACATCGCGCAGGGATCGTGCGCACTCGCCCTGAGCCTGGGGGGCCTGTCGGCCCAGGCTCAGGGGCAGATGCCCGCCTGGGTGACCGAGGCGGTCGGCCGCTGGTCGATCTCTCACTACGATGCCCGCGGCAACACGCAGTGGACTGGGAAGCGCTGGGGCCAGGTATCGTCCTACGAGCAGCTCGCCGAGGCCCGGCACCGGCTGGGGAACGCGGCGGACCGCCGGGCCGCGCTGTGGGCCCTGACGGCCTGGCCCGTGGAGCAGTGGGACGCGGCGGCGCTGAAGACCGGCGGCGCCGAGGCCGTGCAGTTCCTCTACCGGCGTGGCTACAAGCAATCCGGCAAGGACCCCTTCGCCTACCTGGGTTCGCCCGACAAGGTGGAGCGGCCCTGGACCCACGGCCTGGGCCTGCATCTGGACAGGGGGGGATGGCGCTTCCAGTGGATTCCCTGCCCGGCCCTCTTCACGCAGACGGGCAGTGCCGCGCTGCCCAAGGGGCTGGAGCAGGCGGCGCAGCCCGGTGTGCTCGTCCACCTCAAGCAGCTGCGGCCCGGCCTGGAGAAGCTGGTGGCCCTGGCGGGCGGCGCCGGGACCACCGCGAACGGCGCGCCCGCAGGCCTGGTGCCCGCCCTGGCCCAGGGCAGCCGCCTGGGTTTCGCCGTGCGCCACCTGGACCCCTGGCTGAAGCAGGCCTCGCCGGCCCTCGAGCCGCTGGCGAACCGCGAGGCCTGGGTGCTGCACTACGGCACGGAGCGCGAGGGTGGACGGAACATGCAGGGCACGCTGGTGTTCATCCCCGGTGACCTGCCGACCCGCACCCAGCTGATGATGGCGCTGCTCAAGCTGAATCCCCTGAGCTCGGGGGCCCGCAGCCGCGTCGTGAAGTGGTCCGGTCCCGGGGCCACCACGGAGGTGCAGCAGCTGCGGGGCTCCGGCGGCGTCTTCCACTTGATCCAGAGGGCCGAGGGCACCTGGATCAGCGACCGCGAGGCGCCCCTTCGCGCCCTGCTGTTCCCAGGGGCCGACCCCACCCTGGGCGAGCGCCAGGAGTGGGCTCGCGTGGCGCTCTCGGCCATGGCGCCGGATACGGAGCTGTCCTTCTGGGTGGCTCCGCGCATCGGCGCGGATGCGGCTTTCGAGGTCCAGGCCATCCGCCGCCGACTCCTGAACGCCCAGCAGGGCACCTGGCCCAACCCCTTCGTGGCCAAGGCCGCGCCCCGCACCGGAGCCCTGACGGTGGCCCTGGGCGCGGGTCCCACTGAGAAGCTGGTGGAGGCCATCCTGCGCGTGGACGACGGGAGCGACTTCCGCCTGCCCCAGCTGCCCGAGTTCGCCAATGGCGGCCAGGCCCTCAACGCCGCCCAGATGAAGGGCTACCAGGACGCCCTGGCCAGGGCCCAGGAGCGCCAGCGCCAGCGGACTTCGCTTCGCCAGGATGCCGCCGCCCTGCAGGCCTGCCTCGACCTGCGCGGCGCGACCCTGCTCTGGAACGGCTGGGTGGGCGCTCCGGCGCTGAATCCCGCGGAGAAGGCCTCGCTGGCGGAACTGGCCCGGCTGCGGCGCGAGGACCCCTGGCGGGCCATGCAGGCCCAGCGCGACGGCAGGATCGAGGCCTTCGGCGGCTTCGGCGAGCCGGGAATGACGCCCAGCCTGGCCCTGGCCCTGCCGGTGCAGGCGGCGAAGAAGCTCCAGGTGGAGCACCTGCTGAAGAAGCTCGCGCCCCGGCTCTTCAAGGGGCAGAACCAGAAGCAGACCTTCGGCACCGCCGAGCTGCACCGCGTCATGACCGCCCAGGCCTTCCGGCCCGCCTGGACCCTGGTGGCCGACACGCTGGTGCTGGGCACGGACGAGGCCGCGGTGAAGGCCGTGGCCGCGGGCCTGCAGGGCCAGGCGCCCACCCTGGCCGACAGCGAATCGAAGGCCTGGGCCCGCATGGAGATCGACGGCGCCCGCACCGCCAAGGAGCTGGAGAACCTGCTGCTGGCCTTCCTCCGCAGCCGTACCGGCAGCGGATGGTGGATCGGTGAGGTGGCCTCAGGCGACGAGGCCGCCGCCGAGCTGGCCTTCAGCCTCGGCCCCTTCCTCGGTGCGGTGAAGGCCCTGGGGCCCGTGCGGATCGAGTGGAACTGGACCCCGGCCGGCCTGGAGGGAAGGCCCCGATGAAGCTCGGCTTCGCCCTGGCCGCTGCCGGCTGCGTGGTCCTGGCCGCCCTGGGCTTGGTGCCCGTCCGCCATCGCGTGACCATCGAGGCCCACCCGGGCAATCCGGTGACCCGCGTGCGCGTGGAGAGCCGCAGCCTGTTGAATGCGGTGCGCCCCGGCTGGGGGCTGAGTCTGACCGGGGCGCCGAGC
Organism: Holophagaceae bacterium; assembly: GCA_046331485.1. Lineage (GTDB taxonomy): Bacteria > Acidobacteriota > Holophagae > Holophagales > Holophagaceae > Geothrix. Next base: position 20,289 of record JAXLQS010000008.1, on the reverse strand, counting down.
TGGTCCGACGGGGCCTCCGGCTTCTACCTGCTGGGCCTCGACCAGCCCCAGCAGCTCCAGGTCCGTGCCTGGCCCCGGTTCCGCCAGGACCTGACCCTGGCCCGCAGCACCGGCATGAATGCGGCCGAGCTCCGCGAGGAGGGCGACCGCGAGGCCTTCCGCACCTGGTTCGTGGCGCTGCTGGAGCAGCAGCTGGAAGGGCCGAGTCCCGCCTGGGAGGCCGCCCAGCGCGACTGCGCGGGCCTTCTGCGCTTCGCCTTCCGCGAGGCGCTGGCCCCCCACACCCAGGCCTGGCGTGAACGCGTGGCCTTCACCACCGGGGCCCCCGGGCAGGATCCCTCGCCCGGCTTCGCCCAGGGCTGGCGCGCCGGCTTCCCGACCCCCGAGGGCCCCCAGCCCTTTGCCCGGGGCCTGTACCTCCGCCGCCTGGCCTGCGATCCTATGGGCCGGGACCTGCAGCTGGCTCGGCCCGGCGACCTGGTCTTCTTCGCTCGGGGCGGGGCCCATGCCCAGCCCGACCACGCCATGGCCTTCGTGCGGCCCGACGTGGACGGCATGCCCATGCTGCTCTACCACACCGGCCCTGAAGGCAGCGGCAGCCTCCGCCAGCCCGGCGAGCTGCGCCGCGTGCGCCTGGACGACCTGCTGCACCACCCCGATCCCGACTTCCGACCCCTGCCCGAGAATCCCGCCTTCCTGGGCCTCTACCGCTGGCGCCTGCTGGCGGGCGGAGCCCCCGATGCTTTCAACCCAAGGTTCTGACATGCGCTGGTTCCGATCCGCCCTCACCCTGCTGCTTCCCGCGATCCTGCTGCTGCCCACCCTGGGCACGGCCCAGAAGCGCCCGGCCGAAGGCCCCTGGCGCGAAGGCGGCTGGACCGGCGCCTTCGCCACGCTGCGCCCCACGCTGCCTGGGAGGCCTGGACAGCTGGAGGCCGCGGGCCCCATTCCCGCCGAGGCCCGCATCCGCATCTACCGGGTGGAGGATCCGGAGGCCTTCCTGAAGAAGGTGCTGCTGGTGCGTGGCGCGGCCGTGGCCGAAGGCGGGCGCGGCGTGCAGGATCCCCTCGATGTCCTGCGCGAGGCCGTGCTCTGGGGTGGCCGCCGGGCCTTTGTCACCGTGCACCGCGCCGCCACCCAGGTGTTGCGGGATGCCGCCAAGCAGACAGACCGCCTGACCTCCGCCAAGACCAGCCCGGCGCGGGTGCGGGAAGGCTCGGCCCTGCCCCTGGAGGGCCAGGCCGGGATCACCTTCGTGACCGAGATCGTGCCCAAGGTGAGTGAGGACATCGCGGGCAAGAAGGGGCGTGAGGAGGACGAGTCCGGCGACGAGGGCTTCCTCAGCCGCGTGGAGCTGCCGGCCCAGGCCGCGGGCCTGTACCTGGTGGAGGTGCTGCGCGGCAGCGATGCGGCCTATGTGCCCTGGATGATCACGGATCTGGCCCTGCTTTCGGAGCAGGATGGCTCGAAGCTGCGCGTCCAGGCGGTGGATGCGCGGGATGGCGCCGTGAAACCGGGCGCGGCCGGCCAGCTCATCGAGGGCACGAAGCTGCAGGCCCTCACCTTCGACGCCGCCGGCCGGGCCGAGGCCGCGGTGACGCCCGGCGTGCGCCGCGTGGTGCTGGCCCGTAGCGGTGCCAGCCTGGCCATCCTCGCCAGCGAGGGCCAGAGTGCCGCCGCGGTGCGCCAGCGCCTCTACGCCTTCACGGAGCGCCCGCTCTACCGGCCCGGCCAGGAGGTCTTCGCCAAGGCCATCCTGCGTAGCGTGCAGTACGGCGAGAACCGCGTGGTCAATGACACCCAGGCCCTGGCCTTCACGGTGCTGGACCCCGAGGACACCAAGGTCACCGAGGGCCAGGCCAAGCTCCTGAACGCCGAGACCGGCACCTACGCCGCCCAGTTCCCGCTGCCGGGTGCAGGCCGCCTGGGGCTCTACCGCATCGTCTTCCAGGGCCCCCAGGGGCCCGGCCAGGCTGAGTTCAAGGTGGAGCAGTTCGTGAAGCCCGCCTTCGAGGTGATGGTCAGCACCGAGAAGACCAAGGTGGGTCTGGGCGACGCGCTGAACTTTCATGCCAGCGCCCGCTACTTCTACGGCGCCGCCGTGCGGGGCGCGAAGGCGGACTGGTTCCTCTACAAGGTGGTGCCGCCCAAGTCCAAGTGGATCTGGGACGACGAGGACTCGGGCCCGGCGCCGGAGCTGATGGAGAGCGGCCAGCTGGAGCTGGACGCCGAGGGCCAGGCCGACCTGCCCAGCTTCAAGGCTGAGAGCGATGGGCTCTGGCGCATGGTGGTGAAGGTGGCGGATGCGGCGGGCCAGCGCAACAGCGGCCAGGCCCAGGTGCGGGCCGCCGCCGGCGACCTGGTGTTGATGATCGCCGCGGACCGGCAGGTGGCCCTGCCCGGCAAGCCCTTCCAGGTGACGGCGCGGGCCCTCGACCTGGACGGCAAGGAGGTGCCCGGCGTGGCCATCGCGCTGCGCGCCGCACGCATCGTGGCCCTGAAGGACAGCGCTTACTGGTGGTCGCGGCCGAGCGCGCTGAAGCCCGGCGAGACCGTGGCCTCGGCCCCGGGGCCCCAGGCCATGCTGAGCATCCCGGAAGGCGGGGCCTTCCTGCTGGTGGCCGAGGCGAAGGATTCCAAGGGCCGCCCCGTGGTGGCCCAGCGCCAGATCACCGTGGCCGCGGAGGGCACGCCGCTGCCCGCGGTGCCGGATCTCCGCGCCGCCGCCGACAAGCCCGAGTACCAGCCGGGCGATACCGCCCGCATCCTCGTGCAGCTGCCGAGGCCCAAGCTCACCCTGCACTGGGCCATCGAGCACGAGGGCCTGGGCCAGCGCCAGAGCCGCGCCGTGCCGGGCACCACGGCCCTGGTGGACATCCCCGTCACCGCAGCCATGCAGCCCAACGTGTGGGCCGTCTTCGAGATCGTGGCCGAGGGCCGCCGCCAGCTGGTGGAGGTTCCCATCCGCGTGCCCAAGCGGGACCGCCGCCTGTCCGTGGCCGTCAGCACGGACAAGGAGCGCTACCAGCCCGGCCAGCCCATGAAGGTCAGCGTCGCCGTCACGGATGCCCATGGAAAGCCCGCCGCCGCCGACCTCAGTGTGGGCGTGGTGGACGAGGCCATCTATGCGCTCAGCCAGGAGCTGCATCCCGACCCCGTGCGCTTCTTCCATCCCACCCGCCGCCACGGCGTGCTGCGCTCGGGCTCCACCGACTGGAGTTTCCACGACCTGCTGCGCCGCCAGCGACCCGTGTGGAGCCTCAAGCAGACGAAGCGCGGCGACTTCAAGGCCGATGACGATGACAAGGTGCGCCAGAACTTCAAGGATACGGCCCACTGGACGCCCTTCGTGGCCGCGGGCCGCGACGGCAAGGCCAGCGTGGATCTGGTGCTGCCGGACAACCTCACGGCCTGGCGCGCCACCGCCACCGCCATCACCGGTGACACCAAGGTGGGCGTGGGCCGCAGCTCCAGGCCGTCCTCGAAGCCCCTGCAGGTGGCCCTCACCCTGCCGCGCACCCTCAGCGTGGGCGAGGAGGCCCGGGCCATCGCCCTGGTGCGCAACCTCTCCGGCCAGCCCATCCAGGGGAAGATCCGGCTGGAAGTCCAGAACGGCCGCTTCGCCGGCGCGCCCGAAGGCACCTTCAGCCTGCAGGACCGGGGCGAGTACCGCTTCGCCCTGCCGCTCTTCTCGGACAAGACGGGCCCTCTGACCGTCACGGCCCGCGTGGAGGGCGGCGGCCTCAAGGATGCCGAGCGCCAGCGCGTCACCGTGCAGGACCAGCTGGTGCCCGCTTCCATGTCGGGCTCGATCCTGCTGGACGGGGGCGCCCAGTCCATGACGATCCCCGCACCGCCGGGCGCCAAGGGCGAGACCATGCTCTTGCTCACGCCCGTGGGCAACCTGGAGCACCTGGCAGCACCCTCGCTGCCCTACCTCATCGGGTACCCCTACGGCTGCGTGGAGCAGACCCTGTCCAGCTTCGTGCCCAACCTGCTGGTGGCCGACCTGGTGAAGCAGGGCGCCATGCCGAACCTGGACTGGAAGCAGCTCACGGACCTGGACCGCAACATCCGCGACGGCGTGTTCAAGGTCTACGGCTACCAGCAGCCCAACGGTGGCTGGGGCTGGTACGCGCCCAACGACTTCGGCATGGACGCCAATCCCCACACCACCGGCTACGCCATCCAGAGCTTCGCCACCATGAAGCGCCTGGGCTACGCCGTGGACGAGGGCGTCTACCGCCGGGGCCGCATGGCTGCCCTGAGCCTCTTCCAGCAGGTGGCCCGTCAGGCGGATCAGGGCGGCCGGACGGCGGGTTCCAAGAACCCCGATCCCGAGGGGGACGCGGCCTTCTTGCTCATGGCCTTGGCCCAGACCGGCGAGCCCATCGCCGGCCTCATCGACAGCTCCGCCGACAAGGTGCTGGCCGGAAAGTGGGCCGGCACCCACGTCCACGCCATGGTCGCCCTGGCGGCGGCCGCGGCGAAGCACCCCAAAGCCGCAGCCCTTGCCGAGCGCTTGGAGCAGAAGGCTGTGGTGAAGGGCGGGCTGGCACGCTGGGAGGGCCGCCGGGAGACCTGGTGGAGCTACAACTCCGGCGACGTCGTTCCCACCGTGATGGCGCTCAAGGCCCTCTGCCTGGCCCGGCCGCAGTCGCCCCTGATCCGGCAGGGCGAGACTTTCCTGGCCTCGGAGTACCGCGGCTACGGCTGGTACTCCACCTGGAGCACGGGTCAGATCGTGGACCTGCTGCCCTACCTGATGAAGTCGCGGAAGCTGGACTTCGGCCCGCTTTCCATCCAGGCCGGCGTCCAAGGCGGGCCCTCCTTCGAGTTCAAGGAGCGGCCCGAGGCCCGGCGCTGGAACGCCCGGGAGCCGAGGGCCGGCAGCTATGCCATGGCCGAGCCAAAGCCCGTGACGGTCACCGCGAGCGGAAAGGGCCTGCTGGTGTGGACCTACGCCTACCAGGTGCCCGGCAGTGCCGCCGGCATCCCGAAGGGCGAGACCTCCTCGGCCCTGCGACTCTCCGTGAACCGGAGCCTGTGGCGACTGAAGACCCCGCAGCAGACCGGGAACGCCCGCCAGGGCTGGATCCGCGAGCCATGGACCGGCACCCTGAAGGGTGGAGAGGAAGCCTGGATGCAGGTGCAGTTCCGCACGGACCGCGATGCCGACTACGTGATGCTGGAGGTGCCCATCCCCGGCGGCCTCAACCCCACGGTGAAGCTCGAGGGCTTCGTGCTGGAGGGCAAGGCCTTCACGGAGGAGGGCGCGGCGGATGTCTGGACCAAGCCTCGCTTTGAGGTTCACCCGGACAAGGTGACCTTCCTCTTCCAGCGGGCCTGGAGCTGGAACACGCACACGGTCCGCATCCACCTGCGGGCGGGCATGGCGGGCAGCTACCGCCTGCGTCCCGCCAAGCTGAGCCTCATGTCGAACGAGGGGCAGTGGGCCACCTGCGAAGGCCTCGACCTCAAGGTGCAGGACGGAGGTACGCGATGAGACCGCTGCTGATGCTGGCCCTGCTCCTCACCGCGCCCGCCCTGATCGCGCAGAAGACCCCCAAGCTCAAGCCGCCGACAGCGGCCTCCTACGCGCCGGACCTCAAGCTCTGGCGCCTGGAGCTCGGGCCCGACCTCGGCGGCTGGTCCAGCGACCGCACCGTGAACCTGCGGCTCAAGCTGGTGGATCCCAAGGACCCCGATCCGCCAAAGGACGAGCCGGGCCGGCGGTACTACGACGACTACGAGGATGAGGGCGGCTACGACACGGGCGGAGAGGAGACTCGCACCGCCGAACAGCTGCGGCAGGCGCGGCTGGAGCGGGAGGCCGAGGTGGCGCGGCAGGCCTGGCGGGCCCGGACGCTGAAGGTCTGGTTCAACGGCGCGACGCTGACCTGGTCGGTCCGCGTGGGCTATACCCTGCACACTGAGCTGACGGCCCAGAACGGCGAGAACCGGCTGGAGATCGTGGAGCCGGACTCGGGCCTCCGGGTGGTGCGCAGCTGGTGGGTGTCCACGGCGCGGACGCGGCTCAGGGTGGTGTCCATCCAGGCCAATGACGAGTACACCGGCGGCAGCCTCCAAGTGCTGGAGCCCGACGGCGCCGTGGCGGAGGGGGGCCGGCGCACGGCCTCCGGCGGCATGCTGCGCTGGTCCGGCGAGTACACCCACGACACGCCGCCTCCTGGCACCTACACGCTGAAGTGGACGGGCGGCTGGCGGGGAGGCAAGCCCGCCCGCATCAAGGTGGAGGCCGTGCTCGACGGCGGCACCGACCAGGAGCGCCGCTGGACCTGGGAGCGCCTGATCCTGCCAGGAGCCGGGACTGCGACACTGGGGACCTTCGATGTGGAACCTTAGGGGCCTCGTCGTCGCCATTGCCGCCCCGCTGATCCTGGCGGCCCAGCCGGCTCCCGCCCTGCCGAAGGAGCCCGCCCTGAGGCCCGGCGAGGGCTTTGCCATCACGCTCGGGGATGGCGAGGTGCGTGGCTACGGGGAGGCGAAGAAGGAGGCCCCCATGGGCAGCCTGGCCAAGCTGGTGTGGCTGCGCCTGGAAGGGGCCAACTGGGCCAGCCGGAGCGTGCGGTTCAAGTGCACGGGCGCTGCCGGGCCCTTCGTCTGCTGGAACCGCGAGGGCCACGGCCGCATGGATCTGGGCAAGGCGCTGCAGGAGAGCTGCAACCTGGCCTTCCTCTTCTGGATCGAGGACGCGCAGCGGCAATGGAAGGCCGACTACGGCGAGGCCGCGGCCCGGGTGCGCATGGAGGAGGTCTTCGCGCCCTTTCTGGGCCGCCGGCTGCCGCCGGGCGAGGCGCTGCCACCCCTGAGCGGCGTGTGGGTCGGCGATGGGGATCTGCTGCGCACCAGCCCCGAGGGCTTCCTGCGCTGGCTGATGGAGCCGGAGCAGGCCGAGGTGGTGGCCTTCGGCAAGCGCTTCCTGGCGGGCACCTGGGTGGAGTTCCAGGCGCTGTTCGGCAAGGAGGACTGGTGGTTCAAGACCGGCACCGCCCCCGTGCCCGGGGAGCCCGGGGCCACCAGCGCCTGGGTGGCGGGCGGACATGGATCGGCCCTGGTGGTCCTGCACCTGCCCCGGGGCCGGGGCAAGGCTGAAGGCCTGGTCCGCATCCGCGAGATCCTGGGTCTGAAGGCCAAATGATCCTCCTGGTCGCGGCCGCGCCGCCCTTCATGCCACCGACCTTCGAGGGGGATGCCGGAGCCCAGGCGCCCGTGGAGGAGGCCCTCCGGGTGGCCCTGGCCGCCACGGCCGCCCAGGGGGACTGGCCTGCCGGCTCATGGCGGGTCCACGTGCATGCCGAGGCCGCCGCCTTCGAGCGGGCCACAGGAGCCCCGCCGGGGCGCAGCGGCCAGTGGGTGGGGGAGGTGCTGCACCTGCGCCCCTGGGACCAGCTGAAGCGGCGCGACCTCGGTGCCATCCTGCGTCACGAGCTGACCCACCGGCGGCTGCGCGACCTTGAGCTGCGCCGCTGGGAGGAGGAGGCCCGCTGCCTCTGGGCCGAGTCCCACCGCCGTCCCCCGAAGGCGTGGCCCCCCGTGCCCGCAGCCGCCCTGCAGGCGCGTCTGGACCGCGCCTTGGCCGGAGGCACCACGCGGGAGCAGGCCTGGGCCTACCGCTGGCTCCGGGCCTGGCTGCGCCGGGAGCCCCTGCCTGCACCGCCGGGGGAGAAGCCCGGGCCCGAGGCCTGGGTGAAGGAATCCATGGCGGCGCCTGATACGGTCACCGTGGTCTGGCCCGCCGAGCGCCTGCGGGGGCCCCTCACGGTGAACGGCCGGCGATTGCCGCACCACCTTGGCAAGTCCTGGCGCTTCCGCGGCGCGGTGCGCTTCTCGGCGGGATTTCCGGTGCGCGACCTCTGGGGCGCCGTGCAGATCAGCGCCGAGGCCCGGGGCTGGCGCCTCGTCTGGACGGCCTCCCGGGCGGCCTGGATCGCGGCGGCCACGGAGGGGGAACTGGGGGCCGCCGCGCCCTTCGAGGCCCGTCGGGCCCTGGCCGCCGTGCTGGGCCGCTGGCTGGAAGGCCATCCGCGCCAGCATCCCGGAGGGACGCTCTGCCCGCTCACCCACTGCGCCGTGGTGCGGGGCGCAGGCTCGTCGGATACCGCAAACGCCGTGGCAGCCGTTCCGGAGCTGAAGCTGGATCCTCGCTGGGCCTTCTTCACCGGCTCGGCCGGCGGCCGCGGACTGAGCCCCCGGGAGGTCTGGGGCGAGGGGCCCGCTGAGGCGGGCGCGGTGCTGGAGGTGCCCGGGGACCGCTGGGCCGCCTGGGAGCGCACCCTCGGCGCCGCCCAGGTGGCGGCCTTGAAGCGGGACCTGAGGCCCGGCCTCAGACCGGGTCAGGCCGGGCTCCAGCTGGGGGATTCCGGGCCCTATGCGGTGGAGGACCTGCGCCTGGCTGCGGGCCGCCGCTTCGGGTGGACCGCCTGGCCCAGCAACGCCTGCGAGGGCGACCTTCAGCCGGACGGCTCGCTGCGCCTGCGCGGGCGCGGCTGGGGCCACAACGCGGGGCTCTGCCTGGCCACGGCCCGCTTCCGGGCCGGGGAGGGCGCTAGCGCCGAGCAGATCCTCGCCGAGGCCTTTCCCGCCTCGTGGCGCCTGCCATGACCTGGTCGGTGTACCTGCTCCGGTGCGGGGACGGCACCCTCTACTGCGGCATCGCCCTGGACGTGGAGGCCCGGCTGGCGCAGCACCAGGCAGGGAAGGGCGCCAAGTACACCCGGGGCCGTGGACCGTTGGAATTGGTGTACCGCGAGGCCTGTACCACGCGGACCGAGGCCCTGCGGCGCGAGCAGGCGATCAAGCGGATGCCCCGGACGCAGAAGGCCGCGCTGGCTGGGTCCGGCTGACGCCTGGCCGCGTCGTGGCAGAATGCGGCATGCGCCTCCTGACCGCTCCCCTGCTGCCGATGTTTCTGCTCCTCGGGTGCACCACGCCCGTGGTGGTGCGTCCGCCGGCGGACCGCGAGACGAGGGCGGCCCTGGGCCTGGAGCAGGTGACCCGCCTGGGCCAGCCTGGAGACTGGCTGGTGATGCGGGGCTATCACGCCACCGACAACCTGGTGGCCGCGGTCACGGCGGAACCCTTCAGTCATGTGGCGGTGCTCGATCCGGAGCGCGGGCAGGTCATCGAGGCCGAGGGCAAGGGCCTGCGCGCGGCGCCCCTGGCGGACTTCATGCGCCGCGCCCACCGCGTGATCCTCATGCGGCCCATGTGGGCCACCTCGCCCGAGCGCCAACAGGCCGCCGTGGAGAAGGCCCGGACCCTCGTGGGCCGCCCCTACGACTTCACCGGCCTCATCGGACTCAATGTGGCCGATCGCTACTACTGCAGCGAGCTGGCGGTGGCGGTCTACGCACCCCATGTCTCCCGCAAGGACCGCCTGCCCCTGGTCATTCCCCCCGGGGACATGCATCACTGGGCCACCATCCTATGGGACAGCGGGCCGGTGGCCCGGCCCCCGCACTGATCTTGGCGGGAATCAGCGTCCCTTGGCCATCTCGCCCAGCAGGCCCGCGGCCGCGGCCTTCGGATCCTCGGCCTTGAAGAAGGCGTTGCCGGCCACCAGGGCATCGGCCCCGGCGCGAACCAGCTCCTGGGCATTCTTCAGGCCCACGCCGCCATCCACCTCGATGAAGAAGGGGACGCCGCGCTCGGTGCGCAGGGCGTCCAGGCGCCGCACCTTGTCGAGCACGCGGGGGATGAAGCTCTGGCCGCCGAAGCCGGGGTTCACGCTCATGAGCAGCACGAAGTCGTAGTCGCCGACGAGATCCACCAGGGTGTCCACCGGGGTGCCGGGATTCAGCACCACGCCGGCCTTGCCGCCGGCCTGGCGGATGGCGGCCAGGGTGCGGTGCAGGTGGGGATCGGCTTCCTGGTGGATGCTCACCCAGTCGGCGCCGGCCTTCACGAAGTCGGCGGCGTAGCGCAGGGGTTCCACGATCATCAGGTGGCAGTCCAGGGGCAGGGTGGTGGCCCTGCGCAGGCTCTCCACCACGGGCAGGCCGATGGTGAGGTTGGGCACGAAGCGGCCGTCCATGACGTCCACATGCACCACCTGGGCGCCGCAGGCCTCGATCATCCGCAGCTCATCGCCCAGCCGCGTGAAGTCGGCGGAGAGGAGGGACGGGCAGAGGAGGGGAGAGGCGGGACGGAGGCTCATGGTTCTAGTGTGCCAGGGGGACTTCCGCCCCGTTCACCCACAGCCGCCCCGGCTTGAGCTTTCGCAGGGCCTCGGGGGTGATCTCGCCCAGGGGGGCCTGCACCCAGAGCAGGTCGGCCACGGCGCCTTTCTGGAGCACGCCCAGTTCCTTGGCCCGGCCCAGGGCGGCGGCGTTGCCGCCGGTGTAGGCGCGGACGGCCTCGAGGCGGGAGAGCCGCTGGCCCGGCAGGAAGCCGCCCGGGGGATTACCCGCGGGATCCTGGCGCGTCTCGGCGGCGGCGAGGCTCACGAAGGGGTTGGCGTCTTCCACGGGGGCGTCGCTGCCGAAGGCCAACAGGGCCCCGCCCTCGGCGAAGCTGCGCCAGGGGAAAGCCTCGTCCACGCGCTCAGGTCCCAGGCGGACCGGAGTCCAGCTGTGATCCGAGGTGCAGTGCACCGGCTGGACGCTGGCCACCACGCCCAGCTGGCCGAAGCGCGCGGCGTCCTCCGCCGTGACGATCTGGGCGTGCTCGATGCGCGGGGGCAGGGCGCCCTTGCCCTTCTTCGTGGCCGCGGCCAGCAGGTCCAGGGCCGCGCGGTTGGCGGCGTCGCCGATGGCGTGGATGGCGGGCTGGTAGCCGGCGCGCAGCGTGATGGCGGCGTCAGCCGCCACCTTGGCGGGCTCGGTGACCCAGAGGCCCTTCGTGCTGGGCTCATCGGCGTAGGGGGCCAACAGCCGGGCACCGCGGCTGCCCAGGGCGCCGTCCAGGTAGAACTTCACGCCCTGCACCTGGAAGAAGGAGAGCGGCTTGCGCTTGCCGGGCCGCAGCTCCCGCAGCATGAGGTCGTGGTCATGAGTCAGGTAGGCGAAGACGCGGATGGGCAGGGTGCCGGCCTGGGCCAGCCGGCGGTAGGCGGCCAGCTCGCGGCCATCCACTCCCATGTCGGCCACGGCGGTGAAGCCGTCGGCCCGCAGGGCCAGCAGCCCGGCCCGGAGGCGGGTCTCCACTTCGGCTTCCGTGGGGGCCGGGATGTGCTTCGTCACCAGCTCCGTGGCCGCGTCCAGCAGGATGCCGTTGGGGCGCCCATAGGCGTCCTTGAGGATGCGCCCGCCGTCGGGATCCGGCGTGTCGGGCCCGATGCCCGCGATGGCCAGGGCGGCGGTGTTCACCCACACCGCGTGCCCGTCCACCCGCTGGAGGCAGACCGGCCGTTGGCCCGTGAACGCATCCAGATCCAGCGCGCGGGGGAAGGCCTTGGCGGGCCAGCGGTTCTGGTCCCAGCCCCGGCCAAGCAGCCAGCCCTCGGGGTGGGCATCCGCCCACTGGCGGATCCGTCCAAGGGTCTCCGGCAGGCTGCCCAGGCCCGCGAGGTCGACCTTCCCGGCCAGGGCCCCCAGGCCGCCCACGTGGGCATGACCTTCGATCAGGCCCGGCAGGAGGGTGCCGCCGGGAAGGTTCACGCGCTGGGCTTTCGGGTGCGATTTCTGGAGGGCCTCGATGGGACCCACGGCCAGGATCTTCCCCTTCTGGATCGCCACCGCCTGGCCCTTCCGGGGGCCTTCGGCGGTCCAGAGGTCGGCGCCGGCGAGGAGCTGGACATGGGCGGGAGGCGGGGGCGGCAGGGGCATGGGAGCTCGCGGAGGGAAGGGCCAGTGTAGCGTCCGGGCGCCTTCGACGGATAAGGTGGATCCATTCGGAGGCTTCATGTACCAGAAGGATTTCCTGGAGCAGGTGCGCGTGCAACTGGCGGTGAAGGAAGACCCGGCCAAGCTGCGCGAGCGGACCTTCGAGACCAGTTCGGGCATCCCACTCAAGAACAGCTACACCCCGGCCGACCTGGCGGGCCACGACCCCCTGCGGGATCTGGGGGCCCCGGGCCGGTTCCCCTTCACGCGCCATGTGCAGCCCTCGGGTTATCGCGGCCGCCTGTGGACCATGCGCCAGTACGCCGGCTTCGCCACCGCCGAGGAAAGCAACGCGCGCTACCGCTACCTGCTGGAGCAGGGCACCACGGGGCTCTCGGTGGCCTTCGACCTGCCCACCCAGATCGGCATGGATCCCGACCACGCCATGGCCCTGGGCGAAGTGGGCAAGGTGGGCGTGAGCATCAGCTCCATCCACGACATGCGCCGCCTCTTCCAGGACATCCCACTGGACAAGGTGAGCACCAGCATGACCATCAACGCGCCCGCCGCGGTGCTGCTGGCCCTCTACCTGGCGGTGGCGGAAGAACAGGGCGTCGCCTGGCACAAGGTGAGCGGTACCATCCAGAACGACATCCTCAAGGAATACATGGCACGCGGCACCTACATCTTCCCGCCTCGCCAGAGCTTGCGCCTCATCACCGACATCTTCGCGTTCTGTGCGGAGCAGGTGCCCAACTGGAACACCATCTCCATTTCCGGCTACCACATCCGCGAGGCGGGCTGCACCGCCGCCCAGGAGATCGCGTTCACACTGGGCGACGGCATCGCCTACGTGCAGGCGGCCCTCGACGCCGGGTTGAAGCTGGAGGCCTTCGCGCCACGGCTGAGTTTCTTCTTCAATGCCCACAACCAGTTCTTCGAGGAGGTGGCGAAATTCCGGGCGGCCCGGCGCCTCTGGGCCCGGATCATGAAGGAGCGGTTCAAGACCGACGATGCAAAAAGCCAGATGTTGCGTTTCCACACGCAGACCGCGGGCAGCACGCTCACGGCCCAGCAGCCGGACAACAACATCGTGCGCACCACCGTGCAGGCCATGGCTGCCGTCTGCGGTGGCACCCAGAGCCTGCACACCAACAGCCGCGACGAGGCCCTGGCCTTGCCCACGGAGGTGAGCGCGCGCATCGCGTTGAGAACGCAACAGATCCTGGCCTTCGAGTCTCGCGTGGCCGACGTGGTGGATCCCTTCGCCGGGAGCTACCTGGTGGAATCGCTCACGGATGAGTTGGAGGCGAGGGCCTCGGCCCTGCTGGCCCGGGTCGACGAGCTGGGCGGCATGGTCAGCGCCATCGAGAAGGGCTTCCCCCAACGCGAGATCCAGAACGCCGCCTACGCCTACCAGAAGGCCGTGGAGAAGGGCGAACAGGTGGTCGTGGGGGTGAACAAGTTCGCCGTGACCGGCGAGACGAAGCCGGACCTGCTGCGGGTGGACGAGGCCCTCGGAGCCCAGCGTCGCGCCCAGATCGCGGCTGTGCGGGCGGGACGCGACCAGGCCGCGGTGGATGCGCGCCTGGCCTCGCTGCGCGAAGCCGCCGGCGGCACCGCGAACCTGATGCCGCACATCCTGGCGGCGGTCAGGGCGGAGGCCACCGTGGGTGAGATCTGCGACATCCTGCGGGGCGTGTTCGGGGAGTACCAGGAGCAGCTGGTGTTCTGATCAGGACGGTTGCGCGTTCCAGAACCATTCCTATGAAAACGGGCATCCGATTTGCAATCACCTTTCCGAAACCTGTCCCGGTCCCCGGGACTCCAGCCCCAGGAGGCACCCATGCGCACCCTCACCCTCATCGCCGCCGCGGCGCTGATGCTCGCCGTCCCTGCCCAGGCCAAGATGCCTTGGGTGAAGAAGGCCCAGGAACTCGGCCACGCCGAAATCAAGGACTGCAAGGCCTGCCATGTGGGCATGGCCAAGAAGGGCGGTGAGCTGACCGAGCGCGGGAAGTTCCTCGAGGACATGAAGGCCAAGAAGAAGGCCGCCGAAGTGGATCTGGCCTGGCTGAAGGATTACAAGGGCAAGTGAATCAAGGCCATGTCCTGAGCGCCGGGGGGTCGCACCTCCCGGCGCTTTCTCTTGGCCCTTGGGTGTGGTGACACCTGGGCCCTCCTGTCATGCTTGGACCCGAGTTCCCCGCAATCCATCCCAGGAGGCACCATGCGTCGCACCCTGTCCGTCACCCTGATTCTGGCCCTCGCGGGCCTGTCGGCCCAGGCCAAGTTGCCCTTCGTCAAGAAGGCCAGGGACCTGGGCTTCGCCGAGATCACCGGCTGCCAGTCCTGCCATGTCGACAAAATGCCCAAGAAGGGGGCTTCCGAGCCCAATGAGCGCGGCAAGTTCCTCATCAAGATGAAGGCAGAGAAGAAGGCCGCCGAGGTCGACCTGGCCTGGCTGAAGGACTACAAGGGCAAGTGAGCCGATCTGTCAGGGTCGATCCAGGCGCCGGGCGGAGATTCCCCGGCGCCTTTCTTGTCTTCCCCCAGAATTCCTGGGGATTCCCTTCACATGTCGTGATCTAGATCACCAGAAGGTCGCATTGCTGTGGCCAATCAGGCTAGGGTTTAAAGGACTAACGAGGTGGCTATGCGTCTTCTGCTTGCTGGGTTGATGTCCGTGGTGATGTTCGCGGCCGCCCCGACTCCCAAGGACTGCACCGCCTGCCATGAGGTGGACCTAGCCGTCTTCGAGGCCTCCAAGCACGGCAGCATGGGCTGCGTCGGCTGCCACAGCAGCATCACCAGCCTGCCGCACGCCGACAAGCCCAAGCCAGTCAATTGCGCCACCTGCCACGATGACCAGGTCAAGGCCTACGCCAAGAGCGTCCACGGCATGGCCAGGCAGAAGGGCATGGCCGACTCGGCCACCTGCCAGTCCTGCCACGGGTCCGCGCACAAGATCCAGGGGGCCAGCCAGCCGACCTCCCCGGTGAACAGCAAGAACCTGGCGGATACCTGCGGCGCCTGCCACTCCAATCCGGAGTTCCTCGCCAAGCACAAGATCCCCTTCGCCAAGCCGGTGGAGGCCTACCGCCTGAGCGTGCATGGCCGCGAGGTGGCCAAGGGCAATTCCTCCGCGCCCTCCTGCTCGAACTGCCACGGGAGTCACGACATCCTGGCGTCGAAGGACCCCAAGGCCCGCGTGAACCGCGCCAACGTGGCCGATACCTGCGGCGTCTGCCACAACGACGTGCAGGCCATCTACGCCGACAGCGTGCACGGCCTGGCGGTCAAGCGTGGCTCCAACGATTCGCCCACCTGCACGGGCTGCCACGGCGAGCACAGCATCCTGGCCCCCAAGGAGCCCGGATCCCTCGTGAATCCCGCCCGCGTCTCCACCGTGACCTGCGGCCGCTGCCACGGCGACGAGCGCATGAACTCGCGCTACGACTTCGGCGACAAGGTGCCGGCCTTCCAGGACAGCTTCCACGGCCTCGCCATCCGGGGCGGGCAGAAGACGGCCGCCAACTGCGCCTCCTGCCACGGCGTGCACAACATCCTGCCCTCGGCCGACATCCGCTCCACCATCAACCCGGCAAACCTCCAGAAGACCTGCGGCCAGTGCCACCCGGGCCTGGGGGACAAGATCAGCCAAGGGAAGGTCCACGTCCGCACCGCCGGCGGCGCCGAGCACATCTCCGTCCAGTGGATCCGCTGGGCCTACTACGCGCTCATCCCCATGACCATCGGCTTCATGCTCTTCCACAATGGCCTGGACTGGATCGCCAAGCTGCGCCGGCACAAGCCGCACCACGGCACCGGCGAGCAGCTGCCCCGCATGAACAAGATGTTCCGCATCACCCACGGCATGGTGATGGTCAGCTTCATCGTCCTGGTCATCACCGGGTTCGCCCTCAAGTTCCCCGAGGCCGGCTGGGTCAAGATCCTTGGCCTGCACGGAGCCGGCGCGGCCCGGGCCATCATGCACCGCGTCGCGGCGGTGGTGATCTCGGCGGCCACGGTCATCCACTTCATCCACCTGGCCCTGGTCAAGAAGGATCGCGTGATCCTGAAGGAACTGCTTCCGGGCTGGCAGGATGCCAAGGACATCGTGAACACCTTCCGCTACAACCTGGGTCTCACCGACAAGCGCCCGACCTTCGGCATGTTCGGCTATGCCGAGAAGATGGAGTATTGGGCCTTCATGTGGGGCACCGTGGTGATGGCCGTGTCCGGCATCCTCCTCTGGGCCCAGAACTGGAGCCTGCGCCGCTTCCCCACCTGGGTGCTGGACGCCGCCACCGCGGCCCACTGGTACGAGGCCATCCTGGCCACGCTGTCCATCCTGGTCTGGCACTGGTACCTAGTGATCTTCGACCCCGACGTCTATCCCATGGATCTGGCCTGGCTGACGGGGAAGGCCTCCGCCGACCACCTGCGGGAGACCCGGCCGGAGTACTACCGGCAGCTCATGGAGAAGGGGACTTCGGGAACCGGTGAGGGCCCTTCCGGGCACTGATCGCCGGGAATTGTGACGCAGTTCCGCTTTTTTCAAACTACCCGAGAGTGGAGAATATATCGGGACCCCATCCTGTGGGGTCCCGGTTTTTATCCCGCCCGTCCGTCCAAGGAGGCCCCATGAATCCGGATGCCCGTCCCACCCCGAACCCGGACTGGTTCCGGTTCCGATGGAGTCGCGCGCTGCCGGCCCTGCTGCTGCTGGCCGGGCTCTTTGCGGCCCGGCCGGCCCTGGCCGCCCCGGGGAAGGCCAAGGAGTCCTGCTACGACTGCCACAGTGACAAGGACATGACGAAGGATGCCGGCGGGGGGAAGACCCTCTCCCTGTTCGTGGATGAGGCGCGGTTCGGCAAGGCTGTCCACGGCTCCCTGTCCTGCAGGGACTGCCACGCCCAGATCCACAAGGACCACCCCGGCGATGGGAACCCGGTGCCCAAGGTCGCCTGCGGGAACTGCCACTCCGACCAGGAGAAGACCTACCAGGGCAGCATCCACGGCATGAGCAAGGCCATGGGGGCCTCGGCCGCCCCGGGCTGCGCCGACTGCCACGGGAACCACTACATCGTCCCCGTGAAGCAGCACGACTCGCCGGTCTACAAGATGAACCTGCCCATGACCTGTGCGAAGTGCCACGCCAACAAGGGCATCACGGACGAGTACAAGATGAAGTTCCCCAAGGTGGGGGACCAGTACCAGGAGAGCATCCACGGCAAGGCCCTGCTCCAGAAGGGCCTCATCGTGGCCCCCAGCTGCAACGACTGCCATGGCGTCCATGACATCAAGCGCAGCGTGGACCGCAGCTCGCCCATCAACCACGCCAACGTGGCCAAGACCTGCGGCAAGTGCCATGTCACGGTCGAGGAGATCTACAACAAGAGCATTCACGGGCAGCTGCTGGCCAAGGGCGATTCTCGCGGCCCCGTCTGCATCCAGTGCCACTCCGCCCACCAGATCGAGACGCCCTCCAACGCCCACTTCAAGGCGGGCAGCGACCTCGTCTGCGGCAAGTGCCACGCGGACCGTCTTGAGCACTACCGCGACACCTACCACGGCAAGGCCATGGCGCTCGGCAAGGCCAACACGGCCAGCGCCGTCGCCGCCTGCTATGACTGCCACGGCCACCATGACGTCCGCCGGGCCGCCGATCCTGAGTCCCGCCTTTCCGCGGCCAACATCGTCAACACCTGCAAGCAGTGCCATCCGAAGGCTTCGGCGAGCTTCGCCAAGTACGCGCCCCATGCCAACCCCATGGACCGCAAGAATTACCCGATCCTCAACTACGTCTTCATCATCATGACCACGCTGCTGGTGTGCACCTTCGCCCTCTTCGGCGGCCACACCCTGCTCTGGCTGTTCCGCTCCATCTGGCTCTACCGCCACGACTCCAAGCAGTTCCGGGAGGCCAAGGCCAAGATCCAGGACGACGATGAGCAGTTCACCCGCTTCCAGCCCTTCGAGCGCTTCCTCCACATCCTCGTCGTCACCAGCTTCCTGCTGCTGACGGTCACGGGCATGCCGCTGAAGTTCTACTACACCGACTGGGCCAAGGCGATCTTCAACTTCCTTGGCGGTGCTGAAGTGGCCCGTACCCTCCACCACTTCGGTGCTGTGGTCACCTTCATCTACTTCGTGCTGCACGTGACCACCATGGTGAGCCACCTGTGGAAGCACCGGGGCTACCTGAGGAATCCCGAGACCGGCGCCTTCGAGCCGTCGCGGATCCTCAAAGCCATGGCCCATCCCGACTCCATGATCCCCACCAAGCAGGACGTGAAGGATTTCGTCGACCACAACAAGTGGTTCTTCGGGAAGGGACCCCGGCCTGAGTTCGACCGCTGGACCTACTTCGAGAAGTTCGACTACCTGGCCGTGTTCTGGGGCGTCTTCGCCATCGGCGTCTCGGGCCTGATCATGTGGTTCCCCGAGTTCTTCAGCAAGTTCATGCCCGGTTGGATGATCAACGTCTCCCTCATCGTGCACTCCGACGAGGCGTTGCTGGCTTCCGGCTTCATCTTCACGGTCCACTTCTTCAACACGCACTTCCGCCTGGAGAAGTTCCCCATGGACACCGTGATTTTCTCGGGCCGCATCTCCAAGTCCGAGATGCTCCACGAGCGGAAGCGCTGGTATGACCGTCTTGTGGCGGAAGGTCGCCTGGACGACTACCGGGTGAAGGATGAGTGGGAGGCCTGGAAGGGCATCGCCCGCAGTGCCGGCTATATCTTCTTCGGCATCGGCCTCGTGCTGCTGATCCTCATCGTCTACGCCATGACCTCGCGCCTCTCGCACTGAGGGCAGGCAATAGGACCACCTGTGGGGCCCGGTTCTCAACCGGGCCCCACTTTTTCCAAGGGGCCCGCGATGGCGGATGCCCTGTGATGCGGGTCACCGAGCTGCGTCGAGCCGGGTCTGGTCATTCGTGGCACAATCATGACAGTCCACCTCTGGCTCGATCTGGATGTCGAGTCCACCTCAGGAGTCAACATGCGCCGCATCACCCTGCTCACCGCCCTGCTCGCCCTGGCCGTCGCCCCCGTGGCCCATGCCAAGATGACCACCGTCAAGGGTGCCAAGTGCACCGTCTGCCACGAAGGCAGCCCCAAGGACAAGAAGTTCAACGCCGCCACCGTCAAGATGATGGCGAAGTACAAGGAAGCCCAGTGCAAGGAGTGCCACGGCTTCGCCGATGGCAAGCTGACCACCACCAAGAAGTCCCTCTAGTTCCTGCCTGATTGAACACGAAGAGCGCCGGCATGCCGGCGCTCTTCGTGTTTTCCGTCATGGTCAGCCCGCAGGGCTGGCCGAGGGAGGTGGCCTAGAGGCCGAGCAGGGAGCGGGCCTCCGCCTCCAGCCGGTCCATCAGGGCGGCATCGGTCCGACTCTGGAGGTAGACCTTCAGCTTCGGTTCCGTGCCGCTGGGCCGGAAGGCGGCGAAGGCGCCGCTCTCCAGGCGGAACTTCAGCACATTGCTGCGGGGGATGGGCAGGGCCACGGCGCGGTTGTCGGGGCGGTCCAGGATCGCTTCGCTGCGGCCCTCGCCGTGCCACAACCCCGTCTGGAAGTCCTCCCAGCTGACCACCTTCTCCCCGCCCAGGCTCGCCAGGCCCGCGGTGCGGATGCGCTCCATGGCCTCAGCGAAGCGCTTGGCGCCGCCGGGGCGCGGATCCTCGAGGTTGACCAGGCGGTTGTGGAAGGTGCCCACCCGGGCCATGAGGGCGTCCACCGCCTCGAACAGGGTCATGCCCCTTGCCTTGAAGTGGCCCGCCATTTCGGCTACCACCAACGCCGCCGTGACGCCGTCCTTGTCGCGCAGCTTCGGGGGCAGGAGCATCCCGTAGCTCTCCTCGGCGCCGAAGGCATAGGCTTCCTTCAGCTCGTCGAGCCGGTCCATGCACACGGCGATGTTCTTGAACCCGGTGAGGGTCCAGACCACGGGCAGCCCATGGTGGCGGGCCACCTCGGCCATGAAGTCCGACGTGACCACGGTGCTCACCACGGCGCCCTCCCGGCCCTTGCCGGAGCAGAGGTAGTCCAGGGTGAGGGCGGCCAGGTCGTTGCCCGACATGAGCTCCCAGGCCCCGTGGCGCTTGGCCACGACGCCGATGCGGTCCGCGTCGGGGTCATTGGCCAGGATCACCTCCGCATCCATGGCCTCGGCCTCGGCCAGGGGGGCTGCGTAGGCCGCGAGCTCTTCTGGGTTGGGCCGGGGCGCCGTGGGGAAGGTGCCATCCTGGATACCCTGGCTGGGACTGGTGGCCAGCGGGAGGGCGGCCAGCTCGAAGAGAGTGGGGACGAAGGCGATGCCGGTCCCGTGGAAGGGCGTGTAGAGGATCCGGGCCGGCGTGAAGGGTTCGGGGTCCTGGAGCAGGTCCAGGCCCATGGCGAGGTAGGCGTTCTCGACCTCGAGCGGGATGGGGCTGATCCGGCCCTCGGGGGCGGTCGGCGGCACGGGCACCACGGGCAGCTTGGCCATGTG
>JAXLQS010000007.1:0-170888 GCA_046331485.1 Holophagaceae bacterium | reverse complement strand
GCCGCCGAACATGAAGGGGATGATGCTGCCGTTCGGGTTCATCTCCAGCACGTCGCTCTGGCCCTGGTAGGTCCGCAGCTCATTGATGTCCGCCTCGAAGGCCGTGGTCTCCGTCTGGAAGAGGGCATCCGGCAGGCCGATGCGCTTCCAGGCCGGATTGTCCTGGTCGAAGCTGGCCTTCACGTCGCAGGCCACGGGCAGCACCTGGTTGCCCTTGCGCTGCACGCGGATGGGGTTGAGCTCGATGGTGGTCAGTCCGTAGCCATCGTAGAGCTCCCACAGCTTGGGCAGATGCTGGACCAGGGCAGAGATGAAGGCCTCGGGGCAGGCCGTGTCGGTCAGCGCGTTCGTGATCTCGAAGGCGTTGATGCCGATGAAGGGGTCGATCTCCACCACGGCCTTCTTCTCGGCCGGCAGCTCCTCGATATCCACCCCGCCCCAGGGCGTGATGGTGAAGACCGGGCCCCGATGCACGCTGGAGCTGGAGATGCTGAAGTAGACCTCCAGATCGGAGGGGACGAAGGCCTCCATGGTCACGCCGTTGGCGGTGACCGTCTTGTTCCCGTAGATGTGCTGGGCGAAGAACAGGTCCCGCTTGGCCTGGAGCGCCTCCTGGAGGGTGCTCACCACGCGCACCAGCCCCGCCTTCCCCTTCTTGCCCACACCGCCGTAGAAAGCTGGCTTCACCACCAGCTTCCGGTGCTTTTCGAGGAACTGCTGGATCTCCTGGTTCGTGGCGGAGCCGTCGATGAATTCCGCCGTGGGGAACTCGACCAGCTGCAGAAGCCTGGAGCCGTACCGCAAGCCCGAAAGTTGCATGATCCGTCCTCCGTCGACGATGGCAATGAACCGGAGCGCCGGTCCGCCTGGAGGCCCGGGTCCGTATAAATGATATTTAGATCGTTTTTAATGGCAAGAACAAAGATGACTCATACGTCGCAATACGAGGGATCTTCGCCACCCCGGGCGATGCCCGCAAAGGCCCGCCGGAGGCGCGGCGGCCCCGGCTCCGCGCCTGTCTTGCCGATGGAGGTGGTGGCTCAGCCCCGGGCTTCGGCACTGGCCTTCACGAAGGCCGTGAACAGGGGGTGTGGGCTCAGCGGGCGGCTCTTGAACTCAGGGTGGAACTGGCAGGCCAGGAAGTAGGGGTGGTCCTTCAGCTCGACGATCTCCACGAAGACACCATCCGGGCTCATGCCGGTGAACGAGAGGCCCTTGTCCTCCAGGGCCTTCCGGTACTCGTGGTTGAACTCGTAGCGGTGGCGGTGGCGCTCGCTGATCTCGGTGGTGCCGTAGGCCCGGGCGCCCTGACTGCCCGCGGCGAGGCGGCAGGGGTAGGCCCCCAGGCGCATGGTCCCGCCCAGCTCCTCCACATCCACGAGCTCGCGTAGCTTGAAGATCACGCGGTGCTTGGGCGCGTCGTCGAATTCGGTGGAATCGGCCCCCTCGAGGCCCACCACGTTGCGCGCGAACTCCACCGAGGCCATCTGCATGCCCAGGCAGATGCCGAAGAAGGGGATGCGCTGCTCCCGGGCGTACTGGATGGACTTGATCATGCCGCGGGTGCCGCGCACGCCGAAGCCGCCGGGCACCAGGACGCCGTGGCAGTCCTGGAGGAAGCCCGCCGGGTCCTGGTCCTCCAGTTCCTCCGCCTCGATCCACTTGAGGTCGACCTGGGTCTCCAGCCCGTAGCCCGCGTGGTGCAGGGCCTCGATGAGGCTCTTGTAGCTCTCCTTGAACTCCACGTACTTCCCCACCACGGCGATGCGCACACTGCCCTTGGGGTTGCGGATGCGGTACAGCAGGTTCTGCCAGGCGCTGAGATCCGGTTCCTTGTCCCCCAGCCCCAGCAGCGAGGCCACCTTCTTGTCCAGCCCCTCGGCATGCAGGTTCAGGGGCACTTCGTAGATGGAGTGGGCGTCCCGGCCGCTGAAGACCGCGTCCGGCGTCACGGAGCAGAACAGCGCGATCTTGTCCTTCAGGTCCCGTGGGATGTCCACGTCGGCGCGGCAGAGCAGCACGTCGGGTTGGATGCCCAGGGCCCGCAGCTCCTTGACGCTGTGCTGGGTGGGCTTCGACTTCAGCTCGCCCGCGGTCTTGATGTAGGGCACGTAGGTGAGGTGCATGTTGATGGCGTTGGCCTTCATCTGCGAGTCCAGACCCGCCTCCAGCTTGAATTGGCGGATGGCCTCCAGGAATGGCTGGCTCTCGATGTCGCCCACCGTGCCGCCGATCTCCACAATCACCACGTCCATGTCCTTGGCGACCTTCTTCATCACGCCCTTGATCTCGTCGGTGATGTGCGGGATCACCTGCACGGTCTTGCCCAGATAGTCGCCGCGGCGCTCCTTCTGGATCACCGTGTTGTAGATGCGGCCCGTGGTGATGGTGTGGTTCTGGGTGGTGGGCACGGAGGTGAAGCGCTCGTAGTGGCCCAGGTCGAGGTCGGTCTCCGCGCCATCGTCCGTGACGAAGACCTCCCCGTGCTGGAAGGGCGACATGGTGCCCGGATCCACGTTGAGGTAGGGGTCCATCTTCATGAGCGTGACCTTGAGGCCGCGGGCCTCCAGGAGTGCGCCCAGGCTCGCGGCCGCAATGCCCTTGCCCAGGCTCGAGAGCACACCGCCGGTCACGAACACATACTTGGTCATGGAGTCTCCTACATCTCGTCGGGGGCCTGGATGCCCATGAGGAAGAGGCCCTGGCGGAGGGCGCGGGCCGTGGCCACGCACAGGGCGAGGCGGGCATCGCGGACCTCCGGGGCGTTCTCCGGGGCCAGGATGGGGCAGTTCGTGTAGTAGCCGCTGAAGGAGCGGGCCACGGCCACCAGCTGGCGCGCCAGCGGGGTGGCCATGCAGCCGTCGGCCACGGCGGAGATCGCCTGGGGCAGACCGGCCAGTTCGAAGAGGAGGGCCTGGGCCTCGGGTGCGTCGAGGCCGCTGAGCTGGCCCGGAAGCGGGGCTTCTGGATAGCAAAGGAAGGGGCCCTGAGCGGATGGGGTCTGCGCCTTCATCGCCCAGTCGCCGCCGGCCTTGCGCAGGACGCTCATGATGCGGGCGTGGGCGTACTGCACGTAGGGCCCGGTGTCGCCATCCAGCGCGATGACGCGGTCCCAGGTGAAGGTGATGGGCTTCACGCGATCGTTCATGGCGTCGAAGAACACCACGGCGCCCATGCCCAGCATCTCGGCCACGGCGGCCTTGTCCGCCAGGGCTGGATTCTTCTCCTCGATGATGGCGGCCACGCGCTCGCGGGCCTCGTCCAGCACATCCTCCAGGAAGATGACGTTGCCCTTGCGGGTGCTCATCTTGCCCTCGGGCAGCTTGACCATGCCGAAGGGCGTGTGCAGCATGCGGCCCTTGAACCAGGGGTCGAGCTTGTCGAGCACCGCGAAGATCTGCTGGAAGTGCAGAACCTGGTCCGTGCCCACCACGTAGAGGCACCGGTCGAAGGCGTAGGCCTCCTTGCGGTAGAGCGCCGCCGCCAGGTCGCGGGTGGCGTAGATGCTGGTGCCATCGCCCTTCTGGACGAGGCAGGGGGTGCTGATCCCCGCATCCTCCAGGTTGATGATGCGGGCGCCCTTGTCGCCCTCCACCAGCAGCCCCGCGTCCTCCAGCCGCTTCATCGTCGGACCGAGCTGGTCCTCATAAAAGGCCTCGCCTTGCTCCAGGGTGTCGAAGCTCACGCCCAGGCGGTCGTAGATGCGCTGAAACTCGCGGAGCGAAATCTTCCGGAACCAGCTCCAGAGGCGCCGCGCCTCGGCGTCGCCCTCCTCCAGCCGCTTGAACCAGCCCCGGGCCTCGTCGCGCATGGCGGGGTCGTTCTCTTCCTCGGCGTGGAAGCGCACGTAGAGCTGGAAGAGGCGGAAGAGGGGGGTGCGGCGCTTTTCGGGGGCCGGTTCCGCCCAGTCGAAGTCCCGCTCCAGGTCCGCGTTCCCGTCCTGGGCCCAGCGCGTGTAGGCGGCCAGCAGGGTGCCGAACTGCGTGCCCCAGTCGCCCAGGTGGTTGAGGCGGGTCACCTCGTAGCCCAGGAACTGGTGCGTCTGGGCCAGGGCGTGGCCGATCATCGTGGAGCGCAGGTGGCCGATGGTGAAGAGCTTGGCGATGTTCGGCGAACTGTACTCGACGATGACCTTCTTGCCGCTGGCGGCCCGCGAACCATAGGGCCGGTTGGCGGGAGCAGCCAGGATGGCACCCAGCACGGCCTTCGCCCGGGCTTCTGGCACAAGCTTCAGGTTCAGGTAGGGCCCGGCGGCCACCAGGGAGGCCCCCTCGATCACGATGGACTGCGCCAGCTCCTGGGACAGCTGCACGGGATTCTTCCCCAGCTGCTTGGCCGCCCGGAAGCAGGGGAAGGCCAGGTCCCCCAGCTCGCCGGACTTGGGGCGCTCCAGGGCGATGTCCACGCCGGGGAGGGCCGCCGCCAGCCGCTGTTCGAAGGTGTGCCGCAACGCTTCCATCCAGTCCTCGGTCTTCAGTCTTAAGTGCGTGGATCCGTCAGTCCGCCAGCTCGACCAGGGCCTTCTCGAAGTCCTCGGTCTTGGGAGCCACGCCGTGCCAGCCGGCCTGGCCCTCCATGAAGCTCACGCCCTTGCCCTTCACGGTGGCGGCGCAGATCATCACGGGCTGGCCCTTCACCGTGCGGGCCCAGGCCAGGGCCTCGAGGATCTGGCCGAAGTCGTGGCCATCAATCTCCTTCACGGCCCAGCCGAAGGCCTGCCACTTCTCGGCGATGGGGTGGATGTTCATCACCTTCTTCACGTCGCCGTCGATCTGCAGGCCGTTGAGGTCGTGGAAGACGCAGAGGTTGTCCAGCTTGTGGTGGGCGGCCGCCATGGCCGCCTCCCAGATCACGCCCTCCTGGCTCTCGCCATCGCCCACCACGCAGTAGACCCGGCTGGCTGACTTCTGCACCTTCAGGCCGATGCCGATGCCCACGGCCTGGGGCAGGCCCTGGCCCAGGCTGCCCGTGGTCACCTCCACGCCGGGCGTGTAGTGGTTCTCGGCGTGGCCCTGGAGCTTGGTGGGGTACTGGCGGAAGGTCTCCAGCCAGGCCTTGGGGAAGTAGCCCTGGTCCGCCAGCAGGGCGTACTGGGCCGGGCAGGCATGTCCCTTGGAGAGGACGAAGCGGTCCCGGGCAGGGTCGGCAGGGTTCTCGGGGAACACCGTCATCTCGTGGTAGTAGAGGGCCACACCGATGTCGATCCAGCTGAGGCTGCCCCCGGGATGGCCGCTCTGGGCCTTGTAGACCTGCAGCAGGATATCCCTGCGAAGGGCTTTCGCCTTCGCCGCCATATCCACGACGGACTCCAGTTTCTGCTGCGGCATGACCCCATCCTTCCCGGGAGGCCATTCGCCTCCGATCAGGATGGCCGAGGGAGGCCCTCGCCGGAAGGGGTCGAATGACCCCATGGACCCGCCTTTTGCCCTTGACCCACGGGCCGTTTGCGATAGGATGGTCTTTCGCGCTTCCCCAAGCCCCTGTACGGGGGACTGCCCCGGAAGCTGGAGATCTGAACATGGCCAATCACAAGTCTGCTGCCAAGAAGGCCCGTCGCGATGCCGAGGCCCGCCTCCGCAACCGCAGCAACCGTTCTTCCCTGAAGACCGCCGTCAAGAGCTTCCTGGCCCTCATCGCCGGGGGCAAGAAGGACGAGGCCGCCAAGGCCCTGCCCATGACCCAGGGCCTGGTCGACAAGGCCTGCCGCAAGGGCGTCATGCACAAGAACGCCGCGGACCGCACCAAGTCCCGCCTGGCCGCCAAGGTGAACAAGCTGGCCTAAACGGACCATCCAGTCTGAACGAAGGACCCGGGGAGCCGGGTCCTTCGTTTTGTCGTCTCGCGTATCCCGCAGGGATACCGAGAAAGTGAACACGCTGGCTTAACGGTCCATCCCATCTGAATGTAAGGACCCGGAGAGCCGGGTCTTTTTGGCGTTCCAGGGCCCGCCCCCCGGCCCTGCCATGCTTGGAGCATGATCCCGGTCCTCCTCCTCACCGCCCCCGCCCCGATGCCCGAGGCCCAGAAGATCGAGGCCCTGATCCAGGCCGTGGCCGCCCTCCAGGGGGCCGTCTTCATCCGCAACGGGGCCGAGCACACACCCAAGGAGGCCGCGGACCACCTCCGGCTCAAGTGGAAGAACGCCGGCCGCCGCGTGAAGACGGCCCCGGAGTTCATCCAGCACTGCGCCAGCGGCAGCAGCCTCAGCGGAAGGGCCTACGAGATCCGCCTCGCGGACGGCCGCACGGTCCCGGCCCGGGACTGGCTGTGGACCGAGTTGAAGCGGATGGAGGCTGCCCGCTAGGTCCAGGCCGAGGGCACCCGCACTTCGCCTCCCGGCACCCGCGCCCAGTCGAAGGGCCCGAGGAGGTCGGACGCGACGCAGGGCTCGGGCCGTCCCAGGCACCCCAGGCTCCAGCCCAGCCAGCCGAGGACCTCCGCCGGGGAAACGCCCCGGGCGGCCAGGGCCTCCAGGCCCAGGGCGCCGGCCCGCTTGCCCAGCCGGCCGCCGTCCGGCGCGGCCACCATCCCCAGGTGGGCGTAGGCGGGGCGGGGGAGGTCCAGGGCCTCCTGCAGGCGGATCTGGGTGGCGGTGACCGAGCGGAGGTCGGCGCCCCGCACCACCTCGGTCACCCCCTGGGCGCCATCGTCCACGACCACGGCCAGGTGGTAGGCGAAGCAGCCGTCCCGCCGGAACAGCAGCGGGTCGCCGGTGAGGGTCTCCGGATCGTCCACCTGCGGCCCGAGCAGGCGGTCCTCCCAGGTCACGGCCCCCTCGGGAAGCCGCACGCGCAGCGCGCGGTCATAGCCCTCCCAGGCCCGGTCCCGGCAGCGCCCGGGGTAGGGGCGCAGGCCGTCCTCCATGTGCGGCGCCGAGGCCAGCAGCTGCAGGTCCTTCCGCGTGCACAGGCAGGGATAGAGGCGACCTGCCCAGAACAGGCCCGCCAGGACCTCCCGGTAGGCGGCAGACCGGTCGGACTGCCAGAGCAGGGGGGCGTCGGATTCCAGCCCCAGCGCCGCCAGGTCCCGCAGCTGGGCCTCGCCCAGGTCCCGGCGGCAGCGGGGCCCATCCACATCTTCCATGCGGATGACCCAGCGTCCCCCGGCCTTCCGGGCGGACAGCCAGGAGGCCAGCGCCGTGCGCAGGTTGCCCAGGTGGAGCACGCCGGTGGGCGAGGGGGCGAAGCGGCCGAGGGTCATCCGATTAGCATAGGGTCATGTCCCTGCTCCGCCGCCTGCCGCCCGTCCTCCGCGCCCTGCTGGCGCAGGCCCTGGCTTTCGCGGTTTTGGTGGCCCTGGTGCGGCTGGGGCTGCACTTCCCCCCCTTGATCTGGGTGCTGCTGCAGGCGGTGCTGGCGGTGTTTCTGTCCCGCGGACTGGACCTGGGCCCCCGCTGGGTTTTCATGCAGGCGGCCCTGCCCTTCCTGGTGCGGGCCCTCTGGGGAGCGCCCATCCCCGCCTGGATCTACCTTGCGTTGTTCCTGGCCCTGGCCCTGATCTTCGGGGGTGGGCTGCTCACCCGGGTACCGCTCTACCACGCCAGCGGCGACGCCTGGGAGAAGCTGGAGGCCCTGCTGCCGGACCGGCTGGATCCGCGCTTCGTGGATCTGGGCTGCGGTTTCGGTGGACCCGTGGCGCACCTGGCCCGCCGGCACCCCGAAGGGGTGTTCGTGGGCGTGGAGGCCTCACCCCTCACCTGGCTCGTGGCCTGGCTGCGCTGCCTGCCCCGCCGGAACGCGCACATCCGCCTGGGCAGCCTCTGGCGCATGGATCTCTCGGGCTTCGACGTGGCCTACGCCTTCCTCTCCCCCGTGCCCATGTCCGCGCTCTGGGCCAAGGTGCGCCGGGAGATGCCGCCTGGAAGGCGGTTCATCAGCCACAGCTTCGAGATCCCCAACGAAACGCCCCACCGCGTGATCCCCGTGAAGGGGCGCGATGGGGCGCGGCTGCTGGTCTTCGAGGTTTAACCAGATCCGGCGGGGACCGCCTGCTCGCTACGCTCGCGGTGTCCCCCCGGGAACCCCCACTTGCGGATCGGGCGAAGCCCGACCCGCAAGTCTGGCTACCAGCCCAGCAGGTAGGCGAAGATCAGCGGGGCCACGATGGTGGCGTCGCTTTCGACGATGAACTTGGGGGTGTCCACGCCCAGCTTGCCCCAGGTGATCTTCTCGTTGGGCACGGCGCCGGAGTACGAGCCGTAGCTGGTGGTGGAGTCGCTGATCTGGCAGAAGTAGCCCCAGAGAGGCACCTCGGTGAGTTCCAGATCCTGGTGCAGCATGGGCACCACGCAGATGGGGAAGTCGCCGGCGATGCCGCCGCCGATCTGGAACATGCCCAGCGTCGAGGTCTTGGTGACCTCCTGGTAGTGCCTGGCCAGCCAGGTCATGTACTCGATGCCGGTGCGCACGGTGTGGACATTCTTCACGTCCCCGCGGATGACGGCGGCGGCGTACATGTTGCCCAGGGTGCTGTCCTCCCAGCCGGGCACCACGATGGGGATGTTCTTCTCGAGCGCGGCCAGCATCCACGAATGCTTCGGATCGATCTGGTAGTGCTCCTTGTACTTCCCGCTCTTGAGCACCTTCTGGAAGAACTCGTGGGGGAAGTAGCGCTCGCCCTTGGCGTCCGCGTCCATCCACACCTCGAGCATGGCCTTCTCCATGCGGCGCATGGCTTCCATCTCGGGGATGCAGGTATCCGTCACCCGGTTCATGTGGCGGCCGAGGAGCTCCGCCTCGTCCTGGGGTGTGAGGTCGCGGTAGTGGGGCACGCGCTCGTAGAAGTCGTGGGCCACCAAGTTGAAGATGTCCTCTTCGAGGTTGGCGCCGGTGCAGACGATGAGGTGCACCTTGTCCTGGCGGATCATCTCGGCGAAGGACAGGCCCAGCTCGGCGGTGCTCATGGCGCCGGCCAGGGTGACCATCATCTTGCCGCCCTGGGCCAGGTAGGCCCGGTAGCCCTCGGCGGCGTCCACCAGGGCCGCGGCATTGAAATGCCGGAAATGATGCTTCACGTAGCTGCCGACGGGCCCCAGGGCCGGAGTGGCGGTCATAAATCCTCCCAATCCTTTCATTGTGCCAGTGGATCGGGACCATTTCCCGACCAGAATTCAGGCCCGGATCCTGCTGACCGATGAATACGGCAGGAGTTGCAGCATGTTCTTCATCATCGGCTTGGTGGTGGTCTTTGGCGCGGTCATCGGGGGCTACCTGATGGAGGGCGGCAGCATACCCACCCTGCTGCATCCCCTGCCCGCGGAAGGGCTCATCATCTTCGGCGCGGGCGCCGGGGCCTTCCTGGCCGCCAACCCCCTGAACGTCATCAAGCGGGTGGCCGCGGACATCATGAAGCCCCTCAAGGGCAGCCCCTACACCAAGGCCGTGTACATGGAAGTCCTCATGATGCAGTACGAGGTCTACGTGAACATCAAGAAGGGCGGCCTCCTGGCCCTGGAGCAGGATGTCAACGACCCGCACAATTCGGCCATCTTCAAAAAATACGAGACATTCACCCACAACCACCACGCCCTCGACTTCTTCTGCGATTCCATGAAGCTGCTCATCAACGGCAGCGCCAAGATGGATGAGATCGACATGGTCATGGACGCCGAGTTGGATGTGCACCACGCGGAGAACGCCGCCCCGGGCGCCGCCGTGGGCAACCTGGCCGACGCCTTCCCCGCCTTCGGCATCGTGGCCTGCGTCATGGGCGTGGTCATCACCATGGGCTTCCTGGACCAGCCGCCCAACATCATCGGCGGCAAGGTGGGCGCCGCCCTGGTGGGCACCTTCCTGGGCATCCTCCTGGCCTACGGCGTGTTCCAGCCCCTGGCCAAGAACATCGATGCCGTGAACGCCGTGGAGGCCTACTACTTCGCCTGCATCCGGGCGGGCCTCACCAGCTTCGGCAATGGCGCCGCCCCCATCACCGCCGTGGAGTTCGCCCGGCGCAACATCCCCTCCACCGAGCGGCCCGGTTCCGGCGAGTTGGAGGAAGTGGTGCGGCAGATCAAACCACGGTGACGACATGATCGATACGGGCAGGTCCATTCCCATCTCACGGCGCCTCAAACGGGGCGGAGCCCCGTGCAGAGTGGCAGTGGTGCGGCAGATCAAGCCGAGGTAGGCGGGTATGGCCGACCAGCAGCAGCCCGAAATCAAAATCAAGTTCGTCAAGAAGAAGGGCGGGCATGCAGCCGCCCACGGCGGCGCCTGGAAAGTGGCCTACGCCGACCTGGTGACGGCGATGATGGCCTTCTTTCTGCTGATGTGGCTGCTGAACAGCGCGGACAAGAACACCAAGGCGGGCATCGCCGGCATGTTCCAGGACGCCAACTTCTTCAACACGGAGCGCGGCAAGGAGATCCTGGCCAACCACGGCAAGGGCATCCTGGCCGGAGGACGCGGCATGGCCCCGGGCCCCGATGGGGATGGGGGGACCGACCTCGCGGCCGAAAGCCCCGGTGCGGCCGAGGAAGAGCGGAAGGCCATGGAGGCCACCGCCGAGTCCATCGAGAAGGCCTTCCAGCAGGATGAGCTCCTCCAGGCCTTCCAGGACCAGATCACCATGGACTTCACCGACGAGGGCCTCCGCATCCAGATCCAGGACAAGGCCGCCCAGGTGCTCTTCGATTCCGGCAGCGCCACCCTCAAGAGCTACACCCTGTCGATCCTCAAGGAGATCGCCAAGGAGCTGGGCAAGCTGCCCAACCGGGTGGTGATCGGAGGCCACACGGATTCCGCCCAGTTCTCCAGCAACGGCCGCACCAACTGGGAGCTCAGTTCCGAGCGCGCCAACGCCGCGCGCCGGGTGATGGAAAGCGCCGCCGGTGGCCTGCGGCCGGGCCAGGTCCGCCGCGTCACCGGCTATGCCGACACCATCCCCATCGAGGGCAAGGACCCCAAGGACCCCCAGAACCGCCGCATCTCCCTCATCGTGGTCTCTGCCGCCAACGAGGCCGTCGAGAACAAGCACCACAAGGCCCAGCCGAGGGAGACGGACCGCAAGGCCGCCGCCAGCCCCAAGTCTGAACCGGCCAAACACTAGCCTATGTGGAGGTTCTCCCCCTCCTCCGTCAGTTAGACAAGCAGAGGCCCGGCTTCGCCGAGCCTCTGCTTGGGGGCTCCGGGGGTATGCGCCCAGCAAAGCGGAGCGCCCTCCGCCTGACGTGGCCTCCCCCCGGACAGCATAAAAGAAGCGCCCGGAGGTGCGGGCGCTTCGAGAGGGTAGGTTTGGCGGGATTTCGAGTGGTGGGGTGGTTGAGCGGGAGTCCCGTGGACGGGACTGGTGTCAAGTGGTGGGATGATTGGTGGCGGGAAGCCCTTGCGGGCACCTCGGCGCCAAGTCTATCACCGATCCGGATCCGGCAGCTCGAAGGCGGCCGCATCCACGCCGCCCTTGCCCCAGTTCCCGAACAGGAGCTCCGCGCGGGCTCCCGAGGGTTCCTCGATCACCATCTTCGAGAGCACGGACTGTCCGTGGCTCTGCGCCGGGGCCCCGAAGAGGGCCCTCCGCTGCACCTTCCCGGAGGCCATGCGGAATTCGGCCTTCAGCGGCAGGGTGCCCTCCTTGGCCACCCAGAGCACCACCTTGCGGGCGCTGAGCGCGGCACGCCGAGCGGTCAGGTCCAGCCGCCAGCAGTCCCGCCCATCCAGGCTCTCCTCGGCCAGGGCCTCCACGCTGTAGTCCTCGCGGAAGCGCGTGCGGGCCACGTCCCCGCCCGCCGCCGGCCCCATCAGGCGCTGCTGAGGCGTGACCTTCACCGGGCGCTTGGCACCCGGCAGCAGCAGCCACATCTGGTCGCCCTTGAGCAGCACGGCCCGGCCCTGCTCCTTCTTGGAGAGGCCGTCCAGCCGGGCGTCGCCGTTCTCCCTCGCCGACACCTTCCACTGCTGGGACAAGCCGGGGGCCTTCAGGGTCAGCTCCATGGTGAAGCTGGGCCAGGGGTGGCGCAGGCGGTCCACCCGGGCCAGGATCTCCTCACCGCTCTGGGGCAGGGCCGGCAGGGCGGCGAAGAGCAGGAGGGCCGGAGCGGGAAGGATCCGCATCAGCGGCGTCCGTAGTCGTCCTGCAGCCGCTCGATGTCGGCCTCGTCAAAGGTGCCGAGACTGACCTCCAGCACCCGCACCGGATGGGCCGTGGCGGCATCGCAGCGCAGGCGGTGGGTGCTTCCCAGGGGCAGCCAGATCTCATCGCCCACGGCGGGTCGCAGCTCCTCGCCATCCCGGTCCACCACCACGCCCGGATCCAGGGCCACCCACAATTCACCACGGTGGCTGTGCCGCTGGAGGCTGAGCTTCTGGCCGGGATTGCAGGTGAGGATCTTCACCGTGCAGGGCGTGTTGAGGGCGTACTGGTCGAAGGAGCCCCAGGGCTTGTCGACGTGCAGCGTTTCAGGTTTCTGCATGATGTGTCCTCAGTCTTCGGTCTTCAGGTTAGAGCAGATCTTCCCGACCCTCGGCCTTGAGCCGCTCGACGATCTGCTTGACCGTCTGGGCGCGATCCCGGCGGCAGATGAGGAGGGCGTCTTCGGCATCCACGACGATGAGGTCGTCCACGCCGCTGGCGGCGATGAGCCGGGTCCCGCCGAAGAAGGCGCTGTTCCGCGTGTCCATCAGGAGGGTATCGCCCACGCTCACATTGCCTTCGGAATCGGTCTCCTGGAACTCGATGGCGGCCGGCCAGGAACCCACGTCCGACCAACGGAAGCGCGTCGGCACCACGGCCACAGTCTCCGCCTTTTCCATGAGGGCCACGTCGATGGCCAGCTTGGGCAGCTGACGGTAGGCGGCGGCCAAGGTGGCGGGATCGGCCCCTGCCTTCATCCAGGCGTCAAGGGGTGCCAGCACCTCCGGCGCGTGCTTCTGCAGGCCCTCCCGGAAATCCGCCAGGGTCCACACGAACATGCCGGCGTTCCAGTAGTGGCGGCCGGATTCGAGGTACTGCACCGCCACCTCGACGGGAGGCTTCTCTCGGAAGGCCCGCACCTTCAGCACGGGGCCATGCCCCTCGGACTCGATGTAGCCGTAGCCGGTCTCGGGATAGGTGGGCTTGATGCCGAAGGTGACCAGCTCCCGCTCCCAGGCGGCGTGCTTCACGGCGAGGTCCAGGTCCTCCAGGAAGACCTCGCGGTCCCCGATCCAGTGATCGGCCGAGAGGACGGCCATGACGCCCTCGGGGAATTTCTTCTCGATCTCCACCAGGGCCAGGGCCAGGCAGGGCGCGGTGTTGCGGCCCTCGGGCTCCACGATGACATTCTCCGGGGGGAGCTCGGGCAGCATGCGCCGGGTCTCCTCGGCCAAGTCCTCCGTGGTGACCACGAAGATGCGCTCGGGGGCCACGTGGCCATCCAGGCGGCGCACCGTCTGATGCAGCAGGGTCTCCGTCCCCACGATGGCCAGGAACTGCTTGGGCCGGGCGTTGCGGCTCCGGGGCCAGAACCGCGTGCCGCGCCCCCCTGCCATGACGACCGCGACCAGGGATTGATGACCATGCGTGCCCGACATCACGACTCCTTTACCGCCGACCCAACGCGGGAAGTCTCGCGTATCGCCGCAGGCGATACCGAGAAGACGACCGCGACCAGGGATTGATGACCCTGCGTGCCCGACATCAAAGCTCCTTCTGAGCCGCCTGCGGGCGGCCCCTCCAGGGAATCACGCCGCCGCGGATTCCCACAACCTACCGGGCCAGGGTGGTGACCAACCGGCCGATGTCGCCCGGGGGCACCGGCTGGGGTTCGAGGACCCGGGCGATGGGCTGGGCGACCAGGGCGCCGCCGACCTCGCCGAGGTAGAAGCCACTCTCGCCGCGATCGAGGCGCCGCACAGCCTCGGCACCCCAGCGGCTGCCCCAGATGCGATCCAGGGCCGTGGGGCTGCCCCCGCGCTGCACATGGCCCAGCACCACCACCCGGAGGTCCAGCGGATGGTCGCGCTTCAGGCGCTCGCCCACGGCCATGGCGCGCCCCACGGTGTCGCCCTCGGCCACCACCACGATGGAGCTCCGCTTGCCGCGCTGCCAGCTGGCCTCCAGCTGGGAGACCAGGACTTCGTAGCTGTCGTCCGGGGATTCAGGGTAGAGCACCGCCTCGGCGCCGCAGGCCAGGGCCGTGTGGACCGCCAGCATGCCCGAGCTCCGGCCCATGACCTCCACCAGGAAGAGTCGGCCATGGCTCGAAGCCGTGTCGCGGATGCGGTCGATGGCCTCCACGGCCGTGTTGAGGGCCGTGTCGAAGCCCAGGGTCCGCTCCGTCCCGGCCAGGTCGTTGTCGATGGTGCCGGGGATCCCCGCGCAGGCCACCTGGTGCTCGCGCCACAGGGCCTCGGCGGCCCGGAAGCTGCCATCGCCGCCGATCACGACGAGGGCCTCGATCCCGGCCTCCTTCAGCTTACCGGCGGCCTTGGCGCGGGTGGCGGGGTCGTGGAATTCAGGACAGCGGGCGGTCTGCAGCATGGTGCCGCCTCGCTGGAGGATGTTGGCGCAGGCCCGGCTGGGCAGCGGGGCCATGTCGCCCTCGAGCAGCCCCTGGTAGCCCCGGTGGATGCCCCAGGCCTCGTGGCCCAAGGCATCGGCCTGCCGCACCGCGGCCCGGATGGCCGCATTCATGCCGGGGGCGTCCCCCCCGGAAGTCAGGACGCCGATCTTCATTGGCCCTTCCCCTTGGCTGCTTTTCGGGCGCCCGCGGCCCCCTTGCCCTTCTTGGCGCCGGTCTTCCCCTTCTTGGCCTTGACCTTGCCCTTGACCGCCCGGCCCTTCCGGCTGTCCTTCACATGGGCCTCCGGCGGGGGAAGGGGCGGCGGCTCCACGATGCCCTTCGGCACCGGCGGCAGATCCCCCTCGGAGATCCCCTGGGCCGAAGCCCGCTGGGCACGGGCGCGCAGGACCGGGTCCTCCTGGGACCGCGGGGCAGCGATCAGGCTGAAGGCCAGGCTGCTGATGAACAGGACGCGACGGGGCATGATCCCTCCCGGGGACCGATTATCCCGCATCCGGCGGAATTCAGCCCTCTGCCTTCTTGGCAGCCTTGTCTTTGATGGCCTTGGCGAAGAATTCGGCCACGATGGCGTCCGCGTCCACCTTGGTGACATCGGCCATCTGGGGCGCGCGCTGCAGGATGTCCCGGCCGGAGGGCGCCATCTTGGGCAGGTGGTCCTCGGAGGGCTGCAGACGCCCGAGCACATACTGGGCCACCTCGATGAGGCTTCGTCCGACCCGCTCCAGCTTCTGCCGGACCACGTCCTGGTACTGGTAGAGGTCGAAGGCGCCCTGGATGTTGTAGGCCCCGTTGTCCGCGTGGAATCCGATCTGCTCGAGCTTGGCGGTGAGCGTCTCCAGCTCGTCGGAGGGAGGGACGAGGTTCCTCAGGATCTCCTGGCACTCCTTGGAGAGGTTCTGGATCTCCTCGAAGCTGTTCTGGACCACCTCGATCTGGTCGAGCACACGCTCGGCGCCCCCCTCCTGCTCCCGTGCTATCTGCATGAGCTGATCGGGGATGGCCTGGTTTTCTTGGGGCTTATCCTGCATGGGAGGGCTCCATGCACCTTGTATCGGCCACCTCCTAATAATCTTTGAATTCGTCGCGTCCCTCCCCTCGCGATAAACTTCCTAATTCGGGATCAATCCCGGCCCGATTTTCCCAAGTCCGGAGTTTCCATGACCATGCAGTCCAATTCCACTCCGGTGCCCATGGATGGAACGGCCCTGGCCGCCTGCCTGACCCCCTTCCCGGCCTCCAAGAAGGTCCACGTGGCCGGGTCCCAGGCTGGCGTGCAGGTCCCCTTCCGCCAGATCCAGCTGCACCCCACCCGGGACTTCAAGGACCAGCTCACCGAGAACGAGCCGGTGGTCCTCTACGACACCTCGGGCCCCTACACCGATCCCGCCGTCACCATCGACGTGGCCAAGGGCCTGAAGCCCCTCCGCCAGGACTGGATCCTGGGCCGCGGGGACGTTGAGGAGCTGCCGGGCGCCACCAGCCTCTACCGGAAGCTCCGGGAGCGGGACAAGGAGCTGGACGCCATCCGCTTCCATGCCGAGCGCAAGCCCCTGCGGGCCAAGGCCGGCCGCAACGTCTCCCAGATGCACTACGCCAAGCAGGGCATCGTCACCCCCGAGATGGAGTTCATCGCCATCCGCGAGAACCTGGGCCGCGATGCCGCCGGCCTGAAGAGCCGCATCACGCCCGAGTTCGTGCGCGACGAGGTGGCCCGGGGCCGCGCCATCATCCCCGCCAACATCAACCACCCGGAAACCGAGCCCATGATCATCGGCCGGAACTTCCTGGTGAAGATCAACGCCAACATCGGCAACTCCGCCGTGGCCTCCTCCATCGAGGAGGAAGTGGAGAAGATGGCCTGGTCCATCCGCTGGGGCGCCGACACGGTCATGGACCTCAGCACCGGCAAGAACATCCACGAGACCCGCGAGTGGATCCTGCGCAACAGCCCCGTGCCCATCGGCACCGTGCCCATCTACCAGGCCCTGGAGAAGGTGAACGGCAAAGCCGAGGACCTCACCTGGGAGATCTTCCGCGACACGCTCATCGAGCAGGCCGAGCAGGGCGTGGACTACTTCACCATCCACGCCGGCGTGCGGCTGCGCTACATCCCCCTCACCGCCAAGCGCGTCACGGGCATCGTCAGCCGCGGCGGGTCCATCCTCGCTGGGCGGTGCCTGGCCCACCACCAGGAGAACTTCCTCTACACGCACTTCGAGGACATCTGCGAGATCATGAAGGCCTACGATGTGGCCTTCTCCCTGGGTGACGGCCTGCGCCCCGGCAGCACCGCCGATGCCAACGACGAGGCCCAGTTCGGCGAACTGGAGACCCTGGGCGAGCTCACCAAGATCGCCTGGAAGCACGACGTGCAGGTGATGATCGAGGGCCCCGGCCACGTGCCCATGCACCTCATCCAGGAGAACATGACCAAGCAGCTGGAAGTCTGCGACGAGGCGCCCTTCTACACCCTGGGCCCCCTCACCACGGACATCGCCCCCGGCTACGACCACATCACCTCGGCCATCGGCGCCGCCATGATCGGCTGGTACGGCTGCGCCATGCTCTGCTACGTGACGCCGAAGGAACACCTGGGCCTGCCCAACAAGAAGGACGTGAAGGACGGCGTCATCGCCTACAAGATTGCCGCCCACGCCGCGGACCTTGCCAAGGGCCATCCCGGCGCCCGCATCTGGGATGACGCCATGAGCAAGGCCCGCTTCGAGTTCCGCTGGGAGGACCAGTTCAACCTGGCCCTGGATCCGGACACGGCCCGGGAATTCCACGACGAGACGCTGCCCGCCGAAGGGGCCAAGTCCGCCCACTTCTGCTCCATGTGCGGCCCCCACTTCTGCTCCATGAAGATCTCGGACGACGTGCGGCAGTACGCCGAGAGCCATGGCTACAACGAGGAGGAGGCCCTGCAGAAGGGCATGGAGGAGATGGCGGAGACCTTCGTCCAGAAGGGCGCCGAGGTCTACCTCCAGGCCTGAGCCGGTCCCCGGTCAGCAGGCACCGGGTCCCGGACTTTGCCCGATCGGGTCCTGCCCCGCCCTGGATACGCGTATTATCGGGGCGGTTCCACCACCCCAAGGAGACTCCCATGGCCGCGAAGAAAATCCTCATGCTCGTCGGTGACTTCGGCGAGGACTACGAGATCATGGTGCCCTTCCAGGCCCTCCTGGCCGTGGGCCACACGGTCCATGCGGCCTGTCCGGACAAGCAGGCGGGCGAGTGGGTCGCCACGGCCATCCACGACTTCGAGGGCCATCAGACCTACTCCGAGAAGCCGGGCCACCGCTTCACGCTGAATGCCAGCTTCGCCGCGGTGAAGCCGGAAGACTACGACGCGTTGGTGATCCCCGGCGGCCGGGCCCCGGAGTATCTGCGCCTCAATGCGAAGGCGCTGGAGCTCGTGCGGCACTTCTTCACGGCGAAGAAGCCGGTGGCGGCCATCTGCCACGGTGCCCAGCTGCTGGCCGCGGCCGGGGTGCTGGAGGGACGCACCTGTTCGGCCTACCCCGCCTGCCGGGCCGAGGTGGAGGTGGCCAAGGGGAAGTATGCCGAGATCGCCATCGACGGGGCCGTCACCGACGGGAACCTCGTCACCGCGCCCGCCTGGCCCGCGCACCCCGCCTGGCTCGCCCAGTTCCTCCAGGTGCTCGGAACCCGCATCACCCTGTGAGCCGTCCCTGACCATGTCGAACCCGCTCCGCTTCTCCAAATTCCATGTGCTCGGGAACGACTACATCGTGGTGGACCCCTCCCGGACCGCCTTCGATCCGGCTCCCCGCTTGATCCAGGCGCTCTGTGACCGGCGGCTGGGCATCGGCTCCGATGGGCTCCTCCTGGGCCCGCTGGAGGTTCCCGGGCACCCGGGCGCCTTCGGCCTGCGGATCTTCAATCCGGACGGCAGCGAGGCGGAGACCAGCGGCGACGGCCTCCGCATCTTCGCCCGCTACCTGTTCGAGGCGGGCCACGCGCATGGCACTGAATGCCTGATCCACACCCTGGGCGGCCTCTCCCAGGCCCGGTTCCTGGCGCCGGATGGCAGCCTGGTGCAGGTGGACATGGGGGTGCCCAGCTTCAGGGCCGGAGACATCCCCTTCACCGGCATCTCCTCCCAGCTCGAGGTGCTGGAGACGCCCCTCTTCCTGCCCACGGGGCCCGTCACCATCACGGCCCTCAGCCTGGGCAACCCCCACTGCGTGGTCTTCCCCGGCGAGGTCTCCCAGGCCAATGCCTGCCGCCTGGGACCCAAGATCGAGCGCCATCCGGAGTTCCCGGAGCGGGTGAACGTGCTGCTGGTCGAAGTGGTCGACCGTCGGCGCATCCGCATCGAGATCTGGGAGCGGGGTGCCGGGTACACGCCCGCCTCGGGCAGCAGCTGCGCCGCGGCCGCCGCCTG
Source organism: Holophagaceae bacterium (assembly GCA_046331485.1). GTDB lineage: Bacteria > Acidobacteriota > Holophagae > Holophagales > Holophagaceae > Geothrix. The sequence goes on along the minus strand of JAXLQS010000007.1, from coordinate 151,983 downwards.
CCGGCGCCTGAACCTGGTGGAGGACCGCGTGGCGGTCCAGATGCCCGGCGGCACCCTCGACATCGAGTTCGCGCCCGAAGGCCACATCCTCATGTCCGGCCCCGTCCAGCCCGTCTTCGAGGGGCAGCTGCACCCGGACTGGAAGGCCTGACGGGACAGCCCCATTGAATTTCCTTGGCGAATCAATGCCGCCATCGGATACTGTCCCTCCACAGGATCCTTGCCAGTTTCATCACGTGATATCCAGAAAGGTGGAGGGACGGGCCCTGTGAAACCTTGGCAACCTGCGAAAGCAAGGTGCCAATTCCTGCCGCGAATCCTCGCGGAGAGATGCTGACGTGTCGGAAGCTGACATGCGAAGGGGCCCGAATCATCGGGCCCCTTCGCGTTTTTGGACCACGGTGAAACCGACTGGATCCTCCTTCCCGGGAGGCGCTTGTGAGCGAGCAGTTTCTAGACACCAACGTGCCGGGCAACCCGGCCTACCACTTCACCATCCAGCCCCCGGCCCGCACCGGCGAGGCCGGGTGGGTCCACCGACCGGGACTCATGCCCGACGCGGGCGTGGCCACCCAGTGCGTGCACGCGGGCGTGCAGCCTGATCCCGCCTACGGCGCCGTGATGCCGCCCCTGTACCTCTCCTCCACCTTCGCCTTCCAGGACATCTGCACCAACGCGGGCTATGACTACACCCGCAGCGGGAACCCCACTCGCGCGGCCCTGGAGGAGGCCATCGCCCTGCTGGAGGGCGGCCACGGCGCCACCTGCACCAGCACGGGCATGAGCGCCATCCTGGTGGCCCTGAACCTGCTGCCCCAGGGCAGCCACCTCATCAGCACCGTGGACTGCTACGGAGGCACCTTCCGTCTCCTGGAGCATGCGAGGAAGTCCTACGGTCTGGAGGTCACCTACCTGGACCTCGCCGACCTGGCGGCGCTGAAATCCGCGCTGCGGCCCAATACCCGCATGATCTGGATCGAGACGCCCTCCAACCCCCTGCTGCGCCTCACGGACATCGCCGCCGTGGCGGAGATCGGCCACCGCCAGCCGGATTGCCTGGTGGCGGTGGACAACACCTTCCTTTCCCCCTACCTCCAGCGGCCCTTCGACCTGGGCGCTGATCTGGTGATCCACTCCACCACCAAGTACCTCAACGGCCACAGTGACGTGGTGGGCGGCATCGTCGTCTCGGCTCCTGGCCGCCTCGCCCTCACCCAGCAGATCCAGAGCGTGAACAACCTGCTGGGCACCTCCCAGGCGCCCCACGACTGCTTCCTGGCCCTGCGGGGCCTCAAGACCCTGCCCCTGCGCATGCGCCAGCACGAGGCCACGGCCCAGGTCCTGGCGGAGTTCCTCGCCGCCCATCCCGCCGTGGGCAAGGTCCACTACCCGGGCCTGCCCGGCCACCCCCAGCACGGGCTGGCCCAGCGCCAGCAGCGGGGCTTCGGCGCCATGCTCAGCTTCGAGCTGAGAGAGGGCGGGAACGCGCGGCTGAACCACGTACTCCGCCGCTTCCGCTGGTTCACCCTGGCGGAGAGCCTGGGCGGCGTGGAGTCCCTGGTGGCCCACCCCGCCTCCATGACCCACGCATCCATGACCCCCGAGGCGCGGAAGCGGGCCGGCATCAGCGACGACCTCATCCGGCTGTCCGTGGGCCTGGAGGATGTGCGGGACCTGAAGGCCGACCTGGAGCAGGCCCTCAGCTTCGCCTGAGGGCTACTTGAGGGCCACCAGCTCCACGTCGAAGATCAGGTCGGCGTTGGGGGGGATGTCCCCGCCGGCGCCGCGGGGGCCGTAGCCCAGGTACGAGGGGATGTAGAGGGTGCGCTTGCCGCCCACCTTCATGCTGATGACGCCCTCGTCCCAGCCCTTGATGACGCGGCCCACGCCGATGGGGATGGCCAGGGGCTGGCCGCGGTCCACGGAGCTGTCGAACTTCTTGCCGCGTCCATTCCGGCCATCGTCCAGCCAGCCGGTGTAGTGCACGAGGCACTGTTGGCCGCGGGCCGGCGAGGCCCCGGTGCCCACCACGGTATCGACATACTTCAGGCCAGAATCGGTGGTGATCATGGCGGGTCCTTTCGGTTTTGCGGGGGCCGGGCGGGCGGGAGCCTGGGGCTTCGCGGCGTCCGCGGCGCCCAGGGGAAGGGCGAGGGCCAGAACCGTCAGGCAAAGGGCTGATCTCATCGGGTCTCTCCTCTGAAACGCCTCGCCCCGCTGACGCGGGGCGAGGTTTCTGGCTCCGGAGGAGGGATTTGAACCCCCGACCTAGTGATTAACAGTCACCCGCTCTGACCCCTGAGCTACTCCGGAAAAAGGTCGAAGGATCATTCTACCGGATGGGGCCCGGGATTCAAGCGTGGGGCGCAGGGACCTGTGATCCAGGTCGCGGCGCTCAGGCGCGCTGCAGCTCCATGAGCACCTGCCGGGCGGCGGCCTTGAGGGTCTCGATGACGCCGGTGCCCTTGTTGGCCACGGCCTCGATCATGGGCTCGTTCCGGAACCGCAGGAGGCGCTCCATCTCGGCGACCGGGGCAGCGGAGGGCATGTCCCGCTTGTTCAGCTGGAGGACGTAGGGGATCGAGCGGATGTCGAAGCCGTTCTCCTTCAGGTTCGTGGCAAGGTTCGCGATGGACTCGATGTTGGCTTCCATGCGGGCCCTCTGGCTGTCAGCCACGAAGATGATGCCGTCGCAGCCGCGGAGGATGAGCTTGCGGCTGGCGTCGTAGAAGACCTGGCCAGGCACGGTGTAGAGGTGGAAGCGCACCTTGAAGCCCTTGACCGTCCCCATGTCCAGGGGCAGGAAGTCGAAGAAGAGGGTGCGGTCGGTCTCGGTGGCCAGGCTCACCAGCTTGCCCCGCTTGTCCGGGTTGGCCTGCTCGAAGATCCACTGGATGTTCGTGGTCTTCCCGCAGAGGCCCGGGCCGTAATACACGATCTTGCAGTTGATCTCGCGCGACGCGTAGTTGATGAAGGTCATGGATCGCCCTAGCTCAGTCGCCGAAGAGGCGGTCGATGTCTTCGTCGGTGATCTCCGAGAAGGGGCTTTCGAAGCGGCTCCCGCTGTCGGATTCCTTCTGGGCGCGCTGCTCGACCTGGTCGAAGATCTCCTGGAGCTCCTTGCTGGCCTTCTTCACCCGCAGCCGCACCAGGGCCAGGCTTGAGTTCTGGTCGAAAATGACGACCAGGATGCCCCGCTTGCCCACGATGGAGATGTGGAGGTTGTCCTTCTCACCCTCGTGGAAGAGCAGGCTGAACTCCTTCTCCCCGATGAGCTTGGCCAGGCCGTCCGTGGCGGCCACGTTGCCGGCGGTGAGGGAGGCCAGGCTGGTGGCGTCGATGCTCTTCACGTCGCCGGCCGCGGCGATCTGCTGGCCGTTCTTGTCCACCAGGAAGACCACCTTGGCGGAGGCGTCCTTCTCGAGGCGGCCGATGATCTCCTGGAGGAGCTTGTACTCCTCCTCGTACAACATGAGATCAAGCTTCGCCACGACCGCCTCCGGGAGGACTGATGTCTGGAGGATACCGCACTTTTCAGTAGGTCCCGGCCCCCGTGCCGCCCCGGACCACGGCCACGGAGGCCGAGAGACCCAGCCGGGTGGCGCCCGCGCGGACCATCTGGAGCGCGACCGGGTAGGTCCGGATGCCGCCCGAGGCCTTCACGCCCAGGCCGAGCCCCACGGTCCGGCGCATGAGCGCCACGTCCGCCTCGGTGGCGCCGCCCGTGGAGAAGCCGGTGGAGGTCTTCACGAAGTCGAGTCCGGCTTCCGCGGCCAGCTCGCAGGCGCGGGCCTTTTCCGCATCATCCAGGAGGCAGGTCTCGAGGATCACCTTGAGCACGGCCGGGGCGGGCACGGCGGCCCGCAGCGCCTCGAGGTCCCGGCGCACCTTGTCCCAGTCGCCGGCCTTCGCCGCCCCGATGGCCAGCACCATGTCCACCTCCTGGGCCCCATCCGCCAGGGCCACCTCGGCCTCGAAAGCCTTCGCCCGGGTGGCCGAGGCCCCGAGGGGGAAGCCCACCACGGTGCAGGTGCGCACGGGGCTGCCCTTCAGCAGGGAGGCCGCCAGGGGCACCCACAGGGGGTTGACGCAGACAGAGGCGAAGCCGTGGGCCAGGGCCTCCGCACAGAGAGCCTCGACCTGGGCACCGGTGGCATCGGCCTTGAGCAGTGTGTGATCGATGAGGGGGGACAGGTCCCAGGGCCCCTCGGCAGGGTCGATCTGGGAGAAGGACCGGTGATGGACGCCCTTCGCGTCCCGGAAAAGGCCGAAGCCCTCCACGCAGCCCAGCAGCTGGGTGGCGCCCCCGGAGGGCGGGGCCGGAACCCGGGCGCGGATTTCGGCGGTGAGGTCGAGCAGGGGATCGATCATGGCTCCATCATGGCCTGCCCGCCGATCCCGGGAAAGGCGGACACGGAAAAGCGGGCCGAAGCCCGCTTTTCCAGAGACCGGTGAAGCGTCTTACTTCTTGGCTTCGGCCTTCTTCTCTTCCTTCTTGGGCTCGGCCTTCTTCTCAGCCTTCTTGGGCTCGGCCTTCTTCTCCTCGGCGTTCAGGGCCTTCTTGGCCTCGGCCTTCTTTTCGCCCTTCTTGCAGCAATCCTTCTTGCAGTCCTTGGGGCAGTCAGCCTTCTTCTCGGCCTTCTTCTCCTCGGCGTTCAGGGCCTTCTTGGCCTCTTCCTTCTTGGGCTCGGCCTTGGCCTTCTTCGCCTTCTTGGCCTTCTTCTCGGCCTTGGGGGCGGCTTCAGCCTTCTTCTCTTCGGCGGTCAGGGCCTTCTTGGCCTCGGCCTTCTTCTCTTCCTTCTTGGGCTCGGCCTTCTTCTCGGCCTTCTTGGGCTCGGCCTTCTTCTCCTCGGCGTTCAGAGCCTTCTTGGCCTCTTCCTTCTTGGGCTCGGCCTTCTTGGTCTCAGCCTTCTTCTCGACCTTCTCGGCCTTCTTGGCTTCAGGCTTCTTGGCCTCTTCGGCGAAGACGGGGCTGATCAGAGCGGCGGCGACGAGCAGCGCAGCAAGCTTCTTCATGGGGGTACTCCCTGGGTGGATCCGGCACGGCCGGAAGTGCCAACCTTCAAGCACGCTTTGGGCCAAACGATATCATTATTTAAATCAATACATAGTTAAAATTGAAGTCCGCAATACCCGTGGCGTTCTGCAACCTGTAGCAGGGTGCGACGATTCCGGCCCCACGGGTCCGCTACTCGCCGTCGTGGAGCCCATAGCGCTTGAGCTTGCGGTAGAGCGTAGTACGGTCCACACCCAATATTTCGGCGATGCGCTGTTTTTCCTTGTGACGGCCAATCAGGATCTGGATGTAGCGATGCTCGAGCTCATCCAGGGTGGGCCAGTCCTCGATCAGGGCGGGCACCCCCTCCCCTGGCTCCGACCGCCGCAGGGCCTTTTTCAGCACATCGGCCTGGATCTTGGCCGGCAGGTCGTCCACGGAGATCTCCAGGCCTCGGCTGAGTTGGGTGAGGTTCTCGATGGCGTTGCTCAACTCCCGGACGTTGCCCGGCCAGGAATAGGCCTCGAGCACCCGGCGGGCCTCTGGGTGCAGCTGGTAAGCGTGTCCGTCCTTCTGCCCAAACTCGGACAGGAAGTGGTCCAGCAGGGCCGGGATATCCTCCCGCCGCTCCCGCAGGGGAGGCACCGCCAGCTCCACCACGCCCAGCCGGTAGTAGAGGTCCTCCCGGAAGGTCCCGGCCTTGACCATGACCTGCAGGTCCCGGTTGGTGGCCGCGATCACCCGGGCATCCACCTTGATGGTCTTGTTGCCACCCACCCGGCGGATCTCCTGCTCCTGGAGCACCCGCAGCAGCCGCACCTGGAAGCTGGGGCTGGTCTCGCCGATCTCGTCCAGGAAGATGGTGCCGCCAGAGGCCTCCTCGAAGAGGCCCGGCTTCTCGCCGATGGCCCCCGTGAAGGAACCCTTCACATGCCCGAAGAGCTCGGACTCCAGCAGCGTCTCGGTCAGAGCCCCGCAGTTCACGGCCACGAAGGCCCGGTCCCGCCGGTCGCTGGAGAGGTGGATGCTGCGGGCCACCAGTTCCTTGCCCGTGCCGCTCTCGCCCGTGATGAGCACAGTGGCCCGGCTGTTCTGCAGGCTGGCGATGGTCTTGTAGACCGCCATCATTTTCGGGCTCGAGCCGATCATCAGGCTCCGCTTCGCCTTGGGAGAGGCCCCGGGGGCGGCCCCCTGGCCGCTGGACTGGCGGCGGGCCAGGGCGCGGGTCACCAGGGCCTTCAGCTCCTCGTTGTTCCAGGGCTTGCTGAGGAAGTCGAAGGCGCCCTCCCGCACGGCCTCGATGGCCGTCTCCAGGGTGCCGAAGCCCGAGAGCAGGATGGTGTCCACCCCCAGGGGCTTGGCCTCGCGCAGCAGGTCCAGCCCATCCTTCTTGGCCTCCAGGTTGATGTCCGACAGCAACAGGTCGAAGGCGTCCTTGTGCAGCAGCTCGATGGCCCGATCCGGGTGGGTGGCCTTGGCGACTTCAAGGCCCATGGTTCCCAGCAGCTCCTCCAGGAACTCGCAGGTCTCCTTGCTGTCGTCCACCACGAGCACGCGGGCCATGGGCACCCCCAAAGGTTCGAAGGTACCCCAAAGTGCGGGCACCGCGCGTATGCTCATGGGCGACCACCCCGGAGAATTACCATGCGGAGACTTCTGGCATCAGCCCTCGCCCTCGCCCTCTTCATTCCAAGCCTCGCCGGAGGAGACCTCAGCCTCACCATGGCGACCACGGGCCGGGGGCACGAGGGCAAGCAGACCCACCTCTGGTCCTCCCGGTTCATGCGGATCAACCATCCCGAGGGCCAGCGGGACACCCTGGTGGACTTCACCCAGGGCATCCACTACACCATCGATCACAAAAAGAAGCTGATCCAGAAGATGAGCTGGGAGGACCTGGAGGCGGCCATGGAGGGCATGGCGGAGCGGATGAAGAACCTGCCCGCCTTCGCCCAGAAGCTGATGGGCGGGGGCGGCGAGGCCCAGGTCACGGTCGAGGAGCAGGGCTCCGAGGCCATCCTCGGGCGCAAGTGCAAGAAGTGGAAGATCACCATGGGCTCCACGGTCCTGGAGAGCAGCAACGACCCCTCTCTCAAGCCACCCACGCCCGTGGGCTCCTATAAGCGGTTCCTGCGCCTTCAGCACGCCATCGGCCAGATGGGGCCCGGCGCCTCTTCCATGCTGAAGCTGGGCGAGGAACTGGCCAAGGTGCAGGGGATCGCCCTCCGGAGCCACCAGGTGATGCCCCTCGTGGGCGAGCTGACCAGCGTGGCCACGGAACTGCGGGATGGCCCCATCCCCGAATCCGCCTTCGCCCTGCCCGAGGGCTACAAGCTGGAGGATGCCGGCAAGAAGATGCGGGAAAACCTCGCCAAGGGACGCTGAGTCCGACCCACCCGAGCGCAGGGGCCCCGATTCTCCTAGACTGGTCGGGGCCCCCGAGGCCCCTTTCCGGATTTCCCATGACCGCCCAACCTTCCTTCGACGATGGCCTGGACCGGCTCGAGTCGCTGGTGCAGCAGCTCGAGTCCGGCAGCCTCAGCCTGGAGGAGGCCCTGACCCGCTTCGAGGAGGGCGTGCAGCTGAGCCAGGCCCTGCAGAAGCAGCTGGCCGAGGCCCAGCGCCGGGTGGAAGTCCTCAAGGCGGGCCTGGGCGGAGAGTACCGGGCCGAGCCCCTGGACGAGCCGAAGGGCGGCCGATGAAGGCGGCTCCCGATCAGGTGAAGGCAGACCTGGACCGCCTCCTGCCCCTGCTGGATGCCGAGCTCACGAAGCCCTTCCACGGGGGGGAGGCCGCCCGGCTCGGCGAGGCCGTGCGCTACAGCCTGGAGGCCGGCGGCAAGCGCGTGCGGCCCGTGCTCTGCATCCTGGCCTGCGAGGCCGTGGGCGGCACCGCCGTCCAGGCCCTGCCCGGGGCCCTGGCCCTGGAGTACGTCCACACCTATTCCCTGATCCACGACGATCTGCCCGCCATGGACGACGATGACCTGCGCCGCGGCCGGCCCACCAACCACAAGGTCTACGGCGAGGGCCACGCCATCCTGGCCGGCGACGCCCTGCTGACGGAGGCCTTCGGCGTGCTGGCCTCGGCGGACCTGGACCCGGCGCGCCGGGCCGAGGCCCTGGCCCTCCTGGCCGAGGGGGCGGGCTGGCGCGGCATGGCGGGAGGTCAGGCCCTGGATCTGGAGGGCGAAGCACGAGCAAAGCCCCACCGGCTCGCGAAGCGAGATGGCCCGAAGGGCGAGGCCCAGGATGGGCCGAGTGTGGGCGAGAAGCTCGAGCAGTACGACCTGGACCACCTCCGCCTCATCCACCGCCTGAAGACCGGCGCCCTGTTGCGGGCCTCCCTGGAGATCGGGGCCGTCCTGGGCGGCGCCACCCCCCCGGAAAGGGCCTCCCTGCGGGCCTACGGCGAGGCCATCGGCCTGGCCTTCCAGATCCAGGACGACATCCTGGACGCCACCGCCTCCGAGGCCGACCTGGGCAAGCGGGCCGGAAAGGATGCGGGCAGGGGTAAGATCACCTACCCTTCCCTGCTGGGCCTCGAAGGCGCCCGCAAGGCCCTGAGTGAAGCCACCGAGACCGCCCTATGTCATCTAGCCTCCCTACCCAACCGGAATTCCTTGGCAGCCTGGGCGCGGTACCTGGCGCTGCGGGCCAGGTAGTCCGCCCCGTGACCACCCCCGGCAGCCCCTACCCCCTGCTCGATTCCCTGGCCGCTCCCCAGCAGGTGCGGCACTTCACCCCCGCCCAGCTGGAACAGCTGGCCTCCGAGGTGCGCGCCTTCCTCATCGCCTCGGTTTCGGAAACGGGCGGACACTTCAGCTCGAACCTGGGCACGGTCGAACTGACCGTGGCCCTCTTCCACCACTTCGACTTCCTCCAGGACCGCATCGTCTGGGACGTGGGCCACCAGGCCTACCCCCACAAGATCCTCACGGGACGCAAGGACCGCTTCCCCACCCTCCGCCAGCACCATGGCCTCTCGGGCTTCCTCAAGCGGGATGAGAGCCCCTACGATCACTTCGGCGCCGGCCACGCCAGCACCAGCATTTCCGCGGCGCTGGGCATGGCCACGGCCCGCGACCTGCAGAAGCAGGACCACGCCTGCATCGCCGTCATCGGGGACGGCTCCATGACCGCCGGCATGGCCTTCGAGGCCCTGAACCAGGCCGGCTACCTGGAGACGAAGAACTTCCTGGTGATCCTCAACGACAACGACATGAGCATCAACCCCAACGTGGGGTCGCTGCAGGGCTACCTGAACCAGATCATGTCCGGCCAGTATTACCACCGCTGGCGCGACCGCATCGAGCACGCCATCAAGGCCATCCCCCTGGAATCGGTCAGCAAAGGTGTGGCCAGGGCCGCCAAGTGGAGCGAGGAGAGCTTCAAGCGCCTCATGATCCCGGGGCTGCTCTTCGAGGACCTGGGCTTCCGCTACATGGGCCCCGTGAACGGCCACGACGTGAACGCCACCTCCAAGGCCCTGGCCGAGGCCAAGGCGAAGATGAAGGACGGCCCGGTGCTGCTGCACGTGCAGACCAAGAAGGGCTACGGCTACGAGCCCGCGGTGCAGGATCCCCTGAAATGGCATGGCGTCACCGCCTTCGACGCCGAAGCCGGCGAGATCATCAAGGCCACCACCGATCCCGCGAAGCCGGCACCACCCAGCTACACCAGCATCTTCGGCAAGGCCCTGGTCGAACTGGCGAAGACCGACGAGAAGATCGTGGGCATCACGGCGGCCATGCTCGACGGCACCGGCATGAACCTCTTCCAGAAGGCCTTCCCCGGCCGCTGCTTCGACGTGGGCATCGCCGAGCAGCACGCGGTCACCTTCGCCGCCGGCCTCGCCGCCCAGGGCCTGCGGCCCGTGGCGGCCATCTACAGCACCTTCCTGCAGCGGGGCTTCGACCAGGTGGCCCACGACGTCTGCATCCAGGACCTGCCCGTGACCTTCGCGCTGGATCGGGCCGGCATCGTCGGTGCCGATGGCCCCACCCACCACGGTCTCTACGACCTGGCCTACCTGCGCTGCCTGCCCAACATCATCCTCATGGCGCCCAAGGATGAGAACGAGCTTCGCCAGATGCTCATGACCGCCCTCTACTGCGGCCACCCCGCGGCCATCCGCTACCCCCGCGGCAACGGCCTGGGCGTGGCCCTGGAGGAGCCCATCCGCGCCCTGCCCCTCGGCAAGGGAGAACTGCTGCGGGAGGGCGATGACCTGCTCCTCTGCGCCGTCGGCGCCATGGTCGCCCCGGCCCTGGCCCTGGCCGAGACCCTGGCGGGAGAGGGACGCTCCTGCGCCGTCATCAACGCCCGCTTCGTCAAGCCGCTCGACGCGCCCCTCATCCATGCCTGGGCCCAGCGCTGCCGCGGGGTGGTGACCCTCGAGGAGGGCTGCGCGCCCGGGGGCTTCAGTGGCGCCGTCACGGAATCCCTGGCGGATGCGGGCCTCCTCCGTCCCCTGCTCCGTTGCGCCGTGCCCGACCACCTGGTCCACCACGGGGACCCCAAGCGGCTCCTCGAGGAGGAGGGCCTCAGCCCTGGAAAGCTGTTGGAACGGATTCGGGACTTTTCCAATCAAATCTAAGTAAAAACTTGCGAAGGCCTCCAAGATTTCCTATGGTTGGATCAACCCACCCCTGGTGACTGGTCTATTCCGAGGATCCTTCGTGAGGAATCGCCCTATCCGCTTGTTTCTCCTGAGCGTGACGCTCGGCCTGTCCGGGATGAGCCTGGCCGCCCAGCCCTGGGATGCCGCCACCCAGGCCCGCAGCTGGGCCAAGCAGGACAAGGACGATTCCTTCACCTTCTTCGATCCGGCCTCCCGGATGCTCCATACCTGGCTGCGCGACGGGGGCGTCCTCAGCAGTACGCCCGCGGGCAGGTCCGACGAACCACCCGAGCGGTGGGTGGTGGACCCGCGCAACAACGCCTGGGTGGCCCACGGCACCACCGTGAGCCAGATCGACAAGACGGGACATGTCATCCTCAACCTCAAGGTCCCCGCCGAAGTGGGGGATATCTGCTGGGATGCCAGAGGCTTCATCCTGTCCTACAAGGCCCTGGAACCCTACGTCGAGAAGCGCGACTTCAAGGGGGCCCTGCTGTGGTCCTTCGGTACCAAGCCCCCCAAAGGCGAAGGCCCGGCGCCCCAGAACCGCCGCCCTGTGATCCTGGACGATGCCGGCAACGTGCTCATGGCCGATGGCCATGCCCTGAACCTCACCATCCTGGAGGGCAGCTCGGGCCGGAAGCTCGGCCAGACCAACCTCATGCTCGGGCTGGGGCAGCCCGCGCCCACCCTGGAGGGGTATGTGGTGGAGCGGGGGCCCCTGGCCCTCTGGCCCGGCCGCGGCGTGGTCTTCGCGGCGGTCCCCGCGGCCCAGGTCCCAGCACCCCTGCGGGCCACGTTGCAGGGCCTGGCCCTGGCCCGCCTCGACCTCGCCCAGTCCCGCCTGGAATTCCTCCCCACGGGACTGGATGAATCCCACATCCTCATCGGCGTCCTAGATGCCGATGCCGTCTTCGTCAATCCACGGGGCGGGTTGATGCTGGTGAAGGTGAAGTAGGCGCAGAGAGTGCCTAGCCCGCCAGGCTGAGCACCCGCTCCCGATCCAGGTAGGGGATCGTGCGCCAGGTGTGGGTGGGCGCGGGGTTCAGCGTGGGACGGCCCAGCACGTGCTCGAGGATGAGGTTGCGCTGGGAGGCCGGCGTGATCAGGTCAGGCACGCCCGTGAAGCGGATGGCGTCCATGTAGCCACCCCCGCCGCGCAACCGGTAGGTGGAGATCGCCAGTGTGAAGACCTGGTCTGGCTTCACGGGCTGGCCCTGGTAGCTGAGGTTCCGCACGCGGCTGCCCACGGGCTTGCCCAGGTCCAGCGCGTAGCTCACGCCATCCACCATGTCGTAGTTGTAGTAGGGCACCTCGCGGTTGTACAGCTCCGGCTGCCAGCTCAGGAGGTAGTGCCGTGCCCCATGTTCCAGGTAGCGCTTCAACTGGTCCCCGCTGATGCGGATGCGAGCCACCTGGCTCTCGAAGGGCGCCAGCGCGTAGAACTGCCGCACGCTGGTGGGTCCTTTGGGAATGAAGAGTTTGGGGCCCGGACTCGCCGCGGCGGACAGCTGGGCGCTCGTGGCCTGACGCTGCACCTGATGGATGAGCTGCATGAGCGGCGTATCCTCCATGCGCGCCCAGCGGCTGTCCAGGTCCACCAGGAGGTTCGTGGCGGCCGTGTCGAGGTAGCGGTCCGTGGCCGCCCGAAGCACGGCGGTGAGGCTGAGAACCTCGGGATCGACGGGGGTCTGGTCCTCGGGCTTCAGCGTCCGGCCCTTGCCCGCCACCACCCGCCAGCGGCCCTTCTCCTGGCGCAGGTCCAGGTCCAGCACGGCCAGGGCGCGGCCGAAGCAGCCCGCCTGGACGATGGGCACGCCCTTGTGCTCGGACTGCAGCACCTGGTGCGTGTGGCCCGCGAAGATGGCATCCACCCCCGGCACCTGATCCGCCAGGCGCAGCGCGGCGTTCTCGTCGCCCTCCGCCCCGCCAACGGCTCCGAGCCCGGCATGCATCAGGACGATGACCACGTCGGCCTTCTCCTTGTCGCGCAGGTAGGGCACCAAGCGCTTCGCCGTGGCGACGATGTCCTGGAAGGCGAGCCCGGCATAGTTCCCGGGCTCCGTCATGGAGGGCACCCCCGGCGTGGTGAAGCCCAGGAGGGCCACGCGCACCCCGGCCACCGTCACCAGGGTGTGGGGCTGGAAGGCCGGGCGCCCCTTGGCGTCCACCGTGTTGGCCGACAGGAACGGGAACTTCGCCTGCTTCTCCACCTCGCGGAGCACCGGCAGGCCGAAGTCGAAGTCGTGGTTCCCCACGGCCATGGCGGAAAATCCCAGGGCGTTCATGATGGCGACGCTGGGTTCGGGCAGGTCCCGGCGCAGCACGCTGCGCACGTAGTTGACCGGCTCGCCCTGGAGGGTGTCGCCGCAGTCCACGAGGATGGTGTTGGGATTTTGCGCCTTCTGCCGGCGAATCAGAGTTGTGACCTTTGCCCACCCTTGGTTCGCCGGCTGCAGGCTGAAGGTGTCCTCGGCCAAGAGGTGTCCGTGCAAATCGGTCGTTCCAAGAACCTGAATCCGGGCCTCTTGAGCCTGGAGCCCCAAGGTGATCAGCAGGATCCAGAACCAATGACGCATGCGCACTCCAGGGTGTCTCGGGCAACCCAGGGTTGGATGGGGCCGACTTCAAGGGTAAACTTTCCCCTCACCCAAGGATGCCCCCTCTTTCGGAGCCCCCATGCAAGAAGTCCAGATCAAGGCACCCAAGCACGAATTCACGCTGCTCTGCGACGACATCCGCCAGGAGATGGGCGGCAAGACCTCGCTGATGGGCCTGTACGACCACCACATCGTGGTGCCCCAGGTGCCCTTCACCCTGCCCAAGGTGTGCTTCTACACCCGCTTCTCCCGCATGGACGGCCAGTTCAAGTTCGGCTTCTCCATCGTGAGCCCCACCGGCGACCGCAAGGACGTGATCCGCGACAGCGACGTGCAGATCCCCGACGGCGCCAAGGAAGGCACCTTCAATGTCATCGCCAGCCCCTTCGAAGTGGGCTCCGAGGGCGTCTACGAGGTGATCATCGCCCTCACCAAGGGCGCCGACCGCTTCGAGTACGTCTACAAGTTCGCCATCTCCGACGCCAGCCGCCTCCAGGCCGAGTATGAGAAGGCCATGGCCGAGGCCGGCCAGGGCGGCAACTAGTCCCAATCCTTTCCCCTGCGCGGCGCCCTCCGGGGCGCCGCGTTGCTTTTAGACTGGTGGGGAGGACGCCATGGCCGACCGCTACGCCAAGCAACGCATCTTTCTCGGCCGGGAGGCGGATGAGGCCCTGCGTTCCAAGCGGGTGGGCATCCTCGGCCTGGGCGCCACGGGCTCCGTCCTCGCGCCCTGGCTGGCCCGGGCCGGCGTGGGCCACCTCACCCTCATCGACCGCGACCTGGTGGAGGCCTCCAACCTCCAGCGCCAGTTGCTCTACGGCGAACTGGACCTGGGGAGGCCCAAGGCCGAGGTGGCCGCCGAACGGTTGGCCGAGGCCAACTCCACCATCGAGCTGAGGCCCGTCGTGGCCGACCTCACCTCCGGCAACGCCCGGGAGCTGCTCTCGGGCTTCGACCTCATCTGCGACGGCACCGACAACTTCGAAGCCCGCTTCCTCATCAACGATGTGGCCATCCTCACCGGCACGCCCTGGATCTACGCCGGGGCCATCGGCGGCGAGGGGGTGGTCTGGCCCCTGCACCCGCCCCACACCCCCTGCCTGCGCTGCCTCATCGAGGAGCCCCCCGCGGGTGGCGACGTGGACACCTGCGACAGCGCCGGCGTGCTGGGACCCACCGTGGGCGTCATCGGCAGCTGGGCGGCGCTCGAAGCCCTGAAGAGCCTCACGGGCAAGGCCCCCCACGCCGAGCTGGCCCGCTTCGACTTCTGGAACGACGAGCGCCAGTTCCTGAAGCCCCCGAAGACCCGCTGCCGCTTCTGCACCGACAGGGTCACCGAGTTCCTGGATGCCCGCTGGAGCCTGAAGGCCAGCCCCCTCTGCGGCCTGGAGGGCGTGCAGATCCGGGTGAACCCGCCCGGCAGGCTGGACCTCCCCGCCCTGAAATCACGGCTCGAAGCCCGCACCCGCAGCCCCTGGAAACAGGCCGGACTGATGCTCAAGGGCCAGGAGGGCCCCGACGAGATCACCCTCTTCGCCGACGGCCGCGCCCTCGTCCACGGCCCCATGACCCCCGAGCAGGCCCGCAGCTGGTACACCGAGGTGGTGGGATGCTGAAAGTCCTCCTCTTGGTATCGCCCATGGCGATACGCAAGACCTCGGGCTTGATCCTTGATCCTTTGGCCATCCCTTTCGACTCATCCATCGCGGGCGCGTTATGAAAATCCTTCTGGCTTCTTCGAACCAAGGGAAGCTGGTGGAGTTCCGCCAGCTTCTTAATGACTTCCAGATTGTCCCCTGGCCGGCGGATGCGCCCTCACTGCCCGAGACCGGCGCCTTCTTCTCGGTATCGCCTGCGGCGATGCGCGAGAACTCGGGCTCGATCCTTGATCCTTTGGCCATCCCTTTCGACTCATCCATCGCGGGCGCGTTATGAAAATCCTTCTGGCTTCTTCGAACCAAGGGAAGCTGGTGGAGTTCCGCCAGCTTCTTGATGGCTTCCAGATTGTCCCCTGGCCGGCGGATGCGCCCTCGCTGCCCGAGACCGGCGCCTTCTTCCAGGACAACGCCCTACAGAAGGCCGAGGGCGCCCTGGCCTGGTGGAAGGAGCACGGCACGGAGGCCGTGGATGGCGTGCTGGCGGACGACTCGGGCCTCTGCGTGGACGCGCTGTGGGGCGGCCCGGGGGTGCTTTCCGCCCGCTTCGCGCCGGACCTGCCCGCCTATGCCGACAAGAACCGCCGGCTCCTGGCCCTGCTGCCGGAGGGCGCGCCCCGGACCGCGCGCTTCGTCTGCGTCCTGGCCTTCGCCCCGCTTCAGGGGCCTCCCTTCACCACCAGCGGCGCCGTGGAGGGACATCTCGCCCCCGAGCCCCGGGGCACGGGCGGCTTCGGCTACGACCCCCTCTTCATCCCGGAGGGCCATGACCAGACCTTTGGCGAGCTGCCCGCGGAGATCAAGCACAGCCTCAGCCACCGGGCCCGGGCCTGCAGGGCCCTCGGGCACCACCTGACCGGGGGCAGCGTCTGACCACCCGATCCGAAGACCGCTTCGGTCCCGCACCACAGGGTCAAATACATGGTTTCCCCCAGCCAGCTTGGGGACCCTCACCTCGCGATGTCCGGGTAGGATCAACCTTTCCCCCGCCCCGGATGAACCCAGGAGCCAGTCCATGTCCAAGGTCCTCATCGCGTCACTCCCCGGGTTGCTGCTCGCGGCACCGGCGCTCGTCGCCGCGCCCACCTCGGGCCAGGTCGACTACCCCACGCTGCCCAAGCCCGGACAGAAGGTGCCGCTGGGCCCGGACCACCACTTCACCTACGGCTTCACCAAGGACCCCAAGCTCGGGACGGCGGTCATGCGGGTGGAGATCTTCACCAGGGACGGGAAGCGGGACACCTCCTTCACCGTCCAGGGGGACGCGGACATGCCCTCCATGCGGGGCGCCCACAGCAGCGGCCTGAAGGCCTTCGCCCTCTCGAACAAGGGCGTCTACCTGCTGCCGGTGCAGCTGGTGATGCCCGGCGACTGGGAGATCCGCTTCACCTTCCTGAAGAACGGCCAGGCGGTCCTCCGCGGTGCCTACCTCTTCGACCTCTAGGGGCCCGGCGCACATGTTCCTCGATGGCAGGTCCAGTTCCCCGGGGGCATGGCGCCTCCGTGCCCTCCTCCCCCTGGCCCTCGTGGCCGCGCCGCTCCCCGCGGCGATCAGCTGCGAGCTGAACAACCCCGCCGCCGACGTGCCCAGGCTCTTCCCCGGGTCCACCAGCTTCAAGACCATCTACTTCTCCTTCGCGAGCCGGGGCGGCGAGCCGGTGCTCAAGCGGGTCGTGACCCGCCTGGGCGGCGTGCCCGCCCTCTACGCCCCCCTGGACGTGCCCTACGTCCTCTACGAGATCTACAAGGGCACCGAGAAGGTCGGCTACATCCACGGCGTGAACCAGAAGGGGCAGTTCGGGGTGCTGGAGGTCTTCGTGTCCCTGGACCTCGAAGGCCGCATCAAGGCCTTCTACCTGCAGCGGGTGGCCGGCTCCTGGGCCAGCAAGTTCACCTCCCGCAAGTTCGGCACGCAGTTCATCGGCATGACCCTCAAGGATTTCTCGGCCTTCGACTTCATCGCCGGCAAGGGCGGTGGCCGGCTGGCCGCCGTTGAGAACCCCGTGCCCGAGGCCCTGACCGACTTCCTGGGCGTACTCCGCGCCCTGAACAAGAACCTCATCCTGATGGACGAGTTCTTCTACTCCGTCGACAAGAAGAAGCCATGATCAGCAAGTTCCAGATCGCCTCCAAGAACCTCCTGCGCAAGAAGACCCGCACCGGCCTCACCCTGGTGGGCATCATCCTCTCCTCCTGGGTGCTCGTGAGCCTGCTGGGCTTCAACCGCGGCTACGAGAAGGCCCTGAACCGCGACATCGACAACATGGGCTACCAGATCATGGTCATGGCCAAGGGCTGTCCGTACGAGGCCGCCACCATGATGCTGCAGGGCGGCGCCGGGCTCCGCTACATCGAAGAGGACGTGGTGAAGACCATCGTGGCCAGGCCCGAGGTGGACAAGGTGACGCCCATCCTCATGCAGGCCTTCTTCGATCCCAACAAGGGGGACGGCGGCGGCATCGCGGGCTACTTCGGCGTGGACCTCGCCACCTTCCCGGCCATGAAGCCCTTCCTGCGCTTCCACAAGGGCGGCTGGTTCACCGACGCCAACGCCGCCGAGGCGGTGATGGGCTTCGAGGCCGCCGAACTGGAGCAGCGCGAGGTGGGGGACCTGATCCTGGTCCCGGAGAAGAACGTCCAGCTCAAGGTCGTGGGCATCCTCGAGCGCACGGGCACCCAGGATGACGGCACGATCTTCGTGCCCCTGAGGACCCTGCAGAAGATCTCCGGCCTCGACAAGATCACCACCATCGGCATCAAGGCCAAGAAGGACGCAGACCTCACCGGCCTGGAGGCCTCGCTCTACCAGCTGCCGGACATGCAGGTGGTGAGCTTCAGCCAGGTGAAGCAGACCATCATGAAGCTCATCGCCACCGCGCGGGTGATGGTGCTCTCCATCGCCGTCATCGCCCTGCTCATCGCCATGGTGGGCGTGGTGAACACCGTGCTCATGTCGGTGCTGGAGCGCAAGCACGAGATCGGCATCCTGAAGACCATGGGCGCCATGCCCGGCGACATCTTCCGCCTGGTCTGGACGGAGACCCTCATCCTCTGTGCCTGCGGCGGAGTCCTGGGCATCGGGCTGGCCCTCGCCTTCGCCCGGCTCTCCGACCTCCTGGTCCGCCGGGCCCTGCCCTACGCCCCGGGCGGGGAGCTGGTGGCCATCGACCCCTGGCTCTCCCTCCTCACGCTCCTGATCATCGTGGCCGTGGGCCTGCTCAGCGGCATGTATCCGGCTTGGAAGGCGGGCCGCATCCGGCCCCTGGATTCGATCCGAGGTGAAGCATGAGCGCCGGGAACGGCATCGCCCTGGAAGCCCGGGGCCTCACCCGGATCTACGGCCGCGGCAGCGAGGAGGTGCGGGCCCTGGATGGCGTGTCGCTGCAGATCCGCAAGGGCGAGTTCGTGTCCTTCATGGGGCCCTCGGGCTCCGGGAAGACCACGCTCGTGAACCTGCTGGGCTGCCTGGAGAACCCCACTTCGGGGGAGCTGGACCTGGCGGGCCGGCGCATCTTCGGCAACGGCGAGGTCGTGGGGGAACGCGACCTGACGCGCATCCGTCGCGAGATCTTCGGCTACATCTTCCAGAACTTCTACCTGATCCCCACCCTCACCGTGCGCGAGAACGTGGCCCTGCCCCTGGCCTTCTACCGCAAGCCGGGCGTGGAGGGGGAGGTGGAGGCCCTGTTGACCCAGCTGGGCCTGGAGCACCGCATGAACCACCTGCCCGGCCAGATCTCCGGCGGTGAGATGCAGCGGGTCGCCATCGCCCGGGCCCTGGTGAACCGGCCCGAGATCCTGCTGGCCGACGAGCCCACGGGCAACCTGGACACCACGCGCACCGGCGAGATCGGGGAGATCCTGCAGCAGCTCAACCGGAGCACGGGCCTGACCATCCTCATGGTCACCCACAACCCCGACCTGGGCCGCCTCGGTGGCCGCCACATCGAGATGCGCGACGGCCGGGCCTGCGAGGCCTGAAGGCGCCCCCATGGCCCATCCGATCCGCATCCCCTGGCTGCACGACCGCCACAGCCATACCTCCATCTACGCGGCCTTCGCCGGCTGCCCCAGCCTGGCGGAGCTCGACACGGCCGGGGCCCTGGCCACCCTCCGGGGGCTGCCGGAGGACCGGCTGTCCATCGCCTTCGGCTGGCACAGCGCCCGCGCGCCGCTCAGCGACCGGGACCTGGCGGATCTGCCCCCGGCCCTCATCGTGAACCTGAGCATGCATGGCTTCGTCCTCACCGAGGCCGGGGTGCCCCTGCTGGCAGAGCTCGAACCGGAGGTGGTGGCGCATCGCACTGATCCGGAATGGTGCGAGCGCCACCTGCCCCGCCTCCTGGCGCTCTTCGGACAGACGGCCCGCCTGACGCCGGCGAAGCTGGCCACCTTCATGGCGCAGGCGGAGGCCCTTGGGCTGGGGGGCGTGGATGACATGCTCCTGCCGGATGAGGCCACCTTCCAGATCATCCTCGGGTCCCCCTGGGCGGACCGCATCCGCTGCTGGGCCACGCCACGCGCCTTCCGCACGCTGAGCCCCGCCTCTCAGGGGGCCCTGGCGGGACTGAAGTTCTTCACGGACGGCGCCCTGGGGGCCCGCTCCGCGGCCCTGGGCGGGACCTTCCTCGATGGCACCGAAGGGGTGCTGCTCCACCGGGACGAGGCCCTGCTCCAGGCCCTGGGCGAGAGCCACGCCTTCGGCAAGGCCGTGGTCATCCATGCCATCGGCGACCGGGCCATCGGGCAGGTGTTGGAGGTCCTGGAGCGCCTGGCGGCGGATGGGATGTCCTTCCCTCTGGCGCGGCTGGAGCACGCCCAGTTCATCGACGAGGCCCAGGCCCGCCGCGCCAAGGCCTTGGGGGTGGTGCTGTGCATGCAGCCCAACTTCAGCAGCGACAGCCGGGACTACGCGGACCGCCTGGCGGCCCCCTGGCTGGCGCGCAACAACCCCTTCCGCATGCTCATCGACCGGGCGGGCTTCGTGCCGGGGCAGGATCTCATCTTCGGCTCCGACGGCATGCCCCATGGGGTGGAGGCGGCCCTCCAGGCCGCCCTCTTCCCGCCCCATCCCGGCCAACGGCTATCGGTGGAGGAGCTGGTGGCGGGCTATGGACCCGCCAGCGCAGGCCGGGGCCACTGCCTCGTGGAGATTGACGAGACGCATCAGCGCGTGCGTCTGCTGGAATCCCGGCGCGACGACTGAGGTCTGAATCCCCGCCCTCGGCGGCCCCGGGGTTCTCCGCTAGGGTTAGGGGATGACCTGGAAGCGCGAACCCCGGATCTGGCTGGCCATCGCGGCCCTGCTCCTGCTGTGGGCCTCTGCCTTCGCGGGCATCCGCGCCGGCATGCGCCTCAGCCCCTCGGGCGCCGTGGGCGCCGATGGCTACGGGCCTGGGGAGCTGGCCCTGCTGCGCTTCGGGACCGCCTCCGCCGTGCTGGCCTTGTGCGCCCTTGCGAAGCGGATGCGCCTGCCGCAGCCCTCGGAGCTGCCGCTGATCGCCCTGACCGGCTTCCTCGGCATCAGCGTCTATCACGTCGCCCTGAACTTCGGCGAGGTCACGGTGCAGGCGGGCGCGGCGTCCCTGCTCATCTCCGCGGCCCCGGTCTTCACCGCGCTGCTGTCCGTGGCCGTGCTGAAGGAGCGCCTGACGGGCCTGGGCTGGCTGGGCATCCTGCTGGCCTTCGCAGGCGTGGCCCTCATCGCCCTCAGCGGCGGCCGGGGCCTGCACTTCACGCCCGGGGCCCTGCTCATCCTGCTGGCGGCCACCGTGGCGGCCGTCTACTCCATCCTGTCCAAGAAGCTGCTGCGCCGCCACGCGGCCCTGGAGTTCACCTGCTACTCCATCTGGGCGGGCACCCTGCCCCTGCTGGTCTTCCTGCCGGGCCTCCTCCGCCGCCTGCCCGTGGCCGCGCCCCCCGCCACCCTCGCCGTGGTCTACCTGGGCATCTTCCCGGCGGCCATCGCCTACCTGCTGTGGAACTACGCCTTGGCCCGGATGCCCGCCTCGCTGCTCTCGAGCTTCCTCTACCTGTCGCCGGTGCTCGCCAGCCTCATCGCCTGGATCTGGCTGGGCGAGGTGCCCGCCCTGCTCACCATCGTGGGCGGCGCCATCGCCATCCTCGGCGTGGTGCTGGTGCAGACGAAGGGCTACGCCAGGGCTGGAGGCTAGGCCTTCTCCTCGCTCCGCGTGAGCAGGCCGATGAAGGTCAGGGATTCTTCTGAATCGTTGATCAGGCCGTGGGTGCCGCCGGCCTTCACCAGGAAGAGGTCGCCGGGTCCCACGGGGAACCGCTCGCCATCCAGCAGACCTGTGCCCCGCCCCTCCACGATCAGGTAGAGGTCCTCGGTGTTGGGATGCGCGTGCTCCCCGATGCTGGCCCCGGGCTCCAGCGTGATGCGGCCCAGGCTGAGCACGCCCGCCATGTCGCCCAGCTTCAGCAGGCTCACGTCGAGGGCCCGGCCCTCGCCGCCGCGGATGTTCGCCTTGGCCTCAGCGGGCAGATCGCTCAGCCTCCGGATCATGGATGGCCCCCCAGGAAGATCCGCGGGTCCACCCGCGCGTTGTTGAGGCTCAGGGACCAGTGCAGGTGCGGCCCCGTGGCCCGGCCCGTCCGGCCCACCTCGCCCACCAGGTCGCCGGCCTGGAGCAGCTGGCCCTCCTTCACGGAGATCTTCGAGAGGTGGCAGAGCAGGCTCACCGCCCCCTCGCCATGGGCGATGAACACGGCCTGGCCGCTGTAGAAGAAATCGCCCGTGAGCACCACCCGGCCCGGCGCGGGGGCCCGCACTGCCTGGCCCTGGGGGGCGCGGATGTCCAGGCCCGAGTGGGGCGAGCGGGGCACGCCGTTGAAGATCCGCCGCATGCCGAATGATGCGGTGAGGTCCCCCGGCGTGGGCTGGCGGAAGCTCAGGGCGGGCACCAGCGCCTCGGGCCAGGCCTTCCAGGCCGGGGCCATCAGGGCCTGCTCCTTGGCGATGCGGGCCTCGTCCTCGGCGTTGGGCGTGACCTTCCGCTGGTCCTTCAGCGTCACCCGCTGCTCGGGATAGCGCTTCGGCCGGAGGACGAAGGGCACCGCGCGGCCGTCCACCTCGAGGGCCTGTTCCCCGGGCTTCACGCTCAGGGGAATGCCCACCACGGCCACCCACCCCCGGCCGCTGCGCCGGGTGAGCACCGGCTCCCCGCGGTAGGTCACCTCGGGGGCCGTGGCCTTGGCGGGCAGGGCGACGACCGCCACGCCGCCGGGCACGGGCGAGGGCTTGAAGGGGAGTCCCGGCGCTTCGGCGCCGGGGGCGGGCGAAGCCGCCAGCGCGGCGAGCGACAGCATCAGGGTGTTCGGAATGCGCAAGGAGGAGTCTCCGCCTGGGGAAGCCCCAGGGGGACAGCCTATCCGCACTGCTCCAGAGGGGAAAAGGCCGCGCCGGAACCGGCACGGGGTCAATGGCGCAGGATCTTGTCCATGGGCTTGCCCTTCGCAAGTTCATCGATGAGCTTGTCGAGGTACCGGATCTTCTGCGTCATCGGATCCTGGAGGTCCTCCACGCGAA
Organism: Holophagaceae bacterium; assembly: GCA_046331485.1. Lineage (GTDB taxonomy): Bacteria > Acidobacteriota > Holophagae > Holophagales > Holophagaceae > Geothrix. The sequence continues at coordinate 129,561 of JAXLQS010000007.1, read as the reverse complement.
CGCCGCACACGACACCCGTGATCTTCGAGCTGTTCGGGTGGAGGGCCGGGGCCTGGTCGAAGAAGGTCTGGAAATCAATGTTCACCGTCGCGTGGCGGCGGAGCTGATCCCGGCTGTAGCCCGTCAGCCAGCAGATGATGGTGTCCACCTCTTCCCGGGTCCGGTTCTTCCGCTCGGCCTTCTGCACGTAGAGCGGGTAGACGGTCGTGAACAGGAGCTTCGAGATCTCGCGCGGGGACATGGGGACCTCATTGAGGCGGGGTGGGCTGCGGCCTGACGTCCAGGTTGAGCCAAGGGTTGAGCCGAGCCCCGCTTGGTCAGCGCTTGGACAGCACGCGGACGAGAAGGATGGCGAGGGAGACCGCCGCAGCCCCAGTCACGGCGTAGCCGATCATCCGGCCCCAGTGCCGGTTCTGGGGGGGGAGGGTCTCCTGGACCTCGGGCGACGACTGGAGGGTCGAGGCGCCCAGCCCGAAATCGACGCGCTGCCAGGACTCGCCAACGTGGCCCGGCAGGAAGGCCGGTTCCTCGCCGCGGGTTTCAATCAGCTTGGGTTGATCCATAAAGCACCTCGGGGCATCCGATGCCTAAATAGGATGATCTTCCTCCCCCGAAGGTGAAATCGCCTCCGCGGGCGCGACCGGGGGGTCTGCGGAGACCGGCTCCGGAGCCGGGACCTCGCTGAACCCCACCTCCCGCATCTTCACCGCGTCCTGGTAGGCGGAGAGGATGGCAGTGCGGATGCGGAGGTACGAGGTCTCGGTGACCTTGGTGTTGAAGGTGAGGGTGGCCACCAGGTAGTCGCGGCCATCGGGCATGGTCTGGGGGGCACTCACCTGGATCTGGGGAGCCATGATGGTGGCCGAGCTGCCTTCGCGCAGGCGGGTGGACAGGGCCTCGCACCAGGCCTGCAGCTGGGGCGTGAGGGCCAGCCCCTGCTCCGGCGAGGCCACCATCACCCGGCCGTACAGGGTGAAGAAGAGGCGCAGCTGCGGTGGATCGAATGAGTGGTTCAGGTAGCCCGACATGCTGGCGATCTGCTGAAAGTCCTTCAGCAGGGCCTGCAGCTTGGGGCTGGGCGCGGCGAGGGCCATCAGCGCACCGCGCCGTAGCCGTACTTGGCCACCAGCAGGTCCAGCCGCTGGCGGGCCTCGGGAGTGACCGCCTCCGGCGCGGTGAACAGCGCCGTCCTAAGAGCCTCGCCGCAGGCACAGGCCCGCGGGGCGTCCGAGAGCTGCGGCACCACCCGGCGCAGCAGGGCCTGGGCCTTGTCCACGTTCGCGTGCATCACCTCCAGCACCGAGGCGGCGTCCACGCCCTCCTCCTCCTCGCGCCAGGCGTCGTAGTCCGTCACCAGGGCGATGCAGGCGTAGCAGAGCTCCGCCTCGCGGGCCAGGCGGGCCTCGGTCACCTGGGTCATGCCGATGAGGTCAGCGCCCCAGCCCTGGTGGAGGCGGCTCTCGGCGCGGGTGGAGAAGGCCGGGCCCTCCATGCACACGTAGAGCGCGTCGCCTTCGATGGGCAGGCCCATGGCACGGCCCTCGGCGAGCAGCGCCTCGGTGGCGTGGGCGCAGGTGGGCTCGGCGAAGCTCACGTGGGCCACCAGGCCCTCGCCGAAGAAGGTGTCCTGGCGGTGCTTCGTCTTGTCGATGAACTGGCTCACCAGGCGCAGCTGGCCGGGCTTGTGGCGGGCCTGCAGGCTGCCCACGGCGGAGACGCAAAGCAGCCGCTCCACGCCCACGGACTTGAGGGCCCAGAGGTTCGCGCGGTAGTTCACCTCGCTGGGCGTGAACCGGTGGCCCTCGCCGTGCCGCGCCAGGAAGGCCACGGGGGCGCCGTCCAGCGTGCCCAGATGCACGGGCCCCGAAGGTTCGCCGAAGGGCGTCTTCACTTCCTGGGCCCGGTCGAGGGCCAGGCCCTCCATCCGGTAGAGGCCGCTGCCGCCGATGATGCCGATGGGTGCTCGCATGGGGCCATTGTACTTGCCGGAAACGGTTCCGCCGTGCTTCCCTTGAGGTCCTGACAATTCAGTGCTGGATGTTCGGGAAGCAGGTGAGACTCCTGCACTGCCCCGCAACGGTAAGCGCCACGCCACGCAAGCCCGGCGTGAGACCTCAAGCTCAGGCCACTGGGAATCGTCCCGGGAAGGCCTGAGGGGAGCCGCGAGGCCCCTGTCGCGCGCAAGTCCGGAGACCGGTCCTGCACCTCACCCCCCGTCGCGGGAACGGGCCGGGCCTTCCTCCCCTTGGGACGCCCTGCCGCCGCGGCTTCATGCGTGGAGGCATGATGGGTCATTCCCGAGTTCTTCTCTCCCTGGCGGCCGTGTCCGTCCTCTCCCATGCGGCTGCCGAGGCCGACCGCAAGCCCGGCGAGGCCACGGTCACCGTCAGCGCCGAGGCCCAGCCGGTCGAGGTCACCCGCACGCCGGCGCCCGTGCGCATCGTGGAGGCTGACGAGCTGGCCCGCCTGGGCAGCCGCACCCTGGCCGAGCTGCTGCAGGTGCTCCAGCCCGGCGCGGTGATGGCCAGCGGCGGCCCCGGCGCCACCGCCTCGGCCTTCCTCAACGGCACCCTCAGCCGCAACGTGGTGGTGCTGCTGGACGGCCTGCGCCTCAACGATCCCACCGCCACCAGCCCGGATCTGGGCACCCTCAGCCTCGTGGGCATCGCCCGCGTGGAGTTGGTGCTGGGGCCCGCCTCCGTCCTCTACGGCAGCGACGCCATCGGCGGTGTCATCGCCCTCACCAGTGTGGGCCGCGGCGCCGAAGGTTTCCACGGCCAGACCGGCCTGAAGGTCGGCACCGATGGCCAGGTGGGCGGCACCGCGCGCGTGCAGCTGTCGGGCTCCCGGGGCTGGATCGCTGCGGGCGCCGAAGCCCAGAAGCAGGACAGCGGCTTTCCCGACGACACCTTCCGCCAGGCGGGCGGCTTCCTGCGCCTGGGCACCACGCTCGGCGGCACCGACCTCACGGGCTTCTACCGCAACAGCGGCCAGACGGCCTCCGTACCCTTCACCACCTCGGGCTTTCCCGCCGTCCGCGCCTACCAGCCAGGCCGCGAGACCCGCGCCCGACAGGAGAGCTGGGGCGCCAGCCTGCGCTGGCCCCTGGCGCCGAACCTGATGCTCGAGGACACCCTGCAGACCCTGTCGGGCAGTACCGGCGACCCCAACGGTCCCCTGCGCCAGCAGACGGACCGCGACTTCCGCCGGGTGGAGAACGCCCTCACCCTGCACTGGACCCCCGCCAAGACCTTCCGCCTGTCGGGCCGCCTGGAGGGCCGCGAGGACACCAGCCACGCGAGGAACTACTACGACCCCTCCTCCTTCGCCGCCGTGCGATACCGTGGTGAGGGCCGGGACCTGGCGGGCGCCCTTGAGGCCCGCTGGACCCTCGCCGGGGGCCTCGACTGGGTGGCGGGCCTGCGCCACGATGCGGGCCACCGCGACCTCAGCCGCCTGGACAACGGCCAGCGCAGCCGCGCGGGCAGCGCCGAGGCCGGCACCTGGCGCTCGGGCCTCAACTGGGTGGTGGCCCCGGAACTGCGTCTCTACGCCAGCGCGGGCCAGGGCTTCCGCATGCCCAACACCACGGAGTTCGCCCTCAACGCCCAGGCCGAGGGCCAGGATGGGACGACCTACCCCATCACCCCCGAGCGCAGCCGCACCGTCCAGCTGGGTGCCACGGGCCTGCTGGCCGGGCACTGGGAATACCGCCTGGAGGCTCAGCGTACCCGCATCAGCAACCTGCTGGCCTACGTCTACGACACCAGCTTTTCGTTTCCGCCCCTCTTCACCTCGCACTACGCCAACCAGGGCACCGTCCGCGCCCAGAGCCTGGAAGGCGCCCTGGGCTGGCGGGGCGGCGACGAGCTGGCCTACGGCTGGGACCTCATCCTGCGCAGCCAGGAAACGCGGGATCTGGACCACAATGTCGACGGCCAGGAATTCGGCCAGCAGAACACCGCCATCGTGCGCCACCCCTTCTTCACCGGCGCCCTGTCTGCGTTCATCCAGGCGAAGCGCTGGCGCGCCGAGGTGCGCTTCGACCGGGTGGGTCCCCGCTACGACATCCACGACACCACGTACCAGGTGCTCTCCACGGGCCGGCCCTACCGCGACCTCAGCCTGGGCGCCTCCTTCGAGCCCACGCAGCGGCTCACCCTGGCCCTCCGGGGCGAGCATCTGATGCAGAAGAAGCAGGGGGTCCAGGATTGGCTCAGCGGCCGCTACGATCAGGACGGCGATGCGGCCCTGGTCTACGGCTTCCCGGCCCCAGGGCCCCGCTGGACCCTGAGCGCCACCTGGATGTGGTGAGGGGATCGGGCTCTTAACTGGAAACCCAGATGTTCAACCGCGGATGGCGCAGATGACACAGGTGAAGACAACCCGAGCAGGAAGAGGCGCCTCCGCCCCATCGCCGCTTTCCTTCCGCGGTTTCCACATTCATTCCTTGTGCTTCCTGCTCCTCATCCTGTGGTCCCAACCCCTGCTGGCCGCTAGGCCCCAGCGCGTGGTGAGCCAGGCGGTCGGCACGGACGAGCTGCTGCTGGCCCTGGCGGATCCCGGCCAGATCGCGGCCCTCAGCCACATCAGCCACCAGGCGGAGTTCAGTCCCGTGGCCGCTGAGGCGAGGCGCTTCCCGGCCCTCAAGGACAGCGACGCCGAGAGCGTCCTGCGCTTCCGGCCCGACCTGGTGCTGGCCGCCAGCTTCACCCGCCCGGAAACCCTGGCCCTGCTCCGGCGGGCCGGGGTCCGGCTGGTGCTGCTGGAGCGCTACGACACGCTGGAGGACATCTACGCCAGCCTGCGCCTCCTCGGCCGTGAGCTGGGCCAGGAGGCCAGGGCCGAAGCGGTGATCGCCCAGTGCCGCGGCCGGGTCGCCGCGCTGGCCGCCCGGCTCAGCGGCGTGAAGCCCGTGCGCGTGCTCAGCGCGGGGGTCTATCCCTTCACCTCGGGGACCGGCACCACCTTCCAGGACCTCTGCGACCATGCCGGGGCGCTCAACGTGGCCACGGAGGCCGGCCTGAAGGGGCATGCGCCGACGCCCGTCGAGAAGCTGCTGGTCTGGAACATCGAGGTGCTGGTGGCCTCCGGCGGCGAGAGCACCCGCGCCCAGCTCGCAGCCCTGCCTCACTACCGCGCCCTGCCCGCCTTCAAGACCGGACGCCTGGTGCTGATCCCGGGCCCCATGATGTCCAGCGTGTCGCACCACCGCATCGAGGCCTATGAGGCCCTGGCCCGAGCCCTGCACCCGGAGCGCTTCCGGTGAAGGCCCGCGCCGCCGTCCCGGTCCTGCTGGCGCTCCTGGCCCTGACCTTCCTGGCCTCGCTGGCCTTCGGGGAGCTGCGGCTGAGCTTCGGGCAGGTGCTGGGCGCCCTCACGAACGGCACGGACGAGGTGGCCCGCACCGTGGTGCGGGACTTCCGCCTGCCCCGGGCCCTTGTGGGCCTGGCCGTGGGCGCGGCCCTGGGCGCCAGCGGCGTGGTCATGCAGGCCTTCTTCCGCAATCCCCTTGCGAGCCCCGGCTTGCTGGGCGTGAGCAGCGGCGGGGCCCTGGGCGCCGTGGCGGTGCTGGCCACGGGGCCGGCCCTCGGCCTGGCTGCGGCGGGGATGTGGGCCCTGCCCCTGGCTTCCGTGGTGGGCGCCTTCGCCGCCACGGGCCTGGTGCTCGCGCTGGCCCAGCGCGGCGCCGGGACGGAGCGGCTGCTGCTTTCGGGGGTGGCCCTCAACGCCCTTCTGGGGGCGGGCACCAGCTTCCTGCTCACCACCACGGCAGGGCATTTCGAGGTGAACGCCCAGATCCTGTTCTGGCTCATGGGCGGCCTGGAGAGCCGCGGCTGGGAGCACGTGTGGATGGGCGTGCCCGCCATCCTGGTGGCCTGCCTGCTCCTGCTGCCCCTGGGCCGCGCCATGGACCTGCTGAGCCTGGGTGAGCAGAGCGCCCAGAGCCTCGGCGTGGATGTACGCCGCCTGCGCCGCCAGCTCATCGTGCTCTCCACCGTCCTCACGGCCCTGGCCACCGCCGTGGCGGGCATCGTGGGGTTCGTGGGCCTGGTGGTCCCCCACGTGCTGCGCCTGGCCTTCGGCCCCGACCACCGGCGCCTGCTGCCCTACTCGATGCTGGGTGGCGCCGCCTTCCTGCTGGCCTGCGACCTGGTCACCCGCACCTTCCCCCTGGGCCTGCGCCTGGGCGTGGTCACGGCCCTCATCGGCGGCCCCTTCTTCCTGTGGCTGCTGCGGAGGCCGCGATGAAAGCGGTCCGGAGTCTGACCATGGATCTTGGGCGATGCATGCATCACCCAAGGGAGTCTGGAGTCTGCAGGTACGACTCGGCAAACCTATGGCGCGCGCAGAGGCCACTGGGACCATCCGAGCCCAAACCACAACAGTGGTGCGGCCCGGAGGGTCGCACCCATTCGCGGCTCCGGACTCCGGACTCCGGACTCCAGACTGAGGCCGCCGCATGACCGCGGCCCTGCACGCCTCCGCCCTCGCGGTGCCCGGCCGCCTGGAGGCGGTGTCGCTGGCGCTCGGACCGGGCGAGCTGGTGGCCCTGGTCGGGCCCAACGGGGCCGGCAAGTCCACCCTGGTCCAGGCCCTGGCGGGGCTGCTCCCCGCCCATGGGCTGGTCCAGTGGAATGGACAGCCGCTGTCCCACATCGCCATGCAGGAGCGGGGGCGGCGCCTGGCCTGGGTGGGCCAGGAGGCCCACTTCGAGTTCGCCTTCCCGGTGCGCGAAGTCGTGGCCCAGGGCCGCTACGCCTGGGGCGACGACCTCTCCGGTGTGGCAGAGGCCCTGGCGGAACTGGACCTCGCCCACCTGGCGGAACGTCCGGTCACGCGGCTCTCCGGCGGCGAACGCCACCGCGTGGGCCTGGCCCGGGCCCTGGCCACCGGCGCTCCGATCCAACTGTGGGACGAGCCCGTGGCCCAGCTCGACGTGCGCCACGCCCTGGAGGTGATGCGCCTGGCACGGCGCCTGGTGGAGGGGGGATCGACCGTGCTGGTAAGCCTCCACGACCTGCGCGCCGCCTACCGCTTCGACCGGGTGCTGGTGCTGGACCGCGGCCGGCTGGTGGGCAACGGCGCGCCTCATGAGGTGCTCACCGCGGCCCTCATCCGCGAGGTCTTCCGGGTGGAGGCCACCTTCGTGCAAAGCCTCGTGCCAGAGCTGCCGGGCCCCTGATCGGCGAAGACCACGCCACAGGTAGACATGGATGGACACGGACCGAAACCGTCTCCGGAGCCGCGCCCTTCGCCTGTGTTCATCCGTGCCCGTCTGTGGCCTTCACCGTGTTTCCTTTCGCAGCACCCACCCCAGCCCCACGGGCCCGGCCACGGTGGTGATCAGCAGGGCGCCGATGATGCCGGCCTGGACCTCGGGGCTGAGCAGGGGCACGCCGTTCAGTTGGAGCTGAGCCCCGGCGGCCACGAAGATGAGGCCCACCTCGCCGCGGGGCACCATGCCCCAGCCCACCACAGCGGCGCGGATGCCCCGGCCCCCGCCGTAGCCCGCGACGTATTTCCCGAGCACGCCCAGCAGGGCCAGCACCAGCGCGAAGCCCAGGGTCGCGGGCTGGAAGAGGACAGCCGGATCCACCTTGGCGCCCATGAGCACGAAGAAGAGGGGCGAGAGCACCGTCACCAGCGGATGCACCAGCTCCTCCAGCGTGTGCCGCTCGCGGTGCTCCAGGTCCACGATGTGGGCCGGCTCCAGGATGAGCCCGGCGGCGTAGGCACCCACGATGGAGGCCAGCCCCGCGAGGTTGCCCAGCCAGGCCAGCAGGAAGGCGAAGCCCAGCCCCAGGGGCAGCAGCACCTGCTCGCCCCGGAAGCGGCTGGCCAGTTGGAAGAGGCGCGGCGTGAGCAGGCGGCCCAGCGTCAGGGCCACAGCCAGGAAGCCCAGGGCCAGGGCCAGGGTCCGGGCCAGGTCCGGCCCCACGGCGCCCCCACCGGAAGCTGCGCCCACCAGGCCCGACACCGCCACCAGCACCAGCAGGCCCAGCACGTCGTCCACCACGGCGGCGCCCACGATGACTCGGCCCTCCAGGGAATCGGAGGCGCCCTTCTCGCGCAGCACCTGGGCGGAGATGCCGATGCTGGTGGCGCAGAGGCAGGCCCCGATGAAGAGGTCCAGCACGAAGGGCGCGCCCTTGGGCAGCAGCAGCCAGGCCCCGGCGAGCCCTGCGGCCATGGGCAGCACCACGCCGATGAGGGCCACCCGCAGCGAGGCCACCCCCACCTTCAGCATCTGGGGCACGGTGGATTCCAGGCCCACCGCGAACATGAGGACCACCACGCCGAGGCCTCCCAGCAGCTCGGCAGCCGGCGAGGCCGCCACGTCCGGGAACAGGGGCCAGGTCCGGTGCAGCGCCGTGAGCGCGAGGCCCACGGCCAGCTCACCGGTGACCGCCGGGAGCTTCAGGCGCACCGCCAGTTCCCCGCCCAGTTTGGCCGACAGCCACAGCAGGGCCAGCAGCATCAAGGTGCCGGCCAGGGGGTCGTGCATGAGCACCGCGAAGGGCATGGCTCACCTCTGCGGTATTACACCATCAACGCCGGGGCGAACCACCTGGCGGACCGCCTGGACGCTCCTGGGCGGCGCGGCCCACACTGGCCCCATGCCCGACGCCGGCAGCGGGACGCTTCGCCCTGGTGGTGCCGGCGCTCGTGGCCACGGCCGCGGCCTTCGAAGCGGCCCGAGGCGCGGAATAGGCCACTGAGTGGTTCAGCCCTGGACCGCCGGCCCGTCCGCCTGTTCAGCCAGGGCAGATGGTGCACGTGGATCCGCCCATCGAAACTCACGCGCAGGCCGTCCTCGGCGGCGTCCTGGTGGTTGAGCACCGAGCCCCTCGCCCGGGTCTGGTCGAGCACGGCCAGGTCGATGTCGCCCACCAGCACCATCTCGGAATTGGGGGCGGCCTCGGTGGCGATGCCATCCATGGGGAAGGGGAAATCCGAGGGGGTGTACACGCCGCTCTGGGCGTACTGGGCCGTGAGGTCGGTGATGAGGGGCAGGCTCCCCACCATGCCCGCCGTGACCACGTAGATCTGGTTCTCCACGGCCCGGGCCCGGGCACAGGTCGTGACGCGGCTGTAGCCGCGGCGGTCATCGGTGAGGTAGGGCACCACCAGCAGCTGCACGCCCTGCTCGGCCTGGATGCGGGCCACCTCCGGGAACTGCACGTCATAGCAGATGGAGACGCCCATGCGGCCGAAGTCGGTCTCGATGATGTGGATCTCGTGGCCGGGCTCGAAGCGCCAGACCTTCCGCTCCGTGGGCGTGAGGTGCAGCTTGGGCTGGTGCACGGGGCCATGGCCCGGGACGAAGACCGAGGCCACGTTCTGGAGCTTCCCATCCACGAAGCGGGGGTGCGTCCCGGCGACGATGATGCGGTCGTACTTGGTGGAAAGCCGAAGGAAGAGGTCCTCGAAGCCATCCGTGAAGGTCTCCGCCAGGCACCGCATGGCCTCCGCGGGCGCGAAATCCCGGGTCACGCAGCTGAGCAGCTGGACCGCGAGCAGCTCCGGGAACACGATGACGTCGGAATCGTAGTCGTCGCCCACGTCCACGTAGTTCTCCACCTGCTCGGCAAAGGCCGAGAAGTCCTTCACCGGCCGCAGGGCGTACTGGATGCCGCAGACCCGGACGGGGCGCGACAGGAAGGGGGTGGGAGCCGTGAAGCGCATGTCGCCTCCTTGGGGTGGCGCGCTCAGAGCGCCAGGACGATGAGGGCCGCGTGACCCAGGGTCTCCACGTCGGGCGCGTAGTCCCGCAGGACCCCGCGGACCTGGAAGCCGATGCGGAGCTGCTTGGACAGGGTCGGATCGAAGAGCCGGCCCGCCGCCACGGCCTCGACATAGGCCTCTGGGCTCATCTCCGCGGCCACCCGGTGGTACCCGGGGATCTTCGCCCCGGCCACGAAGGCCCGGCAGCCCAGGCGCCGGGCCAGGTCGAGGCGCCCCCGGTACATGAGGCTGCCCACGCCCCGCCCCTGCCAGGCCGGGTCCACGGCGATGTTCACGCCGTAGAGCGCATCGCCCCCGGGGTCATGGGTGGACAGGGAGCCCCTCCCCGTGATCTCCGACCAGGTGTGGGGGACCAGGGCCGCCTCGAGGGGGACCCGGTGGGTCGTGGCCGTCCCCACCAGATGCCCGCCGGCCTCCACCACCAGCTGGCCTTCCGGAAAGTGGACCAGATGGCGCAGGAGGTTTTCGGTGGACCAGATGGCCTCGGGTCCATGGGGCGGCGGGTAGACCCGCACCATCAGGTCCCGGATCTCCCCCGCGTCCTCCGGCTGGCGGAGGCGCAGGGTCGGGCCTTCTGCAACGCGCTCGTCCATGGGATCTCCCGGGTGCGTCCGTGTCCAGGGTACCCCAGCCCACCAGATGGACCCTTCGGGCTAGGCTGGACCCATGCCTTGGGCCGACCTCGCCGCCTGGACCGCCGCCGCGCCGCTGTTCGCGGGGCTGGTCCTCCTGCGCCGCCACTGGGCGCGGCTTCCCGAACTGGAACCGGATCCGCCCCTGCCACCGCAGCCACCGGCGGTCTGTCTCTGCATCCCGGTGCGCAATGAAGCAGCGGAGCTGGCCGCGGCCCTGGATTCCTGGCTGGCCCAGGACTACCCGGCCCTCCGGATCCTCGTGGTGGACGACGGCTCCACGGACGGCAGCACGGAGATCCTGCGCCAGCGGCAGGCCGCCCATCCGGCCCGCCTGCGGGTGCTGCGCAACGATTCCCTGCCGCCGGGCTGGCTGGGGAAGAACCACGCCCTGGACCTGGCCTCCCGCCAGCCCGAGGCCCTGGCCTCCGCCTGGCTGCTCTTCGCCGATGGGGACGTGCAGGCCTCCCCCGGCCTGCTGCGCCGGGCCATGGCCTTCGCGCGGGCCCAGCCCACGGACATCCTCGCCCTGGTGCCCGCCATCGACGCGGTGGGCCCGGCCGAGCGCGTCATCCTCCCCATCGCGGCCTCGGCCTTCCTCCTGATGGTGCCGCCGCACCAGGTGCCCAACCCGCGGCATCCGGCCTTCTGCGGCGTGGGCGGCTTCACGCTGGTGCGCCGCGAAGCCTATGAGGCAGTGAGGGGCCACGCCGGGGCGCCCCTGGAGGCCATCGACGACATGATGCTCGCCCGCCGCGTGAAGGCCGCGGGCTTCATCAACCGCGTGGCCCGGGGCGGCCCGGACCTGCACCTGCGCATGTACCACGGCCTGGGGGAGTTGGTGCGGGCCATGCGGAAGAACGCCGCGGCCCTGCCCTTCTGGTGGCTGCTGCCGCTGCTGCTGCCTCTGGCCCTCCTGGTCGGCCTGGCGCCGCTCTGGCTGCCCTTCACGGGCCACCCCATCCTCGCGCTCCTGCTCTGGCTGCTGGTTCCGGCCCTGGCCGGGGACGTGCAGCAGCGCATGACCGGGCGCCCCATGGACCTCCTCTGGGCCCTCTGGCCCCTGAACACGCTGGTCTTCGCCGCGGGCACCGCCTGGGCCCTCTGGGACCGCGTACGGGGCGTGAACCACTGGCGGGGACGGGACGTGGCGCTGCGCTGAGCCGGGTCAGTTTCCCTCGAAGAGGTGCAGGGTCTCGTCGAGCTTGCGCAGGATGCCCAGGATCTTGAAGGGCTCCACGACCACGTAGTCCACGCCCCCCGCCGCCACCGCGTGGTGGCGCTTCTTCGCCTCATCCTCCTCAGTGCCCAGGAGGATCACGGGAACGGGGCAGCCCTCCTGCTCCACGAGCTGGCGGCAGAGCTCCAGGGGACTGGCGAGGCGCAGCTGGTTGTGGATGAGCACCATGCGCACGCGGCCCCAGCCGCCCTCGGCGCCGCCGGCCTCCCCCAGCTGGGTCTTCACGGGCCCCTTGATGTGGTCCAGCGAGGCGAGCCCGAACTTGCGGCTGAGGGCCTCGCCGATCCGGCGGGCGAAGTCCTCCTTCTCCGTGAGCAGGAGGATCAGGGGATCCCGGTCCACGATGAGCTTGAGGGTGGGCAGGGCCGCGGCCCGGTTGATCCGCGCCGTGGCCTCCTGGAAGCCTCGGGGGGAGAACTCCTCCCGGTCCTGCTGGGCCTGGAGGACCTGCTGGTCCTGGACCCAGGTGCGGTACTGGTCGAGCATCTTCGGATCGACCTGCTTGGTGAAGCGCAGGCCCACGAGGTTGTCCCCGAAGTAGGCCACGGTGGTGGTGGCGCGCAGGCGCAGGTCGTCCTCCAGGGGGACATCGAGCAGGGACTCCTCCCCCATGCGCAGCAGCTCCCGGATGTCCTGCTTGGTGTTGCGCAGGACCAGCTCCAGGCCCTCCTCGCCGAAGCTCTGCACGGTGCCGTCGATGAGGGCGTTGCGGGTGTTGGTGAAGGTGGCCGCGTGGGCCTGGCTGGGGGGGCGGTCCGGGATGAAGTCCGCCAGGCGGTGCAGGTCCGAGCGGCGGAGCACCCGGGGGAGGGTGGCCAGGCAGGCCTCCACGCCCTCCAGCACCTCCGGCCCGGCGCAGGTCACCACGCAGTCGTATTCCAGTCCGCGGTCCTTCAGCTTCACGGCCAGGTTCTCCCCGGACCTCAGACCCCAGGCGCCGATCTCCTCGTGGGACATCCGGAAGGCGAAGCGCTCGCCGTCCTCCGTGAGGATCGGATAGGCCGCCCGCTGCGCCTTGTAGGCCACGTCGAGGCGGGCGCCGGCGAGGCAGAGCCGCTGCAGGGCCATGCGGATGCCGGTGGCGTCTTCAAGGAGGGCGTTGGACCGGTTCATCTCAGGCTCCTCCTCCCAGGGGCGCCACGGCGCCCGCCGGCAGCCACAGCGCCAGGGCCTGGTGGAGGGCTTCCGCGCGGACGGGCTTGGCGATGTAGTCGTCCATGCCCGCCTCCAGGCACTTCTCCCGGTCCCCGACCATGGCGTTGGCGGTCATGGCCACCACGGGAATCCGGCGGCTGCCCCGTTCCCGCTCCCGGATGCGCCGCGTGGCCTCGAAACCGTCCATCTCAGGCATCTGGCAGTCCATGAGCACCAGGTCATAGGAGACGCCCAGGAGCGCATCCAGGGCTTCGACGCCCGTGGCCACCACGTCGGCCTTGATGCCCAGTTTCTGGAGCATGATCAGGGCCACCTTCTGGTTCACGAGGTTGTCCTCCGCCAACAGGACCCTCACCTGGGCCGGGCCTTCCGGGGCCGGGGCCGGGGCGGCGGGTGCCACGCGGCCGATGCTCAGGCCCTTCGGCTCGAGGAGGTTCCGCAGCTGGCTGGGGCGGATGGGGAGGGTGAGGTGGGCCTGGATGCCGCGCCGGGCGGCGGCCTCCCGGAGTTCCGGGCGGTAGAGCGGGCTCGCCAAGACCAGGGCGCACTCGCCCGCTTCGGCTAGCGCGGTGTCCAGCGCCTCCGGTCCCGCCAGGATCACGGTATCTGGGCCGCGGACCTCCCGCAGCCAGGCAGCCAGATCGCCCCCGGACGGGGCGGTCCGGGAAGGCACGCCCCAGGCCCGGAGCTGCTCGGCGACCATGCGGCTCGCGGCTTCGGGAAGGCCGGCCAGCAGCGCCGAGGCGGCCCCGGGCCGGACGGGCGCCTGGCAGCCCCGGGCATCCAGCCCGAGGGTGAACCAGAAGGTGCTGCCTTCGCCCGGGGCGCTGGTCACACCGATGCTGCCACCCATGAGCTCGGCCAGCCGCTTGCAGATGGTGAGACCCAGGCCCGTGCCGCCGTACTTGCGGGTGGTGGAGCTGTCGCCCTGGAAGAAGGAGGTGAAGAGGCGGTCCACCACCTCGGGCCTCATGCCGATGCCCGTGTCCCTGATCTCCACGCGGATCAGGGTATGGCCGTCCTCCTGGGCCTCGGGACCCACGCGGACTTCGACGGAACCCTCCTGGGTGAACTTGAGGGCGTTGTCCATGAGGTTGGTGAGGATCTGGCGCAGCCGCGTCGGATCGCCCGCCACCTGCAGCGGCGTGGTGGGATCCACGAAGATCCCCAGCTCCACGCCCTTGGCCTGGGCCTTCACCCCCAGCACCGCCTGGACGTCCTCGATCACCGAGAGCAGGTCGAACTCCAGGGTCTCGAAGACGAGCTTGCCGGCCTCGATCTTGGAGAAGTCGAGGATGTCGTTGATGAGCGTGAGCAGGGCCTCGCCGCAGCCCCGGACCGTCTCGGCGTACTGCCGCTGCTCGCCGGACAGCTCCGTGTCCAGCAGCAGGCCGGTCATGCCGATGATCCCGTTCATGGGGGTGCGGATCTCGTGGCTCATGTTGGCCAGGAACTCGCTCTTGAGGCCCGACAGCTCCAGGGCCCGATCCCGGGCCACCGCCAGCTCGCGGGCCGCCTCCTCCAGCTTGATCTCGGCCCGGCGCCGGTCGGTGATGTCATGGAACTGCCAGAGGTGGCCCAGGTACTCCTCGCCCACGGCGATGGGCACGAAGTCCATGGCCATGATGCGGCCATCGCGCAGCTCGAACTCATCGCCCTGCGAGGGACAGCGGGCCGTGCCCAGGACCTCGAGGCGGGCCAGGAAGCCCGCCCGGTCCACCAGCAGGGGCAGGCACTCCCTCAGCAGGTCCCGGGATTCGCTCTCCACCAGCACATGGGCCGGCACCGGCACCTGGAACATGCGGCAGAAGGTCTCGTTGAGCAGGGCGATCCTCCGCCCCTCGGTCTCCACCAGGATGCCCGCCTGCATGTTCTCGATGAGGGCCCGCAGGCGGCTGGTGGCCACCCGGAGGACGATCTCGGTGTGCTTGCGCTCGGTGATGTCGCTGAGGGTCCCGGAGACCCCCAGGACCACGCCCCTCTCGTCGAAGGCGATGCGCTGGTGGGCCGACACCCACTTCACATCCCCCGTCTTGGCGGGGATGCGGAACTCCCCTTCGAAGACGGCCTGCCCTGTGTCCACGGCGTAGGTGAGCATGTTCAGGTAGCGGGGATTGTCGGCCGGGTGCAGGAAGTCCAGGAAGGACCGCCCCAGGCACTCCTCCACGCCGAAGCCCGTCAGCTCCGTCCAGGCCGGGTTCAGGAAGGCCCACCGGCCCTGGCGGTCGATCTGGAAGATCACTTCTTTCAGATCTTCGACCAGGCTCCGGAAACGGTCGGCCTCGGCCTGGACGGAGGCCAGCTGGGCCGCGAGGGCGGCCGTGGAGGGGGGGGTCTGGGAAGCCGGTGCGTCGGTGGACATGCCAGGTCCTCTTCGGCCATCCGGGGGCGGGACCTGAAAAAAGATTTCTTGTTTTTTTCGCTTTTTGCCCCAAACTGGGAATCACCCCTTCCGGAGGACCCCATGGCCGCGGCCGAGCAAGATGATCGTCTGAAAGCCCTTTCCCGCACCGTGGCTGACATCGAGCGGGCCTTCGGCAAGGGCTCGATCATGAAGCTGGGCGACCGCATGAACGGCGCCGAGGGCATCGAGGTCATCAGTACCGGCTCCATCGCCCTGGACAGCGCCCTGGGCGTGGGCGGCGTGCCCAAGGGCCGCATCGTCGAGGTCTACGGCCCGGAGGCCAGCGGCAAGACCACCCTGGCCCTCCACATGGTGGCCCAGGCCCAGAAGAAGGGTGGCCTGGCCGCCTACATCGACGCCGAGCACGCCCTGGATCCCGAATACGCCCAGAAGCTGGGCGTGGATGTGGCCAACCTCTTCATCAGCCAGCCCGACAGCGGCGAGCAGGCCCTCGAGATCTGCGACCAGCTGGTGCGCAGCGGCGCCCTGGACATCATCGTGGTGGACTCGGTGGCCGCCCTGGTGCCCAAGGCCGAGATCGACGGCGAGATGGGCGACAGCCACGTGGGCCTGCAGGCCCGCCTCATGAGCCAGGCCCTGCGCAAGATGACGGGCACCATCAGCAAGACCCACACCAGCTGCACGTGGGTCTTCATCAACCAGATCCGCATGAAGATCGGCGTGATGTTCGGCAGCCCCGAGACCACCACGGGCGGCAACGCGCTGAAGTTCTACGCTTCCGTGCGCCTGGACGTGCGCAGCATCCAGAGCATCAAGGGCAATACCGGCGATCCTGGTGGCCGCCAAAGACGAGGATTCCTCCGTCATCGGCAAGAAGACCAAGGTGAAGGTGGTGAAGAACAAGGTCGCGCCGCCCCTGAAGGTGGCCACCTTCGACATCATGTACGGCGAGGGCATCAGCCGCACCAGCGAGCTGGTGGAGCTGGGCACCCAGCTGGAGATCATCCAGAAGAGCGGCTCCTGGTACAGCTACAAGGACAGCCGCCTGGGCCAGGGCGCCGAGAACGTGAAGAAGCTCTTCAACGACAACCCGGAGCTGGCCGACGAGGTCGAGGGCCTCATCCGCGAGCGCCTCGGCATGAAGGCCCTGGTCGAAGCCTAGAACGCATCAGCTGCGACCTTTTGGAAGGGGTCGGCAGGCGGCGGCGGTCTTCGGGGCCGCCGCCGTTTTTTCCGTGGCTCCCAGGACCTGTTCCGACAGCTATCATGGCCCGTCCCCCGAGGTCCCCATGGCCAGCCCCGCCTTCCAGGTCGAGACCGTCCACCTGTCCCAGTTCCGCGAGGGCGGCCCGAAGGACCGGGCCGAGTTCATCCGTGCGCTGGGCGACAGCTTCCGGCACACGGGCTTCGTGAAGGTGGCCGGCCACCGGGTGAAGCCGGCGGATGTGGAGGGCGCCTACCAGGCGGCCCGGGCCTTCTTCGCCCTGCCCGAGGCGGTCAAGCGCCGCTACCTGGTGCCCGGCTCTGGCGGGGCCCGGGGCTTCACGGCCTTCGGCAGCGAGCACGCCAAGGACAACCCCGTGGGCGACCTCAAGGAGTTCTGGCACGTGGGCCAGGAGCTGGCCCCGGACCACCCCCTGAAGGCCACCTACGGCGACAACCTCTGGCCCGAGGCCGAGGTGCCGGGCTTCAAGGCCCACACCCTGGCCCTCTACCGGGCCCTGGAGGACTGCGCGGGCACCCTGCTCGAGGCCCTGGCCCTCTACCTGGGCCTGCCCGAGCGCAGCCTGGCGGACATGATCGTGGACGGCAACTCCATCCTGCGCATCATCCACTACCCCGCCCTGCGGGACCGCTACATCGAGGGCGGCGTGCGCAGCTCGGCCCACGAGGACATCAACCTCATCACGCTCCTGCCCGCCGCCACGGACTCGGGCCTCCAGCTTCTGGACCGCGATGGCACCTGGCGCGCCGTGGATGGCCTGGCCGGTGAGATCGTGGCGGACGCGGGCGACATGCTGAGCCGCCATGTGAACCTGAAGATCCCCAGCACCACCCACCGCGTGGTCAATCCCGACGATCCCGAGGCCGTGCGCTACTCCATGCCCTTCTTCTGCCACCCCCGGCCCGAGGTGATGCTGGACTGCCCCGGGGAGCTGCTGGAACCAGGCGAACCCCGGCGCTTCGAGCCGATCACCGCCCATGCCTTTTTGCTCCAGCGCTTGCGGGAGATCGGCCTGATCTGACCCGGCTAGTCCGAGTCCTGCACACCCAGTCCCGCGCCCTGGAGATGGCGCGGCAGCGGCGCGGCGCCCTGGGCCTTGAGGGGCGCGCCCGCCGGAGCGGACCCGGGCCGGGGCCCGGCCCCGCGACCGCCCGCCGGGGCCTGGAGCGACCTCATCTGCTCCGCCGTGGCGAACTGTTCCAGTCGGGACAGCTGCTCGGCCGTGGGAAAGCCCTCGTAGCGCACGCGGCGCGGGCCCCAGATGGTCACGGCCTCGCCGCGGAGCTCGTGGATGCGGGGAAGGGTCTGGCGGGTGAAGATCCCCAGCGGCTCGCCGCCCTTCGCCGAGAACGCGACGAGGTCGGTTTCGGGCAGCAGGACGGGCGCGCCCTCGTTCCAGAGGGCCACGGTGAGGGGCTTGCCCTGTCCGGTCTTCACCAGGGAGACCTGGGCGGGAAGGCCCAGGGCGGGATCCAGGTCCTGTTCCTGCTGGCGGAGGGCCTGCAGCAGGTCCAGGTGCTTCAGCTCCCGCTGGGGCGCCGACATGGGATGGGGATCCTGGAGCCGGGCGGTCATGAGCTTGTCGTGGATGCGTTCGATGACCGCCAGCTGCAGCGGCTTCGCGCCGGACTGGAGGCAGCGGCCCACCTCGTCCACGAGCTTGGGCAGCAGGATCTGGGGGGCGGCCAGGAGGGTGTCCGCCGACGGGATGGCGAGGAAGGGATGCTGATCCTTGAAGAGGGCCTGCCAGACCTCGGGAAGCAGCAGCCGGGCGGCGTCCGAGCCGTCCCGCCAGGGACTGCGGTAGGCACCTGAGGGCAGGCGCTCGAAGGCACCCTCGCTCCGGTGGCGCAGGTGATCCAGGGCCAGCTCCAGCACGTCGTCGGCGGTCTGGTCCCAGAGCGTCAGCCAAGCCGCGGGCATGACCGTATCGCCCACCCGGATCCGCTGGCTCAGGCCATCGATGAAGCCGCGGCACCAGCGGCCTTCGCGCTCGGCCTGCCAGGCGGGCACCAGCTCGGGCAGCAGGTGGTCCTGCGCCTCGATCCAGGGCTCGGGCAGGGGCAGCCCCTGTTCGTGGAGCTCGGCCACGGCGGCCGCCCAGGCCTCCCGCTCCTCCGCCTTGCGGTGCGCCTCGAAGGCCGGAACCAGGGCCGCCAGCCCGGGCAGGTCCGCCGGCAGGCCCCGGGCCTCGAGCAGGGCCGTCAGGCCCGGCAGGGGCGCCTCGTCGGCGCGGGAACGGAATAAGTCGAAAAAGCCCATATCTGCGTGTCCACCCAAACAATCCATTGTGACCGCACGGGGGGATTTATGCTTGTGGGATATGCAGCCCCTCGACGCCCTGGGCCGGCCCCTCAAAGCCCTCCGCCTCTCGGTCACCGACCGGTGCAACTTCCGCTGCACCTACTGCATGCCCCGGGACGTGTTCGGACCGGACTACCCCTTCCTCCCGCGCGAGGCCCTGCTCAGCTTCGAGGAGATCACGCGCCTGGTGCGGGTGTTCGCGGGCCTGGGCGTCACCAAGTTGCGCCTCACGGGCGGCGAGCCCCTCCTGCGCCGGGAGCTGCCGGCCCTGGTCCGCATGCTGGCCGCCGTGCCCGGCATCAACGATCTCGCCCTGACCACCAATGGCGTCCTGCTGCCGGAGCTGGCGCCGGCCCTGCGCTCCGCCGGCCTGAAGCGCCTCACGGTCAGCCTGGACACCCTGAGGCCGGACCGCTTCCGGGCCCTCAGCGACACGGACCTGCCCCTGTCCCGCGTTCTGGACGGCATCGAGGCTGGTCGCGCCGCGGGCTTCGCCCCCCTCAAGCTCAACTGCGTCCTCCAGCGCGGCGTGAACGAGGACGAGGTCCTGGAGCTGGCCGCCTTCGCCCGCGAGGGGGGCCATACGCTGCGCTTCATCGAGTTCATGGACGTGGGCACCACCAACGGCTGGCGCCTGGAATCCGTGGTCCCCGCCGAGGAGGTGCACCGGACCCTGCACGCGCGCTGGCCCCTGGAGCCCCTCCCCACGGCGGAGGACGCCGTGGCCCGGGAGTGGCGCTACCGCGATGGCCGGGGCGAGGTGGGCCTCATCGCCTCGGTCACGGCCCCCTTCTGCCGCAGCTGCGACCGCGCGCGCCTCTCCGCGGACGGACACCTCTACACCTGCCTCTTCGCCGAGGGGAGCCTGGACCTGAAGGGCTTCCTCCGCGCGGGTCACGGCGATGCCGACCTCGGCGCCCTCCTGGGATCCCACTGGAGGCGCCGGGAAGACCGCTATTCCGAGCTGCGGCGCAACGCGACCCCGGGGCTCCCCCGCGTCGAGATGTCCCGCATCGGCGGCTGACGGAAGGACCTCCCATGCGACTGTCCAGCACCCTGCTCTCCGTGGCCCTGGCTGCGGTTCTGTCGGCGGCCCAGCCTGCCGCCGTCGTCCACGGCGGCGCCGGGAGTCCCCGGGTCCGAATGGACGGCACGGATCGCGCCGCCGCCAAGGCCCTGGCGGAGCTGAAGTCCGGCGCCACCGCGCTCGAGGCCGCCCTGGCGGGCGTGGTGGTGCTGGAGGACGATCCCCGCTTCAACGCGGGCACGGGCGCCAACATCCGCCTGGACGGGAAGACCATCCAGATGGATGCCGCCTGCATGGATGGCGCCACCGGGGCCTTCGGCGCCGTGGCCGCCCTCGAGCGCGTGAAGAACCCCGTGCGGGTGGCCCGCAAGGTCATGGACACCCCCCACCTGCTCATCGTGGGGGAGGGGGCCACCCGCTTCGCCCGGGCCATGGGCTTCCCCGACTACGACCCCACCTGCGCCGAGAACAGGGCCCGCTTCAAGCGCGTGCAGGACATCCTCAAGGGCTCGGACCCGCGCCAGCTTGAGGCCTGGAAGCGCTACGACTGGAAGGGGGGCTGGAACTTCCCCACGCCGCTGAAGGAGGCCCTCGGCAGCCCCGACACCGTGGGCTGCGTCACGCGCGACGCCAAGGGCCAGTTCGCGGCGGCCATCAGCACCGGGGGCACCACCATCACCTTCTACGGGCGCGTGGGCGACGTGCCCATGTTCGGCGCCGGCATCTATGCCGGGTCCAAGGGCGCCGTGGCCTGCACGGGCAACGGCGAGGACATCGTCAAACACCTGGTGGCCAAGGCCGCCTACGACCTGCTGGCCCAGGGCCTCTCGGCCCAGGAGGCCGTGGACCGCACCCTCGCCGCCTTCCCGGAGCGCATCGACCTGGGCCTGGTGGCCATCGGCCCCGACAGCACCGGCGGCGGGTGCAACTACTCCGCCGAGAAGAGGCAGTTCGTGAAGGACTACCGGAACCAGATGGCCTGGAGCGTGGCGCAGGAACCCGTCACGGCTCCCGGATCATCTGGGCGATGAGGAAGGCCATCTCCAGGCTCTGGCTACGGTTCAGCCTCGGGTCGCACCCGCTGCGGTAGGCGCGCTCCAGGTCGGCCTCGTCCAGGCGCTCCACCCCGCCCGTGCACTCGGTGACGGGCTCGCCCGTGAGCTCGAAGTGGACGGCGCCCATGCGGGAGCCACAGGCGCGGTGCAGCACCGCCACCTCCCGCAGCTCCTGCAGGATGTCGGCGAAGGCCCTCGTCTTCAGTCCCCCGGCCGTGGTGCGGCCGTTGCCGTGCATGGGATCGCAACTCCAGAGCACGGGGTGGCCCTCGACCCGGGTGGCCTCGATGAGGCTTGGCAGCACGGCCTCGGCCCGGCCCGCGCCGAAGCGCGTGATAAGGGTGAGGCGGCCGGGCCGGCGCTCCGGGTCCAGCTTCGCCAGCACCGCCTTCAGCAGGTCGGGCGTCATCGCGGCGCCCACCTTCAGGCCGATGGGATTGGCGATGCCGCGGGCGTACTCCAGGTGGGCGCCCTCCAGCTGGCGGGTGCGCTCGCCGATCCACAGGAAGTGGGCCCCCAGGTTGTAGTGGCGGCCCTTGTCCGGAACCCAGCGGGTGAGGGCCGATTCGAAGGGCAGGTGCAGCGCCTCGTGGCTGGTGAACAACTCGCCGGTGCGCAAGTGCTCGGGCAGGCCGCCTAGGCGCTGGACGAAATCCAGCGAGTTCCGCACCTGGTCGAGGGTCTCCAGGTAGTGGCCGGCATCCTCGCGGCTCCAGGCCAGGTCCCAGTGCTCGGGGTGGTGCAGGTCCGCGAAGCCGCCATCCACCAGGGCCCGCAGGTGGTTCAGGGTGGCGGCGGCCCGGTGGTAGGCCTCCAGCAGGCGGCCCGGATCGGCCTCCCGCTGATCTGGGGCCAGGCCGTTGATGAGGTCGCCGCGATAGACCGGAACCTCCTGGCCGTTCACCCGCTCGGTGAGGCCGCTGCGGGGCTTGGCGTACTGGCCGGCGATGCGCCCGAGGTGGATGACCCCGGTGCGTCCGCCATGCGTGATGAGCACGGACATCTGCAGCAGCACGCGCAGCTTGTCCTGGATGATGGGGCCGCGGCAGTCCCGGAAGGCCTCGGCGCAGTCGCCGCCCTGGAGCAGGAAGCGCCGCCCCGCCGCGGCCTCCGCCAGCAGCGTCTGGAGGAAGTCCACCTCCTCGGCCACCACCAGGGGCGGCAGCTCGCGCAGCTCCGCCAGCGCGGCGTCCACGGCGGCGGGATCGCGGTAGACGGGCTGCTGCGCCGCGGGCAGGCCCCGCCAGGAATCGGGGGTCCACGCCTTCGTTTCGGGGTTCATCGCACACCCTCCGTGGGGGCCTGGGGGTAGCTGCCCAGCACCTTCAGCGAGGCGCAGGCGGTCTGGAGCTCGGCGAGGGCCCCGGCCATGGCGGCGTCCTCGGCGTGGCCCTCCACGTCCAGGAAGAAGGCGTATTCCCACAGCTTGCGCCGGGTGGGCCGGCTCTGGATGCGGCTGAGGTTCAGGCCCCGGCGGGCAAGGGGTTCCAGCAGGCGCAGCAGGGCGCCGGGGCCGTCCTGCGCCATGGCCAGCAGGGTGGTGCGGTCGCGGCCCGTGGGCTCGGCAGCCTTGGGCCCCAGCACCACGAAGCGGGTGGCGTTGGCGGCCAGATCCTGGATGCGCGTCTGGGCCACGCGCAGGCCGAAGAGTTCCGCGGCCAGTTCCGAGGCCACGGCCGCCCCCTCGCCATCCTCCCGGGCCAGGCGCGCGGCCTCCGAGGTGGAGGGCGCCTCGATGCGGTCCGCCTGGGGCAGGCGCGCCTCCAGCCAGCGCCGGCACTGGCCCAGGGCCTGGGGATGGGAGTAGACGCGGCGGACGGCGCCCAGGTCCAGGTCGGGCCTCAGCAGCAAGGCCTGGTCCACGGGAAGCAGGATCTCCGCGCAGATGCGCAGGGGGCTGTCGAGGAAGGCATCGAGGGTGGAATCCACGGCTCCCTCGGTCGCGTTCTCCACGGGCACCACGCCGTAGTCGGCGTGGTGGCGCTCCACGGCCTGGAAGACGGCCTGGATGGTGCCCTGGGGCAGGGCCTGGCTGGAGCCGCCGAACTGCTGCCGGGCCGCCAGGTGCGTGAAGGTGCCCTCGGGTCCCAGGAAGGCCACCCGCAACGGCTTTTCCAGACTGAGGCAGGCGCTCATGATCTCCTGGAAGATGGTACGCACTGCCGCATCCGGGAAGGGGCCGGCATTGGCCGCCTCCAGCCGGGCGAGGATCTCCCGCTCGCGCCGGGGTGCGTGGAAGGGCGCCTCGGGGGCGGCCTCGGACTTCAGGCGGCCCACCTCCGCGGCCAGGCCGGCCCGGCGGTTGAGCAGGGCCAGCACCTGGTCGTCCACCGCGTCGATGGCCTGGCGGAGGCGGGCGAGGGACTGGGGATCGGGCTGGACCATGGGTGCTCCTGAATGCGAAAACCCCCGAGCCGTGAGGTCTCGGGGGCGATGGCGGAAGCGGTTTCGTTCTAGACGCCGCCCGGCCTCGCACCCGAGGTGCGGAAGCTAAAGGCGAAAAAGCGGGGAGAGGTCAACATGGCGGTCCTGACACCTTACTTCAGGCCCCGAGGTGGGTCAACGCTTCGGCCAGGCAGGCGGCCCAGGTGTCGTCCGGCGTCTCCTCCAGGAAGAACTCCACCGCGTGGCCTGCGGGCCGGGCCTCGGGGTGCAGGGACCAGGCCTCGAAGAGGGCGTCCAGGGGGGCGGAATCCAGGGGATTGTGGCGGAACTTGTGGGCCTTGCGGACGCGGTCCGGCTCGGGGCCCCGCAGGCAGACGCCCTCCCGCCGGGTGGCCACGAAGGTGAAGGCCTGGACCCACTTGCCCGCCATGAGCTGGTTGAAGTGGAGGAAGGCCCCATGGTGGCTGCGGGAGTACTCGAAGACCCGGTGCTTCCCCTTCCACTGGGCCGTCCACTGGCCGAGGATGACGGCCAGTCGCGCCCGCTCCGAGGGGTGCCTCAGACAGCCCTGGGCATAGGGCAGGAATTCATCGAGCAGCTCCACGGCGGCCTCCGGCGTCCTCCACCCTACCGCAGGCGCGGGGAGGACATCCCGTCCGCGTGCCCCACCGCGTCCCGCAAAGGCCGGTAACATGAATCGACCACCGAGCCCATCGATGCCCGTTTTCCCCGATCCAACCGATCCCGAAGCCCGGGCCCAGCGCCCGTGGGTCCCCACCCTGGCGGTGCTGCTGCTGAGCCTGGCCGTCACGGGGGTGGCCTGGCTGAACGCCCGGCAGAACCAGCAGCTGCGGGACCAGGCCCGGTTGAACCGCTTCGTGGGCCGCACGGAACAGAGCCTCCGGAACCGCCTGGGCCGCTACGAGGACATCGCCCGCGGCGCCCAGGGCTTCTTCGCCGGCGGGAATTCCCCCTTGTCCGTGCAGCAGTGGCGGACCTACGTGACCGGCCTCGACCTGCCCGGCCGCCACCCTGGCCTGACCAGCCTCGCCTTCATCGCCCAGGTGCCTTCCGCCGAGCTGGAGACCTTCCTACAGCGCCGCCCCCAGCTGGCGGGCCGCTACCACCGGCCCATCTCGGATCCCATGCCGCTGTCGGAGCCCAGCCAGCACGGAGACCACCTGATCATCGAACTCTGCGAACCGGGCGAGCGCGCGGCCGCGGGCCTGGGCCTGGACGTGGGCACCAGCCTCACCCAGCGCCTGGCGGCGGAACGCGCCCGCGACACCGGCCAGCCCGCCCTGTCGGGCCTGCTCTACTTCACGCGGCCCGCCGCCCGGGAGGACGCGGTGGCCCTCTTCGTCCCCGTCTACGAGGGGACGCCGCAGGACGCCGCCCAGCGACGCCAGCTGTTCCGCGGCTGGATCTCCGCCGGCATCCTCATCCGGCCCCTCATCGACGATGTGCTCCGGGGCGAGGACCAGGGCCTGGCCTTCGAGGTGGTGGACGCCTTCGCCGCCCAGGGTCCCCAGTGGCTCTACGCCACCCCGGACTGGCCCAAAGGCGGGCAGGCGGACGCCATCCGAACCCTGGACATCGGAGGGCGCGGCTGGCAGGTCCGCTACGCCATCAAGCCCGAGTTCTACAAGGTCGAGGGCCGGAACCAGCCCCTGATCCTCCTGGTGGGGGGGATCCTGGTGAGCCTCTGCCTGGCCGCCGTGGTCTGGTCCCTGGCGGGCACGCGCCGCCGGGCGCTGGAGCTGGCCCACTCCATGAACGCTTCGCTCCGCGAAGCCCTCCACCGGAATCACAGCCACCTGCTCTACACCCCCCTGGCCGTCATCGAGACGGATGCGATGTTCCGGGTGAGCGAATGGAACCCCGCCGCCGAGCGCATTTTCGGATTTCCGCGCGAGACCGCCCTGGGCCTGGATCCCCACACCCTGATCATCCCCCCCGAGGGCCAGTCCGAGGTGTCTTCGCGCCGGGAGGCCCTACTCGCCAGCGAGACCGGCACCCGCGTGACCATGGAGAACCTCACGAGCACCGGGCAGCGGATCCTCTGCGACTGGTACAACACGGCCCTCCGGGACGAGCAGGGGCGGTTCATCGGGGCCATCTTCCTGGCCGACGACGTCACCGAGCGCCGCCGGGCCGAGAGCGCCCTGCGCCAGGCCCAGAAGCTGGAGAGCCTGGGGGTGCTGGCCGGCGGCATCGCCCACGACTTCAACAACCTGCTCACGGCCATCCTCGGCAACGCCGAGGTGGCGCTGGACCGCATCCCCGACGACCCCGCCCTGCGCAGCGCCATCCAGCGCATCGAGGCCACCACCCAGCGTGGCTCGGACCTCGCCCGGCAGCTCCTCGCCTACGCGGGCAAGGCCCACTTCGCCGTCCGGCCCCTCAACCTCAACGCCATCATCCTCGAGATGGGGGACCTGCTCTCCGTGTCCATCTCCAAGAAGGTCACGGTCACCACCGACCTGGAACCGGGTCTCCCGCCCGTGGACGCCGACAGCGCCCAGTTCCAGCAGGTGGTCATGAACCTCGTGATCAACGCCTCCGAGGCCATCGGCGACCGGCCGGGCCAGGTCATCGTCCGCACCCGGAGCGTGGCCTACAGCCGGGCCGAGCTCACCGCCACCTTCCCCGGCCAGGTGCTGGAGCCGGGCCCCTACGTGCGCCTGGAGGTCGAGGACGACGGCTGCGGCATGGACGCGGAGACCATCGGCCGCATCTTCGACCCCTTCTTCACCACCAAGTTCACCGGGCGGGGGCTGGGCCTCTCGGCCATGCTGGGCATCGTCCGCGGCCACCGGGCCGGGATCCGCGTGGAGAGCAAGCCGGGGGAGGGCACCACCTTCATCCTGCTCTTCCCCGCCTCCGAGTCCACGGTGGCCCAGATCATCCCCGAAACCGAGCCCGCGGCGCCCATGTCGGGCACGGTCCTGGTGGTCGATGACGAGAGCATCATCCGCGACCTGGCGCGCAGCGCCCTGGAGAACGCGGGTTTCGAGGTGCTGGAGGCCCGGGATGGCCTCGAGGCCCTGGAGTGCTTCGAGCGGAGCCGCGAACCCATCGACCTCGTCCTGCTGGACATGACCATGCCCAGGATGGGGGGGGCCGAGACCTTCCGGCGCCTCCGGGGCCTGGCGCCTGCCATCAAGGTGCTCCTCACCAGCGGCTACACCCAGAAGGAATCCCTGGAGTCCCTGGCCGACCTGCCTCCGGACGGGTTTCTGCAGAAACCATTCAGGGTTCGCGAACTGGTCGGCAAGGTGCGGGAAATCCTCCGGAAGTCCGACGGCAAATCCAAAAATAAATGAGCAATAAGGAATGCTTGAAATATGAGCTAAATCCTTGCCACAACAGCGTCCTGTGGCATGAGTCACAAGTGGTACTTGATTAAGTTTTTAAACACAGAAATCGAAGCTTGATCGTCGCATGCTGAACGGATCTGGAGGCATTCATGTCCGAGTCCGCTCCTCTGTTGATCAGTGCCGGCAACCTGCCCGCCCCCAACTGGCATGCCACCCACGAAGAAGCCCAGACCCGGCTGACCCGCCTGGCCGAGGCCCTGGGCACCGGAAACTGGAAGGAGGTGGACAAGGGGGCCAAGTGGATCTACGAGGTGCTCCGTCCCCACAACGAGGCGGAGGAGCGGGAGCTCTTCCCCCTGCTGGAGGAGCTGGGCGCCGAGGCCCTCCACCAGCGCCTCCACGAGGACCACCGCCAGATGTGGGACCTGACCCTGCAGCTCCTCGCGGAGATCAGCGAGGGCCAGGTGCGGGCTCCGCGCTCTCTGACGCTGCTGGGTCAGCGCCTGGTGGACCTCATCCGGGACCACATCGAGGCGGAAGAGTTCCTGATGCTGCCCCTGCTCAAGGGCAAGTCGCTCTACTGCTCGGACGACGAGACCCAGGACGGCTACCTAATCCTGGAGAAGAAGCTCGTCGCCCCCGAGACCTGGTCCTTCATCGTGCAGGCGCCCCAGGTGGCCCGGGGCCGCAAGCCCGGCCAGTTCTTCATGGTGGCCCCCTTCCCCGAGAGCGAGCGCATCCCCCTCACCCTGGCCGGCGGCGACGCGCGCAAGGGCTACATCCACTTCATCATGCAGGAAGTGGGCGCCACCACCCAGGCCATGGGCAAGCTCAGCGCGGGCGACCGCCTCTACGCCGTGGCCGGCCCCATGGGCGCCCCCACGGAGCTGGTGGAGGAAGGCACCATCGTGCTGATGGCGGGCGGCTACGGCAGCGCGGCCATCCTGCCGGCGGCGGAAGAGCTCCACGCCAAGGGACGCCGGGTCATCACCATCCTGGGCGGCCGCAGCAAGGAGCGCGTACTCCTGGCCGACGAGCTGGGCGCCGCCTCGGCCGAGCTGATCGTCACCACCGATGACGGCAGCCTGGGCCGCAAGGGCCTGGTCACCGATGCCCTCGCCGACGTCATCGCCCGCGAGCCCATCGCCGAGGTGGTGGCCGTGGGTCCCCTGCCCATGATGCGCGCCGTCTCCGACCTCACGAAGCCCCATGGCATCTTCACCCTGGTGAGCCTCAACGCCCTCATGGTGGACGGCACGGGCATGTGCGGCGGCTGCCGGGTGAGCGTGGGCGGCCAGGTGAAGTTCGCCTGCTTCGACGGCCCCGACTTCGACGGCCACAAGGTGGACTTCAACATGCTGCGCAACCGCCAGGACTGGTACAAGGCAGAAGAGCAGTGCGACCCCAGCGAGTGCAAGATCGGCCGGGTGGCCGCCACGGGCCCCGTGGACTACTCCCAGTACCTCAACGCCCCGGTCACGGACCTGGCGGACTGGAAGACTCTGGACCTGGGCACCATCAAGCCCAGCCAGAAGATGAAGATCCCCCGCCAGGAGATGGCCTGCCAGCCCCCCGACCTGCGCGTGTGCAACTTCGACGAGGTGAGCCTCGGACTGTCGCCCGAGCAGGCCAAGCTGGAAGCGGCCCGCTGCATCATGTGCAAGCACCCCGCCTGCATCGAGGGCTGCCCGGTGAGCATCAACATCCCGGCCTTCCTCCAGAAGATCGTGGACGACGATCCCCAGGCCGCGGCCCGCATCATCAAGGAGAGTTCTTCGCTCGGCTCCGTCTGCGGCCGGGTCTGCCCCCAGGAGAAGCAGTGCGAGATCAAGTGCGTGGTGGGCATCAAGGGTGATCCCGTCTCCATCGGCCGCCTGGAGCGCTACGCCGCCGACTCCATGCTGGGGTCCACGGAGCTGCCCCCGGTCGAGGCGCCCACGGGCAAGAAGGTGGCCGTCATCGGCGCGGGCCCCGCGGGCCTCACCGTGGCCGGCGAGCTCATCAAGAAGGGCCATCAGGTCACGGTCTACGACGCCTTCCACAAGCCCGGCGGGGTGATGCTGTATGGCATCCCCGAGTTCCGCCTGCCCAACAAGATCGTGGACCAGGAAGTGGACAACCTCCGCCGCCTGGGCGTGAAGTTCGTCATGAACACCCTGGTGGGCCGCAGCATGACGCTGGAGGACCTCCGCCAGGAGAACGATGCCATCTTCATGGGCACCGGCGCCGGCCTGCCCAAGATGATGGGCATCCCCGGCGAGGAGTACAAGGGCGTCTACACCGCCAATGAGTTCCTCACCCGCATCAACCTCATGCGCGCCGACCTCTTCCCCCAGTACGGCACCCCCGTCACCGTCGGGAAGAACGTCATCATCGTGGGCGCGGGCAATACAGCCATGGACGCCGCCCGCGCCGCCCGCCGCATGGGCGCCGAGCACGTCACCGTGGTCTACCGCCGCACCATCAAGGAATCCACCGCCCGGAAGGAGGAGCTGGAGCACGCCCACGAGGAGGGCGTGGAGTTCAAGTTCCTCTGCACCCCCGTGCAGCTGCATGGCAACGACAAGGGCTGGATGACCCACGCCGAGTGCGCCGTCATGGAGCTGGGCGAGCCCGGCCCCGATGGCCGCCGCAGCCCCAAGATGACCGACGAGCGCATCATGATCCCCTGCGAGACCCTGGTGGTCGCCCTGGGCTTCGATGTGAACCCCCTCCTGGCCATGACTGACAAGGGCCTCAAGACCCTCAAGGGCGGAGTTGTTGTGGTCGACAACGAAACCGGCGAAACCTCCATCCCGGGTGTCTTCGCCGGGGGCGACGTCATCACCGGCGGCGCCACCGTGATCCTGGCCATGGGCCAGGGCCGCCGGGCCGCTGCGGCGATCCATCACCGCCTCATGGAGGAGCCCAAGGCGGTGGTCTGACCACTGGACCGTTTGTGATCAAATCGACCGTTTCATCACGTATGATATGGCAGGCACGAATCCTGTCCTGATACCCATTGCCGGAATTCCGCAGAGAACCCCCGGAAGGAGCCCACCATGAGCACCCGCATCATGAAGACCCTGGATGGGAACGAGGCCACCGCCTCGGTCGCCCATCGCCTCAGCGAGGTCATCGCCATCTATCCCATCACCCCATCCTCCAACATGGGCGAGTGGGCGGATGAGTGGAGCTCCCAGGGGAAGACCAACGTCTGGAAGACCATCCCCTCGGTGATCGAGATGCAGTCCGAGGGCGGCGCCGCCGGCGCGGTCCACGGCGCCCTCCAGGCCGGCAGCCTCACGACGACCTTCACGGCGTCCCAGGGCCTGCTCCTGATGATCCCGAACATGTACAAGATCGCCGGCGAGCTGACGCCCTTCGTCATGCACGTCAGCGCCCGCACCCTGGCCACCCACGCCCTGAGCATCTTCGGCGACCACTCCGACGTCATGTCCTGCCGCATGACCGGCTTCGGCATGCTAGCCTCCGAGAGCGTCCAGCAGGCCCACGACTTCGCGGCCATCAGCCACGCCGCCACCCTGCGCAGCCGCCTGCCCATCCTGCACTTCTTCGACGGCTTCCGCACCAGCCATGAGGTCGCCAAGATCGAGATCCTCAACGACGAGGACCTGCGCCACATGGTGCCCGACGAGCTGGTGGCCACCTTCCGCAAGTCGGCCCTCACGCCGGACCGTCCGGTGATCCGCGGCACCGCCCAGAACCCCGACACTTTCTTCCAGGCCCGCGAGGCCTGCAGCCCCTACTACCGCGCCTTCCCGGCCATCGTGCAGCAGGAGATGGACCGCTTCGCCGCCCTCACCGGCCGCCAGTACCGCCTCTATGACTACTTCGGCCATCCCGAGGCCGAGCGCGTGATCATCGCCATGGGCTCCGGCTGCGACGTGACCCATGAGTACGTCGAGTGGGCGCTCAAGCAGGGTGAGAAGGTGGGCGTCCTCAAGGTCCGCCTGTTCAGGCCCTTCGCCATCGAGGAGTTCGTCCGCGCCCTGCCCGCCACCACCAAGAAGATCGCCGTCCTGGACCGCTGCAAGGAGCCCGGCTGCCCCGCCGAGCCCATGCACCTGGACGTCATCGCCGCCCTGCGCGAGGGTCGTGAGGAAGGCCACACCAAGCTCGATCCCGTCGTCGTGGGCGGCCGTTACGGTCTCTCCTCCAAGGAGTTCACCCCGGCCATGGTCAAGGCCGTCTTCGAGAACCTGGCCAAGGACGCGCCGAAGAACCACTTCACCATCGGCATCATGGACGACGTGAGCCACAGCTCGCTGACCTACGACGCCAGCTTCGACGTGGAGCCCAGCGACGTCACCCGCGCCCTCTTCTACGGCCTCGGCGCCGACGGCACGGTGGGCGCCAACAAGAACTCCATCAAGATCATCGCCGAGGAGACGCCCAACTTCGGCCAGGGCTACTTCGTCTACGACTCCAAGAAGTCCGGCGCCATCACCATCAGCCACCTGCGCTTCGGCCCCCGGCCCATCAAGAGCGCCTACCTGGTGACCAAGGCGAACTTCATCGCCTGCCACCAGACCAGCTTCCTGGACAAGTACGAGATGCTCGAGGCCGCCGTCCCCGGCGCCACCTTCCTCATCAACACACCCCACAGCGCCGAGACCGTGTGGGACACGCTGCCGAGGGAAGTGCAGGAGGCCATCGTCGAGAAGCAGCTCAAGTTCTTCGTGATCGACGCCTATGAAGTGGCCAAGAACACGGGCATGGGCGTGCGCATCAACACGATCATGCAGACCTGCTTCTTCGCCATCTCCGGCGTGCTGCCCAAGGACGAGGCCATCGCCCAGATCAAGAAGGCCATCAAGAAGACCTACGGCAAGAAGGGCGACGCGGTCGTCCAGCAGAACTTCCACGCCGTGGACGAGACCCTGGCCCACCTCTACGAGGTGAAGGTCCCCACCACCGTCACCGCCACCCGCCAGCGTCCGCCCATGGTGGCCGACGAGGCCCCCGATTTCGTCAAGCGCGTCAGCGCCGTGATGATGGAGGGCAAGGGCGACCTGCTGCCCGTCAGCGCCTTCCCGATTGACGGCACCTGGCCCGTGGGCACCACCAAGTGGGAGAAGCGCAACATCGCCCTGGAGATCCCCGAGTGGGACGGCTCCATCTGCATCCAGTGCAACAAGTGCGTGATGGTCTGCCCCCACGCCGCCATCCGCGCCAAGGTCTACGATCCCGCGGCCCTGGCCGGCGCGCCGGAGACCTTCAAGTCCGTGGACTACAAGGGCGCCGAGTACAAGGGCCAGAAGTACACCATCCAGGTGGCACCCGAGGATTGCACCGGCTGCACCCTCTGCGTGGAAGTCTGCCCCGCCAAGGACAAGAGCAACCCCAAGCACAAGGCCATCGACATGGTCGACCAGGCCCCGCTGCGCGAGCCCGAGGCCGCCAACTACAAATTCTTCCTCGACCTGCCTGAGGTGGACCGCACCACGGTCAAGCTCGACATGAAGGGCAGCCAGTTCCTCGAGCCCCTCTTCGAGTACAGCGGCGCCTGCTCCGGCTGCGGCGAGACGCCCTACATCAAGCTCCTCACCCAGCTCTTCGGCGACCGCACCCTCATCGCCAATGCCACGGGCTGCTCCAGCATCTACGGTGGCAACCTGCCCACCACGCCCTACACCACCAACAAGGACGGCCGCGGCCCCGCCTGGGCCAACAGCCTCTTCGAGGACAACGCGGAGTTCGGCCTGGGCCTGCGCCTCTCGGTGGACAAGCACCAGGAGTTCGGTCTCGAGCTGATGCACCGCCTGGGCTCCAAGCTGGGCGACGAGCTCGTCTCCGGGCTGGCCACCGCCGACCAGAGCACTGAGGCCGGCATCAAGGCCCAGCGCGAGCGGGTCGAGGTCCTCAAGCAGAAGCTGGCCGCCATCAACGAGCCCGAAGCCAAGATGCTCCACGACGTGGCCGACTACCTGGTCAACAAGAGCGTCTGGATCGTGGGCGGCGACGGCTGGGCCTATGACATCGGCTACGGCGGCTTGGACCACGTCCTCGCCTCCGGCCGCAACGTGAACGTGCTGGTACTCGACACCGAGGTCTACTCCAACACCGGCGGCCAGGCCTCCAAGGCCACGCCCATGGGCGCCGGCGCCAAGTTCGCCATGGCCGGCAAGCACATGCCCAAGAAGGATCTGGGCATGATCGCCATGTCCTACGGCGGCATCTACGTCGCCAAGGTGGCCTTCGGCTTCCGTGACGCCCAGACCGTGAAGGCCTTCCAGGAGGCCGAGTCCTACAACGGGCCCAGCCTCATCCTGGCCTACAGCCACTGCATCGCCCACGGCTACGACCTGGCCCACGGCTGCGACCAGCAGAAGCTGGCCGTGGATTCCGGCCACTGGCCGCTGTTCCGCTTCGATCCCCGCCGCCTCGAGAAGGGCGAGGCGCCCCTCCAGATGGACTCCGGCGCCCCGAAGGTCCCCATGCTCCAGTACGTCCGCAACGAGACCCGCTACCGCATGATCGAGCAGCAGAACCCCGAGCACTTCCAGAAGCTCATGGCTCAGGCCCAGCTCGACACCACCAACCGCTTCTCCGTCTACGAACAGCTCGCCAAGCTGTCCGTCGCGCCCAAGAGCTAAGGGGAACGACATGAATCTCTCGACCACCTACCTCGGTCTCGAGCTCGCCCACCCCCTGATGGCGGGCGCCTCCCCCATGGTCGACGACATGGGCATGGTCAAGCGCCTGGAGGATGCCGGCGCCTCCGCGATCGTGATGCACTCCCTCTTCGAGGAGCAGATCACCCGCGAGGAGCAGGGCACCATCATGGACATGCAGCTCAGCGCCAACACCAGCGCTGAGGCCATCTCCTTCTTCCCGCAGCCCGACGAGTTCCGCCTCGGGCCCGAGAAGTACCTGGAGCAGATCCGCCGAATCAAGGACGCGGTCTCCGTGCCCGTCATCGCCTCGCTGAACGGCACCACGCCGGCCGGCTGGCTGCACTACGGCAAGCTGATGCAGGACGCCGGCGCCGATGCGCTGGAGTTGAACGTCTACCACATCCCGACAGATGCGAAGGAATCCGCCGCCGAGGTGGAGAAGCGCACCCTCGACATCGTCAAGGCCGTGAAGGCCGAGGTGAAGATCCCCGTCTCGGTCAAGCTCTCCCCCTTCTTCTCCGCCCTGGCCCACTTCGCTGTGGAGCTGGAGGCGGCCGGGGCTGACGGCCTGGTGCTCTTCAACCGATTCTTCCAGCCCGACATCAACGTCGAGGAGCTGGTGGCCGAGCCCAGCCTGCAACTCTCCGGCCCCGCCGACCTGCTGCTCCGCCTGCGCTGGCTGGCGGTGCTCCATGGCCACGTCAAGGGCAGCCTCGCCGTCACCGGCGGGGTGCATGACGGCATCGGCGCCCTCAAGGCCGTCATGGCCGGCGCGGACGCGGTCCAGATGGTCTCGGCCCTGCTGATCCACGGCCCCGATCGCCTGGCCCAGACCCGGGCCACCCTGGCCGAGTGGCTGGAGGAGCACGAGTACGAGTCCCTGGCCCAGGCCCGGGGCAGCATGAGCCTGGTCAAGTCCCCGAATCCCCAGGCCTTCACCCGCGCGAACTACATGCGCATCCTGAATGGATGGAAGCCCTGAGCGGTGCCTTTTCCCACGAAACCCCCGGGCGACCGGGGGTTTCGTGTATTGTGCGCGGAATCACACTCTTTGAATGTGATTGACCTGAAGATCGTCTATTATCTGTAGCATCCATCCAACCTCATCTGTGCAGGTGACCATGCTTCCTCTGTCCCAGTCCTCCGGTTACGCGGTCCTGGCCATGAGCTGCCTCGAGGATCCGGGCGGCAAGCCGACCCTCGTCGTCGACGTGGCCGCCCGCACCGGGTTCCCCCGGCCCTACCTCTCCAAGATGATCCACAAGCTCGCCAAGGTGGGCCTGGTCATGGCCAAGCGCGGCAACAAGGGCGGCGTGGTGCTCTCCCTGCCCGCCAAGGAAATCTCCCTGGATCTCATCGCCGAGGCCATGGACGGCTCCGAGTGGCGCAACCAGTGCCTTCTGGGCTTCAAGGACTGCAGCGACGAGCGCGCCTGCCCCTCCCACACCTTCTGGAAGTCCGAGCGGGACCACATCTACCGCTGCCTGAGGGACATCACCCTCGAGGAGATCCGCACCTTCGAACAGCAGAGCCGTGGCTGGCGACTGGCCGACGCCCTGCCGGAGAAGAAGGCGAAGCCCCGGGCCAAGAAGGCCGCCAAGCCCGCGGCCAAGAAGCCGGCCGCGCCCAAGAAGGCCCCCGTCAAGAAGGTCTGACGGTTCTCCCTTCCCACGAAACAGGCCGCCGAAGGGCGGCCTGTTTCGTTCAGCGGGCACCCGGATCGGTCAGTGCACGCTGGCGTTCTCGCACTCGCAGACCGTCACCCGGGAGTGGTTCACCAGGCCGTGGGTGGCCCGGAAGCGCTCCACGCCGGGGTCCGGGTTCTGCGCCAGATCCGCCAGCGTCACGGAGCGCAGCCGCCCCATGATCTGATCCAAGGTGGTGTGCCAGAACTCGTGGAGGACGCAGGGGGAGTGATCCGAGCAGCCCAGCAGGCCCATGAGGCACCGCTTCCGCCAGGCCGAGCCATCGATGGCGTCGGACAGATCCTCAAGCGTGATCTCGGTGGAAGGCCGGGCCAGCACCACGCCGCCATGGTGACCCCGCCGGGCCACCACCAGCCCCTGCTTCGCCAGCTTGTGGATCAGCTTCGACAGGTAGGAGCGGGGGATGCCCGTGTACTCCGCCACCTCCTCCACCAGCACCGGCTGTCCGCCAGGCTCCTGGAGGCAGCGCAACGCCCGCACCGCATAGCCCGTGGTCTGGGACAGTGGGAGCATTGGAACCTCCATGAAAGAGCTTGCCAGAAAAGGCCTTGTTAATGAAGATGCTCCGGTAATCTAACGAGTCAACCTCATTGTGATTTGCGTCACCCCGGAGGACGGCCGGAACGTCACTTAGAAAAAACATAGGCCCCTGGCGGGGGCCATGGCACCAGAGAGTCGCCAGCTTCAGAGAGGTTCATTCCCACCTCCTGTACGCAGCGAGGCCGGTCCCTGTCGTGGCCCGGCCTGCACCTGTCCCAGGGAAAGCCTGTGGCTATTTCTTCGCGGCGGGCTTTTTGACGCTGGGCGCCGGCGACTGCTTCGCCACGACCTTGTCCTTGATGGCCGTGTAGACCTCCGCCGGAACGATGTTCTGCGTCAGGAGCCGGGCCTTGGTCAGGTAGGGCCGCCCGGCCACGATCTTGGCCGCGAGGCCCACATCGATGCCGAGCATGAAGGAGATCTCCTCCTTCGTGGCGCTGTTGATGTCCACGGGCTTGAGCTTGCCCTTGGTGCGGGCCTCGGGGACAGAAGGTTTGGGCTTGGCCGGGGCCTGGGCCATCACGGTGCTGCCCATCAGCAGGATCAGCGTACCGAAGGCAGTTCGGGAGAAGGGCATCGTCATGGGAATCCTCTTGGAAGCGGTGGCGCCGGCCTGGCCGGGGACCTGAAGCATACAAAAAAACAACCCGGATACGAAAAGGCATCCGGGTTGGTTCGACTCGTGGAAAGGAGCGGGTCGCCCCGCTCCTTCCGGGCTGATGGCTACTTGTGGACCTTGACGGGATCGAAGTCCGAACCGGAGCCGTGGCAGACGGCGCAGGACTCGCCCGCGATGTTCAGGCTGCTGCGGGTCACCTTGATCTGGCCGCCGTTCAAGGTCATGTGGGCCTTGGCGGGAGCGCTGTCATGGCAGCTGACGCAGGCGGCGGTGAACGGGGTGATCATGAGGTCCGTCACGTTGGAGGTCGCCAGAGCGGCCTTGGCCAGGGCGGTGGTCGTCATGCCGGCCGGGTTCACAGCCTCTTCACGGGTGGGCAGGATCGCGCCGGTGGTCGGCACGTTGTAGCCATTGTACTTGTGGCAGCTCTGGCAGTTGTTCAGGATGCCGGGGAAGCCGATGGCGCCGCCGTTGATGACGTTGACGGCGCTGGGGGTGCGGTCACGCACGATCTTGATGGGGTTCGTGCGGTCCTTGCCAGCGTGGATGCCGTGGATCATGTCCTTCATGTTGTTGCTGGTCTGGGGGAAGGCCAGGGCCACGTTGGTGCCGCCCGCGGTGACGGGGTTCACGCTGAAGTCCACGCCGGTCCAGGTGGTCAGGGTCGCCTTCTGGTCGGCGGTGAAGCTGGGGTAGTAGGCCGACAGGGCGGCATCGGTCATGCCCTTGCCGCTGGTGACGAGGCCAGGCACGTGGCACTGGACGCAGATCTCGACACTGAAGACGCGGTTGCCGCCGTGGCCTTCGAACCACTCGTGGCAATTCGCGCACTTGTTGTTGTCGATGACGGCGCGGCGGGTGGTGTCGCCGGTGATGGTCTTGACCACGGAGATGGCGTGGCGGGCGGCCGCAGGGGCGATCTGGGTGAAGTAGCCCTGGAGGCCGACCTGGCGGAGCTTGGCGCCGGCAGGGAAGACGCGGGTAGCGCCCACGATGGTGGCGGTGTAGTAGCCGCTGGCGTCAGGGCCGGCGAGGGTGCCGTCCGTGGTGGCCTTGGCGGTGTCAAGCAGCGCCGCGATGGAGACGGAGCGGGGCTGGTAGTTCGAGGCCGAAGGCGCGCCATCGGCGGCCACCAGGTTGTTGAAGTCGGCGGGAGTGGCAACGCCGTCCTGCTGCATGGCCCAGGCGAGCTGGAAGCTGGGGGAACCAGTGAAACCGGCCAGCGGGTTCGCCATGGGGGTGGCGGCCGGCAGGAAAGTCACGGGAGCCGGGGTGGAGCCGTTCGTGGACTGCATGATGCGGAACTTGACGACCACATCGCCGCCGGAGACGGTCTGGGTGGCGCTGCTGATCTCGTAGGTGAAGTTCGTCAGGCCCGTGGCGACCGTGGGATTGTGCTTGGTCACGTTGAGGGTCTGGTGGTAGGTGGCGATGTCGGCGGCCTGGTGGCAGATCGCACAGGCGGCGTCATCATTCTGGGCGGGAACGCCGGGGCCGTGGCCGGTGGCGAAGGCGACGCCGTCATGGCAGGTGCCGCAGGCCAGGCGGGTGGGCTTGGTCTTCCAGTTGTCGGCCTGGGGGACGTCCGAGTGGCACTTGGAGCACATGCGCACGCCATTGTCGAGCATCGAGTAGCCGAGCTTGTCGAAGAAGACGCCGGCATATTGATACCCAGTCTTGGCGAGGCCGTTGCCCATGTGGATGCGGTGGGCCATGGCGGTCATCTCGCCGACGGCGCCGCCATTGATCTTGCGCTGGCCGGTGGAGGGCCGGGTGGCGGTGTTGTCGGGCAGCACTTCGTTGGGGTCATAACCCGTTGCGGTGGTGGTGGCTTCGGCATAGCCGTACTTGCGCTGGTCGGTGTGGCAGACCACGCAGTAGCGGGCTTCCACGCGGCCGCCGCCGTGGAAGGCGAGCTTGTCGTGGCACTCGTTGCACTTGTTGATGGAGACGACGTCGCGGATGTCCGTGCCGGCAGCCACAGGCTGGCCGGTGGCGGGCACGAAGTCGTAGATCGCGTTGACGGGGTTCTCCATGTTCACGGAGGTGGCCACGGTCACGCCATCGGGGGTGTTGCTGCCGGTGCCGCGGGCGGCGCCAGCGAACTGGATGGTGAGGCGGTGGACCAGGTTCGGCTCGTAGCTGACGTTGCCGAGATCCGCACGGGTGTTGGTGCCCGTGTAGGTGTAGGCATCCAGGAGGCCCTGGACCTGGGTGATGTTGCGGAAGAACGTGTAGGTGTAGGTGCCATTGCCAGCGCCCACCATGGTGCCGGTGGAATCAGTGCTGGGGCGGCCGGGGGTGCCAGTGGTGCCGATCACCATGTAGCTCACCCACTTGCTGGGGGCCTTGGTGGTGGCATCCTCGGGAACCAGCTTCGCCACGGCGAAGGAGAGGTTGCGGTAGGTGTTGACGCCGCCGCTGGTGGAGTAGAAGGTGTCCAGGTTCTTGATCCCGTTGCCGGCGGCATCGGTGATCTTGAAGTTCACGACCGGAGCGCCGCCCATGGTGACGCCGGTGATCGTGACGGTGGGCTTCATGGCCGCCCACTCCTCGGGAGTGAGGCGCGCAGCGTCGATGACGGTGGTGGCGGCGGGGCCGGTGGGGCCCGTCGGGCCGGTGGGGCCGGTCGGACCGGCAGGGCCGGCAGGGCCCGTGGCGCCGGTCGCGCCGGACTTGCCGTTGCAACCGATCAGCACGAGGGCGATCGCTGCGGAGGCTAGGAGCCCGCAGAGCTGTTTCAGAGGACGGTGCTTCATGGTCTTGTCTCCCTTGAGGTTTTGGGGGTGGAGCTGGGTTGGAAGGGTGGATCTAGGTGCGGGTCACTTTGTTCTGGATGTCGCACCTCCGGCTGAATCGAGGTTCCCGGGCCTTCAGGGAGCCTTCGGAGAGAGCGTGCGGACACCGGCGGCAGTGCCGATGGTCGTGCTGTGGCACATGGTGTCGTTCAGGCAGCCCGGGGCGGTTCCGGCGGGCGGCGTGGTCAGCGGGTGGACCGTCGAGTTGGCGCCGGCCGCATGGCACTTGAAGCACTCCGGCACGTTGGCCTGGTCCGTGAAGATGTGGTTGGTCAGCGTGGCGGTGGTGCCGGTCCAGGGCTTGTCGGGGTGCGGGGCCTTGGTGTGGCAGGCCTTGCAGGAATTGGCGATGCCGCCGGCGTAGGTGGTGCCGTGGCACTTCGCGCAGTGGGCGAAGCCCTCCATGGCGATGGGATTGGCGCTCGGCGCCATCTTGGCGGCCTTGCCATGCTGAGCGGGGGCGGCCCATCCAGCGGGGTGGTCGACGCCGTTGGTGTGGCAGGTGAAGCAGCTGACCTTGGAGATGCCGCCGGCCAGGGCCGGGTCCGTGGTCGATCCGTGGCAGGTCTGGCACTGCTCAGGCGTCGCGGCATAGCCCGCGTAGTGCACCTGGATCCAGTTCGCCGGATGCTGGCCCTTGATCTCCTCGAACGGAACGGCCTTCTGGGCCTTCCCCGCGCAACCCCACGCCAGAAGCGCCAGGGCCATCGCGAAACAACTTCCCGTCATCCATTTAACATTGCTCATCGTATTCCCCTTCCAAACTCAGCGGATGACTACCGATGACAAGCCCGGCACTTGTCGTTGTTGGCTCGGCCGTGGCACGTGTAGCAGCTCGACGGATCCATCTTCCCTTCCATCTTGTGGAGCGTCAGATAGTCCCCGCGGTGCGGCGCCAGGCGGTCCGGGCTGTCGCTCAGCTTGATGGCCGGCTTCATCGGAACCTTCCCGCCGTGACAGTCCGAGCAGAACGACTGCGCGTGGCAGGACGCGCAGGTGTTCGCATCCTGCGTCGCCTGATACTTGTGGCTCTTCACGAACGTCTGCGTGTGGTCGAACGACGCGTAGGGCTTCAACGCACCCTTCGACACGTCCGTGGTGTGGCACTCCGAGCACATGGGCCGCCCGGCTCCCACCCCTTCCGGGTGCGTCGCCGCGAAGCTCGTCTCAGGGGAAATCAGGCTGCAGGCCATCAGCAGGCCCACCCCGAACACGACGCCGAAAAACTGGAGGACGGACTTGCGGGCCATTACTGACCTCCCTTCTTACCAAAGCCGAACCGATACTCGGCGCGCAGCAGACCACGGGTCTCGTCCTTCGCCACCGGCGTGCTGCCGCGGCTGATGTCCCCGCTCACCTTCAGGTTCTCGGTCGCCTTGAATCCCACCGAGGCCACCACCTCATACAGGCTGGTCAGGCCGTTCAGGTAGGGGTTCCCTTCCTTGTACTGCTGGACGATGCCGTCCAGGCTCAGCGACAGCCGCTTCCGCTCGATCATCGTCCACGCCCGGAACTCCGTGTGCGACAGGCTGCGGCCCGGCGCCGTGGGATCCACCTGGATGGTCTTGCTGGCGCTCACCGAACGCAGGCCCAGCCCGGCCATGTAGTGCTTCTCGGTGGACGCGTAGCGCACCTCGCCGCCGAACCGGTTCACATCCCCGAAGGACTCCCGGTTCATGTGGCGGAAATCACCCACCACCTGCAGGTTGTCCGTCGCGCTCACCGTCAGGCTGCCGCCGTAGCCCTTGTACTTGTCCTTCTCGTCCTGCCGGAA
Organism: Holophagaceae bacterium; assembly: GCA_046331485.1. Taxonomy (GTDB): domain Bacteria; phylum Acidobacteriota; class Holophagae; order Holophagales; family Holophagaceae; genus Geothrix. Next base: position 89,046 of record JAXLQS010000007.1, on the reverse strand, counting down.
CAACGAGGGCAGGTTCGTCCCCGCGAAGTAGGCGTAGAAGTTCCGCTCCGCCACGTTGGCCGAGAGCGTCACCTTGGACCCGAACTTCACGATCGCCGTGTAGTCGTGCTCGGCAATGTTCGAGGGCTTCTCCGTCCCCGCCGGCAGCGCCGCGTGGTCCGCCACATCGAAGATCGTCCGGCCCCTCAGCTGGAACACCGGCGCCGGCGCGATCAGGAGGTCCACTCCCATCTGCTTCCGGCTGTAGTCCACCGACGAGGGGATCGGCAGGTCCTTCGCGGCCTTCGACCCGTCCTGCAGGTACGACACCCCGATCTCGCCCACCTTCGGAATCCGCCAGCCCAGCCGCGTCCCGTAGATCACGTCGCGCTGGAAGTCGTAGTCCTTCTGGGAGCTCAGGTCCACCGTCTTGTAGAGCACCGGCTTGCCCCCGAACGCCGAGAACGTGAAGCCTCCCCGCAGGTCCGTCCGCAGGCTCACGCCATCCACCTGCTCAAAGCCCGTTCCCTGGTTCACCGTGAACCGGCCGGCCTTGATCTCCGCGTTCGCCTGGTTGAACCGGTACTGCAGATACCCGAAATTCAGATACCCCGACGACTTCGAACCGTCCAGGCTGCTCGCATCCGACAGGTCCGTCCGACCCCACCCGAACAGGTGCAGCGACAGATTGTCCGATCCCAGCTTGGTGGCATCGATCCCCAAATACTGCGTCGCCGGCGTGTAGGTGGCCTTGTCGAAACCCACCGTCTCCGACTTCCACATCTGCGCCATGGTCGTGCCATACAGGCTGACCTCCTGGCCCCAGGCCGTCGCTGACATCAGGGTGGCAAGCAGGGCCACAAGATTTTGTCGTTTCATGGTTCGCCTCATCTCGCAGTGCGCTTTGCGTTTGGCCGTTTCAGAAGACGAGTGGTGCACAGGACGGAATTTTCGGAATGGCGGGGGTCCAACTGATCTTTGGGTCAGGGTCGACAGTAGGCCGCTATTTAGCCGACCTCAAGAGAGAGAATGCATAATCCGGTATTCTTAAATGGTTCTATAGGGTGCCGGCATCACGCATTTGTGACAATTGAAAAAATTCAGCAACATTATTAAAAATCAACAATATGATAATTGAAATATTTGTTAAAAATAGGCATTATTTTTGTTTTGAAGCTAATTTCAAAGTCACCCCGTGGACAAAGTTGTGACCTGTGGCACTGGGAATGGTTCCCGGGAAATCCCCTCACCTTTTTGGCCTCCCCGGACGGCCCTGTGACCCCGCGCACACGGGGCCGTCCGGAGAGACCCGTGTGACCCCTGACACGGGCCGGGACCCACATACTTCCTGGCTGGAACGAAGGTGGAGGTTGACATGGCTCAGGGCACCCTGGCGCTAGGCGTGGAGGCGGTTGGCTGTGCGGCCTTCGACGCCGGAATCAAGGGCGCGTTCGGGTATCCGGGCACTCCATCCACCGAGGGCTTCGAGTTCGTCGAGGCCATGATCCACGCCGAACCTGAAGGTCGCGTGGCCCAGTGGGCCTCCAATGAGAAGGTCGCCTACGACCTGGCCCTGGGCGTCAGCTACGCGGGCCACCGCACCCTGGTGACCATGAAGCACGTGGGGCTGAACGTGGCCATGGACGCCTACGCCAACTCGGCCCTGACGGGCGTGCGGGGCGGCCTGGTCCTCCTGGTGGCCGACGACCCCGGGATGCACAGCAGCCAGAACGAGCAGGACAGTCGCCGCCTGGCCAAGTTCGCCTGGCTGCCCGTCCTGGAGCCCAGCACCGTCCAGGAGTGCTACGACTTCACCTGGCGCGCCTTCGAACTGTCCGAGTCCCTGCAGGTGCCGGTGATGGTGCGGCTCGTGACCCGCCTGGCCCACTGCCGCGCCCACCTGGTCCGGCGCGACGTGCTCGCGCCCACCGGCCTAGGCGTGGCGCCGAAGGAGACCATCCAGGACTGGGTGCTCATCCCCTCCAATGCCCGACGCCGCTATGTGGACCTGCTGGCCAAGCAGCCGCGCATGGTCGAGGTGCTGGCCCCCATGAACCGCCTGGTGCCCGGCACCGGCCGCCGGGGCGTGGCCCTGGCCGGCATGGGCCGCGCCTACTTCGAACAGCTTGTCCTCGAGCATCCCGAGTTGAAGGCGATGCCCCGCCTGGAAGTGGCGGCCTATCCCATGGATCCCGGTCTCGAGCCGGCCTTCCTGGCCCAGGTGGACGAGGTCTTCGTCTTCGAAGAGGACTACCCCGTGCTGGAGGAGCGCCTGACCTTCCAGCGCGCCGGGAAGATCCACGGGCGCATGGACGGATCCCTGCCCCGCACTGGCGAGCTGACGCCGCGCCTGCTCAAGGAGGCCCTGGGGCTCCGCACCGCCGACGGCAAGGCGGCCAGCGCCCTGGACCTGCCCGTCCGCGCGCCGCGCTTCTGCGACGGTTGCGGCCATGTGGACGCCTACGAGGCCATGCAGGAGGCCCTCCATAACCTCGGCCTGCCCGAGGCCCGGGTCTTCGGCGACATCGGCTGCTACACCCTGGCCGCCCAGGAGCCCATGAGCGCCATCCACGCCGTGGTCGAGATGGGTGCCAGCATCAGCATGGCCGTGGGCGCGGCCATGGCCGGCCAGACGCCCTCCGTCGCCGTCATCGGCGATTCGACCTTCGGCCACAGCGGCCTGCCCGCCCTGCTGACCGCCGCCGACGCCGGGGTGAACGTCACCGTCATGATCCTCGACAACCGCGTGGTGGGCATGACGGGCCAGCAGCCCAGCCAGGCCCTCGACCAGGTGGAGCGCATGGTGCTCGGCATGGGCATCCCCGCCTCCCAGGTCCGGGTCCTCACGCCCCTGCCCAAGCAGCATGAGGCCAACGTGAAGGCCGTGGAGGATGCCCTGCAGCACCCGGGCCCCTCGGTGCTGATCTTCCGGCGGGAGTGCATCCAGTCCATCCGCCGGGGTGTGCTGAAGGAATACGACCGAGAAGAAAAGGCCCGCACGGAGCAGGCCTGCTGCACGGAGGCCCGCCCATGAGCGATCCCCGCATCCACGGCATCGTCCTTTCCGGCGTCGGAGGCCAGGGTGTCCTGTCCCTCGCCCAGATCGTCCTCGAGGCCTTGCGCCGCAGTGGTCTGCACGCGCTGCAGTCCGAGATCCACGGCATGAGCCAGCGCGGCGGCAGCGTCCACGCGCAGGTCTGCTTCTCGGACGTCCCGCTGAGCTCGCCCATCATCGACGAGGGCTGCGCCGACCTCCTCATCGCCCTCGAGCCCCTGGAGGCCCTCCGCTACGTGGCCATGCTGCGCATGAACGGCCACCTGGTCGTCTCCGAGGAGCCCCAGGTGAACATGGAGGGCTACCCGCCCCTGGATGACATCTACGCGGCCCTGAAGGGCGTGCGGGGCTGCCACCTGGTGGACACCGAGGACCTCGCCCGCAAGCTCAACCACCGCCAGGCCGGCGGCATGGCCCTGCTGGGCATGGCCTCCAAGTTCCTGCCGGTGTCAGATGAGGTCTGGCACGACGTGATCACCGAGCGCTTCGTCGCCAAGGGAGCCCGGGTCACCGAGAAGAACCTCGAAGCCTTCAACGCGGGCCGGGGTCTGGTCCAGGAAGCAGTGGGAGTCTGACATGCACACGGCCACCGGATTCCTCCATGAGGGGCGGGCCTACGGCCTGCTCGCCGCCGCGGGCCTGCGTGTGCCCCGCCACGGGTTCCTGGAAGCGGGCCCCCTGCCCTTCGAGGCCGGCGAGCCCATCGTGCTCAAGGGCATCGCCGACCAGCTCTGGCACAAGTCGGACCGGGGCGCGGTGCACTTCGGCACCTTCGAGGTGGAGGCCCTGAGGGCCGAGGCCGCGGCCATGCGGCAGCGCGTGTCCGAGCACCCCTGGATCGGCGGCCTTGTCTGCGAGAAGGTGGCCTTCAAGAAGCTGTCCGGCCTGCCCACCGAGGCGCTGGTCTCCCTGAAGCGGGATCCCGACGCTGGCTGGCTGGTGGTCTTCGGCATCGGGGGGCTCCAGGCGGACGCCTGGGCCGCCATGGCGCCTCCGCTGATCTGGCCCATCACCCTGACCACCCCGGAACAGGCCCTCGCCGACCTCTGCGCCCACTGGCTGGGCCGCACCTGGCTGGGCCGGCAGCGCGGCACCGAAGCGCTCACGGACGAGGCGAGGCTGCTGGCCTTCCTCCAGGGCCTCTGGCGGGCCGTGGAAGGCCTGGAGCGCGAGGGCGTGACCCTCCTGGAGCTCAATCCCATCGTGCTGGACGGCCATGGCCTGCCCACCGCTCTGGACGGCGTGGGCACGCTGGGGGCCGCCGCGCCCGCCACCGGCGCGGCCCCGGATCCCGCCTGGTACCAGGCCCTGGTGAACCCCCAGCGCCTCGTCATCGCCGGCGTCTCCAGCCGCGAGGGCACCGTCGGGCGCATCATCCTCGACAACGTCCGGAAGTCGAAGCTGCCGGAAACGTCGCTCCGGCTCATCAAACCCGGCTCCAGCGAATTCCTCGGGCTGCCCTGCCTCGCCTCCGTCGCCGACCTTGCCACGGTCCCGGCGGATCAGCTCATCCTCTCCCTGCCCGCGCCACAGACCCTCGAGGCCGTGGAGCAGCTCTGCCGCCAGGGCGGCGGCGCCACCGTGGTCTACCTGGTGGCCGGCGGCCTGGGTGACGGCGCCGACATCGAAGGCCTCGGCAAGCGGCTCGTGGCCTGCCTGGAGGAGCACCGCCGCGCCGGGAAGTGGACGCCCGCCGTCGTGGGCCCCAACGGCCTGGGGCTCTTCAGTCCCGACCTGGCCCTCAACACCCTGTTCATCCCCGAGGTGAAGCTGCCCCTCACGGCCAAGCCCGGCCACCTCGCCCTGGTCAGCCAGAGCGGCGCCTTCCTCATCACGCGCCTCAGCCGCCGCCCCGAGCTGGGTCTGCGGGCCGCCATCGCCATCGGCAACCAGATGGACGTGCGCTGCTCAGACTTCCTGCGCGGCTTCGCCACGGACGCCGCCGTGAAGGTGGTGGGCGCCTACCTGGAGGGCTTCGCCCCCGCCGACCTGCAGGCCACGGCCCAGGCCACCCGGGCCCTGCGGCAGGCCGGCCGCCGCGTCCTCCTCTACAAGGGGGGCCGCAGCCAGGAGGGCATGGCCGCCGCCAGCAGCCACACCGGGGCCCTCGCGGGCGACCACGCCCTGCAGGCCGCCCTGCTGCGCCGGGCGGGCGCGATGCTCGCCGAGCGCATGGAGACTTTCGACGCGGCCCTGGCCTGGCTGGGCGCCTATCCCGAGGGCCGGCCCGCCTCCGTGGCCATCATGACCAATGCGGGCTTCGAGTCGGTGGCCTCCGCTGACCTGCTGAGTGGCCCCTTCCGGGGCGCCCGGCTGTCGGAGTCCGAAACCGCCGCCCTGGCCGCCGCCATCGAGGCCGAAGGCCTGGCGGGGCTGGTCAGCGCCCGGCTGCCCCTGGACCTCACCCCCATGGCCAGCGAGTCCGCCTACCTCGCCGCTGCCCGGCTGCTGCTGGCCTCCGAGGCCGAGGCCGTGGTCGTGGGCCTGGTGCCCCTCACGGTACGCCTTGAGACGGTCCAGCCCCAGGCCATCCGGGCCTTCGCCTCCGAGCTGGTCCGCCTGGCCCAGGCCTCGGGCAAGTGGCTGGGCGTGGCCGTGGAGGGGGGCGCCCTCTTCGACCTCTACCGCCAGGAGCTCCGCGCGGCCGGTTTGCCCGTCTTCCTCACCATGGAAGAAGCCCTGGAGGGCCTGCGCCTCATCGCTTCCGAGGTGTGACGGGGCGCATGGCCAGAGGCCGCCAAAGGGGGCACACTTGATTTCGGAGCATTGATGCCGAAATGACGAACCGGTTCCCCCCCCTGCGCGCCATCCTGCCCGCCGAGCACGGCAGCTGGTTCATGCTCGGGTTCCCGCTGGTGCTGGGCCTCCTGCTGCGCCCCAGCCTCGCCGGGCTCTGCCTGGGCCTGGCGGCATTGTCCTTCTTCCTGGCCCGCCCGCCCCTCCGGCGGGTGCTCCAGGGACAGAAGGATCCGGCCCAGCGGCGGGCGCTCGTCCTGCTCGGCGTCTTGGCCATGGGTTTCGGCCTGCTGGCCTTGGCCATTTCTGAGGCCCGGTTCCTCATTCCCCTGGCTTGCGCCAGCCCCCTCGTCCTCCTCGCGCTGCGGGCGGACCTGGCCCGGACGACGCGCTCCCTGGCCGTGGAGATGGCGGCCCAGGGCGCCTTCGCCGGCTTGGCGGCCGCCATGCTCGTGGCGGGCGGGGATACTTTCGCGGGTGCCCTCCGCGCCTGGTGGTTCGTCACCCTCGTCGGCAGCGCCAACCTCGCCCACGTGCGCCGATGGCTGGGCCAGGCCCACGGACTCGACGCCCTTGAACTCCGCCGGCGGATGATCATCGTCCACGCCCTGCACGCCCTGCTGATCGGTTCGTCGGCCCTCCTCCTGGCCAGGCAGGGGCTGGCGGGGGGCCTCTGGACCGCCTGGACGGTCCTGCTCTACCTGCGGGCCCTGGCCCCCTACCGCCAGACCCCGGCCCGCACCCTGGGCTGGCGCGAAGGCGGCCTCAGCGTGATCGGCCTGGCCCTGCTCTGGCGCGCCCTGCTCTGAGCCCGGCCCCGGTCATCGGTCACAAAGGGCTGGACTCCTGAATCATTGGGCCGGATGCTCGATTCAGAACAAGGATTCCTGAATGCTCTTCTCCACGGCCACCGGCTATGCCCTCCGCGCCCTCGCGGCGCTCCCTGAAGACGGGTCCTTCAGCCTGGCGAAGGACCTCTCCGCCAAGCTGGACCTGCCCGGCCCCTACCTCGCGAAGATCCTGCAGGGCCTCGTCCAGGCGGACATCCTCGAGTCCGTGCGCGGCCCGAAGGGCGGCTTCCGCTTCACGCGCCCCTCTCACCGCATCACCGTCGGCGAGGTGGTGGCGGCCCTGGAGGGCCCGGATGCCATGGAGGGCTGCATCATGGGCTTCCCCACCTGCGGCGGGGACCACCCCTGCCCCCTGCACGATGCCTGGGCCGCGGTGAAGACCCAGGTGAGTTCCTCCATGACCCAGGCCACCATCCGGGACCTCCAGCTCATGGACCTCCGCCACCTGAAAGAAGCGGAAGCGCGTCCTCCGAAGCAGGGCTGACCGCGGGGGCTGGCGCTAGGATCGAGGCATGGCCATGAGCTGCGACCACCCCGACCTGCTGCCCCTCGAGGAGGCGCTGCGCCGCCTCTGGGAGGCCCTACCCGCCCCCACGCTGCCGGACCTGCGCGCTGAGCGGGACGACCCGGCCATGGACCGCGCCAGCATGGATGGCGTCGCGCTGAGGGCCTCCGATGGCCGGGCCCCCCGTCGGATCCTGGGGACCCTCTTCGCCGGCAGTGACCCCGCGGCCTTCACCGTCACGCCGGGCACGGCGGTGCGGATCATGACCGGGGCCGCCCTGCCCGCGGGGGCCGACGCCATCGTGCCGGTGGAGCAGCTCGAGGCGGCCGGGGAGCAGGTCCTCCCGACCCTCGACCCGGAGCCCGGCGACCACATCCGTCCGCGCGGCGAGCAGGCCCGCGCCGGGGACCTGCTGCTGCCCGCGGGAACTCCCTTCAATGCGGCGCGCATCGCACTGCTGGCCCAGGAGGGCCGGCCCCTTCCCGCGCGGACCCGCATCCGGGTGGGGGTGGCCTCCACCGGCGACGAGCTGGTGCCCTCACCGGCCCCACACCAGATCCGCGACTCCAATGGCCCCATGCTCGCGGCCCTGGCCCACGCCCTGGGCGCGGAGGTGGAGCTCCGCCCCGCATTACCCGACGATCCGCCCGCCCTGGCTGCGGCCCTGCGGAAACCGGGCGACATCCGCATCCTCCTCACCTCCGGAGGGGTGAGCATGGGGGAGCACGACCACCTGCCTTCGGTGCTGAAGGAGGCCGGCGCCCGGATCCTCTTCCACCGCATCCGGCTCAAGCCCGGCAAGCCCATGCTGGCGGCCCTGCTGGGGGACCTGCTGGTGCTGGGCCTGCCCGGGAACCCGGTATCGGCCTACCTCAACGCCCTGCTCTTCCTGCGGCTGGCCCTGGCCCGGCTGGAGGGCCGCGAGGCGCCGGATCCCTGGCGGCGGGCCCGCCTCAGCGCCCCGGTGAAGCACAAGGGCGACCGGCCCCTGCTCCATCCCTGCCGGCTGGTGGAGGGCCGCCTCGAACCGCTGCCGGGCAAGGGCTCCGCCGATCTGGCCACCCTGGCCAAGGCCGACGGCTTCGCCTGGATCGACCTGGGCGGCCTGGAGGCCGGTGCCAAGACGAGGTGGTTGCCCGTCCTGTAGGCCCGGTCAGCCCCCGATCAACCCTTGGCGTAGCGCTGCAGCTTGCCGAGGTCCAGGATGCGCACCACGGGGAAGGTGCTCTGGATGAGCCCCAGGTCCGTCAGCAGGCGCAGGGCGCGGCTGAAGGCCTCGCGGCTGGCGCCGATGCACTGGGCCAGGTCCTCCTGGGTCTCCTGGAACTCCACCAGGGACCGCATGGGATTGGCTTCGTGGGCCTCCAGCAGCAGCTGGGCCACGCGTTCTGGCACGCTGTGCAGGCTGAGGGTCTCCACCAGGGTCACCAGGTGGCGCACCTTGGCGGTGAAGTGGTGGATGATCATCTCGGCCACTTCGGGATGGCGGTGCACGATCTGGCGGAGCGGCGCGGCGGGGATGAGCCAGCACTCGGTCTCGCCATGGGACTCCGCGCTGGAGGGCGTGGGGCCGCCGTCGAAGACCGGCACTTCACCCACGCAGTCGCCCACTTTCAGGAACTGGAGCACCTGGACCCGCCCCCGACCATCGGTGCGGAAGACCTTCAGTCCGCCCTTGACCACCACGTAGATCCCCGAGACGAGGTCGCCCTGAGTGTAGACACGGGCGCCGTCCGGGAAGCGACGGAGTTCGGCGATGCTGGCCATCTCTTCGGCTGCGTTCATCGGCAGCCCGGCCAGGAACTCGATCCTTCTCAGGTTGAGGACTGCTTGAGGCATGGGGCTCCACCGGGTGAATCCGTCAGTTATCGCATATTTCCCGTCCGATTGTGACCTAGGTCACGCCCCGGGAAACAACCGACCAGTACTTTACCGCGGGGTTGGAATTTCGTATGACGAAAATCAAGAAGGACAAGGTCCCGGCGGCTTCTGCCTACCCTCACCCTATCGGCATCCGGTCAGGCCACCTTAAAGGCGGCTGATCCGCCCGTGGGACCACCCTGGGCAGACCCCTCCCGGAACCTGGGGCTGGTCCAGCTTGCCGATCTCGGGGGCCGACAACTCCTTCACCCGCTCCATGAAGGTGCGGTCCACGGTGTTCACGCGGATCTTCTTGGTATCGCCAAGGGCGATACGCAAGGCCTCTCCGCCGAAGGGTCCGGTCTCTACTTCACCCGCTCCATGAAGGTGCGGTCCACCGTGTTCACACGGATCTTCTTGGTATCGCCAAGGGCGATACGCAAGGCCTCTCCGCCGAAGGGTCCGGTTTCTACTTCACCCGCTCCATGAAGGTGCGGTCCACCGTGTTCACACGGATCTTCTGCCCCGCCTCCATGTAGGGGGGGACGCCCACGGTGATGCCGTTGTTCAGCTTGGCGGGCTTGTACGAGCCGGTGGCGTTGGCGTTCTTCATCACGGGGTCTGTCTCGACGATCTCGAGGACCACGCTGGGCGGCAGGGTGGCACCCATGGGCTGGCCCTCGTAGAACTCGATCTCCACCTGCATGTTGGGCTCGAGGAAGACCAGGTCGTCGCCCAGCAGCTCCTTGCTCACTTCCATCTGCTCGTAGGTCTCGTTGTTCATGAAGACGAGGTGGTCGCCGTCCTCATAGAGGTACTCGAGCATGTGCTGCTCGAGGCTGGCCTTGTCCACCTTGTCGGCGCTGCCGAAGCGATTCTCGCGGTTGATGCCGTCCTTCAGGCGCTTCATCTTCACCACCACGCGGGCCGGCAGGTTGCCAGGCGTCTGGTGCTCGACGCTGATGACGCGGCAGAGCTCGTTCTCGAAGTTGACGATCATCCCGGCGCGGACCTGGGTGGCGTTGATGAAGGGCATGGGGAACTCCCGGAGGGATGGGAAGGGCTCGAAGAAGAAAGGCCCCGATGCGATCAGGGCCTTGGGTGTGGAGTGGTGGGCGTACCAGGATTCGAACCTGGGACTTCTACCGTGTGAAGGTAGCACTCTACCGCTGAGTTATACGCCCGCGGTCGATCAGAATACCCCAGGACGGGGGCCTTTCCAAGCCCGAATCAGCGGGCCGACAGGACCTGCCCGAGCGCATGGGCCAGGCGCGGTGCTTCGGAGGCCCGCATGCCACAGAGGCCCACGCGCAGGCCCTCAGGCAGGGGTACCGTGAAGACGCCCCGGGCCTTCAGCTGGGCGGAAGTGGCCTCGGGCGCCGGCACGGGCACGCAGACGAAGAATCCGCCCATCCAGTGGACCGGCGGCAGGCCTTCTTCCAGGAAGGCCGCGTCCAGGGCCGAGGCCCGGGCCCCCAGCACCTCGGACCAGTGGCGGTGCTCCCCGGCCAGCCGGGCCAGGGCCTTGCCGTCCCTAACCAGACGCAGGAGCAGGGCCTGGGGGGCCCGGGCGCAGTTGGACCAGGTGCCGCGGCAGGACTGGGTGAGGGCCGCCTGCAGGGCCGGGTCCGCACACCAGGGAAAGGCCAGGGCGCCGCAGCGCGCGCCATAGAGGGTCATCGACTTGGAGAGGGACATGGCGGCGCCCACCAGCACCCGGCCTTCGGCGCCGAGGACCGCGTAATCGGCCAGGGCCGCGGCCACGGAGGCCGGGTCCCGCGTGTAGTCCAGGTAGGCGAAGTCCAGAAGCAGCGTGACGGGCCCGAGGTCGGCAGCCGAGCGCAGAAGCTCCCCGAGCGCCTGGCGGTCCGCGGCGCTCAGGCTGCGCCCGGTGGGGTTGTGGCAGGGATCGTTAAGGAGGATCAGGGCGCGCCCCTGGGCCTTCAGCTGGGCCCGCAGGGTCGCCGCCCAGGCGGCGGCGTCCAGGGGTTGGCCCGCCTCAGGCCAGGGGACCGTGGCCAGACCCAGGCCGTTCTCCGCGGCCATGGTGGCGTAGGGCCCCCAGAACGGCGCCGTGGTGAGCACCGTCTGGCCCGCCTCCAGGAAATTGCGCATGGCGAGGGAGAGGGCCCCACTGCCGCCGGGCGTGACGCAGGCCGCGCCGGCAGCGCGGAGGGAGGGCCAGTGCCGCTGGACCAGGGCCTGGAGGAAGGCGGGATCTCCCGCGATGGGAGCGTAGGGCGCCACTTCCAGGGCCGTCAGCTCCCGCCAGAGCCCCATCACGGAGTCGAGCACCACCAGCTGTCCGGATTCATCCAGCAGCGCCCCCACCGTGGCATTGAGGATCGGCTCTCCCGCGGCCTTGCGGGCCTGAGCCTCGGCGTTCAGGGCGAAGATGGGGTCGTCCGCCGGAAAGGCGCGCCGGGTGGGGATGAGCTGGTGGGTCATGGCCCCAGGGTACCCTGAAGCCATGAGCCCGTCCGCGCCGCATCCCGCGCCCAGCCCCCGCCCGCAGGCGGCGCTCCCCCTGCTATTCCTCGGCGCCCTCCTGGCCCTGGCTCCCTTCACCCCTGCCGCGGCGGCCCTGGTGGGCGGCGCCCTCCTGGCTCTGACGCTCGGCAACCCCCGATCGGCACAGACGCGGGCCTGGACCCACCGCCTCCTCCCTCTGGCCGTCATGGGCCTGGGGGCGGACATGAACCTGCGGGCCGTGGCCCGGGCCGGGCTGCATGGCCTCGGCTACACGGCCGCGAGCCTGGCCCTGGTCCTGGCCCTGGGCCTCTGGCTGGCACGGGTCCTGAAGGTCGACCGGGAGGCAGGGCTGCTCATCTCAGTGGGCACGGCCATCTGCGGCGGCAGCGCCATCGCAGCGGTGGCCCCCGTGATCCGGGCCCGGGAGCAGGCCATCTCCATCGCGCTGGCCACCGTGTTCCTGCTCAACGCCGCGGCTTTGGTGATCTTCCCGCCCCTGGGCCATCTGGCGGGCCTGGGCCAGGAGGCCTTCGGGCTCTGGTCGGCCCTGGCCATCCATGACACCAGTTCCGTGGTGGGCGCCGGGCTGGCCTACGGACCGCGGGCCCTGGAAGTGGCCACCACCGTGAAGCTGGCGCGGGCCCTGTGGATCGTGCCGCTCACCCTGGGCCTCGGCTGGATGGTGGCCCGCCGGGGCGGGGGCCCCGCCGACGCCCCGCCCATGAAGAAGCCCTGGTTCATCGCCGGCTTCCTGGCCACGGCCGCCCTGGCGACCTTCATCCCCGCCCTTCAGGGGCCCGGACACCTCGTGGCCTCCGCTTCCCGGCGCATCCTGGTGCTCACCCTCTTCCTCATCGGCGCCGGCCTCAGCCGCGAGGCCTTGCGCAGCGTGGGGCTGCGCCCCTTCCTCCAGGGCCTGCTGCTGTGGCTGATCGTGGGCTCGCTGGGCCTGGGCGCGGTGAAGCTGGGACTCTTGACGGTGGGTTAGACTGCCCGCCTGGAGGTCGCATGATCCGCCCCTTCCAAGGCATGGTTCCCCGGCTCGGGTCCCGCGTGTTCGTGGCGGACAGCGCCCTGGTCCTGGGCGATGTAGAGGTCGGCGACGACGCCAGCGTCTGGTTCAACTGCGTGCTCCGCGGCGACGTGAACTGGATCCGCGTCGGCGCCCGCACCAACCTCCAGGATGCCTGCTGCCTGCATGTCACCAACGGGAAGTGGCCCCTGCTCATCGAGGAGGAGGTCAGCATCGCCCACAACGTGATGCTGCACGGCTGCACCATCCGCCGGAACGCCCTCATTGGCATGAGCACCACGATCATGGACGGCGCCGAGATCGGCGAGGGCTGCCTCGTGGCGGCGGGCAGCCTGGTGCGCGAGGGCTTCCAGGCTCCACCCCACAGCCTGGTGGCCGGTTGGCCGGCCGTGGTGAAGGGCCCGCTCAGCGAGGAGCAGCGCCAGCTGGTGGGCAGCGTCTGGGCCCGCTACGTGCGCTACAAGGAGGCCTACTTCGCGGACGGCTGGCCCCTCGCCGAGGCCCCCATGGTCGAAGCCCCCCGGCCCGGCTTCGCCGAGGGGCACCCCTTTCCCTAGTGGTGCCCGCGCGAAATGGCTGGATCATCCTCTGGGCTCGTGGGCCCACGCGGCATGGCCCCAATGGAGGTGCGCTCGTCGCCCCGCCCTCGGGCCAGGTATTTCAGGCGAGGTGCACTAGGACCTGGGCTCCGCGGATGCGGCGGGCGCTTCCGCGGGCGGCTGGACGACCTCCCAACCATCCTCGGTGCGGCCGTGGACCTTCTCCTGGGTGTGGGTGATGACCTCGGCCTCGATGGGCCGCTCCTGCCCGCCGCGCCGGACGGTTCCCCGGAACTTGATGGACCAGGTGGTGACGCCGCCCACCTCCTCCACGTCCGGATAGACCGTCACCGTGCCAAGCACCGCCTCCTTCCCCCGCTTGAAGGCCGGGGTCGCGGGGCTGTAGGGGTTCTTGAAGGCCAGGATCCCGGCATCCCGCGAGAGGGCCTGGATCACCGCGTCCTGCGAGGGGATCTGGCCAGGCGCCTTCGCGTGCTGCTCGGCCACGATGAGCTCCGTCCGCTGCCGCGCCGCCTCCACCATGGCCTGCACGGCCACTTCCCGGGCCCGCTCGCGCTGGCCCAGGAAGGCGGGGATGGCGATGGCGCTGACGATGCCGACGAAGGGCAGCATCAGCACCGGAAGCACCAGCCCGAGGATGCCCGTGACCAGCCCCGTGGCCGGCACGGGCAGGTAGGTCTCCGGTTCCGCCTTGGCGAAGCGCTTGGCCTTGGCCTGCTGCACCAGGGCGACGATGCCCAGGACGATGGCGACCGGGAAGCCGACGCAGGTCAGGGCGAACACGATGGCCAGGATGCCGCAGAGCTTGGCGGCCTTGGCGCCGGGAGCGGGCGTCAGGAAAGCATCGGACATGTCGATCTCCAGTGGATGCCCCCAGCATTCCACGAATGGCGGCCCGGGAGCATCCCCTTCCCCCTCGATTGAAAGGACGGGTAGACTCTCCGAACCATGTCCCCCCTGCTGATTCTCCGCGTCCACGCCGATCTGCGCCTTGGGCTGGGCCACGTGGCCCGGGCCCTCGCCCTGCAGGAGGCCTGGCGGGCCCTGGGCGGCGAGGCCTGCCTGGGCGTCACGGGAGATGACCGTGCCCGCCGCGTGGGGGGCGGCACCCATCCCTTCCTGGATCAGCCCCTGCCCTGCGAGGCGCGCTTTCTCGGCGAGGCCCTCCACGCGCCCCTGCCCGCCGACCTCCAGGCCCGCGCCGCGGTCGTGCTGGTGGATCAGTGGGACACCAACTCAGCCTTCCTCCAGGCCCTGCGCCCGCTGAAGGTGGCCGTGATGGAGGACGACACCGACGCCCACGAATCGGCGGACCTCCTCTTCCAGCCGTACCTCGAGGGCGTGCGGTGGCCCGACCATCCCGTGAAGGTGGTGAACGGCTGCAAGGTGCGCCCCTTCGAGACCATGTCCGGCGCCTGCCGCGTGCTGCGGGGCTCCCACTTCGTCGTGGTGGACAAGGAGGCGCTGGCCCTCCGGCCCAAGCGGATGCCCCTCCAGCCCCTGGCGGTCCACAAGCTGCTGGTCACCTTCGGCGGCAGTGACGGGCCGAACCTCGCCCAGAAGGCCTACGACACCCTGGCCCGGCTCGCCGCCGAGGATCGCTGGCGGGGCGCCTGCACGGTCCTGGCCCCCAACGGCATCCAGGGGGATCCCTTCCCGGGCTGCACCGTGGTCCGCAGCCTGCCGGGCCTCACCCGCCGCATCCCGGAGTTCGACGCCATCTGGTGCTCGGCCGGGGTGACCCTCGCCGAGTCCCTCTGCATGGGCGTGCCGGCCGCCGTGTGGGGACAGAACGAGCGCCAGCACGGCATCCTGTCCGACCTGGCCATGGCCAACGGCTGCTTCGACCTGGGCGTGGGCCCCGAGGCGGACCTGGCCATCGTGCGCGAGGCCCTAGCCCAATGGCTGGGCCCCGAGGGCCAGGACAACCGCCAGGAGCAGGTGCGGGACGGCATGGTCCTGGTGGACGGCATGGCCGCCTCCCGCATCGCCCAGGAGCTGTGGCGGCTGGCGGGGTGCTGAATCTGGAAATCCCGGCTTGACCCCCCGGCCGCTCAACGATAAGCTTTCCCTTCTGTGAATTCGCCACCCCCGGGGTGGTGTCTTTGCTGCGCGACCGTGATTCCGGAGCAGGCCATGAGCACGTACTTCCCGAAAGCCAATGATCTCAAGCGCCAGTGGTTCCTCGTGGACGCCACCGGGGTGGCCGTGGGCCGCCTGAGCACCGCCGTGGCGGACGTCCTCTCCGGCAAGAACAAGCCGACCTGGACCCCCTTCCTCGACACCGGCGACCACGTCATCGTCATCAATGCCGACAAGGCCGTGCTGACCGGCAAGAAGGGCGTGCAGAAGTTCTACCGCCGCACCACCACCCAGCCCGGTTCCATGAAGGAAGTCCGCGCCGAGGTGATGAAGGCCACCTTCCCCGAGCGCATCATCGAGAGCGCGGTCAAGGGCATGCTGCCCAAGGGCCCCCTCGGTCGGGCGATGTATCGCAAGCTCAAGGTCTACGCGGGCCCCGAGCACGATCAGTCCGCCCAGCAGCCCCAGATCCTGACCATCCAGAAGTAGAGGCGAGGACCCCATGGCCATTTCCCAGAACTACGGAACCGGTCGCCGCAAGAGCGCGGCCGCCCGCGCCTTCCTGCGCCCCGGCACCGGCAAGATCACCGTCAACGGCCGCAGCCTCGAGAACTACTTCCCGAACGCCGTGCTCCGCATGATGGTCCACCAGCCGCTCGTGCTGGCCGACCTCGACGGCAAGTTCGACATGATCATCAGCGTCGTCGGCGGCGGCCCCGCCGGCCAGGCCTCGGCCATCCGCATGGGCATCTCCCGCGCCCTGCTCGGCTACAACGACCAGCTCAAGTCCCTCCTGCGCGGCGCCGGCCTCCTGACCCGCGACCCCCGCATGAAGGAGCGTAAGAAGCCGGGTCGCAAGGCCGCCCGTCGCCGCTTCCAGTTCAGCAAGCGCTAGTCTGTCTCTGGAAGGGGGATCCTCGGATCCCCCTTCTGTTTTTCCGGTCCGCGAAAGCGGGCGATTCGGGCCGAGGGAACCAACCCGACGCCTTTCATCCCACCCGCGGCGCCCTTCACCCGTATGCGCCGCTTGACCAGGGAGGCCAGCATGGCTGCCATCCAGATGAAGGAACTCCTCGAGGCCGGTGCCCACTTCGGCCACCAGACCAAGCGCTGGAACCCCAAGATGAAGAAGTACATCTTCGGGGCGCGCAACAGCATCTACATCATCGACCTCCAGAAGACCCTGCGCCTCTGGAACACCGCG
Organism: Holophagaceae bacterium; assembly: GCA_046331485.1. Taxonomy (GTDB): domain Bacteria; phylum Acidobacteriota; class Holophagae; order Holophagales; family Holophagaceae; genus Geothrix. Next base: position 72,709 of record JAXLQS010000007.1, on the reverse strand, counting down.
GCGAACTTCCTCACCAAGTCCGCCTCCGAGGGGAAGAACTTCCTCTTCGTGGCCACCAAGCCCCAGGCCCAGGAGCTCATCGCCGAGCAGGCCGCCCGCTGCGGCGCCTTCTACGTGAACAACCGCTGGCTGGGCGGCATGCTGACCAACTTCGCCACCATCAAGAAGAGCCTGGAGAAGTTCCGCGAGATCGAGGCCACCCTGGCCGATCCCGCCCGCACGGCCCAGCTCTCCAAGAAGGAACTGCTCACCCTGAACCGCACCCGCCTGAAGCTGGAGGCCTCCTTCCACGGCATCCGCGACATGCGCGCCCTGCCCGACGTCATCTTCGTCATCGATCCGCACCGCGAGGACATCGCCGTCACCGAGGCCAAGAAGATCGGCATCAAGGTCGTGGGCATCGTGGACACCAACTGCGATCCCGACATGGTGGACTACGTGATCCCCGCCAATGACGACGCGATCCGCTCCATCCTGCTCTTCTCCGAGCGCGTGGCCGACTCCATCCTCGAGGGGCGCCAGTCCTTCCGGGACAAGGGCGACAGCGAGGACATGAAGAAGATGATGGCCGAGAAGATGGAAGTCGAGGGCTAGACCCGAACCAACCCATTCGTCAGCCATCGGTGGTCCGCCCGCTGATGGCTGATGTTCTGAATCCCCAACGATCAGGAGATGACATGGCATTCACCGCCCTAGACGTGAAGGCACTGCGCGAGAAGACCGGCCTCGGCATGATGGACTGCAAGAAGGCCCTGGAAGAGAGCAACGGCGACATGGAAGCCGCCAACGAGTGGCTGCGCAAGAAGGGCCTGGCGGCCTCCGCCAAGAAGGCCGACCGCATCGCCGCTGAAGGCATCGTCGAGGCCTACATCCACCCCGGCGGCCGCGTGGGCGTGCTGGTCGAGGTGAACTCCGAGACCGACTTCGTGGCCCGCAATGAGGCCTTCCAGCGCCTGGTGAAGGAGATCGCGATGCACATCGCGGCCGCCGACCCCGCCCCCCGCTTCGTCACCAAGGACGAGGTCACCCAGGACTTCCTGGACACCGAGAAGCGCATCGCCACCGAGCAGGCCCTGGCCACCGGCAAGCCCCAGAACATCGTCGAGAAGATCGTCGAGGGCAAGATGAACAGCATCTTCAAGGAGGTCTGCCTCCTCGAGCAGCCCTTCATCATGAACCCCGACCTCACCATCCAGCAGTACCTGTCCCAGAAGACCGCGGAGATCGGCGAGAAGCTCAGCATCCGCCGCTTCACGAAGTACATCATGGGCGAGGGCCTCGAGAAGCGCAGCGAGAACTTCGCCGCCGAAGTGGCCGCCGCCAAGTAAGGTTTCGAATCGACCGAACGAGGGCGGCATCCGTGCCGCCCTTTTTTTGGGCTAGGCTTTATCAACTCCCGGGGTATCCATGAAATTCAAGCGCATCCTCCTCAAGCTCTCCGGCGAAGCCCTCATGGGCGAGCAGAAGGGCGGCATCGACCCGGCCGTGGTGTCCATGATCGCCGACCAGGTGAAGACCATCCGGGAGATGGGCGTGGAGGTGGCCCTGGTCATCGGCGGCGGCAACATCTTCCGCGGCGTGGCCGGCGCCACCAAGGGCATGGACCGCACCACCGCCGACCACATGGGCATGCTGGCGACGATGATCAATGCCCTGGCCCTCCAGGACGCGCTGGAGCACAAGGGCGTGCATACCCGCACCCTCAGCGGTCTGGAGATGCCCAAGGTCACCGAGACCTACATCCGCCGCCGTGCCACCCGGCACTTGGAGAAGGGCCGCGTGGTCATCTTCGGCGCGGGCACCGGCAACCCCTACTTCAGCACCGACACCGCCGCCGCGCTGCGCGCCAACGAGGTCAACGCCGAAGTGGTGATGAAGGCCACCAACGTGGATGGCATCTACACGGCCGACCCCAAGAAGGACCGCACCGCCACCCGCTTCGACCGCATCAGCTTCCAGGAGGTGCTGGAGAAGGGGCTGAAGGTCATGGATGCGCCTGCCATCGCGCTGTGCATGGACAACAAGCTCCCCATCCTGGTCTTCGACATGAACAAGCCCGGCAACCTCGTGGCCGCCGTCAACGGCGAGGCCGTGGGCACGCTGGTCAGCTGAAACCCGCTGCCAGCGCGCTCCTTCAGCGCAGGGCCCTGTCCACCGCCGCCACCAGCTCGCCGGCGCTGAAGGGCTTCCGCAGGAAGGGGGCCACGGGATCGGGCACGGCCTCGTTCATGGCGTACCCGCTCCAGCGGATGACGGGCCCGGCGAAACCCAGGGCCCGCATGTCCAACAGGGCCTCCTCGCCCCCCCGCCGGGGCATGGTCAGGTCCAACAGGACGAGGCGCAGCTCCCGCTGGTGGGCGCGCACATGCTCGACGGCCTCCACGCCGTCCTCCGCGACGAGGACTTCGAAGCCGGAGCGCTCCAGGACCCGCCGGGCGAAGTCGCGGATGCCAGGCTCGTCGTCGGCCACCAGCACCAGGCCCGCCCCGGCCAGCCGGGTCAGGTTCGCGGCGGGTTCCACAGGTTCGGCCGCCGGAGCCCTACCCCCCTGCGCCGGCAGGTAGACCCGGAAGAGGGTCCCGGAACCGGGCCGGCTCTGGATCTCCACCCCGCCGCCGTGGCTCCGCACGATGCCCTGCATGGCCGCCAGGCCCAGACCCCTGCCCGTGAACTTGGTGGTGAAGAAGGGATCGAAGATGCGGGCCTGGGTCTCCCCATCCATGCCGGACCCCGTGTCCACCACCTCGAGGAAGACGAAGGGCCCGGGGTTCAGGGCCTCGGCCACGCGCAGGCCCGTCACATCCGTTTCGCCGAGGTCCCGGATCCCCGAGCGCAGGGTCACGGTGCCCTCCGCCTCGCCGATGGCCTCCGCCGCGTTGGTGACCAGGTTCATCACGACCTGCTGCAGCTGGGCGGCGTCGGCCGAGACCGGGGGCAGCCCCTCGGCCAGCTCGTACTTCAGGGTGATGCCCTTCGCGATGGACACGCTGAGCAGCTGGGCGATGTCCTGGATGAGCCGGTTCAGGTCCAGCAGCTGGAACTGGACCGTGCCGCGCCCTGAGTAGGCGAGCATCTGACGCACGAGGTCCGAAGCCCGCCGGCAGGTCTCCTCGATGTTGGCCAGGCAGGTCCGCGCCAGCTCCGGCTCGTCCGAGGCCTCGCGGGCCATGCCCGCGTTGCCCTGGATGACGGTCAGCAGGTTGTTGAAGTCGTGGGCCACGCCCCCGGCCAGCAGGCCGAGGCTCTCCAGCCGCTGGGCCTCCAACAGCTTGCGCTCCACCTTGAGGCGGGCCTCGTTGGCCTTCACCCGCTCCGTGACGTCGAAGGCCGTGCCCAGGCCGTAGGCCCGGTCGCCCAGGGTCACGGTGCCGGCGGCGAAGTCGATCCAGCGGGTCTCCCCCTCCTTCGTCAGGAGGCGGAACTCGTAGCGGGGGGGCACGGAATCGCCCCGGAGGCGGGCCTGCGCCCGCGCGGACACCAGCTCCAGATCCAGGGGATGGACCAGCTTCGAGAAGGGCAGGCCCACGATCTCCTCCAGGGCGAAGCCCGTGATCCTGGAGCCTGCCTCGTTCATGTACTCGATGCGGTCGGAATAGATGAAGATCGCGCAGGATGCCGTCTCCGCCACCGACCGGAAGCGGGCCTCGCTTTCCCGAAGCTGGTGGGTCACCCCTTCCAGCTTCGAGCGGCCGTAGGCCAGGAAGAGGGTCAGCCCGAAGGCCAGGAGGCTCACCACGGCGCCGCCGATGGCCACCATGCGCGGCCGGTCGATGGAGACGCCCGTGGGAGGCGGCATGAAGCCCACCACCAGGGTCCACCGCTTGCCGCCCACCACCAGGGGCGTGTGCCGGGCGCCGGACCGGAACGCCGTGGCCTGGCCCTGGAGGGTCATGCACAGGTCCCGGTCGTAGAGCAGCCCCTCGGCCCTGCAGGAGGGCTCGTCGTAGATCTCCACGTCCAGGTTGGCGATGGGGCTGGCCCCGTACATGGAGCGGAACATCTCGTGCCCGTCGGCGAGGCAGACCACCAGGCCCTGGAAGCCGGCGCGGCGTGCCGCCGGATCCAGCGGCACGGCGAAGCCGCGGAAGACGGGGAACACGAAGGCGATGGAGGGCGCCTCTTCGCCCGGCAGGTCCAGCCTCCCGGAGACCGAGAGCTCGCCCAGGTCCCTGGCCCGGGCGGCCACCTCCTGGAAACCGGGAAGGCCCAGCAGCCCCTTGCCCCGGGAGCCCATCAGGGCCGCGTCCCCCTCGCGCTCCAGGAGGAGCGTGGCGCCGGGCCGGCCCTCGAAGACACCCCGCGGCACGTAGCCCAGCAGGCGCGTACCCGGGGAGAGGCGCTGCAGGTCCAGGCTCGCCACGAAGGCCCGCCAGTCCTCGGCGACGAGGTGGGGCCTCCCCACCACCAGGCCCTGGGCGCCCAACAGCAGCTTGGTCTGCTCTTCGATGCGGTGCTCCACCGCCTCCCGCGTCTGGGCCAGGGCCCCATCCAGGCGGCTCGTCTGGAATGCACGTTCCTGCAGCGCCAGGGCGCGCCAGGCCCAGGTGGTCCCGCCGAGGCCCAACAGAAGGACCAGCCATGGCGTCACCTGGCCCAGGATCTGCGTGAACCGTCCCCGGCGGGCCCGGGGGGACGGCGCGTACGACGGAGGCATGGGGGCCAGCTTACCCGGGCGCCACGGAATCCGGCACACTGGATCCATGCGCGCCCCCCTGGAAATACCCGAGGCAAAGGTCCTCACCGACCCCGGCGACCTGGCGCCCTTCCTCCTGGACGAATCCCACCTGCGCGGCGTGCCGCCCCTGGCGGTGGTGAAACCCCACGGCCCGCGGGCCCTCCGCGAGCTGGTGCGCCGGGCCAAGGCCGAGGGCTTCGGGCTCGTGCCGCGGGGCGCCGGGACCGGCAAGGCCGGCGGTTGCCTCCCCACCGAGCGCACCGTGGTGGTGGACCTGTCCGAGTGGCCCGGCGAGATCCAAGTCTCCCCCCAGGACCTCTGCCTCCGCGCCCCGGCCAGTGCGCCCCTGCGCGAGGTGAAGGCCGCCGCGGAGGCCCATGGCCTCTTCTACCCGCCTGATCCGAACTCCTGGGAGAGCTGTGCCCTGGGCGGCACCTTGGCCACGAACGCCGGCGGGCCCAATGCCTGCAAGTACGGCATGACCCGCCACTGGGTGCTCGCCGTGGAGGCCCTGCTGGAAGACGGCGAGCTCCACACCTTCGGCATCCCCAGCGTGAAGGCCAATGCCGGCCCCGCCCTGGGCCAGCTGCTCATCGGCAGCGAGGGGATCTTCGGCTTCCTCGTGGGGGCCACGCTGCGCCTCACGCCCCGGCCCCGCGAGTTCACGACCCTGCTGCTCCCGGTGAAGCGCTGGGAGGACCTGCTGGACCTGCCGGGGCGTCTGTGCGCCGCGGGCTACCTGCCCAGCGCCTTCGAGTTCTTCGATCCCGCGGTGCTGGCGGAGCTCCGCGCCCATGGTCCCGAGGAGGCCCGGCGCCTGCCCGGCGCGGCCCTTGCCATCCTGGAGTTCGACGAGCGGGGCTGCACCTCCGAGCCCTTCCTGGAAGGCCTGCTCGACCTCCTTGGCCCCGTGGCCGAAGGCCTGGAGGTCGCCTCCGATGCGCGCCAGCGCAGCGGCATCTGGGCCGTGCGTCGCCTGACCAGCGTCTTCCTCAAGGAGCGCCACCCGCACAAGGTGAGCGAGGACATCGTGGTGCCCCGCAGCCGCCTGGGGGACTTCTTCGCCGGCCTCGAGCGCCTGGGCGTGCCCGCCGTCACCTACGGCCACCTGGGCGACGGCAACCTGCACGTGAACCTGCTGGCCGCCGGCGAGACCGCCCCGGACCGGCTGGAGGGCCAGCTCATGGACCTCTTCAGCCTCGCCCTGGGCCTGGGCGGCACCCTCAGCGGCGAGCACGGCATCGGCCTGGCTAAGCGGAAGGCCTTCCTGGCCCTGACCGATCCCGCCCACCTGCAGCCCCTGCGCGCCCTCAAGCAGGCCCTGGATCCCAGCCGCATCTTCAATCCCGGCAAAGTGCTCTAGGATTCGTTCTCGCCCATGGCCAGACAATCCCTCCAGCGGGCGAAGCGGGCGGGATCCTCCAGCACATGCGGGTGCAATCCCCACCGCCCATCCGCAAAGATGCCCGCGGTCTTGCCTCCGCCGTGGCGGGCGTCCGCCAGATGCAGGGCGGCGGAGAGCGGAAAGCCCTCGCCCCCGGGGGGCGGCGCGTGGTGCTCCCGCACCGGCCGGCAGAAGGCCGGCGGGAGGCCCCAGAGGTTGAGCAGGTGCGCCCCGATCTGGGCGTGGTCCACGCCGTACGTGTCGTGCTCGAGCACCGCCAGCGGGACGCGGCTCGCCTGGGCCTGCTCCAGGATGGCACGGTAGCGGCCCGAGGGATCCGTGGCCAGCACCACCAGCCCGATGTCGTGCAGGAGGCCCACGGAGAAGGCGAGGTCGGCGAGCTGCGTCTCGCCCTCCAGGGCCGCCAGTTTGCGCACCCCCGTGGCCACCTCGAAGGAGTGGAACCACAGCTTCTCCAGGTCGAGGCCCTGGGGACGCGGGGAATCCAGGCCGGAGATGAGCCCGCGGAACAGCACCAATGACCTCAGCGAATCCACGCCCAGCATGGCCACGGCCCGGCCCAGCTCCGCCACGGGGCGGTCCGAGGCGCAGTGCACCGAGTTCGCCACCTTCAGCACCTGGCTCGCCACGCCGAGATCCTTGCGGATGAGGCGGGCCACCTCGTTCATGCCGGCGTCCTCGCGCTGCAGGAGCGCCACCAGCTCCGAGTAGAGGCTCGGCAGGCTGGGGAGCCGCCCCAGCCCACCCACGAAGGCGCGCACCGCCCGGACGCTCTCCTCGTCATCGTCGATGTCCAGGCTCTCCACCACGCCGATCAGGAAGTCGGGCTCCAGCGGTTTGATGAAGAGCCGGTGCAGGTCCCCCTCCGCCTTCTCCTGCAGTTCGTCCAGGGGCGTCGCCGCCAGGGCGATGCGCACAGCGCCGGGCTGCAGATCGCGCACCTGGTGGAGGAGGTCGGCACCTTCCAGGTCGGGCAAGGTCAGGTCCGAGATCACGATGTTCACGGGGTCGCGGGCCAGCGCCTGGAGGGCCTCGGCCCCGGTCCGGGCCAGGAGGACCTCCCAGGTGCGATGGCGCGTCCAGAAGGCGCGCCGGACCACCTGGAGCAGCTCCCCATCGCCATCCACCAGCAGGATCCGCATCCCAGACTCCCTTTCCTGGACATCCCCGTGCAGGATCATCCCATCGGCCCGGCCAGGCAAGGCATGGAATCCCGCAGGGCACCGGGCCGCCTGATTTCCAGTCAGAATCAACTCCTGATCCGGGAGTCGCCATGTCCTCCGCCCGCCCCCTCCTCCTCGGCCACCGCGGCCTCTCTTCGAAGCATCTGGAGAACAGCCTCGAGGCCTTCCGCGCCGCCCTGGCCGCGGGCCTGGACGGCTTCGAGCTGGACGTCCAGCCCACCCGCGACGGCGTCAGCCTGGTGCTCCACGACGAGGACCTCTCCCGCACGGCCCACGGCTCCGGCCTGCTGCGCCAGATGAAGGCCGCCGAGCTGCCCCCCTTGAAGAACGGCGAGGCCGTGCCCCGCCTGGCCGACGTCCTCGAACTGCCTGCCAGGCTCATCAACGTCGAGCTCAAGGGCGAGCCGGGCTGGCAGCAGGCCCTGGCCACGGTGGAGGCCGCGGAGGCCCTGGACCGCGTGCTGTTCAGCAGCTTCGAACACAGCGAGGTGCTGCAGCTGTGGGCCGCCTGCGAGAACGCCCGCTGCGGCTTCCTCTGGGAGGCCGACGAGGCCCTGGACCTCACGGCGGAGGAGCTGGCCGACCTGCCCGGGGCCCTCTGGTTCCACCCCCCCCTGAAGGCCGTGAAGGCCCGGCCCGAACTCTGGGCGCCCTACGCCCACCGCCTGGCCCTCTGGGACATGAAGACGCCGGCCGAAGCCGGGGGCCTGCCCTTCATCCCGGCCGTGCTCATCGTGGACGGGATCTGACCCCGGCGAAAGCCAACCGGCCGAGGCGGGGCTTACAGCAGGCGCCGCCTGAGGGCCGCCTGATCCGCGGCCAGGGGCTCGCTTAGCAACGGCCGCTCCAGGAGCTCCGAGAGCGGCTTGGGCAGCGGGATCTCGCGGCCCAGGGCCGGAGCCAGGGCCTCCCTGAACTTGGCCGGGTGGGCCGTGGCGAGGAAGGCGCCCCGCTCGCCCTCCCGCAGGCAGGCGCGCAGGACCCGGCAGGCCACCGCGCCGTGGGGATCCGCCAGGTAGCCCGCGCGATCCAGCTCGAGGAGGGTGGCTTCGGTTTCCGCATCGGTGCAGCTGCCCCAGCGCAGGGCGGCGGTCATGGCGTCGTGGTCTCCGCCGAACAGCGCGAAGATGCGCTCCCAGTTGCTGGGTGCGCCCACGTCCATGGCATTGGACAGGGTGGCCACGGAAGCCCTGGGCTGGTAGGTACCGGTGTCGAGGTAGTCCGGCACCACCCGGTTGGCATTGGTGGCGGCCACGAAGGCAGAAATCGGGGCGCCCATCCGCTGCGCCCAGAGCCCCGCCGTGAGGTTGCCGAAGTTTCCGCTGGGCACGGCGACCACCAGGGGCGCATCGCCCTCGGCCTGGGCCGCCGCCTCGAAGTAGTACAAGGTCTGGGCCAGGAGCCGCGCGATGTTGATGCTGTTGGCAGACGTGAGGCCCAAACGCGACACCAGCTCCGCATCCTCGAAGGCGCCCTTCACCAGCCCCTGGCAGTCGTCGAAGGCACCCTCGACCGCCAGGGCCAGCACGTTGCCGCCGCAGGTGGCGAACTGGCGTTCCTGCAGGGGCGACACTCGGCCCGCGGGATAGAGCACCACCACCTGCACACCAGGCAGGCCATGGAAGGCGCTGGCCACGGCAGCGCCGGTGTCGCCGGAGGTGGCCGTCAGCACTGTGCGGGGGCGGCCGCCCGCGCCCAGCGCCAACACGCGGGCCAGGAAGCGCGCGCCGAAGTCCTTGAAGGCCAGGGTGGGCCCGTGGAAGAGCTCCAGGGCCGCGACACGCCCGTCCACCGGCACCAGCGGGACCGGAAAGGTGAAGGCGTCGCGCGCCAGCTGCTCGACCACCGCCCTGGGGAACTCCTCACCCAGCAGGCGGTGGAGGATCTCCGTGGCGCGGGTGGTGAAGTCCAGCGCGAGCAGGCCAGAGGCGTCGGCGAAGCGGGGGAGCGCCACGGGCACGAAGAGGCCGCCATCGGGGGCGAGGCCCATCTGGGTGGCCTCGACGAAGGTCGCGGCAAGGTCGGGGGTGCGGGTGCTGACGAGCTTCATGGGTAGGCCTCACGTCCGGGATGGCTGGAACCGGGACTGAGCACGCGGGCGCCCTCCGGGTCCAGGGCGCAAATCCAGGCCCGGCTCTCCAGCCCGGCCCCGGCGAAGGCCCCGCCGATGGCCTCGGCGATGGCCGCGGCCTGGCCTTCCTCCTCGGCCACGGCGAACACCGAGGGGCCCGAGCCCGAGAGGCTGCAGCCCAGGGCCCCCAGCGCCTTCGCCGCGGCCTGGGCCGTGCGGAAACCGGGCACCAGCGGCGCGCGGTGCACTTCCACGATGGGATCGCGCAGGCAGCGGGCGAGGAGGGCGCGATCCCCGCTGTGGAGGGCGTGCACCAGGCTTGCCAGGTTGCCGGCGAAGTCCACGGCGGCGGGCCACTCCGGGCGCTCTGGCAGGGCGCCGCGGCTCCGGGCCGTGGAGAGCTGATAGGCCGGATGCACCACCACCAGCAGCAGGTCCGAGGGCCAGGGCAGCCGGCGCGTGGCGGGGGCGCCGGCCCGTCCCGGCACCACCAGCTGGAGGCCGCCCAGCAGCGAGGGCGCCACGTTGTCCAGGTGCCTGCCCCCGCTGGTGAGGCCCTCGGCGCGGCCTGCCAATTCCAGCAAGTCGGAGCCATCCAGGGGCTCGCCGCAGAGGGCCTGCAGGGCCACCAGGGTGGCCACGATGGAACTGGCGCTGGAGCCCAGGCCGCTGGCCACAGGCAGGCGCTTCTCCAGGGTGAGGGCGAAGGGGCCCGCCTCTCCGCCCCGGGCGCGGACCGCCTCCACGAAGAGATCGCGGGCCCGCAGCGCCAGGTTGGGGCGGGGGTCGTCCGCCAGGGCCGCAGCGAAGGGACCCGTGATCCGGAAGGCATCCTCCGTCCCGTGGTCCGCATGCACCAGGTCCCCCAGCAGGCTGCCGTCCAGGGGCGCCAGGGCTCCGCCCAGCAGGTCGAAGCCCGCGGCCAGGTTGCCGATGCTGGCCGGGGCGTAGGCCACGAGCCCGGACGCCGGAAGGTCGAGAAGGCCCGGCATCACAGCCGCCGCGCCGGACGGGCGCCGGGGGGCACCAGCCGCAGGATGTCCGCCAGCACGCCGGCGGCCGTCACCTCGGCGCCCGCGCCGTAGCCACGGATGACCATGGGGTGGGGCTGGTAGCGCTCCGTGAGCAGGGCCAGGGCATTCTCACCGCCCTTGATGGCCGTGAAGGGATGCTCCTCATCCACGGGCAGCAGGCCCACGCGGCAACCCCGGTCTGAAAGGGAACCCACGTAGCGCAGCGTCTTGCCTTCGGCCTTCAGGGAGGCCAGCCGTTCACGGAAAGGCGCGTCCAGCTGGGGCAGCCGGGCCATGAAGGAGGGGATGTCGCCGCTGGCATCGAAGTCCGCGGGCAGCAGCCCTTCCACCACGACATCCTCCAGCTCCAGCTCCAGGCCCAGCTCCCGCGCCAGGATGAGCAGCTTGCGCGCCACGTCCATGCCACTGAGGTCGTCGCGGGGATCGGGTTCCGTGAAGCCGCTTTCCTTGGCGCGGCCCACGGCCTCGGACAGCGCCACGCCCTCGCCGAGCAGGCCCAGGATGTACGACATGGAGCCCGATAGGATGCCTTCGGCCCGCAGCACGCGGTCACCCGTGAGCACCAGGTTCTTCACGGTATCGATGATGGGCAGACCCGCACCCACGTTGGCCTCGTAGAGGAAGCGCACACCCTTGCGCGTCGAGTGTTCCCGCAGTTGGCGATGGAAGGCCTGGGTGCTGCTGTTGGCTTTCTTGTTGGCCGCCACCACATGGAACCCGGAATCGAAGATGTCGAGGTAGCGGGCGGCCAGCTCACCGCTGGTGCTGCAGTCCACCAGCACCGACATCGAAGGCGGACCGTTGCGCACGGTGTCCAGCAGGTGGTCCAGGTCCGTCGCGCCACCCTCGGCCAGAGCCTCGCGCCAGTGGGCGAGATCGATGCCGCGGGGGTCCACCTTCATTTTCTTGCTGGTGGCCACGGTGGCCACGCGGAGGTCCAGGCCCTGGGCCAGCAGGTTGTCGTGCTGGCGCTGGATCTGCCCCAGCAGGCTGCCGCCCACGTTTCCCGCGCCCAGCAGGTGCACGTCCAGCAGCACGCGCGCCTGGAAGAAGCGGCGGTGGATGTGCGCCATGGCGCGGGCGCCGTCGGCCTCCTCCACCACCGCCGAGATGATGCGCTCGCTGGCGCCCTGCGCGATGGCCACCACGTTGCAGCCCACCTCGGATAGCGCGTCGAAGAAGGTGCCCGCCACGCCGGGCCGGGTGCGCATGCCGTCGCCCACGATGCTGAGCACGGCAAGCCCCGGACGCAGCGCCACGGGATCGATGAAGCCCGCCGACAGCTCTGCCGGGAAGGCCTCCTCAATGGCCGCCACCGCCCCCGGTCCGTCGGCGCGACGCACGGCGAAGCAGATAGAGAGCTCGGACGAGCTCTGCGTGATGAGCACCACGGAGATGCCCCGCCGCGCCAGGGCGCCGAACACGCGGCCCGCGATGCCGGGCACGCCGGGCATGCCCGGCCCTGTGAGGTTCACCACCGAGAGGTCCCGGAGGAAGGAAAGCCCGCGCACGCCGCTGGGCGGGGGTGGCACCTGCTCACGGATCACCGTGCCCGGATGCCCGGGATCGAAGCTGCTGCACACGCGCACGGGGATGCCCCGCTCCCGCACGGGCGGGATGGTCTTCGGATGCAGCACCTTGGCCCCGAAGAAGGAGAGTTCCATGGCCTCCTCGAAACTGGCCTCGGGCAGGGGGAAGGCCTCGGGCACCAGCGTGGGATCGGCACTGTAGAGGCCGGCCACGTCGGTCCAGATCTCCAGCAGGTCCGCCTTCAGGGCCGCAGCGGCCAGGGCCGCGCTATGGTCCGACCCGCCGCGACCCAGGGAGAGGATGCCGCCCTGGGCATCGCCACCGAAGAAGCCCGGCAGCACCCAGAGGCCGCCCGGAGCGGACGCCACCTCGGCGAAGGCCGCCTCGATGTCGACCATGCGGGGCCGGGCCTGGAGGGGATCACCCTCCACCTTGATGTGCGCCACCGGATCGAGAAGCCGGGGTGCCGGCCCGCGGGCCTTCAGCAGGGCCGTCAGGATCAGGGAGGAGGCCCGCTCGCCCAGGCTGGACACCTGGGCCAGCACCGAGGGCGGGCCCTCCTCCAGCAGGGCCATGCCGTAGAGGAGCCGGCGACCCAGGGCCTCGAGCCCATCCAGCTCGACCCGCAGGGCATCGGCCTCGGCGCCCAGGTCCTGGGTCAGGTCCGCCACCACCTGGGCGTGGCGGTCCCGGAAGGCCTCCAGCAGGCCCTCCGCCTCATCTCGGCTGGGGACGCGGCCCCCGTGCAGCAGCAGGTTGGTGATGCCCGCCATGGCCGAAGCCACCACGCAGACCCGGTGGCTGGAGCAGGCGGAGGCCACCAGGTCGGCCACCGTGCGGAAGCGATCCGCATCGGCCAGGCTGGAGCCGCCGAACTTCATGACGCGGATGGGGCTGGGCTGCATGGACACTCCAGGGAAACGAAAAAGCCCCGCGTGGGGTTCGCGGGGCTGAGATCTGAAGGGTGGGATCAGGTCAGGTGCCCCGCACGGCGGTGTGCGTGGTGGTCATGCCGATGATGTGGCCCATGCGCAGCCTGCCCTCGCCCGCAGCGCAGGCGGGCCGGACCGGCATGGAATTCAAGGGAAACGGCATGTCCGCCATCATCCGGGAAGCCGCCGAAAAGTCAACCCGGATCCTGGTTGGCCTTGGCCTTCACATGGCCTCCGAGCACCAGGCTGCTGCCGATCCAGAGGCCCGAGCAGCCCACGGCCGCCAGGGCCACGGGCACCGCCAGGGCTGCCAGCGCGGTGGGCGCCCACACGCCCAGCAGGTCCCCGCCGCGGTAGACGAAGGTGTCGATGAAGGGCTTCGACTTGTAACGCTCCTCGGGGCCCAGGGGGATGTAGAGGATCTCGCGGGCCGGGCGGTCCACGGCGTAGTGCAGGCCCCGGCGCAGCACCTGGAAGAGGGCCATGATGCCGAAGGTGGGCCAGATCCAGAGGGCCCCGAAGCCCGCCAGGGTGAGCACGGGCAGGATGGCCAGCACGAAGGGGATGCCCAGGGCCGTGATGAGACGCCCCGTGAGGAAGACCTGGGTGGCCAGGGTGAGCATGTTCACCCAGAGGTCGATGCGGGCGAAGGCTGCCGTGCGGGCGGCGGTGCCACTGAAGGCCCGCTCCACAATGCTGCCCTGCTGCAGGTAGAGGAAGGTGCTGGTGATGGTGAAGAGCAGCATGTAGGCGCAGATGAGCTGCAGGTAGCGCGACGTGGCGATGAGGCGCAGGCCCTCCAGGGGCCCGGGTCCCGGTTCGCGGGTCCCATGGGGCGCGTCGCCCAGCCGGAAGATGGAGGCCAGGCGCTTCACGCACTGCACGGCCAGCTCCAGCGTGAGCATGGAGAGCAGAAGAAGGGACAGGGGGTCCACCTTCACGGCGAGTCCGCCCAGCGTGAAGCCCTTGGTCAGCGTCCCGGTCAGCGCGGCGCCCGTGATGGCGCCCAGGGTTCCGCCCGTGGCGATGAAGCCGAAGAGCCGCTTGCCCTGGCCCTCGGACCACACGTCGGACATGAGGCCCCAGAACACGGAGACCACGAAGAGGTTGAAGACGCTGAGCCAGATGTAGAAGGCGTAGCCCAGCGCGGGGCTGCGGTGGGGCAGGAAGCGGAAGGCCAGGAAGAAGGCCAGCATGTTCAGTGCAAAGAAGCGGTAGGTCCAGGGGATGAAGCGCCGCCGGGGCAGCTTCGAGACCAGGGCCGCGAAGGCCGGGTTGGCCAGGACCATGGCCACCAGGGTGCCCGTCATGAGCCAGGGCAGCTTGTCGGCGCCCCGGGCGATGCCGATGGCCTCGCGCACCGGGCGCAGCAGGTAGAAGCCGAAGAGCAGCAGGAAGAAGTAGGCCGTGGACCAGAGCAGGGCCGGAGCCTCGCCTTCGTCCAGCATCACGAGGCGGCGGAGGAGGCGACGGGGGGTCGGGAGCGTCATGGGCGGTCCGGAAAAGGGCTTGCAGGGGAAACGGAAACGAGTATATATCGGTTTACGATGCATCAACCCCATTCCCTGCCGGAGGTCCCATGACCGTCTCCCGTCGCGAGTTCATCCAGTGGTCCGCCGCGGCCTCCGCCCTGGCGGCCACGGGCCTCGACCTCTCTGCCGCCCCCGCCAAGGTCGCCCCGAAGAAGATCCTCATCCTGGGCGGCACGGGCTTCCTGGGCCCCGCCACCATCGAGATCGCCCAGGCCCGCGGCCACCAGGTGACCATGTTCAACCGGGGGAAGACGCGCCCCGACCTCTTCCCCGGCGTGACCAAGCTCCACGGCGACCGCGACCCCAAGAAGGGCGAGGGCCTCAAGGAGCTGGAGACGGGCACCTGGGACGCCGTCATCGACAACAGCGGCTACTACCCGCGCATGGTGGGCGCCTCGGCGGCCCTGCTGGCGCCTCGCGCCAAGCGCTACCTCTACATCTCCAGCATCAGCGCCTACAAGGAGCCCAACCCCGAGAACGGCACCGAGGACGCCCCCCTGGCCACCATGCCCGATCCCACCCTCGAGACCATGGGCAAGAACTACGAATACTACGGCGCCCTGAAGGCCCTCTGCGAACAGGCCGCGGAAAAGGCCATGCCCGGCCGCACCGCCATCATCCGCCCCGGATTCATCGTGGGCCCCGACGATCCCACGGGCCGCTTCACCTACTGGCCCGTGCGCTTCGACAAGGGCGGCGAGCTGGCCGTGCCCGGCACGCCGACGGACCCGGTCGCCATCATTGATGTCCGTGATCTGGCCGCCTGGCTGGTGCACCTGGTGGAGCAGGGCACCACGGGAGCCTTCAACGCCTGCGGCCCCGAGAAGCGCCTCGCCTGGGGCAGCCTCGTGGCCGACTTCCAGAAGGCCGGGAACGCCAATGCCAAGCCCGTCTGGATCCCCGCTTCCTTCCTCGCCAAGCAGGAGGGCATCGACT
Organism: Holophagaceae bacterium; assembly: GCA_046331485.1. Taxonomy (GTDB): domain Bacteria; phylum Acidobacteriota; class Holophagae; order Holophagales; family Holophagaceae; genus Geothrix. The sequence continues at coordinate 57,410 of JAXLQS010000007.1, read as the reverse complement.
TCCCCATCTGGGCGCCCTACGAGGGCGAGACCAAGGGCTTCCACACCTGGAGCAACGCCCGCGCCGTGAAGGCCGGCCTGAAGTTCCGCCCCGCCGCCGAGACCGTGAAGGACACCCTGGCCTGGTTCAAGACCCAGGAGAAAGTGGAGAAGGGCCGCACCCGCCTGGCCGGCCCCAGCGCCGAGCAGGAGGCCAAGCTCATCGCCGCCTGGAGGGAGAGCCAGAAGCCGAAGGGCTGAGGGCCCTTTCCCGATTTGGATCGAGGGGCCCGGCCTGCGCCGGGCCCCTCGTCGCTCAGTTCTGGATGTAGGACACCAGCTGCTCGATGGTGAACTTCTGGTCGGAGATGACCTCCTTCACCAGGTCGCCGATGGAGAGGATGCCCAGCACCTCCTCATTCGGGCCGATCACGGGCAGGTGGCGAATGCGCTTGTCGGTCATGAGGGCCATGCACTCCTCGACCGTCTGCTTGAGGGTCACGCAGCTGACCTTCTCGCTCATGATCTCGCGCACGGCGGTGTCCTTGGAGGCCTTCCCCTTCAGGATGATCTTGCGGGCGTAGTCCCGCTCCGAGAAGATCCCCACCAGCCGGCCCTGCTCCAGCACGAGGAGGGCGCCGATGTCGAACTGCGCAAGCAGGTTCAGGGCCGTGAACACCGTGTCGTCCGGCCCCACCGTGACGGTGGACGGCTTGCCATCGATCAGCTGCTTCAGTGGCCGCATGTGCGCCTCCGGGGCCCTTCAGGGTGGTTGGGAATCGTGGTCCTGACTATAAGGCGAAGCGGGAATCCCGCCAGGGTGAATCCGAGACCGAGTCCATCCAAACCGTGATGAATGCCTCAGTCACCCCCTGGCATAGTTTATTCAAGATGTTTGAGTCGTCTTATTATCTTCAAGCCAGACTTGCCTCTTGCCTCAAACTCACCTTCGAGGATTTTCCATGTCCATGCCCAAGAAAATGAAGGATCACGCCGTCCGGCACGCCGAGGCCACCGAGCACCACCCGGCGGCGGCCGCCAAGCAGGCCGCCCAGGGCAAGCTCCTGGCCCGGGAGCGCATCACGGCCATCCTGGACGCGGATTCCTTCCACGAGTACGACCTCTTCGTGGAGCACAAGTGCTCCGACTTCGGCATGGAGAAGAAGCAGCTGCCGGGCGATGGGGTCATCACCGGCACCGGCACCATCCTGGGCCACCCCGTGGCCATCTTCGCCCAGGACTTCACCGTGGCCGGCGGCTCCCTGGGCCTGGCCCACGCCCGCAAGATCACCAAGATCATGGATCACGCCATCAAGCTGGGCATCCCCCTCATCGGCATCAACGACTCGGGCGGGGCGCGCATCCAGGAGGGTGTGAACTCCCTGGCGGGCTATGGCGAGATCTTCTACCGCAACACCCTGGCCTCGGGCGTCATCCCCCAGATCTCCATCATCCTGGGCCCCTGCGCCGGCGGCGCCGTGTACTCCCCCGCCCTGACCGACTTCGTCTTCGTCGTGGATAAGATCTCCAAGATGTTCATCACCGGGCCCGAGGTCATCAAGACCGTGCTGGGCGAGGAGATCTCCATGGAGGATCTGGGCGGCGCCCGGGTCCAGGCCGAGATGACGGGCAACGCCCACTTCTACGCCCACAGCGAGGCCGAGTGCTTCGAGCAGGTGAAGCGTCTGGTCACCTACATCCCCTGGAACAACCGCAAGAAGGCCGATCCATTCAGCGTCATCCCCTCCCGCAGCGAGGTGGCCCTGGAGCAGATCATCCCGGCGGAATCCAACAAGCCCTACGACGTGCGCGACATCATCCGCGCCGTCTGCGACGGCTCGGACTTCATGGAGGTCCAGGCCCTCTGGGCGGCCAACATCGTGGTGGGCTTCGCCCGCATGGACGGCCGCACCGTGGGCATGATCGCCAACCAGCCCGCCGTGCTGGCCGGGGTGCTGGACGTGGACAGCTCGGACAAGGCCGCCCGCTTCATCCGCTTCTGCGATGCCTTCAACATCCCCCTGGTCACCTTCGTGGACCTGCCGGGCTACCTGCCGGGCATCGACCAGGAGCACGCCGGCGTCATCCGCCACGGCGCCAAGCTGCTCTACGCCTACAGCGAGGCCACGGTGCCCAAGATCACCGTGATCCTGCGCAAGGCCTACGGCGGCGGCTACATCGCCATGTGCTCGCGGCACCTTGGCGCCGACTTCGTCTTCGCCTGGCCCTGCGCCGAGATCGCCGTCATGGGCCCCGAGGGCGCCGCCAACATCATCTTCAAGGGCGAGATCGCCGCCGCGGCGGATCCCGAGGCCTTCCGCAAGGAGAAGGTGAAGGAGTACACCGAGAAGTTCGCCAGCCCCTACGTGGCCGCCGCCAATGGCCATGTGGATGCGGTCATCGCCCCCCACCAGACCCGGGACTTCCTCCTCCACGCCCTGGAGATCAGTGCCGAGAAGCAGGAGCTGCGCCCAGGCCGGAAGCACGGCGTGCCGCCCTTCTGAGGCCCGCCAGCCCCCCTTCCCGCCCCCTCCAGCCGAGACGCCATGACCCCCGCCCAGAAGCCCGCCCGCCAGACGATCAGCCTCAACGACACGGTGTACGAGACCGCCCTCACCAAGAAGTACGCCCACCGCAAGCCCTACCAGCCCAAGGACCCCCGCCGCCTCACGGCCATCATCCCGGGCCTCATCCTCGAGGTGATGGTGCGCCCTGGGGACCAGGTCCATCCCGGCCAGGACCTGCTGGTCCTCGAGGCCATGAAGATGCAGAACCACATCACGGCCCACGACGAAGCCACGGTCCTCGCCATCCACGCCACCCCCGGCGAGACGGTGGCCAAGGGCCAGCTCCTGATCTCCTTCGCCTGAGGAAACCCCTCGCCCCCGGCCGGCCAGCTGCCTCACCCTGGAAGCCATGACTCCCGAAACCCGCCGCACGGCCCTCGTCCTCACCGGAGGCGGCGCCCGCGCCGCCTACCAGGTGGGCGTGCTGAAGGCCGTGGCGGAGCTGCTGCCCGGCCCGGCGGCGATCCCCTTCGGCATCGTCTGCGGCGCCTCCGCCGGAGCCATCAACGCCACCGCCCTGGCCTGTTACGCCGCCCGCTTCGGCGAGGGCGTGCGCCGACTGGAGGCCGTCTGGTCGCGGCTCACCAGCGACCAGATCTACCAGACCGACCTCTGGGGCATGACCCTCAACAGCCTGCGCTGGATCGCCACCCTCTTCCGCCCGAAGACCCTCCCGCCCTCACGGCGCGCCCTCATGGACAACGCCCCCCTCCGCCGGCTGCTGGCCCGGCTTCTCCGCCTCGACCGCATCCGCACGGCCCTGGCCAAGGGGCACCTTCACGCCCTCTCCGTGACCTGTTCGGGCTACAACTCCGGCGAGTCCGTGAGCTTCTTCGAGGGGCACCCCGACATCGCCGCCTGGACCCGCTCCCGCCGCATGGGGGCCCGGAGCCGGATCCGCCTGGACCACCTCATGGCCTCCAGCGCCATCCCCCTGCTCTTCCCCGCCGTGAAGATCCACCGGGAGTACTTCGGCGACGGCTCCATGCGCTTCCTGGCCCCCATCAGCCCCGCCCTCCACCTGGGCGCGGACCGGGTGATGATCATCGGCGTGGCGGACGGCGACCCCAAGCGCACATCCGTGGGGCGCCGGAACTACCCCACCATCGCCGAGATCGGCGGCCACGTGCTGGACAGCGTGTTCATCGACAGCCTCAGCAGCGACCTGGAGCGGCTGCAGCGCATCAACCGCACCCTGGGCCGCATGCCCGAGGCCGTGCGGACCGGGATGCAGATGGAGCTCAAGCCCATCGAGACCCTGGTGATCTCGCCCAGCCAGGACCTGGCGGCCCTCTCCGGCAAGCACGCCCACGCCCTGCCCCCGGTGGTGCGGTTCTTCTTCCACCGCATCGGCATCACCCGCCGGACCGGCTCGGCCATCCTGAGCTACCTGCTCTTCGAGTCGGGCTACACCCGGGAGCTCATCGCCCTGGGCTACGCCGATGCCCTGCGTCAGAAGGACGAGATCCTGGCCTTCTTCGCCCCGGCCCCCTCAGCTCCGGAGCGCCCGGCGCCAGGCCACCCGTGACACATCGTCAAGGAACGGCCCGGGGGACGGGCTTCTCCTTGTCGGCTTCTTGAACGAATGGGTACCCTTTGTCAGACACATTCGGGAGGCTTCCATGGCCGTCAACCTCAAAGGACGCAGCTTTCTCACCCTCATGGACTTCACCCCGCTGGAGGTGCGCTACCTCCTGGACCTCTCCCGGGACCTGAAGGCCAAGAAGCGGATGGGCGTCTTCAACTACCTCCTGAAGGGCAAGAACATCGTGCTGCTCTTCGAGAAGACCAGCACGCGCACCCGCTGCGCCTTCGAAGTGGGCGCCCTCGAGGAAGGCGCGCATGTCACTTTCCTGGACAGCGCCAGCTCCCAGGTGGGCAAGAAGGAAAGCATCGAGGACAGCGCCAAGGTCCTGGGCCGCTTCTATGACGGCATCGAGTACCGCGGCTACAAGCAGGAAGTGGTGGAAGCCCTGGCCCAGCACAGCGGCGTGCCCGTGTGGAACGGCCTCACGGACACCGACCACCCCACCCAGATCCTGGCGGACTTTCTCACCATCGAGGAGCACGTGGCCAAGCCCCTGAACAAGGTGAAGCTGGTGTTCTGCGGCGACATCCGCAACAACATGAGCTACGCCCTGATGTACGGCGCCGCCAAGACCGGCATGCACATGGTGGCCCTGGGGCCCAAGGAACTCGCCCCCGATCCGGCCGTGCTGGCCGCCGCGCGCAAGGCCGCGGAGGAGACCGGCGCCATCATCGAAGTGACCGACAACGTGGATGAGGCCGTGAAGGGCGCCGACGTGCTCTACACCGACGTGTGGGCCAGCATGGGCGAGGAGGACCAAATCCCCGCCCGCGTGAAGCTGCTCACGCCCTTCAAGGTCACGATGGAGATGATCCAGAAGACCGGCAACCCCGACGTGAAGTTCCTCCACTGCCTGCCCGCCTTCCACGACTTCGAGACCAAGCTGGCCAAGGAGCAGAAGGCCCTGGGCTTCGACATCCGCGAGGTCACCGACGAGGTCTTCCGCAGCCGCCACAGCGTCGTCTTCGACGAAGCCGAGAACCGCATGCACACCATCAAGGCGGTCATGGTCGCCACCATCGGGTAGGGGTTCCTCCCGGCGCAGAACGGGCCCGTGAGGGCCCGTTCTGCGTTATGGTGGGACCACTCATCCCATCGGAGGCTCCATGCGTTCAGCCCGGCTGTTCCTCGTTCCCGTCCTCGCGACGCTGTCCCTGGCGGCCCAGGAGCCGAGCCTGTCCGGGACCTGGACCCAGGTGAAGGCCGATGACATCGCCGCGGCCATCAACAGCACGGTGGCCGACATGAACTTCATCAAGCGCCCCATCGCCCGGGGTCGCCTGGCGAAGCTGAACCCCGCCTACAAGAAGGTGACGATCACCCTCTCCGACAAGGAGGTCGTGGTGCAGCTGGAGGACCGGGCCCCCATCCACATGCCCCCCGGCGGCAAGAGCGCCCCCTGGACCCGGGAGGACGGCGAGAAGTTCCAGGTGGCCGCCCAGGTCTCCAAGGACCAGCTCATCCAGACCTTCAAGAACGACGAGGGCGAGCGCACCAATGTCTTCAAGCTGGGCCCCGATGGCAGGTCCCTCACCATGACCGCCACCGTGAAGAGCCCCCAGCTGCCCAAGCCCCTGACCTACTCGATCACGTTCGGAAGGTAGGCCGTCCGGGGCTTCCCCCATGCCCGCCCAGGCCTTCTTCCCTGCCCACCCGCCGGCCATGCCGGCCCACGTGAGCCTCGTCTGCCCGCAGTGCACGCACCTGGCCAGCTTCGAGGCCCCGTACTGGATCCTCGCCCAGGGGGAGCCGCCACCCGGAACCGGCCCGGTGACCGCGTGGCAGGGACGGCTCGTCCAGGCGCGGTTCCCCGGCCAAGTTCCCTGGGAGGATCCGGGCAACGCCGCCCTGCACCCCGCCGCCCGGTCCAGGACCCTGGGCGTGGCCGTGTGCGCAGCCTGCGGGCTGGTCCGCAGGCACCTGCTCGACTGGCCCAACGATGCCTTCTTCCGGTGCGACATCCAGGGACGGACGCTGTGGGCCTGGAACCGGAGCCACCTGCGGTCGATCCTCAAGGCCCTCCAGGGCGCCCGCGGGCTGCGGGAGCCTTCCGGGTTTGGCCCTGTGAAGATCCCCCGCCACTTCCTGATCGCCAAGCACCGGAGCCAGGCCCTCGAGGCCGCCACCCGGCTCCTCGAATCCATCCGCGCCTGAGCCCTGGAGTTCCCATGTCCGCCATCGTCTCTCCCCGGCAGGTCGCGGCTTCGCTGACGGAATTCTGGTCTCCGCGGGTGGTGGGGGAGGTGGATGAGGCCTACATCAAGGTGGCCAAGGTCCAGGGCTCCCTGGTCTGGCACAGCCACGCGGCCGAGGACGAGCTGTTCCTCGTGCTCAAGGGGCACCTACGCATCGAGCTGGAGGACGGCGCGGTGGAGCTGGACGAGGGGGAGATGTTCGTCGTGCCCAAGGGCGTGCGGCACAACCCGGTGGCCGAGGAGGAATGCCACCTCCTGCTCATCGAGCGCAAGTCCACCCAGCACACCGGCGACGTCGTCACGGAGCGGACCCGCTCGGTGGCCGACCAGCTCCGCCCCCTCTGAGTCCCCGCGCTACTTCGTCAGCGTGATGGCGTCGAGCTCCCGCCCCTCGGCGTCCAGCTGACGCAGCGTGAGGGCCCTGGCCGCCACGTCCAGCACCGTGAAGGAGTGCTTGTCGGAGATGAAGGCGCGGGTCCAGGGCTGCCAGCTGGCCTTCACATCGGTCTGCCAGGGATCGTAGAGCTCGGCGCCCCCGGCGCCAGTGACGATGTGGATGGGCCCCCGGGCCCGGGTGACCGTCCTGCCGTCGAAGGCCCCATCCACCGTGAACTCGCCCGCCACGGCCCTGCCGCGGGGGCCGACCTGGGTGGGCCGGAAGCGCAGGGGCGCCGTGCGCTGGTAGTTGTGCACGTGGCCGGCCAGCACCAGGTCCACGCCATGCTTCTCCAGGAGCGGGCTGAGGGTCCGCATCCACTGGTCGTCGAAATGGCTCCGCGCGCTCTGGAACAGCGGATGGTGCAGGGCCACGATGCGCCAGGCGGCTCCCCTGGCGGCCCGAAGATCGGCCTCCAGCCACGCATTCAAGGAAGGACTGTCCCAGTCCGCGTAGCCATTGGAATCCAGCACCGTCCAGTGGGCCCGCCCGTAGTCGAAGCTGAAGCTGGCCATGCGGGGGAAGGCCGGGCCCGCCGCCGCCGCGACGGCATCATGCACGCCGGCCTTCAGGGGCGCGGCGCTCCTGTCCCCGGGGCTCAGGGCGGGCCCGTTCAGGGGCTGGGACCAGTAGGCGAAGTAGGCCGAGGCGTCCGGGAACCCCGGGAAGGGCACGTCATGGTTGCCCACCACGCCCAGGAAGGGCACGCGGCGCATGAGGGGCGTGGCCTCGCCGTTGTAGACGGGGTAGAAGCGCGCCCGGTACTCCGCCGCCCGGCCCCGCCCATAGACCAGGTCGCCGGTGATGAACACGGCATCGGGCCGGACGGCCGCCACGGCCCGGGCGATGGCGGATTGCTCCCTGGACCCGTCGGCCGCATCGCCGAACACGACCATGCGGTGGGCTCCCGGCTTGCGGGCCTGGGCCTCAGCCTCGAAGACGACCTCGCCCGCGCGCTTCACGCGGTAGGGAACCGCGGCGCCCGGGGCCAGGTTCCGCAGGGTCGTGCGGTAGATCCGGTGAGGGGCCAGGGGCGGGGCCACCAGCCGGCGGAAGGAGGCCGCGGCCTGGGGCATCCAGCCCTTGGGTCCACGCACCTCCACGGACCAGGCGGCATCTTCGTCCCCCGTGTGCCAGAGCAGATCCAGCCGCTCCTGGGCGGCCAACCTGGGCGCATCGCCCAGCTGCAGGTAGGGCTTCACCAGGAAGGCGTCCTGGGCCTGGAGGCCCAGGGAGAGAAAGAGGGACAGCAGCCAACGCATGGGTTCCTTTCTCCTGCTTCAAAAATGGGCGCCCAGGGCGCCCATTTTGAAGCCAGGAACGGCAGGAGCTAGTGGGCGCCGACCTTGGAGAGCAGGCGGGAACCCGTGGCGTAGCAGGTCTTGTGGATGATGTGATGCTCGAACTCGTGGCGGAACTTCTGCAGGGCCGAGTCCATGGGCCCGCAGGCCGCGTCGCCCAGGGGGCAGAGGGTGCGCATGCCGATGCGGGGGGTGAGGCCGGCCAGCAGATCCAGGTCCTCCATGCGGCCCTGTCCGTGCTCGATGCGGTGGAGGATCATCTCCATCCAGTTGCAGCCCTCGCGGCAGGGCGTGCACTGGCCGCAGCTCTCGTGCGCGTAGAAGCGGATGAGCCGCAGCGTGGCCTGGACGATGCACGTGTCCTCGTCCATGACGATGAGTCCGCCAGAGCCGCCCATGGAGCCCCGGGCCTTCAGGTTGTCGAAGTCCATGGGGACGTCGAAGTCCTTCTCGTCCAGCATGGGGCAGCTGGCGCCGCCGGGGATGATGGCCTTGATCTTCTTGCCGGTGCTGGAGCCGCCGCAGAGCTCGTCCACCAGGAAGTTCATGGGCGTGCCCATGGGCAGCTCGTAGATGCCCGGGCGCTTCACGTGCCCGCTGACGCCGAAGATGCGGGTGCCGGAGTTCTTGGGGGAGCCGATCTTGGCGTACTCGGCGCCGCCCATGCGGAGGATGGGCGGGACGGCGGCCAGGGTCTCCACGTTGTTCACGGTGGTGGGCTGGCCGAAGGCGCCCTTGGCCGCCGGGAAGGGCGGCTTCACGCGGGGCTCCCCACGGCGGCCCTCCAGTGAGTTCAGCAGGGCCGTCTCCTCGCCGCAGATGTAGGCGCCGGCGCCCCGGTAGACCAGGATGTCGTAGTCCCAGCCCGTGCCCAGGATGTTCTTGCCGAGGTAACCGGCATCGCGGGCCTGCTGGATGGCGGCCTCGAGCTTCTCGATGAGCCAGAGGAACTCGCCGCGGATGTAGACGTAGCCCATGGCGCACTGCATGGCCCACCCGCCGATGATCATGCCCTCGATGAGCTGGTGCGGGTTGTACTCGAGGATGACGCGGTCCTTGAAGGTGCCCGGCTCGCCCTCGTCGCCATTGCAGACCAGGTACCGCGTGAACTTCCGATCCGCCGTGTCCTTGGGCATGAAGGACCACTTGAGGCCCGCGGGGAAGCCGGCGCCACCGCGGCCCCGGAGGCCGGAGGTCTTGACCTCCTCGGTCACGGCCACGGGCTCCATCTTCAGCGCCTGCTTCATGGCCACGTAGCCTTCGTGCTTCTGCTCGTAGACCTTGAGGTGCCAGTTGTCCAGGTCGCCCGCGCCCCGGAGCATGAGGTTTGGGAACTTCTCCGAGCCGAAGCCGGGGAAGGTGTAGGTGTGGTGGTCTGGCTTGGTGCGGATGGCTGCCATGTCTCGTCTCCGCTCACTCGGCCCAGGGGCGGTACTCGCCCCGCTTGCAGGCTTCCATCATCTCGACCAGCTTCTGCTCGTCCACCAGCTCATCGTAGACATCGTGGTTCACCTGGACGCAGGGCGCCACGCCACAGCCCGCCAGGCACTCCACCTCCTCCACGCTCCACATGCCGTCGGGGCTGGGACCCTGGCCCGGCTTCACGCCGGTCTTCTCGCAGACCTTCTCCAGCAGCTGGGCGGCGCCGCGCAGGGCGCAGCTGATGTTGGTGCAGACCGAGAAGTGGTACTTACCGACCGGGGCCTTCTGGTACATCGTGTAGAAGGTGGCCACGCCGAAGACATGGCCCTCGGGAATGCCGATGACCTTGGCCACGGCCTTCATGGCCGAGAGGCTCACGAAGCCGAACTCGCGCTGGGCGATGTGCAGGGCCGGCAGGGTGGCCGCGAGCTTGTCCGGGAACTTCGCCATGATCGCCTGGATCTCGGCGACGGCCTCGGGGCTGAACTCCCGGCGTTCGGACTCGGGCAGCCGCTGGCCCGGGGCCAGGGGTTCGTTCGAGGTTTCGGGAGGCTGGGGATGGTTCATGGGCGCGCTCGCAAGAATGCCCAGTTTATCCAGAAACGGCAGGGGGGCGCCGGGTCAAACCCGGTGCCCCCCATCACGAGCAGGCGCCCCTAGAGGCTGCAGTGGGTCCCGTCGCAGAACGGGGCCGTCTTGGTGTGCTTGCACTGGCAGAGGGCCTTCTTGCCGGCCTCCGTGACCTCCACCTTCAGGGGGCGCAGGTCGCAGACTTTGTGGGAGCCGTCGCAGAAGGGCTGCTTGGTGCTGAGGCCGCAGGTGCACCAGAAGTAGGTTCCGGGCTCCAGGTCCAGCACGGCTGGCACCTTGGCGGCGATTTTCGGGAATCCTTCGCTCATGGGGACCTCCCCTTACTTGCCGGCCTCGATGTTGAGGGAGATGGCCACCTCGTCGCCCAGGACGCCGGGGCCGTACTTGATTCCGTAGTCATTGCGGTTGATGGTCAGGGCCCCATCGATGAAGCCCGCCACCACGGTGCCCGGCTTCATCCCAGGCTGGGTGCCGGCGGCGGTGATGGGGAAGGTGATGCGCTTGGTCACACCGCGCAGGGTGAAGTCGCCGGTGACTTCCAGCTTGCCCTTGGCCACTTCCTTCACCGAGGTGCTCTTGAAGGTGATCGTGGGGAACTTCTCCACATCGAAGAAATCCGCAGTCTTCAGATGTTTGTCCCGCCCCTCGTTGTCCGTGTTGATGCTGGCCGCATCGATGCTGACTTCGACGCTGGACTTGCTGATGTCAGCCGTGTCCACCTTGATGGTGCCGCCGAACTTCGTGAAGCGGCCGCTGGTCTTGGCCAGGAGGTGGCGGATCTTGAAGCTCACCTCGCTGTGGACAGGATCGATCTTGTACACGTCCTGGGCCAGGGCGGGCAGGGCCGCCAGGGCGAGGGCGGCGAAGACGGCACGGAAGGGGTGGCGCATGGGACCTCCAGAGAATAGGTGTTTCACCATGCAATCAAGTCTAGGCCAAAATTCGAGTGTTGCAACTTCTTTTTTCGAAAATCTGTCATCCTGATCTCCACGGAGCCGTCCATGCACATCCGCGAGGAACTACAGATCACCAAGCCCCTCGAGCCGGGCCACGAGGTGGCTCTGGCCCTGCTCCTCACCCGCGAGTACGTGGCCCGCCTCTTCGACGAGTGCCTGTACGAGCCCGAGGGCCTCTCGGACCAGCAGTTCAACGTGCTGCGCATCCTCAAGGGCGGGCCCAAGGACGGCTACCTGGTGAAGGAGCTCCGCTGCCGCATGATCTACCGCTTCGCGGACGTGCCCCGGCTGGTGAACCGCCTGGAGGCCCGGGGCCTCGTCAAGCGCTGCGAGAATCCCGCCGACCGCCGGGGCAGCCGCGTCCAGATCACCCCCAAGGGCCTGGCCCTGGAGGCCAGGATGTTCGCCCGCCACAACGCCCTCTGCCAGCAGGTGGACCGCTGCCTCAGCGCCGAGGAGCGGAACACCCTTCTGGGCATCCTGGAGCGCCTGCGCAACGACCACCGGACCCAACTGGCGGAGCTGCAGAAGGCGGAGTGAGCGGATTTGTCGGGCTCGCGTCGGCGATGTCCCGGTCACGTTGAGCCGCAGGCGAAACGGGAAGGAGGCCCCGGTGGGGCCTCCGATCACCAGGAGGCGAATCGCCCCTGGTTGGAACCTCAGCGATCGAGTTCGCCGGCGATGATGCTGACTCGGCCCTCCGCCTGACAGGCGCTCCAGGAGCGCCTTCCCGCTCGCCAGCTCGCGGAGGCGGAGCCTCTCTGGACCTTGCCCCTTCGGGGTCTTGCGCTACGCGCACGGTCGGCCTCCCTCCGTCTATCGCACGCTTTGCGTGCTCCCACTCGGCTTTCGCCTCGCGGAGACGGAGCCTCCCTGCTTCGGCCTTATCGCCCCAGGCCCGCAGCGGGCTGTGCCCGCACGCCGTGCTTGGCGCGTCAGCGGTCGAGCTCACCCGCAATGATGTTCATCGCGCCAAGCACGGCAACGGCATCGGCGATGAGCCCGCCCTTCACCTGGTCCTCGAAGCTGCTGAAGATGGGGAGGCAGGGGGGACGGACGCGGATGCGGTAGGGGTTCTTGCCGCCATCGCTGACGATGTAGAAGCCCAGCTCGCCGTTGGCCGCCTCGGTGGCGCTGTAGACCTCGCCCACGGGCATCTCCATGCCGTGCATGATGAGCTTGAAGTGGTGGATGAGGCTCTCCATCCGGGTGTAGACCTTCTCCTTGGGCGGCAGCGCCACCTTGTAGTCGTCCACCATGACGGGGCCCGGCTCCAGGCGGTCCAGCACCTGGCGGATGATGCGCAGGCTCTGGCGCATCTCCTCGGTGCGCACCAGGTACCGGTCGAACACGTCGCCGGTGGTGCCCACGGGGATGTCGAAATCGTAGGTCTCGTAGCCCAGGTAGGGCTGGGCCTTGCGCAGGTCCTGGGGCACGCCGGCGGCGCGGAGGCAGGGGCCGGTGTAGCCCCAGTTCACGGCGTCTTCCGGGCTGATGGCGCCGATGCCCTTGGTGCGGTCATGCCAGATGGGGTTGTGGGTGAGCAGGTTCTCCATCTCGTTGATGCTCGCCTCGCACTCCACCAGGAAGCGCTCGGTGAGGGGCACGAAGCCCTCGGGAATGTCCCTGAAGAGTCCGCCGATGCGGGTGAAGCTCGTGTGCAGGCGCTGGCCCGCGGCCATCTCGAAGAGGTCGTAGATGGTCTCGCGTTGGCGGAAGAGGTAGAGGAAGGCCGTGAAGGCGCCGATGTCCACGGCGTTCACGCCTACGCAAACCAGGTGGTCGGCGATGCGGGCCAGCTCCGAGACCAGCACGCGGATCTGCTGGGCCCGCTTGGGGATCTGGATGCCCAGCAGCTTCTCCACGGCGCAGGCGTAGCCCACGTTGTTCATGATGGAACTGCAGTAGTTCAGCCGGTCCGTGAGGGGGATGAACTGCTGGTAGCTGAGGCTCTCGCCCAGCTTCTCCACGCCGCGGTGGAGGTAGCCCATCTCGGGGGTGGCCTTGGTGATGGTCTCGCCCTCGAGTTCGAGGATGATGCGGAGCGTGCCGTGGGTCGTGGGGTGCGAGGGCCCCATGTTGACGATCATGCGATCGCCGTCGAGCTGCTGCCGGGTCATGGCGATGGATTCCATGGTCTAGCTCCGTTCGCCGTTGTTGTAGGGCGCGGTGCAGCCTTCCATGCAGAAGACGTCGCCGCCATCCAGGGGGAAGTCCTTGCGCAGGGCGTGGCCCTGGAAGTCGTCCCAGGTCAGCAGGCGCCGCAGGTCCGGGTGGCCCTCGAAGCGGATGCCGAAGAGGTCGAAGACCTCGCGTTCGAACCAGTTCGCCGTCTTGAACAGGCCGGCCAGGCTGGGCATGGCCTCGCCGTCAGCCACGGGCACCTTCACCCGAAGGCGCTCCTGGCTGGCCAGGTTCAGCCAGTGGTAGACGACATCGAAGCGTTGCTCACGCTCCGGCCAGTCCACGGCCGTGATGTCCACCAGGAGCTGGAAGCCTTCGCGATGGAGCAGGTCCACCACGGCCAGCAGGTTCTCCTTGGCGATGACGATGGTCTGGTCGCCTCGGAAGTCGTGACGGTCGGTGATGGTTCCCGGAAGCTGTGCGTCGATGTGCTCGAGGATCATGGTCCGCCCCGCCTAGAAAATCGTGCCCACGCCGCGCTCGCCGGCGTCCATCAGCATCTCGCGGATGGTCTGCTGGCCGGTGAGGCCCTTCTCGGCCTGCAGGGCGTCCTGCCGCTCCAGGCTTTCGTAGAACCGCGCGATGTGATCCTTGCGCATGGAGAGCGATTCCTTCTCGATCTGCTCCTGCAGCTTCATGACGCCGTAGATGATGCTCTCGGGCCGGGGCGGGCAGCCCGGCACGTAGACGTCCACGGGGATGATGCGGTCGATGCCTTGCAGGGTGGCGTAGGTGCGGTACATGCCGCCCGAGGACGCGCAGACGCCCACCGAGATCACCCACTTGGGTTCGGCCATCTGGGCGTAGATGGTGCGGAGCACCGGGGCCATCTTGTTGGTGATGGTGCCCAGCACCAGCATCATGTCGCTCTGCCGGGGGCTGAAGCGCATGGCCTCGGCGCCGAAGCGGCTGAGGTCGTACTTCGACGACATCATGCTCATGAACTCGATGGCGCAGCAGGCCACGCCGAAGGGCATGGGCCACAGGCTGTTCTTGCGGCCCCAGTTGACCACCGCGTCGAGGCGGGTGGTCAGCACGGCATCGTTGATGTCCATCTCGGCCATCTCAGCGCTCCCACTCGAAGGCGCCCTTGCCCCAGGCGTAGATGAAGCCCACCAGTAGGGTGGCCATGAAGCTCATCATCGCCGCGAAGGTCCAGAGCGCGGTCTTGAAGTTCACGGCCCAGGGCAGCAGGAAGGCGGCTTCCACATCGAAAAGGATGAAGAGCATGGCGGTCAGGTAGAACTTCACCGAGTACTTGTGCCTGGCCCCGGTCTGGATGGGCGGCACGCCGCACTCGTAGACCCGCAGCTTGGCCTCCTGGGGATTGTTCGGCTTCAGCATGGGCAGCACCCAGCCCGACAGCACCAGGATGGCGATGGCCGTCACGGCGGCCACCAGCAGCAGGATCAGGACCGACAGGAAGGGCGATGCGGGATGGGCCATGGCGCTCTCGGGCGGAGGATTCCGCGAGGATCCAGCTTAGCGCCCTTTGATCCACCGGGAGCGATGTCAAGATCACAAGCGGCCCGGAAGCCGGGGTTCGGGATAGAATTCAGGCTTTCCACCCTCCTGCCGGGAAACCCATGAGCGACCTGAAGCTGCGCGTCAAAGAGATGATCATCGAGCGTCTGAAGCTCGAAGGGATGACGCCCGACCAGATCGAGGACGGGGCCCCCCTCTTCGGCGATGGCCTGGGCCTGGACTCCATCGACGCGCTGGAGCTGGTGCTGGGCATCGAGCAGGTCTTCGGGGTGAAGATCGAGGACGAGGCCGCCGGCCTCAAGGCCTTCAAGTCCGTGGAGGCCCTCACGGACTTCATCGCCGGGCACGCCAAGGCCTGAGGCCCCCAATGACCGTCCCTCCGGCCGGCATCCCGGCCCACCTGCCGCACCGCTACCCCTTCCTGCTGGTGGACCGGGTGCTCGAACGCGAGCCCGGGACCCGCGTGGTGGCCGAGAAGCTCGTCACCAACGGTGAGCCCTACCTGCAGGGCCACTTCGAGGGCCGCCCCCTGGTTCCCGGCGTCATGCTCCTCGAGATGCTGGCCCAGGCCGGCGGCTTCCTGGAGGCCGAGTCCCTCCACGGGACCGCCATCTTCCTCGCCGGGGTGCAGGATGCCCGGTTCAAGGCCCCCGCCCTGCCCGGGGACCGCCTGCGCCTGGAGGTCCGGTCCGACGGCGCCTTCGCCGGCATGATGAAGATCAGGGGCACCGTGAGCTGCGAGGGCCGGGACCTCTGCACCGCGGCCCTGCTGGTCAAGCGCCTATGAGCCGCCCCCCTCAGCGCGTGGTGGTGACGGGTCTGGGCATCGTCTCCTCCCTGGCCTTGGACCGGGAGGGAACCTGGACCGCCATGCTCGAAGGGAAGGATGGCCTGGCCCCCCTCTCCCGCCTCTCCCTGCCCCTGGAGCCGGCCCAGGTGGCCGGCCAGGTGGCCCTGGAGCCGGGTCGCCACCAGACCCTCTGCGCACGCATGGCCCTCCACGCCCTGGAGGAGGCCCTGGACGGCTTCCAACCCGCGGGGGACCCTGCCCGCCTCGGCGTCTTCCAGGGCGCGGGCACCAGCGGCCTGCCCACGGCCGAAGCCTTCCTGGAGGCCCGCCTCGCCGGGGGGCGCGGGAAGGCCGCGGAACCGGCCTACCAGAGCCCCAGCACGGTCACCGATGCCCTGGCCCGCCGGGTGGGCGCCATGGGGCCCCGGGGCACGGTGATGAATGCCTGCTCCTCCAGCCTGCTGGCCATCGGGCAGGCCTGGGAACGCCTGGCCGCCGGCGAGCTCGACCTGGTGGTGGCCGGGGGCGCGGAGAACCTCTGCCGCACCACCTATGCCGGGTTCTCCTGTCTCAAGGCCATGGACGCGAAGAAGTGCCGCCCCTTCAACCGCGACCGGGTGGGCCTGAACCTGGGCGAGGGCGCCGTCCAGCTGGTGCTGGAGTCCCTGGACCGCGCCCGGTCACGGGGCGCCGTGATCTACGCGGAGGTCCTGGGCTATGGCGCCAGCATGGACGCCCACCACCCCACGGCCCCCCACCCCGAGGGCGAAGGCGCGGCCCGGGCCATGGCCATGGCCCTGCGCACCGGGGGGCTCGACGCCGCCGAGGTCGACCTCGTCTCCGCCCACGGCACCGCCACACCCGCCAACGACGGCGCCGAGTGCCTGGCCATCCGGCGCGCGCTGGGGGCGGCCGCCGGGTCCCTGTCCGTCACCAGCACCAAGAGCCAGTTCGGCCACACCCTGGGCGCCGCCGGGGCCTTCGGCGCCGCGGCCGCCATCCTGGCCCTGCGCGACCAGGTGGTGAGCCCCACCCTCCGCCTGGAAGAACCCGACCCGGCCTGCGACCTGGACTGCACGCCGAAGGAGGCGAAGGCTCGGCGTGTGCGCGCCGCACTGGTCAATGCCTTCGCCTTCGGCGGCAACAATGTGGCCCTGGCCCTCCGACGCTGGGAGGGGCGATGAGCGGCGCCGACCTCGTCATCACGGGCCTGGGCCTGGTGCTGCCCTGCGGGGACGGCCCCGAGGCCGCGCGGACCAGTCTCGCTACGGATTCGCCCTGCTTCGCCGACCTGCCCGAAGCCCTCGGGCAGGGCCGGGGCGCCGCCTGCACGGCCTTCAACCCGGCGGGCATCATCCCGCCCATGCAGCTGCGCCGCCTGGACCGCCCCTCGCGCTTCGCCTGGGTGGCAGCCCACCAGGCCTTCGCCGATGCAGCCCTCGATCCCAGGCCCATGGGTGAGCGCATCGCCGTGGCCGTGGGCTCGCTCACGGGCGGCAGCGAGGCCAGCGAGGCCTTCATGCGGCCCTACCTGCAGCGCGGCCCCGAAGGCGCTTCGCCCCTGGTCTTCCCCAACTGCGTGGCCAACGCCGCCAGCGGGCACCTGGCCCTGGCCTTCGGCCTCAAGGGGCCCAGCGCCACCTTCGTGGACCGGGAGAACGCCGCCTTCGCCGCCCTGGAGCAGGCCGCGCGCTGGCTCCGCCTGGGTCTGGCGGACGTCGCCCTGGTGATCGGCACGGACGGCCTCTTCCCCCTCCTGCTGGACCTCTGTCGAGGGGCCCGCCTGCTGGCCCGCCATGGCGACCCCGCAGTCGGGAGCGGCCGCGGCTTCCTGCCCGGCGAGGGCGCCCAGGCCTTCCTGCTGGAATCCCGGGACCACGCAGCCTCCCGCGGCGCGCGCCCCCGCGGGCAGCTCCGCGGGCTGGCCTCCCGTGCCGCCGTCCTGGATTCGGACAAGGCGCGCCTGGAGGCCCTGGCCCACGCCGTGCAGGCCCTCGGCCCGGAGGCCCCATCACGCCGCGTCGGCGGCGCCAACGGCCTGCCCCGCCTCGACCACCTGGAGATCGGGCTGGCGGAAGCCCACCCCCAGTGGCCGGCGGCCCAGCATCCCAAGCGCCTGTGGGGCGAGTTCGGCGGCTCCGGCGGCCAGCTGCTCGCCGCGGCCCTGCTGGAACCCTCGGACCGGACGCTCGTCACCGCCCCCGCCAGCAGCGGCAGCCAGTTCGCGGCCCTGCTCGAAGGCGTTACGCTGTGAGCGTGGCGAACCCCCGCGACCAGATCAGCATCCAAAGCCAGTCCATCCTCTGGGTGGCGGGCGTGGGCGTGGGCCTGCTGACCCTGGCCTTCGTGCTGGGCGTGCAGGTGGGCAAGCAGAGCGCCGCCCTGCGCCGCCCCATGCAGAAGGGTGTGGAGGAGGAACTGAAGGAGCTGCCCGAGCCCCTGGTGGACCAGCTGAAGATCTTCGAGGGTGACGGCCCGGACAAGCTGGTGCCCACGCAGAAGGTCGAGGCGGCCGCTCCCAAGGGGGACGCCAAGCCCGAGGCGAAGGCCGAGGCCAAGCCCCAGGAGAAGCCCGCGGAGCCAGAGGCCTGGACCCTCCAGCTGGTGGCCACCGCCGAGGCCGCCGAAGCCAAGCGGGTGGCCGACAAGGCCAAGGCCGCCGGCTTCGCCACCACCACGGTGAAGGAGAAGGGGCAGCTGAAGGTGCGCCTGACGAAGGCCACGGATCGCGCCGCCGCCGACAAGACCGCCGAGAAACTGAAGAAGGCCGGGTTCAAGCCCTTCGCAGTGAAGGTGGAGTAGACCAGTCCTCAGTCCTCAGGGCTTCGGATAGACGCGAATCCCCGTCCACCTCCTCTCGGCATCGCCTGCGGCGATACGCGAGACACCGCCCGCCCTCCAGCGACTCGGCTTCGACGATGGTCAGGGTTTGGGATAGACGCGGATGCCCGTCCACTTTTTCAAAATCACCTTGCCGGGCGCGAAGCCGCGGGGCTTGCTGATGTCGGCGATGCGGGCCATGTGGACCTCCACCTTGCCGCCGTCCCGGGCTTTGCTGTGGTAGGCGGCCAGCTCGGCGGCGCGCTCGATGACATTGCGGGGCAGGTCGCTGAGCTTGTCGGGGTTGCGGATCACCACATGGCTGCCGGGCACGCTGGCCACGTGGAACCAGAAATCCAGGTTGTCGGCCACCTTGAAGGTGAGCTGGTCGTTCTCGGCATCGCCCTTGCCGATGAGCACCTCGAACCCGTCCACCATGACGCTGCGGAAGGCCGCGCCCTTGCCATCCTTGCGCTTGCCGCCTGATTTCCGGTCGTCATCCGCCTGCATCCGCTTCGTCCCCTTGCCCTTGGTGGGCTGCTTCCCCCCTGGTTGTCTCGCAGGCGGCACCTCCGGCGCAAGGCCCTCCGCCTCCCGTTCCGCCTGCTTCAGCCAGGCGGCCCGCTCCCGCGCCAGCTCCGCCTCGAGCTCGGCCACCCGGGCCAGTCCCCGCTCCGCCTTCTTGACCGCGGAGAACCAGGCCTGCACCGCATCCTCCGCCACGGTCCCCTCCGGCAGGGCCAGACGGCTGCCATCCAGCAGCACCACCTCGCGCGTGGCACCCTTCAGCCGGTAGAGCTCCGCGGCGAGGCTCCGCGCCTGCGCCTTCATGGGCAGCTGCGCCTCGTGCCTCGCACGGTCCCGGGCCAGGGCCTGGGCCAGGCGCTCCAGGCGCGCGGACTCCGCCTGCCGCCTGCGCTCGGCCGCCGCCTTCGCCGGCCCGAGGATCAACGCCTCGGCCCTCCCCTCGGACCAGGCACGATGCCGCGCCAGCAGGTCGCCCTCCCCCTCCAGCACCTCGGGAAGCGTCCCGGCGAGGGCGGCTTCCAGCTGGTCGCCCCAGCGTTCCCGCCAGCGCCGGTAGGGGGGCGGCTCCTCGACGGGCTGGGGCGCCGCCGCCGGGAAGGGCACGCCCAGGCCCAGCCTCGGCACCTGGGTGTCCACCCCGTCCACACGGAGGCCCGGCCGCCCCGGGATGGCCTGGAAGGCCAAGCGCAGCGACTCCAGACGTCCGGTGATGGCGCGCCGCTGGAAGTGGAGGCCGATCCAGCGCTCGCGGGGATCGCCCTCCACGGCCCGCAGCCGCGCGCCCTGGAACCAGGGGCTCCACAGCTTTCCGCTGTCCCTGGGCGCCTCGGCCTGGAGGCGCTTCCAGGCCGGATGCTCGGCGCCCAGCAGCCACAGCTCCGGCTTCGGCTGCAGCAGCAGCACCCAGCCCTCCGCGGCCCGGCGCCCGGCCCACTTCAGGCCCAGGGCCCGGCCGGAGGCCCAGACGGCCTCCACCGGCAGGTCGCCGCGCTCCCGCAGCCAGGCGCGGGTCAGGGCGAGCAGCAGTGGCGCATCCATGGCTAGGCGCTCCTCCCTTGTCGATTTCCGAGGTCCGTGGTCATCATGGGTCGTACTCCGTGCTCCAGCATCCCACGGACCCGCACGGCGCCCTGGGATCCCCTGGATCCATCCAGCGACCACTCCGATCGATCCAAATGGTGCCTATGTCCGCCGCCACGCCGAAGGGACCCCAGACGCTCCAGGTCCTCCTGGTCGATGACAATCCCATCCAGCTGAGCCTCCTCCGGCACCTCTTCCAGCGGCACGGGCACCTGACCCTCGAGGCCCGCAACGGGGCCGAGGCCCTCATCGTCCTGGCCACGGAATTCCCCGACGTGGTCGTGAGCGACTGCGTGATGCCCCTGCTCGACGGCTACCAGTTCTGCCGCCTGGTGAAGGATGACCGGGCCACCCGCCACCTGCCGGTCCTGCTCCTCACCGCCCAGGGGGCAGGCCTGGCGCGGTTCTGGGCCAAGACCTGCGGCGCCGACCGCTTCCTGGTGAAGGGCCGCGACCTGGATCACGTGGTGGAGGTCGCCACCGCCCTGGCCCAGCAGCGCGCGCGCCCCCGTTCCGCCCACGCCGTCCCCAAGCTGGCCCAGGAGAACTTCGGGGTGGATGCCATCCAGCGGCGCCTGGCCCTGGCCCTGGAACAGCGCCTGGTCGAGACGGCCCTCCGGGATTCCGTGGCCCGCCTCTACACCGCCGAGCAGGACACCTCGAGGCTGATCCAGGGCTTCATCGAGATCCTCCAGGAGCTCGTCCTCCCCGGCGCCCTGCTGGTGGCGTATCTGGGCGAGGACGGCCTCTGGTGCCAAGGGGTCCATGGCGTCTCCGCCGGGGCCGAGGATCGCCAGTCCCTGCAGCAGGCCCTGGTCGACCAGGGCCTCTTCCACACCGTGCCGGACTGCCACTGGCGCCCCGCCACGGACGACGACGAGCGGCGGCGGAGCCTCCGCGATCCCATCCTCCGCGTCTGCCCCGCCCACACGCCCGGCTACCCCGTGGTCGGAGGCCTGGCCTTCCTCACGGAGCGGCGGGCCGCCGAGGACCACGAGCGCCTCTTCGAGATCGCCGCGGAGGAGCTGGGCCGCCTGCTGAGCCTCGAGGACTCGCGGCTGCGCCTCTACCACCAGGCCATCCGCGATCCCCTGACAGGCCTCTACAACCGGAAGCACATCCTCGACATGCTCGGCATGGAGCTCGACCAGTGCGGCCGCTTCGGCCAGGGCGTGTCCGTCATGCTGGTGGACCTGGACCACTTCAAGGCGGTCAACGACCGCTTCGGCCACGCGGCCGGCGACCAGGTGCTGGGCGTCATGGCGCAGCGCATGGCCTTCGGCCTGCGCAAGGTGGACCAGCTGGGGCGCATCGGGGGAGAGGAGTTCCTGGCCTACTGCCCCCAGACCGATCTGGAGGGCGCCCGGGCCCTGGCCGAGCGCCTGCGGGAGCAGGTGGCCGTGGACTCGATCCCCGGCCTGCCCGCCAACGACCGCGTCACCCTCAGCATCGGCCTGGCCGCCTGGGAGGGTCCCGAGGACACCCCGGAGCGCCTCCTCTCCCGAGCCGACAAGGCCCTCTACCGGGCCAAGGCCGAGGGCCGGAACCGCGTCGCGGGCTGACCCGCCCCAGGCCCCTTGACAGTCCCGGGGACGGGGCCGCATGATGCCATACGCTTCCGTATGGAGTTGCCATGGAATCCCAGGCCCCGCAGGATCCCGCCGCCCAGCCCGAGCTCGCCGAACGCGTGGCCCGCCTGGAGGCCCAGGTGGCCTGGCTGCTGCAGCGGCAGCAGGCGCCCCAGCCTCAGGCTTCCCCGGCCCCGGCCGCGGCCCGTCCCCTGCCCCGCCCGGTGGTGCGTCCCGCCGTCCCCCGCAAGGAGGTCTCGCCGGTGGTGTGGATCGCCGGCATCGCGGCCTCCATCTTCCTCATCGGCACCATCTTCTTCTTCCGCTGGGCCATCCAGCAGGGCTGGGTGGGCGCGGAGCTGCGCTTCGTCCTGGGCCTGGTGGTGGGCGGCGCCATCGCCGCCTTCGCCGCGAAGCTGATCCTGGGCGAGAGCCGCCGCCTGGGCGTGGCCCTGCTCCTGGCGGGCCTCGGCACCCTCCAGTTCTCCTTCCGGGCCGGCGCCATGGAATACCACTTCTACGCGGCGCCCCTCGGCCTGGCGGCCACGGCCCTCGTCACCCTGCTGGCCGGCGGGCTCGCCGCCCGGGGCCGCAGCGGCGGGGCCCTCACGGTGGCCCTGGTCTCGGGCCTGGCCGCCCCCCTGGTCTTCAGCCAGGGTGGGCACCACGAGGTGGCCCTGGCCGTGTACCTCGCCGTGCTCATGGCGGCGGCGCTCGCCGTCCCCTACGCTGCTCGCACCGGCGGGAGCTGGCACGGGGCCCGCTGGACGGCCCTCGTGGGCGTGTGGCTGCTGCTGCTCCCGGCCTGCCTGGAGGTCCTGAAAGCCGATGCCCCGGCCCTCGCCCTGCTCCTCGTCCTCCACCTGGCGCTGGCGGGCCTGTGGGCCTGGCTGCCCGGCAGGGAGGAACGCCCCGGCACCCCCACCGTGCTCTGGCTGGTGGCTTCGATCCTCGCCACCTCGTACGGTTGGCTGCTTTGGAAGCGGATGGGCCTGGCCCCCGAGACCTTCGCCCTGCCCGTCCTGGCGGTCGCGGCGCTGAACCTGGCCCTCGTGCAGCCCCTCCGCCGCCGCATGGAGGGCCGCCGGGCCGACTGGGGGCTGCTCGCCCTGGCGGCCGGCCACCTCGCCCTGGCGGTGCCCGTGGCCCTGGCCTGGGCCTGGGTGGGCCCGCTCTGGGGCGCCTTCGCCCTGGGCCTGGCCTGGGCTTCGCTGAAGGCCGAGGACGGCGACTTCGCCGAGGAGGCCACCGCGTTGCGCTGGCTCGCCGCGGCCCTGGCCCTGGCCACCACCCTCCGGTGGGCCTTCCATGGGCTGAATGGGCTGCTCTTCAGCACCCGGGCCTACCCGCCCTTCCTCAACCCGGCTTTCGCCGAAGGGGCCCTGGCCTCCGCCGCGTGGTGGCTGCTGACGCGCCGGGGCGGCCCCCTGGGCCTGATCTCCTTCATGGCCCTCCAGGTCACGGCCAACGTGACGCTGGCCTTCGAGGCCGCCCGCCTCGTCCAGCGGCTCCAGACGCCCGTCCGGCCCGGCTTCGGCTACGGTCCCTCCCGCGCCGCCTCCATCGCCATGACTCTTGTATGGGCGCTGTCGGGGGCCTGGCAGTGGATGCGGGGGCTCGGCCTGCGCGACGAGGCCCGCCCGGCCCTCATGATCGCCGGCTATGCCTGGATGGGAATCGCCAGCTTCAAGCTCATCGCCTCCGACCTCGACCATGCGGACACACCCCTGCGGGCCCTGGCCTTCCTCGGCGTGGGGGCCATCGGCATGGCCGCGGCCATCCTGGCGAACCGCCGGCGGTCCGGGGAGGCCTCATGAAACGGGCGACCCTCCTCCTGCTGCTGCTCGCCGCCTGCGCCCGGGAGGACCGGGCCGCCCTGCACCGCCGGCCCATCTCGCCCGCGCCCGCCAGCGGCTGGGCCCGGCTGCCCCTGGACGCGGAAAGCCAGCGGCTGCGCAGCGGCGCCTGGATCGGAGACGCCTCGGGCCGCAGCATCCCCTTCCTGGAGGCCAGGGAGGGCCTGTGGGAATCCCGGCAGCTGCCCCTGGTGGACACCCTCCAGGGCAAGGATGCCGAGGGCCGGCCCACCATCGAATTCTCGCTGAAGCTGCCCGAGGGCTGGCAGGTGGGCGAGCGAGAGGCCCTGAGGCTCGACCTCGACCTGGAGGGCGCGGCGCCCTGGGTCGCCCAGGTGAAGGCTGAGCGCCAGCGCGAGGGCGGCGCCTTCATCGCCTACGATCCGCCGTCGCCCCTGCACCTCTACGATCTGTCCCCCTCCGGCAGCCGCCGCAGCCTCGACCTGCCCTGGGATGGCCACCGCTACCGCCTGACCCTGCTCGCCTCGCAGGGCCAGGCCCCGCGGATCCGGGGCCTCTCCGTGCGGGCCGAGCCCCGCCCCGAGGCCCTGGAGGCGGAACTCGCCCTGGAGCCCGCGCTGGCGCCGGAGCCCGGCCGGCCCCGCACCTGGCGCCTCACCCTGCCGGCCGAGGACCGCATCGTGGGCCTGGACCTGGTGCTCGTGCCGCCGGCGGCGCCCCTCCGCCCTGCGCTCCGGTTCGGCGAAGCCGGGGAGACGGACCGGGAGGGCTTCTGCAGCGACCTGGTGTGGAACCTGCCGGCCCTGGGCACGAAGGCCAGCCGCATCGCCCTGGCCCCGGTGCAGGCCCGGACGCTCACCTTCACCCTGCCGGAGGGCGCCACACCCCTGAGCGCCCGCCTCCTCGTCCGGCGCCAGACCCTGATCTTCCCGGCGGAGGCGGGACAGACCTACGCCCTGCACCTGGGCGGCGAGGCGAGGCAGGCACCCGGCAGCCTCGGTGCCCTGCCCTCCATCCGGGTCCTGGCCAGCCGCGCCCCCCTCAACCTCGGGGCCGCGGAGCCCGATCCCCAGGGCCTGCCCCGCATCGAAGGCACGGACCAGCGCATCCGCCCCTGGATGCCCTGGGTCGCCGGCCTGGGACTGCTGGGCCTGGGCTGGGCGGCCCTGCGCCTGCTCCGACCGCAGGGGACCGCGGAGCGCTGACCCCCTTCTTCAGAACCGGGCCCTGGCCTTCCGGAAGGAGGCATGGATGGCCTCCCAGGCGCCCTCCAGCTTCGACCGCTCGTGCTCCCACTCGGCCTCCGCCGCGCCCTTCAGGCGCAGGATCTGGGCGCCGGCCTCGTTCCTCAGGAGCTGCAGTTCGTCGGTGAGGCGGTCCAGCTCCACCCTTGCGCGAACCTCGGCGCGCCGGGCATTGGCCCGGTACTGACCGATCAGCGCGGTCCATTCGGCCAGCTGCGCTTCCAAGCGTTCGAGGTCGGCCCTGCGGTTCGACCCGAGGGTCCTGATGGGTGGCGGCGCCTTCTCAGCCGTGCGCATGGGTGGCCCTTCCTCTCCCGGCGAATCGTCGCCGCACCGTCGATGCAAAGCCTGGGCGAGTGGATTCAAGTCATATGCCAAAGGGCCCTGCTCTGGGCACCGGCTCGCATGCCCATCAATCAAGGGACTTTGGGCGGGACCTCGCGGGGCCGGCCCGCCACCGCGGGAACGGACCCGCCGCGCCAGGAGGCGGAATCGTCAAATGCGACGGAGGGCCTCCGCTCAGGGGCGGCGGATGCCCTCCTTCCGCATCCGCCCCCGGAGGGTGCTCGGGTTGATGCCCAGGATGTGGGCCGCGCCGTTGGCTCCCTCGATCCGCCAGTTGGTCTTGCGCAGCACCTGGCTGATGTAGTCCCGCTCCAGCTCCACCAGGGGCTTGGTCTCGTCCTGCGGCCGGGCCGGGTCCGGGGCGCTGAAGTGATCCAGCACCTGGAGGGTCGTGCCCTGCGACACGATCGCCGCCCGTTCGATCACGCTCTCCAATTCCCGGACATTGCCCGGCCAGCTGTGGGCCATGAGCCGGCCGATGGTCTCCTTCGTGACGTGCTGCAGGTTCTTGCCCAGCTTGCGGTTGAACTTCTCCAGGAAGTACTCCACGAGCAGAGGGATGTCCTCGCGCCGATCCCGCAGTGGAGGGATGGTGATGGGGAAGATGTTGAGCCGGTAGAAGAGGTCCTCGCGGAAGCGCCCCAGCCGCATCTCTTCATAAAGGTCCCGGTTGGTGGCGGCGATGATGCGGACATCCACCTTCACGGTCCGCGAGCTCCCCAGCCGGCTGAATTCGCCATCTTGGATCACGTGCAGCAGCTTGGCCTGGAGCTCGAAAGGCAGGTCGCCGATCTCGTCGAGCAGGATGGTCCCCTTGTCGGCCAGCTCGAAGCGGCCCAGCTGCTGGGCGCTGGCGCCTGTGAACGCGCCCTTCTCCCGCCCGAACAGCTCGCTTTCAATGAGGCTCGCGGGGAGGGCCGTGCAGTTCACCATGACCAGGGGCCGATTCTTCCTCAGGCTCCGGCTGTGGATCGCACGGGCCACCAGTCCCTTGCCAGTGCCTGTCTCACCCAGGAGCAGCACCGTCGAATCCTGAGGGGCCACCGCCTCGACACGGAAGAACACGTTCTCCAGACAGCGGCTCTGCCCGATGACTTCCCCGAAGTGATAGGTGTGGCTGCCCTCCTGGAAGGGGTAGATGTCCGCGGACTGGATACGGTCCCTCAGGGCCTGGATCTCCACGTTGGCCTTGTGCAGTTCGTTTTCCGCCCGGCACCGGAGTGCCTTTTCCTGGGAGAGAAGGTCCGCATCCTGGTCGGAGGCGGTGGCGTGGTTCCGCACGGGCCTGCCCCAGGTGATGTCCGAGTGGATGCAGACCGCACCGATGATCTTGCCCTTCGCCAGGATGGGCGCGGCCGTCACCTTGAGCGTCAGCTCCTCGCCGGTTTCCGCGTGGATGGCCAGTACCACTTCCGTCACCCGCTCGCCCTTGAAAGCGCGCGTGAGCGGGTGCTCGTCTTCGCGGAGTGGGAGCAGGTTCTTCGGCCAGCGCAGGAGGAATCCCTCGCCCTTCCGGCCGTACTTGCTGCGCAGCTCATTGAGGGAGGCAACGCCCAGCATGCGCACCGCGGCCTTGTTGCAGCGCGTGATCCCGTCCTTGGTGAGGATGAAGACGGCGTTCGGCGTCGTGTCCAGGATCGCATTCATCTCCGTTCGCTTCAGGAGCAGCGCGGAGACGTGCGCGGAAAAGGCCTTGCGCTTTTTCACCTGAACCATCCCGGAATGGGTACCCACCGCGGCGGTGACGACTCGTCGGATGGCGTAGGGAGCGGTCTGTGTAAGCATCAATGCCTCAACAGATCCGTTGATTACTCAACGGTCATCAATAAGTGTAGGCCTTTCCCTCTCCGGGGAACCCCACCGTCCGCACATTTTTCAAAATTTCATGACGGCCCGTTTCGCGGCGGTCATCGGCGCACCCGTCACATTTGACGGTTCCGCGCCATGGCGCGGCGGTGGGTTGCTCTGGCTCCGAACGGCGGCTCCCGCGGGTTCGGCTCAAACCCCTGTCTTCCATGCAGATGACGAGGGTGGTGGGCGCTGCCTTTTTTCGGCATGCAACTTGAGATGAACGATCTGCCGTGGGTCGAAACCCCTTCCAAAAAGGATCTCGGTCCCACGCTCCACTTCCTGATCGGATGCGCCCAATGGCCAAGAAGAAAGCCATGCTGATTGACATCTCGCTCTGCGTGGGCTGCAACGCCTGCCAAGCGGGCTGCAAGGAGGAGAACGGGCTTCCTCCGGATGAGGAGAAGCATCTTTCCCTGACGGCCTATACGGCGCTCACCAAGCACAACGACCTGTACGTCCGCCGCATGTGCCAGCACTGCGTCGTCCCCACCTGCGTCTCCGTGTGTCCCGTGGGTGCGCTGACGAAATCAGCGGACGGGCCCGTGTCCTACGATGGCGAGAAGTGCATCGGCTGCCGCTACTGCCTCCAGGCCTGCCCCTTCCACGTCCCCAAGTACGAGTGGAGCAGCACCAAGCCCTCCATCCGCAAATGCAAGTTCTGCCCCACCCGCCTCGCGCAGGGCCGGCCGACCGCCTGTGCCGAAGCCTGCCCGGCGGGCGCGACGATCTTCGGCGACCGGGACGAGCTGCTGGCTGAGGCCGCCCGCAGGATCAGCGCCGAGCCGGGGAAGTACGTGACCCGGATCTACGGCGAGCAGGATGTGGGCGGCACCTCGATGCTGTACCTCAGCCCGGTGCCCTTCGAGGAGTTGGGCTTCGACTCTAGGCTGGGGAAGATTCCCATGCCCATGCTGACGATGAGCGCCCTGTCCAAGGTCCCCAATGTGCTCACCGTGGGCGGCGTCCTGCTGGCGGGCATCTGGTGGATCACCAACCGCCGCGCCGAGGTCCAGGCCCACGAAGCGGCCCTTCAGAAGGGCGCCACCCAGCCGCATGAGGACGAGGTATGAAAACCCTGAGACTGCCGCACCTCACGGGCTGGCGCCCCATCGCCACCATCCTCATCGGGACCGGAGTCCTCGCCGCCGTGGCGCGCTTCACCCTCGGGCTCGGCGCCACAACCAACCTGACGGATGAGTTTCCCTGGGGCCTCTGGATCGGCTTCGACTTCCTGGGCATCGGCCTCGCGGCGTCCGGCTTCACGATCGTCGCCGCCGTCCACCTCTTCCACGCCGAAGAGTACGAACCCATCGTGCGGCCGGCCATCCTGACCGCCTTCATCGGCTACCTCCTGGTGGTCCTGGTGCTGATCATCGACCTCGGCCGGCCGGACCACTTCTGGCATCCCCTGGTCATGTGGAATCCCCACTCGGTCATGTGCGAGATCAGCTGGTGCCTGATGCTCTACACCACGGTGCTGTCGCTGGAGTTCGCCCCGATCATCCTCGAGAAGTTCCACATCCACTCGCCCATCAAGTGGATCCACGCCGTCTCCCTGCCCTTCATGATCTTCGGCGTCCTGTTGTCCACCCTGCACCAGTCCTCGTTCGGCTCGCTCTACCTGATCGTCCCGAACCGGCTGCACGCGCTCTGGTACACGCCCCTGCTCCCGATCCTCTTCTTCATCTCGTGCATCGCCTCGGGCCTGTCGATGATCGTCCTGGAGACCATCCTCTTCTCCAGGGACGGGCGGCCCTTCCTGCCGACCCGGCTCCGGGCCAACCTCGCCAAGGTCATCGCCCTCGCCCTGGCAGTCTACTTCGTGGTGCGGATCCAGGACCTCCTGACCCGCGGCACGCTGCGGGAGATGACCACCCTGACCTACTACAGCGTCGCGTTCTGGGCCGAGCTGCTGATCGGCTTCGTGATCCCCTTCGCCCTGCTGGTCTTCGAGAAGGTGCGGACCTCCCAGACGGGCCTCTACTCCGCCTGCCTGATGGTGGTGCTGGGCTTCGCCTTCAACCGGATGAACACGGCCATCACGGGGCTGGAGCACTACCCGAGCCAGACCTACTTCCCCTCCATCATCGAGATCTTCATCATGCTCGGCATCACGGCCGCCGGCTTCTGCGCCTTCTCCTACATCGCCGAGCACCTTCCCGTCTTTAGGACCGAGGAGGCCGGCGGCAGCCACCACCAGCCTGAGACCCAGGGCGGCGGGCAGGATCCGCTGTTCCGGCCTCCCGAATGCGAAGACCTGCGTCCTTCGTAGGCGGCCTGTCCTTCCACGCACCCATCAAAGGAGGTTGACATGTTCGATCTCGCCAACTGGCGGAGCCCCGAGACCCTCATGCTGAACATCACCAACGGCATTCTCGGGATCGCCACGATCGTGCTGATCGTCTGGATCTGCGGTTCGGCCATCTACGAGCACCGGGCCCTCCACCACAAAACGAACACCAAGCATTGACCGGGGAGGTCGCCATGACCGTACTGCTCGTCATGTTCCTATTCCTCGCCTTCGTCGGAACCGACCACGTCGTGCGCCTCGCCTCCAAACGGGCCGCGGCCCGGCGCGCAGCCTCGAAATCCGGAGGAAACCCGCGGATCAGCGCCCCCCCCTACGCGGAGCTGACCCGCCGGACCGCCGGCTGACACGCCCGGAGGATCAGGATTCGCCGGGAGCAACCTCGGAGGTCGGCTTCTGTCGCAGCTGCACCAGGGCCACGGCGGCCAGGATGATGGTCATGCCGAGAACCTCGCGGAGGCCGAAGGCCTCATGGAGGACGAGGCTGCCGAGCAGCACCGCGACCACCGGGTTCAGATACGCGTAGGTGCCCATCTTGGCCGGCGGCCAGGCCTTGGCCAGGTAGATGTAGGCGGAGAAGGCCAGCAGGGAGCCGAAGAGGGTGAGGTAGCCCACGGCCCAGAGCGCTCTCGGCGTGAGGGGTCCGCGCAGGAAGCCCCCCGACAGCGGTGCCACGACCAGGCCGATGAGGGCCGCGGTGAGCATCTGGATGCCCACGTTGGTCATGAGGCCGCCGCCATGGACGAAGTGCTTGCCGTGGAGGGTACCCCAGGCCCAGATGAGGGGCGCCGCCGCCATCGCCACCAGGCCGCCCGGATGGATGCGCAGGCCGCCGCCGGGCCAGACCAGCACCGCCACGCCGGCGATGCCCAGCGCGATGCCCACCCAGCCCTTCGGCCCGAGCGGCGCCTTCGCCATGGAGAACACCGCCAGCCAGAGCGGCACCAGAGCGGCCATGACGGCCACGAGCCCCGTGGAGACATGCAGCTCCGCGTAGGACACCAGGGCGTTCGAGCCGCCCAGCAGCAGGGCCCCCACCACCATGAGGTGGAACACCTCGCGCCAGGGCGGCCAGGCTTCCCGGCGCAGCCGGCCCACGCCCAGGGCCAGGGCCGCCGCCACCGAGAAGCGCGCCGCCACCATGCCGTAGGGCGTGAAGGAGGCGAGTCCCAGGGCGATGGCGAAATAGGTGGAACCCCACACCACGGCCACGGTCAGGTAGGCGAGCCAGGCGAGCATCAGCGCCCGTCCTTGCCGTACTCCCGCTCCACCCGGCAGACCCGCAGCTGGAAGTCCGCGTACCAGCGCTCCCGACCCAGGCGCTGGGCCACGGCGTGCTCGGCGTGGGCCTTCCAGGCCGCGATGGAGGCCTCATCCCGCCAGTAGGACACGGTGATGCCGAAGCCCTCCGCATCCCGGGCGCTCTCCACGCCCAGGAAGCCCGGCTGGGCGCGGGCCAATTCCACCATCCGCTCCGCCATGGCCTCGTAGCCCTGGTCCCCGCCGGTGCGCTGGTTGCTGAAGATCACGGCGAAGTAGGGCGGCTCCGGGGTGGTTGCGATCACTTCTTGACCTTCTTGGCCGGGCTCTCGATGGGGAAGGGGCTGGGCCCGGCCTTCTCCCAGTGGGTCTCCAGCACCATGGTGGTGCGCGTGGTGACCATGAGCCCCAGCACCCGGATGCGGCGCAGCCGCTCGGCGATGCCCGCGGGGGTGTCGGCCACCACCTTCAGCAGCAGGGCATCCTCCCCGGCGATGGTGTGGGCCTCGAGGATGTCCGGCTCCTCCTCCAGGGCCTTGATGAAGCGCTGCTCGATGGCCTCGTTGTTGTCCTTGTAGCGCACCGCTACGAAGGCCACGGTGGGCTTGTTCACGGCGGCGGGCGTCACCCGGGCCGCGTAACCGGCCAGCACGCCATCGGCCTCCAGGCGCTTCACCCGGTCGATGACCGTGGGGCGGCTCACGCCCAGGCGCTCGGCCAGCTCGGCGTGGCTCATGCGGCCATCCTTCTGGAGGAGGGCCACCAGGCGGCGGTTCAGGTCGTCTTCCATCAGCAGCTTCGCCATGGGGGCTCCGGACAAGTGGGGACAGGACGCTGGTGAACATTATGACAGCGGTTTCAAGGGGAATGATGACAACCCGTCAATGCCGCCCCGTGGCGTTAAACTGGGGGGGAGGTAGCCATGGACTTCGCCCGACCCTTCACCGACCAGAGCTTCTTCCTCATCGCCGGGCCCTGCGTCATCGAAAGCCGGGACCACGCCCACGTCATGGCCGCCGCCCTGCGGGACCTGGCCGAGGCCCGGGGCATCCCCTTCATCTACAAATCCAGCTTCGACAAGGCCAACCGCACCAGCGCGAGCAGCCATCGCGGCCCGGGCATGGAGGGCGGCCTGGACATCCTCGCCGAAGTGCGCAGCCGCTACGGCGTGCCGGTGCTGACCGACGTGCATGAGAGCGATCAGTGCGCTCCGGCGGCCCAGGCCGTGGACGTGCTCCAGATCCCGGCCTTCCTCTGCCGCCAGACGGACCTGCTCATCGCCGCCGCCAGCACGGGCCGCACGGTGAACCTGAAGAAGGGCCAGTTCCTCGCGCCCTGGGACCTCAAGCACGGCGTCGAGAAGCTCCAGTCCGTCCCCGGCCACGGTCCCGTCTGGGTCACCGAGCGCGGCACCACCTTCGGCTACGGCAACCTCGCCGTGGACTTCCAGAGCTTCCCCCACCTGCGCAAGACCGGCTGCCCCGTCATCTTCGACGCCACCCACAGCGTGCAGAAGCCCGGGGCCCTGGGGAACGCCACGGGCGGGGCCCGGGAGATGATCCCCACCCTGGCCCGGGCGGCCGCCACCTGCGTGGACGGCTTCTTCTTCGAGGTGCACGACTGCCCCGAGAAGGCCCACAGCGATGGCCCCAACGCCATGCACCTGGACCGCTTCGGCGACCTGCTGGACCAGCTCCTGGTGTTGTGGCGTGCAGGCCGCGCCGCGGCCCTGCAAGACCCCGCCGGCCAGTGAGGACCAGGATCATGGCCGAGGCCCTGAAGGCCGGCCGGGGCCTGGAGCTGCGTCCGCTGAACCTGCGCGATGCCAAGGCACTCTTCGCCCTGGTGGAGGTCGATCGCCCCCGCCTGGCCCGCTGGCTGCCCTGGCCCGAGGCCAACCTCAGCGTGCAGGACTCCCGCGCCTACATCCTGCGGGTGCGGACCCAGGCACGGGCGGGCCTGGCCGAGTCCTATGGCCTCTGGTGGAAGGGGCGGCTCGTGGGCATCGCCGGCTTCGTGTGGATCGACGCAGCCCACCGCAGCGCCGCCATCGGCTACTGGCTGGCCCAGGAGGCGGAGGGGCACGGCCTGATGACCGCTGCCGTGAAGGCCCTGCTTCGACATGGGTTCCGCGCCCTGGGGCTCAACCGCATCGAGATCCGCGCCGGCGTGCGCAACCACCGCAGCCGGGCCATCCCCCGCCGGCTGGGGTTCCGCCACGAAGGCACCCTGCGCCAGGCGGAGCGCCTCGGAGACCGCTTCGTGGACCATGCCGTGTACAGCCTGCTGGCTTCGGAGTGGCAGGGTCGCTAAACCCCGCCGCGGGCCATCCGGTAGCCCTCACATGCGCCGACGCCTGCCCCTCCTCCTGCTCTCCGCCCTGCCCCTCGCCGCCCAGTCCACGCTGGTCTCGGTGATCCGCCAGCCCCGCGCCACCGCCGCCGAGTTCACGGTGCCCATCACCGAGCTGCAGGTGAAGGACCGCGGCGACTTCGCCCACCTCCACCTGGGCGTGGGCCTGGGGGTGCGGCACTGGGATGATGGCGACAACGCCCTGCGCTTCGTGGCCGATGCCAATGCCACAGCCAGCGACCTCTTCCTGGGCCTCGGGGCCATCGTGGAGGTGCCCCAGGGCGAGGGCGCCTTCCTGGGCCCCCGCCTGCGGGTCGGCTGGGCCTTCCACCCGCGCTGGGTCCTCAGCCTGGAGGGCGAGCACCTGGAGCGGCCCTTCGCCAGCGGCCTGACCCCGCGCCGCCGCAGCAACCTGGGGCTGACCATGACCTTCCGTTTCTAGGAGCCCTACTCCAGACCGGCTGCGTAGGTCAGGTTCAGAAGGGCCATGGCCCGGGTGACCTTGCCCACGCTGTTCTTGGTGGTGTCCGTGTAGGGGATGCCCCGGCGGACCAGGGCTTCGTAGTCGAAGTTGCCCTCACCGCTCAGGTCGAAGCAGAGGGCGCCGTCCTTGATCCAGTCGGTGTGGATCTGGTAGCCCGGGGCGGGCACGGCGCTGACGATGACGTCGGCCATGCGGATGAAGCCCTCCAGGTGGGCCGGGTTGGTGTGGGCGTGGCAGAGGATGGGCGTGGCCTTCAGGTTCGCCACCATGGCCGTGAGGGGGCGGCCGATGCGCAGGCTGTCGTTGATGACGAGCACAGTCTTGCCCGCCAGCCAGGCCTCGCCGAAGCCCCGCTTCAGCGTCTTGACCACGGCCCGGGCCGTGCAGGGCGTCATGCAGCGGTGCTGGGTGCCATCGTCCATGCGCTTCCGGTACTTGTTCAGGAAGCCGATGTTGATGGCGTGCAGGCCCTCGATGTCCTTGCCGGGATCCACCAGGTCCATCACCTCGTCGTCCTTGATCTCCTGGTAGCGCAGGGGGTAGAAGATGAACACGCCGTGGGTCTTCTCGTCCTGGTTGAGGCGGGCCACCAGCTTCACCAGCTGCATGCCGTTCTCCACCCGCAGATCCGAGGCGTTGATGCCCGCGTCCTCGCAGTCCTTCATGAGCCAGCGCTGGTAGGTGAGGCTGCCCGTGTCCTGGCTGCCCAGGACGATGGCGAGGCCGGGGGAGAAGCCCAGCTTCTTCACGTTGGAGCGCACCAGCTCGAAGTAGTGGCGGGCAGTTTCCTGGCAGTCGAGCTTTCCCGTCAGGGTGGGGGGCATGCGGCACCTCGAGCTGTAGTTTATCGAATCCTACCGCCCTCCCCGGCAGATCGCGCTCCTATGCTGATTCCATGAGCCTTCCGAAGCCCAAGCCCCCAGAGCTCCAGCGCCGGCTCCGGGCCGCCTACCCTGATGCGCGCTGCGCCCTGGACCATGCGGACCCCTTCCAGCTGGTGGTGGCCACCATCCTCAGCGCCCAGTGCACGGATGCCCGGGTGAACCTCACCACGCCGGCCCTCTTCGCCCGCTTCCCCGATGCCGCCAGCCTGGCCCAGGCCCCCCTGGAGGAGCTGGAGGCCCTCATCCGCTCCACGGGCTTCTACCACAGCAAGGCCCGGAACCTCATCGGACTCGGCCAGGCCCTGATGGCGCGGCACGGCGGAGCAGTTCCCTCGGATCCGGCGGCCCTGGGGGCCCTGCCGGGCGTGGGGCAGAAGACCGCCAACGTGGTGCTGGCCAATGCCTTCGGCGTGCCCGCCCTAGCCGTGGACACCCACATCTTCCGCGTGGCGCGACGCCTGGGCCTCTCCAAGGCCACCACGCCCGAAAAAGTGGAGGCCGACCTCTGCCGCCGCTTCCCCCGGGAGGACTGGATCGAGCTGCACCACCAGCTCATCTTTCATGGCCGCCGCGTCTGCGATGCCCGCCGGCCCGACTGCGGCGTCTGCGCCCTGCGGGACCTCTGCCCCACGGGCCTGGGGAAGGTGAAGGACCCGCACACCGGGAAGCGGCTGGAGGTTTTCAGCGGGGGGGCGGAGGTCCCGCCGTGGGAACCGGAGGCCTCGACGCCTCCTCAACCTCCTTCCTCCGGTCCCCAGCCTGAAGGCCCCCAACGCATCCTCAGCCTGGTGCCCTCGGTCACCGAGCTGCTGGTGCAGTGGGGCCTCGCCGCCCGGCTTGTGGGGCGCACCCGCTACTGCGTCGAGCCCCGCTGGATCCGCAACTCCGTGCCCGCCGTGGGGGGCACCAAGGACCCCGACCTCGACCGCATCCGTGACCTGGCGCCGGACCTGGTGATCCTCGAGCGGGACGAGAACCCGAAGGAGGTGGCCGAAGCCCTCACGGCCCTGGGGATCCCCTGGCTGGCCCTCGAGATCCGCAGCGTGAAGGCCTGTGCGGCGGCCCTGCGGGAGCTGGGCGCGAGGCTGGGCCGGGCCGAGGCCGCCGAGCCCCGCGCCCGGGCCCTGGAGGCCTCCCTGAAGGGGCGGCGCCGCCCGGGCCCCCGCACCTTGGCCCTCATCTGGAAGGAGCCCTGGATGAGCGCCGGACCGGACACCTACCTCGGCGACCTCCTGCGCCAGGGGGGACTCAGGCCCATCGGCCCCGACCGCTACCCGGTGCTGTCCGAGGAGGACCTGCAGGACCTGGCCCCGGAGCTCATCCTCCTGCCCAGCGAGCCCTACCGCTTCACCCGCCGGCACCAGGCCGACCTGCAGAAGCGCTTCCCCGCGGCCGAGGTGCGGCTCGTCGACGGCCGCGCGCTCACCTGGTACCTGAGCCGGACGGAGGCCGGGTTGGACCTGGTCCAAGACCTCCACTAGGAGGGGCGGTTCAGCAGCCTCGCCTTTCGAGGTATCCTGGATCCCTTCGCCCCACGGCCCGGAGGTTGACGATGCCCCTGCCCCTGATCTTCCTAACGACGGCCCTGCCCGCGCTGCAGACCCCGGCCCCGGCCGGTGAGCCTCAGGCCATTCTCGACGCGGCCCGCGCCAAGGCCAAGTCGGTCATGGAGGCTCGCGCCGCCCACATCCAGGCCGGAAAGAACAGCAAGGATTTCCGCGGCGACTGCACGAAGGAACTGGCGGACCTGGAGGCCCGGCTCGCCGTCGAGAAGCGGCCCGAGGTACGCCAGGCCCTGCTGGTGAGCAAGCTCTACCACCTGCAGCTCGCCAAGCTGGACCGCACCCCCGCCTTCATCGACCAGGTGGCGAAGGAGGTGCCGGCCACGGCTACCGCCTGGAGCCTGGAGGTCCCCCTGATCCTCGAGATGGCCGACGAAAACGCCAAGGGCTGGGGGCCCTATGTGACTGAGGCCCGGGCCAAGCATCCGGACCCGGCCATCCGCCGCCACCTGCTCTTCGAATACTTCTGGGATCGCCTGGATGCGAAGGACGAAGCCGCCTGGAAGTCCGCCAACGACATCCTGCAGTCCGAGTTCGGCGACACCCGCCAGGCCAAGCAGGCCAAGGAGCTCCTGGAGGCCGAGCAGAAGACCGCCATCGGCCGGCCCGCGCCCGCCTTCAGCCTGAAGGCCCTGGGCGACGCCAAGACCACGTACACCCTGGACGGCTTCAAGGGACGCTACCTGCTCGTGGACTTCTGGGCCACCTGGTGCGGTCCCTGCCGCGTGGAGATGCCCTCCCTGCATGCCGCCTGGGCCAAGTTCAAGACCAAGCCCTTCGACATCCTGTCCCTCTCCTTCGACCGCAAGGTCGAGCACATCGCGCCCTTCCGGGCCCAGGCCGCCACGCCCATGCCCTGGAAGCACACCTTCATCGAGAACGGCTTCCAGAATCCCATCAGCGACGCCTACGGCGTGAAGGGCATCCCCAAGCCCCTGCTCATCGGGCCCGACGGGAAGATCGTCGCCAGCGGCGGCGACCTGCGCGGCGCGAACCTGGAAAAGACGCTGGAGAAGTTCCTAGGGAAGTAGGCGCTGCGCGCATTCGCCAAGAGGGCCCGCTTTCGCGGGCCCTCTTCATTTGCCTTCGAGCCAGGCCTTCATCGTGGCGGGCTTCTCGAAGCCCAGGAGCCGGCGCAGCTCCCGGCCCTCGGCATCCAGCAGGATGACCGTAGGGTAGCTGCGGATCTGCAGCTTCGCGGCCAGGTCCTTGCGCTTGGCGTCAGTGTCGATGCGGATAGCCACAGCGTTCGCGGCGATCCACTGCTTCACGCCGGCGTCGGGCCAAGTCTTCTCGTCCAGTTCTTTGCACTGGGCGCACCAGTCCGCGTAGATGTCCACCAGCACGAGCTTCTGCTCCGCCTTGGCCTTGGCGAGGGCCCCTTCCAGGTCCTGCTCCATCCAGCCGGCGTGCTCCTCCTTGATCGCCGCGGGGGCGCCGCCCCTCGGCAGCAGGTCCACCTTCAGGAAGGCCTCGGCAGTGCGCACGCCCAGCAGGACCGCCAGGGCCAGCAGCAGCAGCGCGAAGCCCTTGCGCAGCTGGCCCACGAGGCCCGCCGCTGCCTCGAAGGCGCCGAAGACCGCCGCGCCCGCCAGCGTCACCAGGGTCCACATGGCGAAGTTCGCCCAGTCCGGCACGACGAGGCGCACGTTCCAGGCCGCGAAGCCCAGCACCACCAGGCCCATGCCCTGCTTGAAGCGGGTGAGCCACTCGCCGCTCTTGGGCAGGCCTGCGGAGAAGGTGCCCACGGCCAGGAAGAGCACGCCCATGCCCAGGGCGAAGACGAAGAGCTGGAGACCGCCGAGGAAGACATCCCCCTGCTGGGCGATGCCCACCAGCACCGCGCCGATGACGGGGCCCACGCAGGGGGCCGAGAGAGGTCCCAGCACCAGGCCCATGAGGAAGGCCCCGCCGAAGCCCTTGCGGGAGCCATCGCCCTGGAGCTTCATGGCGAGGCCCGCGGGCAGGGCGATCTCGAAGGCGCCGAAGAGGGAGAGCGCGAAGGCCGCGAAGAGCACGGACACAGGAATGAGGAAGGCGGGCTTCTGCGCGAAGGCCCCGAAGGCCGCGCCGCTCTTGGCGGCCACCACACCCAGCGTCGTGTAGGTCAAAGCCATGCCCAGCACCAGGGCCAGGGACAGCGCGAAGCCCTTGGCCTTGCCGCTGCCCTTGGCGCCCACGATAGCCATGGTGATGGGGATCATCGGGTAGACGCAGGGCGTGAGGGAGGCGCCCATGCCCGCCAGGAAGACCAGCAGCAGGGACAGCAGCAGCCCCGTGCGGGCCGGCGTGGCCGGGGCATTGGGCTGCGGAGCCGCCACGGGGACGGGCGCGACGGCCGCTTCGGGCTTGGGCCCCTCCGAGGCCCTTTCCACGGCCAGGGCCGTCGGTGCCGCCGCGGCCACGCCCCCAGGGATCTCGCTGGCCTTCACCTCCAGCGGCCGCGTGGTCGGCGGGTAGCAGACGCCGCCCTCGCCTTCGGTGCAGGGCTGGTAGGTCACCTGCAGGGTCACGGTGCCCGACAGTCCCTCGCCGCTGACGGGCACCTTCACGGCGCCGTGCCAGATGCCGTCGCCCACCTCGTCCTTGGCGGTGGTGGGGGGCAGCTTGCCCATCTTCAGGGTGCCGGGACCGCCCTTCTTCGAGACTTCCATGAAGGAGGCCTTCAGGTGGGACCCGGCCGGCGCGGAGACCACCACGGCGCCCTTCTCGAAGCGCAGGCCCACGTCCTTGACGGGGTCGAAGCTGGGATCCGCCCGCTGGGCCAGGGCTGGCAGGGCCAGGCAGAGGCTCAGGAAGATGGAGGTCGACAGGCGCATGGGGGCTCCGGCACAGAACCCTCCATGGTAGCGCCCCGGAGGTTCCTCCCCGATGGCAGGTCCCGCTAGCCTAGGGTCATGCCCCTCCCCTTCGCCTATCCCTGGTATGTCCCCCTCGTGGCCCGCCTGAAGGCGCACCTGGCCGCCGAGCCCGCCCCCCGCGATGCCGCCCATGATCTGGGCCACATCCTCCGCACGGCCACCCTGGCCCAGACCCTGGCCCAGGCCGAGGGCGCCGATCAGGCGACCTGCCTGGCGGCGGCCCTGCTCCACGATCTGGTCTACCTGCCCAAGAACCACCCGGATTCCCCCAAGACCGCCCAGATGGCGGCGGAGCTCGTGCCCGTCTGGTGCCGCGAGACCCCCGGCCTGGAGGACAAGGCGGAGGCCGTGGCCGCGGCCGTGGCCAGCCACAGCTGGACCGGCGGGGGCAGGCCCCTCAGCCTGGAGGCCGCCGTGGTGCAGGACGCGGACCGGCTGGAGGCCCTGGGGGCCATCGGGGTGGCGCGGGTCTTCGCCACGGGGGGCAGCTTCAACGCGGCCCTCTGGCACCCCCTGGACCCCTTCGCCCGGAACCGGGACCTGAATGACAAGGCGTATACCCTGGACCACTTCGAGAAGAAGCTCATGAAGCTTCCCGCACTCATGAAGACCGCCACCGGACGCCGGATGGCCGAACCCCGCCAGCGTGTGATGGAGGACTTCCTGAAGGCCCTGCGCGTCGAGATCGACCTGGAGTTCCGGGGGAATTAGACGGCCCGCCGAAGGGCTATACTTCGCCATGGTCTTCACCCTTTCCCTCCGGCGCGCCTTCGTGGCCGACCACTTCCATGACCTCCCCGGCTTCCAGGAGGACCGCCACGGTCACAACTGGGAGGTGGAGGCGGCCGTGGAGCTTGCCCGGGAGACCGACGAACCGGCCTTCGCGGAAGCCCTGGACGCCTGGGTGCGCGGCGTGGACTACCGGCTGCTGAACGACCTGCCCGCCCTGGCCGGCCGCAACCCCACCGCCGAGGCCCTGGCCGAGTGGGCCCTGCTGGACCTGCAGGCCGCGGCCCTCCGGGCCCAGTGGGTGAAGATCCGGGAGAAGGCCAACTACTGGGCCCTCTGCCGCGCCGGCGTGCCCCGATGAGGGCGGGCCTGGCGGCGGCCCTGCTGCTGATCCTGGCGGCCTGTGGCCGGACGGACCGCGCCGAGGCACCGCCCCCGCCGGCCGCCCAGGCCCCCGCCCCGGGCGCCTGGACCTGGCATCCCATCGGAGGCCTCGCCGTGGTGGAAGGCGAGGTCTCCGAGCCCACGGACCTGGTCCTGGAAGGGCGCTCCATCCGGGAGCAGCGATTCGCAGAGGTTGGCCCGGTCCGCTGGGAGTTCTTCCGCCCGCCCGAAGGCGAGACGGCGGTGCTCCGCACCGCGGAGGGACGGGAGCTGGCCCGCTTCATCTTCTCCCTGGCCCCCGAGCGGCCCCGCCCCGCCCCCGCCGCTCCGCGCCTGGCCCGGAAGCCCGCACCCCAACCTGCTCCCGTTCGCCCGGCCCCCGCCGCGCCCCCCGAAGCCCCCGCCCCGAAGGCGCGGGCCGAGGCCCGGCTGCGGCCCGCGCCCGTGCCCCCGATCCCGAACCGGAAGGGCCGCGACCTGCCTGCCGCCTCGGAGGTGCCGAGCGACACCCGGCCCCGCGCCTCGATCTTCACGCCACTCCCTGCGGAGCCCCCCTCTCCCCGGGTGCCCCCTGCCGCGTCGAAGCCGCAGGCCCGGACCACGACGCCAGCGCCAGCCCCCACGCCAATACCGGCTCCCGCTGCGTCGGTGGCGCCGGTCCGGATTCCCGCGGGCGCCAGCACCGCCTGGCCGGGCATGGGCGAGGCCCTGAACCTCACCCGGGGGCCCGGGGGGCAGAAGCGCATCCTGCTCAGCTTCGACGGCGGCTCCAGCGCCGAGGTGGCCGTCGAGGTGCTGGACCTGCTCAAGGCCCGCGGCGTGCGCACCACCCTGTTCCTCACCGGGGCCTTCATCCGGCGCTATCCCGCGCTGGTGAAGCGCATGGCGGCCGAGGGCCACGAGCTGGGCAACCACACCATGGACCACCCGCACTTCGCGCCCGGCATGAAGCGGGATCCCAAGTGGACCCGCGAGCGCATCCAGCGCCAGCTGCTCGACGCCGACGCGGCCCTGGTGAGCCTGCTCGGACGTCCCATGGACCCCTACTGGCGGGCCCCCTACGGCGAGCACACGGCGGAGATCCGGCGCTGGGCCGAGGAGCTGGGCTACCGCCACGTGGGCTGGAGCGAGGGCGCCGACACCCTCGACTGGGCCACGCCCAAGGAACGCAAGCTCTACCGCAGCGGCGAGGCCATCGTGGCGCGCCTCCAGCAGCGCCTGGGCCGCGACGGCGACGGCCTCATCGTCCTCATGCACCTGGGCTCGGGCCGCGAGGAGGGCGACCGCCCCACGGACGGCCTCGGCGCCTTCATGGACTGGGCCCGGAAGGAGGGCTGGACCTTCGTGTCCGCCGGCACCCTCCTGCGCGACCTCGGCAAGCCCGCCTGGGACCCCCAGCACCGCCTGGCCCTGCTGAACGGATCCCTCGCGCAGGCCCGCTGAATCTGCGGCCGGTGGGCTACACTGGGGTTCATTTCTGGGAGTCGCGTTGCAGGGGATCGGCCGCTGGATGCTACGGGCGAGCTTGGGTTTCATGGCCCTGCTGCTGCTGCTCTCCCTGGCCAGCTACCACCCCCTGGACCCCCACCCCTTCACGCAGGGGGCGGCGGTGGCGGCCATCCAGAACCTCTGCGGCACCGTCGGCGCCACCCTCGCCGGCCTGCTGCAGACCCTCATGGGCATCGGCGCCTGGATCGTGCCGCCGTACCTGATCTGGGAGGCCTGGCCCCGCGAGGGCCGCCGCTGGCCTGGCCGGCTGGCCTGGCTGGGCCTGGCCCTGTCCTTCTGGACCGCCCTGGGCGCCTTCGGCAACCGCGCCTGGACCGGCCTGCCCGAAGGCGGCACCCTCCAGCTCCGCTGGGGCGGCTGGCTGGGCAGCGCCCTCTGGCCCGTGGAGCGCCGCTTCCTGGGGCCCGTGGGCCTGCCCCTCCTGCTGCTCATCGTGGTCACCCTCTGCGCGCTGGTGCTGGCGCCCGCCCTGACCCGGGCCCTGGGCCGCCTCCTCACCCGCTGGTTCGGGGAGAAGGCCTGGCCCTGGATGAGGCCCATGCCCGCCAGGGGTTTCCAGGGCTTCCTGACCATGGTGAAGCGCCCCTTCCTGCGCGGCCGCAACCCGGACCAGCCCGACATCGACGCGGGCGACGCGGTCGCGCTCCAGGCCCTAGCCCTGCGCCAGCAGGCCCTGGAGGACCAGCGGGAATCCCTGCTTCGAGCGGAGCTGGAGACGGCTGAGGCGAAGCGCAAGCAGCCCCTCATCCGGGCCGAGGACCTGCTGCCCCCCATCCAGTCCATGAACCTGGATGCGGCCTCCACCATCCTCGAGGGGCAGACGCTCCCCGCGGCCGGGCCGGTGGCCACGGGCACTGAACCCACCGCCGCCTTCCGCACCAAGCTGCTGGCCGCCGTGCCGCCCCCGCCCAAGCCCAAGCCCACCGTGGCCCGGGCCCAGGTCGTCAAGGACCGCTTCGGCCGCGAGATCGTCCAGCCGCCCCTGCCCCTCACCGAACCCACGCCCTCGCGCCCCCTGCCCCCCCTACCACCGGAGCCCGTCCAGCCCTCGGTCACCGAGCGTGAGACCCTGCCGCCCCGCCGCCTCTTCGACCCCCCGGGCCAGCACGCCATGGTCAACCTGGCCTCGCTGGAGGTGATCAAGGAGAAGATTGGACAGAAGCTGTCCGAATTCAAGATCAAGGGCCTGGTTACCGGCATGCAGCCCGGCCCCGTGGTCACGGTCTTCGAGTTCCAGCCCGATGCGGGCATCCCCCTGTCGCGCATCCTGGGCATGGAGGAAGACCTGGCCCTGGCCCTGCAGGCTGAGGCCGTGCGCATGGACCGCATCCCGGGCAAGAACCTGGTGGGCATCGAGGTGCCGAACTCCAAGCGGGAGATCATCACCTTCCGCGAAGTCATCGACAGCCCCGCCTTCCGCGACGCCGGCGGCCTGCTGCACCTGGCGCTCGGCAAGGACATCGCGGGCCGGCCCGTGGTGGCCGACCTCAACAAGATGCCCCACCTGCTCATCGGCGGCAGCACGGGCAGCGGCAAGAGCGTGGGCGTGAACGCCATGATCTGCTCCTGCCTGGTGCGGGCCATGCCCGACGAGGTGAAGCTCATCCTCGTGGATCCCAAGATGGTGGAGCTGGGCGTCTACGAGGACATCCCGCACCTTTGGGCCCCAGTGGTCACGGACATGAAGGAGGCGGGCCGCGTCCTCAAGTGGGTGGTGGCCCAGATGGAGGACCGCTACCGGCGCCTGGCCCTGCTCAGCGTGCGCGACCTCAAGAGCTTCAACGCCAAGATTGCCGAGGCCGGCGGCATGATGGACCTGACGGACCGCACGCCCAACCCGCGCTGGCCGGACCGGCCCGCGGTGCTGGAGCACCTGCCCTACGTGCTGGTGGTCATCGACGAGCTGGCGGACCTGATGATGGTGGCCCGCAGCGAAGTGGAGGACAGCATCGCGCGCATCGCCCAGAAGGCCCGCGCCGTGGGCATCCACCTCATCCTCGCCACCCAGCGGCCCTCCGTGGACGTGGTCACGGGCGTCATCAAGGCCAACCTGCCCAGCCGCCTCAGCTACCGCGTGCGCACCAAGATCGACAGCCGCACCATCCTGGACTGCAGCGGCGGCGAGCAGCTGCTGGGCGCGGGCGACGCGCTCTACCTGCCCAACGGCGCCAGCCATCCCAAGCGCATCCACGCGCCCTTCCTCAGCGAGGAGGAGACCCTGCGCTTGGTCACCTGGCTGCGCGAGCGGGGCCGCCCCGACTACAACCAGGCCCTCATCAGTGCCATGGAGACCGAGGAGGAGACCGGCCTCTTCGACGAGGCGGACATGAACGGCGCCGATGACATCTACGTCCGGGCCCTCGCCGTCGTGCGCCGGGAGCGTAAGGCCAGCACCAGCCTCCTGCAGCGCAAGCTGAATCTCGGCTATGGCCGGGCCGCGCGCCTCATCGACCGCATGGAGGAGGAAGGCATCGTCGGCCCCGACCGCGGCGCCGGCAAGCCCCGGGAAGTCCTGGTCGAAGCCGAGTAGTCCTGCGGGAGCGGGGACTCACCGGGCGTCCATGAGCTGGAACGCAGAGGACGCAGAGAGCCGCAGAGGACACCGAGAAAAGCAGAAGGTCGCTTGAACCACGCTCCTCGGCGGATGTTCCTCCCCCCTACTCGGCCACGACCACCCGCTTCGGCCGCCAGCGGCTGCGCTGCGCGGGGTCCGCCATGCCCGCGGCGTGGCAGGTCCGGCAGGCCTCCAGGTGGGCGTCCTGGCCGCGCCAGTACACGCGGGACTCGCCTCCGAATTCGGGGCGGCGCTCCATGGGGATGCGGGCCCAGTAGAAGGTCAGCGCGGGCCCGGTGGGCTTCATCTCCAACGCGTGGAGCGGACCGGCCTCCACGCCCGGGCGGCCCCAGCGATCCTCGGTGGAGCTGAGCACCACCAGGGCCCCCGGCGGCAGCGGCTGGCCTGCCCGGTAGGCCGGGGCGGCCTCGGGGCTGACCCAGGCGCGGATCCACCGGCCACCGTGGGCCGGGGACTTCACGGGCTCGGGGTGGATGGCCTCCAGCGAGGCGTAATCCAGGGCGCGGACCGGAACCTGGCTCTCCGGGTCTACGGCGGGCTTGGGTGCCGGCGGCGCAACGGAGACCGGCGTTGGAGCCACGGTCCGGACGGTGCCATGGGCCAGGCGGTAGCCGCCCTCGCCCGCCACCAGCAGCAGGGCGCACCAGGCCAGCCCCAGGGCCAGCGCCAGGAGGCCCAGGCTCTCGTGGTCCCTGCGGCTGCGGTTCATGGCCCAGGTGGCGCCGAGGCC
This sequence comes from Holophagaceae bacterium, assembly GCA_046331485.1. Lineage (GTDB taxonomy): Bacteria > Acidobacteriota > Holophagae > Holophagales > Holophagaceae > Geothrix. Next base: position 13,026 of record JAXLQS010000007.1, on the reverse strand, counting down.
CACCAGGAGGGAGCCCAGGCCCCAGAGGGCATGGCGGAAGAGGAGTGCTTCGGGCCCCGGGCCGTGGGGGAGCACGGGCAGGAGGCGGTGGGGCGGGATCAGGGCCAGGAAGCGGCCAGTGGCCAGGCCGCTCACGAATGCGCAGAGGGTGCCGAGCAGTCCCGCCCAGCCCAGGTAGCGGGCCACCGTCCACCAGGGGCGGATCCCCCGCCCCGGCCGCTGGGAGGCGAGGAGGGCCCATGGAAGCAGCAGGCCCGCGGCCACGGGGAGGTGGGACAGCAGCGCGTGCTTAGTGGCAATCCAGTCCATGGGAGCCGTACCTGTCGAGGGGCATTCACACGCAGTCTGCCAGCCTCCGCGGGATCTAGGGAGGGGAATTGGTGTCACAATTGCCGCCATGAAACAGATCCTCCTCCAGCACGTCCAGGCGGCCATCCAGCTGAAGCAGGCCTTTTTCGAGCGGGAGCTGGATCGCATCGTCGCCCAGGCCGACGACATGGCGGAACGCCTCCGCCGGGGCGGCCGGATCCTGGTCTGCGGCAACGGGGGCAGCGCGGCCGACGCCCAGCACCTGGCGGCCGAACTGAGCGGACGCTACGTCAAGGAGCGGCGGGCCCTGGCGGGCATCGCGCTCACCACCGACACCTCCGCCCTCACCGCCATTGGCAATGACTACGGCTTCGACCAGATCTTCTCCCGCCAGGTGGAGGCCCTGGGGCGTCCCGGCGACCTGCTCATTGGCATCAGCACCAGCGGCAACAGCCCCAACGTGATCCGCGCGGTGGCCTCCGCCAAGGAGCTGGGCGTCCGCACCCTGGGCCTGCTGGGGCGGGATGGCGGCCAGCTCGCAGGGCTTATGGACGAGGCGCTGGTGGTGCCCTCCACCGTCACGGCCCGCATCCAGGAGGTCCACCAGATGGTCTACCACTTCTGGTGCGAGGCCCTCGATGCCCACTTCTGAGGCCATCCAGTGATGGCCGTGGCGGGACTGCTGGTCCTGGTCCTCCTGGACCAGCCGCAGCCGCGCACCTACTACTGGCGGGATGCCGCTGGCCAGACGCACATCACCAACACGCCCCCGCCCCCCGATGCCCAGATCCTGGAGGCGCCGCCCCCACCCGCCGTGGAGCCGGGCCACGGGGGACGGCCGGAGATGCTCCGCCAGAGCGCCAACCGGGGGGGGCGGCGCGAGGCCCTGCTCAGCCCGGCCCAGCGGCAGGCCTGGGAGAGCCTGGATCGGCGGCTGGCCAAGGCCCGTGCCGAAGGGGACCGCCCGACCCTGGAGGCCGTGGCCGATTCCCTCATCTACGACTGCCTCTGGGGCAGCGGCCTCTGGGCGATGCCCGTGGTGCCTCTCCTTTCGGTGGCCCTGATGGGGCTCCTGGGCTGGTGGCTGGCCCTCGGCCTCCAGACGGGCCCCAAGGCCCCCCTGATCGTGGGCTTCCTCTTGCTGGGGGCGGCCTTCGGGCACCTGATCCTGAACGGCTTCCTGTACCATCCCCAGGCGGCGCGCCTCCGCCAGAACCTGGAGCTGCTGGAACAGTACATGGGCACCGACCGGGCCCTGCGCCCCGAGCGCCGAACCCTCCTGCAGCAGCGCTACTCCGCGCTGGAGCAGGCCGCGGAGCCCCTGCAGGCGCCCTGGCGCTTTCCCGCCGAGGTGCAGGCCCTGCGCCTGGCCCTGAAGCAGGTGATGATTGATCCCTGAGCTCGAGCCCCGGCTGCCGGAGCTCCGAAAGGCGGCCCAGGCCGAGCCCCTGGGCCTCTACCTCCACGTCCCCTTCTGCCTGGACCGCTGCACCTACTGCTCCTTCACCACCACCCGGGACCGGGACCTCCAGCCCGCGACGATCCGGCACCTCATCGCCGAGGTCACGGCCTGGGGCCGGGCCCTGGGCCGCCCGGCGGTGGACACGCTCTACCTGGGCGGCGGCACCCCCTCGCTGCTGAGCACGGAGGAACTGGGGGCGCTCACCGCGGCCCTGCGGGAGGCCTTCGACCTGGGGCCCCTGGTGGAGGCCACCCTGGAGGCCAACCCCGGCACCGTGGACCTGGCCTGGCTGAGCCAGGCGCGCGGCCTGGGCTGGGATCGCATCAGCCTCGGCGTGCAGGCCCTGGACGATGGGCTGCTGGCCCGTCTGGGCCGCATCCATGGCTCGGCCCAGGCCCTTGAAGCCCTCGAGCTGGCGGAGCGGGCTGGCTTCCAGCGCCGAAGCGCCGATCTCATGGTGGGCATCCCTGGACAGTCGCTGTCCAGGGTGGTGGCGGATGCCCGCACCCTGGCGGCCACGGACATCGAGCACCTGAGCATCTACCTCCTGGACCTGGACAAGGCCTGCCCCCTGCGGGGCGAGATCGACGCGGGGCGGCTGGTCCTGCCCTCGGAGGACGAGGTGGCCGACGTGTTCGAGGCCCTGCAGACGGAGCTGCCCCGGCAGGGCCTCCAGCCCTACGAGGTCAGCAACTACGCCCGCCCCGGGGCCGGCTCCATCCACAACACGCGCTACTGGGAGCGCCGACCCTACCTGGGCCTGGGCCCCAGCGCCGCCTCGCAGCTGGGCCCCTTCCGGTGGATCGAGTCCAGCATCATCCCGGCCTGGACGGAAGGCCGCGGCAGCACGGAGGTTCAGGAACTGGACGCCGCGGAACTCCTGTCCGAGATCCCCCTGCTGGGCCTGCGCATGCACCGCGGCCTGGACTGGGGGGCCCTGCGGCGCGCAGCCGACCAGCGGAACCTGCGCCCCCTCTGCGATGCCTGGGAGGCCCGCCTGCGCACCCTGGCCAGGGAGGACCTGGTGATCTGGGAAGGCGAGCACGTGCGCCTCGGGGCCCGGGGCATGCTCATGAGCAACGGCATCCTGCAGATGTTCGTCTGAGGCGGAAGACCACTGGCATCGTATGATGATGCGTTCGGCCCCCGCCCACTTGGGGAACGCAGCGGAGTCCCCTTGCCCTACCTCGGCGAAAGCGCCGCCCTCCTCACCTCGCTCTGCTGGTCCCTGAACTCCGTGTGTTTCACGGTGGCGGGCCGGCGTGTGGGCTCGGCCGCCGTGAACCTGGGGCGCCTGCTCATGGCCTGGGCCACGCTGCTCCTGGTGCACCAGGTGGCCTACGGCAGCCTCTTCCCCATGCAGGCCGGCGGCGCCCGCCTAGGCTGGCTGGGCGTGTCTGGGCTCATCGGCTTCGCCCTGGGCGACGCGGTGCTCTTCGAGGCCTTCGTGCTCATCGGGGCGCGGCTGGCCATGCTGCTCATGACGCTCTCGCCCCTCTTCAGCGCGCTGCTGGCCTGGCTGTTCCTGGGCCAGGACCTCAGCCTGCCGAAGGTCCTGGCCATGGCCGTCACCCTCGGCGGCATCGCCTGGGTGGTGTGGGGGGGCGGCGACCACGAGGACCACCCCCATCTCTGGCGGGGCATCCTCCTGGGCATCGGGGGGGCCCTGGGCCAGTCCATCGGCCTGGTCTTCAGCAAGTTCGGCCTGGCGGGCGACTTCCCGCCCATCTCCGCCAACCTCATCCGCGTGACGGCGGGCGTGGCGGCCCTCCTGCTCTGGTTCGGCGCCACCGGCCGCCTGCGGGGGACGCTCGGCGCCCTGCGCGACGGCCGGGCCACGGCCTTCATCGGGCTGGGCGCGGTGACGGGCCCGGTGCTGGGCGTGGTGCTCTCCCTCATCGCCATCGCCAAGGCCCCCATGGGCGTGGCCGCCACGTTGATGTCCCTGTCGCCCATCCTCCTGCTGCCCGTGTCCCACTTTGTCTTCAAGGAGAAGGTGGGCGGCCATGCCATCCTCGGGACACTGCTGGCCCTCGCCGGGGCCGCGGCCCTGTTCTTCGTGTAGGGGTTGCCCATGTCGCTTCGCAAGGATCCCGTCAGCTGGCTCTACCCCCCCATCGAGCCGTACATGGTCCAGCGCCTGAAGGTGTCGGATCTGCATGAGCTGCATGTGGAGGAGAGCGGCCATCCCGCTGGCAAGCCCGTGATCTTCCTCCACGGCGGGCCCGGGGGCGGCACCAGCCCCAAGCACCGCCGCTACTTCGATCCCGACAAGTACCGCATCATCCTCTTCGACCAGCGCGGCTGCGGCCAGAGCACGCCCTACGCCGACGTGCGGGAGAACACCACCTGGGACCTGGTGGCTGACATCGAGCGCATCCGCGAGCACCTGGGCCTCGAGCGATGGATGGTCTTCGGCGGCTCCTGGGGCGCCACACTGGGGCTCGCCTATGCCGAGAAGCATCCGGAACGGGTGACGGAGCTGGTTCTCCGCGGCGTCTTCCTGCTGCGCCAGCGCGAGGTGGACTGGCTCTACCAGGAGGGCGCCAGCCGCATCTATCCCGATGCCTGGGAGCCCTACCGCGACGCCATCCCCGAGGCCGAGCGCGGCGACTTCATGCAGGCCTACGCCAAGCGCCTGCTGAGCGAGGACCCGGCCCTGAACCTGCCCGCCGCCAAGGCCTGGAGCATCTGGGAAGGCGCCACCAGCAAGCTCATCCCCGATCCCGACTTCATCGCCTCGTACGGCGACGAGGCCACGACCTTGGCCTTCGCCCGCATCGAGTGCCACTACTTCCTGAACAAGGGCTGGATGAGTGAAGCCCAGCTGCTGCGCGACGCCCACCGGCTCGAGGGCATTCCCGGCGCCATCATCCAGGGCCGCTACGACATGGTCTGCCCCATCGAAAGCGCCTGGGCCCTCTCCAAGGCCTGGCCCGGCGCGGATCTCGTCATCGTCCCGGACGCCGGCCACAGCGCCTACGACGCCGGCATTTCGCGGGCCCTGGTGGCGGCCACGGACCGGTTCGCCCCCTGAGTCGAGGGCGCTCCGGCCACGGGTTCGCCAATTCATTCCCTCGGGATCGTCTTTGCTCCTAGACTGACTGTTTGCATCAGCGAAGGCGACGACGAGCCATGCCTGAACCCCTCGAAGCGATGTCACCCCCGGTCCTGCCCGCAGCGAGGCCATGGACCCTGTGGAAGACCAGCGAAGGCAGCACGGGCAGGCTCCTGCAGCTGTGCGCGGGCTACTACCTGGCCTACATCGTCACCGGGCTGGTGGTGAAGGCCTTCACGGCGGCCCCGCAGACGCCCCTCGGCACCCCCCCGATGAACGCGATCGCCTTCCTGAGCTACAACACCCTGGGCGCCAACCTCACCTGCCTGCTCCCCGTACTGGCCCTGGGCTGGTTCCGCATCCGCTCCACCCGCCTGATGACAGTGGGCGGAGTGACCTTCCCCTCGGAGCTGAGCTACATCATTCCCAGCGGCATCTGCACGGCGATCATCATTCCCACCACCACACTCATGTACACCCTGCCCATCTCCGTGATGGTGGCCATGGTCATCATGCGGGCCAGCGTGATCGTCATCGGCCGCGTGGTGGACGGCCTCCAGATCGCCCAGGGCATCCTGCAGAAGCGGATCTACTGGGAGGAGAACGCCGCCGTGGCCTTCGCGGTGCTGGCGGCCTGCATTGAGCTGCTCGGCTCCCACACCGGGGGCTTCGCCTTCCTGCACCACCGGGCGGCCGTGATCATCTTCACAAGCTACATCGCCGCCTACGCCATCCGCATCTACATCATGAACTACTTCAAGAACACCCGGCCCAAGGGCGCCCCGCTGGACAACACGGGCTACTTCGGCCTGGAGCAGATCTCGGCCTCGGCCACCATGGCGCTGATGGCCCTGGTGGTCCTGCTGGGACCCCGGGTCTTCCCGAGCTGGCTCCAGGCACCGCAGGTGGTGGATTTCGTCGCGGCGATCCAGCAGCCCGCCCCCGGCTGGCTGTGGGCCACCTTCTCCGGCCTCGCCTTCGGCCTGGTGGCGTTCTTCTCGGTGTTCATCTTCATGTTCAAGGGGAGGACGGCCACCTTCACCGGCCTGATGAACCGGCTCACCTCCCTGGTGGCGGGCACCACGGCCACGGTGCTCGGCCACTGGCTCTTCCGCAGCCGGCTCCCCAGCCTGCAGAACTGGATCTCGCTGGGCTTCGTGCTCGTGGCCGTGACCTTCCTCACCCGCGCGGAGCGGCGCCGGGCCCAGGAGCTGAAGCAGGCCCGCGAGATCTGAGCCCGCCCCGGCGGCTCAGCCCTTCGCCCGGTTCTTGAAGTGGTCGTACACGAACCACGCCACGCCGGCCACGATGAGCGCGCCGATGACGGCATCGAGCTTGTGGAAGTAGGCGCCCAGGGTGTTCCACTTCTCGCCCAGCTTGTAGCCGATCCAGGCCAGGGCCAGGCACCAGGGCAGGCTGCCGGCGAAGGTGTAGATGTGGAAGCGGGTGCGGTCCATGCGCGCGATGCCCGCGGGCAGGGCGATGAAGGTGCGCACCACGGGCAGCAGGCGCCCGATGAAGATGGCCCAGGTGCCGAAGCGCTCGAAGAAGCGGTGGGCCTGGTCCAGGTGGCCCGTGTGCAGCCAGATGTACTTGCCGTACTTCTCCACGGCGCGGCGACCGCCCCAGGCGCCCACCTCGTAGGCGGGAATGCTGCCCAGGTTGCAGCCCAGGGCCCCGAAGACGCCCGCGATCCAGATCTGCGCCACGGGATTGCCCGCGCCCAGGCCGAAGAAGGTGAGCTGCCCCTTGTAGGCGAGATACCCGGCGAAGGGCATGATCACCTCGCTGGGCAGGGGGATGCAGGCGCTTTCGATGGCCATGAGCAGCATGACGCCCAGGGGCCCCATGGCGGCCATGACGGCCACCATCCAGGCGACGATGGGGGCGAGGATCTTCTGCAGCATGGAGGCATCCCAAAAGGACGAGTCTACCGGGAGGCTACACTGTCCGTATGTCCGAGGATCTCGTCCGCAACCGCAAGGCCCTGCACAACTACCACGTCCTCGAGACCTGGGAGGCGGGGATCTCGCTGCAGGGCACCGAGGTGAAGGCCCTGCGGGCGGGCCTGGGCCAGCTCCAGGATGCCTACGTGGATGCCGTGGGCGGCGAGCTCTGGCTCAAGCAGGCGCACATCTCGCCCTATGAGTTCGGCACCTACGCCAACCACGAGCCCCTGCGCGCCCGCAAGCTCCTGCTGCACAAGGCCGAGATCACCAAGATCACCGCCAAGGTGGTGCGCAAGGGCCTCACCATCATTCCGCTGGCCATCTACCTGAACGAAAAGGGCATGATCAAGGTGAAGGTGGCCCTGGCCGAGGGCAAGGCCGTGGGCGACAAGCGCGAGGCCCTGAAGCAGCGCGAACAGAGGCGCGAGATGGACCGCATCCGCAAGGGCGCGCGGGAGTAGCTAGCCGTTCCACCCACCCCGGGCGAAGCGGGCGAGTTTCTCCTCGCTGCCCCGCAGGGCCAGGGCCCGGGCCACGAAGCGGCCGATGGGGTCGGCTTCGAGGTTCACGGGATCTCCGGGACGCAGGCCCTTCAGGGCGGTGTTCCGCACGGTCTCGGGGATGAGGGCCACGGTGAACCAGTCGGTGCCGCAGTCCACCACTGTCAGCGAGATACCGTCCACGGTGATGGACCCCTTGGGCGCGGTCATGGGCGCCAGTGCGGGGGGCAGGCTGAAGCGCCAGATGCCCTCGGCCAGGCCGTGCTCGCCCTGGGGCCGCGACACCAGCTGTCCCACGCCGTCCACATGGCCCGACACCAGGTGGCCGTCCAGGGGATCGCCCACGCGCAGGGCCGGTTCCAGGTGCAGCGCCGCGCCCAGGGGCAGGCCTCCCAGGGTGGTCTTTGCCAGGGTCTCCTCGCTGAGGTCCGACTCGAAGGCGCGGCCATCCACGGCCACGCTGGTGAGGCAGGCGCCATTCACGGCGATGCTGGCGCCCAGCTCGGCCCGGGCCAGCAGGTCCGCCGGGGCGGCGATGCGCAGCCGCGCCCCGCCGGGCCGGGAGGAACGGGACTCGAGGGTGCCCAAATGGCGGATCAGTCCAGTGAACATGGCGTAATTCCCTCCGTGCGGGGGCCCCGCTCCAATGGCTCCCCCGGAGCCATTTCCGCGACCCGCATGGTCGGGAGATGTCTGATCAGGCCGGTGAACATGGCGCCAACTCCACGCTCATCATGACGCAGTTGGTGTCCCCAGGCGGCTCTTGCGGGCCCCGTAGAGGAAGTAGATCACCAGGCCGATGCCCAGCCAGCCGAAGAAGCGGTACCAGGTGAGGACGGGCAGGCCCTTGGCGATCCAGAAGCAGCCGAGGATGCCGGCCGGCGCCACGAACCAGGCGAAGGGCATGGTGAATTTGCGGGGAGCCTCGGGGCGGCGCCTGCGGAGCAGGAGCACGGCGACGCAGACGATGACGAAGGCGAACAGGGTGCCGATGTTGGCCAGCTCCACCACCTCGTCGATGTTCAGGAGTGCCGCCGGGATGGCCACGAGAAACCCTGTGAGCACGGTGGCGTGGCCGGGCGTCTTGAACGTGGGATGCACCTTGCCGAACCAGGGGCCCAGCAGGCCGTCGCGGCTCATGCTCATGAAGATGCGGGGCTGGCCCACCTGGTAGACCAGCAGCGCGGCGGTGGTGGCGATGACGGCGCCGAAGCTGATGACGGCGGCGATGCCGCCCATGTGGTGCTGGGTGAAAATGTAGGCCAGGGGATCGGCGATGCCGCCAAGTTTGGTGTAGTGCAGCATGCCCGTCACCACCAGGGCCACGGCCGCGTAGATGAAGGTGCAGATGAGCAGGGAGCCCAGGATGCCCCGGGGCAGGTCCTTGCCGGGATTGCGGCATTCCTCAGCCGTGGTGCTCACGGCGTCGAAGCCGATGAAGGCGAAGAAGATGATGGCCGCGCCGGCCTGGATGCCCTTCCAGCCGTGGGGCACGAAGGGCTGCCAGTTCCCCGTGTCGATGAACTTGACCCCGAGGCCCACCACCGCCAGGAGGATCGCCACCTTGATGACCACCATGACGCTGTTCACCCGGGAGCTCTCCTTGATGCCGATGTAGCAGAGCCAGGTGATGAGGGCCGTGATCACGACCGCCAGGAAGTTGATGGTGATGGGCATCCCGGCGATGGTGGGCGCGGCCTTCACCACCTCCCAGTTGAGGAAGGTGGCGGCGCCGTTCAGCAGCCCGGCCTTGGCCTGCGCCAGGGCGTGCAGCTTGGTGGAGAGGTCCATGGCGGGCACGCCCTCGGCCAGCTTCAGGGCGGTGCGCGGGTCCATGCCCAGCCAGCCGGGGATGTTCACGTGGAAGACCGTGGAGAAGAAGCTGCGGGCATAGTCGCCCCAGGAGATGGCCACGGCTACGTTGGAGATGGCGTATTCCAGCAGCAGGTCCCAGCCGATAATCCAGGCCATGAGCTCGCCCAGCGTGGCGTAGGCGTAGGTGTAGGCGCTGCCGGACACGGGGATCATGGAGGCCAGCTCGGCGTAGGCCAGGGCCGTGAAGCCGCAGATGAGGGCCACCACCAGGATGGAGATCACCAGGCCCGGCCCCGCGGGCAGGCGGCCGTCCGCCATGTTTCCGGCGGCGGCCGTGCCGATGCTGGAGAAGATCCCGGCGCCGATGATGGCGCCGATGCCGAACATGGTGAGGTCGAAGGCCCCCAGGTTCTTCTTGAGCTGATGCTCGGGCTCGTCCGCGCTGGCGCGCAGCTGCTCCAGGGACTTGGTGCGGAAGAGGCGCTCGAGCATGGGGACCTTGGGAGAAGGTCCATGCTATCAGGGGGGACTTGGGGGTACGACCTCCGGCCATCCGGCTAGTCTTGAACCATGCGCCTCTGGAACGACCGCCACCTGCGCCTGTCTCTCACGGGCCTGGGCGTCCAGTACCTGCTGGCCCTGCTGGCGGTGGGCGCATTCTCGGTCAACACCGGCAACAACCTGCTTTATCTGGTGTTCTCCCTCATGCTCGGCCTCTTCCTGGTCTCGGGCATCCTCAGCCGCCGCTCCCTGCAGGGGCTCCAACTCATGAGCCTGGAGGAAGGCAACCTTTTCGCCCGGGTGCGAGGTGGCCTCCGCCTGCGGCTCCGCGATGCCGGGCGCGGCCGCATCCGGGGCCTGGAGCTGCACCTGACCCTGGATGACGGCACCGTGGAGCCCGGCTTCCTCGGCAGCGCCAACCGCCAGGGGGAGACCACCGTGGTCCTGCAGGCCCGGGTCGCCCACCGGGCTGGGTCCGCCTCAGGACCCTCGAGTACCGGACCCGCTTCCCCTTCGGCCTCCTGGAGAAGTCGCGGTTCATCGAGCTGGACCAGCAGGCCCTGGTGCTGCCCCACCCCCGCACCCCGCCCGCCCAGCCGGCCAACTGGCGGGGCGAGGGCCACCGCACCCTGGCCCAGGAGGGCACCAGCAGCCCCGAGGGGGCGCGGCCCCTGCGGCTGGGGGATTCCCCGGGTCGCGTCCACTGGAAGCGCACGGCCCAGCGCAGCCAGCCCTGGGTGCGCACCTTCGAGGAGGAGCGGCCCCTGGGCCTGCACCTGCGCCTGGACGTCACGGCCTGGGGGCCGGGGCGGGCCTTCGAGCGGGAGCTGGAGCGCCTGTCGGGGGCCGTCCTGCAGGCGCGCCTGCAGAAGCGGGACATCAGCCTGGAGGTGCAGGGTCCCGAGGGCATCCGCGAGGTCCACGGCCACACGCCCTGCTGGCGGACCCTGGCCCTGGCCCAGGCCACGGGAACCGGAGAGGGCGCGATCTCCGAAGCTCCGCTAAGCTGAAGGGCCCGGAGGCTCCGTGTTCGACGATCCGCAATCCCCGGACTGGCTTCCCCTGCTGGAGGCCGCCTGGAAGGCCCGGGACCACGCCCATGCCCCCTATTCCCGGTTCCAGGTGGGCGCGGCCCTGCTGACCGCCACCGGCACCATCTTCGGCGGCTGCAACGTGGAGAACGCCGCCTATCCGGTCTGCCTCTGCGCCGAGCGCGGAGCCCTGAGCGCCGCCGTGGCCGCGGGTCTGCGGCCCGGGGCCCGAGTGGCCGCGGTGGTGGTGACCGACGTGGCGGAGCTGACGCCACCCTGCGGGGCCTGCCGCCAGGCCCTGGTCGAGTTCGCGGAGGGGCTGCCGGTGCTCCTGGCCAACCGCCACGCCCGCCAGCTCCACCGGCTGGAAAATCTGCTCCCCCACAGCTTCACGGGCGGACATTTTCGCTAGTTCAGGGCGGCTCCCACCGCCTACACTTTCCGAACCCGCCCGAGGCACCTGAATGGCCATTGATCGCGTCAAAGTCAAGAAGGAAGCCGACAAGCTCTTGACGGCGGGCAAGGTGGATCGGGCCATCGACGAGTTCCAGAAGCTCGTGGACGACAACCCGAAGGACTACAACACCCTCAACCAGATCGGGGATCTCTGCGTCCAGATCGGCCGGGTGAAGGAGGGCGTGGAGATCCACAAGCGCCTGGGCGGGTCCTACGAGCGGGACGGCTTCCACGCGCGCGCCGCGGCCATCTTCCAGAAGGTGGTGCGCAACGCCCCCGAGGACATCGACGCGGCCCAGCGCCTGGCGGACCTCTACCGCCAGATGAACAAGACCAGCGACGCGGTGAAGGTCCACCTGCAGGTGGCCGAGCACTTCCAGAAGAAGGGCCTCATCAAGCGGGCCCTGGAGGAGTTCAACAAGGTCGTCGACCTGGACCCCAAGAACCTGAAGATGAAGGTCAAGCTGGCCGACCTCTACAACAAGGAGGGCATGAAGGACCGCGCCGCGGGCATCTACCTCGAGGTGGCCGAGTCCCTGGCCATGGAGCAGATGCACGGCGAGGCCAACCAGATCCTCGAGCGCGCCAAGGCGATGATCTCCACCCCCCAGGTCTTCCTGACCCAGAGCCGCCTCGGCGTCATCCAGGGGGACTACACCACCGCCGCGCAGCACCTGCGCGAAGGCCTCGCCAACAACCCCCGCAACACCGAGCTGCTGGAGGCCCTGGCCGAGATCGAGCTGCGCAGCGGTCACCCGGACCGCGCCCTCGAGGCCCTGGCCGAGGTGGCCCAGCTGCCCGAGAAGTCCCTGCCCCTCTGCGAGAAAGCCCTGCGGAACCTGGTCAACGGGGACCGCGCCGAGGAGGGCCTGCGCCTCTTCGCCCCCATCGCGCGGGAGCTCGCCCGGCGGGGCTCGGGCGACGTCATCGGCCGCAGCCTGCGGAACGCGCTCCAGGGCAACATCAGCATCGAAGGCTGGACCCTGCTCGCCGAGATCGCCCACCAGAGCGGCAACCGCGCCGACCAGGTGCAGGCGCTCCAGAGCGCCTACGGCATGGCCTACCAGAACAACGACCAGGCCCTCATCAGCCACCTCGCAGGCCAGCTGCAGGGCCTGGGCGTGGTGCCCGGGGCCGCCGCGCCGCCACCGCCCACCTTCGCCCCCTCCGGCCTCCCCCCAGGCTTCGAGGCCAGGGCCCCCCAGGAGATCACCCGCCACGGTGGCGAGACCGAGGTGGATCCCCTCAAGCGGCTGCGCATCGAGCAGTTCTCGCGGGAAGCCGAAGGTCTGATGCGGGGCGGCAGTCCCGAGCGGGCCATCGAGAGCTACAAGAAGGCCCTGGAGCTGGACCCCGCGGACCTCACGATCATCGAGGCCATCGTCGCCGTCCACCGCACCACGGGGCGCCTCACCCAGGTGCAGATGCAGTACGTGCAGAGCGCCCAGGCCCTGGTCCAGCTGGACCGCAGGCGGGAAGCCGCACACCTGCTGGACCTGGCGGAACAGCTCTTCCCCGGCTCCACCCGCATCCATCGCCGCGCCATGGGCCTGCCCGAGCCGGGTGCGCTACCCCCTCCCGCCTCCCGGGCGCCCATCGGCCTGCCGGCCCCGACACCGGTCCCCGCGGCTCCGACCCAGCCCATCCCCCCGCCACCGGCGGACGACCTGGACATGCTGATCGGCCTGGATGTCCCGGGCTTCCAGCCGCCGCCCCCGCGGCCGCCTGCCCTGCCCCCCATCGAGCCCATCGCCCTGGGCGACGGCCTGGAGGAGGGCCTGCCCCTCCTGCCCGACTTCGATGCCCTCCCGCCGGATCCCTTCGCCCCGCCGGCCCTTCCCCTCGCGCCGACCCCCTCGGGCCAGGACCACCCCGCGCTGGAGCCCTCGGACCTCAGCTGGATGGACGCGACGCTCACGGACCTCGCCTCCGAAACCTCGGCCCC
>JAXLQS010000006.1:0-216330 GCA_046331485.1 Holophagaceae bacterium | reverse complement strand
TCGGGCCGCGGACTGCCCGAGGGGCCACCTCCTCCCGGCCCGGATCCACCCATTCTCCGAGGTTCGGGAGAATGCGTAGGTGAGGATCCGCTCGCCCTCAAAGTGGGCATTGGGCGTCCCGAGCCGGAGGAGCACCTCCTCGCGCGTGGTCCTGCCGTCCACGAGGAAGGCAAGCCAGGCCCCCTGCAACTCGGCGGGTGTGCCTTGCCTAAGCAGGGGTGGCGTACAGCCCCCCAGGAGTGCCATTGCCAGGAGGAGGCCGCATCTCCGAAGGAACAGGCACCGCGCCGGAATCGCAGGGCAGGAGGCAGGTGGCTGGTCCAAGGCAGACTCCTACGGGACCTGGCCCTGGGGCGAAGCAGCGGCTTCCTGAGGAGGGCGTTCGCTGCTGCGGGGATCCTTCACCAGGTTCTGGCGGACCAGGCGGTCCTCCGGTCCGAACACCAGCACCAGGGAGGCGGTGCGCGGCCAGGCGGTGGACCAGCCGCTCACCCCGGTGGCACCCACCCGCCGCCATTCGCCCGATGGCTCCATCACGAAGTCATAGGTGAGGATCCGGCCCCCCTCGAAGGCAGCCGAAGGCGCGCCGAGGCGGAGCAGGATCTCTTGGCGCGTGGTCCGCCCCTCCTGGATGAATTCCAGCAGGCCGGCCTCGAAGGCCCGAGTCTTCTCCTGCACCAGGGCGGGATCGATGCAGCCGGGACCCAGAGCGAGGCCCAGGGAGAGGACCAGGAAGCGGGCTCGGATGGACACGAGGGCCTCGAAGCGACCGGGAGGTGGTTCGGGCCAATGTAAGCCTTCCGGGAGCGGCCGTCAAAGCCCGCGCGGAGCCCGAATCCTCAAGCTGAGACCGCGTCTGCGGGTCAGACGCCCCACCCGCCCTGGGCGAAGCGGGCCAGCTTCTCGTCGCTGCCCCGCAGGGTCAGGGCCCGGGCCACGAAGCGGCCGATGGGATCGGCCTCGAGGTTCACGGAGTCGCCGGGGCGCATGCCGCGGAGGGCCGTGTGCTTCACCGTCTCGGGAATGAGGGCCACCGTGAACCAGTCGCTGCCGCAGTCCACCACCGTGAGCGAGATGCCGTCGACGGCGATGGAGCCCTTGGGCGCGGTCATGGGCGCCAGCTCCATCGGCATGGTGAAGCGCCACACCCCCTCACCCTCGGGCCGCTCCAGCAGGGCGCCCACGCCGTCCACGTGGCCCGACACCAGGTGCCCGTCCAGGGGCTCGCCCACCCGCAGGGCGGGCTCCAGATGCAGCTCGGCGCCCAGGGCCAGGCGGCCGAGGGTGGTCTTGGCCAGGGTCTCCTCGCTGAGGTCTGCCTCGAAGGCGCGGCCGTCCACGGCCACGCTGGTGAGGCAGGCCCCGTTCACGGCGATGCTGGCGCCCAGCTCGGCGCGGGCCAGCAGGTCCGCGGGGGCGGCGATGCGCAGGCGCGCCCCGCCGGGCCGGGAGGACCGCGCATCCAGGGTGCCGAGATGTCTGATCAGGCCGGTGAACATGGCTGAAGCTCCGGATCCATCATGGCCTAGATGGCTGCGCCAAGCGGCTGTGCCGGGCGCTGTAGAGGAAGTAGGCCAGCAGGCCCAGCCCCAGCCAGATCCAGAACCGCTCCCAGGTGTGGCGGGGCAGGCCCAGGGCCAGCCAGAGACAGAACACGATGCCCAGGGGCGCAGTGATCCACACGGCCGGGGCGCGAAAGCGGCGCTCGGCAAGGGGCTTCCTCAACCGCAACACCAGGATGCCCGCGCAGACCAGGATGAAGGCGAACAGAGTGCCGATGTTGGTCAGCTCGATGATCTCGTCGATGTTCATGAATCCGGCGGGCAGGAGCACGATGACGCCCGTGAGGAGGGTGGCGTTCAGGGGCGTCCGGAACCGGGGGCTGACCTTGCCGAACCAGGGGGGCAGCAGCCCGTCGCGGCTCATCACCATGAAGATGCGGGGCTGGGCCATCTGGTAGACGAGCAGCGCGCTGCCGAGGGCCACCACGGCGCCGATGCTCACGATGGCCGAGATCCTGTTCATGCCGATGGCCGTGAAAGCGTGGGCGATGGGATCGGCCACCCCGTGGTAGGCGCTGTAGGGGAGGATGCCCGCCACCACCGCGCAAACGCCGACGTAGATCACCGTGCAGATGACGAGGCTGCCAATGATGCCTCTCGGCATGTCGCGGGCCGGATCCCGGCACTCCTCCGCTGTGGTGCTCACGGCATCGAAGCCGATGAAAGCGAAGAAGATGATGGCCGCCCCTGCCTGGATGCCCCGCCACCCGTTGGGGGCGAAGGGGTGGAAGTTCTCGGGCTTCACGTAGAAGGCCCCGATGGCGATGACCATCAGGAGCAGCGCCACCTTCACCGTCACCATGAGGTTGTTGGCCCTTACACTCTCCTTCACGCCCCAGACACAGAGCGCGGTGATGGCGATGGTGATGAGCATGGCCAGCAGGTTCATGCCCAGCGGGAAGCCACCGACCAGGGGGGCTGTCTTCAGGACCTTCCAGTTCGCGAAGGTCGCGGCGCCGTCCAGGACGCCGGCATGGGCCTGGGCGAGGTAGTGCAGCTTGTCCGAGAAGCCGAGCGCGCCCTGGTGGGCCGCGGCAAAGGCCTCGGTGGGAAACAGCATCGTGCGGGGATCCATGCTCAGCCACCGAGGGAGGTGCAGGCCCAGGCCCTGGAGCAGGTTGTCCATGTAGCTGCCCCAGCTGATGGCCACCGCCACATTCGACACCGCGTACTCCAGGAGCAGGTCCCAGCCGATGATCCAGGCCATCAGCTCACCCAGAGTCGCGTAGGTGTAGGTATAGGCACTGCCGGAGGCCGGAATCATGCTGGCGAACTCGGCATAGCAGAGGGCCGTGAAGCCGCAGGCCAGGGCCACCATGAGGAAGCTGATGATGAGGGCCGGGCCCGCCGCGGGCCGGGTCACCCCGAAGGTGGAGTCGAAGCCGCCGGCCAGTCCTGTGCCAAGGGCGGAGAGGATCCCCGCCCCGATGATGGCCCCGACCCCCAGCAGGGCCAGGTCCCGGGCCGTGAGCGTGCGCCTGAGTCCGCCCTGCCCCGAATCATCGGTCTGCGCGCAGATCTGCTCGATGGGTTTGGTGCGGAAGAGCCGGTGCGTCATGACTGCCTTGGGGAGAAGGTTCATGCTAGCAGGCGGTTCCGGAGGCTAGTCTGGACGGATGAGGCTCTGGAACGACCGTCACCTGCGCCTGTCCCTCACGGGGCTCGGCGGACAGTACCTGCTGGTCCTGCTGGCCGTGGGGGCCTTCTCCGTCAACACCGGCAACAACCTGCTCTACCTGGTGTTCTCCCTGATGCTGGGCCTCTTCCTGGTCTCGGGCATCCTCAGCCGCCGCGCCCTCCAGGGCCTGCGGCTGACGGGCCTGGAGGAGGGCAACCTCTTCGCCCGGGTGCGCGGAGGCCTCCGGCTGCGCCTCCAGGATGGCGGCCGGGGCCGCCTCCGCGGCCTGGAGCTGCACCTGGTGATGGAGGACGGCACCGTGGAGCCGGGCTTCCTCGGGAGGGCCAACCGCCAGGGGGAGACCACCGTGGTCCTGCAGGCCCGGGCCGCGCACCGGGGCTGGACCCGCCTCAGGACCCTCGAGTACCGGACCCGCTTCCCCTTCGGCCTCCTGGAGAAGTCGCGGTTCATCGAGCTGGACCAGCAGGCCCTGGTGCTGCCCCACCCCCGCACCCCGCCCGCCCAGCCGGCCAGCTGGCGGGGCGAGGGCCACCGCACCCTGGCCCAGGAGGGCACCAGCAGCCCCGAGGGGGCGCGGCCCCTGCGGCTGGGGGATTCCCCGGGTCGCGTCCACTGGAAGCGCACGGCCCAGCGCAGCCAGCCCTGGGTGCGCACCTTCGAGGAGGAGCGGCCCCTGGGCCTGCACCTGCGCCTGGACGTCACGGCCTGGGGGCCGGGGCGGGCCTTCGAGCGGGAGCTGGAGCGCCTGTCGGGGGCCGTCCTGCAGGCGCGCCTGCAGAAGCGGGACATCAGCCTGGAGGTGCAGGGTCCCGAGGGCATCCGCGAGGTCCACGGCCACACGCCCTGCTGGCGGACCCTGGCCCTGGCCCAGGCCACGGGAACCGGAGAGGGCGCGATCTCCGAAGCTCAGCTAAGCTGAAAACCTCTGGAGGCGCTGGTGTTCGACGATCCGCAATCCCCGGCCTGGGCCCCCCTGCTCGAAGCCGCCTGGAAGGCCCGGGACCATGCCCATGCCCCCTATTCCCGGTTCCAGGTGGGCGCGGCCCTGCTGACCTCGAATGGCTCCACCTTCGGGGGCTGCAACGTGGAGAACGCCGCCTATCCGGTCTGCCTCTGCGCCGAGCGCGGCGCCCTCAGCGCGGCCGTGGCCGCGGGGCTGCAGCCCGGCGGTCTGGTGGCGGCGGTGGTGGTGACCGACGTGGCGGAGCTGACGCCGCCCTGCGGGGCCTGCCGGCAGGCCCTGGTCGAATTCGCCAGCACCCTGCCGGTGCTCCTGGCCAACCGCCAGTCCCGACAGCTCCACCGGCTGGAAAACCTGCTCCCCCACAGCTTCACGGGTGGACATTTTCGCTAGTTCAGGGCGGCTCCCCCCGCCTACACTTTCCGAACCCGCCCGAGGCAGCTGAATGGCCATTGATCGCGTCAAAGTCAAGAAGGAAGCCGACAAGCTCTTGACGGCGGGCAAGGTGGAGCGGGCCATCGACGAGTTCCAGAAACTCGTGGACGACAATCCGAAGGACTACAACACCCTCAATCAGATCGGAGATCTCTGCGTCCAGATCGGCCGGGTGAAGGAGGGCGTGGAGATCCACAAGCGCCTGGGCGGCTCGTACGAGCGGGACGGCTTCCACGCCCGCGCCGCCGCCATCTTCCAGAAGGTGGTGCGCAACGCCCCCGAGGACATCGACGCGGCCCAGCGCCTGGCGGACCTCTACCGCCAGATGAACAAGACCAGCGACGCGGTGAAGGTCCACCTCCAGGTGGCCGAGCACTTCCAGAAGAAAGGCCTCATCAAGCGGGCCCTGGAGGAGTTCAACAAGGTCGTCGACCTGGATCCCAAGAACCTGAAGATGAAGGTCAAGCTGGCGGACCTCTACAACAAGGAGGGCATGAAGGACCGCGCCGCGGGCATCTACCTGGAAGTGGCCGAGTCACTGGCCATGGAGCAGATGCACGGCGAAGCCAACCAGATCCTGGAACGCGCCAAGTCCATGATCTCCACCCCCCAGGTCTACCTGACCCAGAGCCGCCTGGGCGTCATCCAGGGCGACTACGCCACAGCGGCCCAGCACCTTCGCGAGGGGCTTGCCAGCAACCCCCGCAACACCGAGCTGCTGGAGGCCCTGGCCGAGATCGAACTGCGCAGCGGCCATCCGGACCGAGCCCTCGAGGCCCTGGCCGAAGTGGCCCAGCTGCCCGAGAAGTCCCTGCCCCTCTGCGAGAAGGCCCTGCGGAACCTGGTCAGCGCCGACCGCGCCGAGGAGGGCCTGCGCCTCTTCGCCCCCATCGCCCGCGAGCTGGCCCGCCGCGGCTCGGGCGACGTCATCGGCCGCAGCCTGCGCAACGCCCTGCAGGGCAGCATCGGCATCGAGGGCTGGACCCTCCTCGCGGAGATCGCCCACCAGAGCGGCAACCGCGCCGACCAGGTGCAGGCGCTCCAGAGCGCCTACGGCATGGCCTACCAGAACAACGACCAGGCCCTCATCAGCCACCTCGCGGGGCAGCTGCAGGGCCTGGGCGTGGTGCCCGGGGCCGCCACGCCGCCCCCGCCCACCTTCGCCCCCTCGGGCCTCCCGCCGGGCTTCGAGGCCCGGTCGCCCCAGGAGATCACCCGCCACGGTGGCGAGACCGAAGTGGACCCGCTCAAGCGCCTGCGCATCGAGCAGTTCTCGCGCGAGGCCGAAGGCCTGATGCGGGGCGGCAGCCCCGAGCGGGCCATCGAGGCCTACAAGAAGGCCCTCGAGCTGGATCCCGCCGACCTCACCATCATCGAGGCCATCGTCGCGGTCCATCGGACCACCGGGCACCTCACCAAGGTGCAGATGCAGTCGTCCAGAGCGCCCAGGCCCTGGTCCAGCTGGACCGGAAGCGGGAGGCCGCGCACCTGCTGGATCTGGCCGAGCAGCTCTTCCCCGGCTCCACCCGCATCCACCGCCGCGCCATGGGTCTGCCCGAGCCTGGCGTGCTGCCGCCGCCCGCCTCCCGAGCGCCCATCGGCCTGCCCGCCCCGACGCCGGTCCCCGCGGCGCCGACCCAGCCCATCCCCGCCGCCGGCGAGCGACCTGGACATGCTGATCGACCTCGACGTTCCAGGCTTCCGCGCCGCCGGCCCGCGTCCGGCCGCCCTGCCCCCATCGAGCCCATCGCCCTGGGCGACGGCCTGGATGAGGGGCTGCCCCTCCTCCCCGATTTCGACGCCCTCCCGCCGGATCCCTTCGCCCCGCCGGCCCTGCCCCCGGCGCCGGCCCCATGGGCGTGGAGCCTCCGGCCCTGGAGCCCTCCGACCTGAGCTGGATGGACGCGACGCTCACGGACCTCGCCTCCGAAACCTCGGCCCCCACCGCACCCCTGCCCCCCATGCCCACCCGGCAGCTGGAGCCGGAGGTCATCGAAGCCCTCTCGGCCCTTCCAGAGCTGCCCGAGCCCCCCGCCCCCCAGGCCGTGGCGCCGGTCGCGCCCCCGGTACCGGCCTCCCTGCCAGCCGCCGCTCCCGAACCGGCCTCCGAGGAAGTGGAGAACCTGCTGGGCGACATCGATTTCCAGCTGGACTACGGCAGCCCCGAGGAAGCGAAGATCGAGATCGAGACCGCCCTCCGGCAGTTCCCGGAACATCCGGACCTCCTGGCCCGCCTCGAGCGCGCGGAGGCGGCACTGCAGAAGCTGGGCCACGTCCCCAAGGCCAGCGCCCTCGACGAGAGCGACTTCGCCAATTCCTTCTTCGACCTCACCGACGTGCTGGGCACGGCCCTCATGGACACGGGCGAGGGCGAGGAGATGCACGACGCCACGCACGTGGTGGAGAAGATCCAGAGCGTGGACGAGCTCTTCAGCGCCTTCCGCGAGGGCGTGGAGAAGCAGGTCAAGGGCGACGACTACGACACCCACTACAACCTGGGCATCGCCTACAAGGAGATGATGCTCATCGATCCGGCCATCGAGGAGTTCAAGATCGCCATGGGCGATCCGGAGCGCACCCTGGAGTGCTGCTCCATGCTGAGCATCTGCGAGCAGGCCCGGGGCGACCTGGCAGCCGCCGTGGAGTGGCTGCGCCAGGGCATCCTGGCCCCCGGCTTCCCACCCGAGGACAGCATCGGCCTGCGCTACGACCTGGCCGAGATCTACCTCCAGCAGGGCCACACCAGCATGGCCGCCGAGGAGTTCAAGGCTGTCCACGAGATGGATCCCGACTACCGGGACGTGGCCGCGCGCCTGGCCTAGCCGGAGCGGCCCTCGCCCCTATCCGGCCAGCACGTGGCGGAGCTTCGCCGCCAGCGAGGAGATCTGGTAGGGCTTGGCCAGCATCCCCCGGGCCCCCAGCGTCAGCAGCTCCTGGACTTCCTCGTTCTCCCCGTAGCCGGTGCAGATGATCACGGGCACCGTGGGATCGATGCGGCGGATCTCGATGAAGGCCTCCCGCCCGCCCATCCGGGGCATCTTCAGGTCCAGGAGCACCGCGCCGAGACGCCCATGGAGACGGCCATAGGCTTCGACCGCCTCCCTACCATCGGCCGCCGTGACGGCCTCGTAGCCCAGGGTCTCGAGGGCCGCCGCCCCCAGTTCCCGCAGCATCTGCTCATCCTCCACCAGCAGGACCAGCCCCTCCCCGCAGGCGGCCCCCGGGCCCGTCTCCTGTCCCGCCGGCGGCACGCTCCCCACCGGGAGGAAGAGGCGGAAGGTGCTTCCCCTGCCCTTGCTGCTGGCGACGGTGATGGCTCCGCCATGGGCGAGGATGATGCCGTAGGCCGTGGATAGGCCGAGGCCCGTGCCGGAGAGCCCCGAGGAGTTCTTGGTGGTGAAGAAGGGCTCGAAGATCCGCTGCTGGATCTCCCGGCTCATGCCCAGGCCCGTATCGGAGACGCTCAGTTCCACATACCTCCCCGCGGGGAGCGACAACCCTGGATGCGTGGCTGCGGACACCTCGCAGACGCTGGAGGAGAGGGCCAGGACGCCCCCCTCGGGCATGGCCTCCATGGCGTTGATGCAGAGGTTCACCAGCACCTGGTGGATCTGGGAGGGATCCCCATCCACGGTCGGACAGCCCTCCATGGACACCACCACCTGGAGGTCGGGGCTCATGGAGGGCCGGATCATGTCCAGGCAGTCGTGCACCATGGCCTGGAGATCCAGGGCCTCCACCAGGTTCTTGCCGCGGCGCCCGAAGGCCAGCAGCTTCTGGGTCAGCTCGGCCGAGCGGGAGGAGGCCGCCAGGATCGCCTTCAGGTACTTCTGGCGGATCGGATCGGCCTCGCCCGCCATGAGCAGGTCCGCGTATCCCATGATGCCGCCGAGCATGTTGTTGAAGTCGTGGGCCACGCCCCCGGCCAGGCTCCCAAGGCTCTCCATCTTCTGGGTCTGCTGCTTCTCCTGCACCAGGAGGCGGGCGGTCTCCTCGGCCTGCTTGCGCTCGGTGATGTCCCGGTGGAAGCAGAGGAGCACGGCCCGCCCCCCCGTGGACACGAGGCTCGCCGAGACTTCGAGGGGGAGCGCATGGCCGTTCTTGCGGACATGCTCCACCTCGAAGGTCAGCGTCTCCCCGGCGAGCAGGCGCTCCATCCGCTCCGGGGGCAGGCTGGGGGCATCCCAGGCCTCAAGGTCCCGCAGGTTCAGGGCGAGCATCTCCTCCCGCGTGTAGCCGTGCATCCGGGCCATGGCCTCGTTCACTTCGAGCAGGTCGCCTTCCGGGGAGAGGGCGAGGATCCCCTCGCTCGCGCGGTCGAACTGGGTGCGGTACCGCTCCTCGCTCTCCTTCAGCCGGTCCTCGGCCTCCCGGCGCTCGGTGATGTCCCGGAAGACCCCGAGCACCTGCAGGGTCTCGGCGCCCGGATTGGATCTCGGCGTGGCGGTGATCAGCAGGGTCCGCAGCGCGCCGTCCGCCCGCCGGATCTGGAGTTCGTAGGTGCTGGCCTTTCCCTCGGCCCGGATCCGGGATTCCGCCCGGAGCAGGTCCCGCTGGTCCTCGGGCAGGAAGTCCAGGAGCGACCGGCCCGCCAGCCCCCCCGGAGGCACCCCGAAGATCCGCTCGGCCACCGGATTGGCCAGCTGGAAGCGCTCCTCGGCATCCACCATCGAGAAGCCCTCGCCCTGGCGCTCCAGGAACTCGCGGTACATGCCCTCGGAATCGGTGAGGCGGTCCCGTTCCCGCTCGAAACCCCGCTGGATGACCCAGAGCATCAGGGCGCAGGTCGGCAGGCAGATCAGGTACCCCGCCACGAGGTCGACGAATCGGGCCGCCTCGCTGGGGAAGGACGACACCAGCTGGGGCCAGGCCCATTCCATGAAGAACAGCCCGATCAGGTCCGCCAGGAGCAGGAGCAGGCCCGCCATGCGGGACCGTCCCTTGAAGAAGAGCACCAGGAAGAGCACGGCCAGAAAGAAGTAGAGGCCGATGCTGCCCCGGGAGCCGCCGTTGGGGAACCAGAGGAGGTCCAGGCAGAGGACCAGGGAGACGAGCGTGGTCTTGAGCAGGTAGCGCCCCCGCTTCGCCGCCCAGGCCACGCCCAGGAGCAGAAGCCCGAACACCGCGATGCCCCGGTTCACCCAGGGGCTCAGGCCCTGGTAATTGTTCACCGGGAGGATGATGAGGATCGAGATCGCCCCTCCCAGCAGGCAGAGCCACTGGAAGAACTGCCGCTCCAGGGGCAGGGAGGCATCGGGGACCACCCAATCCTTCCAAGCTGACCAGCGGCCCAGCACCATCTCCCCCCAAGCGTCCCCGCTTGGGGGAACCCAACCTTCGCGACCCTTCGGAATGAACTGAATCGACTATATCGACCTCATCGGCGCCCCCCGTGAGTTCCGAAAGGGGTGCAGGCCTCAGGCTTCGGAGGGTGCCAGGCTCCGGCTGCCGTTGGCGCCCCAGGGCTGAAGGGCCTGCAGGGCGGGCTGGACGGGCTTGCCGGGTCGCTGCAGCAGCGTGAGCTCCAGGGCGCCGTCGGCGGTGCTGAGCCAGGCGCCCTCCTTGCCCCAGGCCAGCAGGCCCGGATCGCGGTAGCAGGTCCGCAACGCGCCCACGCCGCAGACCTTGAGGGCCTGACCCTCCAGCCGCAGCTCCGAACCGGGCCAGGGCCACAGGGCGCGGACCTGCCGGTGCAGGTCCGCCGCGGGCCGGCGCCAGTCCAGGCGGCCCATGTCCTTGCGGAGCTTGGGAGCGTAGGTGGCCCGGGCGTGATCCTGCGCCACGGG
Source organism: Holophagaceae bacterium (assembly GCA_046331485.1). Lineage (GTDB taxonomy): Bacteria > Acidobacteriota > Holophagae > Holophagales > Holophagaceae > Geothrix. The sequence goes on along the minus strand of JAXLQS010000006.1, from coordinate 205,947 downwards.
AGCCACGCCGCCGCCCAGCAGCAGGGGGAGCTGGTCCATGAGCAGCTCCGCCGCGTCCACGGCCAGGGCCGCCAGGAGGGACTCACTCGTGTCCTCGTGGCCGATGGCCCGGTGGCACTGGGCCAGGACCGGCCCCTCGTCCAGGCCCTCGGTCAGGCGCATGAGGCTGACGCCGGTCTCCTCGTCCCCGGCCAGCAGGGCGTGGTTGACGGGCGCCGCGCCCCGCCAGCGGGGCAGCAGCGAGAAGTGCAGGTTCCAGACGCCCCGGGGGCAGGAGTCCAGCATCCAGCGGGGCAGCAGGTGGCCGTAGGCGACCACGACCGCCAGGTCGATCCCCAGCCCCTCCCAGAGGGTCCGGGTCTCGGGGATCTTCCAGCCCAGGGGCTGGTGGAGGGCCAGGCCCAGCTCCTGGGCGGCCACCTTCACCGGCGGGGCCTCCAGGTGGCGGCCCCGGCCCGCGGGCCGGTCCGGATTGCAGAAGACCGCCCCGACCCCCTCCTCCGCCAGCGCCCTCAGGGCCGGAACGGCCACCTGGGGCGTGCCGAGGAAGGCGATCCGGGTCATCCCCGGGCCTGCTTCTGGTACTTCTTCTGGAGGATCTGGCGCTTCACGGGGCCGAAGTACTCCACGAAGAGCCGGCCCCGCAGGTGGTCGATCTCATGGCAGAAGGCCCGGGCCAGTAGATCCTCGCCCGTCAGCTCCTGCCAGCTGCCGTCCTTGGTCCGGTTGCGGAGGGTCACCTTCTGGGGCCGCTCCAGCACCTCGCGGATCCCTGGGATGGAGAGGCAGCCCTCCGGCCCCACCTGGGAACCTTCCTCATGGATGATCTCGGGGTTGATGAGGACGATCTGCTGGGTTGGATCCTCTCCGCAGGAGCAGTCGATCACGGCCAGGTTGATGTTCCGGCCGATCTGGGGCGCCGCGAGGCCCACCCCCTCCTCGTCGAGGGCGGTCTCGAACATGTCCGCCACCAGCTGCTCCAGCTCGGGCGTCCAGTCGCCGACGTCCTCGCTGTTCTTCTTGAGGCGGGGATCCCCCCAGGTGAGTACGGGTAGAACGGCCATTCAACCTCTCCAGCATTCCAGTGTAATCCATAGCCGTTCCCCGGGTAATCTGGGAGGTCCGTACCCTGGAGCCCCGCATGCTTCGTTCCTTCCGCCAGGTCTTCAAATCCAATCGCACGCCCATGGCCGCGGTCATGATCGTCGTGCTCCTGGGCCTGGTGGCCTACCTGGCGCCCACCGGGGGCGCGGTCTCCGCGGACACCGTGGTGGCCCGCGTCTACGGCCACGAGGTGCTGATGCGCGAGCTGGCCGAGCACATGCAGGAGCTCTACCAGCGCTATGGCAAGCAGGCCAGCCCCGAGGCCCTGAAGCCCTTCGTCCAGTCCCAGGCCCTGCGCGACCTCATGAACCAGAAACTCATGGAGGAGCTGGCCGAGCGGCACCACATCGTGGTGACCGACGAGGAGGTCGGCGCCCGCCTCCGGGCCTTCCTGCGCCAGTACCCGATGCTGCTGGATTCCAAGGGCAGCCTGAAGTCCACCGCCGAGCTGAAGCAGATCTTCCAGGAGACCGGGTTCAACCCCGCCATGCAGGAGCGGGCCATCCGCTCCGAGCTGCTGCGCACCAAGCTGGTCCAGCAGTCCGCCCTGCAGGTGCCCGTGGATGAGGCCTGGGTGGCCCAGGAGCACCGCCTGCGCAACGAGAAGATCGCCTTCCAGCAGGTGACCCTGCCCGTGGATGCCAGCACCGTGGCGGACCCCGGCGACGCGACCCTGGAGGCCTTCTACAAGGCCGGCGGCGAGCGCTTCCTCCAGCCCCCCCGCCGCGTGATCCAGTTCGTGGCCGTGGACCGCGCGGCCCTGGGCAAGGACATCGAGCCCGACGAGGCCGCCCTGAAGGCCGCCTTCGAGGCCCGCAAGGGCGACACCACCGAGTTCAAGGCCCGCCACATCCTCTTCAAGGCCGAGGGCGACACCCAGGTCCAGGAGGCCACGGCCAAGGCCCAGCTGCTGCGCCAGCGCCTGGTCAAGGGCCTGGAATTCGCCAAGACCGCCGAGGAGCAGAGCGAGGATCCCAGCGCCAAGGGCAACGGCGGCGACCTGGGCTGGTTCACCGCCTCCAAGATGGTGAAGCCCTTCTCCGAGGCCGCCGCGGCCCTGAAGCCCGGCGAGATCAGCCAGCCCGTGCGCACCCAGTTCGGCGTCCACCTCATCAAGCTGGAGGGGCGCCGCGAGAAGAAGTTCGAGGACGTGAAGGCCGAGCTGGCCCGCGAGATCTCCGACAGCCGCTTCAGCTCCCGGGCCCAGGAGCGGCTCGAGCAGATCCGCAAGCGGGCCAACGGGGGCGACCTGGCCGCCGCCGCCAAGAGCCTGGGCAGCCCGGCCCAGCTCAGCCAGCCCTTCGCCAATGAGCCCGCCGCGCAGGACGCGGCCCTTCCCGAGCTGTCCCAGATCGCCGCCGAGGCCTTCCGCATGAAGGTGGGCGAGGTGTCGAAGCCTCAGGCCCTTGGCGCGCGCCACCTGCTCTTCCGCGTCCAGGAGGAGCTGCCCGAGGCCGTGCCGCCCTTCAAGGAGATCCGCGCCAAGGTCCTCGCGGCCTTCCGCCTCGAGGAGGCCCGCAAGCAGGCCATGGCCAAGGCCGAGCAGGCCCTGAAGGCCGGCGGCCTCCAGGCCGTGGGCCCGGTCACCGAGCAGGCCGCCGCTCCCCTTAGCGGCACCCGCGACCTCGCCACCCACCCCGGCATCCGCAAGGCCCTCCTGGAGACGGCCGTGGGCCAGACCACCCCCGTGCTCTGGACTCAGGACGGCAAGCTCTGGGTGGCCCGCATCACCGCCCGCGAGCCCGCCCCGGCCCTCACGTTCGAGACCCGGCGCAACCTCATCCAGGATCTGCAGACCACCGAGGCCCAGAAGCTGCTCTCCGCGGAGCTGCAGGCTCTGGACCAGCAGGGCCGCCTGCGGCCCGGCTTCAGCAGCCTCTGGGGCCACTTCGGCGGCATCTACGTCAACACTGCCGCCGTGTCCGTGCAGATGGAGGACTAGTCCTCCGCAGGCGCCAGCCGGGGAACCGCCGCCAGCAGCTCCTCCAGATGGGGATGGGGCGGCTTGGAGAGCAGGGCCCCGGCCGGTCCCTGGCAGAGCACCTCGCCCTCCCGCAGCAGGAGCAGCTGGTCGCAGAGGATCCGGACCACCTCCAGGTCGTGGCTCGCCAGCAGCAGCGCCGTGCCCTCGGCCTTCAGGGTGCGCAGTAGCGCGAGCAGGTGGCTTCCCAGGGTCGGATCCAGGGCCGAGAAGGGTTCGTCCAGCACCAGGAGGGCGGGCCCCAGCATGAGGGCCCGGCCCAGGGCCAGCCGCTGGGCCAGCCCGCCGGACCAGGCCCCGGGGTGCTGGGCCAGGGCCGCTTCCGGAAACTTCACCCGGGCGGCCATGCGGGCAGCGGCCTCGCGCCGGGCCTGGGGGGTGCCACGCCGCCAGGCCTCCAGCGGCTCCTCCAGGATCTGCCAGCCGGTGCGGTGGGGCGGCAGGCTGGCCTGGGCATCCTGGAAGACCGCCTGGAGGGCGGGCCGCCGGAGCCTCCGCACCCGCTCGGGCTGGGGCGACCAGGGCGCCCCCAGGAAGGAGATGACGCCTTCGCTGGGTTCCAGCAGGCCCAGCACCAGGTTCAGGAGGGTGGTCTTCCCGGAACCGCTCCTGCCGACAACGCCCCAGGCTTCGCCTGGGGCGATGGAAAAGCCCAGGTCCTTCAGAACGCGCTTCCCCTCCCGCTGAAGACCCAGGCCCTCAGCGCAAAGAAGGGGGGCTTCCCTCAGCGGATCACCTCGGCCCCCATGAAGGGCTGCAGCGCCTCGGGCACACGGATGCTGCCGTCGGCCTGCTGGTAGTTCTCCAGGAGGGCCACCCAGGTGCGGCCCACGGCCAGGCCACTGCCGTTCAGCGTATGGGCGAAGGCGGGCTTGCCCTCCTTGCCCTTGGCGCGGATGTTGGCGCGCCGGGCCTGGAAGTCGCCGAACCAGCTGCAGGAACTGATCTCGCGGTAGGTGTTCTGGGAGGGTAGCCACACCTCCAGGTCGTAGGTCTTCTGGCTGCTGAAGCCCATGTCTCCCGTGCAGAGCAGCACGCGGCGGTAGGGCAGCCCGAGGGCCTCCAGGATGGCTTCCGCGTCGGCGGTGAGCCGCTCCAGCTCGGCTTCCGCCTGGTCCGCAGCGGCGAAGGTCACCAGCTCGACCTTGTGGAACTGGTGCTGGCGGATGATGCCCTTGGTGTCCTTGCCGTAGCTGCCCGCCTCGCTGCGGAAGCAGGGCGTGAAGGCGCAGTGGCGCAGGGGCAGCGCATCCGCGCTCAGGATCTCGTCGCGGTAGAGGTTGGTGACGGGCACCTCCGCCGTGGGGATGAGGTAGAGCGCCCCCTCGCCGTGGGGCGTCTTGAAGAGGTCCTGCTCGAACTTGGGCAGCTGGCCCGTGCCGTACATGCTCTCGGCGTTCACCAGGTAGGGCGGGATCACTTCTCCGTAGCCCGCGGCGGTCTGGCGGTCGAGCATGAACGAGACGAGGGCCCGCTCCAGCTTGGCGCCCAGGCCCTTCAGCACCGCGAAGCGCGCGCCGCTGAGCTTGGCGGCCCGGTCCAGATCCAGGATGCCCAGCGCCGTGCCCAGCTCCACGTGGTCCTTGGGCGCGTCGATGGCGGGGATCTGGCCCCAGCGCTTGATCTCGACGTTGGCGTGCTCATCGCGGCCCGAGGGCACGCTGGCGTGGGGCGGATTGGGGATGCCGGCCAGGAACTCCTTGAAGGCCGCCTCGATGTCCCGCTCGGCGGCTTCCAGCGCCTTCAGCTTGTCGCCCACCTCCCGCTGCTGGGCGATGAGGTGGTCCGCGTTCTCCTTGGCCCGCTTGAGGCGGCCCACTTCCTCGCTGACGCGGTTGCGCTCGGCCTTCAGGGCCTCGGCCTCCTGCAGCGCGGCGCGGCGGCGCTGGTCCAGATCCTGGTAGCGCGCCCGATCCAGGACGTAGCCCCGCTCGGACAGACGAGCCGCCACGGCGTCGAGGTCGTTGCGGAGGAGGTTGGCGTCGAGCATCTGGGGTTCCCGGAAACCATCATTCTAGCGGGCTCCGGCGAATCGTTCAGGCCTGCGGCCAGGCCCCCTCGGGCGTGGGCTCGCCGGCCCAGGCCTCCTTGAAGGCCGCCTGCACCTCCGGCACGCCGCCCCCGGCCCCCAGCACCAGGCCCAGCTTGGCCAGGGCGGCCCAGCGGGTGTGCAGGCCGCCGGAGATGGCGCCCAGCTCCTCGAGCTTCCGCCCCATTTCGTAGGCGGAGAGGTCGACGCCCCCATGGGGACACTGGGAGGTCACCACCACGGGCAGCTGCCGCTGGCGGCAGTCCTCCAGAAGGCCCCTCAGATCGGGCCGGGCCATGGGCAGGTTGCCTGCGCCGAAGGCCTGGATGAGGACCGCCTTCACGCCCTCGGGCGCGGGGAACCAGACCATGCCGGGATGGGGCGTGATGGTCCGGACCGTGAGATCGAGCGCCCCGCCCAGCCCCGTGGGCACCTGCCGCACGAATCGGCCCGCCTCGGGATGCAGCCGGATCTCGGCGCCGATTTCCGCCAGGGGCGCCAGGTTCGGACTCTGGAAGGCCTCGAACTGGCTCACGCTCAGCTTGTCCGCGGCCACACCCCGCAGCCAGTGCGTGCCGAAGCAGATGCCCACCTCGGGGATGGCCCGGCAGGCCAGGTCCACGGCGTTGACGAGGTTGCTGCGCGCATCGCTGCGCACGAAGGCGAGCGGCCTCTGGCTGCCCGTGAGCACCACGGGCTTGCCCAGGTCCGCCAGCAGGAAGCCCAGCACGGAAGCCGTGAAGGCCATGGTGTCCGTGCCGTGGATGATCACGAAGCCGTCGAAGGCGCCCGCCGCCTCGCGCACACGCCGGCCCAGGGTGAGGATGTGCGACGGCTCCAGGCAGGCGGAGTCCTGGTTGAAGGGCACCTCCACGGACAGTTCCGCCAGCTGGCCCAGCTCCGGCACCTGCTCCAGCAGGTGGTCCAGGAACCTGCCCGGCGCCAGGGAGGCGGGCTCGCCGCTGGGGGCCATGCCGAGGGTGCCGCCGGTGTGGAGGAGGAGGATCTTTCGCATGGGGCCAGTTTACCGGGCCGACTTCCCTGGAGGCTTATGACCGGGGCCTCAACCCCCATGTCATAGACTGAAGGTGAAAAGACCCGTCGATGCGTCGCATTCCCCGCACCATCCAGCTGATCGCGGCCCGCTACCTCCGGCGGCTGCTCAGGAATCGCCTGGACGGGCAGCAGCTCCAGACGGCGGTGGAGACGGCCCTGGCCACCCTGCCCATCCAGGAGAAGCTGCTGGTGCGCGAGGGGGCCCTGCGCTCGGAGACCCTCAACCGCCAGCTGGCCTGGGCCATGGCCTTCGTGGCCGGCGCGGTGAACGCCGGCGGCTTCCTGGCCGTCAGCCACTACACCTCGCACATGACTGGCGTCGTGTCCTCCATGGCCGACGAACTGGCCGCGGGGGACCTCACCACGGCCCTCGCGGCCCTGGCCATGATGCTTAGCTTCCTGGGCGGCGCTTTCGTCTGCACCACCCTCATCAGCTTCGGCCAGCGCCACCGCATGCGCAGCCGCTACGCGCTGACCCTCGCGCTGGAGGCCCTGCTGATGCTGATCTTCGGGTTCATGGGGAACCGCCTCCAGCAGGAGATCCAGTTCACGCTGCCCACCACCGTCATGCTGCTCTGCTTCATCATGGGCCTGCACAACGCCGTGACCTCCATCATCTCGGGCGCGGCCGTGCGCACCACACACCTCACGGGCACGGTGACCGACATCGGCATCGAGCTGAGCCGCCTCACCTACGTGAACGTCCACAACCGCCACGGCCGCGAACGCATCGTCGCCAACCGCCAGAAGCTGACCCTGCTGCTCCTGATCCTGGCGGCCTTCCTGGGCGGAGGCGTGGTGGGCGCCCTGGGGTTCCGCCACATCGGCTTCAAGGTGACGGTGCCGCTGGCCGGGTTCCTCTGCTTCCTGGCGGCCCGCCCCCTGCTGCTGGAGCTGCGCCTCCTGCTCCATCGCCTGCGGAAGCAGTGGGCCCCCACCGAGCCGGACGGCGGGGAAGGCTGAGTGCTCAGAGCACGTCCAGCCCGCTCATCCGTTCCACGCCATCGATCTTCCGCGTCCGCGCAGCCCCCTGCCCGCCGATGAGCAGACGGCAGCCCGCGGGCAGCCGTTCCTTCAGGTCCAGGAGCAGGCGCCGGGTCGTCTCCCCGGAACTCTGGATGGACAGGCTGACGGCCACCCGGTCCACCTGCAGCGTCCGGGCCGCCTGGGCGATGCTGGCCACGGGCAGATCCACGCCCAGGAGCTCGGTCCGGGTGCCCAGGGAAGCGTAGGCCAGGGCGGCCATGAGCAGGCCCAGGCGGTGGCGCTCCCCGGGCAGGGTGCTCAGCAGCACCGAGCTCCGGCCCGGCAGGGTCCGGCACTCCAGCCGGAGCTGGCGGAGAAGGTCTTCCAGCACCTCCGTGACCAGGTGCTCGTGGTGGATGTCGATGGTCCCCTCCGCCCAGGCCATGCCTACCCGGTCCAGGAGAGGCGCCACCACCTGCTGGAGGAAGGGCTTCCATCCCAGCTGCTCGATGGACTCCCGCAGGAGTCCCCGCAGCCCCTCGGTGTCCATGGCGCGGGCGGCCTCGAACAGGCGTTCCACGCCCGGATTGTCCCGGGGGATGAGCAGCCGCTTCAGGGCGGCCTCGCCGGAGCGCACCACCAGCGCGGGCCGGTGGCCCTGGGCCACGGCCTCGGCCATGAGCCTCAGGCGGTGCAAGTCCTCCTGGCGGTAGCGCCGGTGCCCGGAAGGCAGCCGGACCGGCACCGGAAACCCGTAGCGGCGCTCCCAGACCCGCACCACGTCCGCCGAGAGCCCCGTTTCAGAGCAGATGTCCCCGATGCTCAACAGCCCAGGCTCGACCTTGGTCATCAACCCACCACCCCCTGGACCAGGGTAACGGGTTTCACATTTTGTCTGAATTTTTATTTAGACAATTCAAACAGCCAAGACCGTGGCCTTCACCTCGTCGAAGCCCTGGTCGCTGGTGCAGCTCACCACCACGGCGCACTGACCCGGCTGGCTGGGGGGCAGCTGGACCTCCCCGCTGAAGAGGCCATCGACGCCGGTCTTCCCCGAAAGCAGGCCCGTGGCCTTCTTCAGGCTGGACACCAGCTTCACGGCGACCTCGGCGCCGGACACGGGGCTCTGGCTCTGGCAGAGCCGCGCACGCACCTGCACCTTGAACAGGCTTCCGAAGGCCGGCTTCAGGGGCTGGTCCAGCACCAGCTCCAGGGTGTCCACATCGCCTTCCTGCTGGAGGAACTCCAGGATGGCCTGGTCCAGGGGGCGGTCGTTGAAGGCCTGGTGCTCGAGCAGGTCCGGGGGCGTGAGGTCGTACTTCCCGTTCTTGATGTCCCGGATGACGGCCCGGTGCTGCTCGTCCATGCGGCCCTGGATCACGGATTCGACGACCGGCGGGACGACCGTCAGATCCTCGTAGGAGGAACGGTAGCTGTCCAGGATCTCGCCCCCCACGTAGATGAGGGTCTCGATCTTGGGGTTGGACAGGCCCTTGTCCTCCGTCTGCACATGGAAGACACGGTTCCCGTGGCGCACATCGGTGTTGTAGCCGGTGATCATGAGAGGAACCCGAAGGACAGCCCGGAAAACAGGGATAGGAAGCGCTGCATGCGCCTATTGATGCAATCTTCCCGCCAGATCCGGCATGACTTCCCAGGCGATCTCCCGAAGCACCTGATCCCCCATGCGGGCCACCACCGCCTTGACCAGCGCGTCCACCAGCACCGGGTCGGCCAGAAGGGCCTGCACCAGGGCCTGGGCCTGCTCGGAGGACACAGGCGCGGCGGGAGCCTGACCAGGAGCGGCAGGGACCTGACCACCTGCGGCAGGGACCTCGACCTCCAGGGCCGGGGCGGGAGCAGGCTCGGGATCCACCGGGGCGGCCGCCGCTTCGGGTGCGGGAGCCTCCACCAGGGCCATGCCCGCCGCAGCGGCCAGGCCGGCGCCACCGATGAGCGAGGCCGCCTCCGGCAGGTGGGCGAAGGCCTCGTCCAGGCCGGCCGGTTCCACCGCCGGCGTCGGCGACGGAGAGGGTTCGGGCTCGGGCGGCAGCATCCTGAAGTCCGTGGGGAGGGCTTCCAGTTCATCCAGGCCGGGGAGGGTGACCAGGGCCTCCTCCTCATCGGCGAACACGGACTCCGCATCGAAAGCCGGAAGGGGGGCCGCCGGCTCCTCGAAGGATGGCGCCGCCGGAGGCAGGGGTTCGCTGGTGAGATCCTGGAGGCTGTCGAGATCCAGCTCCTCCAGTTCCAGGTGCACGTCCGGCGGCGCCGGCACGGCCAGGGCCGGCTCCAGCTGCAACGGATCGGCGTCTTCGGGCCAGAGATCCTCGGGAGTCAGGACCAGGAGGTCATCCTCGAATTCGGTCAGACCCGCGGCCTCGGGCACGCTCGGCGGTGCCAACGGTTCGGGCCTCAGCTCCGGCAGGGCCTCCTCGGCGCGCTTCACCAGGTCCCGGGCCGGCGTGGCCGGCACGGTGCTGAAGGGGGAGGGGCCCACCGGCACTGGCGTGGCCAACAGGGCCTTCACGCGGTCGCCCAGCTCGCGCAGCTCGATGGGCTTCTTCAGGAAACCCTGGATGGGAGCCTTCGCCAGCTTGGAGGGGTCCACCGGATCCAGCACGCCGGCCATCAGGGCGATGGGCATGCGGGCGGTCTCCTCCATGGCGCGCAGGCGGCCCAGCAGGGTCCAGCCATCCATGCCGGGCATGGCCGTATCCACCAGCGCCACATCGAAGCGTTCGCCCCGCTCCAGACGATCCAGGGCCTCCGCGGCGGAGTCCACGCAGATGAGCTCCACATCCGTGGGAGCCAGGAGGGATTCGGCAATCCGATGAATGCTGGGATTGTCGTCCACGAGGAGGAGACGCGGCATCGGAAACCTCGGGAAGCCGGGAGGAAGAAAGAGTGGCTGGGCACAACGCTACCAGAAATGTGCACTTCGGATAGCAATGTAAGCGCTCAGCGCAGCAGCTTCCTGAGAACCCGGACCCGCTCGACGTCCACGAGGCGGACCATCAGGACCCGGTCCCCCACCCAGATCCAGGCCACGCCGGCGGGCTCCCGCAGCGCCACCTCGGGGCCCCGGGGGAGCCAGCCCTTCACCGAGGCCCGGAGCTCCAAGGCTGTGCGCCACTCGGCCCGGTAGGACTCGAAGAGCGCCTGCCGCTGCCGCTCGGGGGGCAGTGCGCTCTCGTTCCAGCGCTGGTCCCAGGCATCGAAGGCCCCGTTCTCCCGCCAGGCCCAGGCCGCATCCCAGGCCGGCCAGGGCAGCGTCTCCGGAGACACCTCCGTCCAGTCGGCCTTGATGAGGGAGCTGCGCTTGCGGACCATGCCCTCGCCCGGCTGGGCCTCCACCAAGGCCATGCGCTGGGGCGGGTGGGCGTTCAGCACGCCAGGACCCGCGGCCTGCCGGCGCCAGCGCTGGCCCTCCAGCCCCCAGAGGGTCCACCCCTGCGCGCCCCCGTGCCAGAGGCGGTCCCCGCGGGGCATCCACAGGCGGTCGCCGGCGCGCCACGGGATCTCGATCCGCAGGCCCGGCAGGTCCTGGCCGTCCTCGGACAGGGCCTCCGGCCGCGTGGCCACGCCCTTCGGAACCGCAGGCAGGCCTGGCTCGTCCCAGGCTGCAAGGGTCGGCTCCCCGGGCTCCGCGTCCCCGGGCAGCGCGCTGAGCAGCAGCTTCGATTCGCCCCGGCCCTCCCCGGCCTCGAGGAGGCCGATGAGCACGGACCGGCCATCCCAGCTGAAGCGGCTCCAGGGCCCTGACTGCGCGGACCACAGCACGCGGCCCTCGGGGATCTCCAGCAGGCGCGTCTCGAACCGGCCCGGGCCCATCTGCAGGGTCACGAGCAGGCGGTTGCCCTTGACGGGATCCAGGCGGGCCGAGCAGAGGGGCGCGTCGAAGCGGTAGTGCCGCCATTCCAGGCCCCGCCACAGGGCCACCTCGCTGCGGCCCCCGGGGCCGTTCAGCGCGAGCCCCTGGTCCGCCAGGTAGGGCGAGGCGGGCTCCCAGGGCGTGCCGAAGCCGCCTTCAAAGGGCCAGGCATCGGGCTGGTCCGGATCCACGGTCCCCTGGAAACGGGGCGCCCAGCCGTCCACCAGGCGGAGCTCCGCCAGGGCCTCATATCCCCCCAGGCTCATGACCGCGGGCGATTCCACCGCCGCGACGCCGCCGGCGCTGACCGGACGCGGTGCCTGCACCACCGCGAAGAGCAGCAGCATGGCGGCGATGAAGAGGCTGGCGATGATGTACCGTTGGGGGATCACAAGGTTTCCGGTGCCTTTGCACCATCATGCCCCACCCCGGCGGGAGGCCGGCCCCCGATGCAGCACAAATCCGCCCTCGAGACCGAGCTGAAGCTCCGCATCCCCGCCACCGGCCCCTTCCGCCCTCTGCTGGAGGCCCTGGGGTTCCGCGAGATCCGGCCCGCCCAGCCCGAGGTCAGCGTGCTCTGGGACCGGGATGGTCATCTCCAGGCCGCGGGCTCCGCCCTGCGCACCCGGAGCTACGCGGGCCAGTGGCGCCTGACCTGGAAGGGACCCAAGCTGCCCGACCCGATCCTGAAGATCCGGCCCGAGCTGGAGACCGGCATCAGCGATGGCCCGGCCCTGGAAGCCATCCTCCGGGCCCTGGGCTACGCGCCCGTCCTGAAGATGGAGAAAGTGCGCGCCGTCTGGGAACGGGCGGAGCTGGAAGCCTGCCTCGACGAGACCCCCTTCGGCTGCTACCTCGAGCTGGAGGGCGATCCCCAGGCCATCCGCGCGGCCATGGAGGGACTGGGCCTGGCGCCGGATCGCGCCGAGCCCCGCAGCTACCCCGAGCTGTACCGGGCGAATGGATTGTGCTGACGATCTGAATGGCCATGCACAGAGGTCCGGAGGTGTTCGCGCAGCGTGGAACCCCCGGACGGATATCAGGCCTTCAGCACCCGCTCCAGGTCCTCGATGAGGTCCTGCACGTCCTCCACGCCCACGCTGAGGCGCAGGAGGTTGTCGTTGATGCCGAGCCGCTTCCGGTCGGCTTCGGGCACGCTGCCGTGGGTCATGCTGGCGGGATGGCAGACGAGGCTCTCCACGCCGCCCAGGCTTTCGGCGAGCGAGAAGACCTGGAAGCGTGAGGCCATGCGCCGGGTGCGCTCGGCATCCCCGGTGTCGAAGCTCACGATGCCAGAGAAGCCCCGCATCTGCTGCTTGGCCAAGGCGTGCTGGGGATGGGATTCCAGGCCCGGGTAGTAGACCCGCGCCAGGTCCTTGCGACCCTCGAGCCAGCGGGCGATGGCCAGGGCGCTCTCGTTGTGGCGGGCCATGCGCAGGTGCAGGGTCTTGGTGCCGCGCAGGATGAGCCAGGATTCCATGGGCGAGAGGATGCCGCCGGCGGCCTTCTGGTGGAAGCGCAGGCCCTCGGCGATGTCGTCGCGGTTGGTGATGGCGATGCCGCCGATGGAGTCGCTGTGGCCGTTCAGGTACTTCGTCGTGGAGTGGAAGACCAGGTCGGCGCCCAGCTCCAGGGGTCGCTGGTTGTAGGGCGTGGCGAAGGTGTTGTCCACGGCCAGCACGGCCGCGCAGCCCGCCTCGGTCATCACACGGCGCGCGCCGGGGATGTCCGTGATCCCCAGCATGGGGTTGGTGGGCGTCTCCAGCATCACGAGCTTGGTGTTGGGCCGCAGGGCCGCCTTGAAGGCCACCAGGTCGCCCGTATCCACCTGGGTGTAGGTGAGGCCGAAGCGGGTCATCACCTTGTCCAGCAGCCGGAAAGTGCCGCCGTAGACGTTGTCGCCCAGCACCACGTGGTCGCCGCTGCTGAGCTGCTCGAAGATGGCCTGCACGGCCGCCATGCCCGAGCCGAAAGCCATGCCGTGAGCCCCTCCTTCAAGCGCCGCCAGGTTGGCCTCCACGGCATCGCGGGTGGGGTTGCGCACGCGGGCGTAGTCGAAGCCCCGGTGCTGCCCCAGCCCATCCTGGAGGTAGGTGCTGGTGAAGTAGACGGGCGTCATGAGGGCCCCGTTGGTGGGGTCCGGGGCCTGGCCGGCGTGGATGCAGAGCGTGTCGAAGCGGCCTTTGGGATCCATGGCACTATCCTTCCGTGATCATCCAGTGTGATGGGGTGCGGCCATGAGGAAAAGGATTGCCTCGATCTGCCTCCTGGCGGCCCTCTCGGCCTGCCGGTCCGACACCCCCGAGGCCCAGGTGCGCCGCATCTTCGAGGCTTGCCGCGCCGCCGTCGAGGCCGGCGACGCCGAGGCGGCCGCTGCGCCCCTGGATCCCGGCTTCCAGGGGCCGGAGGGCCTGGACCGTACCACGGCCCGGCTCTTCCTGGCGGGCCTCTTCCGCCAGGGGAAGGTCGGGGTGACCGTTGTGCGCAACGAGGTCGCCGTACGGGGCGACGAGGCCATCCAGGAGGTGGACCTGATCCTCACCAGCCGTCAGGGCGGCCTGCTGCCCCAGGACGCCTCCCAGCGCGCCTTCCGCCTGACCTGGCGCAAGACCCAGGGGGACTGGCTGCTGCGAGAGGTCCGGGCCCTCTGATCCGCCCGCGGGGCCTCCGTCAAAGCCCCAGGTACTCCATGAACTCGCCATGCAGGTCCAGGGGCAGGCGGCAGGTCTGCTGTTCCTCGGCCACCACCTGGCTGCAGCGGGGCACGGCCCGGAGCTCGGCCGAGGGGATGCCGCGCTCCCGGGCCTGACGCAGGGTCTGCATCACCGCGTCCATCCGGCCCAGGCGGTAGTGGGTGACCAGCAGCATGGCGTGGGCCTTGGGGTTCCGCGGGTCGATCTCCAGGGCCTGGAGCAGCTGGTTCTTGGTGGTCTCCAGCACGTCCTGGCGGACCTCGGCCCGGCCGTAGGGACCGGTGCCGGAGGAAGCCTGGGCCTCGCGCAGGATGGGCCGGGAGCCGGTGCCCGCGCGGAGGAAGGAGCCGGTGCCGGAGGCGCCGCCGGAAGCCGGATTCGGCCGGGACGCGCTCCGTACCACCGGGATGCCCCGGGGCGGCGTGGGCGGCGTGGGCCCGCGCCCGGTGACCAGGCCCTTGAGCTTGATGGCCACGGTGGGGCGCTCCTGCTCCCAGCGCCAGGCCGTGTCCTTGGCGGCGCGCAGGACGGCGGCCAGGTCCTCGGCGGTCTGGAAGCGGTTGGCCGGGTCCTTGGCCAGGGCGTGGTGCAGGATGCCCTGCACGTCGCGGCTGATGCCCTGGAAGGCCGTGGGCGGGAGCGGGGTGGGATTCTCGTGGAGCAGCCGGTAGATGACCGAGCCGGGACTGGGGCCGTCGAAGGGCGGGATGCCCGCCAGGGCCTCGTAGAGGATCACCCCCACGGCGAAGAGGTCGCTGCGGGAATCCGGCTTGCCGCTCTGCAGGTACTCCGGCGCCATGTAGTTCACCGTGCCGAAGACCGTGCCCTCGTCGGTGGTGTCCGTGTTGATGATCTTGGCCACGCCGAAGTCCAGCACCTTGGCCTGGAGGATCTTCCCGTCCCACACCACGCGGATGTTGGAGGGCTTGATGTCCCGGTGCAGGATCTGGTGCCGGTGCGCCATGGCCAGGCCGTCGCAGACCTGGGCCAGCACTTCGAGGGTGTCCCGGGGGGACAGCGTGCCCGCCCGGATGAGGGTGCCCAGATCCTCGCCCTTCACCAGCTCCATGGCCAGGTAGAGTACGCCCTGCTCCTCGCCCAGCTCGTGGACCGTCACGATGTTGGGGTGGTTCAGCACCCCCGCGGCCCGGGCCTCCGTGGCGAAGCGCTCCCGGGCCTGCAGGCCCATGCCCGCCGCCGTGTGGATGACCTTGATGGCCACCTCGCGCCCGATGATGGGATCGCGGCCCACATAAACCTCACCCATGCTTCCCTGGGCCAGCAGCCGTACGATTTCGAACTTGCCAAGGCGCGTCAGCACGGGGGATTCCGGACGGTAGGTTCTCGATCATGGGACGGGGCCGGGGCCCCGTCCAGGGCTTTTTCCCGTGCAGCCAAGGCGTCCAGATTCACCCTTCCAGCGCCCGCAGCCAGGCCTCGTCGCGCACGGGAATGCCCAGGGCTTCCGCCTTGGCGAGCTTGGAGCCGGCCTTCTCACCGGCCAGCAGCAGCGTGGTCTTCGGGGAGACGCTCCCCGTGACCTTGGCGCCCAGGCGCTTCAGCCAGGCTTCGGCCTCTTCCCGCGAGAGGCTCGGCAGGGTTCCCGTCACCACTGCCACCTCGCCGGAGAGCGGCAGGCCACTCGGGTCCCGCGCGGGCGGCGGCTCGGGATGCACGCCCAGCTCCGCGAGCCGCGCGGGCAGCTCCGGGTGAAGGGCGGCGAAGGTCCGCAGGGCTGAGGCCACCTTGGGGCCCACTTCTTCCACGGCCTGCAGGCGCAGCTCGTCCGCGGCCCAGAGCGCCTCCAGGGAGGGGTAGGCCTCCGCCAGCAGCTCGGCGGTGCGGGCGCCCACCATGGGGATGCCCAGGGCGTGGATCCACCGCGCCAGGGGCTTCACCCGGGCCGAATTCAGGGCCTGCATCAGGTTCTGGGCGGACTTCTCGGCCATGCGGTCCAGGCCCGAGACATAGGCCAGGCCCAGCAGCGGCTCCTGCAGGAGGCTGAACAGTTCCCAGGGCTGCTGGAACCGGCCCGAGGCCACCACCTGCTCCACCAGCGCCTCGCCCAGACCTTCGATGTCCAGGGCGGAGCGGCCGCCGAAGTGGAGCAGGCGTCCGACCAGCTTGGCGGGGCACTCGGGGTTGAGGCAGCGGATGGCCACCTCTGCGTCGTCCCCCTTCCCCACCTCGCCGCCGCACTCCGGGCAGACCGTCGGGATCGGCGGCAGCGGCAGGTCCCGCGCCTCTTCACCGGGCACCAGGGCGACCACCTTGGGGATGACCTCGCCGCCCTTCTCGATGAACACCCGGTGCCCCACCCTCAGGCCCAGGCGCGCCAACTCATCCGCGTTGTGCAAAGTGGCCCGACGCACGGTGGAGCCGGCGACCTCCACCGCCTCCAACTCGGCCACCGGCGTGAGCTTGCCACTGCGGCCCACCTGCCAGGTGATGCCCAGCACCGTGGTGGTCACCTGCGTCGCGGGGAACTTGAAGGCGATGGCCCAGCGGGGCACGCGGTCGGTGGCGCCGAGGCGTTGCTGCAGGTCGGGATCGAGCACCTTCAGCACCACGCCGTCCGTGTCGAAGGGCAGCCGGAGCCGGGCCTCGCCCTGCTCGGCGATGAACCCCAGCACCGCGTCTAGGTCGCCCTGGCCCCTGGACGGCATCATGCCGAAGCCCCAGGCGCCCAGCAGGGTCATGGCCTGCGCGTGATCCAGGCCCGCCCCCTCGGACCAGAGGGCCTGCCAGGGCAGGAAGGAGAGGCCGCGGGCGGCCACCTCGCGGCTGTCCAGCAGCTTCATGGTGCCGCTGGCTGCGTTGCGGGGGTTGGCGAAGCGGGCTTCTCCGCGGGCGTCCCGCTGGCGGTTCAGCTCCTCCCAGCGCTTGCGGGACAGGAAGACCTCACCGCGCACCTCCAGCCGCCCGGGCGCCTCTGGCGGGAGCAGCAGCGGGATGTCCGCGATGGTCCGTGCGTTCTCGGTGACCAGCTCCCCGGTCTCACCATCGCCCCGGGTGAGGGCCTCCACCAGTTCGCGCCCTTCGTAGCGCAGGGAGAGGGACAGGCCGTCCACCTTGAGCTCCGCCGCGTAGCGCGGCTCGGCCTGTGGGGCCAGCTTCCGCCATTTCCCTTCCCACTCCCGCAGCTCGGCTTCCGAGTACGCATTGTCGAGGCTGAGCATGGGCGTGGCGTGGCGGCGCTTCTCGAAGGCATCGACCGGCGGCGCGCCCACGCGGCGGGTCGGGCTGTTCGGGTCCGCCAGGTCCGGGTGCTTCGCCTCCAGGTCGCGCAGTTCCCGTTCCAGCGCGTCGTATTCGGCATCGGAGACGGTGGGCTGGTCCAGCACGTAGTAGCGGTGCCGGTGGGCCCGCAGGTCGTCGGCCAGGCGCTTCATCTCAGTCCGCAGGTCGGTCATTTCACCCTCGCCCGGTGCAGGACGCCCATGATGAGGCCCAGCGCCAGGAAGAAGCTCAGGGTACTGCTGCCCCCCGCGCTGAAGAAGGGCAGTACCATGCCCTTGTTGGGTAGGGCGCCGGCCACCATGCCCACGTTGACCAGGAGGTGCAGCGAGAAGATGCCCGCGGCGCCCGCGCAGAAGTAGGCCTCGGCGTAGGTGTGCGCCTCGCGGGCCGCGTCCAGGATGCGGCTCAGCAGCAGGCCGAAGAGGCCCAGGGCGAGCAGCACGCCCACGAAGCCCCGCTCTTCCGCCCACACGCTGAAGGCGAAGTCCGTGGTCTTCACGGGCAGGAAGTTGAGCTGGGTCTGGGAGCCGCTGGTGAAGCCCTTGCCGATGAGGCCGCCGGAGCCGATGGCGATGCGGCTCTGGTTCACCTGGTAGCCCTTCCCCTGCAGGTCGGCGGAGGGATCCAGGAAGATCATCACCCGCTGCTTCTGGTAGGGCTTGAGCGCGAACTTCCAGGCGCCGAAGCCCCCCACGGTGACCAGCAGGAGGAGCGCCACCACCCAGCGGGCCCGCAGCCCCTTCATCAGCGGGATGACCAGCAAAATGGGCAGGAAGCTGAGGGCCATGCCGAGGTCGGGCTGGCGCTGGATGAGCAGCATGGGGAACACCACCAGGCCCACGGCGCCGAAGATCTCCAGCTTGCCGATGGTGTCGGCGCTCTTGGAGCCCAGGCGGTGGGAGACGTAGAGCAGGGTCACCCACTTCATCAGCTCGGAAGGCTGGAATGTCTGTCCGGCGATGACGAACCAGCGCGTGGCGCCGCCGATCTTCTTGCCCACCACCAGCACCGCGGCCAGGGCCACCAGGCCCAGCAGGTACGAGGGGAAGCTGTAGCGGAAGAGGCGCCGGGGATCCACGGTGGCCAGCAGCAGCATCAGCGTCATGCCCAGCAGGTTCCAGAGGCTCTGCTTGAGCCAGATCGCCGCCTGGGGCGTGTTGCGGCCCGCCGAATAGAGCGTCAGCGTCCCCAGGGCGATGAGGGCCAGGATCACCCAGAGCAGGCGCGAGTCCAGGGCGCGGAAGCGGTCCCTCATTCCGGAGCCTCCGTGGGCTGCTGGGGCGCGAAGGGGTCCACCATCCGGCCCCGGGGCGCCGGCAGGGGATTGGTG
Source organism: Holophagaceae bacterium (assembly GCA_046331485.1). Classification (GTDB taxonomy): domain Bacteria; phylum Acidobacteriota; class Holophagae; order Holophagales; family Holophagaceae; genus Geothrix. Next base: position 187,674 of record JAXLQS010000006.1, on the reverse strand, counting down.
AGGCGATCCAGGCACCAGTACTTCACCAGCTTGGCGGCCACGGGGGCGGCGGCGGTAGAGCCGAAGCCCGCGTTCTCCACCACCACGGCGAAGGCGATCTGCGGGTTCTCGCGGGGCGCGTAGCCCGCGAAGAGGGCGTGGTCCTTGAGTTTCTTGGCCTGGCGCGCGTAGTGGGCCTTGTCCACGAAGGTGGCCACCTGGGCCGTGCCGGTCTTGCCCGAGAAGGGCACGAGCTTGGCGATCTCGCGGATGAAGGGATTGGCGCCGGCCGTGCCGCTCTGCACCACCTCGGCGAGGCCCTCGTCCAGGGTCGCCCAGTGCTTCGGATCGAGCGGAGTGTCCCTGAAGGGCGGAAAGGGGGCCGGCTGCAGCTCATTGCTCTGGTCATCCCGGAAGCCGTAGAAGAGGTGCGGCGTGAGCAGCTTGCCCTTGGTGGCCAGCAGGGCGTAGAAGCGGGCCAGGCCGATGGGGGTGACGCCCACGGCGCCCTGGCCGATGCCCACGCTGATGGTCTCGCCCGCGTACCACTTCGGATCCTTGGGCACCGCCTTCCTCTTCCAGGCCCGGCTGGGGATGCGGGTGCGCTTCTCCTGGGGCAGGTCGATGCCGGTGCGCTCAGTGAGGCCGTACTTCTCGGCCGTGGCGTAGATGTCGTCCACGTCCATGCGGGAGGCCAGCTCGTAGAAGTACACGTCGCAGCTCTGGGCGATGGCCTGCACCATGGCCAGGGTGCCGTGGCCCGTGGGCTTGTCGCAGCGGAAGTCGCGGCCGTAGTAATTCTTCCTGCCGGCGCAGTAGATGGCCGTCTGGGGCGTGGCGATGCCCTTCTCCAGGGCCGCCAGGGCCACCAGGAGCTTGAAGGTGGAGCCCGGCGCGTAGATGCCCTGGATGGGCCGGTTCACCATGGGCCTGGTGAGGTTGTTGGCCAGGTAGCGATCCACCATGTCCTGGCTGAGGCGGTTCAGGAAGAGGTTCGGATCGTACGAGGGGCTGGAGTACATCGCCAGCACGCCGCCGTCCCGGAGATCCAGCACCACCACGGCCCCGGCCTCCTCGCCCATGGCGTCCTGGGCGATCTTCTGCATCCCCGCGTCGAGGGTCAGGTAGAGGCTGCGGCCGGCGGTGGCGTCCTCCTGGCCGAAGTTGGCCACTTCCGCGCCCAGCTGGTCCACCAGGATGCGCTTCTGGCCGTCCACGCCCTTCAGCTTGTCGTTGCCGCTGGCCTCGAAGCCCTCCTTGCCGATGGTCTCGCCGAGCCGGTAGAGGTCGGGCTTGGCCTTCATCAGGGGCTCATCCACCTCTCCCACATAGCCCAGCACGTGGCCCGCCAGCTCGTCGCCGAGGTAGACCCGGCGGGGCGCCACCTCCACGCCCAGGAAGGGGAAGCGGGCGCGGATGCGCTCGGCGATGGCGATGCCCGCCTCGTCGAGGTTCTCCTTCAGCACCAGGGGCCGGCCCTTGCCCGCCAGGCGGTAGCTCTGGATCTTCCGCTTGAGGGCGGTGGGATCCAGCTGCAGCGCCTCGGCGAGGGAGGCCACCACCTCGGGCCGGGTGGGCAGGTCCTCCCGCTGGATGACCAGGTGCAGGGCGCGCCGGTTGTCCACCAGGCGGTGGCCGTTGCGGTCGAGCACCAGGCCCCGCGGCGCGGGGATGGGCCGGATCTTCACGGCCTGCTGCAGGGCCAGCTGCTTGAACTCCCAGTAGCGGACCAGCTGCAGCCAGGCGTAGATGAGGACCAGCAGGGCCACCAGGCTCCAGGCCATCACCTTGAAGACGCCGAGCCGGCGGCGTAGGAGGGGGCGCTGCCGCGGATCCATGGCTCAGCGCCGTCCGGGCCCGTGGCTGGCGTGGAGCAGGCGCCAGGTGAGCCAGCCCCAGAGCGGCAGGGCCAGGAGGATCCAGAACCAGCCCCAGCCCCAGGGGTGCGGGGTGGTCGCCAGGCGCACCGCGCCATGCACCAGCAGCACGTGGAGGAGGCTCAGGGCGGCCAGGCGGGCCAGCCACCCCTTCAGCCCCTCCAGGGGCCAGCGCCCGGCCATCCAGCCGGCCAGCAGGGCGAGGGTCAGGTCCGCCCAGGCCGTCCCCCCGAGGTGGGGGTAGAGGCGCAGGGAGCCTTCCAGGGTCCAGCCCGCTGCCAGGGCCCACAGGGCGCCGAAGAGGGGGGAGCCGGCCCGGGGGGCCAGGGCCACCACCAGGGCGGCGTGGAAGATGCCCTGGAGGGCTGGGAAGGGCGAGCTCAGGACCACCAGGGCCAGCGCCGCGGCGCAGAGCAGGTTCTGGCGGACGAGGGTGGGGGCGGCGAGCCTCATGGCGTCCCCCGCTTCCGCGGCTGGGGCCGCGGCTCCTGGGCCAGGAAGGGCGGCTGCACCTCCAGGGGCGGCTGGGAGGGCAGCACCAGGACGGTGCTCACGCGGTCCAGGGGGGCCGAGAGGTTGACGATCACCCGCAGCTCGAGGTCGCCCTGGGCCACCTCGGCCACGTAGCCCACCAGCAGGCCCCGGGGAAACACGCGATCCAGGCCGCTGGTGAGCACCGCTTCCCCCACCTGCACGACCTCCTGGTTGCTGACGTACCGGATCAGGGCCCGGCCCGAGCCCAGGCCCTGGAGCACGCCAGTGGCCCGGCTGCGCATGAGCATGACGGCCACGGAGGCGTTGGGGGCATCCGCGGGCAGCACCTTCGACTGGGTGGCGCTGACGGACCAGAGGCGGCCCACGATGCCCTCCGGCACCAGGACCCCCTGGTCCGGCGCCAGCCCCAGGTCCTGGCCCTGGTCCAGGATGAGCCCGCCGAAGGTGGCGGGGCGCGTCGCGAAGAGCACCCGCGCCGACTTCAGTTCGAGGGGGATCTGCCGCTTCAGGCCGAGCATCCGCACGGCCTCATCGGCCTCGGCCAGGCGCGGGGCCTCCTGGGCCAGGTGGGTCCGGAGCTGGGCCAGCTCGTTGGCCAGGCGGGCATTCTCGGCGCGGAGCTCACCCAGGCTGCGGCCCGAGTCCCGGCGGGCGGCCCGCCAGCCCTCCCACCGGGCGGCGAGGGACTGGGAGGGACGCGAGACCAGGTCCATGGCGGTCGCCCAGTGGCGGGCGGGATGGGGCCCCAGCAGCACCCAGGCCCCATGCCCCAGCCAGAGGAAGGCCAGGGCCAGGCGCTGCCAGGCGGCGCGGGACCATCCCCACCTGGCTGCGCGAGCCGCCATGCGACCTCCGGGCGCTAGTCGAGGATCTGGATGCGGCGCAGGAGCGGGATGTTCTCCAGCAGCAGCGCGGTGCCCCGCACCACGGCGGTCTGGGGGTCCTCGGCCCGGAAGACCGGCAGGTGGGTCTCCTTGCGCAGGCGCTCGTCCAGCCCCTGGATGAGGGAGCCGCCGCCCGTCAGGCAGATGCCCCGGTCGATGAGGTCCGCCGCCAGCTGGGGCGGCGTCTCGTTGAGGGCCTTGCGGACCAGGTCGATGATGGCGTTGATGGGCTCGGCCAGGGCCTCGCGGATCTCGGCGTCATTGAGCGTGAGCGTCTTGGGCAGGCCCTCGAACTGGTCGCGGCCGCTCACTTCCATGGTGCGGGTCAGCTCCGAGGGGAAGGCCGAGCCCAGCGTCCACTTCACCTCCTCGGCCGAGGCCTCGGAAATGAGCACGTTGTACTTCTCGCGGATGTACTTGATCACGGCCTCGTCCATCTCGTCGCCGGCGATGAGGATGGAGTCGGAGAAGACCTTGCCGTTGTAGCTGATGACGGCCACGTCCGTGGTGCCGCCGCCGATGTCGACGATCATGCAGCCGCGCTTCTCGTTGATGGCCAGCCCGGCGCCGATGGCGGCCACCATGGTCTGGTCCACCAGGAACACCTCGCCGGCCTTGGCGTCGTAGCAGACCTGCTTCACGGCCCGGCGGGCCACCTGGTGGGCCCGGGGGGGCACGCTCACCACGATGCGGGTGCGGGCGATGCCGCGGTTGGGCCGGGCCTTCTGGATGAAGGCCGCCAGCATCTTCTCTGCGGCATCCACCTCGAAGATCATGCCGTCCTTCATGGGCCGGATGGTGCGCACCCCCTGGGGGGCCCGGCCCAGCAGCTGCTTGGCCTCGTCGCCCACCGCCTCCACCTCGTGGGTGAGGGTGTTCACGGCCACGATGGAGGGCTCGTAGATGACGATGCGGCCGGCCTGCTTGGTATGGATCAGGGTCGAGGCCGTGCCGAGATCGATGGCGAGGTCGGAATTGAACAAATTGGACCAGAACTGGCTGGAGAAAATGCTGGCCACAGAGGACTCCCGGAGAACCTCCTAGGGTGCCACGAACAGACCGGACCGACCACACCTGGCCCTCCGGGCGCCACCAGCCTCCGGATGGGTCACTTCCCCGCCGCCAGCAGCTCCTCCACCAGCAGGTCCCCGTCCAGCCGCTGGGGCAGCTCCTTGTGGTAGCCCCGGACCCAGCGCCCCCCATTCACCAGCACGAAGGGGATGGCCCGCTTCCCGGTCTCGGCCTCGAGCTTCTCGGCGGCCCCTGGCACGGTCTCGATGTCCACCTTGGTGTGGGCCACCCGGTGCTCCGCCAGCCAGGCCTCCAGGCGGCGGCAATCCGGGCACCAGGCGGCGCTGTAGACGGCCAGTTCCAGGCCTTCGAGGTCGCTAATTCGGCTCATGGGATCCTCCCGGACCTGTCATTCTGGATGTTCTGATGCCTTTCGGAGCGATTCCATGTCCAAGCTGACCCATTCCACCCTCCTCGTCGCCACCTCGGCCCTCCTCCTGTCCCTGGCCTGCCAGTCCGGCAAGCCGGACGCGAGCCGCGTGATCGCCAATGTGGGCGGCGAGAAGATCACCGAGGCCGAATTCCAGGACGTGGTGCGAACCCTCTCGCAGGATGCCAAGGAGGCCCAGGCCTTCCTGACCGATCCCGCCGCCCGCGAGGAACGGGCCAACCTCGTCAGCCGCATCGCCATGTCCCGGGCCATCACCACCTACGCCAAGCAGACGGGACTGGACCAGGATCCCAGCGTTAAGCGCCAACTGGAGCAGCAGCAGGCCAATGTCTATTTCCAGGCCCTGGCGAAGCGGCGCGCGTCCAGTGCCGAGCCCACGGACGAGCAGCTGCTGGCCTTCTACAAGGAGCAGGTCGAGCGCATGAAGGCCGCGGGCCAGGCCCAGGGCATCCCCCCCTTCGAGACCGTCAAGCTCCAGGTGGCCCAGGGCTACAAGCAGAAGCGGATGGCGGACATCAGCACGGACATCCAGAAGGAGATCAAGGCCAAGGTGCCCGTGACCCTGGCCGACGACTACCGGCCCGCCGGCGAATAGGTTCCACCCCTCCCGCTGCGACGAGGCCCCCGCCATGGGGGCCTCGTCGCAGCGGGACGGGGGATCAGGCCTTCTCGAGGACGCCGGCCAGCTTCTGGAGGTCCCTCAGGGCCTTCTTCACGCCCGCCGCCTGCTTTTTCCGCTGGCCATCCTGCAGCCGCTTCAGGGCATCCTGGACTGAGACCAGCACCAGGGTGTGCTGGCCCTTGTCCCCGTCGATGACGGGCTTGAAGGCTTCCGCCACGCCAGGCAGGGGGCTGAGCTGGCCCGCATCCACCAGGCACCAGGCCAGCATGGCCGTGCGGCCCGCCTGGGCCGCCTCCTGCTTCCTGCCCCGGCCCTGGGCCTTGCTCAGCGCGGTCAGGACGCCCAGGGCGCCCACGGCCTGCTCCCGGGGGGTCATCCTGGGCATGGCCTTGATCTGCCGGTCGATGGCGACGGCCTCGGCCTCTCCCAGAACCTTCTGGAGCCCCGGCCTCGACTGCTCCCAGCCGGCCTTCGCCTTCGCCACCAGGCCGGGCATCGCGCCGCGGTTGCCCTCGATGAAGGCTTCAGGAATGGCCGCCACGAGCCCCTGAACCCCGTCGACGGGACTCGGAGCTGGGGCCTGGATCGCGACCACGGCGGACAGGGCTGGCAACAACAAGGGCATGGTGACTCCAACGCAGAGTCCCCCAGCTTAGGGTGCCCAGGTCTCCCGCGACAGGGCCGCGAGGGACCTGGGCGGTGCGCGGATCAGCCGCGGCCCTTCCCCAGGGTGGTGAGGTACTTGCGGGCCATGGCTTTGCAGGTGAGGGGATCGGCCGGGTCCTCCTCGTTCTCCGGCGTGTCCACGCGGCTGAAATAGACCCGGGCGGACTCCTGGTCGTCCAGGGCCACCGCGATGAGGCCGAGGGCGAACCAGGTTCCCCGGTCGATGGGCCCCTCATCGGGTACCGCCTCCAGGAGGGCCTCCCGGGACTGGGCGTAGCGCCCCAGGCTGGCCTGGACGCAGGCGAGGGTGTTGCTGTGGCCCTCGTCCTTCACGAGCTGGACGGCTCGCTCGGCCCAGGCCACGGTGCGCTCTGTCACGCGCCCCACACAGAGGTCATTCCAGGCCAGGTTGTTGAGGATCGCGGCCGACTCCTTCCCCTCCCGGACGGCCTGCTGGAGGAGGTCGCCGGCCTCCGTCAGGCGCCCCATGCGGGCGAGGGTGTTGGCTTCATTGAGGAGCAGCGATTCCTGGTCCGGCATCACCTTCCGGGCCGTGCGCAGGACCACCAGGGCCTCCTCGAAGCGCCGATCCTCCTTCAGCACCGAGGCCCGCATGCCAGGCCCCCGGGGCTTGTCGGGGAAGCGGCTCAGCAATTCGGCCGAGTACTGGTCCGCGGCCTTCCGGTCAGGGTGGCGGTGGTAGAGGAGTGTCCTGAGCAGGGCCCCCCTCAATCCCGGATCGGTGGCCGTCGGCAGGGCCTCCGCCACGACCTTCCGCGCAGCCGCATCCTCCGCTTCGCCCAGCACCAGGAGAGCGGCGGCCAGGCGGATCTCTGCCAGATCCCCCGCACGGCCCTTGACCCAGACGTGCCCCACGGGGTGCCCGCTCAGGGGATCCTGGACCGTTGGCTGGATCACCTGGTCCATGGCGCGGTCCAGCCAGGCGCGGGCCCCCTCGAGGTTGCCGCGCTCAGCTTCCCAGCGGGCCTCCTTGCCCAACCGTGCAGGCTGCGTTCCCCAGGCGACCACCCGGCAGATCCCGTCCTGGCTGCTCACGAACAGGACACCGGGAATGGGGTTGGGCCGGGGAACGCGGATGCGGTAGCCCGTCCGCTCCGAGCCCTCGATGCCGAACTCGACGGTGGAGTGCAGCTCGTCGAGCTTCTGCAGGCGCCAGTCCCGCGAGTTGGTGCGGAAGTAGTGGAGCCCGTCCATGGTCTTGAGAAGCGTCGCCTCATCCCGCGCTGCAGGACGCTGGGGCGGACTCAGGAGGGCGAGGGCCTCGCCGGCGTCGAACCCGCGGTGGGCCGTGGCCCTGGCCAAGGCGAGCACGGCCCCCACAGGGGTCTTCGGATCCGTGGCCACCTCCTCATGCCGCTTCAGGCGCGGCGCCAGGGTGGCCCGGGCCTGGTACTTGGCCGCCTCGGCGCCCACCGCGCAGGCGCTCGACACCGCGCCGGCCTCCGGGTAGCGCCGGAGGACCATCAGCAGATCGGAAGCCCCCTGGAGGGCCTTGTGCCGGGCCTCGGGTTCCTGGTGGGAGCGCTTCGCCTCCTGGATGGCGGCCTCCGCGCCCTTCAGGCAGGCATCCAGGGCGATGGTCCAGGCGTTCCGGTCGGACTTGTTCTCCAGCAACTGGGCCGAGGCCCGGGCCTCGGCATAGGCGCCACCGCGGGCCAGCCCGATGGTGAGGTGCTCCTGGGCCCGCTCATCCTTCCCTTTGGCAAGCTGATCGCGGTAGAGATGGAGCGCCGCATCCATGTCCCGGGAAACCCACCAGTCCCCGCGCTCGTCGTGGCCCAGCAGGATGGCGAGGTCCAGGCGCGCCATGCGGAGGTCGGGGGCGAGCTCCATGGATTTCCGGAGTTCGGCGGCGGCCCCGGCCCGATCCCAGCCAGGGTGGAAGCGGCGCCCCATGGCGTCGTGCTGCAGGCTCCAGCCAAGCTGCCGGTGCGGCTGCTCGGCGGAGGGATCCAGCGAAATGGCCCGGCCAAGCGTCTTCCGGGAGGCCTCCGCGAGCCCAGCCGTCTGCTCGGCCTGCGCCAACCGGACCAGGGGTCCCGGGGCCGTGGGGTGTCGTTGCGACAAGCCGCGGAACTCGGCCATGGCCTCCTTCAGCCGGCCGGCCTCCAGGTGGGCTTCGCCGAGGTTCTGGAAGACGATCACGGGCGAAGGTTCCTCCCCGAACGCCTTCAGGGCGGCCCGGGCCTGGTCCACTTCGGCGGGGGTCCACTTCAGGCGGTCGCACTCGAAGCGGAAGTTGGCCTCGACCGTGCCATTCTCCGCCCGCCGCCACGCCATGTGGAGGGTGGCGGGGCCGAAGGCGCGCATATGCGACTCGGGCAGGACCTCGATCCCATAGCCGTCCGGGGCGTGGAGGATCCAGTTCATCTCCCCCGACCAGGGGCGGGGCAGCTCCAGGCGGGTCCGCCGTGGCCGAATCCCCCCCTTGGTCTCCTCCGTTGGACGTGGATCCCGAGGATCCGGCTCTCCCGGCTTGAGGTACTGGCTTAACGCCGTCACCAGGGGCCAGGGATTCAGGACCACCCTCGCATCCTTGGAGGAGGTGTAGGCGTTGCCCGCCTTCTTGGCCTCCACGCGCAGGCGGAAGGGCTGGTCCAGGGCCAGGGGATCCGGATGGCCCGTCTCCCCCAAGGTCTCGGACCGGTAGGTCGCCTTGATGTGCTCCCGGAGGTTCTCCTTCAGCTTGGCCGGATCGGCCCCGGTGAACTGGACCCTCTGGGCCACCTCGGCGGGGCCCTTCGACTCGGTGGTCTCGATCACGCGCCCGGGGCCATCCTCGGCCAGGAACACCTCGCGGGTCTGCACCTCGCAGTTATCCCGGGCCTGGAACATGGGCAGGGCCGTAGTGCCCTTGGTCCCCGGGGCGATGATCAGCGCATGGCGGCCGGCATCCGCGGAGGGAATCTGGCCCACGCGGGCCTGCGGGACCGTGGGATCGATCCAGAGGGGGGTCTTTCCGGGGAGGTGCACGATGGCGTGGTTGAACGCCGCCAGGCCCGGGAACTCGGGCGTGAAGTCCCGCCCCTCGCCGGCGCGGAGGAGCGCGAGGTGCGCCTCGATGCCGGCTTCGCGAAGCAGGGCCACGAGCAGGGTGGATTGGTCCTTGCAGTCGCCATAGCCCCGCCGCAGGGTCTCCTGGGGCGGCCTGGGCACGATGGCCGATTCGCCGAACTCCAGGCCAACGTAGCGGATCTGGGTCTGCAGGCGCGTGAGGATGCGCTGGATCTTCTGTTCCCGGGTCTTGGCCTCGCCAACCGCTTCCTGAACCCAGGCCCGCAGGCCCGGATCCGCAAGCTTGGGTTCGAGAATCGTCCGGTACTCGGCCACCACCTGGGCCCAGGAGCCTGCCGTGGTGACGAGCAGGGAGGGTCGATCCTCCTCGTCGAAGGCCTGGAAGGGCTCCCGGGCCCTCTGGGGCAGGGACAGGCCTTGGTCCACCCGGAGGCGCTGGAGGTCCTTCACCTTTTCGCGGGTCAGGACCGTGTCGGGCAGCCCGAAGAGGCGGTGCTTCAAGGGAAGGGTGGCAGGCACCTCCAGCTGCACCCGGGAGCGGTGGACCGGGACATTCCAGCCCAGGGACAGCGTGTGGCGGAACCCCGACGCGGCAAAGGGACGGTGCTCGCGCACGCGGATCTCCACCTCGGCGATGGCCCCCACGCGGAGCATGGGGAGGGGGCCACGGACCAGGCGCCGGTCGCCGAACATCTCCCGGGCCTCGTCCGGTTCCTGCGCATCCCCCAGGGTGGATGGATCGAGCGCGTGTTCCCGTCCATCCGGGGTGATGACCCGCGCCCGGATGACGGGACGCTCGTTGAGCCAGGGCGACCAGGAGACCTGGACTCCGCCCCAGCCCGACAGGGCCGATTCACGGTCCACCCGGAACACGTAGCGGTACACGGCCGACATGCGGCCCGCCGAGTCGCATCGGAACTGGTTGTCCTCGATCAGCTGGATCACATCGAAGGCCGGATCCGCCGGCAGGGACTGGCCGAGCTGGAGCAGCTGCCCGGCCGGCATCGAGAAAGCTTCCGACTCAATGAGCGCCTGGAGCGTCGACGGCACGGGAGTGACTGCCTGGACCGCCAGGCAGATGGGCATCAGGAAGGGCGTCGGGCGGAACAAGGTCTCTCCAGATAAAAGGGAGACGGGGGCGGATTCATGCCCATGTCTGGGGAGGGGAGAAGGGCTGAGTATAGAGCCTGCGCCTGAGGCCATGGAAGGCGCCCGGCGGCTGCAGGGTGGAGCCGCGACCCAGTCTCAGACGACCTCCGAACCACAGGAACAGCCCTGGCCTTCCACCTTGAGAGGAATGAATCAACTCCAAGAAGAAGCCCCGAACCTGGGAAGGATCGGGGCTTCTGCTTGGTGCCTGGAGACGGAATCGAACCGCCGACACATGGATTTTCAATCCATTGCTCTACCAACTGAGCTACCCAGGCGGGAACGAACATCGTAACAGGCGGGGGCGCATTTTCAAGTGCCGGAATGACGGGGATTGGTGCATCCTCAAGGGTCCGAATGATGGTTCGTCGATGAGGTTCGTCATGGCCCGCCCCAGCAACAGCCGAGAAATCCAGGTCCAGAAGCCCGCACAGAGCCTGGCCCATTTCCAGACGAAGGTCGCCCAGGGGCAGGAGTCGGATGGAGGGCTGCTGAAGCCCCTCCTCATCGGCGCCGCGTCCGTGGTGGCCCTGGGTGTCATCTACGGGGCCTGGACTTCCTGGCGGAACTCCGCCGCGGAAAAGCACGAGGCCGCCCTCTCCGCCCTCCAGATGGAAGTGGAAGGCGACGGCCTGGTGCCGCTGCCGGCTCCCGAAGTGGAAAAGCGGATGCGTGAGCGCCTCGGCCGCCTTGAGGCCCTGGTGAAGGACGCCCCCTCGTCCAGGAAGGCCGCCACGGCCGGCCTGCTGGACACCTGGCGCCTCACCCTGGATGGCAAGGGCGGGACCACCACGAAGCCCGGCGACGCCTGGGGCCAGCTCCGGCTCGCCCAGCGCGCCATCGCACTGGGCCGTCTCCAGGAGGCCCGCACCCAGCTGGATCCCCTGCGCGGCCAGGCCATGCCCAGCGAGCCCTGGGCCGAGGCCTTCTGGGCCAGCCAGCTGGATGCTGACCGCCTCGCCGGGGACCGCGCCCAGGCCCTGAAGGACCTGGCCGAGTACAAGACCCGCTTCAAGGGCCGCGGCGACGCCTCCGCCATGGAGAGCCTGGTCCAGAGCATCTGAGGGCCCTCAGACTGAGAGGAGTCATCCCATGCGGATGTACGACCTGATCTACACCAAGAAGCTGGGCGGCGCCCTGTCGCCCGAGCAGATCGCCTTCTGGGTGAAGGGAGCCGCCGACGGCAGCGTCCCCGATGAGCAGAGCGCCTCCCTGCTCATGGCCATCTGCTGGCGGGGCATGAGCACCGAGGAGACCCTGGCCCTCACGTTGGCCATGCGGGATTCCGGCAAGCGCCTCGACCTGTCCTCCGTGTCCGGCCTCAAGGTGGACAAGCACAGCACCGGCGGCGTGGGCGACAAGACCACCCTCATCCTGGGGCCCATCGTGGCGGCCTGCGGCGTGCCCTGCCCCATGTTCAGCGGGCGCGGCCTGGGCCACACCGGGGGCACCGTGGACAAGTTCGCGGCCATCCCCGGGCTGAAGGTGGAGCTGAGCGAGGCCGAGTTCCTCCGCAGCCTCGCCGAGACGCGCTTCGCCAACTCCGCCCAGACCGCCGACATCGCCCCGGCCGACAAGAAGCTCTACGCCCTGCGGGACATCACCGCCACCGTCGAGAGCATCCCCCTCATCACCGCCAGCATCATGTCCAAGAAGCTGGCGGGCGGCGCCGACGCCCTGGTGCTGGACGTGAAGTGCGGCCCCACGGCCTTCATGAAGACGCTGGAGGACGCCCGGGCCCTGGCCCAGAGCATGGTGGACGTGGGCACGGCCCACGGCATGCAGATCCGCGCCCTCATCACCCGCATGGACACCCCCCTGGGCTGGGCCATCGGCAATGCGGTGGAGGTCATGGAGTCCGTGGAGATCCTGCGCGGCGAGCATGGCGACTCCGAGCTGGCCGAGATGAGCTTCCGCCTGGCCGCCGAGATGCTGATCATGGGCGGCGCGGCGAAGACCCTGCCCGAGGCCCAGGCCAAGGTCCAGACCAGCATCCAGGACGGCTCCGCCCTCGAGACCCTCCGGCGCTTCGTGGCCCTCAACGGCGGCGACGCCAAGGCCCTCGACGACTTCAGCCGCCTGCCCCAGCCAGGGAAGGTCGTGGACGTCCTGGCGCCGCAGGACGGCTACGTTTCCGCCATGGACGGCCGCGCCCTGGGCATCCTCGCCATGGACCTCGGGGCTGGCCGCCGGGACCGGACCGATGTGCTGGACCTGGGCGTGGGCATCCGGGTGCTCACCCGGGTGGGCCAGAAGGTGGCGAAGGGGGACCTCCTGTTCCAGGTTCTTGCGAAAGCCAATCACAGCGTAAAGCCGGATTTATACCTTGCGACCATTGAATTTTCAGACCGCCTGCCCAGCCAGTCGCCCTGGCTGATGGCCTCCATCGGGTGCTGAGGCGACCCGGATCGGAGGGGTCCGGTGCGGGCTTCAGACACATGGTTCCCGGAAATCTTCTGGTCTGACCAGATTCCCTTGTCGGTTCTGGTAAAGTTACTCTCCTGTCTCCTAGATCTTTTTCACCGTCTTCAATCCTGACATCAGCAGCCACACCCATATCTGCGGCGGTGGTCCTGTGCCACCCCCGGATTGAGGATCTGCTTTTTTCCCCTCGGGACCCCCCCCAATCACAAGTCCCGACTTTCTGGAGGATGCTATGCATCTCTTGAACAACCGCCTGGGCCGCATCACGGCCCTCATCGCCCTGGGCGGGGCAGCTCTGTATTCGCAGGGCACGCAGACCGCGAACGTCACCGGCACCGTCGTGGACGCCGCTGGCGCCCCCATCGCCGGCGTCGTCGTCCGCCTCACCTCCCCTGCCCTGCAGGGTGTGCGCACCTACACCACGGATGCCTCGGGCAAGTTCATCGCCCGCCTGCTGCCTCCCGGCTTCTACACCATCCAGTACACCAAGGATGGCCTCGAGACCCGCAAGGTGACCGAGCAGCTCGGCATCGACCAGACCTTCAGCCCCAAGGTCACCCTGACCAAGGTGGGTGCGGCCGTGGTTGAAGTCGTCGCCTCCGCCCCCGCCGTGGACAAGACGGAAGTCAAGACCGCCAGCAACTACCGTGCTGACGCCGTCGACATGCTCCCCAACGCCCGCAACATGGAAGGCGTCGCCCTCCTCACCCCCGGCGTCACCGCCGGTGTGAATGGTCGTGTGCAGATCCGTGGCGCCATGACTTCCGGCAATCTCTACCTGCTGGACGGCCAGAACATCGCCGACAACGCCTACAACAACCGCGGCCTGGCCGTCATCGATGATTCCATCGAAGAAACCCAAGTTATCACCGGCGCCATGTCCGCCGAATACGGCGATGTGGATGGTGGTGTCATCAACTCCATCACCCGCTCCGGCAGCAACGAATTCGCCGGCCAGCTCCGCTGGGAACTCAGCAATCCGAGCTGGAGCGCCACCTCCCCCATGCAGGATCGCCTGGCCATCAGCAACATCCTCGGCGAGACCAAGACCCTCTCCCTGAGCGGCCCCATCCTCAAGGACAAGCTGTGGTTCGCCGGCTCCTACTACAGCACCAAGCGGAACGACACGGGCGTCATTACCTACGACCTCAACAATGCCGCTAACCTTGCCCTGGCAGGCTCGACCTTCGCCACGGCGCCCACCAATGCCAACGGCCCCGGCGGCTATGGCGCCGGCTACACTGCGGGCACCAACGAGATCCGCCGCCAGCTGAAGCTGACCTGGTCCATCAACCAGGATCACACCCTGGTCGGCTCCTACATGCGGAATGCCACCAACCAGACCAACCGCAACTACTCCGCGGGTGAGGTCGCCTCCCTGGTGCCCCAGATCACCACTTCGGACTTCTACAACATCGCCCTGCGGTCCGCCTGGACCTCCAACTTCACCACGGAACTGCGCTTTGGCCGCAAGAACCAGATGCTGAGTGCCGGTGGCGCGGATAACGGCGAGAGCCCGATGTACAACTACACGGGCGGCACCGGAACCGGCGGCGGCTACTACAACAACGGCATCTTCGCCAGCAACGATGGCGGCGACAACCGTGGCAACAAGACCCTGAACCTGAAGGCCAGCCTCTTCTGGAACCTGGCCGGCAGCCACCAGACCGATTTCGGCTTCGACTACTACGAGGGCATCCGCCGCGCCCGCAATGCGCAGAGCCCCACGGGCCTGACCTTCGGCGTCGCTGGTATCAACGGCATCACCCGCACCGCCATTCCCACGGATGTCTGGGTGTGGACGACCGCCGACGGCGAGGCCAAGAATTTCTCCACCGGCCTCTACGTCAACGATAAGTGGAGCATCGACCAGCACTGGAACCTGCAGCTGGGCGTGCGCTTCGACAACTACAAGGCCGAGAACGAGGCCAAGGCCAAGACCGCCGGCGCCTCGGGCATCTCCCCCCGCATCGGCATGAAGTACGACCTCTTCGGCGACAGCAAGCACATCTTCGGCCTGAGCTACGCCAAGTACAACGGCAAGGTGCTGGAGGGCATCACCAACTCCGTCACGGGCCAGGGCAATCCCATCGAAGTCGACCTGACGGCCTTCTCCTACGCCGCCCGGGGCTACGAGTGGGATCCGGCGGATCGCCTCACCTTCGCGGCCCTGCAGAACACGGCCCTGTACGACCCCACCGACATCGGCTACTACAACAACCCCACCGTCAACGTGAAGCTTAACGACAAAATGAAGGCTCCCACTGTTGATGAGTTCCAGGGCAGCTACGCCTACTCCTTCAACTTCGGCGCCTACGGTGATGGCTACGTCAAGGTCACCGGTGTCAGCAAGAAGTGGAAGAACCTGATGGACGTCTTCACCGGCAACCAGGGCACGGTCACCAATGCCGTTGGCCAGGTCCTCTACATCAAGCTGTGGGACAACAATCCCGATGCCAAGCGAGAGTACAAGGGCCTGGAACTCGAATCTCAGTACAACCACAACCAGTGGAGCTACCTGGGCAGCATCACCTGGAGCAGCCTGAAGGGCAACTACGAGGGCGAAGGCACCAGCAGTCCGGCCCGCGGCGAAGGCATCCACACCTTCGACGTGCAGAATGGTGTGCAGATGTATGACTACAACGACACCGTCGCCTATGGCTACCTGGTGGGTCACGTGCCCATCCGCATGCGCATCACCGGCAATCGGACCTTCAACAACGCCTTCGGCAAGACCTCTGTGGGTCTCGTCTACCGCTTTGATTCCGGCAACCACTACAGCGATGCCCGCAGCATCACCCGCGCCCGCCTGAACCCTGGCCTTAGCAGCCAGTTCGGTTCCACGGCCACCCAGTACAAGGACCAGACCCGCGGCGCCGGCGTCTACAATGCTGCTGCCTACATGGACCTGGCCGTCACCCATGACTTCCCCCTCTTCAAGGCCATGGGCAAGGACATCACCGCCTTCGCCAAGTTCAACATTGGTAACGTGTTCAACCACCAGCAGGCCATCACGTTCAACACCTCCTGGGGTGCCGCCACCGGTACCTACCCGAACGCCATCTCGTCCCCCTGGGTCAAGGGTTCGGCCTACGGCAAGCAGACTGGCAATGCCAACTATGGCACGCCGCGCACCATCGCCATTTCCGCCGGCTTCCGCTTCTAAGCGACTCCGGTACCACCCGAAACGAGGCCCGCAAGGGCCTCGTTTTTTTGATTTCTGGGCAGGCCGGGAGAAAATCGAAAGACGATATTACGGTAATTTTAATACCTCTTAAATCGATGCTATTTATTCCGAGCGTCAAAAAAATTTGTGTGTCATGGGGAACCTGGCCTATTCTTTCGACACTCCCCCCGATCTTTGGTCGTCCTTATGGCATTTTTTCCGGGCAAATCCACCTCGGGGAATGGCGCATTGGGACCGGCCGAACCTCATCCCGTTTTTTCGCGGCCCCCCCCCGCCGCGCACTCCAAAGGAGTCCCCATGAATCGAATCTACACTCGGCTCGGCTTCACGGCCGTCGCGCTCGTCGCCGGGGCTGTAGGCTACGCACAAGACGCCACGACCGGCGCCATTTCCGGCACCGTCATGGGCCCCAACGGAGCCCCTGTCGCCGGGGCGAAGGTCGTCCTCGATGGTGGCCGTGGCCAAGTGGTTCGTGTCACCGACGCCAATGGCGCCTTCAAGGCTTCCGCCCTGATTCCCGGCCAGTACAGCATCACCGTGACGGCCCCCGGCTTCGAGTCTGCCACCAAGCTAACGGCCAAGGCCTCCCTCAATACCCTGACTCCGGTCCGCGTGACCATGGTCAAGGCTGCCACCGCTGTGGTCGAGGTGCTCGCCACTTCCCAGGCCCTGGACACCACCACCCAGACCAGCGGCACCAACTTCAGTTCCGATGTGGTCTCCGCCCTTCCCCTGGGTCGCTCCTTCGCTTCGGTGGTGAACCTGGCCCCCGGCGTTACCAGCAGCGGCATCGATTCCAACAACCCCTCCATGGGCGGATCCTCGGGCCTGGAGAACGCCTACGTCATCGACGGCGTCAATACCACCGGAACGGGCTACGGCGCCAACGGCAGCTACTCGATCATCTACGGATCCCTAGGCACCGGCATCAACACCGACTTCATCTCCGAAGTGCAGGTGAAGACCTTCGGCATGGATGCGGAATTCGGCGGTTCCACGGGCGGTCGCGTCAACGCCGTGACCAAATCCGGCGACAACACCTTCCAGGGCCAGGTCTTCGGCTACTTCGACATCGACAGCCTCCAGGCCCGGGACAAGGTGCCTCCCATCCAGGATCCGACCCTGACCATCACCCCCAGCTTCGATGGTTCCAGCCGGACTGAGCTGGGCTTCACGGTTGCCGGCCCCATCATCAAGGACAAGCTGTTCTACTTCGTGGGCTACAACCCCATCCGCAACGAAGTCAAGCGGACCCAGGCCGACCCGAATCGCCCGCACTACGGCCGTCAGGCCACCACCAAATCCCAGACGGATACCTACTACGCCAAGCTGAACTGGACGCTCACCTCCAACCAGAGCCTGGAATTCAGCATCTTCGGCGACCCCGGCAAAAATCCCAAGGGCCCGCAGCGCTTGGCGGAACAGCAGAACGATGAAATCACCTGGGTTTCCCTCGAGTACGGCGGCACCAACTACAGTGTCAAGTACAACGGTGTCTTCTTCAGCGACCTGCTCGTGGAAGGCCAGTATTCCCAGGCGAAGTCCAAGTTCAAGGCAATCCTGGATGGGAGTGCCAACAGCCACTTCCGGGTACTGGATTCCAACAATGGCGCAGTCGTGTTCGGCGGCCCCGGCTCCATGGAAAATGCCGAAGACAAGAACAAGCAGTTGAACCTAAAGGTCACCAAGACATTCGGCGACTTCGAGATCAAGGCCGGCTATGAGACCGAGAAGCTCGAACACGCCGGAGGATTCACATATCAGGGCACACCTGGGCAGGTTGATGGACACACCGCCCAGACCTGGCAGCAGCTGAACAGCACTGGCGACCTCGTGACCGTCAGCAACCCCGGCGCCAATGGTGGGGCCTACACCACAGGCGCCCTCGTCTCCCGCCTGGGCTACGTGATCGACCCCAACCTCATCGTGCCCAATGCCAGTGGCAACGGCGGCACCACGCCCCTGAGCAACATCGGCTACTTCTATCGCGTCAGCCGGGCCCGATACACCCCGAACCTGATCCAGACGGAAAGTCCCTGGCAGGCCTACTTCATCCAGGGCAAATATTCCTGGAATAGCCGCCTGTTCGTGAAGGCCGGCTTCCGCTGGGAAGAAATGGAGATGAAGGGCAAGAACACCACCTACAAGTTCAAGGCGGCGGATGCCATGGCTCCGCGCATCTCCATCACCCTGGACCCCGCCGGCGACGGCAAAAACAAGGTCTATGCCTTCTACGGCAAGTACTTCGAGAAGGTACCCCTCGACCTGAACGTGCGCTCCCTCTCCCAGGAGATCGGAACCAGCCGTTCGGACTGGTTCAACCTTTCCGCCGACGGTAGCCGCCTGCTGAACCCCATCCAGAGCGGCACCAGCGTGATCACGGCCAATCCCTACACAGGCGCCATCACAGACCGCCGGCCCCAGTCCTCCGCCGCCATGACGCACTACACCGGGAGCGCGGGCTTCCTCACGCCCATCATGCCCGGCACCAAGCTGCCCTATACCAACGAGTACGTCCTCGGCTGGGACACCCAGGTCAACGAGTCCCTCAAGGTTAGCAACCGCCTTATCCACCGCTCCCTGGGCCGGGCCCTGGAGGACATGGGCATCGACGGCGGCAATAACCTGCCCTACTACATCGCCAACCCTGGCGAGAACAGCGCCGGCATCGCCGCCGAAGCGCTGGCCATCGATCCGACCCTGGCCGGCAGCGGCACCACGGCCACCTGGGCCAAGCCCAAGCGCGATTACTGGGCCTACGAGGTGGACGTCAACTACAGCCGGAAGAACATCGCGGCATTCTTCAACCTGCGCCTCTCCCGCCTCGAAGGCAACTACGAGGGCCTGTTCCGCAACGACAATGGCCAGAGCGACCCGAACATCACCTCGCTCTTCGACTTCTCGAAGGAATACCTTCACATGCAGGAATCGGCCGACACCCGGGGCCTGACGGGCTACGAACAGTACGCCACCGGCCCCCTGCCCAACGACCGCGCCCTCATCATGAACGCCGGCCTCACTTACAACTGGGCCAGTGGCTTCTCCAGCACGGTCCTCGCCAAGTTCCAGACCGGCACGCCACTTAGCTCCTTCTACGGCCTGCAGGACTACGACAATAGCGGCGAGCTACCCGCGGGTGGTCGCGGGGCCGAGGGGCGCACACCCAGCACGCTGGCCTTTGACTACAGCGGCCAGTACCTCATGAAGCTGGGCGGGACCAAGATCATCAGCTTCCGCGCCGATGTCTTCAACCTCTTCAACGTCCACAAGCCCACCCGGTATGACCAGAACCTGGACACCGCCTACGGTGTGCCCAATGGCAATTACGGGAACGTCCTGAACTACCAGACTTCCCGCCGCATCCGCCTGGGTGTCAAGTTCCAGTTCTGAGGGACTCGCCCACAATGAAAAGGGAGGCCAGTGGGCCTCCCTTTTCATTGTGAACGCATTCACCCCTTCGGCACCCATTGGATGTCCGCCAGACCGGCCACGGCGTTCTCGGCCCGGGCCAGGGCGAAGAGCCAGTCGCTGAGGCGGTTCAGGTAGGTCTGCACCACGGGGTTCATGGGCTCCTCGTGGGTGAGGGCCACCACCTCGCGCTCGGCGCGGCGGCAGACCGTGCGGGCCAGGTGGGCATGGGCCGAGCCCGGTGTCCCTCCCGGCAGGACGAAGGTGGTCATGGGCGGGGCCAGGGCCGTGAGGCGGTCGATGTCCGCCTCCATGTCGGCCAGTTCCCAGGTGGGCCGGCTCATGCGGGCCCCCAGCTGCTCCTGCCGGGCCGCCGGAGTGGCCAGGATGGCGCCCAGCACGAAGAGGTCCTGCTGAATCCGCAGCAGGGTGGCCTCATCCACACAGGCGGGCGTGGCATGCAGGCGCAGCACCCCCATGACCGCGTTCAGCTCGTCGAGGGTGCCGTAGGCCACCAGGCGCAGGTGGGACTTGCTCACCCGGTCGCCTCCGAACAGGCCGGAGGAGCCATCGTCACCGGTGCGGGTGTAGAGCTTCATGGGATTCCTCCGGAGCCTGCCTTAGGCCCCGCCACGGGCCCGGCTCCAGGCCACAGTATCGGAACGCCAGTCCCGGAGGACCTCCTGTCCGACCGTGTCGAGGATTCCCTTCCGCCGGGCCTCGTCCGCCAGGACCTCGAAGGAGCTGAGCTCCTCGTGGGCGATCCCCGCCCTCTGGAAGGCATCCAGGGCCTGGGGCAGGCCGTAGCTGAACAGGGCGAGCACCGCGGGCACCTCGGCGCCCTCGGCCCTCAGGGCCTCGGCGCACTTCAGGCTCGACATGCCGGTGGAGACCAGATCCTCGATGAGCACCACGCGGTGCCCCTTGGCCAGGGGTCCCTCCACCTGCCGGCCCATGCCGTGGTTCTTCGGCGTGGGCCGCACGTAGGCCATGGGCAGGCGCAGGCGGTCGGCCACCATGGCGGCCCAGGGCACGCCCGCCGTGGCCGCCCCGGCGATCAGCGTGGGCTCCAAGGCCTTGGTCTGGGCGACGAGGGCCTCGATGATCTGGTCGCGCACCTCCGGGAAGCCCAGGAGCTGGCGGTTGTCGCAGTAGATGGGCGATTTCAGGCCGCTGGCCCAGGTGAAGGGATCCAGGGGCTGCAGACGCACGGCGCCCACCTGGAGGAGGCAGCCGGCGAGATCGCGGGGAGAGAGGGTCATCAGAGCTCCAGGTCGGCCACGGGCTGCTTGGACATGTAGCGCTCGGCGCCATCGGGGAAGAGGGTCACCACCCGCGCGCCGGCGGGCAGCGCCTTCGCCACCTCGCGAGCGGCCCAGGCGTTGGCGCCACTGGAGGCGCCCACCAGGCAGCCCTCCGTGCCGATGAGCTCCCGGGCCGTGGCCAGGCTGTCGGCGTCGGCCACATCGATGATCCGGTCCGCGATGGAGAGGTCCAGGCTCCCGGGGA
The DNA here is from genome assembly GCA_046331485.1 of Holophagaceae bacterium. Lineage (GTDB taxonomy): Bacteria > Acidobacteriota > Holophagae > Holophagales > Holophagaceae > Geothrix. The sequence goes on along the minus strand of JAXLQS010000006.1, from coordinate 166,976 downwards.
TGAAGCCGTTGCCCACGCCCTCCACCACCCACTCTTTCAGCGGGGCGCCACAGTAGACCGAGCCCACGGGCTGCACCACCACGGCTTGCATCTTGGGATTCTTCTCCTTCAGGTAACGGGCGATGCCCGTGAAGGTGCCGCCGCTGCCGGCCCCCAGCACCACGGCGTCCACGCGGCCCTCCATCTGCTGCCAGATCTCGGGACCCGTGGTCAGGTAGTGGCTGTCGGGGTTGCTGGGGTTCTCGAACTGCTGGGGCACGAAGGCGTTCGGGATGCTGGCGGCCAGCTCGGCGCACTTCTCGATGGCGCCCTTCATGCCCTGCTCCTTGGGGATGAGCACCAGCTCAGCGCCCAGGGCCTTCATGAGCATCATCTTCTCGCGGCTGTACTTCGTCGGCACGCAGAGGATGCAGCGGTAGCCCAGGGCCCTGGCCGCGATGGCCAGGCCCACGCCCGTGTTGCCCGCGGTGGGCTCGATGATGGTGCTGACGCCGGGCTGGATCTGGCCCAGGGCCTCCGCAGCCCGGATCATGCCCACCCCGATGCGGTCCTTCACGCTGCCGCCGGGGTTGAGGTACTCCAGCTTGGCGAAGAGCTGGAACTCGGGGGCGAAGCGCGTCAGGCGCAGCAGGGGCGTGTTCCCCACCAGGTCCAGGACGGAATCGACGACGGAGGGCATGGGCTTGGTCACGGGATCAGCCTTTCACCACGATGCTCACCAGCTTGCCGCCCGGAGGCAGCACGACCTTCACGATCTCCTTGCCGGCCAGGTGGGGCTGGGCCTCGGCGCAGGCGAGCGCCGCCTCGCGGCGCTGGTCATCGCTGGCGCCGGCGGGCACGGTGATGCGACCGCGCACCTTGCCGTTCACCTGCACCACCACCAGCACCTCGTCGGCCGCCAGATACTGGGCATCCGCCTCGGGCCAGGCCGCCTGCATGCAGAGGCCGGGCTTCCCGAGCTGGGCCCAGAGCTGCTCGGCGAGGTGGGGGGCCACGGGGGACATGAGGCGCACGAAGGCGTCCAGGGCGTGCTGCAGCACCGCGCCGCGGTGGGGTGCGTCGGCTGGCAGGTCGGCGAGGGCATTGGAGAGTTCCATGAGGCCCGAGACCACCGTGTTGAACTGGTAGCGGCGCTCCAGGTCGTCCGTGAGGCGGGCGATGGTCTGGTTGAGCTTGAGGAGGAGGGACTTCTCCTCGGGCGCCAGCTGATCCTTGGCCGGCAGAGGCTCGGAGGTGACGGCGTGGTCCTCCACCATGCGGGTGATGCGCTTGAGGAAGCGGCTGGCGCCCTCGATGCCCTCGAAACCCGTCCAGTCGATCTCCTTCTCGATGGGCGCGGCGAAGATCATGAAGAGCCGAAGGGCATCGGCGCCGTACTTGGAGATCACCTCGTCGGGATCCACGATGTTGCCCTTGGACTTGCTCATCTTCGAGCCGTCCTTCAGCACCATGCCCTGGCAGATGAGCTTCTGGAAGGGCTCGGGCCCCGAGGCCAGGCCCAGGTCGCGCAGCACCTTGTAGAAAAAGCGGGCGTAGATGAGGTGCATGGTGGCGTGCTCGATGCCGCCCACATACAGGTCCACGGGCATCCATGCGTCGCTCTCGGCCTTGGCGAAGGGCAGCTCCGTGTTCTTGGGGTCCAGGTAGCGCAGCCAGTACCAGCTGCTGTCCACGAAGGTGTCCATCGTATCGGTTTCGCGTCGGGCGGGCTTGCCGCAGCTCGGACACGGTGTGTCCAAGAAGGAGGAGGAGGTCGTGAGGGGAGAGGGCCCGACGCCGGTGAAGGCCACATCCTCGGGCAGGCGCACCGGCAGGTGCTCGGCCTTCTCGGGCACCACGCCGCAGTCCGGGCAGTGCACGGTGGGGATGGGCGTGCCCCAGTAGCGCTGGCGGCTGAGGCCCCAGTCCTTGAGCTTGTAGGTGGTGGTCTTCGCGGCGCGGTCGCCCAGCTTCGCCACCATGGCGTTCACCGCGTCCTCGCTCTTCATCCCCGTGAATTCGCCGCTGTTGACGAGGGTTCCGAGATCCCACTCGCTCTCGGACTCGATGACCTTGGGAATGGGCAGGCCGTACTTCTTCGCGAACTCGTGATCGCGCTCATCGTGGGCGGGCACGCCCATGACGGCGCCCGTGCCGTAGTCCATGAGCACGTAGTTGGCGGCGAAGACGGGGATCTTCTCGCCCGTGAAGGGGTGGATCACGGAGAGCGCCGTGCGGTGGCCCAGCTTCACGTCGCTGGTCATGCGCTCTTCGCGGCTCACGGCGGCCACCTGGTCGCAGAAGGCCCTGAGCGCGGCGTCGGTCTCCGCAGCCTTCTCGATGACGGGATGCTCGGTGCTGAGCGCCATGAAGGTCACGCCGAAGAGGGTGTCGAGGCGGGTGGTGAACACCTCGATCTGGCCGCCGATCTCCAGATCGAAGGCCAGGCGCGCGCCCTCGGACTTGCCGATCCAGTGGCGCTGCATGGTCTTCACGTTGTCGGGCCAGTCCAGCTGGTCCAGACAGGCCAGCAGCTCGTCGGCGTACTTCGTGGTCTTGAAGAAATACTGCTCCAGGGGCTTCTGCACGACGGGGAAGCCCGTGCGCTCGTCCTTGCCGTCCACCACCTGCTCGTTGGCCAGGACGGTGCCCAGCTCCTCGCACCAGTTCACGGTGCGGTTGGCCCGGAAGACGTCGCCCGCCTCCCACATCTTGAGGAAGAGCCACTGGTTCCAGCGGTAGTAGTCGTCCTGGAAGCTGGCGATCTCGCGCTCCCAGTCGTAGCTGATGCCCATCTTCTGGATCTGGCCCTTCATTTCCTGGATGTTGGCGCGGGTCCAGATGGCGGGGTGGATGCCGTGCTTGATGGCGGCGTTCTCCGCCGGCAGGCCGAAGCTGTCCCAGCCCAGGGGATGCATGACCTCGTAGCCGCGCATGCGGCGGAAACGGGCCGTGACGTCGCCCAGGGTGTAGTTGCGCACGTGGCCCATGTGAATGCGGCCACTGGGATAGGGCAGCATCACCAGCATGTAGAAGGTCTTGGAATCCGGCCGCAGCTCACTGGCCCGCTTGGCGCGGAAGGCGCCGGACTCGAGCCAGCGGCGCTGGATCTCGGGTTCCTGGGTCAGGGGCTGAAAGGGCATGGCGGGACTCCGTCGGAACCCTTGATTCTACAAGGAAATCCTGCTGATTCCAGCCATCGCCGCCGAGACCAGGAAAGGGCGGAACAGCTTATTTGCCGGTGATGAACGGAGGTGAACGGCGATAAAGCAGGGCGAGGCCGGACCCGCATGGGCCGTGGCCATAGCCCGCAGTCAGAGCGTCCAGTGCAGCCCGAGGGAGGCGCTCCAGCGGGGCTCGATCTGCAGGCCCGTCACCCGCTGGGCCACGGGCACCTGGGCGAAGGCATAGACCTGGAAGCGGGGGCTCAGGGTGAAGGTCAGACCCGGGCTCAGGTAGACCAGGGTGGCCCCGCTGTTCTCCCCATCGGCGTTCACGCCCGACTCCCGGCCCTCGATGCGCGCGCTGAGCTGCAGGTGGGGCGTGACCGCGGCGAAACCCGTGTAGCGCAGGCCCAGGTTGGCGTTCACGCCGTCCCCTGGCTTGAAGCCGTCCTTCTCGGCCAGGGGCTTCTGGAAGAGCACCTGCCCGAAGACGCCCCAGTCCTGGGCCAGTTCCCCGAAGCCGTAGGCCCCGAGCAGCAGGTCCGTCGTGCCCGAACCCAGCTGGAGGCCGCGGTCCAGCGGTTCCCCCGCCCGGACCCCCGCGTTAAAGGCCTGCCTCGTGCCGCCCGTGGGCAGCTTCAGGCCGAACTGGACGCCGAAGGCGTGGCTGTCGGAGAAGCCCTGGTAGCGGCCGAGGAGGCGCACATCGCCCAGCCCGGTCCCGCGCGAGAAGGTCGGGTCCGTATCGCCCTCGGCGATGGTGGCGTGATAGCGGCTGAACACCGGGATCACCAGGGCCAGGCCCCAGTCCACATTGCGGCTGTAGTCCAGGGTGGCCGTGAGGTTGCGGTTGAGGGTCTTCTCCTGGATCTCCATCTCGTTGGGGATCTCGAAGCTGCCGCGGTCCACGGACCTGGTGCCCGCCCGCAGCTGGTCCTGGTTGAAGGTGTCGTAGCGCAGGTCGAAGCGCCAGCCCGGCTTCACCCCGAAGCCCTGGGTGGCCCAATCCGAGTGCAGCGTGCAGCCGCAGGCCCCGCAGGCATGGGCCGCGGGGGCGGCGGCCAGGAGGAGGCCGAGGAGGACGAGGGTGGACGGAGGGCGCATGGGGGCTCCGGGGTTTCCCGATTCTGCCTGTCTGGACAGCGGATTCCCTGCGTCAGATTGACGCAGGGACGGAGCGCCCTACTTTGCGGGCCGCTTCCGCCCGGCCTTCCGCTGCAGGCTGCGCCGGTGCATGCCCAGGCGCCGGGCGGCCTCCGACAGGTTGCCCTCGCAGTCGTTCAGCACGCGCTGGATGTGCTCCCACTCCACCCGCGCCAGGGAGGGCGTCTCAGGGTCGCAGGTCGCGTCGGTGGAGCCCGCCTGTGGATCGAAGGCCGCCAGGATGTCGTCGACGTCGGCGGGCTTGGTGAGGTAGTTCACCGCGCCCAGGCGGACGGCCTCCAGGGCCGTGGCGATGCTGCCGTAGCCCGTGAGCATCAGCACCCGCGTGGTGGCGTCGATGGCCTTCAGGCGGCGCAGGAGCTCCAGCCCGGATTCGCCGGGCATGCGCAGGTCCAGCACGGCGAACTCGGGGCTCTCCGCCTCGGCCAGGGCCACGGCGGCCTCGGTCCCGTCAGCGGTGCGCACCTCGTAGCCCCGGGCCGCGATGGCCTTGGCCAGGCGCTCGCGGTAGGTGGCGTCATCGTCCACCAGCAGCAGCGAGGGGCGCGACTCAGCCATGGGCCACCTGCGGCCAGATCACCTGGACCCGGGTGCCCTGGCCCAGGGTGGATTCCACGCGCAGCTCGCCCCCCAGCTGCTCGGCGAAAGTGCGGGCCAGGAAGAGCCCCAGGCCCATGCCCGAACCCGTGGGCTTGGTGCTGAAGAAGGGCTCGCCCACCCGGGCCAGTACCTCTGGGGCCATGCCGGATCCACGGTCTTCGATCTCCAGGTTCCAGGCGCCACCCTCCTCCCGGGCGAGGATGGACACGGTCCCGGGGCGGGGCGTGGCCTCCAGGGCGTTGGACAGCACGGCGCGCAGAGCCCGGACCAGGCCGCAGCGCGGCATGGGACCGCACCCCGTGGACGGCCACTGGAAGACCAGCCGCGATTGGTCTTCGGGCGCGAGCCCCTCGGTCAGTTCCGCCTCCAGATCCGCCCAGACCAGGGCCTGGAAGGCCTCGCCGAGCGTGGCACCGCTGGGATCGGCCATCTGGTCGAGGATGCGTCGGCAGCGGCCGACCTCTTCGCGGATGAGGGCCGCATCCTGGGCGATGTCGGAGCCCTGTCCGCCCAGGGCCTCGGCGGTGCGCTGCAGTTCCTTGGCCGCCACGGCGATGGTGCCCAGGGGCGTGCCCAGCTCATGCGCCACGCCGGCGGCCAGGGTGGTCAGGGCGGCCAGCCGCGACTGCCGGGCCGTGAGGTCCCGCAGGGCGGCCAGCTCTTCGTCTCGTTGCCTCAGGGCCTTGGTCACCAGACCCACGAAGGCGGCGATGAGGGCCGCCGTGATGGCGAAGGCCACCCACATGCCGACCAGGTGGAGCGAGATCCCGCCCCCGCCGCCGTGGTCCATGTGGGACAGGGAATGCACGTGCACGTTGAAGAAGAAGAGCAGCCCGAAACCGGAGATGGAGAGGGCCCCCAGGGCCCAGGCCCAGGGGCCGCGCATGACCACGGCCGCCAGCGTGACATGCACGAGGTAGATGGCCGTGAAGGGATTGGCCGCGCCGCCGCTGCCGTAGAGCAGGCCCGTGAGCAGGAGGACGTCCAGGCCCAGCACCAGGCCCGGCAGGGCGGGCCGGACCGGCTCGGGCCGCCGCAGCCGCCCCTGCAGCGCGAGGTTGCTGAGGGCTCCGAGCGCGACCAGCGCGAACAGGGGACCGGCCTGGATCTCGTCGGGCAGCAGGCGCTCGGCCACCAGGATCGCCGCGGCCTGCGAGGCCACGGTGATCCAGCGCAGGCGGAGCAGCCAGGTGAGGGAGATGCCGAAGCCGGGCTGGGTCATCGTGCTGCCATTATCCACGGGATCTCCGGGAAGCCCTACCGCCCGAAGGTGAACGAGGCTTTCATCCAGAGCGTGCGGCCCGGTTCATTCACGCGGGTGGACTGCACCAGGTAGCCGGGGATCATGCTGGTGCTCCGGCTGATGTGCTCGGCGTAGACCCGGTCGAACAGGTTGTCCACACCGGCCGTGAGCAGCCATCCCTTGGCCAGCTTCCAGCCCGCGTTGAGCGACACGATGGCGAAGCCCGGCGTGGCCCCGATGTCCTGGCCCACGATGTTGCCCTGGTTCACGGCCACGCGATCCTGCCGCTCCACCCCGCGCACCAGCAGCCCCGTGGACCAGGCCTCGCCTTCGTAGCCCAGGCCCAGGCGGGCCTCGAGGGGGGGGATCTGGGCGAGGGCCCGACCCTCGGTGTCGTTTTCGCCGCGCGTGTAGGCCAGGCTGGCGTCCACCTTCAGGAAGCCGGCGAGTTTGGTGCCCATGGCCACCTCTCCTCCCCAGGTGGTGGCGTCCACGTTGCGCGATACGGTGGCCGCGCGCGTCCCCATGCCCGCGGGCTTGAGCACGTTCGACTGGATGAGGATGAAGTCCTTCACCTGGCCGTAGAAGAAGGAGATCGAGGTCTGGACCGCCCCAGCCTGCTTCATCCAGCCCAGGTCCAGCTGGGTGGTCTTCTCGGCCCTGGTGTCGAAGGCACTGGCGGTGCTGAGGCTCTCCTTGCTGATGGCCTCCCAGTAGTCCGGGAAGCGCTCGGCATGGCCCACCCCCGCATAGAAGGTGGAACCCGTGAACACTTCCCGCTCATAGCGGAGGAAGCCGCTGCTGAGGGTCTCGTTGCGCTCGTGGTTGTAAGTCGGGTTGGCCACGCTGGCCATCATGCTGATGGCCACCACGGCGCGGGGGTCCTCGGCGTGCCAGCGGTCCGCGCGAAGCCCGGCCACCAGGCGGTCCCTCCCCGTGAAGGGGTGCTCCACTTCCGCGAAGAGGGCCGCGTTCTTGAAGCGCCCATCGTCGTTCCGGGGCATGTTCTCCACGGGCATGGTGTACTGGTTGGCGGTCTTGCGGATGGTGTGGTCATTGGCCTGGGCATCCAGGCCCAGGGTCAGCTTCGTGGCCTCCGCCAGCCGCAACCCCATGGCCAGCCGTCCACCCCGGGTCAGCCGGTCCGGACTGTTCACCATGGGGCCAGGCATCATCACTGTGGGAGTGAAGGTGCGCAGGGTGTAGTTGTCCATGACGTGGTCCACGTAGTTGCGGTAGACCTGGAACTCCACCTTCTCGATGCGATCCGTCAACCGGCGCCATTCCCCGCGGAAGCCGAGGTTCTCGCGGAGGAATTTCGCGCCATCCATGGTGCGGTCGGCGTAGGCGGCCTCCCCGTTGCTGCGGGTGCCGGAAAGCTCCAACCGCGTGTCATCGCTGGGGGTCCAGCCAAAGGCTGCGTTGGCGCTCCAGCGGGTGTAGCGGGCGTGGATGGGAGTGCCCTTCCCATCCTCGTAGTCGTCGGAGTGGGACCGGGTGCCGATGCCCCTCACGTAGAACGTGGAGTTTCCGCCTGTGGCGTCCAGCACTTCATCATTGCGGCCGAAGCTCCCACCCATGAGGCTGGCGACCCCCCTGAAGCCGGGTTTCTGGAAGCGCTCGTGGGTGCGCTCGAAACGCACCAGGCCGGCTGAGTTGCCCGGCCCATAGAGCACGGTCTGCGGCCCCTTCACCACCGTGATGCGGTCGTAGGACTCGGGAAAGACATAGGCCGTCGGGGGGTCCATCCGCATGCCACAGCCACCGAGGAGCTGCTCGCCATCCAGCAGGATGTTCAGCCGGGAACCCGCCATTCCGCGCAGCACGGGATCGCCGTCCGTGCCACCCTTCCGGATCACGGAGAAGCCCGGAATCGACTTGAGGTAGTCCGCCCCGTCGTGGGCGGGCACCGGCTGGCGCGGGGCCTTCGCGTCCAGGACGGTCACCAGCGGCTCGCTGGGCAGGGGCGCGGTCACTTCCACCAAGGCGGAGGGCTCGGGCTTCGGGGCGGGCTTCTTGGCCTGGGGCTCCTGTTCCGCCGCGCCCAGCGGGAGTGCGCAGGCCAGCGAGAGGTGGAGGCAGAGGCGGGTCGGGATCATGTCAGGGGCTCCGGTGATCTGTCGACCCTAGCCTCCGCAGGGGCCCCCGCTCCTGCGTCAAGATGTCGCATACTCCGTGGCCGAAGCGGCAGTAGGGGTTTCACCCCATCACCGGAGGGGTCCGCATTTCCCGACCGGATCTGTGACTGGCCGTGAATCGGCCAATCCTGGAAGGGGATCGATCCCCCACAGGAGCCCGCCATGCGCCACCGGAACCCCTTCCCCTCGACCTGTGCCGCCCTGTTGCTGCTCGGGTCCGCCCTGCCCGCCCGCTCGGCGCAGGGGACCGCCCCGCGCTCCGAGGCGGAGCTCCGCGCCTTCTACCAGCGGACCTGCGCCGGCTGCCACGGCGAGGACGGCTCCGCCACCGCCGCCGACGGGCGGAAGCTCAAGGGCCGCGACTTCACGTCGGAAAAGGACATGCAGGGCACCACGGACCAGGGCCTGGCCAAGACCATCCGCAAGGGCCTCTTCTTCGGCATGGCCATGCCCGCCTACAAGAACGAGCTCTCCGAGGAGGAGGCCCTGGCCCTGGTGCGCGGCATCCTGCGGAAAGCCCGCAAGGGTGAGCCCATCCAGGCGCCGGACAGCGCGATGGCGAAGTCCCGGTGAGCGGCCATGCCCCCTCTGTCGCAGGCCCACCCCCTCATCGTCCACTTCCCCATCGCCCTGTTGCTGGTGGTTCCCCTGCTGGTCCTGCTGGGTCTGGCCTGGCGGGAGCACCGGGCGGGCATCCACATCGCCGCCCTGGTGCTGCTGGTGATCGGCAGCTCCATGGCGGTGCTGGCGGTGATCAGCGGCCTGGCGGCGGCGGGTTCCGTCCGCCCGGACCCAAACCTGCGGGCCGTCCTCGAAGGCCATGAGCAGCTCGCGAAGCGCACCACCCTCTTCTACGCGGCGCTCACTCCGATCTTCATCCTGATCCAGCTGGCGCCGGCCCGGTGGAAGGTTTGGGGCAGCCCGCGGCGCATCCTCGCTCTGAACCTGCTGTGGCTGCTGGCGAGCCTGGGCGCGAACGCGCTCCTCATCCGGACGGGCCACCTCGGTGGCCGGATGGTGCATGAGCTGGCCATCCACCCCCAGCCCGCGGGCACGGCCGGGGCCGCGGCCTCAGCTCAGGCGGACTGAGGCGCCCACGATCTGTGCGGGGTTGACCACGAGCATCCCCCCGGGGGTGGGCTCAGTCACCGAGAAGTGGACCAGGGGAAGCGTGGCGGGCCCCAGGGTGTTCCCCCCGTTCAGGTCGTACTGGCTGCCGTGGCAGGGACAGGTGATCTGGCTGCCCACCGGGGCCCCCACGGTGCAGCCCATGTGGGTGCAGATGGCGGTCATGGCGTAGATGCCGGTGGCATCGCGGACGAGGAAGAAGTTCCCCAGGTTCCGGTAGTCCCGCACCGTGCCGCTGGGGGTGGCCAGCAGGCCCGCCTTGGTGTCGGAGGTGGTGAGGGGACCGCTGGGGGGCGGCGGGGAGGTCGGAGGCGGCGCGGGGTAGCCTCCTCCGCCCCCACAGGCCAGGGCCAGGCCCGTCAGCAGGACGCCGGCGCAGAAGCAGCGGCGGTCCAGGTCGGCGGCCGCGGGACGGGGATCCGGGGCATCGGGATCGAACATGGGGCCTCCTCGGGCCGGGCCGTGGGAACCCCGGTCAGGCCCACCATCCATCCGAACCACCCAGCCCACCAGATCCGGTTCGGGGATTCCGCCCCCACCGGTCCGGATCAGCTCCGGCCCAGGTCAGCCCAGCCGGGAGGTGCTTCCGCCCGTGGCCAGCACCTTGAGGATCTCCGCCACTTCCGTGGCCGACTGGCAGCGGTCCTCCGCCCGCTTCTCCAGGAGCCGGTGCACCAGGGCCGCGAGGTCGGGCGGCCCGTCCGGGGCCGCCTCCGCCAGATCCGGGACCGGCGCCTCCAGGTGCAGGGTCAGCAGGTCGTTGATGCGGGGGCTGTCGAAGGGGGGGAGCCCTGAGCACAGCTCGAAGAGCATGATGCCCAGGGCGTAGAGGTCGGTACGCGCGTCCACCCGCTCGCCGCGGATCTGCTCCGGCGCCATGTAGCGGGGCGATCCCACCAGGTTGCCGGCCTCTCCCGCCAGGACCGCGGCCGCGGGCGCGGCCAGGCCGAAGTCCATGATCTTGGCGTCGCCGCGCACGTCGAAGAGCACGTTGGCGGGCTTGATGTCCCGGTGGACCACCCCGACCGCGTGGGCCGCCTCCAGTCCCTCCGCTACCTGACGGACGATGCGCAGGACCAGGGGCAGGGGCAGGCGTCCTCGGCCATCCAGCAGGCTGCGCAAGGTGGTGCCCTTGAGGTACTCCATGGTCACGTAGGGGATGCCGTCGAACTCCCCGAAATCGTGGGTACGGAGAACGTAGCGGTGGGTGATCTTCCGGGCCAGCCGGATCTCCTGCTTGAGCTGGTCCAGGAAGGCGGGGTTGGAGGCCAGGCCGGCGCGGACCACCTTCAGGGCCACGTCCTCGTCCAGCTGGAGGTCCCGGACCTTTAGCACCACGCCCATCCCCCCGCGGCCCAGCAGGCCGTCCACCCGGTAGCGGCCCGCGAAGACCACCCCGTCGCGCAGGGCCTCGGGCAGGCCCTCCTCCGGCGGCGCAGCGCCCAGGCGCCGGGTCCGCTCCTCGGTGAGGGGCGCCGGCCTGGGCCCGGCCAGCACCGAATCGGGGGCAGCGCCGACGCGGACCGGGCCGGGGCCGCCCCCCCGCCGCGCCGTGTCCAGCAGGGCCAGCAGCTGATCCTTGGCCCTCAGCTCCGCCAGCATGGACTTGAAGGTACGGGTGAGGACGCCCACCTCGTCGGGGGTCGGCTCGATGCCGAGGGACTCGGGCGGATCCCCCTCCGCCAGGGCCTGGGCGGCCGAGGCCAGGGCCTTGAGCGGCGCCGTGACCTTCCGGGCGGAGCGAAGGCTGAGCCCCAGCGCCACGAAGAGCCCGGCCGCGCCCACGGCCAGGATGGCCTTCTGCAGGTTCCGAAAGGGGGCCAGCAGGGGATCCACGGGCATCATCAGCAGGTCCGCCATCTCCAGGTCGAGGGCGTTCACGCCGTGGAGCGGCGAGATCATCCCCAGGTAGTTCCGCCCATCCAGCCGGAAGGGCAGCACGCTCGAACGCTGGCCGTCCAGCACCTGGCCCCGCACCGCGAGGAAGGCCGGCTCGCGGGAGAGCAGCCGGTTGACCGCCTCCGCCTCGGGGAGCGTGCTGCCCTGGGCCCGGAACTGGCTCAGCAGCGCGAGGTGGGCCGTGGGATCTCCCCGCTGGGGACCGGCGATGGCCAGGCGCCGCAGGTCCGCCGCCGCCCGGTCGTCCACCGGGACGCCCACCAGCATGGCGCCCAGGGCGCGGCCGGCGGGCGAACGCAGGGGCCGTGCCACGGCGTGGTAGACCCCGGGCCGGTCGCCCCAGTCCACCCGCAGGAAGCCCCGGTAGAAGGGGCCGGGATGACCTGCGGCGGCGGCCTCCTCCGGCGCCAGGGCCATCTGGAGGATCCCCACCTCGGGAAGGGCCGGACGGGGCCCCTTGGCCGTGCAGGCCAGGAGCTGGCCATCCGGCGCCACCACCAGGGCGACCTCGGCTCCGAGGCGGGGGAGGTTCTCCACCAGGGTGTCCGTGAGGCTGGTCGCGGCCCCGGATTCGAGGACATGCTCGATGAGGGCGACATTGCCCGAATATTGCGTGAAGACCTCGAGGCCGCCATCCAGGGAGCGGCCCTGCTGCTCGAAGGCCCGCTCCAGCACGTAGCCCCCGGCCGAGAGGCTGGCCTGGGCGGTGCTGCGCGCGCCGCGCTCCGCCTCGCTGTAGGCCACCCAGAGGATGATGGCCAGGAGCGCCAGGATGGCGGCCGCCTGCCGGATGAAGTACGTCCAGGCCAGGGTCTGGTACCACCTCATGGTCGGCTGCATGGGCGTCCTTGGGGGGATCGGTATACTTGCGTCGAATCTACTCTGGAACCCACGCATGATACGAGCCCTCGCATGCGGCCTGTCCGTTCTGGCCCTGACTCTGCCGCTCCGCGGGGGCGGCGTCCAGGGCCCGGTCCAGTTGCGCGAGAAGGACGGCCGGCTCCGTGCCTCTCTCCGGGACTGCGTGGCCCTGCTGGAGCCCCTGGATCCGGCCCAGCCCGTGGCGGGGCCCTCGAAGGCCGTGGTGATCCGGACCGTGGGCAAGCAGTTCATCCCCCGGGTGGCCCTCGCCACGCCCGGCACGGAGGTGGCCTTCCCCAACCTGGACCACATCCTGCACAACGTCTTCAGCGTCACCCAGGGCAACCGCTTCGACACGGGCCAGTACAGGCCTGGCGACGTGCCCAGGGTGAAGGTCTCGACGCCGGGCCTGGTCAAGTTGTACTGCAACGTCCACCACCAGATGAACGCCTTCCTCTGGGTGGTGACCACGCCCTTCGCCCAGCTGCTGGACGGACGGTCGGGGGTCCACTTCGAGGGCGTTCCGCCGGGGGCCTACCGCCTACGGCTCTGGCACCCGGAGGCCGGCGAGAAGGCCTGGACCCTCCGGGTGGAGGGCGGCATCACCCAGGGCGCCTGGGAGCTGCAGGTCTCTCTCCCCCCCATCGAGCCCCACAAGAACAAGTTCGGCCGGGACTACCCGCCCCTGGCCGACGACCGGAACTACTAGGGCTCAGAATCGCTTCATCAGGACCACCAGCTTCCGGTGGGCTTCGTAGTCCTCCCCGTCGAGGCGCTGGCTCAGGTAGACGAGGGAAAGGGTCCACTGGCCGGGCAGCGGCAGGGAGGCCTCGTAGCGCGGGCCCCGGGCCCGCCGGTAGAACCACCACTCATCGCCGTTCACGGGGTACAGGGTGCCCGTGGAGGAGAGCCGCTGCCAGGTGAAGGAGACCTGGGGCCACCAAGTGCGCTCCCGGCTTCCGGCGGAGACCTGGAGTTCCTCGCTGTCCTCCCCGCTGTCGCGGTTCTTCGACTGGAACCAGCGCGCCTCCAGGGGGAAGGCCGCGTTCCATTTCAGGGCGGCGCCGCCGGCATCGACCGTCATGCGCTGTCGGGCCAGGGGATCGTGCCCGGGCAGACGGCGCAGCCGCTCCTCACCCGGATCCCAGGCATGCCACCAGCGGCCGGCATGGGCCGTCCAGGAGAGGGGGCCCGTGTCCAGCTTGAGGACGAGCTGGCCGGCCACTAGGTCGCCCCGGCCCCCGAGGATGTTCCGCACCCGGCCCGCCGCCACCCGCAGGCTCGCCTCCTGCAGCAGCCCCTCCGTGCCGCGGACCCCGGCCAGCCCTCCGGCGCCGAGGAAGCGCAGGTTCCGGTCCCAGAGGGCCTGGGAGCTCAACAGGCCGTTCTCCTGCAGGCCCAGCCGCAAGGAGCCGAAGGTCCGGACCGTCACCCAGGCGAGGTCCGCGTGGGCCAAGTCCAGCTGGGAGCCGTTGGAGGGTTGCTGGTCCCAGCGCACCGCGTTGAACCGATTCCCGTCGGAACCCACTGCGGAGCGGGTGCCGGCGACGAGGCGCAGGGACTCCCACTCCCAGGACCAGCGCAGCCGCAGCTGGAGGCCCAGGCGGCGGAAGCCCTCGGCGGGTGGGCCGGGTTCGGCCAGGTCGTCGGCCCGCAGGGTCAGCTCCCAGGTGGGCGTCCAGGGCGAAGCGGGCGCCTGGGGAAAGAGCGCGCCCTCCTGGCCGAAGGCGGCGACGGCGGCCAGGGCGAGGGTCCATCGGCGGAGAGGCATCATCATCGGGGCGGTTTCCGTGGATGGTAGCCCAGCGACGCCCCTGGGCGAAGCCCGGCGATCCACCGGAGGGTCCGTCTTCTCCGAACCGGATCTGGTGGCCGGGTCCGGAGACCCGAAGCTGGGCAGACCGGGCGCTCGAACCCGGAATCCCCGTGCGGGACTTTGCTCGCAGCCGCGAGCCGGAGGTAGCCATGCCCAGAACGGCCGTCCCATCCACCCGCCCCTCCGCCTCCCAGAGGTGGCCCCTCCTCCCCGCCTCCCTGGCCGGGGCCAGTGCCTTCCTCCTGGCCCTCATCGCCTGCGGCGGAGGGGGCGGTGGCGGCTCCACCAGCACGCCCCCGCCGCCACCCGCCTACCAGCTCACCTACCTGGTGTCGGATCAGGCCGCTGCAGGCGCCACCACCACCGACGCCAACCTCGTGAACCCCTGGGGCCTCGCCTACGGCCCCACCACCTACTTCTGGCTGGCCAACCAGGGCACCGCCACCACCACGGTGTACGACGGCCTCGGCAACAAGCCCGCCGTGCCCATCGTCGTCTCCAGCCCCTCCGTGGTGGGCCACGCGATGGGCGGACCCACGGGCGTGGTGTTCAACGGCTCCGCCGGCTTCAGCGGAGACGAGTTCATCCTGGCCTCCCTGGACGGCTGCCTCTGCGGCTGGAGCGCCGGCACCACCACCACGCGCCGGGTGGACAACTCCGGTGCCGCGGCCCTCTACACGGGCCTCGCCACGGCCACCGTGGGGGCGAACACCTACCTCTACGTCGCCAACTTCACGGCCGGGACCATCGATGTCTTCGACGGAACCTACGCCCCGGTCAGCCTGGGCGCCTCGGCCCTGCTGGATCCCACCCTCCCCGCGGGCTTCTCCCCGTACAACGTGCAGGTCCTGGGCACCAAGCTCTACGTGACCTACGCCCAGCGCACGCCGCCGGCCCTGCGGGAGACCAAGGGGGCGGGCCTCGGCTACGTCAGCGTCTTCAACCTGGACGGGAGCTTCCTCGCCCGCGTCGCCTCCGGTGGCTCCCTCAACGCCCCGTGGGGCCTCGCCCTGGCCCCGGCGAATTTCGGCCCATACAGCGGCGCGCTGCTGGTGGGCAACTTCGGCGACGGGCGCATCACGGCCTTCCACGCCACCACGGGCGCCGAGCTGGGCCAGCTCAAAGGGCCCAACGACGTTCCCCTGACCATCAGCGGACTGTGGGGCCTGGCCTTCGGCAACGGCGGCTCCGCCGGGGCCACCAACCAGCTCTACCTCACCGCCGGCCCCCAGGCCGAGACCCACGGCCTCTTCGCCGTCATCAACTACGGCACGGCCGGCGTCTACACCGGCGGCGGAACCGGGGGCGGCACCGGGGGCGGCACGGGCTACTGAGCCTCGCTTGACGCTCCGCAGGCAGGACTGGATGCTGATCCGAATCTAGGGAGTTCCATTTTGGGTAGCTGGGATCTTGCCATCGCGCTCGACCGGTCCGCTCCGGAACCCCTGTACCTCCAGCTGGTCAAGGCCCTCGAGGAGGGCATCCGCCACGGGCGCTTCAAGCCCGGGGATGCCCTCCCGGGGACGCGGGCTCTGGCGGAACTGCTCGGCGTCAACCGCAACACCACCCTGGCGGCCTACAAGGAGCTGGAGGCCGAGGGCTGGATCGAGGTGGCCCCGGACCGCGGCACCTTCGTCGCCCTCAAGCTGCCCTTCGTGCTCGAAGTCCCCGAGGGCATCTCGGCTCAGGATTCGGCCTCGTGGAAGCGCGCCACGCCGCGCAGCGAACCCTTCTTCCAGCCCGGGGCCCCGGCCCTGGAGTCCTTCCAGCTCATCCCGGATACGACGGACCTGCGGCTCGCGCCCACCGAGGCCATCCACCGGGCCTATGGCCGCGTCCTGAAGCTCCACCCCGAGCGCCTGCTCCAGCCGGGCTGGGATCCGCGGGGCCTGCTGGACCTTCGGAACTCCCTGGGCAAGATGCTCCGCGACATGCGGGGCCTCTCCGTCGAGGCCGGCAACCTCCTGCTGACCCGCGGCCTCATGAGCACCCTCAACCTGGTGTCCCGGGTGCTCTTCGCCCCGGGCGATGCGGTGGCCGTGGAGAACCCGGGCATGTTCCGCGTGGCGGAGGCCTTCCGCTCGGCGGGTGCCCGCCTCTTCGCCGTGCCCGTGGACGCGCGCGGCCTGAACGTGGAGGCCCTGGAGGTCCTGCTGATCCAGGAGCCCATCCGCCTGCTCTACCTCTCGGCCAGCCCCCAGCACCCCACCCAGGTGACGCTGGATCCCGCGCGGCGCCGGCGGCTCCTGGAGCTGTCCCACGCCCACGGCTTCCGCATCCTGGAGGGCGACCCCGGCCTGGGCTTCCACCGCGAGAAGAACCCCAGCCTGCCCCTGGCCAGCGAGGATCCCCACGGTCGGGTGCTCTACTTCAGCAGCTTCGAGCAGATCCTCGCGCCCGGCCTCCAGGTGGGTTTCCTGGCCGGCGAGGCCACGCTCATCAAGGCCCTGGCCCAGCAACGGCAGCTGGTGGACTGGCCCGGCAACCTGGTGCAGGAGGCCACCATCGAGGAGACGCTCCGGGACGGCGAGATCGTGCGGCACCTGCGCCGCCTGCGCAAGCTCACGGACGAACGCCGGGAGACCATGGTGGACCGCCTGCTCCTCCACCTCCATCCGGCCATCTCCGTGAAGAACCCCCGGGAGGGTCTCTCCCTCTGGGTCCGCGTGGCCGGGGACGTGCCCCTCGAGGCCTGGACCGAGCGCTGTCTGGCCCATGGCGTGGTCTTCTACCCCGGCGCCCTCTACGACCTGCACCGCCAGGGCCTGCCCTTCATCAGCCTTGGCTTCGCGGCCCACGGCCTGGACGAGCAGAACGAGGCCTGCGCTCGGATGGCCCTGGCCCTGAAGGAGGCCCGCGCGAAGCGCGCCTGAGGGGCCCAACGAAAACCTAACGGTCCGGTCCCGAGTCCTAACGCCTTCCTAACGCCCTCCCTGGCCATGCTTTCGGGTGCCTGGCCACCGGGAGGCGAGCCTTTCCGGCTCCTCTCCGACTCCCACTGGCCGCGGCCGCCACAGGAGCCGCTGTGCACATCGTCATGCCCTGGTTCTTCCCCCTGGCCACCCTGGTGGCCTGGCTGGGCGTGAGGAATGCCCGGAGCCTGCGTTCCGAGGGCCGAACCGCCCGGACCACGGCCCTGTGGATGCTGACGCTCATGTCCCTTCCCCTCCTTTTCTGGTTCATCGCCCAGTTCACCACCGCATCAGGAGCCTTCGAATGAGCGCCTCCCTCGTCATCGCCGCCCTGCTGGCCCTGGGCCTCCTGGGCTATCTCACCTTCGCCCTGCTGAAGCCGGAGAAGTTCCAATGAGCCATGCCTGGATCCAAAACCTCCTTTACCTGGCCCTCTTGCTGGGCCTGGCCTTCCCCCTCGGAACCTACATGGGCAAGGTTCTGGAAGGGGAGCGCACCTTCCTCCATCCCGTCCTCGGGCCCCTGGAGCGCGGCATCTACCGCCTCATGGGCATCAAGGATGACGAGGAGATGGGCTGGAAGGGCTATGCCTGGGCCATCACCCTCGTAAAGGTCCTGGGCTTCTTCGCAGTCTTCCTCCTCATGAAGTTCCAGGCCGGCCTGCCCCTCAACCCCGAGCACCTGGCCAACACGAGCACGCCGCTCGCCTTCAACACGGCCGTGAGCTTCATGACCAACACCAACTGGCAGGCCTACGGCGGCGAGAGCACCCTCAGCTACCTCACCCAGATGCTTGGCCTCGCGGTGCAGAACTTTATTTCCGCGGCCACGGGCATCGCCGTCCTCGTTGCGCTCGTGCGGGGCCTCATGCGGCGTAGCACGTCGACCTTGGGCAACGCCTTCGTGGATGTCATCCGGAGCACGGTCTACATCCTGCTGCCCCTCTCCTTCGTCTTCGCGCTCTTCCTCGTCTCCCAGGGGCTCATCCAGAACTTCTCGGCCTACGTCCATACGGCGAACGGCCAGGTGCTCGCCATGGGACCTGCGGCCTCCCAGATCGCCATCAAGATGCTCGGCACCAACGGGGGAGGCTTCTTTAGCATCAACGGTGCCCATCCCTTCGAGAACAGCACGCCGCTCTCGAATTTCGTCCAGATCCTCTCGATCCTGATCATTCCGGCCGGCCTCGTCGTCAGCTTTGGCCGCATGGTGAAGGACCGCCGCCAGGGCTGGGCCATCCTCTCCGCGATGACGGTCATCTTCGTCGCCTGCCTCGCGGTCTGCACCTACTTCGAAGTGAAGGGCAATCCGGTCCTGACGAAGGCCGGAGCCGACCAGGTGGTCAGCACCACCAGCGCGGGCGGCAACATGGAAGGCAAGGAACTGCGCTTCGGCCCCGGCGCCTCGGCCCTCTGGGCCACGGCGACGACGGCGGCCTCCAACGGTTCGGTCAATGCCATGCATGATTCCTTCACGCCCCTGGGAGGCCTCATCCCCATGTGGCTCATGCAGCTGGGCGAAGTGGTCTACGGTGGCGTGGGATCCGGCCTCTACGGCATGCTGATGTTCGCACTCGTGGGCGTCTTCATCGGCGGCCTCATGGTCGGCCGCACACCGGAGTACCTCGGGAAGAAGGTGGAAGCCTTCGAAATGAAGATGGCCTCCATCGCCATCCTTCTCCCCTGCGCCGCCGTCCTCATCGGCACCGCGGCCTCCGTGGTGAGCGCCCAGGGCGCCGCTTCCATCAGCAACCCCGGGCCCCACGGCCTCAGCCAGGTGCTCTACGCCTGGAGCAGCGCCAGCAACAACAACGGCAGCGCCTTTGGCGGGCTGGGCGTGAACACCCCTTGGTACAACTACGGCCTCGGGTTCGCCATGCTCATTGGCCGCTTCGGCGTGATCTGGCCCGTCATGGCCATTGCCGGCTCCCTCGTGAAGAAGAAATACACCCCCGAAAGTGTGGGTACCCTGCCCACCCACACGCCCCTCTTCGTGGGTGTGCTGGTTGGCGTCGTGCTGCTGGTGGGCGCCCTCACCTTCCTGCCAGCCCTGGCCCTCGGCCCCATCGCCGAGCACTTGGCCTTGCGCTGAGGTCACCATGGCTGCGCCCGAATCCACGGATGTCCAGGTTCTCTCAGACCAGTCCATCGAGCCCCAGGCCATCGAGCCTCAACCCTGGCTCCGCCTCGCGCTGGTCATGGCTGTGCCAGTCCTGCTGCTCCTCGCCGGAATATCCCTCACCCGCTAGTTCTTGAACCCTTCACGAGGCCCTTCATGGTTTCCCATTCACGGCAGGATGTATCAGCCCGCCCCCTCTTCGAACCCAACATCGTGCGCCGCGCGGGGCTGGATTCCCTCCGCAAGCTCAACCCGCTTCACCAGCTGCGGAACCCCGTCATGTTCACCGTGTGGATCTGCAGCGCCTTCACCACGGGCCTCTGGATCCAGGCCCTGATGGGCAGGGGCGAGGCCCGCCCGGGCTTCATCCTCGCCATCGCCCTCTGGCTCTGGTTCACGGTGCTCTTCGCGAACTTCGCCGAGGCCATGGCCGAGGGCCGCGGCAAGGCCCAGGCGGATTCCCTTCGCAAGTCCAGGCGCGACGTGAAGGCGAAGCGCCTTGTGGGCACCGATCGCCTCGGCCCCCACAAGATCGTGGACGCGCCTGAACTGCGCATCAACGATCTGGTGCTCGTCGAGGCCGGCGAGACCATCCCCGGCGATGGCGAGGTGATCGAAGGTGTCGCGTCCGTCAACGAAAGCGCCATCACGGGTGAAAGCGCGCCCGTTATTCGCGAAAGCGGCGGCGACCGCTCCGCCGTCACCGGCGGCACCCTCGTCCTGTCCGACTGGCTCGTGATCCGCATCTCAGCCAACCCCGGGGAGAGCTTCCTCGACCGCATGATCGCCATGGTGGAGGGCGCCAAGCGCCAGAAGACACCCAACGAGATCGCCCTGGACATCCTCCTGGCGGGCCTCACCATCATCTTCCTGCTGGCCACGGCCACCTTGCTGCCCTATTCCATCTTCAGCGTGAAGGCGGCGGGCCAGGGGTCGCCCGTCAGCATCACCGTCCTCGTCTCCCTTCTCGTCTGCCTCATCCCCACGACCATCGGGGGGCTGCTCAGCGCCATCGGCATCGCGGGCATGGACCGCATGATCCAGGCCAACGTCATCGCCACGTCGGGCCGCGCCGTGGAAGCCGCGGGTGACGTGGACGTGCTGCTGCTGGACAAGACGGGCACCATCACGCTGGGCAACCGCCAGGCCGTGGCCTTCCTCCCCGCCGAGGGCGTTGACCTGAAGCACCTGGCCGATGCGGCCCAGCTCTCCTCGCTCTCTGACGAAACGCCCGAGGGGCGCAGCATCGTCGTCCTGGCCAAAGAGCAGTACGGGCTGCGTGAGCGCGACCTGCACGCCCTCGACGCCCACTTTGTGCCCTTCACGGCGCAGACCCGCATGAGCGGCGTGAACATCACCGTGGAAGGTGGCGAACGGCAGATCCGCAAGGGCGCCGCCTCCGCCATCGAGGACTACGTCCAGGCCCTGGGCGGCAAGTTCCCCGACGATCTGCGCCGCACGGTGGATCAGATCTCCATGGCCGGGGGCACGCCGCTCGTCGTGGCCGAAGGCGCGCACGCCCTCGGCGTCATCCAGCTGAAGGACATCGTCAAGGGCGGCATCAAGGAGCGATTCTCCGAGCTGCGCGGCATGGGCATCAAGACGGTCATGATCACCGGCGACAATCCGTTGACCGCCGCCGCCATCGCCGCCGAAGCGGGTGTGGATGACTTCCTCGCCCAGGCCACGCCCGAGGCCAAGCTCAAGCTCATCCGCGAGTACCAGGCCGGCGGCCGCCTCGTGGCCATGACCGGCGACGGCACCAACGACGCGCCGGCGCTGGCCCAGGCCGACGTGGCCGTGGCCATGAACAGCGGCACCCAGGCGGCGAAAGAGGCCGGCAACATGGTGGATCTGGATTCCAATCCCACGAAGCTCATTGAGATCGTGGAGATCGGCAAGCAGCTCCTCATGACGCGCGGATCGCTGACCACGTTCAGCATCGCCAATGACGTGGCCAAGTATTTCGCCATCCTGCCCGCGGCCTTCGTGTCCATCTACCCGGCCCTGGGCGCGCTCAACATCATGGGCCTGCACAGCCCTGAAAGCGCGATCCTCTCGGCAGTGATCTTCAACGCCCTCGTGATCGTGGTGCTCATTCCCCTGGCCCTGCGGGGCGTGAAGTACCGTCCCATGGGCGCCGCCGTCATCCTGCAGCGGAATCTGGTCGTCTATGGTCTGGGCGGACTCGTCGTGCCCTTCGTCGGCATCAAGCTCATC
This sequence comes from Holophagaceae bacterium, assembly GCA_046331485.1. Lineage (GTDB taxonomy): Bacteria > Acidobacteriota > Holophagae > Holophagales > Holophagaceae > Geothrix. Next base: position 145,734 of record JAXLQS010000006.1, on the reverse strand, counting down.
GACCTTTTCCTCGTCGCCTTCCGCATGGTCGCCTAAGGAGGCCGCAATGAACCTTCAACTCCGCCCCGCCCTCGTCGCCTCCCTCGCCCTCTCCGCCGTGACCGGCATTGCCTATCCCCTTCTCGTGACGGGCGTGGCCAAGACCATCTTCCCCCGTCAGGCTGCCGGAAGCCTCATCATCCGCGACGGCCAGGTGATCGGCTCCGAATGGATCGGCCAGTCCTTCACGGATCCCGCCCACTTCTGGGGCCGCCCCTCCGCCACCGTGGACGGAGACGGCAAGCCCCTTCCCTACAACGGCGCCAACAGCGGTGCCTCCAACCAGGCCCCCAGCAACCCGGACCTGAAGAAGGCCGTGGAGGAGCGCATCGCCGCCCTGCGCGCGGCAGATCCCGAGGCCACGGGCCCGGTGCCCGTGGACCTGGTGACCAGCTCCGCCAGCGGCCTGGACCCCCACATCAGCCCCGCCGCCGCCGCCTTCCAGGTGCACCGCGTGGCCAAGGCCCGCGGCCTCGACGAAGCCAGGGTCCGCGAGCTCGTGGCCGCCCACACCGAAGGCCCCCAGTGGGGCGTGCTCGGCGAAGCCCGCGTGCATGTCCTGAAGCTGAACCTCGCCCTCGATCAGGCCAAGTAGCCCTCCACCACGGTTTCCCATCACCGGAAGACGGGCCCCTGGGGCCAGCCCATGCCATACCCCATTTGCCAAGGATCCAGCCATGAAGAAATCCCTGCTCCCCCTCCTCGCCGTCTCGACCCTCTCCCTCTGCGCCCAGGCGGAGGCGCCCAAGGCCGACTGGACTTTTACCGGAAACGCGGGCCTCTTTTCCGACTACCGGTTCCGCGGGTTCACCCAGACGGCCTACAGGCCCTCCTTCCAGGGCGGCTTCGACGTGACCCACCGCTCGGGGTTCTACTTCGGGAATTGGAACGCCAACGTGGAGCAGGGCCTCTATCGCGGGGCCAGCCTGGAGCTGGACCTGTACGGCGGCTGCAAGTTCAGCGCAGGCCCCGTGAACTTCGACCTCGGCGCCCTCACCTGCCGCTACCCCAGCCGCGCCGACACTGGCCCCGTGGGAGCGGTGCACCATGAAGAGGTCTATGCCGCCCTGAGCTATGGGATCGTCACGGCCAAGTTCTCCTACGGTCTCAGCAACTACTTCGGCCTTGGCGATGGCACCACCATGGGCACCAAGGGCAGCTGGTACCTCGACCTCGGCGCCGCCTATGACCTGGGGAAGGGCTGGGGCATCCAGGCCCACTGCGGCCACCAGGCCATTCCAGACGCAAAGACTCCCGCGATCGGCCTGAAGGACGATGCCGTGGACGACTACAAGGTCGGCGTGACCAGGGACATCCAGGGCTGGGTGCTGAGCGCCTCGCTGTTCGGCACGAGCCGGAAGGACCTGTTCACCACCGGCGTGAGCGCCCCGGAAGCCGCGGGCAAGCACCGCCTCGTCCTGGGTCTGGCCAAGGCTTTCTGACCGCCTCGGAGGACAGGAGGGGCGCCACCCCCTTCCGGGCTCGAGAGCGGAAAGTCCCACCACCGGCCAGCCCTGACGGCCATCATGGATTCCGGATAGGTTGACTGCATGCCGCTCGAACGCCCTGATCCCGATGCCCTCCTGCGCCAGGTGCAGGAGCAGGAGTCCCGCGAGCAGCGCGCCAAGCTGAAGGTCTTCTTCGGCGCCGCGCCCGGCGTCGGGAAGACCTACGCCATGCTCTCCGAGGCCCAGGAGCGGCGAAGCGAGGGCATCGACGTGGTCATCGGCGTGGTGGAGACCCACGGCCGCAGCGAGACCGCCGCCCTCATCGAGGGGCTGGAGGTGCTGCCGCGGCGGGAGCTGGCCTATGCGGGTCAGTTCCTGCCGGAGTTCGACCTGGACGCGGCCCTGAAGCGCCGGCCCGGGCTGATCCTCATGGACGAGCTGGCCCACTCGAACGTGATGGGCTCCCGGCATGCCAAGCGCTGGCAGGACGTGATGGAGCTGCTGGACGCGGGCATCGACGTCTACACCACGCTGAACGTGCAGCACCTGGAGAGCCTCAAGGACGTGGTGGCCCAGATCACGGGGGTGATCGTCCGGGAGAACGTGCCCGACACGGTGCTGGAGCGGGCCGACGAAGTGGAGCTGGTGGACCTGCCGCCGGACGACCTGCTGCTCAGGATGAAGGAGGGCAAGGTCTACTTGCCGGACCAGGCCCGCCATGCCCAGGACCACTTCTTCCGCAAGGGCAACCTCCTGGCCCTGCGCGAGCTGGCCCTGCGCCACACGGCCGAGAGCGTGGACGCCCAGATGCGCCGCTACATGGCCTCCGAGGGCATCCGCAAGACCTGGGCCGCGGGCGACCGGCTGCTGGTCTGCGTGGGCCCCGGGGAGCTGTCGGAGCGCCTCATCCGCGGCACCCGCCGCATGGCCGGCGCGCTCGGAGCGCCCTGGCTGGCCCTCTACGTGGAATCCCGCCAGCACCTCCGCTTCACCGACGACGACCGCTCCCGTCTGGAAGCCAACCTGCGCCTGGCCGAGAAGCTGGGCGGCGAAACCGCCGTCATCGAAGGCGCCGACGCCCTGGTGGCGGACATCCTCACCTTCGCCCAGGACCGCAACATCACCAAGATCGTGGTGGGCAAGCCCTCCCGGCCCCGCTGGATGGAACTGCTGATGGGCTCCACGGTGGACGACCTCATCCGCCGCAGCGGCGACATCGATGTCTACGTGATCAGCGGCGAGCCGGGCCGCGAGCCGGCCACCCCCCTGATCCGGCGCACCATCACGAGCCCGCTGCGCAACTACCTCCTCAGCGCCCTGACCGTGGCGCTGGCCAGCATCCTGGCCAGCCTCATCTTCCGCCGGAACGAGCTGGCCGACATCGTCATGATCTACCTCCTGGGCATCCTGCTCGTGGCCACGCGCTTCGGCCGCGGGCCCTCCCTGCTGGCCTCCGTGCTCAGCGTCGCGGCCCTCGACTTCCTCTTCGTGCCCCCGTACTACACCTTCGCGGTCACTGACTTCCGGCACGTGGGCACCTTCGCCGTCATGCTGCTGATGGGGGTGGTCATCGGCAACCTCACGGAGCGCATCCGCGCCCAGGCCCGGCTGGCGAGGGGCCGGGAGCAGCGCACCCACGCCCTCTACCGCCTGGGCCAGGAGCTGGCCCGCAGCTCGGGCTCCGCGGCCCTGGTGGCCTCCGCCCTCCAGAACGTGGCCACCCAGTTCCAGAGCCAGGGCGTGCTGCTGCGGCCGGACGACCACGGCCGCCTGCAGTCGCCCGGCCCGCCCATGGCCTTCCCCCTCAACGAGCAGGAGCTGGGCGTGGCCCAGTGGGTCTTCGACCACGCCGAACCCGCCGGGCTCGGCACCCTCACCCTGCCCGGGGCCCGGGCCACCTACCTGCCCCTCCGGGGCGCGGCCGGCCCCATCGGGGTGCTGGGCCTGCTCCCCGAGGGCTCGCCCCGCTGGGCGGAGCCGGACCAGCGCCAGCTGCTCGAAGCCTTCGCCACCCAGACGGCCCTGGCCCTGGAGCGTTCCCTGCTGGCCGAGCAGGCCGCCCGGGACAAGCGCCGGGCCGACGAGGAGCGGCTCCGCAACGCCCTGCTCAGCTCCGTCTCCCATGACCTGCGCACGCCGCTGGGCGTCATCACCGGCGCCGTCAGCACGGCCCTGGAGACGCCGGACCTCCCCGAGCCCGCCCGGCGGGAGCTGCTCCAGTCGGCCCAGGAGGAGGCCCAGCGCCTGCACCGGCTGGTCACCAACCTGCTGGACATCACCCGCCTGGAATCGGGGGCCGTGGACCTGCAGACCGAGTGGATGCCCCTGGAGGAGGTGGTGGGCGCCACCCTGAACCGCCGGGAGCTGGCCCTTGAGGCCCACCGGGTGCGTGTCTCCCTGCCCGAGGACCTCCCCCTGGTGGCCATGGACGGCGTGCTCATGGAGCAGCTGCTGCTGAACCTCCTCGACAACGCGCTGAAGTACTCGCCACCCGGAACCCCCGTGGACATCAAGGCCTGGGCCGCCGGGAAGTCGCTCACCCTCTCCATCGCCGACCAGGGCCCGGGCATCCCCGCTGGGGAGCAGGAGCGCATCTTCGAGAAGCTGGCCCGGGGCCAGGCCGCCTCCAACCGCCCCGGGGCCGGGCTGGGCCTGGCCATCTGCAAGGGCATCGTGACGGCCCACCACGGCCGCATCCAGGCCGTGAACCACCCCCAGGGCGGTGCCCAGTTCCTGGTGACCCTGCCCCTGGGCACGCCGCCCGCGATGCCGGAGGAGGCGCCATGACCGGTTCTGGAGCCCTCATCCTGCTGGTGGAGGACGAGCCGCAGATGCGCCGCTTCCTCCGGGTGGCCCTGGAGGGCAGCGGCTACCGCTACCTGGAGGCGGGCACGGGCCAGGAGGGGCTGGCCATGGCGGTCCAGCACCGCCCCGAAACCATCCTGCTGGACCTGGGCCTGCCGGACATGGACGGCCTCGAGGTGGTGACGCGCCTGCGGGAATGGAGCCGCGCCCCCGTCATCGTGATCTCGGCCCGGGGGCAGGAGACGGACAAGGTGAACGCCCTGGATGCCGGCGCCGACGACTACCTCACCAAGCCCTTCGGCACCCGCGAGCTGCTGGCCCGCGTGCGCGTCGCCCTGCGCCACGCGGGGCCCGAGGGCGAGGCCGATCCCGTCTTCGTGCTGGACCGCTGGCGCGTGGACCTGGCCAAGCGCCAGGTCCTGATGGACGGCCAGGAGGTGCACCTCACGCCCCTGGAGTACCGCCTCTTCACGACCCTCATCCGGCACGCGGGCAAGGTGGTCACCCACCGCCAGCTGCTGAAGGAGGTCTGGGGCGGGGCCGCCGGCGCCCAGCCGCTCTACCTGCGCGTCTACATGACCCAGCTGCGCCACAAGCTGGAGGCGGAGCCCTCGCGGCCCAAGTACCTCCAGACCGAGCCGGGGGTGGGCTACCGGCTGAGGACCGAAACCTAGGGCACCTCGCCAAAAAAACCTGGACCAAGGACGTGACGGCGAAGCGCACCTCCATCGGGGCCTGGCCCCTCTGGCGCCCTTGCGCGCAGACGCGCCAGGGCTGTCACCCCACTTGGAGGCACTGTCGCGCCCCCAGACCCCTGCCACGTGGTGCACGAGCCCTGGGGATGATCCAGCTAATTCACCCGGGCGCCACTAGGACCTGGGCCGGGCGCAGCGCTGGAGGGTCTCCCCCAGGGCCTTCAGGGTGTACGGCTTCTGCAGGAACCCGGCGAGGCCGCGGCCGATGAAGTCCTGGATGGACTCCTGCTCGTTGTACCCGCTGGTCAGCACCACGGGCAGGCCGGGGCAGAGCCTCCGGATCTGCTGGAAGGCCTCGCGCCCGTCCATGCGGGGCATGGTCAGGTCCATGAACACCAGGTCCAGGGTGGCCCCCTGCCGGGTGACCTGGTCCACGGCCTCCTGCCCATCCCCCGCCAGGAGGACCTCCACGCCCAGGGACTGCAGGGCCTCGGCGGTGGACTCGCGCAGCATCACCTCGTCATCGACCAGGAGCACGCGGAGGCCCACGAGGGAGACCGGGGCGGCCGGCTTTGGGCCCTCCTCGTCGGCGACGCCCTCGGCCGCCGGGAAGAGCACCTTGAAGGTGCTCCCCCGCCCGGGTTCGCTGTAGATCCGCAGGCCCGCATGGTGGCCGCGGAGGATGCCCAGCGTGGCCGAGAGCCCGAGACCATGGCCCGTGGGCTTGGTGGTGAAGAAGGGATCGAAGATGCGGGACAGCACCTCGGGGCTCATGCCGCAGCCCGTGTCCTGCACCTCCATCACAGCGTAAGTGCCCGGCTGCAGCTCCTGGCCCTGGAAGACCTGGTCGAGGTAGGCCCGGTCCAAAGCCGTCACCGCCGTGGTGATCCGGATGGTGCCCTCCTGGTTGCCGATGGCGTCCGCGGCGTTGGTCACCAGGTTCATGAGCACCTGCTGGATTTGCGCCGCATCGGCCCGGATGGGCACGGGGACGCCGGCCAGGCCCAGCCGGAGGGCCACCTTCTTGGAGATGGAGACCTCCAGCAGGTGGACCATCTCCCGGATGACCTGGTTCAGGTCGCGGTTCTGCACCAGGAAGCGCCCCTTTCCCGAGTAGGCGAGCATCTGGCGGGTCAGCTCCGAGGTGCGGTGGATGATCCGCTCCAGGTTGTCCAGCGAGGGATGGGCCGGCGACTCGGGGCTGAGCCGCGACTGGGCGAGGTTCAGGTGGCCCAGCATGGCCGTCAGCAGGTTGTTGAAATCATGGGCGATGCCCCCGGCCAGGAGGCCGAGGCTCTCCAGCTTCTGCACATGCTGCATCTGCTGTTCCATGAGCTGCCGCTCACGCTCCGCCGCCCGACGCTCCAGTTCGGCCGTGGCGCGGCTCGAGAAGATGCGCAGCAGCGAGGCGGTCTCCTCCGGGTGGTCTTCCGGCTGGCGCTTCAGGACGGCCAGCATGCCCCGGGTGCGCCCCGAGGCGTCCAGCAGGGGGCAGCCCACGTAGGCCGCCGCGCCCAGCTGGCGCAGCAGCTCGAAGCCCGGGAAGAGCTGCTGGACCCCGTCGGGATAGGTGCAGGGCTCGCCTTTGTAGACCCTGGTGCAGGGGGTCCCCGCCAGGGGGTACTCGAAGCCGGAGGTCGTCTGGCCATCCAGGCATACGGCCAGGGTGCGGACCCATTCCTCGCCATCCTTCAGGAAGCCTTCGCCGATCAGGGCCGCGTCCGCATGGGCCGCCTGGGCCAGGTAGCGGGTGAGCTCCTGGAAGAAGGTGTCGCCGGTCATGGCGGAGACGCCGCTGGCCACGTTCAGGATCACGTCCTCGCGCCGGCGGCGCTCCGCCAGCTCCCTCTCCAGCTCGGCATTGAGGGCCCGCACCTCCGCCGTGGCCCGGCGCACCCGGTACCGGAACAGCAGCATGGCCCCGAAGGTGAGCAGCAGCAGCAGGCCCAGGGCCAGGGCGGCCCGGGGCACCCAGGACGGGAGCCCCCGCACCGTCCCACCCGACTGCAGCCAGCGCTCGAGGGCCCTGGTGTACCCCGAGTCCGCCTTGCCGCGGCCCTCGGCGAGGTAGGCATCCAGGGCCTGGAGCAGGTCGGCGTTGCGGCCCCGGGTAGTGGCGAAGTAGGTGGGGAAGGGATTGAAGACCACCGGCGTGCGCACCACGCGGAACTCCGCCTCCCGGTGGTAGCCGAAGATGCTGGTGGTGACGCCCGCATCCGCGGCGCCCGCCGCCACCGTGAGGAACACATCCTCGAAGGTGGGCACCACCACGAATTCCGCCTGGATCTCGAACTTCCGGCAGAGGTCCATGAAGTGCTGGCCGTTCACGTCGGACTTCATCACCGCCACCCGGCGTCCCCGCACGTCGAAGACGCTCTGGATCGGCACCCTGGGATTGGCGTAGAGGATGCTCCAGACGGTGAGGGTGACCTCCCGGCCATAGTCGAGGTACTGGGCCCGCTCCTCGGTGAAAGCCACGCTGGTGGCCAGGTCCACCTCGCCCCGGCGCGCACGCTCGAGGCTTTCGGCGAAGGAGCCCGGGACGTACCGGATGTCCCAGCCCTTGGCCCGGCCCACCTCCTCGATCATGTCGATGTAGAAGCCCCGGACCTGGCCCCCCGCATCCTGGAAGGTGGCCGGCTGGTGCGGGAACACCGCCACCCGGACCTGGCGGGGCCCCGCCCCCAGCACGCAGGAGAGGGCCAGCAGGAAGGGGACCAGAAGCCGCCGGGTCAAGGCCGAGCAGGTACCGCTGCGCATCTGTTGGCTCCTTCCCCGGGGATCGTCGAACACCTTCCAAAGCTGCTTCCTGCGGACAACTGTTGCAGGCTCGGCCCCGGGCCCGGATCACGAATCCCGGAAGCAATTTTGACGACCTTCTTCTCGGCTATCTGCTCATCTAAATGAATCAAATCGGTTAGGTGGGATGAAGCACCCCCTCCACTGGCGCCCTTCCGCGGCCATGCACCCCCTCCGAACGGCCGGCGGAGCGGATGTCAAAGTTATGATTCCCCTTTTGAATCAGGATTATGGGTTCGGGCTCAGCGGACTCCCTTAGTATCAAGAAAGGGACGCGCATCCAGCCGCGGCCCTCTCGGGAGGCCCCATGCCGAATGTCATGTCCGTGTTCAAGGGAGAGATCGTCCGATTGGCGCGCAAAGAGCTGCGGGCGGAAACCGAAGGACTCAAAAAATCCGTGGCGGCCCACCGGTCGGAAATCGCCGCTTTGAAGCGCCGGCTCGCGGCGCTTGAGAAGGCGCTGGCCCGCAGCGAGCGGAAGTCGGGCGCGGCCACCCCGGCCGAGGCCCCCGAAGGGGCCACCCCGATCCGGTACAGCGCCAAGCGCCTGGCCCGGCAACGCCAGAAGCTCGGCCTGACCGCGGCCGAGATGGGACTGCTCCTGAACGTCTCCGCCCAGACGGTCTACAACTGGGAGGCCGAAAAATCCCGCCCCCGCCCCACCCAGCTGGCCGCCATCGCCACCCTGCGGGGCATCGGGAAGCGTCAGGCCAAGGCCCGCCTCGAGGCCCTGGCGACCCCCGCCGCCACTGAATAGCCCCTACCTCACGGCTATCCGCCTGGTCCAGCCCCCTGGGAGGGTTTTCCTTCCAGGGGCAAATGACTGGGCTCGTATCCCTTGACTCCGACTCGCCACCATCGGCAAGCAACACCATTTCAGCATTTTGAGTAAATTCATGGGCGAGACAGGCTTTCAGGCACCCCCGGGGGGTGGGCATTCCCTTTGCCTGACCGTTGGATGGGGACCCTCGAAAATCCCAATGCGCGAGAGGCGCTACGCCACCCCCTGGAGTCCCACTGGGGTCTGGGGTCCGCCCTCTATTCCCCATCCTCCGTCACGACGGCGCCTTCACAGGCCAACGGAACGGTGTGCGCCCCTTTCCACAGGGCATAGCGACGATAGCCCCCTGAGAGATTCCGGACCCTGAATCCATGCTGGGCCAGGAGCCGCGCGGCGATGTAGGCCCGCACCCCCACCTGGCAGAACACCAGGTATTCCTTGTCCTTGGGCATTTCCTCAATGTGATCCCGCAGTTCATCCACCGGCGCGCAGGTCGATCCGGGAATCGTCCCGAGCGCATGTTCCTGGGGCGTCCTGACGTCCAACATGACCTGATGGTTCTCCAGGCTCGCGATCTCTTCCGGTTCCCACAAGGCGACGTCTCCCCGGATCACATTGGAGGCCACGAAACCGGCCATGTTCACCGCGTCCTTGGCGCTTCCGTAGGGCGGGGCGTAGCAAAGCTCCAGGTCCTCCAGATCGAACACCGTGAGCCCTGCCCGCTGGGCCACTGCAATCACATCGATCCGCTTGTCAACGCCAGCCACCCCGACGGCCTGGGCGCCCAGGATCCGTCCGTCCTCCGGATCAAAAAGCAGCTTGAGGGTCATGGGATGAGCCCCGGGGTAGTAGGTTGCATGATCTGCGGGATGAACATAGATGCGCTGGTAAGGCATACCCTTCCGCTGAAGCATGGTTTCCGACAGGCCCGTCATCGCGAAACTCAGGTCAAAGACCTTGCATATGGCGGTTCCCTGTGTGGCCTTGTAGCGGCTGTCTCTTCCCAGAACCACTTCCGCGGCGATTCGTCCCTGGCGATTGGCTGGGCCAGCCAGAGGAATCATGGCCGGCTCTCCGCTGACGAATTCCCGGACCTCGACCGCGTCCCCCACCGCGTAGATGTTGGGCTGGCTCGTCCGCATCTGGTCGTCCACTTGGATGCCACCTGCCGGGCCAATGATCAACCCCGCCTCCCGAGCCAGGCGAACTTCCGGCTTTACCCCGACACACAGCACGGCGAGATCGCAGGCGATGCGGTCTCCGTCATCCAAAGTCGCCACCAGGCCTGCGCCGTCCAGTTCGAAGGCGGACACTGCCTGTCCCAGGCGCAGGTCAACCTCCTGGCGCCTTAGTTCTTCATGCAGCGGGTAGGTCATTTCGGTGTCCGCCACGCCGAGGACATGGGGCAGGCGCTCCACCAATGCGACCTCCATGCCCCGGTGGCGGAACTGCTCCGCAAGCTCCAGTCCGATGTAGCCGGCCCCTACGATTAGGGCCCTGCCGGCGCTCTTCTTCGCGGTGACCTCCAGAATGGCATCCATGTCGCCCATGTTCCGCAGGGTGAAAATGGCTGGATGGTCCACGCCTGGAATTGGGGGACGGATCGCCTCTGCTCCGGGACTCAGGATCAGCGCGTCATATCGCTCCCTGCTTTCCTTGCCGGTTTTCAGGTTACGGGCCACCACGACCTGGGAGCCCGAGTCGATGGAGACCACCTCGGTATTCACGCGAACATCCAGCTCGAACCGCGCCTCCAGACTGGCGGGCGTCTGGAGCAGCAGCCGTGAACGATCGGAGATCACCCCCCCAATGTGGTACGGCAGCCCGCAATTCGCGAAGGAGACGTAAGGCCCACGCTCGAACACGATGATGGTCGCGGATTCGGACAGCCGTCTGGCGCGGGCCGCCGCACTGGCACCACCAGCGACACCACCGACGATCAAGATGCGAGGAGAACCAGACATACGCTTCCTTTTTTGAGTGGGGCAATCGACTTCAGAGCCGTTTCCAACTAGCCCTTCGCGAAGGGACAGCTTCCACCAGAGCAAGAGGAGGCAGATTCATAGCTGGTGTGAGTGCCAGATGTAGAAACTGCTGCAATCGATAGCTGACGGCACATCCCCTCGGCCTCACCGCAGCTTGGGCAGTCATGGGCGATAGGGGCAGAGAGACCTTCGAACTGTTCTTCCTGGCTCCCGCAGACTTGACATATGTATTCATAGATCGGCATATCGATTCCACGATTTTCCGTCTTGGGCACCTTGGAAGGAACTGAGCGGCCGGGAATATGGACCTCCCCTGAGTCACTTCCGCTGCAGCCAAACCTTCAGGTCAGCACCCGTCTGGAAGGCGCCGACCTGTCGCTTTAGCTCCCGACCTTGAGAATCCAGAACCAGCATCGTGGGATATCCAGCCACCTTGAAGCGTTGAGCCACCTTCGCGTTGTCGGGAAGCATCCGCCGATCCCTTGTTTCCGTCATGAGGGAAACTGGAACGTAGCCTGCCAGTGCCTGTTGCGCTTCCGGGGAGGGGAAGACCACATTCTTGAGGTGCTGGCAGGGCGGGCACCACTCAGCCCAAATGTCGACGAACACAGGCTTGCCTTCTTTCCTCGCCCGCTTCTGAGCCGCAGCCAGGTCGTATTCCCACTTGAGCGGGCTTTGTCCAACCAGAGAGATGGAGGTGGCCAGGATCGCGGCAAGGATCTTCATGGGTTCTTCCTCGGGCCGGAGTCGAGAAACTACCGGCTCCAAAGACAATACTATATTACCGAATGGTTAATCGATTGTTTTCTTTTCCCCTCTCTGCCGCCAGGGAATCCCGACGGAGGGGACCATTTAGGGAATCCAATCAATAAATGATCAATTTGTCATCTCTGCTATAATTCCTTGTTGGTTATTTTTGAATGTAACCACAGGTTCTGCCACAAGCCACTCTGAACGGGAGCCTCCATGGACACTCGAAACAAGGGATTCAACACCAAGTTGGTGCATGCGGGAATCCCCGAGGACGCCCACGGGAGCGTGGTGACTCCCATCTATCAGACCTCCACCTTCGCTTTCCGGAACGCCCAGCTGGGTGCCAACCGGTTCGCGGGGATCGAAGAGGGCTACATCTACACTCGAATCGGCAATCCGACAACGGCCGCCCTGGAGGAGAACGTCGCCCAGCTCGAGAACGGCTTCGGGGCCACGGCCATGGCCAGTGGCATGGGTGCCGTGAGCACCGTGTACCTCGCCCTACTCAGCGCCGGCGACCACATGGTGAGCACGGACTCCGTTTATGGGCCCAGCCGGGGCCTCATGGAGAAGCACATGAGCCGGTTTGGAGTCGAATCCACCTATGTCGACACCTCCGACCTGGAAAACCTCGCCAGGGCCATGAAGGTGAACACCAAGGTGGTCTACATCGAGTCACCTTCCAATCCCGCCATGTCGGTCACGGACATCGCTGCTGCTGCAGAGATCGCCCATGCCGCCGGGGCCCTCCTGGTGGTGGACAACACCTTTGCCAGTCCCCACCTCCAGAAGCCTCTGGATCTCGGCGCAGATGTGGTTCTGCACTCGGTGACGAAGTTCATCAACGGCCATGCCGACATCGTCGGTGGCATCGTCGTGGCGAAAACAGAGGCGCTGCACAAACAGATCCGCGCCATGCTCATCAACCTCGGCGCCAACATGGACCCCCACCAGTCCTACATGGTGAGCCGAGGGCTCAAGACCTTGGCCCTGCGGGTCGAGCGGGCCGAGGAGAACGCCCGGAAGGTCGCTCCCTGGCTGGAGGCCCATCCGCAGGTGGCTTGGGTGCGCTACATCGGCCTGCCAAGCCATCCCCAGCACGAACTCGCGAAGCGGCAGATGACGGGCTTTGGCTCCATGATCTCCTTCGAGTTGAAGGGAGGCATGGACGCAGGACGCGTGGTCATGGATAACGTGCATCTTGCGGGGCTGGCGGTGTCGCTGGGTGGGGTGGAGACACTCATCAGTCATCCGGCCTCCATGACCCATGCCAGCATGGCCCGTGAGAATCGTTTGGCCGCAGGGATCACGGACGGGCTCGTTCGCCTCTCGGTCGGCATCGAGGATCTCGACGACATCCTTTTCGATCTGGACCAGGCGCTCGGGTGCATCGGACAAGTCCAGCACGTCGAGGATCCTCAACTGGCGGGCCTTCCCTGAGGAAGACTCGTCCTCTATCTCGGTTTGGAACCAGGCCTTTGTTGCTGTTGTATTACTTCAGAAATGACCACTGCATAATGCAATGGTGGAGGCGAGCATGAAGCGCTTCGCGAAAAAGGGGCAGGCGGGAGCAGCTTCGGACCAGCTCTCGAATGACCTCCGGACCATCCTCGACTCCATCAACGACGGTGTCTTCACGGTCGATGACCAGTTCCACATCACCTCATTCAACCGGGCGGCGGCTGAGATCATCGGCATCACCCCAGAAGAAGCCCTGGGGAAACCGTGCTGGCAGGTGTTCAATGCGGACATCTGCGAAGGCGCTTGTGCGCTGAAGGAGACGATGTCCACGGGTTCGCCATTGATCAATAAGCACGTGAACATCCATACCTCGGCCCACCGGAAAGTCTCCATCAATGTCAGCACCGCCCTTCTGCGGAACCAGAATGGAGACGTGGTCGGGGGCGTGGAATCCTTCAGGGACCTCACCCTTGTGGAGGAACTCAGGAAGGCCGTTGAGGGCCGGGCCACCTTCCACCACATGACCTCCGCCAACCATCGGATGTGGGAGATCTTCAAGCTCCTGCCGCTCCTCGCCCAGAGCGACAGCACCGTGCTGATCCAGGGCGAGAGCGGCACTGGTAAGGAACTCATGGCGCGGGCCATCCACGACCTGAGCGCCCGAGCCCGCAGGCCCTTGGTCACCCTGAATTGCGGGGCCCTGCCCGATACCCTCCTGGAAGCCGAGCTTTTCGGGCACAAGGCCGGTGCCTTCACGGATGCCAAGCGTGACCGCAAGGGGCGCATCGCCGCTGCTGAAGGAGGCACGCTGTTCCTGGATGAGATCGGAGACATTTCCGCCCCCCTCCAGGTCCGCCTGCTGCGGGTCATCCAGGAGCGCACCTACGAACCCTTGGGGTCCAATGATTCAGTTAAGGCGAATGTCCGCTTCATTGCCGCCACCCATCGGGATCTCCGCTCCGAGGTGAAGGAAGGCCGCTTCCGGGAGGATCTCTTCTACCGCCTGAACGTCATGCAGATTGCAATCCCGCCCCTCCGGGAGCGAAAGGAAGACATCCCCGCCCTGGCAAGGCGGTTCCTGGCCCGCCAGGTCGCCCTCCACGGCCGACAGGTCGAGGGCTTCGTCCCCGAGGTGATGGATCGATTCATGCGCCACGCCTGGCCTGGCAACATTCGGGAACTGGAAAATGCCGTTGAACATGCCTACGTGCTTTGCCGGCGGGATCTCATCCAGGTCTCAGACCTCCCCTCCACCTTCGAGGCCATGGGTTCAAGTTCATCTGCGAAGGGAAAATCAACCTCGAGCCAGGACCTCCGGAGCCACGAAAACGCTCTGATCCAGGCCGCCCTTGATCGCCACAAGGGGAATCGGACCGCCGCCGCAAGGGAATTGGGCATCCACACCACCACCCTTTGGAGAAAGCTGCGGCGGGTGTGATTCACACTGCATTTCGCAATGATTGGCAGCTTGAACGCCAATGCATTATGCAGATATTACATGCCCATTTGACTTAATGGGAATACTTTATTCTTGTTTTTTTTATGGTTATGAATATTGGCAGGTTTTTGGCTTCTTCAGCAATTGCTGGATGTTCTCAAGTGACTTTCCAGTGGTTCATGGACTCCAGCCATTCAATCGTCCATTCAGCCTGAACCTCCTTCCCCCATGGAGGCGGTCCTCCGATCGTCGGATCAGATTCGCTCCTCGAAGGTCCCGCCGGTGGCGGCCAGCCTTCACCTCCAATATCCGCTCCAGAACCTTCGCCACCTCAGTCGCGGACGGCACTCGTCTGCCTGAACGAACCCCATTCCTATCAATCAGGAGGTCGATATGAAACCCCACAGAATGACTCAAGCGTGGCGCACATGCCTTGCCTTGCTGGCCGTGGGCGGCTTCGCCGTCGGGGCCAACCAGCAGCAGAAGGAGGGTCGGATTTCCGTGGCGGTCGCTGTGATTGATATCGAACCCATCGTCAAGGCCGTGGGGGGATCGCAGGTTGATACCGTGAGTCTCTTCAAGGGATGCATCCTTCGCAAGGATCTCCAAGTGGAGACCACCTCCAAGGCCCGCCTGGCCAGTTCGGAGGCCATCGTATGGACGGGGTTCATGAATGAATCCGCTGCGATCTCGGATGTGCTTCGCACCGCGGGAAGTGCGGCCCGAAAGGGCGGTGAACCCAAATGGATCGATGTATCCAAGGGCACCGTGAGAACCAACCAGCCGACATCCACATGCTTTGGCTCCGTCGATCCCGCCTTTGCCTCCGGGGACCCATTCTTTTGGCTCAACCCGGAGAATGGTGGCCTCATCGCGCGAAACATCGCGAGGGGACTCGGTGAACTGAGGCCTTCAGGCCGGGCGATGTTCATGGCCAATGCAGAGGCATTCCAGAAGGCTCTGGCCAAGGACATTCAGCGATGGAAGACGGCCCTGAAGCCCCTCCATGGAATGAAGGTCTTCACGGCGCAATGCGGCTGGCAGAATTTCTCCTCCATGGGCGGGCCCCAATTCCTGGTCTGCAAGGGAACTCCCGGGGAACTGCCCAGCCCGCAGACCCTCCTGCTCCACATCAAGCAGATGAAGGCCGACTTCATCCTGGTGGATCCGAATACCCCCGTTGAATACGCGGAGGCCTTCCGTGAGCACTCCAGCCTGAAGGTCATCGAGGTCTCCTCTTCCATCGAAACCATTCGTGGCGCAACCACCTATGGCGCCCTCTTCGACAACCTCCTCAAGACCTTGCAGAGCCAGGCGAAGCGCTAACCCGTTCTCGTGCAGGCCGGACAAGCGAATCAAGGAAGGATCCCATGAACCATCAACCGGCCTGCGCAGCCCGCAGGCTCCAGGAAGGGTTCGCGTCGCGCGCGGTACAGCCAGGGGGTGGAAGGTGACTGGCAACGACCTAGAGAGCCTGCCCGATCAATCGCGGCGACCGAGTGTTGCCTTCACCCTCCGCCCCATCGGCATTGTTCAAAGGGCCCCGACGAAGCGCGTGCGTGTCCCGAAATATTTCGCGCTGATAAAAAGGGCCACCCTCGAGCTCTTTCAGCCCTACCTGCCAGGACTGGCCGGATTATACGAAGGCGTCGAGCTGTGGGTCATCACCTACCATGCCCCGTCTGGCCGCGTCCCCGCAGACGCATGGCAGGGAGGGAACGGCGTCCCAGGCGTTTTTGCAACAACCACTGTGGAACGGCCGAATCCCATCGAATTCCTTCGAGCCAGGGTTGTAGACATCGATCGAGAGAAGGGCCTGCTGCAGGTCGTGGGCCTGGATGTGGAGGAAGGCGCGGCCATTCTTGACATTCGCCTGGCCACCTCCCCCCACCACCGCCTGACAAAACCCGGCGAATGAAAGGGCCCAAGATGAAAGTAGCCGTCGCCATTGAAAACCGCTCCGAGATCTCGGCCCACTTTGGACGGAGTCCCGCCTTCCTCATTTTCACGGTGGGAAATGGCCGGATTGACCAGCGTGAGGTCCGCGCCAATGACCAGGTTGTTCCTGTGGGATCTCACACTCATGTGGACGGCCACCCGCATGCCCATGCACACGACCACAACCGATTCGTCCGCTTGTTGGGGGACTGCAAGGCTGTGATCGGGCTCGGCATGGGGTCCGGGGCACGCGTAGCCCTGGAGTCCGCCGGAATCACGGTGATGATCCTCTCCGGGCCCTGTGCGCCCGAGGAAGCAGCCATTCGGTTCGAGTCAGGACTGCTGGATCCAGACCCGCGTATTTCCTGCGGATGTCATGGCCACCCGCAGCATACCCAACAGTGACCCCGGCGGAGTGTGGTTAGGACCTCCCTGACCGCTTTCGCACGATTCCATTCCGAAACCATTGCGGCGACACATTCGCCCGTGCCGGTGGCTTGGCTTTGGTTCCGATGCCAGAGATCCATGCCACTTCAATTTTTGCCACAGCACTCAGGAGAATTCATGCGTCACCCAACCCGAAAGCCGTCGCCCGCCTGGCTGTCACGGTTATATCGAGCCTTGATATGCCTCGTGGTGTTCCCGATCGCGGTGGGCCAGGCCCAGCAGCCGATCCCACCTGTTCCCGTGGGCCATGGTTCCTTCACGGCTGTCCACGCGGCGAAGGGGCGCCGTCTCACGGCCGATCACAGCAAATTCAAGATCCTCCAGGGCCCCTTCAAGGACAGTGACGGCCCGGCGGTGACCCGGGCCTGCCTGACTTGTCATACCAAGGCAGCAGAACAGGTCATGGCGACGTCGCATTGGACCTGGAATGTGGCCAAGGACGGGAAGGATGGCTACGGAAAATCCACCCACCTGGTGAACAACTACTGCATCTCCATCATTGGCGGAAACACCGAGTCCTGCGCCCGCTGCCACGCAGGCTACGGCTTCAAAGACAAGACGTTCGATTTCACCAAACCGGAAAACGTGGACTGCCTGGTCTGCCATGACACGACCGGTGACTACGAGAAGGAGAAGGGAGGCTGGCCGAATCCTGGGGTTCCCTTGGCTGAAGTCGCCCAGAAGGTTGGAGTGCCCACCAATCGCAATTGCGGCGTCTGTCACTTCTTCGGGGGTGGTGGAGACGCGACCAAGCACGGCGACCTGGACGACACCATCCTGAAGGCGCCTCGAACCGAGGATGTCCACTTGTCGAAGCAGGGCGCGGGCATGGATTGTGTGGATTGCCATGCCTCCGACGCCCACAAGGTCGGCGGCCCCAATTATGTCGTTCCAGCCGACCGCCGCGAGCAGCCCAAATTCCCCGGGGAGAGTGTGTCCCGCATGTCCTGCGCGGCCTGCCACTCGGACTCACCGCACCAATCCTATGTCCTGAACCGTCACTACCAGAAAGTCGCCTGCCAGACCTGCCACATCCCCACCTTCGCGAGAGGCACGCTTCCCACCAACACCTACTGGGACTGGGCCACCGCAGGCCGTCTGAGGAACGGGAGGGGCTACAAGGAGGAGGATGCCAATGGCTATGAAGCCTACAACAGCATCCACGGTGAGATGATCTGGCAGAGGAACGTCAAGCCCACCTACGTCTGGTACAACGGCAATTTGAAGTTCACGCGGCTGACGGACACCATCACCATCCCTGCCGACGGCAAGGTCATCCTGAATCCCGCCGAAGGTTCCTATGCCGATCCCAACGCCAAGATCTGGCCGTTCAAGTTCCATGATGGGACCCAGCCCTACGACCCGGTTCTGAACCGATTCGTGGCCCCCTACACGGCCGGGCCGAAGGGTTCCGGGGCCTACTGGGGCGATTGGAACTGGGATGTCGCCATCAAGATGGGCATGGAAACCGCTGGGCTACCCTACAGCGGCAAGCACGGCTTCGTGAAGACCACCATGCTGTGGCCCATCACCCACATGGTGGCTCCCAAGGAACAGGCCCTGACCTGCGTGGAGTGCCATTCCCGGAAGGGCCGACTGGCCGGGGTTCCCGGGTTCTACCTCCTTGGTCGAGATCGGGGGAGGGGCATTGATGCCATCGGCTTCGGAATGGTCCTGCTCACCCTCCTGGGGGTCGGGATCCACGGCTACATCCGCTACACCCACGTGCGCCATTAGGAGGCTTCATGCGACGGGTTGTTCTCTATGAAACGTTCGAACGCCTCTGGCACTGGGCCCAGGCGGTCATGATCATCCTGATGATGCTCACGGGTTTCGAGATCCGGGGCCTGGGCATCCACCTCTTTGGATTCCAGCGGGCGGTGTCCTTCCACAATATCCTCGCCATCGCCCTGGTCACGCTCATCGTGTTCGCGATCTTCTGGCACGTCACTACCGGCGAATGGCGCCAGTACATCCCAACCCGGAAGTTCCTCCGCGAGATGATCGCCTTCTACCTCACGGGCATATTCAAAGGCGCTCCCCACCCCGTGAAGAAACACCGAATGGCCAAGTTGAACCCTCTGCAGCGAGTGGCCTACCTCGGCTTCAAGGTCCTGATCATCCCCGTGCAGGTCACCACCGGGGCCCTCTACTACTTCTACCCCAACCTTCAGCACGCCATGGGGTGGTCACCCTCGTCGCTCTGGGTCATCGCAGTCATTCACGTCCTCGGGGCCTTCGGGCTCATGGCCTTCCTCATCGGCCACGTCTACCTGACGACCACGGGACACACCCCTTTGACCAACATCAAAGCCATGATCACGGGGTGGGAAGACCTTCAGGATGATGCCTATTTCGAGGAGAGCTGAAGGTCCCTATCGGCCCCTCAAGTGCCCTCGATCAGGGAGACCTCCCGTGGACCGAAGCACGCTCAGAACCCGTGCTGATGGGCCTTGGCGAGCCCGCCTGCGGGTTTGAATAAATCCCTGGCTGCACATACACCTCACCTCGAAATGCCCCAAAACGCCCTCCACCGGCCGCTGGCCTTTCAAAGGCGTTCAATTTCAATCAATTCGATATTCAAACCACACAACAGCCCTCCGCACCTGGCCAGGCCTGGTTCACCGGCAAGGGTGCGGGGGACCACGTCTTCTTTGCCATGCAGCCTAAGCCGCCATGTCCTGGCCCGAGCCTTGGCCGCCTGTGCCTGTTTCAGGTTGGGCGGCTGAATCAAGAGAAGTGACAACTGAAACGAGCCCCGACAGCTAATGTCGGGGCTCGTTTCACTTGTCCCTTGACTCGTTTCAAATGGCAGGCCAAACCATTTCAACATTTTTATTGAATCCACGGAACGAGCCTGGCGCCCAGATGACACTGGGGCTCGTCATTTTCTACGCTTGGCAATTGAAATGAGACACTCGAAAACACCTATCTGTGAAGGTCGCCACCCCAATTTATGAATTCAACTTGGGGCCGTGAGTCGACCTTCCAGCCCTGGCCCATCCAAGGAGCCCTCTGAAGCGTCGAAACCCAGGTCTAATCAATTTAGTGAGATATGAACACGAAGGTCATGTGCATCGTCGGATGGGGCGGTGATGAGAAGACGAGTCTGGTGGTTGAGGTCCTGCCGATCCTGTGGGGGCATCCTCAGCAGCCCCGCCGACGCCATGAAGGGTCAGCTCAAGTCCCAGGGCAAGGTCACCAGCACAGATGAGATCCTCGCCCTGCTCAAGGGCTGAGGCCATTCACCCCTTCCAATGTTGCCTGACCGTCAACTGGAGATCCCATGGGCCACGCTGGGGAGATCCCAATTCAAAGCCACCGCCTCATCTTGGTTTATGGTTGAACGCCCGCTGTTGGCTCTGTTGCACTGCCTTCGACCAGTTGGTGATCGGGATTGCTGCTCATCGGGAGGTGGCACCGTTTACCGCGATTGGCCGAATTTCTGAAGGCGATCCGTGAGGGTTCCCTTTTTTACTCGAACCCCACTGCGACGAACATCTCCAATCGGACCCCCAAGCTCAATTTCCAGGCCGGCTGATTTCGAAAAGCCGAGCTTCTGGCTCGCGTAGACCGATCTGTGACCTACGATCAGGAAAGCGGTACCAGCAGCGAGGGCTGCGTAGATGCCCTCGGTGTGTGGCAGCAGTTCGATGCCCATGATCGCTGCCGCAATTGGAGTGTTTGCCCCTGCGGCTAAGAGCGCCACGAACCCGAAGGCGGCAAGCAGCGATTGTGGAATTCCTATCAGGTGCGCCAGCGCTGCACCGCTCGTGGCGCCCACGAAGAAGATGGGCGTCACGATGCCGCCGCTTCCCCCAGTCTCAAGGGTCACAGATGTCGCAATGATCTTGATGATGAAAGCTACCGAAACAACCTTCAGAGTCCCTGTCAGTGTGCCCTCGATGGTTTCCACCCCAAGCCCGGCATAGCGTTCCCCCGCAACACCATACAACGCGACCAGGAACAAACCACCTGCCACTGCGATCATGTAGGGGTGCTTTTTGAATG
Source organism: Holophagaceae bacterium (assembly GCA_046331485.1). Lineage (GTDB taxonomy): Bacteria > Acidobacteriota > Holophagae > Holophagales > Holophagaceae > Geothrix. The sequence continues at coordinate 125,134 of JAXLQS010000006.1, read as the reverse complement.
GGCGGAGCAGCTTTTCCAAGCCTCTAAGCGATTCAATGAGGACTAATGCAATTAATCCAAACACGACTCCTGAAACCAGCGTGACCATGACCATTTTCGTCTGACCAATGCTCCCGAAAGACTCCTGAAGCACAGGAAAGGGAGCATGGACCCCACACACCAGATGGCCAACGATCCCAGCCAGCAGACTTGGGAAAAGCACCGTGTAGTCGATTCTGCCGAGATACAACACCTCGATCCCGAAGATGGCACCTGAGATAGGTGTTCCGAACACCGATGCAAAACCGGCACTAATGCCGCAGATCACCAGACGGCGGCGATCCTCCTCTGAGAGACGAAGAAGGTCAGCGAAGAGACTGGTAAGCGAGGCGCCAATTTGCGCTGCAGGTCCTTCCTTTCCAACTGATCCGCCGAAGCCCAAAGTGATTACTGTGGCCAAGAGTTTGACGGGTGCAACCCGCCAATTGATGTGTCCCGATTTCTGGTGAACGGCAGTAATGACCGCCTCGGTGCCGTGTCCTTTCGCCTCCGGGGCAAAGGTGCGGATCAACCAGACGCAGACTGGTATTGCGAGGGGTAGAAGCCAGGAGGGTGATATTCGGCCATTGACATATTGGCGAACCAACCGGGCGGAGGCATCCAGGGACCAAAGAAACCCCTTGGTCCCGAGTCCGACGCAAACCCCTGAGGCAGCACCAAGGAAGGCCCATTTCAGCGTGCTGATGAGTAACGCTGTGTGTTCGGTGTACCACCTGCTTTCGTCGGCAAGCCTGGGCGTAAGGGGACTCTGATCTTCAGTCCTTTGGAATAGGCGGAGCAATCGGGCGGGACCAATTCTTCGGCTTCCAGTCATGATTGCTTCCTTGCCAGTTTGAGCCTGCTGTGAGTCCTCGCCTTCGGGGTCATATCTCACACGACGAGCCCCCATGGCGATCAATAAAAGGATCAATAATCGGCTGCAGTTGGCTGGTAACCATCATGAAGTTCCGCTCCGAAGATGGCCCAGGAGTTTGCAAAAGCGCATCTCTCAATATTCACGGACTCTGGTTAGTCAACCTAGTCGATTTTGAATCGGGGGGAACGCTGAGAGACTCGACGGCCCCCATCTGTGGTCCCCCCAATTTCAGAAATCGGCCCACTACTGCTTCAATTCAAAATGCGCCCGACGGTTCTTGCTCCAGCAGGCCTCATTCCCTTCGGTGCAGAGCGGTTTTTCCTTGCCGAAACTGATCAGGGTGAACTTCTGATCAGGTGATCCAAGGGCCATCAGATAGTGCATGGTCGCACTGGCCCGGCGGTTGCCGAGGGCAAGGTTGTATTCGTTGGTGCCGCGTTCGTCGCAGTGGCCCTGGATCTCGATCTTCACTGCAGGATAGGCCTTGAGGAATTCAGAAAGCTTCTGAAGCTGGGCGCGGTCTTCTGCTTTGATTTCGGATTTGTCGTAATCGAAGTGGATGTCCTTCAGGGCCTCACCGGCTGCGCGCTTCAGCGCGGTCTCTTTCTCTGCAGCAAGGCGCTTGCCTTCTTCCGCCTTCTGAGCAGCCTCAAGTTCGTCCTGGCGTCGCCTGGCCTCTTCAGCGGCCTTGCGGTCTGCAGCGGCCTTCGCATCAAGCTCAGCCTGCGTGGGCCCCTGCTTGACCGGAACCGGGGTCGGAGCCTGCATCGGTTCAGGCTTTTTGCAGGCCAGACCTGATCCAAGAAGGATGGCTCCCGCCAATATGGCGGAAGAGGCGATTGTGGGTCGGGTCATAAGATCTCCTTTGAAATTGGGATTAGCGGGCCCGAGTCCAGTCCGGTGACTGGACTTGAGCCAGAACTCCCAGGGGTTGAACAATGCGCCCGAGGAATCCGCTCACCATCAGGCGCGCGGTTCCCGAGATGGAATGGGTGTAGGTAATCCAGCGGCCATCAGGAGACCAGGCAGGAGCCTCAGCGTTGCCTTCTCCATGGGTAATTTGGGTGTTCGAGCTATCGCGGAAGTCATGGACAAGCACCTCGTACTTACCGTCGATACGAGCGTTATAAGCCACTGAGGTTCCATCTGGGCTGAGGGCTGGATTGCTGTTGTAGTGGCCTTCGGTGATCACCCGGCGAGGATTCGATCCATCGCTTCCCATGAGATAGATCTGCGGTGTGCCTGAACGATCAGATGTAAATGCGATGAACGTACCGTTGGCATTCCAGGCGGGTTCGGTGTTGTTGCCGCTTCCTGATGTCAGGCGGTGAACCTGTCGGCTGTTGAGGTCCAGCACCATCACATCGCAGTGACCCCGTTTATCACTCTGCGCGAAGGCGAGTTGTCGACCATCCGGCGACCAAGCCGGGGAAAGAAGTATCTCGGAACGTCCCGGATCCAGAGGGTACAGACGCACATGAGGTCCCCCAACCTCACGCTGCCCCCATATTTCCGGAGGACCTCCCTTGTAAGTCACATAGGCCAATCGACCATCGGCAGCCATGGAGGGCGAGGTCGTGAGGCTGTTGTAGTGGGTGAGTTGAACAAGACCCTCGCCATCTCGGTCCACCTGGAAGATCTCCTTCACGCCTTTGCTGGTCTCCCGCGCAAAGACGATCCGGCTATCGGCCAGTCCTCGAACCCCGGTCGCCTTTTCGGTAAAGTCATCGGCCACGCGATGGGCCATGCGCCGGATCCAGACCGGGGAACCTTCGTATACCTTCCTGTAGAGGATTTTGTGGGTCCGACTGTGAAAGACCTGCACCTGAAGCGTGAAGGGCTTCAGCAGGGTCCGATGGACCTTCGTTCTGAGCACCAGGTCAGGCTCCACCGCGGGTGGTTTGCCTTCTTCCGATGCAATCGTCTCGAAGGGGCCAGCGAGAGACAGATCCTTCGAGAGGATTTGCCAGAATTGATGGGCGACCGTAGCGTCATCCGCTGACCACCTGGTGGGGGGAATATGGACCTTCATCGCCTTCATCTGGTTATCGATGGAGGAACTGTTCTGGCCATGTGCCGCGACCGGAAGCATGGACAGAAAGGCCGCGACGGCGACATGCATTCGGGATTTGGAGCGGGACTTCATCCCCGACCCCTCGGAAGGACGCGTGGACTCAGCGCCCTGACCCGCACGGGGGTCCGACCACGGAAAGGGGTGAATGGCCACGATTGGAAGGCGGATAGCACCTCTGCAACGCCCCGGGACAGTTTGGCGAGCAGGCACCCATATATTTGCAAATTATTCAATTTAATTAATTTGATCGAAATCTGTTTAATGGATGACCGTGAATTTGACGTGGAGGTTTGAACCATGGCGGACCACCAATCTTGGAGAGGGCTTGACAAAATATCGTTCGCAATACAAATTATTATCTATGCGAACGAAAAAACAAGCCCCCCCTGAAATTGATTTGGTCGAAGACGTCATGCAGAACCTCCGCCGAATCTTCAAGGCGGTGGAATCCTACTCGCGCTCAGTCGAAACCCGCTTCGGCATCACAGGACCCCAGTTGTGGGCCCTGTGGGAACTGGACCGCAGTGCGCCCTTGGCGCTCAAGGAACTGGCAGCCCGAATGCACCTCAGCCCCAGCACGGTCGTCGGCGTGGTGGATCGCCTAATCGCCAAGGACCTGGTGGTGCGCGAAGCCGATCAGGTGGATCGCCGCCGGGTCTGCTTGAGCCTTTCCGATCAAGGCAAGACCCTGACCAAACAAGCTCCCAACCCCGCCCAGGACCAATTGATCAAGGGACTGAAAAGCCTAAATTCAGATCAGTTGGGGGCACTGTCCCAGAGCCTCGGCCTACTGGTGCACACCATGGAAGCAGACAAGTTGGAAGCGCCCTTTTTCTTCTCGGAGGAGTGAATCGCACGCCCCTTGTGGGTCGTGATCAACTGATTGACAACTAGTTCCAACTCCAAGCGGTGCTGCGCATTTGCGTTGCAGGTTCTGGGGAGGTCGGGCCGCCTTCCATGTGCGAGAGCTCCTCTCGCGGATGGAGGTTGCCATGGCATTCAGTTCTCTGAATCTTCACCTTCTGGCTGAGCTTGACACTTGGGTCACACAGAGTGGTTCTCCAGAGGCCTTGTCCAAGCTTGAACAGTATCTCGGCACTCATTCGGGTATTGTCTTCAGCCTGGTGACACGGGGCCCGCTCAGGCAGGCCATCAGTCGGCTGGAAGGTCTTGCCAAGCGATTGCCGGACCACATCATCTCCGATGCTGGAACTACCATTTCCCATCGAGATGAACATGGGGCCTGGGTCGAGGACCCCGGATACCGCGCCTGGGCGGAATCCCGCTGGGATCCTATTGCCCTGGAACGATTCGTGGAGTGGGCCACACCCATCGGTTCAAAGCGGGCCATTGGAGGACTGTCCTCGCGTCATGTGATCTTCGAGTTCGAGCCATCCGTGGATCCAGCCCAAGCGATCGGAGACCTGGAAACCAGCATGGACCATTTCGGTCTCAGCGGAACTGTGGAACACCTTGGCCACGCGCTAGAAGTGGTGCCCCAGGGCGTAAGCCGGGTTGCGGCGGCGACCTTTCTTCACCAGCGACTGGAGCATCCTGGCCCGTTGATGGTCTGTGGAAGCACGGAACTGAACCTGAGCCTGTTCCAGCACGCCGATTACCCGGTGCTGATGGCGAACAGTCCCTTGGGCTTTGAGACGCCTGGCATTCCGGCGGAACGCATCTACCTCACCGCCAACGACGGGCCCACCGGGATATTGGAGGCCCTCATGCGGGTCGAGTTCGACAACCCGTACGAACCAAATAAGGAGCGGCCATGAGTCCCATCAAGAATGCCACCGTCCGCTGTTTGTTTTTCCCGCCATTGCCTCTTTTGAATGTCAGACGAGGACCAGCCTCGACAGGTTCTCCCCGGCCTTCCACAAGCGGTGACCAGGACGAGCATGCCAAAGGAGTCACAACATGACACCGCTCAGCGTAGGAATTGCACCCTTTGGCACTGAAACTTTTGACCCTGCTTGGCGCTTGCCGTGGGGTTGGCTCCTCCGCACGAGAACCGCTGAGGACCATGAGGGAATTCGTGCGCTCATGCAAAGGGTCTATCCCCACCCCCACGGCCCAGAGTGTGTCTGGTCGACGGATACGCTAGGACAGCACCTGCGACATTTTCCGGAAGGTCTGTTCGTAATCCAGGACGACCAAGGCACCTTGAGGGGAACCTCGACCACCATGCGCGTGAACCGCGACCGGGCTTTCGCCCCGCACACATGGCTGGAGATCACGGGCAAGGGAACTCTTGGTCCTCACGACCCGACCGGAGAAATCCTCTATGGCGTCAACCTCGCAGTGGACCCTGCGTACCAAGGGCTAGGTCTTGGTCGCCTTCTCTACGATGCACGCTTCCAGCTTGGGCAGAGGCTAGGCTGTAGCGCCTTCGTCACCGGGGCCAGGATCCCCGGATTCCATCGGATGGCAGGTTGGTACACGCCTGAAGAGTACGTAGGCAAGGTCGTGGCAGGGGAATACCGGGATCCAACCTTAAGCAAGCAGTTGGCCCTGGGCTTCAAGGTGGTCGGAGTGCTCCGGGACTATGCGTACGACCACGAAACCTTGGGCCACGCCGCCCTGATCGTCAAGAGCCTGGGGCGCACAGTGCTTCAGCAGAAGTCGATTTGAAAGGAGAGAGCCATGATTCAACACATTGTCGTCGGTGTCGATTTTTCGGAAGGATCCCGGGCCGCACTCCTGGAAGGCGAGCAGTTGGCGGAACAATTCGACGTGGCCTGCCTGGCAGTGCATGTGCTGCCTTCTCTCATTCCCGCCTTTCCTGAGGCCCTCCCTGTTCCCATGGACCCGGCTTGGCAGGAGAAGGAGGAGCGGGAATCCATGGAACACCTTCAGGAATGGATCACTCCACTCCCGAAGGCCAGCGGGAAGATCCTGACGGGTGAGGCCGCCCACCAATTGGTATGTACGGCGGACCAGGATGCCCTTCTGGTGATGGGTCATGAACACCACTCGGCGCTCGCATCGCTCCTGTTCGGGTCAACCACCCGTTGGGTGCTCGACCACGCACCTTGTCCTGTGCTGGTGGTGCCGAAACCGACCCGACCCGGAGCCAAGGCATCAGAACACTGATCACAACAAGTCTGACCAAATTCTGGCAAGCCGACTCCTCATCCAAACCAAGACCATCTCCAAGGAGAATGTATGAGAAACAATCCAAATGCCTCCCAGCGTCGTTCTGAATTTCCACCCGCCAGGGTTCAACCCCGGTCCAGGCAGATCGGGCGGACGACCACCGAGCAGACACCACTATGGATCCGGACTTTCGGTCTGGCTGGCATCGCGGATGCCCGGCCTTACGTCAGGCGCCACGCGGGCTTCAAACTCGGCAAGTTTGCCTACCACATTGAAGCGATGCAGGTTCGGATGAAGAACGAGAGCGGCCCGAAGGGTGTCCCACTCGCGGTATGCACGATCACGGTGATGCTCGGGCAGGCGGACATGGTGGTGGTGGAAAAGGCAGCCCCGAATCCATTAGCGGCCTTCGACCTGGCCCTTGACAGTGCGGAGCGGAGTGTCTGTCGCGCGCTTCAAAAAAAGAAAATCGGGAGGGAAAAGCCCACCTTCGAGTGAAGCCTACCTTCTCTCAAATCGTTCCTTCCGGAGGTTCCTATGTCCGACTTCTATCAGACTGGTGTTGTAGCCACACTTCACAGGCTCGTCAGCTCTGGGTACGAACGCCTTGAGCAGGAACTCACTCAATTTGCTCCCAACCGCGATATTGCCCTGGTGCTTCCCGCCCTCTGGAGTGAATTCGAAGGACCGGCCCTGCCGAGGATCCTGAACGAGCTCAAGGATGTCCCCTATCTTTCCCAGATCGTGTTCACGATCAGCGGAGCCACTGCCGAGCAGTTTGCCAAGGCTCGCCAGATGGCCTCCTTCCTGCCCCAGGATGTCACCTTCGTCTGGAACAACGGGCCCCGAGTCCAGGCGATGTATGAACGACTCAGTGCTCACAATCTCCCTGTGGGTCCAGATGGCAAGGGCCGGTCCTGCTGGATGGCTTTCGGGTATGTGCTCGCCACTCAGAAGAGCGATGTCATCGCGCTCCATGATTGCGACGTTCTCACCTTCGATCGGGAGTTCCTGGCGCGGCTCTGCTACCCCGTGGCCAATCCCAACATCAACTTCGAGTTCTGCAAGGGCTACTACGCGCGGGTGACGGACCGGATGCATGGGCGTGTGACGCGCCTTCTGGTGATGCCCTTGATTCGCTCGCTTCAACGCATCCTTGGGCCCATTCCATTCCTGGCCTTCCTGGACAGCTTCCGCTATCCCTTGGCGGGCGAATTTTGCATGAAGGTCGATCTGGCGCGGGTCAACCGAATCCCCTCGGATTGGGGGCTGGAGATTGGCGTCCTGGCCGAGGTCTTCCGGAATTGTTCCGTGAAGCGAGTCTGCCAGTCCGAGCTTTGCGATACCTATGAGCACAAGCACCAGTCCCTTTCCCAGGATGACCCCGGGAAGGGGCTCGGAAAGATGGCGGTGGATATCTGCAAGACGCTCTTCCGGACCCTTTCCGCAGAAGGAGCGAAGCTTGATGTCGGGTTATTCCTAACCTTGCAATCCACCTATGTGAGAACCGCCGAAGACACCATCACCCGGTACCAGGCAGATGCGTTGATTGATGGGCTGGTGTTTGACCGTCATCAGGAGGAGGTGGCTGTGGAGAGTTTCGCCAAGGCCCTCCGCATCGCCTCTGTGGCTTATCTGGAAGACCCCCTGGGCCAGCCCCTCATTCCCAACTGGAACCGCATCACCGCTGCCCTTCCTGGCTTCCTTGAAGAGATCCGGGCCGAGGTCGATGCCGACAACGGAAGGAGCTAATGCCCATGCCCACCCCCTTCAACATCCTCTTTACGGACCTCGATGGGACGTTGCTCGACGAGGCGACCTATTCGTTCGAACCCGCACGCCCGGCCATCCACACCCTGCAAGAGCTTGGAATCCCCATCATCTTTTGCACCAGCAAAACTTTCCTGGAGACTGTGGAGCTTCAGAAAATCCTTGGTATTTCGGATCCCTTCATTGTCGAGAATGGCGGAGCCATCTACTTTCAGCCAGATCAGATAGACGCCACAGGACAGAAGACTACGCGATGCGGGACCTGGCAACGGCTGAGCCTCGGCGTTCCATACCGTGATCTGGTGGCCCGGCTCGTGGCCATACAACAGCAGACCGGTATTGCTATCCGAAGTTTTTCATTCATGAACGTGGGCGAGATCGCCACGGATTGTGGGCTCTCCATGGAAGATGCGGATAGGGCCAAACAACGGGAGTTCGACGAACCGTTCCGCCTTGAAGACGACAACCCGAACGACCTGGCCCAGATCGGCAAGCTGGTTCAAGATGCCGGTCTTACCTTAAGTGCCGGTGGGCGCTATCACCACATTTCCGGGGGAAGTGAAAAAGGGAATGCCGTCCGACTCCTCTGCAACCTCTTAGAGAAAACCCGGGGCCCCCTTCGGTCCCTGGGCATTGGTGACAGCCCCAATGACCTGAGCATGCTGGAGGCCGTCGATCTGCCGGTAGTGGTCATGCGGCCGGGTGGAGTCCATCACCCGAGTCTCGTGGAGCGCCCAACCAAGGCCATCCGCGCCTTCGGGGTGGGACCCGAGGGGTGGAACGCCGCGATCCTCGGACTGCTCTTGGGGGAGATTCACCATGGGACGTGAACTTATCCTCGCGCAGGATCTTCGGGATCAGTTGGACGCACTGGGAAGGGTGGATCTCGTTGTGGGTATTCCAAGCTTCAACAACGTCCGAACCATCCCCCATGTGGTGAGGGCCGTTCAAGTAGGCCTCGCTAAATTTTTCCCGGGTATCAGGGCAGCCGTGATCAATTCCGATGGGGGCTCCACCGATGGGACCCAGGAGGCGGTTCGAGAAGCGTCCCTGAATGAGTTTCGGCCCCTGCTCGCCGCTCACCCGGTCTACCCCATCCACCGCATTGTCACCCCCTACCATGGTATCCCCGGCAAGGGCAGTGCACTGAGAACCGTCTTCCAGGCCGCGGTTAGCCTGGAAGCCAAGGCCTGCGCCGTGGTGGACTCGGATCTCCGGAGCATTGAGCCCTCCTGGATGGACCTGCTCCTGTCACCCGTGCTTCGGGAGGACTTCGACTTCGTCGCCCCCCTCTACCATCGTCACAAGTACGACGGCACCATCACCAACAGCATCGTCTACCCGCTGACCAGATCCCTCTACGGGCAGCGGGTTCGTCAGCCCATCGGAGGGGACTTCGGCTTCTCTGGGGGCTTGGCCCGTCATTACCTGGAGCAGGATGTCTGGGAATCAGATGTGGCCCGTTTCGGCATCGACATCTGGATGACCACCACGGCCATCATCGATGGGTTCAAGATTTGTCAGGCCTTTCTTGGGGCCAAGATCCACGATGCCAAGGATCCCTCCCAGGATCTTTCCCACATGCTCCACCAGGTAGTGAGTTCCGTCTTCAGCCAGATGGAAAGCCGGGAGGACGCATGGAACTCAATCATGGGCTCACTCCCGGTCGCCCTCTTCGGGATGGAGCATGCCGTTGGGATGGAGCCTATTCGTGTCGATCCAGACCGCATGGTCCGCCTCTTCCTTACGGGCCTCCAGGAACTGGCGACGATCTGGGAACAGGTCTTGCGGCCTGAGGTGTTCAGCCAACTTCGTCTACTGGCTGTGGACCCCCCAGCGGCCTTCCGGTTCCCGGCTGTTCTCTGGATCCGAATTCTGCATGATTTCGCCGTGGCCTTCCATCGTCGAATGATCGATAGGGAGCACCTTCTCCAGTCCCTGACGCCGCTGTACCTGGGGCGACTGGCCTCCTTCGTCCGGGAAACCGAGGACCTGTCAGCCGATGACGTGGAGGCCCTGCATGAACAGATGTGTCTCCGGTTTGAAGCGCTTAAACCGGAACTAATCGAGCTTTGGCATTCCCATGGGAGGACGTCATGAAAACCACCTTGTTTGAAAGCCTCACCAATATTTGGAACAGCTTCTATGCCAAGGCCATGCACCTCTTCCCGCGCCTCTTGGCGGCCCTGTGCGTCCTTGCGGCAGGGTGGTTCCTGGCAACCCTCCTCCAGGTGGTTCTCAAACGAATCTTCAGACTGGCTCGCTTCGATGAACGTTGCGAACGGTCAGGGCTCTCCCTGCTGCTTCGCCGGGCCGAGATTCCGTGGACCCCCACGGAAATCGTTGGAAGGATCACCTTCTGGCTCGTCCTGGTTTCCGCTGCGATTTTCTCCCTGAGCACCCTTGAGATGCCGGTTCTCGACCGGATGGTGGCGGAATTTTTCTTATACCTTCCCAGGGCCTTTGTGGCCGTGGCCGTCTTGGCACTCGGCTTCCTGGTGGCCAACTTCCTTTCGCGAGCCGCCCTCCTGCTGGCGGTGAACGAGGAACTGCCCGGTCCAAGGCTCTTGGGTGGGACCGTGCGTCTGCTGGTGAACCTCCTCGCTTTTGCCATGGCCATGGAACAACTCGGGATTGCTCGCAACACAGTGACGGTTGCCTTCGCCATCGCCTTCGGGGCGCTCATGCTGGGCCTCGCTCTGGCCTTTGGACTCGGCGGGAAGGATCTCGCCCAGGAACTGCTGGCGCGTCGATTCAAGCCGAAGGCCACCGAAGGACAAGACGATATCCAGCATCTCTAGAGCTTCGACCAATGGAATCACCATCCGACGGAGGCTTGAATGGACAATCGGAGTCAAGGTCGTTGCCCCAAGTGCGGAAGGGAACTTCTAGAGTTCACTTATCAAGGAATCCGGATCGATCAATGCTCCAACTGCGATGGGATCTGGCTCGATCCGGGCGAACTGGAAGTCCTCAAGCGAGTCAGGAAGGGGTTGCTCCTCAGCCATGAATTCATTGCCAAATGGGTTCGGGCAAAGGAGCGGGAAGAACACTTAAGCCAAGAAGAACGACAAGCGCTCAGAGTGTTCTCGAGCATGCGCTGCCCGCGCTGCTCTTCATCGTTGGAGGAGATGGAAGAGCATGGCGTGCTCGTCGACCGGTGCACCCAATGCCAAGGCACCTGGTTGGATGTGAGTGAAATTGACTCAGTCGCTGGGGTTGAGCACGGCATCTTGGCAAGACTGCATAGGTTCCTCCACGGCTGAAATCGCATGGAATGAAGGCCTTCTTCCTTGAAAGGGTCAACGTAATGCATTTGGGAATTCTCATGGGTGGTAATTCCGCCGCTGAACTGCTCATGGTTCTGGCGGTCATGTGGCTTCTGGCCAAGGTCGGCACGGAACTCTGCCATCGCCTGAACCTGCCTCGGGTCGTGGGTGAACTGGGAGCCGGACTCCTCCTCGCGGTGCTTGCCAAGCAGTTCCCTGGCCTGGTACCGGAGCCTGCCGCCTACCCAGTCATGGAATACCTGGCCGAAATCGGCATCGTGGTACTCATGTTTGCCGTGGGTCTTGAAAGTACCGTGCCCCAGATGGTGCGGGTCGGCCTGCCGAGCCTTCGAGTGGCGATTTTGGGCGTCATCCTGCCCATGGCCCTCGGCCTCTTCGGAGGCATGGTCTTTCTTCCCAATGCCTCCTGGATTTTAGGCCTGTTCATCGGCGCCTGTCTTTGCGCCACCTCCATCAGCATCACAGCCCAGGTTTTGGGTGAGCAAAATGCCGCCAAGACGGTGGAGGGCCGGGTGATTCTTGGAGCAGCGGTTCTGGATGACGTCCTGGGGCTTCTGGTCCTTGTCTTCGTGACAGGGCTCGTGGGGGCAGTTGGCAGCCAGGCTCGACTTCCCTGGGCCGATTTGGCCAGAACTTTTGGTCTCGCCTTGGGATTCCTGGCATTGGCCTTCACGCTTGGGCGCTTTGCCACACCCCATCTATTCCACTTGGCTGACCGGTTCCGAAGTGAACAGGTTCTCCTACCCTTGGGTCTTGGTTTCGCCTTCCTGCTTGCATGGTTGGGGAGCCTGGCGGGAATGGCCACCATCCTGGGGGCTTATGCCGCTGGTCTCATCCTAGAACCGGCCCACATTAAGCATCTGGAAGAGCGGGAGCTCCACCAGCTTGAGGATCTGCTGCACCCTCTGGTGGTAAGCCTTTCTCCGCTCTTTTTCGTCCTCATGGGCGCCAAGATTGATCCTTCTGCGCTCATGTCGCCCAGAGCCTTGCTACTGGCCGTCGGTATTGCCGTGCTTGGTATCATCGGAAAATTTACCGCTGGATACGGAGCCGGAAAGAGCATCCGTGCGGCGGTGATCGGCTGGGGCATGGTCCCCCGGGGCGAAGTGGGCCTAATATTCGTGGCGGCGGGTTCCCATCTGAAGCTTGGGGGCCAGGCGTTGCTGGACCCACAGGTGCACGCCGGAATCGTTGGGGCCATCCTCCTCACCACCATAGCCGGCCCCATCGGACTGGGGCGTGTGCTGAGAAAAAGGTAGGTTCCGTGGCCATCCTGGACCTCACACTTCTGGCGGCCTACTTGATGGGCATCCTCCTCTTGTCCTGGCTGATCGCCCGACGCCAGAAGAGTGGAACGGATTACTTTCTTGCGGGTCGGAACATGGGAGGTGGCCTGCTCGCCATGTCCGTACTCGCCAATCAGGTGAGTGCCGTGAGTCTGGTCGGCGCCCCCGCATTTGTGGCGCTCCGCGCTGGCGGAGGCCTCCGCTGGCTCCAGTACGAGTTGGCCTTGCCCCTGGCCATGCTGGCGTTGATGGTCTGCCTGCTCCCATTGCTGAGGACCGCCAGGGGTTCCTCCATTTACACCTTTGCCGAACAGCGGTTTGGACGGGGCATGCGCAGAGCCCTAGCCGGGAGTTTCTTGCTCTCCAGGGGACTATCCCTGGGCGTGATTCTGTACGCCTCGGCCCTGGTTGTGGCCAGGGCCACTGGTTGGAGCGTGGACGGAGCCATTCTGGCGGTGGGTCTGTTCTCTGTGGCCTACACCAGCCTGGGTGGCATTGCAGCGGACATCTGGAGCGATCTGCTTCAGTTGATCGTGCTCTGGATCGGCACCATCGCTTCATCAATCTACTTGCTGTGGCGCCATGGCTGGGGATTGATAACGGCCATCCCCACCGAACGCACCGGAGCCCTCGCCTTCCATTCCTGGGGCATCACCGATGGGCAGATGTTTGGGTTCTGGCCCATGCTCTTCGGTGGCTTCTTCCTCTACTTGTCCTACTACGGCTGCGACCAGAGTCAGGCTCAGCGACTTCTGGCGGCCCGGAGCAAAGAGGATGCCCGCAACGTATTGCTCCTGAACGGCCTGCTCCGCTTCCCACTGGTGCTCACCTATTGCCTCTTCGGGCTGCTGCTGGCGGGACTCCTTCGAGTGGACTTCGTCTTCGCTGCTGCAGTTGCCTCCGGACCTATTGATGGCCTCGTTCCCACCTTCATGGCCACCTACTTGCCGACCGGGCTGCGCGGATTGCTGATGGCCGCACTCCTGGCCGCTGCGATGTCATCCATCGATTCAGCGCTGAATTCATTGGCCGCCGTGACGGCGGAGGATGTCTTTGGGCGCCTACCTGAGCAGCAATCCGTATGGACAGGACGGGCGGTTTCCATCGCATGGGGGCTGTTCGCCGTGAGCTCGGGGCTATGGTTTGCCAGGGCGAATACAGGTGTTTTGGAACTCATCAATCAGGTGGGATCCGTGTTCTACGGGCCCGTGCTGGCCGTGTTCGCCATGGGTGTGTTCGCGCCACGCATAGGAGGAACTCCCGCCTTGGTGGGCATGGCCACGGGGTTCGCAGGCAATTTGCTGTTGGCACGGCTGGCCCCAGGTGTCTCCTGGCTCTGGTGGAACCCTGCTGGATTCCTGGTTGCTCTCGGAGTAGGACTTGGCATGAGCCGCTCCTGGCTCCACTGGCCGCCCCTAGAGTGGCCCCGGATGCCGACCCGCCTGCTGCTCGGGGCTTTCCTTCTGATGTTAGCCCTGCTGGTGATGATTTCGCGGTTGGGAGGTGTTGCATGACCACGTGTCGATCGCTCACGGGAGTACTGCCCAGCAGAGGTGATGCGAGCTTTGATTCCACTTCAGTTGTCGCAGGTCCAGCAGGTCTACTTACAAGGAGGAAGTGATGCAACGAGAGGCGGAAAGGGAAGGTCTGCCCGTTCAATCGGCCCTTCGCAAGCGCCGTTCGATTGCCTATTTTTCAATGGAAATCGCGCTTGCACCAAGCATTCCGACCTATTCAGGTGGCCTAGGGATGCTCGCCGGGGATACAATCCGTGCCGCAGCCGATCGTCGGGTGCCGATGATCGCGGTGTCGTTAGTCCATCGACAGGGATACTCCATCCAACGGGTGGACGCTGAGGGCTGGCAACACGACGAGCAGGCAGAGTGGCATCCCGAGAACGTTCTTCAGGAAGTTGATGCAAGGATTTCTGTCCTTATCGAGGGCCGTACCGTCGTTGTCCGCGCATGGCGGTATGACGTAGAGGGCATCACGCGAGGCATCGTACCTGTGCTTCTTCTCGATACGAATGTCCCTGAGAACTCCGATTGGGATCGCACCCTCACGAATCACCTCTATGGTGGTGATGCCCATTATCGCCTATGCCAGGAAGTGGTACTCGGCATCGGTGGGGTCAAGATGCTCCGCTCCATCGGGTACGACAACATCACTCGTTTTCACATGAACGAAGGGCATGCCGCCCTGTTGGTACTCGCCCTATTGGATGAGCAGGCGGAAAGGACAGGGAAGGCATCCTTTGATCCGACTGATGTTGAGTTAGTTCGGCGACTATGTGTCTTTACGACCCATACCCCGGTGCCAGCAGGCCACGACCGGTTTCCTTTGGATTTGGCCCAACGGGTACTCGGCAGACCAGAAGTGACCGAACATCGAGATCTCTTCTGTTTTGAAGACACCCTCAACATGACCTACCTGGCACTCAACGCCAGCCACTACATCAACGGGGTGGCCAAGAAACATGCCGAGGTATCAAAGCTCATGTTTGCTGAGTATGAGATCGATGCCATCACCAATGGCATCCACGTGCCGACCTGGGTATGCCCATTTTTCCAGTCTCTTTTTGAACAGCATATCCCTGGATGGAAGGAAGACGCTTTCAGCCTCCGTTCTGCCCTGGGAATCCCCCCAGAAGAAATCTGGGAGGCGCACATGGATGCCAAGCAATCCCTGCTGGACCGCGTCAACCAAGACACCGGAATCGGCATGGATCCAGGCCTTCTCACGCTCGGATTTGCCAGGCGGGTCGCAACCTACAAGCGGGCGGGTCTGTTGTTCCAGAACGCTGATCGCCTGCGAAAGATCGCCAGGGAGGTTGGTCCCTTTCAAGTCGTATTTGCGGGCAAGGCCCATCCACAGGATGCTGGCGGTAAGGACATCATCCACCGAATCCACGAGGAGATACATGGCCTTGAACCAGATATCAAGATCGTCTACCTGAACAACTACGACTGGGACTTGGGAAGGCTGATTACTTCCGGCGTTGATGTCTGGCTCAATACGCCCCAGCCCCCCATGGAGGCTTCAGGCACCAGCGGCATGAAGGCCGCTGTCAACGGGGTGCCCAGCCTCAGCGTTCTGGACGGCTGGTGGATCGAAGGCTGTATCGAAGGGTCTACCGGATGGGGCATCGGGGATCGTTGCGACCGAGGCACTCCCCATGTAGACCAGTCGGAATGTGATGCGAATTCGCTCTACGACAAGCTGGAGCGGGTCGTCATTCCCATGTACTACCAGGATCGTGGACGCTTCATTGAAATCATGCAGCATGCCATTGCCCTGAATGGGTCCTTCTTCAACACGCAGCGAATGATCCTGCAGTATGTCCAGCGCGCCTATTTCGAATGATTTGGTAAGAGGATGAGGGAACTCCTGTTCCCAGACTGCTATTCACTGGGAGGTGTGCGATGAGAAAGCCTCGAGTCCTTGCAATGGTCCTGGCAGGCGGGGAAGGCATCCGTTTGAATCCTCTGACGGCGGAACGGTCCAAACCAGCGGTGCCCTTCGGCGGGAGATATCGGATCGTGGACTTTGTCCTCAGCAGCCTGGTGAATTCAGGGATCTACTCCATCTATCTGCTGGTGCAGTACAAATCCCAGTCGCTCATCGAACACATCAACCAGGCCTGGGTGCTTTCTCCAATCATCCCGGAGCAGTTCATCACGGTCGTTCCAGCCCAGATGCATGAAGGGCCGGAGTGGTATCAGGGCACTGCCGACGCTGTCTATCAGAACCTGAGATTGATCGAGCGGCACGCGCCGGATCTGATCGCGGTTTTCGGAGCCGACCACATCTACCGGATGAACATCCGGCAGATGGTGCAATTCCACCTGGACCGTGACGCCGACATCTCCCTGTCGGCCATTCCTGTGCCTCTTGGTGATGCGTGCTCTTTCGGTGTCATCGCTACGGATTTGGATGGTCGTATCACGGAGTTCCAGGAAAAGCCCTGCCAACCAGCGTCAATGAGCACAGACCCCGATCGGGCCTTCTGTTCCATGGGCAATTACATCTTCAAGACCGAGGTCCTCATCGAAGCCCTCCGGGAAGCCAAGCAGCGCGGAGAGAGCGATTTCGGGAAACACGTGCTCCCCCGCCTGCTTAAAACCCACAAGCTCTATGCCTACAACTTCGCGGAGAATCGCATCCCGGGTATCCGCGAATACGAGGAGCAGGCCTATTGGCGGGACGTGGGCACTCTGGATGCCTACTACAGCGCCAGCCAGGATGTGTTGGGCTCTGAACCCCGTTTCAACCTGTTCAACCCATCCTGGCCGATCTGCTCGAGTCCCTACCAGGGGCCGACCGCACGGATCCTAGAGGGGTTCATTTCCAACAGCATCATCGGATCTGGAACCTTGATCAAGGGGGCGACGATCCGTGACTCCATCATTCGGCGGGAGGTACTCCTGGAGGAGGATGTGGAGATCACTGACAGCGTGATCATGGATTACACGGTCATTCGACGGGGAGCCCGTTTGAACCGCGTCATCGTCGACCGGGACAACACCATCGAACCGGGCGATCACATTGGCTTTGATCACGAACTTGACCTTCAACGATTCCATGTCACGGAATCCGGAATCACCGTGGTGCCTCACGGGAGCTACGACCCCAAGAACGCGCGGTATTTCTAATCAGCGTTCATGAAAGGGGTTATCTGTGCTGCCCATTCCTTCTGAAAAGGGCCCTTTATGACGTTGCAGAATCTCTGACTCGAATCGTTGAAGTAATGTCTTCCACAACCTGACTGAGAGGGGACACCCATGAGGTTGTCATTGCGCTTCATCCTGCCGTTGATTCTGGTCCTGGCGGGTATCGCCTACGCCATCTCACCACTGGTGGATCAGTTGACCCTGCGCTGGTTCATACGCGATCTGGACAGCCGTTCGACGTTGATCGCCAACACCATCCAGGAACCTTTGCTTGAGCAGCTTGCGGCAGGGAAAAGGGCAAAAACTGAGGAATTTTTCAACCGCATCACCCAGGATGAACGACTCTTTGCCCTTGGCTACTGCGCTTCGCCCACAGGCGAGATGTTGGCCAGCCGCTCCCTCCCATCAGAGATCAGTTGCAGCAATCTTGACCGCTGGCAAAACCCCCAAGGACATTTACTAGGAAGCGCCCATGGGCCCTTGCATGTGACGGTGCGACCCATGGCCAGCGAAACAAGGCCAGGCGGCCGCTTGGTGCTGGTGCATGACATGAGCTTCATCACCCGGCGCACCGAGGAAACCAAGCGCTATGTGTTTTATTTCTTCATGGCATTGGCCGCCGTGGTTTCACTCATCACGGTTGTCATTGCGCAACTTTCGTGGCGCGGCTGGATGGCTGGCGTGAGTTCCCTGCTTCGGGGCGAAGGTCTTCTCCGAAAACCATCGGGAGGTGCGCTTGCCCCTCGCCCCGAGTTCAGGCCGATAGCCCGAGACCTGCAGCGGCTGATCCAGGATCTCGAGGCCGAAAGCCGGGCACGGGATGAATCCCAGATCACCTGGACACCTGAGGCCCTGCGCACCATCCTCCATGCTGAATTGAGTGGAGAGGATGTCATTGTCGTTTCCAACCGGGAACCCTACATCCACCAGCAGCATGGAGAGCGGATCGAGGTTTCGAGGCCCGCGAGCGGACTGGTCACCGCTCTAGAACCCATCATGCGAGCCTGCTCGGGCACATGGATTGCCCATGGCAGTGGTTCGGCTGACCGTGCAGTCGTCGATAAAAACGATCGGATCCAGGTGCCCCCGGAAAATCCGTCCTATCAACTCCGTCGCGTCTGGCTGAGTTCAGAGGAGGAGGCTGGTTACTACTACGGTTTTGCCAATGAGGGGATGTGGCCACTCTGTCATATCGCCCATGTACGGCCCACCTTCCGATCCAGCGACTGGGCCCAATATGTCGCCGTCAACCGCAAGTTTGCCGAAGCCGTGGTGCGTGAGTCCAAAACCAAGGCTCCTATCATCCTGGTCCAGGACTATCATTTCGCGCTGCTACCGAAGATGATCCGCGAAGCGCTTCCGGATGCCACCATCATCACCTTCTGGCACATACCCTGGCCAAACCCTGAGTCATTTGCCATCTGCCCCTGGCGGGACGAGATCTTGGCGGGAATGCTGGGCAGCAGCATCATGGGCTTTCACACGCAATTCCACTGCAACAATTTTGTGGATACGGTGGATCGCTTCATCGAGGCAAGGGTTGATCGGGAATCCTTCACCGTCTCCTTCGGGGGCAAACTCACTGCGGTGCGACGTTACCCGATTTCCATCGCCTGGCCCCCAGAAGCCGAAATGGTGCGGAAGTCCGTTCCAGACTGTCACAGGAGCATCCGAGAGCTAAATGATCTTCCGTCCGATCACAAGCTCGGGGTTGGCGTGGACCGTCTGGACTATACCAAGGGGATTGTCGAGCGCTTTCGTGCCATCGAGCGCCTGCTGGAACTGAACCCGGATTGGATTGGCCGTTTCTCTTTTATTCAGGTCGCGGCACCCACCCGCTCTGGCATCGAGGAATACCAACATCACGAAGCCCAGGTTCGGGCCATGGCCACGCGCATCAACGGGCGCTTCGAACGCCAAGGGCCACCTCCCATCGTGCTGAGGATTGAGCACCACGAACCGCAGTCGGTCTATGAGTATTTCCGTGCCGCTGATCTCTGCTTTGTGAGCAGTTTGCACGATGGCATGAATCTGGTGGCCAAAGAGTTTATCGCCGCACGCGATGACGAGCGCGGTGTCTTGATTCTCTCCGAGTTCACCGGCGCCGCGCGTGAATTGCCTGAAGCGCTGATCGTCAACCCCTATGATGCGGACCAATGCGCAGCGGCCATGCACCTGGCGCTCACCATGCCAGCGACAGAGCAGCGCGATCGCATGCGCCTGATGCGTAGACTGGTGGCAGAGTTTAATGTGTTCCGTTGGGCTGGTCGCATGCTACTCGATGCTGCGGCCATGCGCCGGCGTGGTCGACTGGTCGAAAAAACCAACCGCGTGGAGAGGTGATGATGAACCGATCCTCCCCGCCGGTTGCTCACTTGGACTGGGCCTTCTTCCTGGATGTCGATGGAACCCTGATCGACATTGCCGACTCGCCCGACGCCATTCGTGTGGATACCGTCTTGCTCGATCTGATTGGGAACCTGCATGCTGCAAGTGGCGGGGCTTTGGCCCTAGTGACTGGCCGCTCCTTGTCGGACCTGGAACATCATCTCGGGCCGATGCGCATGCCCTTGGCCGGGCAGCAGGGTCTCGAACGGCGCGATGCAACCGGGCGCCTCTGGATTCATGCGGCTCCCCCGGCGGCCAAATTCACCATCAAGGAAGCCCTGGCCTCCGTGCTCACGCGTCATCAAGGCCTTTTACTGGAAGACAAAGGGCTGACCCTCGCGTTGCACTATCGGCAGGCACCGCATCTGGCTGCCTATGCCCATCGACTCATGGGTGCTTTGGTCCGTTCTGAAGGCCCCGACTTGGAAATTCAGCGTGGCAAGCGCGTCGTTGAGATCAAGCCGGCTGGCTTCGATAAGGGCACGGCGGTGGCCGAGTACCTGTCGGAGCCGCCATTCAAAGGGCGCCGTCCGGTATTCATTGGCGATGACTTGAATGACGAGCGCGGTTTTGCGGAAGTCAACAAGCTGGATGGAATTTCGATCAAAGTCGGCAAAGGATCCAGTTGTGCACGCTTTCGACTTCCGGATGTGGCAGCAGTGCATCACTGGCTGGCCAGCCCCCTGAAAGGATTGCCATGAAGAACCTCGATCTGGCCTTGATCGGCAACTGCACTCTGGGTGCATTGATTGATTCAGGAGCCACCATTGTCTGGGGCTGCTTCCCCCGCTTCGATGGCGATCCCATGTTCTGCTCCCTCTTGAGGGATGCAGATGATTTGGGGTATTTCGAGATCGATCTTGCCGATTGTGAACGCACCGAACAGCACTACCTGGAAAACACAGCGATTCTGGTGACGCGCCTTTACGACCGGCATGGCGGGTCCATTGAAGTGTTGGATTTCGCACCCCGTTTCCATCTGCACGGGCGGACCTTCCGCCCCATGATGCTGGTTCGCCGTATCCGGAGGCTCGCGGGCAGCCCACGATTGACCCTGCGACTGCGGCCCGCCTGTGAGAAAGGGGCGAGCCGTCCAGACCTGACCTGGGGCAGCAACCACATCCGCTATGTAGGGCCGGCCATCACGCTCCGATTAACAACCGATGCTTCGCTGACCGCCATCATGCAGGAGACTCCGTTCTTTCTGGAGGACTCGATTACCTTGCTACTTGGCTCTGATGAGACCGTCAGTGAAGCTGCGAGCGAAGTTGGGAGGCGGTTCCTTGAGGAAACCACGCAGTACTGGCGGGAGTGGGTTCGTAATCTTGGCATCCCCTTCGAGTGGCAGAGCGCGGTGATACGGGCCGCCATCACGCTCAAGCTCAATGCCTACGACGATACCGGTGCCATCATCGCCGCCATGACCACCTCCATTCCAGAAGCGGCAGGCAGTGCCCGTAACTGGGACTACCGCTACTGCTGGCTTCGCGACAGCTATTTTGTGATCAACGCGTTGAATCGCCTAGGGGCGACGCGCACCATGGAGCGCTACCTCGCCTACATCATCAATATTGCTGCCGACGCTGGTGGTGGCCCCCTGCAGCCCGTCTACGGCATTGATGGCCGCGCGGAGTTGCACGAAAGTGAAGTCCAGGCTCTGGCCGGCTATCGCGGCATGGGGCCGGTTCGCATCGGCAACCTCGCCTATCGCCAGGTTCAGCATGATGTCTATGGTTCCGCCATCCTGGCGGCGACCCATGTCTTCTTCGACCAACGCCTGACCAGACGAGGAGACGAAGCCCTGTTTCATCGTCTGGAAGCCCTCGGTGAACAGGCGATCCGCTGTCACGACCAACCGGATGCGGGTCTCTGGGAACTGCGCGGCAGTGCGAGAGTACATACCTTTTCAGCCGTCATGTGTTGGGCGGCCTGTGACCGTCTATCAAAAATCGCACACCAATTGGACCTGCCCGAGCGCGCCAGTTACTGGCAGGACCACGGGCAGGCCATTCACGCCACCATCAGTCGGCGTGCCTGGAACGAAACCCTAGGGACCTTTGTGTCCACCTTCGAGGGCGAGGCCATGGATGCCAGCCTTCTGCTGTTGGTTGAGGTGGGCTTCCTCGATCCGAGTGATCCACGCTTTTCGGCCACGGTCAGCGCCGTTGAGAAGGAATTGCGTCGTGGTGATTTCATCTTCCGCTACACCGAAAAGGATGACTTTGGCGAGCCAGAGAATGCATTCATCCTTTGCACATTCTGGTATATCAATGCCTTGGCCGCGCTAGGGCGCCGTGAGGAAGCCGGTGTCCTCTTCGAGAAATTACTTGCCTGCCGCAACCACCACGGCTTGCTGGCTGAGCACATTGATCCCGAGACCGGGGAACTCTGGGGCAACTTCGTGCAGACCTACAGCATGGTGGGATTGATCAATGCCGCCATCCGGTTATCCATCCGTTGGGACCAAGCCTTCTGAACCAGGTCCATGAAAGGGGTCGACATGCTCCACCCAACCCAACGGAACAAGACCAAAGCCATCGTCATGAGCCTGATGTTCTGGGGAATCCTCACATGGCTGGACTACGCCATGGGCTTGAGGGTGCGTTTCGGACCCGCCTATGCCTTCCCGGTGCTGCTGATCACCTGGTATTTCGGTCGGAGTTGGGGCCTGCTGTCAGCCCTCATTTCAGCCCTTCTTTGGCATGGCATGCAGATGGTTGTCCTCCAGGACTATTCGATCACCTTCTACCGGTACTGGGATCTTCTTTCGGGACTCCTGGCCTTTTTGGCTGTTGCCCTGGCGGCGTCCTGGTCGAGGGGGATGTACCTACGGGCATCCCTGTTGAATGAGGAACTCCAGCTTGCTCTTGAGAAGGTCAGGACGCTGGAGGGCATGCTCCCCATCTGTGCCTGGTGCCGGAAGGTCCGCGATGAGCAAGGCCAATGGGAACAGATTGAAACCTATGTTGCCAAGCACTCTGACACCACCTGGACGCATGGCATTTGCCCGGAATGTTCACAACGGTTCAAGGAGTACGACTCCACTTAAACTCACAAAGCGCCCTCGTGCGGTTCGACTTCAACGGAGGATTCCAAATGACGGATATCCTGGCCCGAAGCTACTTCGGCAATACCCTGTTCTCCTGGTTGGTCGCACTGGGCCTAGCCTTGATCGCATTGGGAGCCTTGATCCTCCTTCAACGGATCGTTCTCAGGCAGCTTGCAAGACTGGCGCAATCAACAGAGACCGACCTTGATGACCTGGTCCTCGAGGTGTTGAAAAGTACGCGTCGGCTGACACTGGTCATCCTTGCACTGTATGCGGGGTCCCGAGTTCTATCCCTCCACCCTGATCTCACGAATTTCGGCCATTCGGTCATGGTCCTGACGATCATGCTGCAGGCGGCATGGTGGTCCATTGCAGCGTTCACCTTTGTTTTCCAGAACATGGTCAGGAAACGCATGGGAGGAGATGGCGCGGGGGAAACCACCTTGGGGCTTCTGGACTTCGTCACCAAACTAGCCATCTGGTCCATCTTCCTGCTACTCGCCCTGGAAAACCTCGGTGTGAATGTCACAGGACTCGTCACCGGTCTGGGCATTGGCGGCATTGCAGTGGCCTTGGCTCTCCAGAACATTCTGGGAGATCTGTTTGCATCCCTGTCCATCGTTCTGGATAAGCCTTTCGTCATCGGTGACTTTCTTGTCGTACAGGATTTCCTTGGAACCGTGGAATACATCGGCCTCAAGACAACTCGACTGCGGAGCCTATCTGGTGAACAGATCATTTTCCCCAACGGAGAACTGCTCAAGAGCCGCATCCGGAATTTCAAGCGAATGACCGAGCGGCGAGTGGCCTTCAACCTCGGGGTCACATACCAGACATCACACGAAAGACTCAAGGAAACGGCTAAGTTACTCCAACAAATTGTCGAGGCCCAACCATCTGTTCGCTTTGACCGCGCCCACTTCAAGGAATTTGGGGACTCTGCCCTAGTCTTCGAAATCGTGTATTACATCCTTGATCCGGACTACAACTTCTACATGGACACCCAGCAGGCCATCAATCTGGAGGTTTTCCGGCAGTTTGAAGCGAAAGGTCTCGCCTTTGCCTATCCCACCCGGACCTTGATCCTTGAACACGGCTTCCGTCCAAGTCCCATTGCGGACGACCTCAAGACGGGTTCCTAAGTAGATCCTTTGAAAAGCTTGATCCATTAGATGGAAGAAACAACCTGCTTCGATTGGATGAAGATGCTTCCCGTGTAGCCGAAAAATATCCTGAGAACCTTGGTTTGACCGATTTGCATGGAGTGATCAGCATGACTGAGAAAAGCCAACCCACACTCCAAACAACTTCGCTTCAATCCCTTGGCGCCGTCCGGCTGAGAAGGGCTTCGGATGTGGATGTCATCAGGGCTCTGATGACCCGAGCCTATCCAGAGCCACACGGTCCGGAGGCGGTATGGTCCGAAGCGACCTTGCTGGCTCACCTTGGGGTTTTCCCAGAGGGACAATTGGTCGCCGTGACCCCAGATGGGTCGATTGTCGGAAGCGCAAGCAGCCTACGGATTGCCTCGGAAATCGCCCTGGTACCCCACACCTGGTCAGAGATCACGGGTCGTGGCCAACTCACCACCCACGATCCGGCGGGGGATGCGCTCTACGGGGTGAACATCGTGGTGGATCCCGCGTGGCACGGCAAAGGCTATGCGAGGCTGCTCTACGATGCGCGAATCCGGTTGGCTCGGCAGTTGGGTTGCAAGCGGATTGTGGCGGGGGCCCGGATTCCCGGTTTTCACAAAGTGGCCGATCGGATGACCCTAGAAGACTACGTGAAGGCCGTGACCAGGGGTGAAATCTTCGATGCCACCCTTAGCAAGCAATTGAAAATCGGCTTCCAGGTCATGGGCGTCCTCCAAGACTACGCGCCAGACCCAGAGACGCTTGGACACGCCGCCCTGATTGTTCTCGAAGTGGAGCCTGACCATGCGCTTTAAAGCCCCAACGCCTGTCATGTCTCGCCCAGTCCGGGTCTGCTCGATTCAATATGCCCTTCGTCCCGTGACGAATTTTCAGGCCTTCGCGGAGCAGGTGGAGAACTTCGTGGATGTGGGTGACGACTACGACGCCGACCTCATCCTTTTCCCCGAGCTTCTTTCCACGCAACTCATCACCTGCATCGATGGTCCCGAGGTCGAGGATCACGCGAGATTGATGCGCCAGTTAAGCGATCAATTTACTCGGGAGTTCGATGAGCTCTTTACGCGACTGGCCCTGGAATACGACCGGATCATCCTGGCTGGCACCCATCCGCGATGGCTCAATGACAAGTTCTGCAATGTGGCTTCGGTCTTCATGCCTCATTACGACCCAGTCCATCAACCGAAGCTTCATCTCACGCCCACCGAGCGTCAGGAATGGTGCTTCGATGCAGGCAACGATCTGTCGGTGATTGAGACCTACTTCGGGCGCTTCGGTGTTTCCATCTGCTACGACGTCGAGTTCCCGGAAATCGCCCGCGTCCAGGTCGACCATGGCATGCAACTCCTGCTGGTTCCCTACCTCACGGACAACCGGCGGGGCCACCGGCGCGTCACCGCCTGTGCCCAAGCCCGGTGCGTGGAAAACCAGATTTTCGTGGCCACCGCAGGCATGATGGGCAGCCTGCCCCTTGTCACGGACCTCACGGCGCAGTATGCGCAGAGCGGCATCTACACTCCTTCTGATTTCGCCTTCCCCTTGGACGGCCTCGCCGCCGAAGCCACACCCAATACCGAAATGGGTGTGGTCGCCGATCTGGACTTGGCGCTTCTGGATCGGACCAGGTCCAATGGTTCCGTGCTCAACTACCAGGATGCGGACCGGGATACGCTGCATACCTTGTTCGATGGGAAGGTCACCCTCTACCAGCGACCCTGGAATGACGGGACTGAAGGTCATCCTTGAGTTTCACTGAGATCGCGAGATGGCGGAAGATCATCCTTCCGCGCACTCAACTCATCGTGAAGGGCCATATTACTTGTTGCCGGGGGAATCCATGGTGGATACACGAAGAGCTCGGGGGTGGATCCGCCCATTCAGGATCTGCTTTCGGAGAAGGGTCCTGGGTCACCCTTCAAGGTCATTCCGTACCCTGGTTGCCAGTCTCCTGTTTGCACTGGCCTCCATCCCGTTCCTGGCAGGAACCCCGCCAGCCTCCTCAATCCCACCAGCACCCCAATCAGGCGTCGTTCGCCTCCACGGCGAGGATCTCTTCACGGTTCAGACCCGCGTGGGCGCCTTCACACCCGAGGAACGCGCCGCAGCCATCACGGAACGGCTCGCGCAACTTGAACGGACTCCATTCGGGGCCGTGCCCGTCATCCAGGTGACCGATGATGGAACCTCTTCAATCGGCTCGGCTGGAGACTATATCCTGTTCACGGTCACCGAGGAGGACGCCAGGGCGGCATCCACCGACCGTGTGAGGCTGGCTCAAAGCTGGGCGTCCCAGGTGCATGGCGCATTGACCAGGGACCATCTTCCCAACCGCCTTCGGGCCTTTGGAGTCAATGTCCTCTGGATCCTCCTCCTTTCGCTGGCCACCTGGGCGGCGCTCTGGCTGTTCAATCGTTTGTTCCGGCGTTTGCATCACGGAGCTTCAGATCTGCTCACCCGCAAGATGGGGGGCCTTCGCATCCAGAATCTGGAACTGCTTTCGGCAGATCAAGTGAGCTATTGGCTGCTTAAGTTGCTTGGTCTTGCCCGAGCCTTATTCCTCCTGGTGGCTGCCTACCTGTACTTGAGCACCCTGTTCAGTTTCTTTCCTGCCACACGAGGGTTGGCTTCGCGCCTCCTCGACCTGGCCATTACCCCTGTGGTTTCCATCAGCCAGAGCATCGTCGCCTATATCCCCAACCTCTTCTTCCTCGCCATCATCGGGCTGGTGACCTGGTTCACCCTCAAGGTGACTCGGTTGCTCTTCGAAGGCATCCAGGGCGGCAAACTGGTGTTCGGCTCCTTTCATTCCGAGTGGGCCGATCCCACCCAGAAACTGGTCCGCATCCTCATTCTTGCGTTCGCTCTGGTTCTGGCCTTTCCCTACCTTCCCGGCTCGGGGTCGGAAGCATTCAAGGGTGTCTCGTTGTTTCTGGGCGTGCTCTTCAGCCTTGGATCATCCGGGGCCGTGACCAACCTGGTGGCGGGTGTCCTGCTTACCTACATGCGGCCCTTCAAGAACGGCGATCGCGTCCAGATCGGCGATACCGTCGGGGATGTGGTGGAACGCACAGCCCTGGTGACGCGGATCCTCACCATCAAGAACGTAGAAGTCAGCATACCGAACAGCACGGTTCTGGCCACTCAGGTCCAGAATTTCAGCGCCCGCGCCAAGCAGGAGGGCCTGATCCTCCACACCACCGTCACCATAGGTTACGACACACCCTGGAAAACGGTGCATGGCCTCCTGATCGATGCGGCCCTGTCCACGGAGGGCATCCTCCGGGATCCGAAGCCCTTCGTCTTCCAGACCAGCCTTGATGATTTCTATGTCAGCTACCAGGTCAACGCCTACACCGATCAGGCAAACCAGATGGCCGCCATCTATGCCGCCCTACACGCCAACATCCAGGACAAGTTCAACGAGGGCGGGGTGGAAATCATGAGCCCCCACTACCGCATGGCTCGGGACGGCAACCAAACCACGATTCCGGTGAACTACCTCCCCCAGGGCTACAGGGCACCGGGCTTCCGCATCCAGCCTTTACCTCCAGAAGAGTGAGGACATGGAAGACCTTGGCCTGAAGGCCTTTGCAATCGCCACGGTAGACGGGTATTCCATCCCTCATTTCCTGACACTCATGGTGGCCTTGATCCTGTGGGTCATTTCTGACCCAAAACCCGAAAACCAAGCCAGGGATTATGTGGAAATCGGGGCTTGGAGGGGCATCCTAGGGGAGCCCAGCCAAGGAGGCAGAGATGCCAAGGAAGGGACACAGCGAGGAGCAGATCGTCTTCGCGTTGAAGCAGGCGGAGAACGGGGCAAAGATCCCGGACATTTGCCGGAAGCTGGGGATCTCGGATCAGACCTTCTACAGGTGGAAGCACCAGTACGAGGGGCTGGGGGTATCCGAGCTTCGAGAACTCCGGCAGCTTCGGGATGAGAATGCCCGCCTGAAACGCCTGGTGGCAGACCTGAGCCTGGACAAGCACATCCTGCAGGAAGTGCTTTCAAAAAAAGTCTGAAGGCCGCGGTGCGGCGATCGCTGGTGGAGTGGGTCCAGAAGGGCTATGGATTCAGCGAGCGTCGTGCCTGCGGTCTGGTGTGCATCTGTCGGGCGAGCGTGCGCTACCGGCATCGGCGGGACTCCCAGATCCCCTTGCGAATGCGCCTGAAGGAGTTGGCAGCAGCGCGGGTGCGGTTCGGCTATCGGCGCCTGACGGTGTTGCTGAGGCGGGAGGGATGGCTGGTGAACGCAAAACGGGTCTATCGGATCTACAAGGAGGAGGGGCTGATGATTCGGACGAAGCTGCGGAAGAAGATTGCGCGGCGGAGGCGATCATCGTGGAGCAGGCAAAGGCGCCGAATCAGCGCTGGAGCATGGACTTCGTGGCAGCTCGCCTAGAGGATGGGGAGACCATTTCGGATTCTGACGGTGGTGGATCAGTTCACGAGGAATGCGTGGCGATTCGGGGCAAGCCGAGGCTGAATGGCAGCGATGTTGCCGAGGCCTTGGATATGGCGGTCCGGGAGCGCGGCAAGCCCAAGTCAATCACCGTGGACAACGGCAGCGAATTCGCAGGGAAGGTGATGGATGCCTGGGCAGATGCCCATTCGGTGCACCTGGCCTTCATCCGGCCAGGGAAGCCCACGGAGAACGCCTTCATCGAGAGCTTCAACGGCAGGCTGAGGGATGAGTGCCTGAACACGGAGATATTCCGGTCCATGGCAGAAGTCAGGGGTAAGCTGGGCGCCTGGCGTTACGACTACAACCACCGCAGGCCCCACAGCGCACTGCGCGATCAGACACCGGCCCAGTTCGCAGCCCAGAATCCAGCGCCCGCAGGAGAAGGCCCGCCCCTCGGGGCGGGCCTTCTCCTGCCTGATTCACCCGATTTGCGTGAGGGCGTATCCTGATTCGATCAACCCGCTCCCAAGGCCTAAAACACTGGCCAAAGGACCCGTCAGAGGCCAGATCTTCCACATCCGAACTGTGATAGAAATCCGGGGCGGGTCAGCAACACCCTCAACCACCTGAAGCCTGGGGGATCGAATCTGAGTGAATGCGCCCTGGATAGGGGTATGTAGGCGTCGGCCGAGTGGTAGAACCAGCGGTGAAGGTGTCTAACTTCTAGGTTCATCTACCAGATGGCAGGATCGCAGACACGGGCGATCCCAATCTAAGCCTCGCCGCTACGGGCATGCTCAAGAATGCCAATGACGATGGCCTAGCATTTTATTTTGTTCGAGTAACGGTGGGGCCGCAATGTCCCACTGACCAAGGCTTTCAAGGAAGTCGGGTTTCTCGGTAATCAGAACACCGCCTGCCGATTCTCGGACCCCAACTGTGACCACATGGTGGTGCGCTCGAAGGAGGCCTGGGCGGACCAGTAGATCCTGATATCGATACAAAGATAGAAAAGATATGGGATAGATCAAAATTTGAATGGTAAAAAAAATGACTTAAAATTTTTGACCACCCATATTTCACCCTAACCCATTTAATTCCATCGTTTCAATCGCCTAATGCTACTTGGCGACTCTTCAGGCCCCGGGCCCGGAGTTAGAGGCAACGGATCTCGGGCTACCTTCGGGAAGGTTCTATGTCGCTATGTGCTGGCCCTTAATGGGCTTCATACTCCCAATTTCGTATGGCAACTGAAACGAGACCGCGGACAAGTGAAACGAGACAACGGACATTTGAAACGAGCCCCGACAGCTAAACCGATTACGAAGTTTTTCGTTGACGGCTACGAAACCTGTCGTATCTTTCTGGCATTCCCCTGTTGGAGACCCGTCCCATGCAGCCTGCCACCCGCCCCACCGACGCCGAGCTCGCCATCCTGCGGGTGCTCTGGGAGCGGGGCCCCAGCACGGTGCGCCAGGTCTTCGAGGTGCTTTCGGCGGAGAAGGACCTGGGCTACACCACGGTCCTGAAGATGCTCCAGATCATGAACGAGAAGGGGCTGGTGCAGCGGGACATCACGGACCGGGTGCACACCTTCTCCACCACCCAGACCCAGACGCAGACCCAGCAGACGCTGCTGGACGACCTGCTTGACAAGGCCTTCGGAGGCTCCTCCACCAGCCTGGTCATGCAGGCCCTGGCCACCCGGAAGGCCAGCCACGAGGAACTCGCCGAGATCCGGAAGATGCTCGACCAGGCGGAAGGAGGCAAGCGATGACTCCGATCCTGTCGCTCCTGGGCCAGCCCTGGGCCCAGACCCTGGGCTGGACCCTGATCCACTTCCTCTGGCAGGGGACGGCCCTGGGCCTGGCGGCCTGGCTGGGCCTCGCGCTGCTGCGGGGCGCCAGCGCCCGGGCCCGCTACGGCCTGGCCTGCGCCTTCCTGCTGCTCATGGTGGCGGCCCCCGCGGCCACGGCCCTGCTGCTCCAGCGCCAGCATCCCGCCCCGGTGCTCACCCAGCTGAGTCTGGCCGTCGAGGCCGCTGCGGCCACCCAGGCCGAGGTGCCACCTCTGGCCCAGCGGCTCAAGGCGGCCCTGGATCCCGCCCTGCCCTGGCTGCTGGCCGGCTGGGTGGCGGGGGTGTTCCTCCTGTCCACGCGCTTCCTGGGCAGCTGGATCCGGGTGCAGCGCCTGCGCCGCCGCAGCGCAAGCCCGGTGGCCTCTGAGTGGCACCTGGTGCTCTCGCGACTCTGCCGGGAGCTGAAGCTCTCCCGCACCGTGCGCCTGCTCCAGTCGGCGGCGGTGGAGGTGCCCACGGCCCTGGGCTGGCTGCGCCCCGTGATCCTGCTGCCCGCCTGCGCCCTGATCGGGCTCTCGCCCCTGCAACTCGAGGCCATCCTGGCCCACGAGCTGGCCCACATCCGCCGCGGGGACTTCCTGGTGAACCTGATCCAGTCCCTCGTGGAAGTGCTGCTCTTCTACCATCCCGCCGTCTGGTGGCTCTCCGCCCGGATCCGGACCGAGCGCGAGCACTGCTGTGACGACGTGGCCGCCGACCTGGTCGGCGATCCCCTGCTCCTGGCCCGCGCCCTCACCGATCTGGAGGCCCTGCGCGCCGCGGAGCACATCCCGACACCCAAGCTGGCCCTCGCGGCCACCGGAGGTTCCCTCATGCACCGCATCCGTCACCTGCTCTACCCGGCCCTGCCTGTGAGCACGGGCGCCAGGGCCACGGCCCTGGCCGTCCTCGCCGCCTCCCTGCTGGGCGCGGCCGGCGTGGCCCTCCAGGACAAGACCCCCGCGACCCCGCCCACGCCCGCCACCCCCGAGATGCCCCGTGCCGAATCTGGGGCCGAGTCGAAGACCCTGCGCTTCAAGACCGTCGAGGACGACCGCCAGGTGTCCATCAGCCTGCAGGGCGACGTGAAGGCCACGCCGGGCGCGAAAGAGCCCTTCGCCGTGGGCGCGGGCGGAAGCCTCAGCGTCGAGGAGAAGAAGGCCGGGAAGACCCGGGCCTACCGCCAGGACGCCAAGGGCCGAGCCTACACCGTGAATGGCCAGGAGAAGCCGCTGGATGCCGAGGGCGAAGCCTGGCTCCAGGAGGTGGCGAAGTCCGTGGAGAAAGGCCGCAAGCACCGGAAGGTGCACGTGGTGACGGTGCGCTCCAAGGACGGCGCCCCCTCCGGCGAGCCCTTGACCGTGGAGGTGCACGGCGGCGACCTGGAGATGGATCGTCACCTGGCGGCCCTCGATGGCCACTTGAAGGGGCTGGACGGCCACATGAAGCACCTGGACATCCAGGTGAAGGACCTGGACCTCAAGAGCCTGGACATCCAGCTGAAGGACCTGCCCAAGGAGGAGCAGGTCCGCGTGAAGGCGGAACTGGAGCGTGCCCGCGAGGAGATGAAGAAGGCCTCCAAGGAGATGTCAGAGGCCCGCGCCAAGATGGTGATCCTGAAGAAGGAGCAGGGCGAGGCCCAGGGCCGGCGGAAGCTCCACATCGAGAAGCTCATGAAGGACGCCAAGGCCGGCGAGGACGTGGACGTGGAGGTCACCACCGAGGAGTCCGAGCCCGGCGTTCTCACCATCCGCCGAAAGGTCAATGGCCAGGAGACGGTGGAGAAGCGCCGGATCCCCCGGGTCGAGCATGACGGCGACGACCTCGTCATCGTCACGCCCGACCAGGACGGCAGAAAGGTGGAGAAGCGGGTGAAGGTCCTGCGGCGGCAGGGCGGCGAAGGCGAGCACGGCTTCAGCTGGAACTTCGCCGGCTCCCACGGCGAGGGACAGCCCGCCAGCCGGGAAGCTGAGATCAAGGCCCTCCAGCAGGCCCTGAAGCAGATGCAGCGCCGCCTTGATGCGCTGCAACGGGAGCCCGGCGGCACGCCCAAGGCTGCTCCAGGGGCCACCCCGGCCCCCAGGCCCCCGAAGGCCCCGGCCACGCCCCGGTCCAGCAGCCACGCCGTTCCAGCCCCGCCGCCGCCCCCGCCAGCCCCCGACGCGCCACCTGCACCACCGGCCCCTCCCGCACCTCCGGCGCCGGAGGACTGACCCGAATCCGAAGGGCCCGCGCTGCGGGCCCTTCTTACAACTGATTCAGGAAGGCCTCGACCCGCTCCCAGTCCCTCGTCACGGGGAATGGTGGCAGGGCGGCCCGGACCTGGGCCGCGTAGCGCTTCCCCAGGCGGTCCTCGCTGGGCAGCATCAGGCGCGGATCCAGCACGGCCACCACGCCGCGATCCGAGCGGGTGCGGATGAGGCGGCCGATGCCCTGCTTCAGCTTCAGGGTCATCTGGGGCACCTGGATGCCGATGAAGCCCAGGCCATCCCGCTGGGCATCCGCTTCGCGGATGCGGGCCTGCAGGACGGGATCGTCCGGCGGCGCGAAGGGCAGCGCCGAGACCACCACGAGGGAGAGTGCGTCACCAGGCAGGTCCACGCCCTGCCAGAAGCTGGCCAGGCCCAGCAGGGCCGCGGAGGGCGTGGCGCGGAAGCGGTCCAGCAGCTGGCTGCGCGACAGGCCGTCCCCCTGCACGAAGAAGGTGAGTTCCGGCAGCGCCACCTCCAGGCGGGGGCGGAAGGCCGCCAGCATCTTGCGGCTGGTGAAGAGCAGGAGGGCCCGGCCGCGGCTGGCTCGCAGCATGCGCTCCATGGCATCGAGGGAGGCCTCCACCCAGGCGGGATCGCCCACGCCGCCGCCCGCACCGGGTCGGCGCTCCGGCAGGTCCGGGGGCACGAAGAGCAGGCCCTGGGCCTCGAAGTCGAAGGGGCTCTCGACGTGCTCGGCCACCTCCACCTCGGGCTTCGTGAGCCCCAGGCGGAGACCCAGGCCGTTGAAGCCCCGGCCGTCGCGCAGGGTGGCGCTGGTGAGCACGACGCTCTCGAAGCCGCGGCGCACGTGCTGGTGGAAGAAGGGCCGCACGTCCACGGGATTCGACTTGAAGTGAACGAGGTGGGCGCCCTCGCGGCTCACCGTGGACACCCAGCCGTCGGGCTGCGCGAAGATCTGCTCCATGCGGGAAAAGGCTGTGCCCACCCGCTCGGCCAGACGCATCCACAGCGGGTTCTCCGGGTCGGCGGCGGCCAGGCGCCGAGCCTCCATCCAGAGCGGGTGGCCCGCCTCCACCCAGGCGCCCACGGCATCGGCCAGGGCCCGCATCTCGGGGCCCGGGGAGAGCAGGGGCAGCACGCCCCCCTCCAGGGGCACCCAGGCCAGGAGGTCGGTCCAGGCCCGCTCCCAGGCCTCCAGCAGCCCCGCCAGGGCCGCTCCCTGCTCCGAACCTGGATTTCGGGCAGCGTCCCGGAGGTCGGTGAACAGCAGGTTCATGGCCCGGCTGGACCAGGCCTCGGCGCAGCTCTCCGTGAGCTGCTCCTCCAGGTCGTGGGCCTCGTCGAGGATGAGCACGGGCGCGTCCGGCAGCACCTGGCCGAAGGCGGATTCGCGCAGCACGCGGTCCGCCAGCAGCAGCGCATGGTTCACGATGATGAGGTCGGCCTCGGCCACCTCGGCCCGCAGCTTCGTGAGGAAGCAGTCCTCGTAGCGGGGGCACTGGCGGCCGGTGCAGCGCTCGGCCCGGGCGTTGAGCTTGTCCCAGAGGGGCGATTCCCCTTCGCCGAAGCGGCCCAGGCCCTCGCGGTCGCCGTCCTGGGTCTCCAGGGTCCAGCGCTGCAGGGCCAGCCAGAGCTGCTGATCGGCGCGGCTGAACTCCAGGTGGGGATCCTGCGAGACCGCCTCCCAGGCCGTGCGGCAGAGGTAGTTGGCGCGGCCCTTGGCCAGGACGGCCTTGACGGGCCGGCCCAGGATGCCCGCGGCCCGGGGCACGTCCTCCTCCAGGAGTTGGCGCTGGAGCTGCTTGGTGCGGGTGGCCACCAGGACTGGATGGCGGCCCGCCGCCAGGGCCGGCACCAGGTAGCCCAGGCTCTTCCCGGTGCCCGTGCCCGCCTCCACGGCCTGGATGACGGCCTCGGGCCGGGACTCGGGCTCCGCGCCCCGGTCGTGCCACTGCTGGAACCGGGCGGCGCCCTCCACCACGGTGTTGTGCACCAGCTCCGCCATGCGCCGCTGGCCGGGGCGGTCCTCCGCCCCGGGAAAGCAGGCGAAGATCCGTCCCTCCTCCGGGGCGAAATAGCGGTCCATGGGGTGCGCCATCCGACCAGTCTGAGGCAAAGGCGGAAAAAGGGCGAACGGCCTGTTCTGCCTGACTGGGTCGCCATCACCACGGGAGCCCGGCGCCCGGGTCAGGCTTCGCCTGGATCGGGGTGCGGGGTCCGAGGGGGACTCAGTGGCGACACCGCCGCCGGGCGGTCCCCCTTGATTATTTGTGGTACTCCTTGCCCCGCAGGATCGTGAAGGCCCGGTAGAGCTGCTCCAGGAACATCACCCGGCTGAGCTCGTGGGGGAAGGTCATGGACGACAGGCTCAGCTGCTCGGAGACCTCTTTTTTCAAGGCCGGGTCGAAGCCGTGGCTGCTGCCCAGGGCGAAGGCCAGGCTCTCGCCCCGATTCATGCGACCCACCAGCCACTGGGCCAGGTCCTCGCTGCTCCGCTGCCTCCCCTCGGGGGTGAGCAGGACCGGGCACCGGGCGGCTGCCAGCCGGGGCCGCAGGCGCTCCGCTTCATCCCGCAGCTGGCGGGCCGGGTCCCCCTTGCCCTCCGGCAGCTCCACCACCTCCATGCGGGCATAGGCCCGGAGCATCCCGAGGTAGTGCTCCTGGAGCTTCTGGCAGGGTTCGAGGCGGAGGCGGCCGAAGGCGAGTACGGAAATCGGATACATGATCCTATTGTGATGAATTTCCCTTGGCAGCACAGCGGGAAGGCTCCAACATCCATACATCCAGACCATTCCGGAGGTTTCCCCATGCGCCGATCACTGATGCTCTCCCTCGCCAGCCTGCTCCTTGTGCCCGCCTTCATCGGCTGCGGCGGCGACGAGATCCCCACCACGGCGCCGGCCGCCGCCAAGGAGCCCGCGGACATCCTCTACCACCTGCAGTACGTGGCCGTGCGCAAGGACTACAAGCACGTGGCCCTCATCGCCCCCATCACCCCCGACGTGGTGTACCCCTCCGCCCGCCAGCTGCACGTGGACGCCAAGGCCCTGGGCATCACGCTGTCCCCCGAGGAACTCAAGGGTCTGGGCATCGAGCACCTGGCCGACAAGCTCGACACGCTCCCCGGCGGCCCCACCGATGACTATCCCGTGAAGGACGCCCGCCTGGCCTTCAATGCCGGCATCTACCGCCTGACCAAGGCCCTGACCGCCAAGTCCTGGGGCAAGATGCGCCACATGGGCATCACCGACAACACCGCCGCCCGCCAGTTCGGTTCCCAGACCGTGGTGAAGGACATGGCCCTGGGCTTCGACGGCAAGAAGATCCTGACCGTCAGCTGCCTCAAGAAGCCCGATGGCACCTTCGGCGTGACCCTGATCCGCTGGGAGATCAACCCCAAGACCCTGAAGCAGGACTGAGCTTCCCGTTCCCAAGGAAAGGGCCCGCGCTGCGGGCCCTTTTCATGAAATGCTTTTTGCTCACTCGGGCCGCGCATGCACCTCACCATCCAATACTCCCTGACCCCCGACGAGGCCCTTCGCGGCACCCGGGCCTTCAAGCGCCTCTGGTACGGGCTTTCGGTGGGCTCCGGCGCCTTGATGGTGCTCATGGGCTACACGACCCTCCAGGCGGCGCCGGGCAACCGGGGCCTGCCCCTGATCATGCTCATCAACGGCCTCCTGTTCCTGGTCCTGCCCGAGGCGGTCCTGCGCTGGGCCCGCCTGCGGCGCGGCGCCCAGGCCTACCCGCCCATGGAGGTCACCCTGGATGACGAGGGCCTCACGCTGCGCACCGAGACCAGCGAGGGCGGCCTGCCCTGGTCCTCCTTCGCCGAGATCCAGCGCCACAGCGGCTTCTGGATCTTCCGCATCAGCCGCTCCCAGGCAGTGCTGGTGCCGGAGCGGGCCTTCGAGGGAACCGCCGCCTCGGAGCTGGCGGCCTTCCTCCGGGAACGGAAGCTGTTCCGGGGATGAAGCTCCAGGGCCCCGTCCCCGCGGCGGCCCGCGCCCTCCTGGGCCAGCTGCTGGTCCGGGAAGAGGTCGCCCTGCGCATCACCGAGGTGGAAGCCTACGGCGGCCCCGGGGACAGCGCCAGCCACGCGCGCCACGGCCGCACCGGGCGCAACGCGCCCATGTGGGGCCCTCCGGGCCGGGCCTACCTCTACTTCTGCTATGGCATGCACTGGATGCTGAACGTGGTGGCGGAGCCCGAAGGGAAGGCCGCCGCCGTGCTCATCCGCGGCGCCGAGGTGGCCTCAGGCCTGGACACGGTGCTGGCCCGCCGAAAGGCCGCCCGAGCCACGCCCCTGCTCTGCGCGGGTCCGGGCAAGGTGGCTCAGGCCCTGGGTCTGGACAAGCGCTTCGACGGCCACGACCTGCTGAGCCCCGGCGGGCTGGAGCTGCACCCCGGACCGCCCCCCGCCGCCATCCTCGCCGGTCCCCGCCTGGGCATCGGCTTCGCCAGCGCCGAGGACCAGGCCCTTCCCTGGCGCTTCGCCGACGGCGGCAGTTCCGCCGTCCTGAAAAAACGGGAGCTGGCACCCTGGGAGCGTTGAAGAGGAGCACCATGCCCTTCGTGAACATCAAGATCACCCGCGATGGCGCCACCCCCGAGCAGAAGGCGCGGCTCATCCAGGGCGCCACCCAGCTGCTGGTGGACGTCCTCGGCAAGAACCCCCAGACCACCGTCGTCGTCATCGACGAGGTGGACACGGACAACTGGGGCATCGGCGGCGAAAGCGTCACCCTCCGGCGCAGCCTGGGGAAGTAGCGCCGCCTTGTGCATCCGCGCGAGGCCTCGCATACTCAATCTCCGCTTCATCCGAACCCTCGCGGGGGCACGGTGGGGCGACACCACACCACGGGGGTGACCGGTTTCGACAGGTCGTGATCCGGGTGCCCGGTGCAGGCGGGGGTTGGACGGATGGCCCCCTTATCAATCCGCCCACATCAAACTGCCAACGATAACTTCGAACTGGCTCTCGCTGCCTAGGGCAACCTAGGTTCCGAGCGAGTCCCCGGGATCTCTGGGTACCGGGCTCGTTAAACCTCCGAAAGGGTGGCTTCGGCCTGCCGGACGGAGGCACCAGATGGATCGCCGCGATGTCCTCTGACGGCGATCGAGATCAGGGGACACTCGTTCCGAGCGGCTCGTCCGTTCCCCGCCGGAAGGATTCAAGAGCGGACCAAGCCTGTGGAAGAGCCGTCATCCGGCATGTCTTGGACGTGGGTTCGACTCCCACCACCTCCACCACTTGAATGTAATTATTATAAATAAACAACTTAAACGCATCAGTCGTGCGGTCGTACCGGATCCGATTTTCGGGCGGTGCCCTGAGGGGTCGATGGCTCCGGGCAGGCCGGGAATGTAGCCAGTCTCCCCCCCCCCGCTGACCGGGGCCGTGGCTTCCTGCTTCCAGGAAAACCCGCATGGATTCTGAGGTTGGTGGAATGAAGGTCATGGGCATCGTCGGGTGGAGCGGGAGCGGCAAGACCAGCCTCCTGGTCGAGGTTCTGCCCCTCCTGCGGGCTGCGGGGCTGAAGGTTTCCACCATGAAGCACGCCCACCACCGCCTCGACCTGGACACGCCGGGCAAGGACTCCTTCCGGCACCGCGAGGCCGGGGCCTCCGAAGTCCTGGTGGTCACTTCGAATCGCTGGGTCCTCATGCATGAGTCCCGGGAGGAGCCGGAACCCAGCATCGAGTCCCTGATCGAACGGATGACGCCGGTCGACCTGCTCCTCATCGAGGGCTTCAAGACCCATCCCCACCCGAAGCTGGAGATCCACCGGGAATCGGAGGGCCGGCCCCTGCTCTGCCATGAGGATCCCGGGATCGCGGCCGTGGCCACGGATCGCCGGCTGCCCGGCTTGAGGATCCCCCAGCTGGACCTGAACGATCCAGGCGCCATTGCCGCGTTCATCCTCGCCCACACGGGATTGACGCGCAGCTGAGGCCCGGTTCCATCGCAAGAACCCATCGTTCAACCGGCCCCCCAGGGCGCCGGCCTTGCCCAACCCGGTCGTCTACCATGGGGAGAGACCCTGGATGCCGCCCAGCCCCGCCCCTTCCCACCTCCCGCCCGGTCCCGACCCGATCCACGAGGTCGCGGCCCGGCTCGCGGCCACCCCCGTGGCCGGCGACCGCTGGCTCCGGGGCTACGCCAGGAACAAGGTGCGGATGGACGGCCTCTACCCGGCGGCCCTGCCGCTGATCCCGCCCGGGGAGAAGGTCCTGGACCTGGGCTGCGGGGTGGGCCTGCTGGGCCTCCTGCTGGAGGCGCGGGGGCTCCGCAACGACACCTTCGGCATCGAGTGGGATCCGGCCAAGGCCCGCTTCGGGCAGCGCCTGGCTGAGGGGAGGACCCGGACGCGGGTCCACTGCGGCGACCTGTTCCAGGTGCCCTGGCCCCCCAGCACCGTGGTGGCGGTGCTGGACGTGCTCCACTACCTGCCGGCGGAGCGCCAGCGCGACCTGCTGCGCCGGATCGGCGCCCACCTCCCCTCCGGCGGCAGGCTCCTGCTCCGGGCCATGGACTCCCGCAGCCGGGGGATGGCCATCCTGACCCGCCTGGCCGAGCGCGCGGCCGTCGGCCTCCGGTGGAACCTGGCGCCCTCCATCCACTGGCGGCCCCTGGCCGACCTCCAGGCCGACCTGGCGGCGGCCGGCTTCCGCCTGCTGGCGACCCCGGGAATGGCCGGGACCATGGCCGGCAACCAGCTCCTGCTCTGCGAAAGGGCGCCGGAGGGCGGGCCCGGTCCCGAACCGCCCGGGGCCCCGGTGGGAAACCTCCGTGTCCGGTGAGCCCCGGCGCATCGCGCACCTGGACATGGATGCCTTCTTCGCCTCCGTGGAGCTGCTGGAGCATCCCGACCTGAGGGGCCTGCCCGTGGTCGTGGGCGGGCGCCGGGCGGTGACGCCCGCGCCGGGGCAGCCCTACCCGAAGCTGAAGGACTACGTGGGCCGGGGCGTGGCCACCACGGCCACCTACGAGGCCCGCGCCTTCGGGGTGCACAGCGGCATGGGGCTCATGAAGGCCGCCGCCCTGGCACCGGAGGCCATCCTCCTCCCCGCCCACTTCGAGGCCTACACGCGGGTCTCGCGGGCCTTCAAGGCCGCCGTGGCCGAGGTGGCACCGCTCATCGAGGACCGCGGCATCGACGAGATCTACCTCGACCTGACCGAGGTGCCGGGCGGCCCGCGAGAGCTGGGCCTGCAGCTCAAAGCGGCGGTCCGTCAGGCCACGGGGCTCACCTGCTCCATCGGCATTACGCCCAACAAGCTGCTCTCCAAGCTGGCCTCGGAGCTCGAGAAGCCCGACGGCCTCACCCTCCTGGGCTTCGAGGATCTGCCCACCCGCATCTGGCCCCTGCCCTGCCGCGCCATCAACGGCATTGGGCCCAAGGCCGCCGCGAGGCTCGAGGGCCTCCACCTGCGCACCATCGGGGAGCTGGCCCAGGCCGACCCGGCCTGGCTGGTGGAGCAGTTCGGGCGGAGCTACGGCGCCTGGCTGCACGAGGCCGCCCACGGCCGCGACGACCGGCCCCTCACCCTGTCGCGGGAGCCCAAGTCCATCAGCCGCGAGACCACCTTCGAGCGGGACCTGCATGCGAAGGCGGATCGGGAAGCCCTGTCGAAAATCCTTCTGGACCTCTGCGAGCGACTGGCCCAGGACCTGGCCCGCAAGGGCGTCCTGGCCGGCAGCCTCGGGATCAAGCTCCGCTTCGAGGACTTCCAGACCGTCACGCGGGACCAGACCCTGCCCGCCCCCATCGCCGACGCAGAGCGCCTGCGCGAGGCCGCCCGCGCCTGCCTCAAGCGCGTGGACCTGGGCCGCAGGCTGCGCCTGCTGGGCATCCGCGCCGCCGCCCTGGTCCGGGCCGATCACGCGGGTCCCGGAGCGGGGCCGCTGGAGCCCCCGCCCCGGGGCCTCTTCGATCCCGGCGATCTGGCCTAGGCCCGGTCCGGGGAGGACTCCGCGGGAACGGGCCCAGCCCCGCGTCGGTACAGCGCGCGCAGCAGCAGAGCGACCGCTGCCAGGACCACCGCGATCAACAGCAGCGAGCTTTCCGGACCGAACAGCCCCCCCGTCAGCCCGTCGGGCCCGGCATAGCGGCTGTGGAGCGGGGCCAGGGCCCGCCAGTCCTCGTTGCCGGAGAGCGGCAGACCGCTGAGCAGGATGGTGAAGTTCCAGGCCGCGTGGTGGGCGACCACCACCCACAGGTTGCGCGTCAGGGCGTACAGGGTGCCCCACAGCAGGCCCAGCAGGCTCACCGACACGAGCATGGCCGCCACATCGCGGGCCCCGCCCTGCTTCAGGTTCTCCAGGTGCGGCAGGGCGAACAGCACGGCCTGCAAGACCAGGGCCACCCCGGTTCCCCAGGCCCGCTCCAGCACGCCGAACAGCAGGCAGCGATGGACCAGTTCCTCCAGGGTGGCCGCGATGAGGATCAGGACCGCCGCCCCCAGAAGCCCGGGAGCCAGGCCCCGGACCAGCACCAGCTGGTAGGCGCCCAACCCGAACAGCGCGGCGATGGGGAGGGCGGCCAGGGCGGCCCCGCCCAGGCCGCCCAGCAGGAGCGGGAGGGGCCGCAGTCGCAGCTCGGCCGCTTTGCGCCCTTCGTGCCAATGCACATGGGCCCAATAGCCACCCAGGGCCGAAAGGAGGATGCCCGCCCGCCGGAACGCGCTGAGCCACCCGGGATCAGGGTGGAAGGCCGCATCGATCAGCGGCAGCAGGCCCTGCCGGAACACCAGGATCGCGCCCAGGATCGCCGCCCCGCCCAGCAGCAGGGACCGCAGCGCCGGGGCCACGGTGCGCGACCAGTGTCCTGCCTTGCCTCCCGAGTGTCGCCGCATGGGTCCCCGCCTCGACCCCACCATGGCTCGAAGCCCGTCGAAGGTGGCGGGGGAATCGGCCTGGCGGCGCACCCCACCGGCGGGCTGCGGTCCGGCGCCGGTGAAGGGCGGCCGGGGCGAAGGGCACCTCTACGCCCTTCACCATCACGGCCTGCTGCTGTTGACCGGGGCCCACTTGGAGACCTTGCCTTGTGGCCCCTCCGGGGCCGGGGCAAAATGGACGTTTGGCCTGAATCGCGGTTCAGACAGCTGATTGCCAACCAGGAGATCGCCCATCATGACCACCTCCAAGCAGGACACCTACCTCAAGGACTGGCAGGCCCAGGAGGCCACGGCGGAGCGCATGTTGCCCATCCTCGGCAGCCTGTACCGGGACAGGAACATCGTGGTCAGCGTCTACGGCCGCTCCCTGATGAACAGCACGGCCATCGACATCCTCAAGGCCCACCGCTTCGCCCGGCAGATCCTCGACAACGAATTGTCCGTGGTGGATTCCTTCCCCCTCCTCAAGGCGATCTGCAAGCTGGACCTGGCGCCCGCACGCATCGACCTGGGCAAGCTGACCTTCCACTACGCCACCGAGGGCGGCGGTCTGTCCCCGGACGAGTATGTGGGCCGGGAGCTGGCCAGCATCCACACCGGCAACAGCCCCATCCTGGACGAGCCGCAGGACATCGTCCTCTACGGCTTCGGCCGCATCGGCCGGCTGCTGGCCCGCATCCTCATCGAGAAGGCCGGCAGCGGCGAGAAGTTCCGCCTCAGGGCCGCCGTGGTGCGCAAGGGCTCGGCGGACGACCTGCTGAAGCGGGCCAGCCTGCTGCGCCGCGATTCGGTGCACGGCCCCTTCAACGGCATCATCACCATCGACGAGGAGGAGAACGCCATCATCGCCAACGGGAACATGATCCGCATCATCTACGCGGACGCCCCCGAAAGCGTGGACTACACCCAGTACGGCATCCGCAACGCCATCCTCATCGACAACACCGGCAAGTGGCGGGACCGCGCCGGGCTCAGCCGCCACCTGCAGGCGCCGGGCATCGCCAAGGTCATCCTCACGGCCCCGGGCAAGGGGGACATCCCCAACGTGGTGGCGGGCGTCAACCACGACCTGATCACCCCTGACGAACAGGTCTTCTCCGCGGCCAGCTGCACCACCAACGCCATCGTGCCCGTGCTCAAGGCCCTCCAGGACCGCTACGGCATCCTGCACGGCCACATCGAGACCTGCCACTCCTACACCAACGACCAGAACCTCATCGACAACTACCACAAGGCCTCGCGCCGGGGCCGCAGCGCGCCGCTGAACATGGTCATCACCGAGACCGGCGCCGCCAAGGCCGTGGCCAAGGTCCTCCCCGAGCTGGGCGGCAAGCTCACCGGCAACGCCATCCGGGTTCCCACGCCCAACGTGTCCCTGGCCATCCTCAACCTGGAGCTGGGCCGGCCCGTGACCGCCGAGGAGCTCAACGGCTACCTGCGGGGCATGTCCCTGGAGTCGCCGTTGCAGAACCAGATCGACTACACCAACTCGCCCGAGGTGGTCTCCAGCGACTTCGTGGGCTCCCGCCACGCGGGCGTGGTGGATTCCCTGGCCACCATCGCCGAGGGCAGCCGCGTCGTTCTGTATGTCTGGTACGACAACGAGTTCGGCTACAGCTGCCAGGTGGTGCGCATGGTGCAGAAGATGGCCGGCATCGAGCTGCCGACCCTGCCCTAGCTGCCAGCGCCAAGGCGGGCCGGCGTACCGGCGCCTGCGGGGCCTGGAGGCGGGTGCTCAAGACCCGCCCCCAGGTATCGGATCCCCCGCGCTCAATCCAGCCCGAGGAAGACCTCCAGGGCCCTGATGTCCCCCGAACGCTCAAAGATCGAGGCGCTGGCGGACTCGTCGAGTTCGAGTCCAAAAGCTTCCTGGATGGTGCCGTCCCGCCGCGTGATGAGGATGCGTGGGCCACCGCCCCGGTGCGCCACCACCGGCACCTGACAGAAGGTGAAGGCCAGGCTCCCCGCGGTCAGGGCGATGCTGGCGGCTTCGCCCTGGACATTCATGAATCGGAAGGTATCCGGTTCCCGAAGGAACTCGGAGTCGGCCACGAGCTGCGGCCTGAAGGTGAGGCGGCCCCCGAGGATCCGGATGCCCATCTCGCTGAGCCGGGTCAGGCAGTCCTCTTTCACCTGCCCCGTCAATCCAGGCTGCTGGGCTCCGGCAAAGCCGGGGGTGTGGGAGTAGGGATCGGTGGGGATGGCCCCGTAGTCCGCAGGCGGCTTGTGGACGCCGATGCCCTCCCGGATGGCCTGGTAGTGGAGGTTCAGGCGCGCGAGGGTGACCGGGTCGTCCACCTGCGCGTTCGCCCGGACCTCATCGACGGCCAGGAGCAGCTTGGAGACCATGTGCCAGTAGATGCAGCCCAGCCCCTCGTATTTGTAGAAGCTTCCGGAGCGTCCGGTGAAGGACTGGTGGTCGAAGACCTGTTCGTAGATGGCGAGGACGAGGTCAAGCTCGCGAAGGGCCAGGTCGCGGTATTCGCCCTCCTGAAGCCCCTGCAAGGCCGCCTTCAGCAGCTCAGCGTTCCGGAAACTCGCATGGAAGTGGACCAGCCCGTCGACGTCTCGCTCCACGATCCGGCGATCCCCCGCGTCGAGCAGAGCCACCAGCAGGGCCGAGGCGGATACGGCGGTTTCCGGGATGTTGTTCTTCGCCAGGAACGCCGGCAGGGTGCGATCCGGATAGAGCATGTAGCTGCCCTGATCCGGCCGG
Source organism: Holophagaceae bacterium (assembly GCA_046331485.1). GTDB lineage: Bacteria > Acidobacteriota > Holophagae > Holophagales > Holophagaceae > Geothrix. Next base: position 81,386 of record JAXLQS010000006.1, on the reverse strand, counting down.
TACAGCCGGCTCGCCCGCAGCGCATCCAGCAGGGCCAGGGACTGTCCCACGGAGAGGGCTCCGGAGCTGAGGACGGCCACCTGCCCTTCCAGCATCAGGTCAAGGTTGCGGATCTCGACTCCTTCCCCGGCCACCTGCATCAGGTTGTACGAATGGTACAGGCCATCGCTCCGGCGGTTTGCGTGGATGGCCTGGTCGAGATGGCGCAGCGCCTGGTCGCAGAAACCCTGGATTTGCCCCGGGTGCAGCTCCGCCAGCTCGCCCGAAAATCCCTGACTGTAGATCTTGGCGCGGTAGTCGGAGCCGGCCTCACCCAGGGCATCCATGATGGCTTTGCGCTCGGTGGCCGACACGGGACCACCAGGCACACCCCGGGCCCGCTGCAGCACGCCCTCGACGGCCCGGAGGAGCTGGGCGACCTCCACCGCCACCTCGCGGGGTCCTGGGCCAGCGCTCCGGAAGAGCGCGCGGCAGAAGGCCAAGTAGCGCCGGAGGTAGCATAGGGTCACCATGGAGATGCCGAATCCCACAAGGGCATTGTTGGCGTCGTTCCATTCCGGCCGCTGGGTGTTCATCCAGATGCCGGCTTCGGGGATGAAGTTGGTGAGCTTGGTGAGCGCCACTAGGAGCAGCTTCTCGGTGAGGTTCGACCGGCAGGGACCTTCCGGTCCCATCAGGACCTTCCCCTCCCAGCCCAACTCTGCCGCCCGCGCCAGGACCTCCCGGTGGGCGGCCTGGTCGAAGAGGATGGTGCTGCGGGGATTGGCAATGAGCTCACGGTAGGGCTTCAGGCGGTAGGGGACATCGGCATAGCTGAAGATCCGCTGGCTCAGCAGACCGGCCAGCTGCCCCGGATGGAAGCGGCTGGAGGCCTCCAGCAGCTTCAGGAGGTAGATGACCTGGTGATCCCCCCAATAGCCGATGAAGGACCAGGCATCGTGGGGGTCGATGGTCTCCCATTCGAAGCCATCCCGCATGATGCGATAGGGGTTGTAGCCGTCGGCCGTGGAGCAGTCGAGGAACTTGGTGATCATGCTCTCGAGAAGCCCCGGGTAGGTATGCCCGAGGGCTTCCCAGTTCTGGAAGATGTCCCGCCAGTTGCCCTGGTAGTCCAGGCGCTTCCGGCCCGATTCATCCTGCACCCGGATGGAGAAGATGTTCCAGGGCCGGCTGGGATCGCCGTGCCGCCGGCTGAAGGTCAGGGGCAGGTATTCGTGGGTCAGCCGCACCAAGTCGGGATCGCCCAACCGCCCAGCCAAGGCCTTGCAATCCCCGAGGGTCAGGGTCTCGGGCAGCGCGGCGAGGCAGGACGCGTGGCGCTGCGCCACCATCCGGTTGGCCCGGCCCAGGAAGGCCCGGAAATCATCCCTGGTGACGCGGTAGCCGTCCGCGGGAAGGCCACCCCGCATGACGTTGAAGAGCGTGTTGGAGAAGTGCCGCCGACAGCTGGCCTCATCGCCTGTGAGCTGGAGTCCGTCCGCACTGGCCACGATGTGGATGAGGTTCCGGGTGCCCTCGGCCACGTCGGCGAGAACTGCGGCCCCCAACCCGGCCGTCTCCCGGATGTGTCGATCCAGGGCCCGCACCTTCGTGGCGTTCTGGTCCACCTCCGCGACGATGAGCCACTCGCGGGTGGCCCTGGGTGCCAGATCGACGGTCGCGTTGAGCATGTAGGCCCCGCGCAGTCCACGCACATCCGTTTCCTGCTGCAGGGTCAGCCCCCGCCGGAAGGCCTCGAACTGGCTTGAGGAGAGCAGCCGCTTGGCCTGGTCGAGGCCGGTCGACCAGGCCAGGTTGGCACACAGGGCCTCGCTGGGTTCCGCCTTGTCCACGGGAATGGAGCTGAGGCAGAACAGGGCGAGGCCCGTGTGCGGCAGCAGCTCCGTCCGCTTGTAGCCGTCGGCGAGGGTGCTGTACTCGAGCTGGAACCGTCGGTCCAAGCCGCAGGGGAGTACATTCTGGATCCCGTCCAGCAGGTCGACCCGGATGCCTTCCAGACCATCATTGACGAGCGTGGCGCGGCGCACGAATCCCCAGCGCTCGCTGTTCATCCACTCGTACCGGAAGGTGAGAGACAGCTCGTGGTTGGTCTCCTCAAACAGGATCTTGTTCCCGTACACGCTCTTGTAGAGGTTGCGGGTCAGCCCGTAGAGCCCCTGGTAGCGCTGCGAGAAGGGCTCCCAGAGCGAGATCTTCCCGCCGCGGTGCACCCGCAGGATGGTCTTGCTGCCGGTCTGGTGCTGGCTGTCATGGATCCGATCATCGGTGTAGTAGGGGAAGAGGGCATGGTCGGGATCCCTCCGCCCCGCCGTCAGGGCGCCATTGCTGGAGATGAAAAGCCAGTGGTCGGAGGCGCTGACCAGGGTGAGGAAGAAGGGCGGCATGGCATCGTAGTTCCGCACCCGGTAATAGCGCTCCCCGTCCAAGTCCACGAATCCACCGTCCACCTCGGTGATGGCGCTCTTCAGTGAGCTCTCGGAAACGAAAGTGCTGTCCATGGTCACTGTCCTGGTGCCTTCCGGATTCCGCCCTGGCGCGGCTCATAGCTGGGCGAGGTGGGGCGGGTCGGTTTCAGGTCCGGGAACAGACCGACCACCGCCGGCTTGGCCTTGCGGTCCTCGGAGAAGACCCCCCAGTGCCCTTCGGTGCCCTCGCCCTTCCAGGGCTCGTCGAAGGCCTCGAAGAAGAAGGTGGTGACACCGCGGGCCCGGGCCCAGGTGTTGATCTCCTCGAAATACCGCTTCTGCTTGGCCTCGTCTCCGGCGCGGGGCACGTGCTGGGCATGGGGCTCGGTGTAGGAGGCCCACCCGACCTCGCCGAACACGATGGCCTTCCCGGGATAGGCCCGGTGGATCTGCTCGAATTTGTCGACGGTCGAGGAGAATCCCTCGTCGATGTCCTGGTGGCCCCAGATGGGGTAGCTGTGCAGGGTGATGAAATCGAGGTGCTGCGGCAGCTTATTGCCCGGCTGCGCCCAGTAGAGGAAGTCGTCCGCCACGGTGACAGGGCAGGTCACGGCGGCCTTGACCTGACGGACTAGGTCGATGAGGTCCTCCTCGGCCATGCGGTGATCCGACCAGGAGACCAGGGCCTCGTTGCCCACGCTCACGGCGGCCACGATCTCCGGGTACTCCAGGGCCAGCTGGATGCCGGTGGCGACCTGGCCAGGGTTCTCGGCACGCTTCTCCGGTTTCCCGCTGAGCCAGATCCCCAGCATCACCCGAAGCTTCAGGCGGTGCTTGCGGATCGTGTCAAGCACGTCGCGGCTGTGCTGATCCGAGCCGTACAGGCGGATGAGGCGCCAATGCCGGTCGAGAATCCGAAGGTCCTCCAGCACTTGGGCCCTGGTGGGGAAGACGCGCCGGTCGGGGTGCTGCCCCCGACGGTAGCCGGAGTAGCAGATGGCATTCCCGTTCCACCGCTGCTTGGTGAGGTCCAGCGGCGGGGGACTGGCCTGGCCCAGGACAGCGGCCTGGACGAGCAGGATCAGCCCGGCCCGTTTCGCCAGAAGCCAGGCCCGGCCGAGCCGGGACTGCCCCCGCGCAAGGCTCGATGAAGTCGGGCCGGCAGGCCTCCGGCCGGTCAATTTGCCTCCGCCTGCTTGCGGGCCTTGAGCTCAGATTCGATCTTCAGCATGAGCTGATCGTCGAGCGGGTAGGCCTTCATGAGGAGGGCGGCCAGGATCAGCAGGGCCGCCGGGAACACGCTCATGGAGAGGCGGATGCCCAGAAGCGAGAGCGCGGTCTGTTCCACGTTGGCCACATAGCCGAACCAGGTCAGCAGCAGGCCGGTCACCCAGGCCCCGATGGCCAGGCCGATTTTGGTGCCGAAGATCGCGGAAGCGAAGACCAGGCCGGTGTTGCGACGGCCCAGGCGCCACTCGGCGTCATCGGCGGTATCCGCGAACATGGCCCAGAGCAGGGGGGAGTTGAAGCCGATGATGAAGCTCGACAGGATCTGCAGCGCGAACATGAGGGTGATGTCCGCGGGAGCGGCGAACCAGAACCCGGCAATGATGAGGCCCCCGATGCCGATGGAGGCCATGAAGAGCACCTTCTTGTCGAACCGTTTGGCGATCGGGGGGGCGAGGATCACCGCGGCCAGGAAGGCCAGGGCATTCGAGACCAGGAAGGGACCCAGCAGGTCATTGCGGTGAACGTAGTACTTGAAGTAATAGGCGGAGACGGAGCCCTTGAGGACGAAGGAACTGATCATGATGATGGCGACGCCCAGCATGACCAGGAAGGCCCGGCTGGTGAACATGTCTCGCATGTCCTGCTTCAGGTCCGGGTTCTGGTTCTCCGGCGGCGCCACCCGTTCCCGGGTGCTGGCGAAGCACAGCCCGAAGAGCACGACCGCCAAGGCGCCATAGAGCACCATGGTGAGCTGCCATCCCTTGGCCAGGTTCGAGGGGAGCAGCAGGAACTCCTTGGACAGGAACCACTGGACCCAGGCCACGGGGTGGGCCAGGAAGGAGTGCCCGGTGCGCTGTGCCGCATCCATGCCGAACCACTGGGCCAGGCTCGGTGTGCAGTACTGCACCAGGACAGCGACGGAGAAGGCCCCCACGAAGCGGAAGGAGGCCAAGGAGGTGCGCTCCTTCGAATTGGGGGTCATGACGCCCAGCAGCGCGCTGTAGGGGATGTTCACGACTGTGTAGAGCAGCATCAGGAGGCAGTAGGTCACGTAGGCGTAGACCAGCTTGGCCCCGCCCCCCAGGTTCGGCGTGGTGAAGGTCAGCACCCCCGCCGCTGCCAGCGGGATGGAGAACCAGATGAGGTAGGGGCGGAAATGCCCCCAGCGGGTCCGGGTGCGGTCGGCGATGCTCCCCATGATCGGATCGGCCACCGCATCCATGACCCGGGTGACGAGCATCATCGTTCCCACGGCACCGGCCGAGATGCCGAAGACATCCGTGTAGAAGAAGATGATGAAGAACTCGAACGTCTTCCAATAGAAGTTGGAGGCGGCATCCCCGAGGGAATAGCCGACCTTCTCTCCGAAGGAGAGCCTGCCCTCCGCAAGGTCCGAGCCCTGCCCGGTTTCCAGGTCCTGTCCTGCCATTGCGTCATCCTCATGGAAATGGAGCTTGATCTGCCTCCGGGCGCCCCTGCGCCCGGAGGCAGGCGGCGGGGCCTAGAACCGGTAACGGGCCCCGAACTCCAGCCACGCAGGGTTGATGCCCCCCTGGCGGATCAGCGGGTCGTACCGCTGCCGTCCCGCCAGCTCGGTGGCCTGAAGCAGGACCTGCCCGCTCCAGCGCTTGCTGAAGACGTATTCCAGGCCCAGACGGACACCCCCCTTCAGGCCCTTGGCGTCGCGGAAGGGGAAGTGGTGCTCCGCGTCGAAGACCGCCGGGCTCTCGAGGCCCGAAAACTTGGCAGAATAGCTGTTGACGGACAGGCCGACGACGCCACGAAGCCCCTGGACCTCGGTCTGGATCAGGATGTCTCCCGCAAGCTGAAAGAGCGTCAGGGAGGTCTTCAGGCCATTCCGTTCCTTACCCGGCATGAGGCTCACCCCGAAGGTGACCCGGGCAGGGATGTCCGTCTTGTAGACCGAGGTGTCATACCCGAGGTTCAGGGTCAACCCGGCGGTGCTGTTCACCGCCTTCTTATAACTGTCCAGACCGTAGATGAGGGCGGCCCCTCCGCTGACATTCGTGGATTGGGCCGCCAGGGGCAAGGCCAGCAGGCCGAGCAGGCAGGTGCGCGCAGGATTCATGGATGACTCCTTCTCAGAGGCTGCTTAGAACTTGAACCCGAAGCTGAAATCGCCGACACGGCGTCCGCCGTAGCCGAGGTTGTAGTCGCCGTACTTGGCACCGGGGTCGCCTGGAGTCTGGCCGTAGTAGCGGTTGCTGTAGAAAAGGGCCATGGCGCTGCCGGGGGCCACGTTGTTGTTCTGGTTGGGGGAGTCCCCCGTGAAGTAGCCGTACACGTTGGTCAGGATCATGTGGTTGAAGAGGTTGTCCAGCGACACGAAGCCGATCATGCGCACCTTCCCCACCCCGATCGGGATGTCCCACTGCAGCTTCGCCCCGATCTGGTAGTAGTCCACGCCGGTCTTGAAGGCGCCCATGTCGCCATAGTAGGTGGGGAAGAAGGTCTGCCAGTTCCCTGTCCGCTGGTCCACATCGATCACCCGCTCCCCGTTGATCGTGCTCGGCAGTTGCAGATTGGAGAAGCCGGGCAGGGTGCGGTAGTCCGTCCACCCCTGGGCCTGGATGACGCCGCCCTGCCAGGTGTCGGCCTTGAAGGAGAACGAGATGTTGCCTCTCCCCACGGGCACCGTGTAAGTCAGGAAGAGATGCGCGATCTGGTTGCGGCTCAGGACACCCTGCCCCACGGCCGCCTTCTGTTGCGCCGGGGTCAGCAGCTTCTCCCGGAGTGTCTTGTAGTTGTAGTAGTCCAAGTCATTGGTGCCGGTGGACTGGTCCCAGGTGTAGGAGCCCATCACGCTCCAGCGGGAGGAGAGCTGTTTCTGGAAGGCCATCTCCAGCCCCGTATAGACCCGGTCGAATTCTGAGTTGCGCCAGATGGTGGCCTGCTTCCAGACCCGCAAGGGATCATTGGGCGCGGGGCTCACCATGTGCACCATGGAAGCCATCCCGTAGTCGTGGATGGGGCCGATGATGTTGTCCTTGTAGATGCGCCGGGTGCCGTTGATGCGGAAATAGCCGGAGTCGTAGTTGCGCTGGTAGCCGAGGCTGAGCTCGATGGCGTAGGGCGCCTTGAGGCCCGGCGAGAGGTAGGTCTGGCGGGCGTCCAGCATGTCGTAGGCCGGGCCATAGTTGGCCGGGTCCGTCAGGGTGGCGTAGTCCACCCAGCGCACGCCGTACATGTTCTGGCCGGTGTAGGTGTACCCGTTGTAGGTGCCCGTCGGGGCGTCCGTGAGGGCGCCTCCGGTGTCGAAGCCGGGCTGGGAGATGGCAGGGTTCAGCCCCGCGCCGCTCCACAGGTGGACCGTGCGGACTTCCCACGCATTCCCCCGGAAGTTGTTCGCGACGGCGTCCGAGTAGGCCGAGGCCAGCTTGGCCGCCGAGAAGGAATACACCTCCTGGTTCCTGCCGTCCGGGTTGAACTTGACCATGAACCGGGGCTCGAAGATGTTCATGTCGTGCAGCCGGTTGCCGCCCTGGTCTTCCATGATCAGCTTGTTCATGCGCGCGCCCAGCATGACGTTCCACTGGGGATTCACGGTCCAGTTGTCGTTCACCCAGAGGGAGGTCGTGCTGTTCTTGGAGTCGCCGGCATCGTCGAAGAAGCGCTCCATGTGGGCGCTGGGGCCCCGGATGGCTTCCCAGTGCAGGAAGGGCGACTGCGTGCCCAGGCCATTGGGCATGGAATCCCAGGCCGTCCACCCGTTCGCCGAGGGGTTCTCCCCGGGACCAATCTGCAGGATCTCGGAGGGATCGGTGCCCTGGGCCCCACGGCGGAAGACAGGGTAGAGATACTGGCCCGTGGTGGCGTTCCGTTCCCAGCCACCGGTGAACACGCCGCGGTTGCCGAACTTGGTGCGGCCGAAGTTGTAGAGGGTCGCCACCCGCTCGGCGCCCATGTCGATGTCATGGTTGCCGTGGAAGTCCTGGATGGTCTTGACGTTCACCGTCGCTGTCTGGTTGCCGCGCTTTTCCGGGTTGATGTAGGTGCTCATGTTCGTGAGCAGGGGGCCGTAGTTGTAGCCCTCGTCGGCCAGCCAGGAGTGGGGGCCGCTTTCGCCGCGAAGCCTCAAGGTCGGATCGCCCGTCGAGAAATACCCGGCCACCGCCACCCCAGGGGTGGGATTGGGAACATCGTTCGCGGAAATGGCGGCATAGGTCGTGCGGGCCTCCACCGTCCAGTTGGGAGCCAGGACGCCATTCCAGGACAGCGTGTAGGCCTTGGTTTCGGTCTTCATCTCACCGATGCCCCGCAGGATGTTGCCCTCCCAGGGGTCGGTGTTCTTCTGCCCCTGGACTCCTCCTTGAGTCGTCTTCTCGGTCAGGTAGGTGAGGCTGAGGGAATGGTTCGCCGACACCATCCCCGTGAGCTTTCCCTCCAGCTTCTGGAAGCGGATGGAAGAACTGAGCTGGGTGCCGGCCTGCTCCGTGTCAATGGCATAGCCGGGCCCGGCCCCGGCATTGACCACGGCGTCCACACCCGGGTTCAGGCCATAGGTGGACATGGGATGAAGCATGGTGCGTACGGTATTCCAGGGAATCGGGGCGGACTGGCCATCCCGGATGCCCAGCACCGTGTACCCCAGAAGGCCCGTGGTGGCCTGGGAGGGCGTGAAGCGGGTGCCCAGGGTGAACCAGAGCCTGTCCTTGACGATGGGGCCGCTCAGGAGGACATCCGTCGTGTGGGTGAGGTCCTCACGCAGCAGGTTGCTGTTGTTGGTCGCGTTGGTCAGGTAGTAGTCGGCCCCGAGGGAGGCCCGGGACATGTTGGCGCGGACGGTCCCCTCGAAGGTGTTGGAGCCGCTCTTCGTCACCATGTTCACCTGGCCGCCACTCACCAGGCCGTTGCGGGCGTTCAGGCCCGAGGCGACCACCTGCACGTCTTCGATGGAATCCGGCAGGGGCTGGTAGAGCGAGGCCGCCTTCCCGGAGTCGTCCTTCACGTTGATGCCGTCCACGCTGTAAAGGATCTGGTTCGTGTCCGAACCCCGCACGCGGGCGGCGGTCCCGTAGCCCGCCACGCCAGGTGCGATGTTGGTGATGGCGTCGAAGCCCTGCATGGAGACCGGCATCTTCAGCAGCTGGTCAGCCGAGTAGTTGACGGAGATCTTGTCGCTGGTCTTGGCCTCCGCAGCAGTGTTGCTGACGACTTCGACGGTTGCGGTGGCAGCCTGGGTCGACTTCAGCACGAAGGAGAGGGCCAGGTTGGATCCGACGCCCACGCGGACATCCTGGGCGGTCTTGCCCAGCTTTCCCTCGGCGCTCACCCTGAGGGTGTAGTTGCCCACCGGGAGCAGGAGAGCCCGGTAGGAGCCGTCCGCTTCCGTCATGACGACCCGGGTCTGGAAGAGCGCCGGGCTCTCCAGCGAGATGCGGGCGCCTGGAACGGGTTTGCCGGATTCATCCGTCACCTGGCCCCGCAGGGCCCCGGTCGTCGTCTGCGCCACCAGGCTCACACCACCTGCCAGCATCACCGCAAGGGTGGAAAGTTGGAGAGTGTTGCGCATGTTCATGGTCTTTCTCCGCGATTCAGGGGTTGGGGCCTAGAAATGGAACACATAGGCGATTTCAAGGTGCGGGACCATGCGGTTCTTCTTCACCAGGGAGTCCTTGGGAAAGGCCGTATCCGTGGTGGAGTAGGGGCCCGAGGCACCTGTGGTGTAGACCGTGCCCGTGCCGGCGAAGTGGTGGTACTCGAGCGCCTGGTAGGTCAGGAGCACCAAGTTCAACTCGACGCTGGAGTCCTTGTCAGCCTTCCAGATCACACCGCCAAACGGGGTCGGATTGAGCCCCCCCTTGGTGGGCGTCCCCAGGTAGAAGTCCCGCCACCCGGCGGACCCCGTGCCGGCATCCCAGGGCGTGCTCTGTGTGTCGCCCACGTACTGGTGCTTGAAGGTGCCGCCGAACTGGATCCCACCCTGCCAGCGCCAGTTCTCGGCCAGCTTCCGGCTGAAGGAGGTGCGCACTGAGAACCCGGCCAGCTGGTTGCGCTTGTCCTCCACGGACTTGGCCGGATTCATCGGCAGCTGCGAGTCAGTCAGGGCCGAGTCGTCCGGCTGGGTGAAGTAGTTGTCGCCGGTCTTGTAGAAGTACCCCAGCTCCAGCCCGAGCCTGCCGACGCCGATGCCATAGCCCAGGTTGAGACCGAACCCCGTGTAGGGGGCCCGGAGGTGGTCCTTGGGGTTCTGTGTGTACCCCAGACGGAACTTGAACTCCTTGGAAAAGCCCGTGTCCTGGGCCTGCATGGGCGCCAGCGCCCCGCACAGGCACGCCACCAGACCCCACCGAAGCGCCTTCGTTGCCTTGCTCATGACTTCCTCCCATGGGTACCCAGAGTCGATGGACGCTGGACAAACCGTTGAAAACAGATTTGGAATACAGGTGTGGAGCCTTTCATCCCGCTCAGCCCGGAACCCTCAACCAGCTGGGATCGGAGCCCTGCCTGGCCTTGCAGCAGAACCCGTTCGTGCCCCGGGGGGATGCCGGCGGGGCCGGCCCCTCCCGCAGCCCTCACTTGTGGTAGTAGACGTTGGTGAGGAAGACCGTGCCGTTCGCGTACGGCTCGCCGACGATGACGATCTGGGCCTGGTTCCTGAAGTTCATCCCCGTGAAGGAACTCAGGGGCAGGTCGATGCTCTGCCACTGTTTCAGGGCCGTCACGGGAACCGAGAGCTCGACCGCCGTGTCATCGCCGCCGCCGTAGGCCCCGTCGGCCCCGAAATCGACGAGCTTGACGTGGAAGGCAGTCATGTCCGGGGTCCAGATGTCGACGTGGAAGTAGCCCATCTGGGTCGCGTCCACCTGGTGGTGCACAAACTCGATGCCCGCGTAGCCGAGGTTGGCGTACTTCTTCATGTTCTGTCCGCCGATGACGGCTTCGGAGAACCCGCCGACGACGCCCCAGCCCGCGTTCCAGGTATCCACGGGGCGGTCTGTGTAGACCTTCGAAAGCAGGGAGATCACATCGGCGGCGGGCAGGGTGGGCGCCGCGGGAGCGGTGGTCGGGCTGGCGGGCGCCACGGTGACCGTGCCCACCCCCGCGGGAAGCGCCCCGAGCTTGGCCGTGAGGTGGGCGCTGCCAAAGGCAAGGCCCTTCACCGTGCCATCGCTGTTCGGGAGCGCGACCGAAGGGGCATCCGAGGTGATGTCGAAGTAGCCGATGCCGAGGTTGACCAGGGTCAGCGCAGGCAGGTCATAGGTGACCGTGTTCCCGCTGCCATTGCCGCTGGGCAGGGAAGCGCTCTTGCCAAGGTCGATGTTGATGGGACGCCAGCCCACGGCCGCCGCGCTGGGCGCGCCGAGCACGGAGCCCGGGAGCAGCTCGTACTGAATGTCGTCGAACCAGATGGCGTAGGAGGATCCGGAACCGCCCTGGGCGAAGTGGAAGAGGGCCTGATTCTCACTGAGCTTGCCGGGTACGGGGATGGGCACGATGAACTTCGCCCATTCCGTGGTGAGCGCAAGGGGTTCTGTTTCCGCTTTGAAGCGGACATCGCCGGCGGCGGTATCGCCGAACCCGGCGACTGCCAGAGAGGTCGCCCTGCTGGCCTTCGCCCAGAAGGTCACAGCGTTGTAGAGCGACATGTTCTGGGGCGCGGCGGCCTTCAGGGTGCCGCCGGTGTAGCCCGAGGCCGGCACGGTCACCCTCAGAGAGGCGGACCAGGAGCGGCGCTCCAGCGGATCCGCCACGAGGTCATTGGTCGACCCCCCGAAGGGGGCGAAGGTGACGCCGGCGGCATAGTCGTCGGTGAAGACGGGGCCCGGGAACAGCGGGGTCACCTTCACCACGGCATCAGCGCTCTTGTCTCCCAGGGTGGCCGTCACGGTGCCTGTACCCACGCTCACGCCCGTCATCAGGCCTGCCGAGTTGACACTCGCGACGGCGTTGGCCGAGGCGGCGAACGTCACACCCGAGCTCACCACCGAGGACGAGCCATCCGGGTTGTGGAGCGTGACCACCAGCTGCTCCGACTGGCCAGGATAGAGGGTGCGGGTGACGGGCGCGATCGAGATGAAGGACGAGGCGGTGTCCGGGGTGGTCTTGCCGCCACACCCGCTCAACAAGGCCATGGTCACGACGACCAGAAGGGTCAGCGCGCCTCGGAATCGGTGGGTCATCATGGTGCACTCCTATGAATGGAATGGTCGTATCGGAGCGGAATTACGGGGACTGCGGAGAGAGCCTTGATGCCTGGGGTTCTGCACCCGCGAACCCGCCGGCGGGTCCTCACTTGGCCCAGGCTGGGTGCGCGTGGACAGACTCGCCTTGGCTTCGCTGGGGACCGATCGGTCGAGGACCTCAAGGCGCTCCCGGGCAACTTGGTTCAAAGAAGACTGGGCAAGCCTGAATTCTAAAATAGGGCTTGTATATGGTCTTTTTTCATTTTTGGGAGTGATTTTTAGGGCGCCCGGGTTCCCGCCCCATGCCGTTCGCCTGGAGTCCCCTCCCTGACGAGCCCGCGCTCCAGACGATCCGGGGCCAGGCGACTGGCCTCAAACCACCTTTCCAGGCCGAAGGTGGATTCGGGCCGTCTCCTCCAGCCCGCCGTTCCCTCCACCCCGCCTGGTGCCCGCGCCGATTTCCCTGCGTCCGCGAAATAAGTGAGGCGTAAGATCTTTTTTGCCATGCCCTCCATCCGCCACATCGCGCTCCTGGTCCCGGCCGCCGGCGGCTACAGCCGGGGCATCTGCCGAGGGGTGGCCACCTATGCCCTGGAGCGTGAGGAGGTGCTGATCTTCCCCTACGAGCGGGCCGAATTCATGAAGCTGCCCTCCTGGCTCAAGAAGGGCCACATCGACGGGATCATCGGGTTCATCACGAACCCGGACCTGGGACGCCAGATCAAGTCCCTGGGGGTCCCAATCGTGGATGTCCAGGGCGAAGGCAACTGCCCCGACTCCCCGGTGATCGACACGGATCCTGCCATTGTGGCCCAGCTGGCCGCGGACTTCTTCCTCCAGGCCGGGTTCATCAACTTCGCCTTCTGCGGCTATCCCGGCATCTTCTTCTCCGACCGCCGCTCAGAGGCCTTCCGGCGCATCTTCGCCGCCCGGGGCCAGGAGATCAGCGTCTACCAGCCACCCCCCAAGGTCTCCGCCTCCATCAACCTTCAGTTCCGCGAGATGCGGGGCCTGGAATATGAACAGGCCCTGGCGCTCTGGCTGGCCGAGCTGCCCAAGCCCATGGCGATCCTGGCCTGCAACGACACCCGCGGCCAACAGATCATCACTGCCTGCCGGGATCTGGGCATCTCCATGCCGACCGAGATCTCGGTGATCGGTGTGGACAACGACGACATCCTCTGCCGCCTCTGCCGGCCCACCCTGACCAGCATCGCCCCCGATACCGAGGGCATCGGGCAGCTCGCCTCGGAGATGCTGCTGCGCATCCTGGACGGGGGCCATGTGGAGCCGAAGCTCTACCACCACCCCCCCCTGCGCATCGTCGAACGCCAGTCCACCGACATCACCACCGCCGAGGACCCCACGGTCGTGTCGGCCTCCCGCATCATTCGGGACCGCGCCTGCCAGGGGATCTCGGTGGAGCAGGTCTGCGAGCTGGCAGGGTGCTCACGATCGACCCTGGACAACCTCTTCAAGAAGCACCTCGGGCGCTCCGTGGCCGGTGAAGTGCTCAAGGTTCGCCTCAACCGGGGCATGAGGCTGCTCGAGAACACCAGCCTGTCCGTGGAGGAGGTCGGCCGGGAGTGCGGCTTCAACTCGGCCACCTACTTCTGCCGGTTCTTCAAACGGGAGACCGGGAGAACCCCGGCCCTCTATCGGGCCGGCCTGTCGGGGCGCTGAGTGTCAATGGTGGATCTCAAGGAAATCCGGTGAGCGTTTGGGAAAAATGACTATTCCCCTGCCTCTTTTAGGGAGGGCATCCTGAGGGGCATTCCCAGCCGAAGGAAGCCTCCGCCATGAGAACCCTGCCCTGTCTCCTCGCACTTGCCTTCAGTCTGGGCATGGGCTGCGGGGGATCCTCCACCCCCCAGACGGCCGGCCCCAGCAACCCCAGCGGCTCGTGGGTGCTGAGTTGGAGCGATGAGTTCAGCGGGGCCAACGGAAGCGCCCCCGACCCCACCAAGTGGACGTTTGACCTCGGCGGAGGCGGTTGGGGGAATGGCGAGTTACAGACCTATACCAGCCGGACCCAGAATGTCGCGGTCCAGAATGGCAACCTGGTCATCACGGCCGCCAAGGAGACCCTCACCGGCAGCGACGGCATCAGCCGGGACTACACCTCGGCCCGGATCAAGACCCAGGGGCTCTTCTCCCAGTCCAGTGGGCGGTTCGAGGCTCGCATCAAGATCCCCGCTGGCCAGGGCCTCTGGCCGGCCTTCTGGATGCTCGGGAACGATGTCGGCACCAACGGCTGGCCCACCTGCGGGGAGATCGACGTCATGGAGAATGTCGGCTATGAGCCCGCCATCGTGCACGGCACCATCCATGGGCCGGGCTACAGCGGCGGCACCAGCATCGGGGCCGGCAAGACCCTGGCCGCCGGGAAATACGCCGACGATTTCCACGTGTACGCCGTGGAGTGGGAAGGCACCCAGATCCGCTTCTACGTGGATGGCGTCCTCTATGCCACGCGCACCCCGGCGGATCTCCCCAACAACGGATCGGTGTGGGTCTTCGACCACCCCTTCTTCCTGATCCTGAATGTGGCCGTGGGCGGCAACTGGCCCGGCGCACCCGACGGCTCCACCACCTTCCCCCAGCAGATGCTGGTGGACTACGTCCGCGTGTACCGCCGCTCCTAGCCATTCCATCCAACTCGCAAGGAACCGGATCAAACGATCCCAGAGGGTTCTCTGTGCTCATGCGACTGATCCACTGCCTGCTGGCCCTGGCGGCCCTTTCCGCCACCGCCCCCTGTGCCCTCGCTTCACCAGCGCCCCGGTCCGGTGCCGCCATCACCCTGAAGGACGGCTGGTACTACCTCAAGGGCCGCAAATTCCTGATCAACGCCATCGGGTACGAGTCCGGCGCCCGCCCCGGTGAAGTTCCCTACGGGATGCCGGGGCGGAACCTCGCCCAGGTGCGACGCGACCTGCGGATCATCAAGGCGGCCGGGTTCAACGGCATCCGCACCTGGTCCCAGATGTCCGAAGCCGAGCTCAGGGTGGTCCAGGCTTCAGGGCTGAAGGTCATCTTCGGAATCTGGCTCAAGCCGGACGAGGACTTCTCGGACGCCCAGGTGGTGGAGAAGAACCTCGCCCTGATCCGGCAGGTGCTGGCCTACTCCCACAAGTACGACTGCGTGATCACCTATCTGATCATGAACGAACCCATGCCCGAGCACCTCCGCAAGGTCGGGGCCCAGGCGGCGCGAAGCCTGTGGGCCCGCGCCACCGAGCTGATCCACGAGCTTCATCCCGGCATTCCCGTCACGATCTCGGGGAACACGGCCATCACCGAGTGGCTCGACATGAACCTGTTCGACGTCTATGGCCGGAATGCCTATGACTACAAGGACGGGGCCAACTTCACCCACGGGTTCGCTCAGTCCCAGCGCAGCATCACCGAGTCTCTCGGCCAGGGCAAGCCCGTGCTGCTGACCGAATTCGGCCGCTCGGTCTCCCGGCAGGGGGGCGGGCTGTACGGAGGCAATACCCTGGAGCAGCAGGCGGAGGCCATGGTCCGCTACTACCGGGACATTCTGGATTCCGGCGCCACCGGCCTCTGCCCCTTCTACTACGCCGATGGCTGGTGGAAGTCGGGGGCACCCGAGATCCACAACGATGAGGCGGAGGAGTGGTTCGGGTTCTTCGGCTTCCGCGACCTGAAGGACACCGTCGGCTATCCCCGGCCCGCCTGGCATGCCCTGAAGCGCTACAACCAGGCCCTGATCACCTCCCCCAAGAACCAGGCGTTCTACCGGAACGAGGTCCCCGTCGAGGCCTTCTGCCAGCCGGCCGTCAGGAAGCTGCGGGTCGTCCACCTGGATGCGGTCATCTCGGAGTTGACCCCCGATGCCCACGGACATGTGTCCGGAACCCTGCTGTTCCCGGGGGAGGGGCTCCGCGACCGCGAACTGGTCGTCGAGGCCTATGACGCCGCCGGCCGGCTGCTCAAGCACGAGACCCTGATCGTGCTGACCGGGAAGGATCCCATCGCGTGGCCCCGGGTTGAGATCCGCACCCGGGCCACCGACCTGGACGGGCTCCGGGAGGTGCCGGTGGACGTTGAACTGAGGAACGACACAACCTTCAGCCTTGGGGAGGAAATCCGGTACGCCTTCTCGCCCCACAAGGGCTGGGACCGGGCGGAGGCCCGCGCAAAGGCCCTGGATCCGAAGGGGAAGCACCTGTTCTTCTCGGAGGCCTATGCCCTCCCGGAGGGGTCCCCGATGCTGGCGATCTATGTGGGCGTCGAAGTTCGGTTCGGCAAGTTCTCCAGGACCATCGGCGCCCATCGATACCTCTACCCGGGCACCTGGGCGGACCCGCTTCGCGTCAAGGAGTGAGTTCGACCAGGTGAAGCGTCCCGGGGGAACCGGACAGGACAGCCGCTTCCGGGAACCCGCCCGGACCGCTCCCAAAAACGCGCCTCGAATTCTGAAAAAAGATCATTGATCCACCTTTTTTTTGAGACCAGCCTTGGGATGCTCACTCGATATGCCTTGATCCCCATGCCCGTTTCAGCACCCGCGCGGTGAACCATCTGATCCAAGTCCGTACGTCCGGTTGGACCCCCGCCGAACCCACAGAAGGAGAGCACATGACGAACGATCGAATCCGGAGGATGCTCCTGGCGGCGGGGGTCCTCGCGACATCCCTGCCCCTGCTGCAGGTAGGCTGCGGCGGAAAGTCCTCGAAACCGGCCGCCCCCGCGGCCCTGGCCGACACCACCCCACCCACCCTTACCATCAGCGGGATGAGCGCCAGCCCGATCACGGCCCCCGTCACGATGACCTTCACCTTCAGCGAGGATGTTGGCTCCAGCTTCACCCTCGGCGACATTGCCGTCACCAACGGCACGCCGGCTTCGACCCTGATCAAGGTGAACCCCACCCACTACACCCTGATCGTCAGCCCACCAGCCGATACCACGGGATCCATGGAGATCACCATCGCTGCAGGTTCTTTCAACGATCTCGCGGGCAACACGAACCTGACCAGCAGCCAGGTCGCGCAGGCCTTCAACACGGTGGTCGGTCCGGTTTCCTATGCCGCCCTGGATTTCAACACCCCAGGCCTGACCTACAAGATGACGGACTTCGGTGGGACCGTCTCCACCTTCCCCGCCGTGGGCGCGCCCACCGGCGGACCTTCCACCCCGGTCGTGCAGATCGTGAAGACCGGCGGCGCCGAGTTCTGGGCGGGAACCACCCTCTCGGTTGGCTACCTCGATTCGATCGGAACCATCCCCTTCTCAGCACTGCACACCAAGCTGACCGCCGTGGTCTACTCGCCGGTGACCGGCGCCAGCTTCAAGCTGAAGGTCGAAGACGCCAATGATGGTGGCCACGCCGTGGAGACCGATGCCGTCGCCACGACCGGCTGGCAGACCCTGACCTTCGACATGGCCACCCCGAGCGGAGGCACCCCGGCCCTGAACCCCGCCTACACCTACAACAAGCTCTCCCTGTTCCCGAACTTCGGCAACGTCCCCGGAGCGGACCAGGTCTACTACGTGGGGCCCATCAGCTTCCTCGGCACCTCCATGCCCTCGGCTCCACCGCTGGTCTCACCGATTCTCACGGCTCCGATCACTGCCCCCGCCGCCCCCTCGCTCCCAGCCGGAAGCGTCATCTCCCTCTTGTCGAAGAACTACCCGAACGTGAGCCTGGATACGTGGCGCACTGACTGGAGCAGCGGAACCCTCACCGAGCTCACCATCGACGGCGACGCCATGAAGAAGTATGAGGGCCTCGGGTTCGTTGGCATCAACTTTGAAGGTGCGAAGGCCATTGATGCCTCAGCCATGACCTACCTCCACATGGATGTGTGGACCCCGGACACCGATACCTTCAAGGTCAAGCTGGTCGACTTTGGCGCGGCAGGCGCCTGGGGTAATGGCGACGACACAGAGTTCGAACTCACCTTCAATGCCGCCTCCACCCCGGCCCTCACCGGCACATCCCAGTGGGTTTCCCTTGATATCCCGCTTTCCGCCTTCACGGGCATGAACCGCGCCCACTTGGCCCAGATGATCCTAAGTGCTCCCACTGGAACCGGCACGGTCTTCGTGGACAACATCTACTTCCACAAGGACACCGCTCCGACAACGGCTCCCGCCGCCCCTTCGCTCCCAGCCGGAAGCGTCATTTCCCTCTTGTCGAAGAACTACCCGAACGTGAGCCTGGATACGTGGCGCACTGACTGGAGCAGCGGAACCCTCACCGAGCTCAACATCGACGGTGATGCCATGAAGAAATACGAAGGCCTCGGATTCGTTGGCATCAACTTCGAGGGCGCGAAGGCCATCGATGCCTCAGCCATGACCTACCTCCACCTGGATGTATGGACGCCTGACATTGAAACCTTCCGAGTGAAATTGGTGGACTTCGGCGCCGCCGGCGCCTGGGGTAATGGCGATGACACAGAGTTCGAGTTGAGTTTCAACGCCACCTCCACCCCGGCCCTCACCGGCACTTCCCAGTGGGTCTCCCTGGATATTCCGCTTTCCAGCTTCTCTGGCATGAACCGGTCCCATCTTGCCCAAATGATCCTGAGCATTCCCACGGGAACGGGAACGGTGTTCCTGGACAACGTTTACTTCCACTGATGGCGCGGATTCCGTTCCCTTGATTCCCTGTATGCCGTTCTCGAGCCCGCCTCGGGGACGGCATGCGCCTTTCTGTTCCTCAGGTAGCCACCACCTCCCGGCCGGTGGTCGCGTCTGCCGATGACAAGTCGGGCGTTTTCCAATGAAAACGGGTGGCAACGTGACCTCCTCTCCTCTACTCCTATCCGTGTTGGTTGCCGGCGTCACCGCGGCTTGCCCGGTAGCGGCCGCCCCACCCCGCCCCGCCTCGGCGAACCCTCCAGCGCTGGGTGCAAAGCTCGCCGGCTTCGTGCAGAGCAGTGCGGGGGGCGACCGCTTCAGGCGGATGCCCAGCCTGAGATTCACCAGGCAGGCTCCCCGTGGGGGCGTCACCGTCACCGTGGATCCATCCGTCCAAAGACAGACTCTGGAAGGCATCGGCGGCGCACTGACCGAGTCCTCGGCCTACGTCCTGGCCCACCTGTCGAAACCGGAAAGGGAGAACATCCTCGACCGGTTCTTCGGCCCCAGCGGCGCCCGCTTCACCATGGCGCGCACCCCCATCGGCGCCTGTGACTTCTCCGTAGCAGGGCGCTATTCCTATGCGGATGTGCCCGGTGATCGGGCGCTGGCGCACTTCAGCATCGCCCCGGACAAACGCGGCTTCAGGGAGGCCCGGGATCCGGGCTACGCCCTGCTCCCACTCATCAAGGATGCCCTGGCCCGGAATCCGGGCCTGAAGGTGGTGGCCAGTCCCTGGACCGCCCCCGCCTGGATGAAGGACAACCACGACTGGTACGGGCAGGGTCGGGGCGGGACCCTGCTTCCCGAACACCACGACACCTTTGCCCGGTACATGGTCAAGTTCCTGCAGGCCTACCGGGCCGAGGGCGTTCCCATCTGGGGGATCACGCCGGTGAACGAGCCCGTGGGCAATGGCGGCCAATGGGAGAGCATGGAATTCACCCCGGAGGGCCTGCGCGATTACATCAAGTTCCATCTCGGCCCCCAGCTCGCAAGGCACGACCTCTCGGGAGTGAAGGTCATCCAGTTCGACCACAACCGCGATGCCAACGCCCTCCGGTTCAGCGAGGTGGTGCTGGGCGATCCGTCGGCCGCGGCCTTTGTCTGGGGCACCGGTCTCCACTGGTACAGCGCCACCAACAGCGTCCAGACCCCACTCCTGGATCAGCTCCGGACCACCTATCCCTCGAAGGCCCTGCTCCACACCGAGGGCTGCATCGACGGGATCGGCACCGAGGACAGCTCCCCCGGTGGTGCCTTCCTGGGCTGGAGGAACGAGGCCTGGTGGTGGGCTGCCACGGCCACGGACTGGGGATTCTACTGGGCGCCTCCGGAGGAGAAGCCGGCCCATCCGAGGTACTCGCCCGTGCATCGCTACGCCATGGATCTGATCGAGGGACTGAATCACGGCTTCGCGGGGTGGATCGACTGGAACATCGTGCTCGACCGGCAGGGGGGGCCGAACCACGTGAAGAATTTCTGCGCGGCGCCGATCATGGTGGACACCGGCACTGGCGAGACGCACATCACCCCGCTCTACTACGTGCTGGCCCACTTCAGCCGCTACCTGCAGCCCGGGGACCGTATCCTGCAAGTCACCATCTCCCCCCGGGGGGCCGGGCCGGATGGCCTCCGCGCCACGGCCGCCCTGCGTCCGGATGGACAGCACTTGGTCCTCATCACCTACAACGCCGCGCCGGAGGCGGTCGCCTACAACCTCCGTGTGGGGGCCTACTCCGCCTCCGTGCTGATTCCGGGGCAGGCCCTCCAATCCTTCTGCATCCCCATCGACCGGTTCCGCTGACACCCCCCATCAGATCAGGGGTCCGGCGTCAGCGCGGGGGCTCCTTCTGCCTGCGCCCTCCCGATCGATTCATCATCGACGGCCCCCAGAGGGAGGGCGGACAATGGGATGCCACCCCCTTTCGGTGGAGGAGCACGCCATGGCGAAAGCACCCTTCGAGGCCGAGTGGATCCAGGCCGGCGCCGACATCTTCCAGTGGGGCCGGAAGGCCGCCTACTGGAAGGGCAAGAAGGGCTGGTGGGCCTCGCGGCAGGACGTGGAGGGCATCCAGGGCCCCTTCCGCACGCCGGGCGCTGCCCAGAAGTGGGCCGAGGAGCCCTTCCGCGAGCGCCACCGCCAGGCCCAGCAGAAGCTGCGGGACGCGGCCCAACGAGCCCAGGAGAACCGGAGGGCCCAGCGCGTGGCCCAGCAGGCGCGATCGGCCGAGGCCGCGCGGAAGCGCGAGGCCCGCGACCTGGACACCTGGAACGGACTGCCCATCGAGGCGCGCAAGGTGGCGACGGGCCAGGTCTGGGCCATGCGGGATCCGCGCTTCGAGCAGCACCAGATCCTCGTGGTCGAGGTGAAGAAGACGATCGCCGTGGTCCTGGCCCGGGATTCCAGGGCCACGCCCTGGAAAGGGCTGGCCCGGGAGACCAGGACCCTCGCCCACCTGCCCCGCCTCTACCGGCTGGCGGGCATGGCGAAGGTCCCGGGGCTGCCCAAGGGCTAGCGTTCCTCAGAGTTTCCCGAACCTCGCCTGGAAGGCGGCATCCCGCGCCAGGTCGGGGAACAGGGCCTGCAGCGGCCGGACCCCCGCGTTATCCAGCGTGGCGGCCGTCGCGGCGAACACCTTCACGCGGGCATCCTTCGGCAGGGTCAGGCTCGGGGCGCCGGCGGGGATGTCCACGGCCACCTGGAAGAGGTAGCTGTAGGCATAGACGTCGTCCTGCCCCTTGGCGTGGCGGTGCGAGGCCCACCAGGCGGGTCGCCCGGGGTTCAGGAAGGCCGGAGCCAGGCGCTCCAGGTCGTTGTTGATCGAGTAGGACTTCTCATCGACCTCGCCCTTGAAGACGCGGTTGTCCCAGGAGCCCACGAAGCCCGTCCAGCGGGGGATCTCCAGCGTGGTGGCCTTCCCGCCGGCGAGGAAGTCGGCCTTCACGGCCCCGGTGGTGGCGGCCACCAGCAGGTGGACCCGGGTGGTGCCAGCGGGCAGGACCAGGGCCTGTCCCGCGCAGCTGAGGGCGTTCTTCTGGCCGTCGCCGCGGGGTCCCAGGTTGAAGCGCAGGCCGCCGGCTTCCACCGTCGCCCCGATCATCTCGGCGGGATAGCTGGCGTAGGGCTCCATGGCCCCGCCATCCATGCGGTCCGCGTTGGTGCTGAAGGCCGCCGTGTCGAAAGGGAGGGCCAGGGGCTGCGCGGCGGGCGCCGCCAGGCGGGCCGGGGCCTCCAGGTCGAGTCCGATGGTGCGCAGCTGGTAGGGCGTGAAGTCCAGGGCCAGCCGCCCCTTCCGGGGCTGGAGCTCCGCCAGGGGCCGCTCGAAGCCGTCCAGGGCCTGGGCACCGCGGATGGCACCGGCCCCCTGGAGGTCGATGGTGGCGGCGGCGCCGCGCAGCTCCTGGAGCCGCACCACGAGGCCACGGCGGTCCTCCGAGCGCTTCATGGCCTGGATGGCCACGTCCGGGGAGGAGGTGCGCAGCAGGCTGAAGCTGTGGCCCAGGGGTCCCTCGTGCCGGGTCACGGCGAAGGCGGCCAGGGGCTGGTCCTGGCGCAGGGCCAGCCAGGGCGCGCCCTGCCAGTCGGCGGCGTGGCCCGCCAGGCCGTAGGTGAAGCTGTGGCGGCCCCAGTCCTGCCAGCGCTGCTCGCGGTAGTCCTTGCCGACGCCGGGCGTGTAGAGCAGGGTGAGCCGCAGCGTGTGGTCGTCGGGCTTGTCCGTGCCGTACTTGGCGCCGGTCAGCACGGTCACGCCGAAGCCGGCCTGGGCATCCGTGAGGTCCATCCACCCGTGGGTGGGCACCTCGTACTTCCTGGGATCGTTGTTGCCCCGCTGGATGGTGCCCAGGTCCAGGTTGTAGGTGGCCGTCGGGTGGCCGGCCGCCAGGGGGAAGGTGGCCTTGAGGCTGGCCTCGGAGGTCTTCCAGTCCACGAGGTTGGCGATCTCCACGCGGTCTCCCGCGGCCCCGGCGGCGAGCCGGATGGTCTGGACGAAGCGGGAGCCCTCGCTTTCGCGGACCACCTCCAGGGCCACGCGGACGGGACCCGCCTCGCTGACGCGGATGGCGGCGGGCCCGGAGACGAAGGCGCGGGGCGCCTTTTGGCGGTCGCTCCAATCCATGTTCCAGGCCGGCCAGCGCTGGGGCTTCTCGTGCTGGAAGGCCAGGCGGGCGGGCGCCGACAGAAGCTCGCGTTGGAGCTGCTTGTCGAACACGCTCTCGAGGTCCCCGGCCTCGTTGAGCCTCACGCGGTAGCGGTCGTTCTCCGCCGTGCGGCCCTGCACCTTCAGTTCGCCGGCCGAGGGGGCCTTTCCCGCCCGCAGGCCGAAGACCGAGAAGCCCAGGCTGGGCACGTTGGCCAGGAAGAGCACGCGACGGCGGCCGTCGGGCCCCAGGGTCAGCTGGGTGGGCAGGGCCTTCCCGGAGGCGTCCACGGCCGTGACCTGAACCTCGCCTTCGAGCTCGGCGGGCAGCAGGGCCTCCACCAGATCCTTCCGGGCGATGCCCAGGGCGTTGTAGACCACGAGGGGCACGCCGTCCACGCGGGTGTCCAGGCCCCGGGCCACGGCGCCCACGGCATCCTCCAGCGTGCCCTCGAAGGCCCTGGCGGCGAGGAGGCCGTCGTTCCAGGCGTACTCGTAGGCCTTGGGCAGGCTGGTGCCCGGCAGGATGTCATGGAACTGGTTGCGCAGCATGAGGCCCCAGGCCTTCTCGAGGGTGGCGGCCGGGTAGGGGCTGGCCTGCAGCAGGTCGGCGGCCACGGAGGCCTTTTCGGCGGCGTCCGCCAGCAGCTCGTCCTGGCGGTTCAGCTGCTTCATGAAGGCGGCCGAGGTGAGAGAACCCGCGGAGTGCTGGGTGAGCAGGAGGTCCCCCTTGTAGGCCGGCAGCTTGGCCTTCTGGGCCTCGGTGATGGCCTCGAACATCAGGTCGGCCCGCCCGGCGATCACCTTCACCGGGCCCTTGGCCGCGAGGCCCTGCCAGAGGGTCCGCAGCGAATCGTCGAAGGGCGCGCCCCCCTCGTCGCCGTTGCCGTTGTAGAGGTAGTCCACCTTCAGGCCGCTGGCCAGGCCGTTGGCGTCCAGGCGCTTCACCCAGTCCTCTCCCGTGAGGGGCGTGGTGAGGTGCGCGTCGTAGTTCCCGGGATTCAGGGCTGCGATGATCGAGCGCCCGTCCGGGCCCTCCCAGCGGCCCACGTTGAAGGGCACGCCGTTGGCCGAGCCCCAGGTGAGCTTCTGGGTGGTGAAGCCCTTCAACCCGCAGTGGGCCAGGATGGAAGGCAGGGAGGCCGGGAAGCCGAAGCAGTCGGGCAGCATGAACTCGGAGCTTTCGGTGCCGAACTCCCGCTTGAAGAAGGTGTGGCCCAGCAGCAGCTGGCGGAGGAGGGACTCCGAGGAGGGCACGTTCACGTCCGATTCCTCCCAGGCGGAACCCGCGGGGAACCACTGGCCCCTGGCGACGTAGCCCTTCAGCCGCGCGTATTCGCCGGGGTAGTACTCCTGGAACATCTGGTAGCGGCCCGCGCCGCTCCAGTTGAAGACGTACTCCGGGTGCTGCTCCATCAGCGCGAAGTTGTCGTACAGCGTGTTCCGCAGCATCTCCCGCACCACGAGGGGGTAGGACCAGCGCCACTGGGTGTCCAGATGGGAGTAGTTCATGACATAGAGGGTCCGCTCCTTCGTCAGGTCGGGAGGGGCGGCCGCGAGGGCCAGGCCCAGGGCGGAGAGGGCGGTGGTGCGGAGCAGGCGCATGGGGACTCCTGAAGCAGCGTGGGGGGAAGCGGCCCTAGAGGGACAGGTCGGCGCGGAGGAGGTCGAGCAGGGTGTCGTGGTCGGGGGCCTCGAGGAGGTCCCGGCGGAAGCCGGCATCCATGAGGCGGCGGGCCAGGCGGGCGAAGACGCGAAGGTGGCCCCCTTCCGCGTCGGGCCTCGAGACGAGCAGGAAGACCAGGCGGGCCTCGGCCTCGTCGCTCCATGGCACCGGCGCGGCCAGCCTCAGGACGGCGATGGCGTTGGCGGCCACCGAGGGGCTCTTGCAGTGGGGCACCGCGAAGCCGAAGCCCAGGCCTGTGGCGTAGGCGGCCTCCCGGGCCCAGATGGCCTCCTCCAGGCCGAGGGGATCCCGGGTGCGTCCGCTGCTGGCGAGCCGCTCCACCAGGAGCTTGATGGCCTCCTCCTTGGTGGCGCAGCCGGCCCCGAGCAGCACCAGCTCCGGATCCAGCAGGGGCGGCTCCCCGACAGGGTCCGTGATTCCGTCGAGCAGCGCCTCGACCTCCCCGGCCGTGGCGGCCTGGAGCCCCTGGCGGGCCAGGTCCTGGCAGGCCACCAGATCGTGGGCCGCAAGACTGGACCGGAGGCCCGCCACGGCGGAGGGCCCCACGCTGAGGTCGTGGTAGCCGAGACCCAGCAGGAGCGGCAGCAGCCTGGGCCGGCTGGCCATCTCGCCGCAGAGGCTCAGGGGCCTGGCCGCGCCCCGGGCGCCCCGCGCGATGTGGTCCAGCAGGCGCAGGGTGGCCGGGTGCCACTCGTGGCTGGCCTTCGCCAGGCCCGCATCGCCGCGGTCCGCGGCGAACAGGTACTGCACCAGGTCGTTGGTCCCCACGCAGAGGAAGTCCGCCTCGCGGGCCAGGGCCTCGAGGTTCAGGGCGGCCGCGGGCACCTCCACCATGATGCCCAGGGGCACCTCCGGCGGCGGCGCCCCCTCGGCGGCGAGCGCCTCCCGCACCTCCCGCACCAGGCCGCGGACCCAGCGCAGCTCCTCCACCTCGGCCACCATGGGGATCATGAGCCGGAGCGGGCCCTGGGCCGCGGCGCGCAGGGCGGCCCGGATCTGGGTGCGCACCAGGTCCGTCTGGTCCGCGTACCACCGGACGCCCCGGCGGCCCAGGAAGGGGTTCGCCTCCGCCAGCAGGGGGAGGTAGGCCAGGGGCTTGTCGCCGCCCACGTCCAGCAGGCGCAGGGTGACGGGCCGGCCGGCGGCCTCCCGCAGCACCCGGGTGTAGGCCTCGACCTGCTCGTCCTCGCTGGGCGCCGCCGGGCGGTGGAGGAAGAGCATCTCGGTGCGGAAGAGGCCGATGCCCTCGGCCCCGGCCCCGAAGGCGGGCGTCGCCTCCTCGGCGGCGGAGATGTTCGCGTGCACCCGCACCCGCTGCCCATCTCGCGTCCGGGTCTCCGCGGGAAGGGCCTGGCGGGTCCTGCGCTCGCGCAGGCCCTCCGCTTCGACGCGGTAGTAGGCCTCGACGGCAGGCCCCGGATCCGCGATGACCAGGCCCCGCAGGCCGTCCACCAGGAGGCGCCTCCCCGCGAGGGCCTCTGTTGCCAGGCCCGCCACGCAGGGGATTCCGAAGGAGCGGGCCAGGATGGCCGTGTGGGAGGTTCCGCCGCCGTCGGCCAACACGAGGCCCCGCAGGAGGCCCAGGTCGAGGGCGAGGAACCGGGAGGGCGCCAGCTGATGGGCCACCAGCACCGTGGGCCCCCTGAGGCAGGGGCCCGCGTCCCCCGCCCCCTCGCCGTCGAGTTCCCGGAGCAGGCGGTCGGCCACGTCCCGCAGATCCAGGGCCCGCTCCCTAATGGCCGCATGTTCGGACTGCGCCAGCGAGGCCTCCGCCGCCTCCGTGGCCGCCGCGACGGCCGCCGCCGGGGTGCGTCCCTCCTGGAGAGCCGCCTCGATGCCACGGCGCCAGGCCGGATCCTCCAGCAGGGCCAGGTGCACCTCCAGCACGCTGCGCTGGGCGGGATGGACGGCCCGCCGGATGTCCTCCTGCAGGCGCTCCGCCAGGGCCCCGAGGGCCTGCTCCAGCGCGGGCCGGTCGGCGGCGGTCCGAGAACCTGCCAGGGACGCCGGCGGGGGCGCCGCAGCCAGGTCCAGCGCCATCCCCGTGCCCACCCCCTCGGACACGCCCACGCCCTTCCACCAGCGCCCCCCGGAGCGCTCCACCAGGCGGGGGACCACGGTGGAGGTCCGCGCCCCGGGCACGGCGCTGCGGTCGCAGCTCAGGAATGGGCCCTGCAGGAAGGCGACGAGGTCGCGGTGGGCTTCGACCTCGTCGCCTTCTTCCACGCGGATCCGGCAGGGATCGCCCTTCCGGGTGTCCGTGGCCAGCAGGCCCAGCACGCTGTCCAGGGACGCGGTCCGGCCCGTGCGCTCGTTCAGGAACTCGAAGCGGGCGGAGTGGGCCGCGCTCCGTTCACGGAGGGCGGCGGCGGGCCAGGCATGGAGCCCCCCGGCCAGAGGGAAGTCGAAGGCGTAGTCCATGCCGGGGCGGCCTAGAGGCGCGCGAAGATGTCGGCCGGGTTCTTGATGGCCAGCTGCACGGGCACCTCCAGGATGCGGGGGATGCCGGCGAAGCGCTCTCGGCCCTGCACGGGCAGGTCCGAGGCGAGGATCAGGGCATCGGCCCCCGCCACGTCGGCCTCGGTCAGCCGGTTCTCGATGCCCATGGCGCCCTGGGTCTCCACCTTGAGGGTGTGGCCCAGCTGCTTGCCCGTGCGCTCCAGCTGCTCGGCGGCCATGTAGGTGTGGGCGATGCCCGTGGGGCAGGCGGTGATGGCGAGGATCTTCATGGGGCCTCCGCGGAGGGCTGGGCGGGCCGGGGGCGGGCGCGCAGGAGGTTGATGGTCAGGGCCACGGCGAGGGTGCCGATGGCGATGGCGGCGAGGTACCACCAGCGGTGGTCCACCACAGGCAGGACGATGAGGCCGCCGTGGGGGGCGTGGTCCCCCACGCGGCCCAGCATGGCGATGACGGCCCCCAGGGCCGAGCCGCCCATGATGGTGGGGATCACGCGCAGGGGATCGGCCGCCGCGAAGGGTATGGCCCCTTCCGTGATGCCGATGGCGCCCATGGCCAGGGCCGCCAGGCCCGACTCGCGCTCGCTGTCCGTCCAGCGCCCCGGCGCCAGGAGCGTCGCCAGGCCCAGGCCCAGGGGCGGGATGCAGATGGCGGCGGCGCAGGCGCCCATGACGCCCACATGGCCCTCCTTGATCATGGCCACGCCGAAGAAGAAGGCCGCCTTGTTCACGGGCCCGCCCATGTCGAAGGCGATCATGGCCCCCAGCACCAGGCCCAGGAGGACCTGGTTGCCGCTGCCCAGGTTCTGCAGGGCCTGAGCCAGCCAGGCCATGAGCCCCTTGATGGGCGCCCCCAGGAGGCCGTACATCGCCAGGCCCACCACCAGGGAAGAGAGCACGGGGATCACCAGGATGGGCATGATGGGCCGCAGCAGCCGATGCACGGGCAGCTTCTTCAGCAGCAGCACCACGCCGCCGGCCAGGAGGCCCGCCGCCAACCCGCCCAGGAAGCCCGCCCCCACGGCGTTGGAAATGAAGCCGCCCACGAAGCCCGGGACGAGGCCCGGGCGGTCCGCCATGCCGAAGGCGATGTAGCCCGCCAGCACCGGCACCACCAGGGAGAAGGCGGCCACGCCGATGTCCATGACCACCTTCAGGGCCGGGGCCTGGCTGAAGTCCGGGCCCGTGCCCGGGCGCATGGGGGCGAAGGCGATGGCCACGGCGATGAGGATGCCGCCGCAGGCCACGAAGGGGATCACGTGGGAGACGCCGCAGAGCAGGTAGGTCTTCAGGCGCTGAAGGCTCGCGTGCATGGGGGCTCCTGAGGACTCGCTGACAGCGTAGTCGCCGGGATGGCCACGCCAAAAGGGGGAGTTCTGTCCCCCCATTTGCACTTTCTGGCACATCATCAGGGGATTCCGGAGACGCGCCATGCCCGAATCCCACGCCGCCATCTGGCGAATCCCCTCCACGCCGCTGGACGAGGCCTGGGGGCTCTTCGTGAGCGCCATCGCCTCCGGGGAGGAGCCGCCCCCCCTGCCCCCGGGACGCTGGCGCCTTTCCTGCGTGGTGCGCGGCGCGGGCACCCTCGCCGCCCCGGGCCGCCGCCGCCAGCGGGTGGAGGCCGGGGACGTGGTGCTCTCCTCCGCCGCCAGCGGCGGCGCCCTGGTGCCCGATCCGGGCCGGCCCTGCCGCAGCCACCAAGTGGATTTCGGCGGGGCCTGGATGGCGCGCTGGGAGGAGGCGGGCTTCTTCGGTCCCCTGCCCCGCGTGATCCGGGCGGGCTTTGACGAGGGCCTGCTGGGACTGATGGTGAAGCTCGTGGAGCTGGCCCGGAACCCCACGCCCCAGGCCGGCCGCCTCATGGCCGGGGCCCTGGGCCACCTGCTGGCGAGGCTCGAGGTCACCACCCGCGCGGGCAGCGGCGTGGGCCGCCAGCGCGGGCTCGTCCAGGATGCCTGCCGCCTGCTGGGCGATCCCGAGCGCAGCCGGCTGGGCCTGGAGACCTTCTCGGAGGATCTGGGCGTCAGCTACTCCTGGTTCCGGCGGAGCTTCCGCACCCACACCGGCCTCACGCCCCAGCGCTACCGCCTGCTCCAGCAGGTGGACCGGGCCTGCCAGCTGCTGGGCGACACCAGCCTGCCCGTGGGCGCCATCGCCGAGCGCCTGGGCTTCAGCTCCCAGGCCTATTTCGCCCGCCGGTTCCGCAAGGAGACGGGGTTCTCGCCCACGGTCTGGCGGCGCCAGCTGCTGGGCGAGGCGGGCCGATCCTGAGGTCCTGGGCTGCGTGAATCAACCTTGACAGACCGTCAAATGGATCTCTGAAATCACCTCAGAAAACCCCTGTTTTAGTGCTTCCCATCACCTCTTGGGATCTCGGCCTCCCTCCCCTCCCCCGCACCGGCTAGAGTCATGTCGTCCTGTTTCCGCCCTCGAAACACGCCATCGCAGCCTTGGGACGGGCCCCGCGGTGAACCCCCTTTACCGATCCACACCCCGGGCACGCGCCCTTCTTTCTCAACACCTTCCTTACCTGGAGGAACCATGAGCCAGTACGTCAACGAAGTCCTTGAGGGCCTCAAGAAGAAGGCTCCCTGGGAGAGCCTGTTCATCCAGGCCGCCACCGAGATCCTGCACTCCCTGGCTCCGGTCCTCGAGAAGGAGCCGAAGTACAAGAAGAACGCCATCCTCGAGCGCATCGTGGAGCCCGAGCGCGCCATCGGCTTCCGCGTGCCCTGGGTGGACGACAAGGGCATCATCCGCGTCAATCCGGGCTGGCGCGTGCAGTTCAGCAGCGCCATCGGGCCCTACAAGGGCGGCATCCGATTCCACCCCAACGTCACCCTCGACACGCTGAAGTTCCTGGGCTTCGAGCAGATCTTCAAGAACAGCCTCACCGGCCTGCCCATGGGCGGCGGCAAGGGCGGCTCCAACTTCGACCCCAACGGCAAGAGCGACGCCGAGATCATGCGCTTCTGCCAGTCGTTCATGATGGAACTCTTCCGCCACATCGGCCCTGACACCGACGTGCCGGCCGGCGACATCGGCGTGGGTGGCCGCGAAGTGGGTTACATGTTCGGGATGTACAAGAAGCTCGCCAACGAGTTCACCGGCGTGCTGACGGGCAAGGGCCAGTACTGGGGCGGCAGCCTCATCCGCCCCGAGGCCACCGGCTACGGCGTGGTCTACTTCGCCGAGGAAGCCCTGAAGACCAAGGGTCACAGCATCGAGGGCAAGAAGGTCGCCGTCTCCGGCTTCGGCAACGTCGCCTGGGGCGCCGTCACCAAGGCCACCCAGCTGGGCGCCAAGGTCGTCACCATCTCCGGCCCCGACGGCTACATCTATGACGCCGACGGCATCAGCGGCGAGAAGATCGCCTACATGGAGGAGATGCTCCGCATCGACCGCATGTCCGTGGCCCCCTACGCCCAGAAGTTCAAGACGGCCCAGTTCCACGCCGGCAAGCGCCCCTGGGAGCAGAAGGTGGACGTGGCCCTGCCCTGCGCCATCCAGAACGAGCTGAACCTGGACGAGGCCAAGACCCTGCTGGCCAACGGCTGCCTGGCCGTGGTCGAAGGCGCCAACATGCCCAGCACCCTGGACGCCGTGGAGTTCTTCCAGGCCAACACCGACAAGATCATCTTCAGCCCCGGCAAGGCCTCCAACGCCGGCGGCGTGGCCACCTCCGGCCTCGAGATGAGCCAGAACTCCATGCGCCTGGGCTGGACCGCCGAGGAGGTGGATGCCCGCCTGCACCAGATCATGATCAACATCCACAAGTCCTGCGTGGACGCCGCCGCCCGCTTCGGCACCCCCGGCAACTACGTGAACGGCGCGAACATCGCCGGCTTCCTCAAGGTGGCCGATTCGATGATCGACCAGGGCCTCGTGTAACCATCACGCTTTCGCCGTCGCAGAAAAGGGGGCCGCACGCGGCCCCCTTTTCCGTTCAGACCGGTACACTTCCTGGAAACCGGGGTACCGATGATCAGCCGAGAGTTCAATGAGATCTTCCGCAAGTACACCTCGGACAAGGAGATCTTCCACGACCTGATGCCGCTGCGCGCCAGGGAGATCCTGCTGGTGGCCCCGGCCTTCGACGCCTTCACTCTGGAGCAGGATGGCCTGCTCACCGAGATCCTCTTCGAGGGCTACTACCAGCTCAACATGAGCAACCCGCCCCGGGTGACCAACGTCTCCACGGTCGAGGAGGCCCAGGAGAAGTGCGCCAACCGCCACTTCGACATGATCATCGTCATGAGCCGCCTGGGCCAGGGCGGCCACGTGGAGCTGTCCAAGGCCCTGAAGAAGGCCGCGCCCCGCACGCCCCTCTACCTCCTGCTCAATGACAACGTGGAGGTCGGGGCCCTCGACCGGCGCCGCCAGGAGCTGCAGCGGAACTACGACCAGATCTTCGTGTGGAACGGGAACCCCGAAGTCTTCATGGCCATGGTGAAGTTCATGGAGGACCGCTCCAACGTGGAGAACGACACCTCCGTGGGCCTCACCCGCGTGATCCTGCTGGTGGAAGACAGCATCCGCTACTACTCGCGGTACCTGCCCATCCTCTACAGCGAGCTGCTCAAGCAGACCACGCGCCTGGCCAAGGACCACAGCGCCGACGGCATGAGCCGCACCCTCGCCATGCGCGTGCGTCCCAAGGTGCTCCTGGCCACCACGTACGAGGAGGCCATCGCCTTCGCCGAGCGCTACCAGGACTACCTGCTCTGCGTGATCACCGACCGGAAGTACCCCAAGGACGGGGCCCTGGACCGGGAAGCCGGCATCAAGCTCATCAAGGCCGTCAAGGACCGCAACCCCTACCTGCCCACCCTGCTCCAGTCCTCGGACCCCTTCAAGGAGTCCTGGGCCACGGCCATCCAGAGCGGCTTCCTCAACAAGAACTCGTACACCCTCGGCGCCGAGCTCTCGGCCTTCTTCCACGAGAGCCTGGGCTTCGGCGATTTCATCTTCCGCAACGAACACGGCCAGGAGATCGCCCGGGCCGTGAACATGGAGGACCTGCAGGCCAAGCTGCGCACCGTGCCCGTTGAATCGCTCGTCTACCACGCCTCCCGCAACCACTTCTCCGCCTGGCTCATGGCCCGCGGCGAGGTGCAGGTGGCCAAGGTCCTGGGGAAGTTCCGCATCTCGGACTACCGCGATCCGGAGGAGATGCGCACCTTCCTCATCCACGTGGGCGACTACGTGCAGCGGATGAAGACGCTGGGCAAGGTGGTCCCGCTGACGGAGTCCACGCCGAAGGACGAGCCCAACATCCTGCGCCTGGCCCCAGGCTCCATGGGCGGCAAGGGCCGCGGCGTGGCCTTCATCCACTCCCTGCTGGCCCGCATGGACCTGGACAGCCTCGTGCCCGAGGCCAACATCCGGATCCCCCGGTCGGCCATCATCGGCACCGAGGAGTTCACCTCCTTCATCAGCCGCCACGGCCTGCGCCAGATGCTGCAGAACGACGTGGACGACGACCTCATCAAGCGCCGCTTCCTCACGGGCTCCCTCTCCCCGGAGCTCGTGGCCAAGCTGCGCCTCTTCCTGGCCAACCACGCCCGGGGCCCCCTGGCCGTGCGCTCCTCGGGCCTCCTGGAGGACAGCCTCTCCCACCCCTTCGCCGGCCTCTACCACACCTTCTTCCTGCCCAACAACGACCCCGATCCCGGCGTGCGCGAAGCCCAGCTGGCCGAGGCCATCAAGCTGGTCTACGCCTCGGTCTACACCAAGGCCGCGCGGTCCTATTTCCAGGCCATCGACTACAAGATCGAAGAGGAGCAGATGGCCATCCTCATCCAGGAGGTCTCGGGTCGGCGCTTCGGGGACCGCTTCTACCCCCACATCTCGGGCGTGGCCCAGTCCTTCAACTACTATCCCGTGGCCTACACCCTGCCCCAGGACGGCATCGCCAACCTCGCCGTGGGCCTGGGGAAGTACGTGGTGGAGGGGGACAAGGCCTACCGCTTCTCGCCGCCCTACCCCGAGATGGACATGCTCCCCCCCAAGGAGCAGTTCCGCACCACCCAGAAGCACTTCTACGCCCTCGACATGAGCCGCACGGCCATCGACCTGTACAGCGGTGAGGACGCCACCCTCCTCAGCCTGGACATCGCCGAGGCGGAGAAGGACGGGGCCCTCCAGCACTGCGCCTCCGTCTGGGACTGGAACGACGACCGCCTCCGGGACGGCCTGGACCACCCCGGGCCCCGGGTCGTGAACTTCCGGAACATCCTCAAGTACGACCAGTTCCCCCTGCCGAGAATCCTCCAGCACCTGCTGGAGCTGATCCGCGACGCCATGGAGACCCCCGTCGAACTCGAGTTCGCCGTGAACCTCGACAAGGATCCCGCCAACGGCAAGCCCACCTTCACCCTCCTGCAGATCAAGCACCAGCTCATGGATTCGGCCGAGGTGAACCTCGACCCCGGGACCCTGGACCGCTCCGGGCTGTTCCTCTTCTCCGAGCGGTGCGTGGGCAACGGGGTGGTCGAGGGCCTGCACGACCTCGTCTGGGTGGACCCCGAGGGCTTCGACAAGTTCGAGACGCCAGCCCTGGCCGCCGAGATCGAGCAGCTCAACGACCGCTTCCGGGCCGCCGGCGGGAAGTACGTGCTGCTGGGCCCTGGCCGCTGGGGCAGCAATGACCAGCACCTGGGCATCCCCATCCAGTGGGCGATGATCTCCTGCGCCCAGGTCATCGTGGAATACGCCATGGAGAACTTCCAGGCGGATGCCTCGCTGGGATCCCACTTCTTCCACAACGTCACATCGTTGAACATCGGCTACTTCACCGTGCCCTATCCCCGGGGCGCGAGCGTGCTGGACTGGGACTGGCTCCGCCAGCAGCCCGAGGTCTGGCGCTCAGGCTGCCTGGTCCACACCCGGGTCGAGGAGCCCCTCCA
This sequence comes from Holophagaceae bacterium, assembly GCA_046331485.1. Taxonomy (GTDB): domain Bacteria; phylum Acidobacteriota; class Holophagae; order Holophagales; family Holophagaceae; genus Geothrix. The sequence goes on along the minus strand of JAXLQS010000006.1, from coordinate 47,793 downwards.
CATCGTCATGGACGGCCGGCGCAGCGCCTCGGCGATCTTCAAGCGGACGCCCCCACCGGTGGAGCCGGAGGCGGAGGACTTCCTCTAGGCCTACTTGGCCCGGGTGTATTCCATGTCCATGACCTTCTTGAAGGTGCCGTCCTTCCCCTTCACGAACATCGCCATGGTCCGGTGGTCGCGGTCCACCTGGACGTGGACCTCCTTGTGGGTGGTGGCCTTGCCGGTCTCGTCATAGCCTTCAAAGAAGAGCGTCTGCTCCTTGCAGTCCTTCGAGCAGGCCCCCTTGGTCAGGGCCATCCAGGTATCCGAGCTGTCCACCCAGCTCCCCACGTGGGCGTTCTGGCGGGCATCGTAGCCGAAGAGGCCGTGGCCCTCGAACACCTGGCCCATCATCTCGGCCTTCAGCTCGGTCTTGATCCAGAGCCCGCCGGCCACCAGGGTGTTCACCTCCGTCCCCTTGGAGACCATGGGGGGCTTGCCCGGCTCCATGTACATCCGGGCCACGGCGGTCCAGGTGCCCGCCATGTCCTTCATGGCCAGGTGGTGCGCCGTGGGCTTGGGAAAGGGGCTCTCCTGGGCGGAAAGGGCCAGGACACAGCCGAGGGCGAGGATCTGAGCGCGCATGGAAGCCTCCAGAAGGTCCATCCTAGGTCCCCGGGGCGGCGGCGCCAGGGCCCGTTCCGTTAAAGTGGGAGCTGGAGGGGCCCTTGATCCAGCATCCAGGAAACGTGTTCGTGGTCTCCGCGCCATCGGGCGCGGGCAAGTCCACCCTCGCCCAGCGCCTGGTCGCCACGCTGCCGGACCTCGTCTTCTCCATCTCCTTCACCACCCGGAAGCCCCGCCCCGGCGAGGTGGACGGCCGGGACTACTTCTTCATCGACGAGGCCCGCTTTGACGCCATGGTCGCCGAGGGCGGCTTCGTGGAGTGGGTGCAGGTCTATGGCCACCGCTACGGCACGGGCCGGGACTGGCTGAACCAGACCCTGGCCACGGGCCGGGACGTGCTGCTGGACATCGAGACCACCGGCGCCCGGAACCTGCGCGCGGCCATTCCCGACGCCCGAATGATCTTCATCCTGCCGCCCTCCGCGCCCTGCCTGGAGCAGCGGCTGCGCAGCCGCGGCAAGGACTCCGACGAGCAGATCGCCATCCGCCTGAAGCACGCCCGGCACGAGCTGGAGCAGTATCCCGCCTACGACTACCTGGTGTTGAATGACGACCTTGAACTCGGCTACCGGCACTTCGAGAGCATCGTCCTGGCCGCCCGGGCGGGGCGGGAGCGCATGACGCCCACCGCCGAAGCGATCCTCAAGGGATTCTAGGCAAACGGCCATTCGCCCCCGGAACGGCCCGGGCGTATCCTGGAGGTCGTTCCCCGGGAGCCTCATGGCCCGTTTCATCAAGCGCAACTGGATGTGGCTGGTCCTCACCGCCACCATCGCCGTGGCCGGGCCCCTGTTGGCCCGCTCCAGCGGCGAGACGGCGCGCCAGCGCAGCCTGGACACCCTGACCGAGATCATGGACCTGGTCCAGAAGCAGAGCCCCGAGCCCCCGGCCCCCCGCCAGCTGACCCACGCCACCATCCAGGGCATGCTGCACACCCTGGACCCCCACTCCAACTACATGGATGAGAGCGAGTTCCGCCTGCTCCGCGAGGAGCAAAAAGGATCCTTCTTCGGCATCGGCGCCATCATCCAGCAGCACGACCAGGGCATCGCCATCATCAGCCCCATGAAGGGCGGCCCCGCCGAGCGCCTGGGCGTGCGCTCCGGCGACATCATCAAGGAGATCGACGGCACCAGCACCGAGGGCATGACCTCCAACGCCGCGCTCCAGAAGCTCCGGGGCGAGAAGGGCACCATCGTGGAGCTGGCCGTCCAGCGGGCGGGCATCGCGGAGCTCCTGCGCTTCTCCATCCCCCGGGCCGAGGTGCCCACCAACAGCGTCTACTACAGCTTCATGCTGAACCCCACCACGGGCTTCATCCTCATCAAGGACTTCGGCGAGACCACCTCCGACGAGTTCGAGAAGGCCGTGGCCACCCTGAAGAAGCAGGGCATGAAGCAGCTCATCCTGGACCTGCGGGGCAACGGCGGCGGCGTGCTGGACGCGGCCATCGGCATCTGCCGGCAGCTGCTGGGGCCCGACCAGCTCATCGTCAGCCAGAAGGGCCGGGACGGCCGCGAGGAGAACCAGACCCGCACCAGCAAGGGCGCCCAGCTGGACCCCTTCCCCCTCGTCATCCTCATCAACCGCGGCTCGGCCAGCGCCAGCGAGATCGTCACCGGCGCCGTGCAGGACCACGACCGGGGCCTGGTCGTGGGCCAGACCAGCTGGGGCAAGGGCCTGGTCCAGAGCGTGCTCACCATCAGCCGCTCGCGCGGCCTGGCGCTCACCACCGCACGCTACTACACGCCCTCGGGCCGCAGCATCCAGCGGGACTACACCCACGGCCTGGACGACTACTACAACCCCGAGGACGAGAAGGACGCCAAGCCCCAGGGCCCGGCCTTCAAGACCGATCTCGGCCGCACGGTCTACGGTGGCGGCGGCATCAACCCCGACTACGCCCTGCCCACCCTCCGCTTCAACGAGTTCATGGTGGACCTGCGCTTCCGCCACCAGGCCTTCTTCCGCTTCGCGGTTCACGAGAAGGAGCGCTTCGGCGTCAAGCCCGGTCAGCATGCCGACGAGGCGGTCATGGCCCGGTTCCGGGCCTGGGCCCTGGAGCAGAAGCTGAGTCTCCCGGACAAGGACTGGGAGGCCAACCTGGCTGCCATGCAGGAGCAGATCTCCATCGAGATGCAGAACGTGGCCTTCGGCATCGAGGCCGGCTTCAAGATCCAGTGCGAGAAGGATCCCGTCATCCTCAAGGCCCTGGAGGTGCTGCCCGAGGCGGAGGCCCTGCTGCAGAAGAAGCTGCTGCTGCAGCGCGGCACCCCCGCCACGGTCGCCAACCTACGCTGACCCGAGGTCCCCATGGACGTCACGCTGCCCGAGCATGTCGAAGCCCTGCGCCTGGAGGTGCGGAAGTTCGCCGAGAGGGAGATCCGGCCCCACGTCATGGCCTGGGACGAGGCCAAGGCCTTCCCCTTCGAAGTCGTGAAGCAGCTGGGCGAGATGGGCATGATGGGCGTCATCTTCCCCGAGCAGTACGGGGGCGCCGGCATGGGCTACCTGGAATACGCCGTGGTGGTGGAGGAGCTCTCCCGGGTGGACGGCTCCGTGGGCATCACGGTGGCGGCCCACAACAGCCTCTGCAGCAACCACATCTATGCCATGGGCGACGAGCGGCAGAAGCAGGCCTACCTGGTGCCCCTGGCCAGCGGCCGCGCCCTGGGCGCCTGGGGGCTCACGGAGCCGGGTTCGGGCAGTGATGCGGGCTCCCTGCGCACCACGGCCAAGAAGGAGGGCTCCCACTACGTCCTGAACGGCACCAAGACCTTCATCACCCACGGCACCCACGGCGACATCTTCGTGGTCATGGCCCGCACCCGGCCGCCCCAGCCCGGCCACAGCACGGCGGACGGCATCAGCGCCTTCGTGCTGGAGAAGGGCATGAACGGCTTCCGGGCCGGCAAGCAGGAGAACAAGCTGGGCCTGCGCGCCAGCGACACCTCCGAGCTGATCATGGAGGACGTGAAGGTGCCCGAGGCCAACCTGCTGGGCGAGGATGGCCTGGGCTTCAAGCAGGCCATGCGCACCCTGGACGGGGGCCGCATCAGCATCGGGGCCCTGGGGCTGGGCATGGCCCAGGGGGCGTTTGAGGAAGCCGTGCGCTACAGCAAGATGCGCCACACGTTCGGCCGGCCCCTGGCCGACCACCAGGGCATCCAGTTCAAGCTGGCGGACATGGGCACGGAGATCGAGGCGGCCCGCCTCCTCATCTACCGCGCCGCGGGCCTGAAGGACGCGGGCCTGCCCTACGCCAAGGCCGCCAGCATGGCCAAGCTCTACAGCTCGGAGGTCGCCTGCCGCGTGGCCAACGAGGCTGTGCAGATCCTCGGCGGCTACGGCTACACCAAGGACTACCCGGTGGAGAAGTACTACCGGGACGTGAAGCTCTGCACCATCGGCGAAGGGACCAGCGAGATCCAGCGGACCGTCATCGCCCGCTACCTTCAGTCCGAATACTGATCACCGGAGAACCCATGCGCACCATCCTGCTCCTCACGGCCTCCATGGCCCTCCTCGCCTCGCGCCCCCTGCAGGTGGACGACCTATTCAAGGTCAAGAAGGTCGCCGACCCCCAGCTCAGCACCGCCGGAGCCCTGGCCTACCAGGTGGGCACCGTGGACTTCGCCGCCAACAAGACCCTGAACCGGATCTGGTTCAAGGCCGGGGACGGGGAGGCCACCGAGCTGAACCTGGGCGGCGGCAGCCAGAGCCGGCCCCGCTTCAGCCCCGACGGCAAGAAGCTCGCCTACCAGTCCGGCGGCCAGGTCTGGATCCTGGACCTCGCCACCCGGGAAAGGCACCAGCTCACCAGGCTGAGCGGCGGCGCCGAGGGCCAGACCTGGAGCCCCGACGGCAAGTGGATCGCCTTCCTCAGCACCACGGTGCCCAGCGGCGTGGAGGCCGAGAACGCCGCCTACCTCAAGGCCAAGGAGGCCTCCAAGGTCTCGGGCCGCCTCTACACCACCCTCAGCTACCGCCACTGGAACGAGTGGAAGGATGCGAAACAGCTGAGCCACCTCTTCGTGGTGCCCAGTGACGGCAGCGCCGCGCCGCGCGACCTCACCGCCGGCTTCACCACCGACGTGCCCAACTACGCCGGGGTCTCCGCCGGCGACGGCTACGCCTGGGCTCCCGACAGCAAGGCCCTGGCCTTCGAGTCCGCCCCCGAGCAGGCCAGGGCCACCACCACCAACGGCGAGATCTACGAAGTGGCCCTCAGTGGCGGCCCCGCGAAGAAGCTCACCGACAACCCGGCCATGGACAACAGTCCGCGCTACTCGCCCGACGGCAAGTCCCTCGCCTGGCGCGCACAGCGGCGCGAAGGCTTCGAGGCCGACAAGTGGGAGCTCTGGGTCATGGACCGCGCCACGGGCAAGGTGGTGCGCACCACCCAGGCCTTCGACCAGAGTTTCGGCGACTACCAGTGGCAGGGCACGGACCTGGTGGGCACCAGCGAGCGCGCCGGCCACACCGACCTCTTCCGCTGGAACGGCCAGACCCTCCAGGCCCTCAGCCGCGACCTGCATGTGGAAGGTTTCGCGCTGGGCAAGGAGCAGGCCGTGGTGGTCTCCACCAGCCTCACCACGCCGCCTGATCTCTACGCCGTGGACCTCAAGGGTGGGCGGGTCACCCGCGCCAGCCGCCACAACGAGGCCCTGGCCCAGGAGCTGGGCCTGAACCCGGGCGAGAACCTCTGGGTGGACACCCTGCCCGTGGCGGGCAAGGCCACCAAGACCCACGCCTTCATCGTGAAGCCCGTGGGCTACGACCCGAAGAAGACCTACCCCGTGGCCTTCGTCATCCACGGCGGCCCCCAGGGAGCTTGGGCCAACGCCTGGCACCCCCGCTGGAACGCCCAGGCCTGGGCCAGCCGCGGCTTCCTCACCGTGCTGCCCAACCCCCGCGGGTCCACGGGCTTCGGCCAGGCCTACACGGACGCCATCAGCGGCGACTGGAACGGCGCCGTCATGACCGACCTCATGAACACCCTGGACGCGGTGCTGAAGCAGTTCCCCAACGCCGATCCCAAGCGCGTGGTGGCCTGCGGCGGCAGCTACGGCGGCTACGCCGTGAACTGGATCGCCGGACACCACCCGGAGCGCTTCGCCGCCTTCGTGACCCACGCCAGCATCTTCAACACCGAGTCCATGCAGCTGGGCACCGAGGAGCTCTGGTTCCCGCGCTGGGAGTTCAAGGGCTGGCCCTGGGAGAGCGCCGAGACCAAGGCCCGCTGGCAGGCCCAGAGTCCCAGCGGCGCCATCGCGGCCATGACCAAGCCCATGCTGGTCGTCCATGGCGAGCTGGACTACCGCGTGCCCGTCACCGAGGCCTTCCAGCTCTACAACACCCTCCAGGTGCGTGGCATCCCCAGCCAGCTGCTCTACTTCCCCGACGAGGCCCACTTCGTGGCCAAACCCCAGAACAGCAAGCTCTGGTACGAGACCGTGCTGGGCTGGTGCGAGAAGTGGACGAAATAGCTCCACCCGACCTGATGCGACGGCCCCTGGGTTCCAGGGGCCTTCTTCTGTTCAGCCCCTGGGAATGACGCCTCCGCATTCTCCCGGATCGGACAGGGCCCGCCAGGGCCCCAGCACGAAGGGCCGGCTGAAGGCCCGGGGATGGGGCAGTTCCAGGGTGAGTTCGGGGCCCAGGGCCCGCAGGTCCTCCGGCGCCTCCCAGGTCCAGCTTCCCGGCGGACCGTCCGTGGTGATGAGGTCCAGGTCCAGGGTGCGGGGGGCGTTCCGGCCGGCGCTGCGGTCCCGACCCGCCGCCAGCTCCAGGCGCAGCAGGGCCTCCAGCAGGCGACGCGGATCCGCTTCCTCGGTCACGAGGATGGCCACCGTGTTGAGGTAGGCGGGACCCCGCCCCGACTCGTCGGGCGTCTCCATCACCAGGGGCGAGGCCAGCACCGCCCCCAGCGTGCGCAACGCCGCCAGCCCGGCATCCAGATGCGCCCTGCGGTCACCGAGGTTCGAGCCGAGGGCGACAACCGTCTTCATGGGACCTTGGATTTCACCGCAAGAGGTTTAACGGCCTGGGAAGCGGCGGCAAGCGCATCCTCACCTTCAAGCTTTTCGTGGATCTCAGCGCACCAGTCCCCTCCGGTGGGAACTTTTTCATCAAATTCATCCTGCTGGCGCATAAAGAACGCACACAATTCGTCCAACCGATGCTGCAACGTGTCCTTCAAGAAACACATCGCCATTGGTTTGTGAACGGTCCCATCCGCATCATAGACATAACTGACGAAGAGCCGCTGAGCCTTCAAGTATTCCTGCCAAGCCCGCTGCCCTTCTACCAGCACCTCGCGCTGGTTCTTCGGAAGGACGCTTTCAAGCTTGTGATAAATGCGACCAATCTCCACCGCGTATGACTTTGCTGCCTTCTCGTAGGCCGCCACCATTCCCATCGTGGTCGATCCTTCTGAACTGCGTAGCTCTTGCGCCAACCGCTTCTCGATCTGCTTTGCGGCTTTGGTCTGAGCCTGCAGCCCCCCACATACAGTTACAAGGGCGAGAACAAGAAGGGATCGAAAGGACAGGTTCATTTCTTTGATCCGTGCTCCGCCACCACCAGCGTCCGGATGCCGCCGCGGATGAGGAAGTCGCCCTCGATGCGCATCCACTGGGGCTTCGTGGCCTTCACCAGATCGTCGAGGATCTGGTTGGTGACGGCCTCGTGGAAGGCGCCCTGGTCGCGGAAGCTCCAGAGGTAGAGCTTGAGCGACTTCGACTCCACGCAGAGCTGGTCGGGCTGGTAGTGGATCTTCAGCTTGGCGAAGTCCGGCTGGCCCGTGAGCGGGCAGAGGCAGGTGAACTCCTCGGTCTCGAAGGTGATGGTGAAGGGCCGCCCGGGCCGGGGGCTCGCGAAGGTATCCAGCTTCCCGGTGGGGCGCGTCACCACGAAGGTCGGCAGGGGGCTGGGGAGGGAGGCCTTGGGGGTCTTCTTGGCGGGCATGGGGAATCCTGGAGAGGGGCGCGATCGTGCGGCCCCAACCCAGGTTACCGCCTCAGCGGCCCAGGGGCAGCGGTGTGAGCCCCACGGGCTGGCGGGGATGCCGTTCGAAGGGCTGCGCGGCTCCCGCCTCCCGGGCGGTGAAGTAGCGCTGGGCGGCCAGGGTCTGCGGCAGATGCCTCAGCAGGTGCCACAGGCTCCAGCGGTGCTCCAAGATCCGGCGCCCGAAGCGCCCGCGGTAGGCCCGGCTGCCGTAGAACCGTTCGATGTGCGCGTTGTAGAGGGCGTCCATCTGCTCGCGCGACTCGAAGCCCCGGGGCAGGAACACGGCGTTGAGGCAGTTGAGCAGGCGCCAGTCCTCCTGGAAGTCCCCCTCGGTGCCCGCCACGCACTCGGCCCAGAGGGGCGCGCCGTGCAGGGGGCTGAACTTCGTGAGGTTCATGTCGTCCAAGTCAAGGGAGAGGATGAAGTCGCTGGTGCGCTGGAAGGTCTCGGGGGTTTCGCCGGGGAGGCCGAAGATGAACAGGCCCTTGGCCCGGAGGCCCGCGGCGTGGACCCGCTCCACCGTCTCGCGCACGGCTTCCAGGCTGACCCCGGCCTTGTGCCGCGCCATCATGCCGGGATCCGCGCTCTCCACGCCGAGGCTCACCATGAGGCAGCCTGCCCGCTTCAGGAGGTGCAGCAGCGCATCCGTGGTGTGGCCCGCCCGGATGATGCAGTTGAAGGCCATGCCCAGGGGCTCGTCGATCAGGCGCTGGCACAGCTCGGTGATGCGACCCTGGTGGGCGGTGAAGAGGTCGTCGTAGAAGTTGATGTGCCGCACGCCGAAGCGGTCCCGCAGGTGCTTCATGTGGGCGTGGATGTAGGCCGGGCTGTTGAAGCGGTACTGGTGTTCGAAGACGGTGCGGTCGCAGAAGGAGCAGGTGTACGGGCAGCCCCGCGAGGTGATCATCGTGGCGCCGTGGCGGTGGATGTGGCTGAACAGGGGCAGATGGTAGCCGTTCGGAAAGCCGGCCAGCTTCTCGTAGGCGGGGAAGGGCAGGTCGTCCAGGTGCAGGATGCGCGGGCGCCGGGGATTGGTCACGATGCGGCCGCCGTCGCGCCAGACCAGGTTGGGGATTTCCGCGGGGGCCTTCCCCTCGGCCAGGTCCAGCAGGGGACCCTCGCCCTCCCCCAGGCACAGGGCGTCCAGCTCCGGGAAATGCTCCAGCAACGGGGCGCCCAGGCTCGAGGCGTGGGCATTGCCCGCGACGATGAAGAGCCCGGGCCGGGCCGCCTTGAGCAGGGTCGCCAGGTCCACCGCATCCATGAATCCCGACGTGGTGGCCGAGAAGCCCACCAGCTCCGGCTCCGTGGCCAGGATGGCCGCGGCCTGGGCCTCCAGCGACGGAGGGGCGAGCGGCCCCAGGCAGTCGTAGACCGCGGTCGGATGTCCGTGCTGCTCCAGCCAGGCCGCCAGGGAGAGGATGCCCACCGGCGCCAGGCGGTTGGCCAGGACGGAAAAGTCGGGCTGCCCGGGAACGAAGTTGAACCCCGAGGGATGGACGAGGGTGATGCGCATGGGGGCCTTGGGTGGGCACCGTTCCGTGTCCAGGATCACGGCGGAGCGCCAAGCCAGAACGATACCATCGGAGAGGCTTCACCCTTTCCCAGGCCTTCATGCCCCACCACCTCGGTCTCAGCGGCCTCCCAGGCTTCGATCTCCATCCCTTCCGCCACATTCAGGAGAACGCCCGGCGACATCCGGACGTCCCCCTGCCCGTGGGCGACATCGGACATGACGCCGCGGCCGTGCTGGTGGATCGGGGGTTCCCGGTCTTCGCCGTGGAGGAGGAGCGGCTCACCCGGTTCAAGCACACCATGGGCCTTCCCTCCCTGGCGGCCGAGGCCTGCGCCCAGGCCTGTGGACTGCCCCTCGCGGAGCTGCCGGCCGCCCACTACCTCGACCTGAGCGGGGACCACCTGGACCGCCACCTCCAGGCCACGGCCGGTGGCGACCCGCAGACGGTCCAAGCCATCCGCGCCGAGTTCGAGCGGGCCCGATCGGCGGTCAGCCTCGTCCACCGGGCCTTCCCCAGGCTGGAATCCGTGGACCACCATCTGGCCCATGCCGCCAGTGCATACTACCTCTCGGGCTTCGACCGGAGCCTCGTGCTGGTGATGGACGGCAACGGCGAGTCCGAGTCCCTCAACCTCTACCTGGGCGAGGGACCCGACCTGAAGCCCCTGCTCTCCCTCCCCGCCACCAGCTCGCTCGGCCTGCTCTACGCCTTCGGCACCCACTTCCTCGGCTTCGAGCCCATCGAGGACGAGTACAAGGTCATGGGCCTCGCCGCCTACGGCGACGACGCCGAGCACCGGGCCTTCTTCGACGGACAGGTCGAGTGGGGCGAGGAGGGCGGCTTCACCCTGCCCGCCCTGCTGAAGGATCCCGCCGTCCGCACCCTGCGCTGGAGCCGCCAGCTGGGCGCGCCCCGGCAGGCGGACGAGCCCATCCGGGACCGGCACATCGCGGTGGCGGCCAGCCTGCAGGGCCTCCTGGAACGGACCGTCCAGCGGCTGCTGGAGCCCTTCGAGGCCCGGCACCGCACCCGCCACCTGTGCCTGGCCGGCGGCGTGGCCCTGAACTGCAGCCTGAATGGCGTGCTGGACCGCCAGGGCCCCTTCGACCGGCTCTTCGTGCAGCCTGCGGCCGGAGATCCCGGCGCGGCCCTGGGCGCGGCCCTGGTGGCCGAGCGCCGCCGCGGCTTCGCCTCCCAGGCCGGACGGATGCCCAGTCCCTACCTGGGACCCGGCTACACCGCCCGCGAGGTCGAGGCCGCCCTGGCGGCCCACGCCCGCGAACTCCGGTGGGAGCGCCCCGCCGAGCTCCCCGAACGCGTCGTGGACCTGCTCGAGGGGGGCGCGATCGTCGGCTGGTTCCAGGGGCGCATGGAGTTCGGACCCCGGGCCCTCGGCAACCGCTCCATCCTGGCGGATCCCCGCCGGCCTGAGATGAAGGACCGCGTGAACCGGGCCGTGAAGAAGCGGGAGGAGTTCCGCCCCTTCGCCCCCTCCGTCACTGCGGAGGCGGCCGATGCCTTCTTCCACCTCCGCGACCTCGCCCAGTACGAGCACATGACGGTGGCCGTGCGCGCCCGCGCCGAGCGGGCCGCCGAGATCCCCGCCGTGGTGCACGCGAATGGCAGCTCGCGCGTCCAGGTGGTCCGCCGCGAGGCCAATCCCCGCTACTGGGACCTCCTCACGCGCATGGGCCGGCGCACCGGGGTGCCCATGGTGCTCAACACCTCCTTCAACGTGCGGGGCGAGCCCATCGTCTGCTCGCCGACGGACGCCATCCGTTGCTTCCTGGGCACGGGCCTGGATGCCCTGGTGCTGGAGGATGTCCTGGTCTTCAAGACCGGCCCGGAGGCCTGATCAGGCCTTCAGCCTCAGCCCTTCGGGAACGAAGGCGTAGGGGATGGGATCGGCGACGCCCGCCTCCTTGAACCCGCGGAGCCGCAGGTGGCAGGAATCGCAGTGGCCGCAGGCCTCGGCCTCGCCCTGGTAGCAGGACCAGCTGAGGTGCAGCGGCGCACCCAGGTCCAGGCCGCGACGCACGATCTGGGACTTGCGCAGGTGGATGAGGGGCGCGTGGAAGGCCAGCCGCGTGTCGGGCTTCGTGCCCAGGTTCGCGGCCTGCTCGAAGCTCTTCAGGAAGGCCTCGCGGCAGTCGGGGTAGCCGCTGCTGTCCTCCTCCACGAAGCCCACGAAGATGGCGCGGGCCCCCAGCACCTCGGCCCAGCTCACGCAGGTGGCCAGCAGGTGGGCGTTGCGGAAGGGCACGTAGCTCACGGGCACCTGATCTTCGGCGGCGGGCGCCCGCCCAAGATCGCCCTCGGGCAGGGCGATGCTGGCATCCGTGAGGGCCGAGCCGCCGATGGACTTCAAGGTGTCGAAGCCGATGATGAGACGGCGGGAGGAGGGGACTTCGTAGAAGTCCGCGATGTCGAAGAAGGCCTTCCTTTCGCGCGCCTGGGTTCGCTGCCCGTAGTCCGCGTGCAGGAGGGCCAGCTCGTAGCCTTCGGCCTTCGCGATGGCGGCGGTCACGCAGGAGTCCATGCCCCCGGAGAGGGAGACCACGGCGAGTTCAGGCATGAGGAACCTCAAGGTACTTGGCGACCTTGGCAGCAGCCTCTTCGGTCAGTCGGAGGGTCACGATGACCGCGGCTGCCAATCCGAAGTGCGTTGCGTCATAACCGGCTTGGATGCGGGCCCAAGCCACCTGGATCGGGTTCAAGGAATCAAGAGCCATGGGGTCATCGTAGGGGATGACAAGGCCCTCGGAGGAAATCCCGATGGGGCGACGGGATCCCCAAAGCGGGAAGGCAGACACTTCCGGGCCAAGGTGACGCCCAATCAGGGTGCCGTCCAGATCCAGTTCCACCAGACCTTCAGAAATCCATTCATCGACCAGGAAAGCCTTCTGATAGGGAAAAAGCCACAGGCCCTTTTCCCAAGCTTCTCTCTGGAAATCGCCCAGGTTCGGGCTGAAGCCGAAACGACTCATGCCTCGCCCCTGCGAGTGATCCCTTCTGCCCAGGCTTCCAATTCATCCATCTCCCGCTGAAGGCGCAGGCCTTCCGCCGCCTCCTCCGCCTTTGGCGAGACCTTGAACGGTTTGCCGTAGCGGATCACGCAGGTGGCGAAGGGATGGGGGATGACCATGCGGTCCCAGGTCTTCAGTTCGAAGCTGCGGTCGAAGGCCAGGGTGACGGGGACGATCCAGGCGCCGGTCTTGCGGGCCAGGGCGATGGTGCCGGGCTTCAGCGCCATGAGGGGGCCGCGGGGGCCGTCGGGCGTGATGCCGAAATCCCAGCCCTGCTTCACGGCCTGGATCATGCGCACCAGGGCCTTGGCCCCGTCGTCGCTGGCGGTGCCGCGCACGGCGTGGATGCCGAACCAGCGCCAGGTGGCGGCGCTGCGCTCGCCGTCCTTGCTGTCGCTGGAGAGGATGGCCACGCCCCGGCCCCGCCGGAGGAAGGGGTAGGCGAGGGGCATCATGAAGAGGCGGCGGTGCCAGAAGGCCAGCACGAAGCGCTCGTCCCGGGCCACCAGATCCTCCACGGCCCCGAAGCCCTCCCGTCGCACCCGCAGGGTGTACGACCAGAGCTTGGTGAGGCCGGCCACCAGGAAGGGCACCACGCGGAAGTTCAGCCACACGGAAAGGGGCGAGCCCAGGGGCCGCCCCCGCTCCGCGATGGCCAGGCGGGGGGCCATCAGGCCTGCCCCGGCAGCAGGTCGGCCCGGGTGATGGGGTAGAGCTCGCCGCAGTAGTCGCAGCGGACCTCCAGGGGCTCGCCCTCCTTGAAGAGGTCCGCCTTCTGCGCCTCCGGGAAGCCGCGCAGGGTCTCCAGCAGGGCCTCCCGGGTGCAGCGGCAGCGGTAGAAGAGGTCCATGGCCGCCAGCTCCTCGGTGCCCTCGCCCTGGGAGACCCAGGAAGCCAGGAACTCGGGCGTGCGCTCCCAGCGGGGCACCACCTCCAGCCCCTCGATGGCCTGCACCAGCCGCGCGACGCGGGCCGGGGGGCAGTCCGGCAACAGCTCCACCAGCAGGCCGCCGGCCTCTCCCGTGCCGGGATCACACCAGAGGGTGAGGCTGGCCTGGACCTGCTCGGAACTCTGGAGGTAGTGCTCCACCTGCACCTGGATGCCGCCCTGGACCAGCTCCAGGTTCCCGATGTAGGGCGAGCCCGCGGGATTGGAGCGCATCACCTGCAGCACGCCGGGACCCTGGATCCAGCGCTCGGCGGCGGCGTCCCCCAGGTCCAGCACGCCGCGGATGGTGCCGTCGGGCCAGCAGTCCGCCACCACGGCCCTGGCCCGGCCTGAGCCCTTCAGGAGGAGCTGGAGCCGCTCCTCGAAGACGGTACGACCCTGGAGCAGGGCCGCCGCCGACAGCAGCTCCGTGAGGCAGGCGCAGGCCTCGGGATCCAGGTGCGGGTGCCCCCGGCGGACGCCGTCCCAGAGGGGGCTGGCGTCCAGCGAGGCCAGGCGAATGTGCCGGTCCCTGGTGAGGGACTTGATGACCCGGGCCTGGTGAATCCGCTCCTCCATGCTCAGTTCCAACCGATCTGGCGGCCCTTGTTCTGCCGCTCCAGCCAGGCCATCAGGGGTTTGAAGTAGTCCATCATGGCGCGGGTCGAGAGCTCCTCGCCCGTGGCGTCCTTCAGCACCTTGCGCCAGTCCTCGGTGGCCCCCTTTGAGAGCATCTGCTTCAGGAAGTCCCCCACCTCCCGGTGGCCCGCGTAGTTGGTGGCGCGGGGGTCCTGGTGGAGGATCTTCCTCGCGATGTGGTCGTGCACCTGGAACTTGAAGACCGTGGCCCAGCCGTAGCTGTAGTAGTAGGCGGGATTGTCGTTGATGTGGGTCTTGGTCGGGGCGTCGCAGAACCGCTCGTCGCGGGGGCTGGGGGGCTCCACGCCCTGGAGGTCCCGCACCTGCTTCCACCAGCGGGCGTTCATCTCGCTGGCGGGCATGCCCTTGGCGTAGAAGTCGGCCTCCCACTCCGCCATGGTGCCGCAGGCCCAGAACATGAAGGGGATGGCCGTCTCCAGGGCATCGTTCAGCAGTACCTGCATCTCGTCCACCTGGTAGTCCGCGGGCAGGACGCCCGTGGCCTTGAGGTAGGGGATCTGGCGGGTGGCCAGGCCCACCAGCTCGCCCACGCCCTCGTGGAAGCTGGGATTGGCGCCGTCCCGCAGGAGGGGGGGCACGCTGGGGTTGGTGTAGCTCATGAAGTAGTAGCCGTGGCCCAGCTCGTGGTGGGCCGTCTCGAACCACTGGCTGTTGGCCTCCACGCTCATGAGGCTGCGGATGTCGTGCTCCAGGTCCAGGTGGTTGCAGAAGGCGTGGCTGTTCTTCTTGCGCGTCTCGCCGGGCTTGACGGGGTAGAGGTCGGACTTCACCCAGAACGAGGCGGGCAGCGGATCGAAGCCCAGGCCCGTGTAGAAGGCCTCGGCGGTCTTCACGATGCGCTCGGGCTGCCAGCCCTTGAAGTAGGGATCGAAGTCCACGGCGGAGACGAAGCCGGTCCAGGTCTGGCTCCAGCGGTTGTTGATCCAGTGGGCGGGGATGGCCTTGGGCACGGGCTGGCCGTACTTCTTGGCCATCTCGTATTTCACCCAGGTGTGCAGCTGCAGGTAGAGGGGCTTCAGCTCCGCCAGGAACTTGCGGTTGAAGGCCATCATCTCCTCGGTGCTGAGGCCGTACTTGGCCACCTGGAGGGCGAAATAGTCGGGGTAGCCCAGTTCCCGGGCGCAGCCGTTGCGCAGGTCGCGCAGCTTCAGCAGGCCCTCCTTCAGGGCCGGCCCGTTCTCCTTGGAGGCCTCCCACACCTTGCGGCGCTCGGCCAGGTCTCCGCTCTTGGCCAGGATGCCGTCGATCTGGTTGGCGGAGATGGGCTTGCCGTCCAGCTTCCACACGAAGCCGTTCAGGGTGCTGCTCTGGGCCGTCTCAGCCGCCACCCGGGCCGCCACCAGGTCGGGTTTCGTCATCGGCCCTTCGGCCGCATTGAGCAGCACGCGCTCCAGCTGGCGGACGGTGACCTCCTTCAGCTCCTTGCGGTGCTGCAGCAGCTCCCGGGCCTCGGTGATGAGGGCCGGATTGCCGTTGAAGGCGGCGTAGGCCTTTCCGGCCCACTCCGCCGCGGCGTCATGCTCGGGCTTCACGTCGGAGGCCGCGTTCCAGCTGGCCTGCTGGGCCACATATGTGAGGGACTGGTAGCCGGCGTTCACCAGCTTCAGGAAGCGGTCGGCCCGGTCCTGCAGGGGCGCGGTCATCTGGGCCACCAGGGGCAGGCCGATCATGAGGGCTGGCAGAAGGCGCATGGGGGCTCCTGGGAACCTCCCATTTTGGGGCCCCCGGGGCCATCCGTGGAGATCATTTCCTCAACAGGGCAGCAGGACCGTGAAGTTGCTGCCGAAGCCCACCTGGCTCTGGGCCCGGATCTGCCCATGGTGGGCGGCCACCAGGCGCTGCACGATGGCCAGGCCCAGGCCGAAGCCCCGGTGGGCGTCGCCGGGCTCCGACTGGCGGAAGGGGTCGAAGACGAAGGGCAGCTGCTCGGCCGGGATGCCCCGGCCCGTGTCGATGACGGCGATGCGCAGGAAGCGCAGCCCCGCCTCCACCCCGGCCCCGAATTCCATGGCCGCCTCCAGCTTCACGGCCCCTCCACGGGGCGTGAACTTGAGGGCGTTGCTGAGCAGGTTGTGCAGCACCCGGTCCAGCTTGCTCCGGTCCCCGGTGATGGGCGCCAGGGTCTCTGGCCAGTGGGTCTGGAAGAGGATGCCCTCGGCCTGGGCCCGCACGGAGAACTGGTCGGCGAAGCCCTGCAGCCAGGTCACCGGATTGATGGAATCGCTGCGCAGCGGCATCTGGCCGTGCTCGCTGCGGTGCAGGTCCAGCATCTCGTCCAACAGGCCCTGCACCCGCTGGAAGCTGTCCACGGCCTGGTCGATCATGCCGGGCTTCGGGGCCTGCCCGGAGCGGAGCAGGTCCAGGGTGAGCCCCACGCTGGTGAGGGGCGAGCGCAGGTCGTGGACCAGCATGGCCGTGAAGTTCGCCTTGAGGACGTGGATCTCCTTCAGCTTGAGGTTCGCATCCAACAGCGACTGGTTCTGCTGCTCGAGGTGCTTCTGCAGGCGCCCCAGGTTCACGTGGTGCTCCACGCGGGCCAGCACCTCCTCGGGGGCGAAGGGCTTGGTGACGTAGTCCCGCCCGCCGCTCTCGAAGGCCTTCACCTTGTCCAGCGGGCCGTCCATGGCGCTGATGAACAGGACGGGGACTTTGGCCAGGTGGGGGTCCTCCTGGATGCGGGCACAGGTCTGGTACCCGTCCAGGTCCGGCATGGCCACGTCGAGCAGCACCACCTCGGGGGGCTGGCGCCGCATGGCCTCCAGGGCCAGGGCGCCGCTGGTGACCGTGCGCACGCGGTGGCTCTGGGAGCGCAGGACCCGCGCGAGGACGTCGAGATTGGTGGGGTTGTCGTCCACGAGGAGGATATCGGCGGGCGGGACGAGCATGTCGACCTCAGCGGAGTTGTTTCAGGATGTCTTCGAAATTGTAGGCGCGCAGGGCGGCCCGGGCCGCCTCGGCGAGATCGGGGTCCACGAGCTCCCGCAGCAGGGACTCGGCGGCCTCCAGGTCGCCGCTGGCCACCTGGTCCAGGAAGCGGGCACGCCAGTCCGGATGCTGGTGGGCCAGGCCATCCAGCGGGGCGGGGGCCGTTCCCCCGGCCGGGTCCTGGCGCTCGAAGCGCAAACCCAGCAGGGCTTCCAGGCTGCTGAACAGCTGCTCTTCGTCGATGGGCTTGGTGAGGAAGGCGTCGAAGCCGCGGCGGAGCAGGTCCTCGGTGCTGACGTCGTAGACGCTGGCGCTGATGGCCAGGACCGGGGTCCGGGCCCGCCCCAGCTCCACCTCCAGGCGGCGCAGCTGCTCCACGGCCCCGAAGCCGTCCAGCACCGGCATCCGGAGATCCATGAGGATGAGATCGGGATGCCCGTCCCGCCACTGCTCCAGGCCCGCCGCGCCGTGCTCGGCCAGGCTGCAGCGGAAGCCCACCAGGCGCAGGAGCCGGTCCAGCATGTCCCGATTCTCGACGCGATCATCCACGATCAGCAGCTTGCGGGGCGCCTCTTCCGGGGCCAGGTGCACCACCCGCCCCCGTGAGGGCAGGATGACGGGGCCCTCCGGTACGGGCAGCGGGACCTCCACCTCGAAGCGGGAGCCTTCCCCCACCCTGCTGTCGATGCGGAGCTGGCCGCCCAGCAGGGACACCAGGGACTGGCTGATGTGGAGCCCGAGGCCCGTGCCGCCCGTGTTGTGCCCCAGGGCCGTCTGGTGGAAGGCCGCGAAGATCTGCACCTGCTCCTCGACCGGGATGCCGGGCCCAGTGTCCTCGACGCGGAAGGAGCCGGTCCCGTCGAGCCAGGAGGCGGACAGCCGCACGGTCCCATGGGCGGTGAACTTCAGTGCGTTGCCCAGCAGGTTCACCAGCACTTGGCGCAGCTTCGGCTGGTCCCCCTCGACCAGGTCGGGGAGGCCGCGGGCCTCCACCTCGAAGGCCAGCCCCTTGCTCAGGGCCGAGAGCCGGAAGAGGGCTTCCAGTTCGCGCACCAGCTCGGCGGGCGAGAAGGCGGCGAGGTGCAGCTCCATCCGCCCCGCCTCGATCTTCGACAGGGAGAGCACGTCGTTGATGAGGGACAGCAGGTGCTCCCCGGCGCGGAGGACCTGCTCTAGCTGGACGCGGTCCTCCTCGCTGCGGCCCTGGTCGCGGGCCATGAGCCGGGAGTAGCCGAGGATGGCCGAGAGGGGGGTGCGCAGCTCGTGGCTCATGCTGGCCAGGAAGGCGCTCTTGGCCCGGGAGGCCTCCTGGGCCCGGGCCTCGCTGAGCCGCAGGGCTTCCGCGGACTGCTTGAGCTGGGTGATGTCCTCCATCACCCCGTCCCAGAGGAGGCTCCCGTCCGGCTGCAGGGTGGGGCTCCGGCGCACCCGGACCCACTTCAGCTCGCCCGGGCGCTCCGTGAAAGACCGCCCCTCCCAGGACATGGGCCCCATGCGGCGGGTGGCCTCCTCCAGGCTGGCGAGGAAGCCGGCCCGGTCTTCGGGGTGGAGCTTGTTGAGGGAATAGTCGGGATTCCGCTCCAGGATGGCCGGATCCGCCCCGTAGAAGGACTGGAACTGGGGGCTGACGAAGGGCCAGGAACGCCGGCCATCGGGCCAGGTCTGCGACTGATAGACCACGTCGGGCAGCCGCTCCGCCAGCAGGCGGTAGCGGTCCTCGCTGGCCCGCAGCTCCCGCCGCAGGCGGTCCAGGTCCCGCAGGTCCAGGGCCACGCCCATGGTGCCCAGCAGATCCCCGCCGGGGCCGCGGATCTCCGAGAGGGTCAGCAGCACTGGAATGAGGGAGCCGTCCTTGGCCCGGAAGTGGCACTCGGTGGCGAAACCAGGGATGGTGGCGGCCACCCTCAAGGCCTCAATGCCGGAGGCCACGGGCCGGCCCACCCGCTCGCCGACCTCCTGGGCCAGGGCGTCCAGCTCCTCGGGCACGCGCCAGAGCAGGGGTGTCGCCTGGCCGAGCACCTCCTCGGCCCGGTGGCCCAGCACCAGCTCCGCCGCGTGGTTCCAGCGGTTCACCCGGCCCTCCAGGTCGAGGCCGATGATCACCGCCCGGGCGCCATCCAGGATGGCCTGCTCCAGGGCCTTCTGGGCCTGGTTCTCCGTGATCAGCTGGCGCAGACGGGCGACCGTGCGGTTCAGGGCCCGCTCGGCGCTGGCCAGCTCGCTGCCCCCCGGGGCCACGGGGACCGGGTCCAGGTTGCCGTCCGCCACGCTGCGCAGGCGGGCCACCAGGGAGTTCACGCCGCCCCGCAGGTGGGAGGCGAACCCCTGGCCCAGCCCGAGGGCCAGCACCAGGGAGGCCAGCATCAGGGCCAGGCCGATGAAGGAGGTCCGCTCGGAGCTCCGCTCCAGGGCGCGGATGGTGGCATCCGCCGAGCGATCCTCCTCCGCCCTCAGGGTCTGGAGCACCCGGGTGCAGGTCAACACCTCCGGCAGCCACTGGAGGTCGCCGAAGACGCCCAGTTCCTCGCTGCGCCCATCCGGCAGCATGGCCTCCAGCTGGCGGCCGACCACCTGGATGCGGGCCAGGCTCTCCTCCGCCGCCTGGATCGCCGGCGTGGGCGTGCGGCTGGCCCGGTAGGCGGCCCAGCTCTGCCGCGCCTTGGCCTCGCCCTCCCGGTACCGCCGGAGCCCCTCCTCCGGAGCCATGCGCCCGGAACGCACCATCCGGAAGGACACGGTGATGTCCACGGTGTAGGCCTCGGTGACCTCCACGAGGCGCAGCATGGGCTGCAGGTGGTCCCGGTAGACCTCGCCGGCGCGGTTGGAGGCCCTGCGGGCCAGCACCAGCATCCCCACCGAGCCCAGCAGCATGAGCAGCGCGAGCAGGCCCAGGGCCACCCGGACTTGGGCCGCGATGGACCGCTGGCGGAGGAAGGACACGGGGCACCCGGGGCGCGGGGATGGAAAGGGGACGTCCTGGATTCTAGGGCCCCTTGGTCCCTCCGCGCGTGTGAATTCCCGCACAGGATGCCGCCAGGCTCCCGTTCCGCTAGCCTGGACCCGGAGTCCACCATGCGATCCCGCCTCCGCGCCCTCCTCGGGTGCCTCCTCGCCCTCGCCTTCCTTCAGCCCCTCGCGGGCCAGACGCTCACCGTGGCGGCGGCGGCCAACCTGAAGGCCGTGCTCGACGCCTTCAAGCCCGGCTTCGAGGCCCGGCACCCGGGCGCCACCCTGCAGATCAGCCTGGGCGCCTCGGGCAGCCTGGTGGCCCAGATCCAGCAGGGCGCCCCCTTCGACGTGTTCCTGGCGGCGGACGCCGAGTTCCCCGACAAGGTGGTGGCGGCAGGCCTGGCGGCGGGCCGGCCCTTCCCCTACGCCACGGGCCGCCTCTCGCTCTGGATCCGCAAGGACCTGGGGCTCTCCCCTGAGAAGGAGGGCCTGAAGGTGCTTCTCAACCCGGCCGTCAAGCGCATCTCCCTTGCCAATCCCGCCACGGCCCCCTTCGGCCGCAGCGCCGAGACGGCCCTGAAGGCCGCCGGGCTCCACGAGGCCCTGAAAGCCCGGCTCGTCTTCGGGGAGAACATCGGCCAGGCGGCCCAGTTCCTCCAGGCGGGCGCCGCCGAGGCGGGCTTCGTCAGCTCCCCCCAGGTGCTGGTGCCCGCCCTGGCCCAGGGCCAGGCCTGGACCGTCCCCCAGCACCTCTACCCGGTCCAGAAGCAGTGCGGAGTCCTGCTGAAGCGCAGCGCCCAGCCCGCCCTGGCCGCGGCCCTCCGGGACGAACTGCTGGGGCCCGAGGCCCAGGCCCTCTTCGCCAAGCTGGGCTACGGGCCACCGTGACCCTGGCCGCGCCCCTCATCGACTGGGAGGCGGCCGCCCTCAGCGTGCGGCTGGCCTTCGGCGCGGTGCTCCTGCTGGCGCCCCTGGCCATCGCCCTGGCCTGGCCCCTGGCCTATGGGCGCTTCCGCGGCAAGCTGGTGCTGGAAGCCGCGCTGCTCATGCCCCTGGTGCTGCCGCCCACGGTGCTGGGCTTCTACCTGCTGCAGGGCCTGGGCCCGCGGAGCCCCCTGGGCCGCGCCTGGGAGGCCCTGACGGGGGGCCCCCTGGTCTTCTCCTTCTCCGGCCTGCTGCTGGCCACCCTGCTCATCAACCTGCCCTTCTTCCTCCAGCCCCTGGTGGCCGCCCTGGGAGGCGTGGACCGCAGGCTGCTGGAGGCCGCCGCCACCCTGGGCCAGGGCCGCCTCCGCACCTACCTCCGGGTGGCCCTGCCGCTCTCCTGGCGGGGCCTCCTGGCCGGGGCCATCCTGGCCTTCGCCCACGCCATCGGAGAATTCGGCGTGGTACTCATGGTGGGCGGCAACCTGCCGGGGCGCACCCGCACCCTCTCCATCGCCCTCTTCGACCAGGTGCAGGTGGCCGAAATGGACGCCGCCCACCGCACGGCCTTCGCCCTGCTGGCCTTCGCCTTCCTGGTGCTGCTCGCCACCGCCTGGCTGCGTGCGAGGGCCACCCGATGAGCCTGAGCCTGGACATCCGGCGGAAGTTCCAGGGGGGCCCCCTCATCCAGGCGGGCCTGGACCTAGACCTGGGCCGCTTCAGCATCACGGTGCTGTTCGGCCCCTCGGGTTGCGGCAAGACCACCCTGCTGCGGATGATCGCCGGGCTGGAGCGGCCCGACGGCGGCAGCATCCGGCAGCGGGAGGCGGTCTGGTTCGACGGCCGGCGCCACCTTCCGCCCGAGCGCCGCCGGGTGGGCTACGTCTTCCAGGAGGGGGCCCTCTTCCCCCACCTCAGCGTGGCCGCCAACATCGGCTTCGGACTGCCGGGCGCGGCGGGACGCGCCGAGCGGGTCGCGGCCCTGATCGCCCGCGTGGGGCTGGAAGGCCTGGAGAACCGGCATCCCGGCGAGCTCTCCGGGGGCCAGAAGCAGCGGGTGGCCCTGGCCCGGGCCCTGGCGCCCCGGCCGCGGCTGCTGCTGCTGGACGAGCCCTTCGCCTCCCTGGACCGACCGGCGGCGGAGCGGCTGCGCCACGAGCTGCGCGCCATCCTCAAGGCCGAGGGGATTCCCGCCGTGCTGGTCACCCACGACCGCGGCGACGCGCTGAGCCTGGGGGACCGCCTGCTGCGCATGGAGGCGGGCCGCATCGTGCAGGATGGACGCCCCGAGGAGGTGCTGACGGGGCCCTCCGCCGATCCCGAGGCCGCCCCGGAATCCGTGGCCCTGGCCCAGGTGGTGGGGCGGCATGAGGGCCTGCTCTGCCTCGAGGCTGGAAGCGCCCGCCTCTACGCCCCCGATCCCGGCGGCGACTTCAGCCGGGCCCGCATCTGCATCCGCAGTGAGGGCGTGGCCCTCGAGCGCCGGGAGCG
Organism: Holophagaceae bacterium; assembly: GCA_046331485.1. Classification (GTDB taxonomy): domain Bacteria; phylum Acidobacteriota; class Holophagae; order Holophagales; family Holophagaceae; genus Geothrix. The sequence goes on along the minus strand of JAXLQS010000006.1, from coordinate 25,696 downwards.
CGGCTCGGCCAGCCCCCGCAACCACCTCCAGGCTCGCATCGTGGACCTGGAGCTCCGGGGCGCCCTGGCGCGGGTGCGCCTGGACTGCGGCTTCCCCCTCGAGGCCCTGGTCACCGCCTGGGCCTGCAGCGACCTGGGCCTGGGCGTGGGGGATCAGGTCACGGCCCAGGTGAAGGCCACGGCCATCCGCGTGGTGCCGCTGGACTGACTACCGGCTGAACCGCGTCGGCTCGGCCTCGCCCTTCTCCACCCGTGCCAGGATCGTCTCCAGGCGCTGGCGGTAGTCGGGGTCCTTCTCCTTCGCGAGGATGCCCTTCAGGATCGCCACGTGGGCCGCCTTCAGGGCCTCGGCGGCGGGGACCGCCATGTCGGGCTTCACGCCCACGTGCTCCCAGTTCGTCCCGGTCACCGGGTTGATGGCGCGGCCCGTGGGGATGAAGGCGTTGAAGCCGTGGGCCAGGGCCACGGCGTGGCCGGGGTTGGCGCCGCCGCCCGTGGTCTCGCCCACCAGGGTGGCGCGCTTCTGGGTCTGGAAGTCGTAGGCGCACTCCTCGCCGCCGGAGAAGGTGCGGGCCGAGGTCAGGACGTAGACCGGCCCGGCATAGCGCGGGCCCACGGTGGGGCTGGTCCAGTACTGGCGCGTGGTGTTCCGGGGGCGGTTGTAGATGGCGTTGAGCTGCCGCGTGTCGCCCTCTGGGAAGAAGTGGCTCACCAGGTAGGCCACGCTCTCAGGGTCCCCGCCCCCGTTCTGGCGGAGGTCGAGGATGAGGGCCTCGGTGCCGGACAGGATGGTCAGGGCCGCGCTGAAGGCGGGGCCCACGAACTCGGTGGGCCCGAAGCCGCGCACGTCCAGGTAGCCCACGTTCCCTGGCAGCTGCTCCACCTTGGCGATCCCGAAGGCCCGGCGGGCCGCCTGCTGGCGCAGCTCTGCCACCTCCTCCTTCGTGGGGACCCGGTCCTCCTCCTCGTCGCGGGGCTTGAAGGCGGGATCGAAGCGCACGCGGAAGTGCCCGTCCTTGCCGAGGTCGCGCAGATCCTTCGACAGGGCCTCCGCGAAGGCCTTCGCAGAGGCGGCGCCGTCATAGGCGCCCTGGGCGACCCTGTCCCGCAGGGCCTTCCCCGTGGCCTCGGCCACCTCCGGGAACACGTACTGGGCCTTGAGGGCCTTGGCCAGGGCCTCCACCACCTCGCGGCGCTGGACCGGCGTCACCGGCGCCGCGGCCTCCTGGGCCTGGAGGGTGAGGACGAGGGCGGGCAGGGCGAGGGCGGGGTTCAGGCGCATGGGACCTCCGGCGGTTCTCCAGGTTTCGCCCGGGAAGCGCCCAGGTCTAGCCGGCAGGGTGCCGGATCTCCGGCGGAATGCCGGCCGTGCGGAAGAAGGCCAGGGCGAACAGGACGGCCAGGCTCAGATCCACCAGTCCCACCACCAGGACCGGGGTGGCGATGCGGCCCAGGGCCTGGAGCAGCACCGTCGCCCCGCCGAAGGAGAGCTTCTCCAGCACCGCCACGGCCATGAGCGGCCGGTAGCGGACGGGATCCCGGGAGATGAGGTAGAAGGCCGCCTGCCAGACAAGGGCGAGGCCGATGAATCCGTAGAAGTGTTCCGGGTGCGTGATGGGCGGCGGGAAGTCCCGGCCCAGGCGCGACTCCAGGAAGTACTGGGGCAGCAGGGCCGCCACTCCGTAGATCGAGGCGATGAGGAACACGCGGCGGGCGAAGGTCATGGACGCGAGACCCCGGGGAGCCCTGGAGCCGAGATCCTGGTGACCGAGGACCTCCAGGGCCTTCTCGAGGGCCTGACTGGCGGGAACCGCCACATCCGGCTGCACGCCCACGCCCTCCCAGTTGGTGCCGCTGACGGGATTCACGGTGCGTCCCACCGACAGGGACAGCTCCAGGCCCTGTCCCAAGGGGAAGAACCGGTTGGGGTTGGCCCCGCCCTTGGTGCGCTCGCCGATCAGCACCGCGCGGTCCAGCTGCCGCAGGCCGTAGGCGCAGGCCTCGCCCGCCGAGAAGGTACGGCCGCTCACCAGCACGTAGAGCGGAACCTTCGTGAAGGCGCCGCGGGTGGAGGGACCGGCCCAGGTTTCCAGGGCTTCCTCCCTCCGAAAGACGAGGCGGTTGAAGAGGACCCGCTCTGGAAGGAAGTAGGAAGCCAGCAGCGCAAGGGCATCGCCTCCTCCGCGGTTCTCCCGGAGGTCAATGATCATCGCCTTGCAGCCGCTCAGCTGATCCATGGCCGCATCGAAGACCTGCCGGCTTTCGTCGGCCTGGAAGAACCGGTCCACCCGCAGGTAGCCCACATCGCCCTGGAGGCGCTCCACCTTCTCGATGCCGTGCTGACCCACGGGCTTCTCGAAATTGGGAATCACCTTCCGCACGCTCACGTGCTTGTCATGGGTCAGGTCCCTGAGCTCGGCGTTGATCCGCGCGATGAACTCCGACGCTCCGGTGGGGCCCTCGGTCACGATGGCCGGGGCGCGCCTGCCCAATCCCTCGGCCGTCTTGTTCGCCACGTCCGTGAAGACGTATTCGTCGCGCACCAGCTCGATGATCCGGGTGAGGGTCTGCTGCTGCTCTTCGCGGGTCAGGGCGGGATCCTTGACCTCGGCGCGGGCGACGAGCCCGACCACTGCGACCGAGAGGATGAGGGCGGATTTCAAGCGCATGGAACCTCCAGATGGGGACGGCAAGGGGGCAGTCGAGTGTCGATCTGACCGGATTCCTCCAAACCACCTCGCAGCCTGGTGGATTTCCAGGGTTCGTGGTTCCCCTGCCGCCGTGTAGGCGGCAGGATGCCGGAAGCCCGGCGAACTGCCAGAATGCGGGGATGCCTAAACCCGACCTCGACGACCTGGACCGACGCCTCATCGCCGAGCTGAGCGCCGACGCACGGCTCACCCAGGTGGCCCTGGCGGCGCGGGTGGGCCTGTCGCGATCCGCCGTGCAGGAGCGCCTCAAGCGCCTCGAACGGGACGGCGTCATCCTGGGCTACACCCTGCGCCTGGGCCTGGACTCGGCCCCGGGGGTGCGGGCCTACCTGCTGGTGCGCGGGGCCGGCCCCAGCCATGAGCGGGCCGTGCGCATGCTGGAGGCCTTCCCCGAGGTGCAGGTGGCAGACAGCGTGGGTGGCGACATCGACCTGGTGCTGCAGCTGGAGGCGGAGCGGCTCGAGGACCTCAACCGCGTGCGCGACGAGGTGGCGAAGCTCCCCGGCATCGCTTCCACCCAGACGCTCATGGTCATGTCGCCGCGCTTCGACCGGCGTTAAGTCCACACGATTCCGCCGGCGGGCTCAGATGGTCAGCTCCAGCCGATTCCCGTCGGGATCCAGCACGGTGCTCTCGTAATAGCCGTCTCCGGTCCAGCGGGGCCCATCCAGTACCGGGCAGCCGCGATCGCGCAGGCCCGCCGTGAGCGTATCCACGGCCTCGGCCGAGCCCAGCGACAGCGCCAGGTGCGTGAGGCCCAGGCGCTGCGCCCCGGGTGGGGCCATGGCCAGGTCCAACTCTGCGGTCTGCATCAGCTCCAGCCGGGAACCGGAGGCAAAGGTAAGGAACCGCGAGGCGAACCCGTGGGCTGCGTTCTCATAGCGCTCGCCCACGGCGGCGCCGAAGACATCCGCGTAGAAGGCGGCCAGGCGCTCCAGGTCGGGGGTCCAGAGGGCCAGGTGCTCGATGCGGATCATGCGGTTCGCCTCCCGGAGCAGCATCGCCGAGACCGCTTCGGGAATCGACCGGCAGGTTGCCGTGAGGGCCCCACCCTGCCGGGCCTCGATAAGAGAAGGCCCCCGGTTCGGGGGCCTTCCTCGAGGTGGCTGAGGTCAGCCCTTCGTCCAGCGCAGCACGGGCTTGCGGGCGGCGGTGGTCTCGTCCAGACGGCGCAGGGGCGCGAGCACGGGCGCCTGGTGCAGGGCGTCGGGGTTCTCCTCCGCCTCCTTGGCGATGGCGAGCATGGTGTCGCAGAAGGCATCCAGCTCGTCCTTGCCCTCGCTCTCCGTGGGCTCGATCATGAGCGCCCCGGGCACGATCAGGGGGAAGTAGATCGTGGGCGGGTGGTAACCGTGGTCGATGAGCCGCTTGGCGATGTCCAAGGTGTGGACGTCGTGCTGGGCCTGGTTGGTGTCGCTGAAGACCACTTCATGCAGGCTGGGGGAGTCGATGTGCAGGGCGTAGGTGTCCTTCAGGCGGGCGCGGATGTAGTTGGCGTTGACGATGGCGCGCATCGTCGCTTCCTTGAGGCCATCGGACCCGTGGCTCAGGCAGTAGGTGAGGGCACGCACCAGGATCCCGAAGTTGCCGTAGAAGGTGTGCACCTTGCCGATGCTCTGGGGACGGCCCCAGTCCATGCGGTAGCTGTGCTTGGGCACCTCGCCCTCGCCCACCTTCACGGTGTCGCGCACGACGACGGGCACGGGCAGGAAGGGCATGAGCTTCTCGACACAGCAGACGGGACCGGCTCCGGGGCCGCCACCGCCGTGGGGCGTGGACATGGTCTTGTGCAAGTTGAGGTGCATGACGTCCACGCCGAAGTCGCCGGGCCGCGCCACGCCCACCAGCGCGTTCATGTTGGCGCCGTCCATGTAGACCAGGGCGTCCACGCTGTGCAGCAGGTCGCTGATCTCCTTGAAGCGGTACTCGAAGACGCCCACCGTGTTCGGGTTGGTGATCATGGCGCCGGCGATCTCGTTGCCGAGCTCGGCCACGAGGGTCTGCAGGCCCTTGCGCACCTTGCCGTTCACAGGATCGGTCACGTCCTCGAAGCTGATGGTGCCGTCGGGCCGCGAGGGCAGCTCGACCACCTCATAGCCCGCCATGGCGGCGGTGGCGGGGTTGGTGCCGTGGCCGCTGTCGGGGATGAGGATGACGCGGCGCTTGGCGCCCTTGGACAGGTGGTAGGCGCGGATCAGCATGACGCCCGTCAGCTCACCGGCCGCGCCGGCGCTGGGCTGCAAGGTGACGCCGGGCAGGCCCGTGATCTCGGCCAGCCAGGCCTGCAGGGTGTAGAGCATCTCCAGGTTGCCCTGCACGAGGGCATCGGGGGCCATGGGATGGCTGTCCGTGAAGCCCGGCAGGCCGGCCACCTTCTCGTTGAGCCGGGGGTTGTGCTTCATGGTGCAGGAGCCCAGCGGATACATGCCGTCGTCCACGCCGTAGTTCCACTTGGAGAGGCGGGTGAAGTGGCGGATGACCTCGACCTCGGTGAGCTCCGGCAGGGCATCGAAGCCACTGCGCTTGAGGTGGGCGGGGCGGGTGTCCCTGGCGGGGGGTACATCGAGTTTCGGGAGATCCATGCCCCGCTTGCCGGGGACGGAACGTTCGAAGGAGAGGGGTTCGCGCTGGCGAAGGAACATGTCGAATCTCCTCTTAAACCGTGGCGGGGACGCGGGCCAGGATCTCGACGAGGCTCTCGATCATCTGGCGGGTGTGGAGTTCCGTGGCGCACCAGAGGATGCAGCCCGCGTACTCAGGGTAGAAGCGGCCCAGGTCCAGGCCCGGCAGCAGGCTCTCCTTCAGGCAGGCCTCCTGCAGGGCGGCGTAGTCGCCGGTGTAGCGCAGCACGAACTCGTTGAAGAAGGGCTGGTCACCCATGGGCTCCATGTCCGGCAGTTCCAGCAGGCGCTGGCGCAGGTACTGGGCCTTGGCGGCGTTCTGCTCGGCGAGGCCGCGCAGGCCCTCGGGCCCGGCCAGCTGCATGAAGATGTTGGCGCGCAGGGCCACCAGACCCTGGTTCGAGCAGATGTTGCTGGTGGCCTTGTCCCGGCGGATGTGCTGCTCGCGGGCCGTGAGGGTCAGCACGTAGCCGGTCTCGCCGTTCAGGTCCTTGGTCTGTCCCACCACGCGCCCGGGGATCTCACGCTTGTGGGCATCCTTCACGGCCAGGAAGCCCAGGAAGGGGCCGCCGAAGTTGGGCTTGTTGCCCAGGGACATGGCCTCGCCGCAAGCCATGTCGGCGCCCACCTTGCCGGGGGCCTCGAACCAGCCGAAGGCGAAGGCCTCCTGGGTGACGCTGATCAGCAGGGCGCCGGCCGCATGGATGGGACCGGCCAGGGCCGCCAGGTCCTCCACCGCGCCCAGGAAGTTCGGGTAGCCCACCATCACGGCAGCCACGTCGCTATTGAGCTTGGCCTGCAGGTCGGCCAGATCGGTGACGCCGTCCTTGAGACCCACCTCCACCAGCTTCAGGCCGTCATGGGGCGCGAAGTTGGCCTTCAGCACCTCACGGTACAGGGGGTGCAACCCGCGGCTGATGAGCACCGTGTTGCGCTTCTTGGCCACACGCACGGCCATGAGGGCCGCTTCCACACAGGCGGTGCCGCCGTCGTAAAGGCTGGCGTTGGTCACCTCCAGGCCCGTCAGGTCGCAGAGCAGGGTCTGGTATTCGAAGATGTGCTGCAAGGTGCCCTGGCTGATCTCGGGCTGGTAGGGCGTGTAGGCCGTGAACCACTCCTGGCGGCTGATCAGGGCGTCGATGGCCGAGGGCACGAAGTGGTCGTAGGCGCCGGCCCCCAGGAACTGGGCGCAGAAGCGCATGTTCTTGTTCGCCAGGCCCATCATCTGCCAGGCCACTTCCTGCTCGGAGCCCTGGGTGGGCAGGTCCAGCTCGCGCCCCAGGCGCAGCGGCTCGGGGATACCGGCCAGCAGGGCCTCGGCATTCGGGACGCCGATGGTGTCCAGGAGGGCTCGATCCTCGACAGGGGAAGAGGGCAGGTAGCGCATGGCGGCCTCGCAAAGAGCGTTGAAATGCCAACGCCCCAGGGTATCAGGCGGCCCCCGGAACCCACCTATGGAACGGGTCACAGACCACACCGGCGCAGACCACCCAGGCCCCGGGGACCCGCCGGAGTGCCCCGTGAAGGGCCCCTCAGTCCAGGGGATCCTCCGCTGGATCCAGCGGTCCGTTTCCCGCTGGCAGCCCACCGGCGAAGGTGAGGGTCTCCGCTTTGGCGGCCCTCAGGGCTTCGTCGTCGAGTACACCGAGGGTGTGAAGCTTCCCGAGCAGGTCGGCCACCCGCGCCTCCCAGGCGGGTGTGAGCGCCCCCCTCCTCCGGTACATCTCATAGCGCACCGGATTCGGGATCACGGTGGCGAGCATGACAGCCTCCTTGGGGCTCAGGACGCGGGCATCCTTGCCGAACCAGTGCCGGGCGGCCTCGCCGATGCCGTTCACCCCGTCGCCCCACTCCACCAGGTTGAGGTAGATCTCGAGGATCCGCCGCTTCCCCACAGCCACTTCGAGCGCCACGGTGGCCAGGGCCTCCCGGACTTTTCGGGAGAGGGTGCGTTCCCTTGAGAGGAAGAGGTTCTTCGCCAGCTGCTGGGTGAGGGTCGACGCGCCGCGCAGCCGCCCTCCGCTGGCCAGCGCTTCCTGGACGGCGGAAAGGTCGAAACCCGGGTGCCCGTAGAAGCCCGCGTCTTCGCTTTCGAGCACCGCCCGCACGACATGGTCCGGAAGCTCGGCCAGCGGAACGAACGCCGGGTTTTCCGGGCCGACGACCACCCGCCGCAGGCCACCCCCCGCAACCTGCGCCTGGTGGACGAAGGAGCGCGTCAGCTTCGCGCCGCTGTCCTGCGAAGCCGGCACGAGGCGACTCAGATCCATGGCGCCTTCGACCTGCCACTCGGCCGGGTCGCGAAGGGGCCCGGCCACCCGAAGTCTGCCAGCCAGCTGACCCCCAATCCCAGGGGCTCCGGGCGGAGGCGCCAGCTTCGGGGGGAGCGTGGCGGTGAGGGCGGTCCAGTCCAGGGCGCCGACCCGCAGCGCCAGGTTGAAGCGCGGCTCGGGGTGCAAAGCGATGGACAGGGCCGCCTGCAACGCCACCCGCCCGGCCGCATCCAGCGCCACCGTCGCCTCGTCCAGATCCGCGGTCCGCGCGCCGGCATCCCAACGCACGCGACCCGACACGCGCACTGGGGGCGGGCCCAGGGGCTCGGGATCGAGGCGCACCGCGAAGAGGGTCAGGTTGCGCGTCGCGAGCTTGAAGTGGCCCTCGCCCCGGGAAAAGGCGTCGAGACGGGGAGCCTCCAGGGAGAGGTCGAGGGCGCCGCTGCGGATTTCGAAAGGGAGCCCACGGCGCAGGCCTTCCGGCAGGGCCTCCGCCCCCAGTCCGTGGAGGTGCATCCGCAGGGCGCCGGGGCCGCCGCCCCAGGTGGCCTCCACCCTGCCCACCAGCTGCCCTGGCCCTTCCGTGGTCAGGAGGGCCTGAGTGCGTCTGCCCAGCCGGTCAAGGCGGAGGCGCCCGCCCAGCGGCCCCATCACGAAGGGCGGTCGGCGGGATGGCGCCTCCTCCAGGCAAAGGTCCAGCCCGGTGAAGGTCAGCACCGGCGGTGCAGATTCTGCATGATTCATCGCCCCGCGGATTCCCTGGCCCCCCTCGGGGCGGAGGGCGCGGGCGAGCTCCGGGAGCCGCCGCCCCTCGGGGCCGCCCTGGATGTGCACACCGCTCAAGGCGACCAGGGCGGGCTCCAGGTGGCCGGTCAGGAGGCGCCACACACGGGGCTGGATCATGATCCGGTCCACGACCACGAGCGGCGCACCACCGTCGGCCGAGGGCAGCACGACCGGCCCCAGCACGGGCCGGAAGGCCGCGTCGACGCTGACCTCTCCCTCCAGCCGGGCCCCCGGAAGCCGGGTGGCGAGCGCAGCTACCGCGCGGCTGCGGAGGGCCCGGCGGATGGGGGCGGAGCGCAGCACGAACAGAGTCCCAAGGTATTGGACCAGCGCCAGGCCCAGCACCACACCCAGGGCGAACCACCGCCTCTGCTCCCGGGGCCAGGTCCCGACGGGCAGTCGCCACCATCGACGATCAGGCTGGAGGGAGGGCGTGGAAGGCACGTGAGACGGCGCTGGAGAAACCTGGGAGGGGGTGGGCCAGTCGTTGCAGGAAGCCCTTGCGGCGGATGCCGAAGATACCACACACCTTCCGGCTCCATGGCCCGGGCGCGGTTCTCCGGACGGACTCCCTCTCCACGCGCGATCAGTGCATGGGTGGGACGCACACCATCCCGTCAGGGGGAGGCGTGCAGCGAAGCGAGGAAACCCGGGACAGCATCAGTGCCGTTTCCAGAGGTCGAAGGGCTGGGTGCCGATCAACACGTTGAAGCTGCCCACGGCCCGGCCGCCGTCCTGGGGGGTACGGACCTTCAGGAAGCCGTAGGACAGCTCCACGTAGAAATTCGACAGGGTGGTGCGGAGCATCAGGCCCGTGCCCTGGGCCCGGAAGTCCACCTCGGGCTTGAGCAGGTCCGGGGCCTCCTGGGCCACCCAGGCCAGGTCGTAGCGGGGGGTCAGCTCCACCGTGAGGCCCAGGCCCATGTAGAGGCGCAGGGGCACGCCGAAGCGCAGGGCCGCGAAGTTGGGCGCCATGAAGCCCAGGGAGCGGGAGCCGATGACGAAGGAGGGCCCCCCCAGCACCCACCAGCGGTCCAGGGGCAGGTGCCGACCCTGGCCCCACTCGGTGTCCAGGTCGAAGCCCAGGTGCTCCCCGATGGACTTCAGCCCCCGGGCCCGGAAGTAGCTCTGCTGGAAGCTGGCCGCGGGCAGCAGCCCCGCATGGGCACGCCCCAGGCCGAAGCGCGCCCGCAGGAGGAGGCCGTCCCGGGGCATGGTGTGCCGGTCGAAGTTGTCCCATTCTCCCGAAAGGAAGGCCGCGTCCTGGCTCTGGGTCCGGCGCAGGGCGTCCTCCCGGAAGGCGGCGTTCCGGCGCCCCAGGCCCAGGCTCAGCTTGCCGGTGCCCAGGTTGCTGAAGCGGAAGAAGGCCCGGAGCATCAGGTCGGAGGCGCTGATGCGGGCATCCAGGCCATCGCCGGGAAGCTCGGGCGCCGCCCACAGCAGGGGCAGCTCCAGCCGCTGCTGCCAGTAGTCCGCGGCCAGTTCGACCCCGGTGCCCGGGGTGAGGCCGAAGGGGCTCCCCACGGTGAGCGAGGCCCGCTCCTGCAGGCGGTTCCGGGCGGCGCTCAGCTGCAGCTCCGTGCCCCGGAAGCCCAGGTCCACAGCCCGGTAGGCCAGGCCCACCTGGCCGCCCAGGGTGGTCTCGTAGCCCAGCGAGAGGTCGAGGCGCTCCCGCTGCTGGGGCACGGGGACGAGCGTGAGGGTCGTGCCGCCCTGGCCATCCGAACGCAGCTGGTAGCGCAACTCCGCCAGGTGAAGCCGGTGTTCCGCCAGGGCCACGCGCTTCTGCAGGTCGGCCGGACGGAAGGGGCGCCCCTTCAGTTCGCCGAGCAGCTTCAGGAGGTGGGGTTCGGCCACCGGGGCGCCGGCGGCGGAGCGGGCTTCGACCTTGGTGATGAAGGGCTCGTCCATGCTGATGAGGAGGTGTCCCGTCCGGGGCTCGAACATGGACCCGCGCACGTCCACCAGGGGCCCGCCATCCATGAGGAAGCGGTAGACCAGCTGCCCCATCATCCGGCCGAAGGCCTGGGGGTTGAAGGGCTCGCCCACCTTCACCGTCGCAGCCACGGCGGCCTGGATGGCCGGCCTCCAGCCCTCGGGCGCCTGCACCTCCACCGTTCGGACCGCCGGGAATGGCCGCAGATGGATGGTGAGGACGCGGCCCGGGTCCACCGTGGCCCAGGCCTCCCGGGCCAGCCCGTGGACCAGCACCTGCTGCAGGAGGATCTGGACGTCCTGGAGCGGGATGCCACCGGGCCCGGCCTTCACCCCCTCGGCCAGGAGTCCGCTCATGGCCGGGCTCAGGCCGCCAGGGCACTCGAAGGCGACTTCGGTCGCATCCAGGCGTTCCTGGCTCAGGCGGCTGCGCATCAGCTCCCGCAGGGCCTCCCGCCGGGCGTCGAAGCCCTCGCGGCCCTGGCGGACCAACTTGGCCCCGTCGGTGCCGTACTCCAGGAAGTTCACGCCCTGGATGTCGGGTCGGATCACGAAGTCCGCCGCGGCGCGGCTTTCCCACTGGCGCCGCTCCACCACCAGGTCCAGGCTGCGGGCCGCCACGGAGAGGATGCTGGTGGCGGGACGGTGCTCCAGGGGCGAGCTGGTGTCCACGGCGATGACCAGGTCGGGATGGAAGGCCTCCTTGGCCGTGCTGACGGGGATGTTCTCCACCAGGGCGCCGTCCACGTACTGCTGGCCCTCGATGACCACAGGGCGGAAACCGCCGGGGATGGACATGGAGGCCCGCACGGCCTCCACCAGGTCGCCCCGCCCGAAGACCCGCCCCTGCCCCGTCTCCAGGTTCGTGGCCAGGATGCGCAAAGGACGCTGGAGCCGGTCGAAATCGCCGCCGGAGAAATAGGCGCCCCGGGCCAGCAGGGCCTGGAGGGTGTGCTGCACCTCCACACCGCTGCGCAGGCCCTGGGCCAGGGAGAAGCGCCCCCGGTTGCGCTCGATGGAGAGGAAGGTGTCGCTGCGCTCCTCCTGCTCACCCAGGGTCTCCCCGGGATTGCGCCAGAGCGGCTCCAGGAAGGCCCGGGTCAGGTCGAGGCGGTTGAAGAGGTCCTCGATCTCCCGGGCCGAGAAGCCGCTGGCGTAGAGGGAGCCCACGAGGGCCCCGGCGCTGGTGCCGGCGATGCTGTCCAGGGGGAAGCCCACCTCCTCCAGGCGCTGGAGGACGCCGATGTGGGCCAGGCCCCGGGCCCCGCCACCGCTCAGGGCGATGGCCACGCGGGGCATGCCGGGGATGGTCACCCGGGGGGTGAAGCGGAACACCATGTCGGCGGGCTGGACTTCCACGTCGAAGCGGCGGGCGACCGCCGGGGACGGGGCGGACGGAGCCTGGCCCGCCAGCAGGGCGGGGAGGGCGAACACCAGGAGGAGGCGTCTCATCCGAGCGCCGCCCCTTGGGCCTCCATCAGCGCGGCGCAGCCTGCCAGGCCCAGGTCCAGCAGGCCCGTGGCCTCGACCCGGCTGAAGGCGCGGCCCTCGCCGGTGCCCTGGAACTCCACCAGTTCCAGCTCGCCACCCGCCGTGGGGCGGGCCGCCACCAGGTTGCAGTCCACGGCGGCCAGGTGATCCTCCTCGTACTCCAGGTCCAGCACCATTCCCCGGCGCCCTTCCCCGGCTTCCACGATGCCCACGCTCACGGCCGCCACCTGACGGACCAGGGCGGCCTCCAGCCCCCGGGCCCGCAGGGCCAGGGCCACCGCCACCCAGGCCCCGGTGATGGCCGCGCAGCGGGTGCCACCATCGGCGTTCAGCACATCACAGTCCACCGTGAGGGTACGCTCGCCCAGGGCCCCCAGGTCCACCGCCTGGCGCAGGCTGCGCCCGATGAGGCGCTGGATCTCCACGGTGCGGCCCTGCTGCTTGCCGCGGGCCGCCTCGCGGTCAGACCGCGAGTGGGTGGCGGCGGGTAGCATGCCGTATTCGGCCGTGAGCCAGCCCGAGCCCCGACCCTTCATCCAGCCGGGCACTTTTTCCTCCAGGCTGGCGGCACACAGCACATGGGTCCTGCCCAGCTTCACCAGGCAGGAGCCGGCGGCGTGCAGCTGCACGCCGGTCTCCATCGCCAAGGGGCGCAGTGCCTCGAGGCGCCGCATCAGCGGGCGCCCTTCCACTCGATCTTGTCCACCCTTCCCTGGTGCCTTCCCCCTTCGAAGGATGTTTCCAGGAAGGTTTTGAGGTAGGATTCAGCCTTGAGCGGATCCGTCAGCCGCTGGCCGAAAGCGATGGCGTTCGCGTCATTGTGCTGCCGAGCCAGTGCTGCGTGCTCGGGGGAGGTCACCAGCGCGCAGCGGATGCCGGCATGGCGGTTGGCCGCGATGCTGATGCCGATGCCGGATCCGCAGACCAGCACCAGGCGCTCCCACTGATCCCTGCCCTCCGCCGCCCGGTGCGCGAAATCCGGGTAATCCACCGAGGCCGTCCCGTCCGTGCCGAAATCCACCACCTCGTGCCCCTGCCCCATGGCCCAGGCCTTGAGCCGCTCCTTCAGGTCGAACCCCGCATGATCGCTTGCGAATCCGAGCTTCATCGTCCCTCCCCCCGCCTTGCATCCTACCGCCAAGGGGCGGCCGGCCTCTCATGCTGAATCCCTTCCTCCAATACCGTCCCCAGGACCGGGGCTTCCTGCTCTGCATGCCCGAGGCCGTGGACGCGGCGGAGTGGGTGCGGGCCCTGCGCACCCTGCCGGGCGAACTGCAGGGGCGGGAGCGGTTGACCCCCGCCAAGGCCCAGATCTTCCTGGCGGACGGCTCCCTGGTGGAGATGCACGCCGTGCCCCTGCGCTGGCAGCGGGCCTACCCCTGGCTCTCCTCCCTGGCCCTGCGGCCCGGCAACGCTGGACCCACCCTGCGCTACTGGGCCATGGCCCTGCGCCTGCTGCAGTCCCTGGTGGTGCGCGGCGCCATGCTGCCCCAGCTCGATACCCGGGGGAACCCCTGGAAGGCCCGCTGGGGCATCAGCCTCACCAGCCCCTCGGACCGCGCCGCCCTGCGCCAGCTGGCCGAGGCCATGCCCCCGGCGGCCCTGGCCTTCCCCGAGAACGACACCTGGGCCTTCACCAAGACCGTGGCCCTGGGTGAGCTGGACGCCTTCGACATCGAGGACGACCTGGCCATGCCCCCCGCCCCGGACGCGGTGCTCACGGCCTTCCTGGAGGATGGTGCCGACTTCATCATGCGCTTCGTCTCCGGCGGCCTGCGGGCGGGCGACGATCCCCGTCTCGGATTGATCCACCGCCTGCGGGGCCACAAGCGGGACCGCCTGCCCTGGGACGAGCGCATCATGGTGGCCCTCTCCCACCAGCTGCCCGAATTCCCCACCACGGGCATCACCGAGCGCACCCTGGGCGAGCAGCTGGCCCAGTGGAGCGAGGGTGCCCGGCCCCAGTGGCTGCGCCCCAGCCTGCGCCTGGAGGCCCCCGAGGTGCCCAAGGTCACCCAGGCCGTGCAGGATGCCGACCGCCTGGCCGAGGAGGGCTGGATCCTCAAGGTGGGCCTGGAAACCGAAGCCGGTGCCGACATCGGCGTGGCGAAGCTCTGGGAACCCTCCACCGAGCCCGAGGTGCTGCAGGCCCGCCAGGCGTTGCTGCGCGGCCTAGCCCGCGCCGTGCCCTTCTTCCCCGCCCTGGAACGGGCCCTGTCAGGTCAGAAGCCCGAGGATCTGGTGCTGCGGCCCACGGAGGCCTGGGGCTTCCTCACCCGCGGCGCGGCCCAGCTGAAGGAGGCGGGCTTCCTCGTCCACATTCCGGAGGGTCTCGCCGACTTCGGCGGCGCCAAGCGCCTGCGCGCCAAGGTGCGCCTCGGCGCCCGCAACGTGCTGGACTCCGCGCCCCTGGCCCAGGCGGGCCTGGAGGGCAGCGTCAGCGCCGACTGGTCCCTCATGCTGGGCGACGACGCCCTGAGCGTGGAGGACTTCGCCCAGATCGCCAGCCTCAAGCACCCGCTGGTGGCCTGGAAGGGCAAGTGGGTGGCCCTGGATCCGGAGACGCTCAAGCAGATCTCCACCGTCATCCAGGCCAGCCGCGGCGCGGGCTTCGAGAGCATGACCAAGGGCGAGGCCCTGGCCGCCGCCCTCACGGGCACGGCCCGGATCCCCGGCGTGAGCGAGGCCATCGAGGTGGAAGTCGCCGGCGACTTCGGCGCCGCGCTCGAGGACCTGAAGGTCCTCCCTGACAAGCCCATCACCCAGCCCGCCAGCTTCCAGGGCCAGCTGCGCCCCTACCAGCTGCGGGGCCTGGCCTGGCTGGAGGGCCTGTCCCGCCTGGGCCTGGGCGGCATCCTCGCCGACGACATGGGCCTGGGCAAGACCATCCAGGTGCTGGCTCTGCTGCTGCACCGCCAGGCCCACAGCCCCGAGTTCGGCCCCGCCACCCTGCTGGTCTGCCCCACGTCGCTCCTGGGCAACTGGGAGCGGGAGCTGGCCAAGTTCGCGCCCAGCCTGCCGGTCTTCGTGCACCACGGCAACAACCGCGACCGGCTGCCCAGCATGTTCAAGCCCCACACCCTCGTACTCACCACGTACGGCGTGGTGCGCCGCGAGGAGGACACTTTCGCCAGCCGTCCCTGGGGCATGGTGGTGGTGGACGAGGCCCAGGCCATCAAGAACGCCGGGTCCGCCCAGGCCAAGGCCATCCGCAAGCTGCGCGGCGCCTTCCGGCTGGCCCTTACGGGCACGCCCATCGAGAACCGCCTCACGGAACTGTGGGCCATCATGAGCGCCGCCCTGCCCGGCTACCTGGGCAGCGAGTCCCACTTCAAGGAGCGCTTCGCCACGCCCATCGAGAAGTACCGCGACCCCGACGCCGCCCACGAGCTGCGCCAGCGCATCGGGCCCTTCATCCTGCGCCGCCTCAAGAGCGACAAGGCCATCATCCAGGACCTGCCCGAGAAGCACGAGATGAAGGTCTTCACCACCCTCAGCCGCGAGCAGGCCGAACTCTACCAATACCGCGTGGAGAAGATGGACGAGGAGCTGGATGCGGCCTCCTCGGGCATCGAGCGCCGGGGCCGCATCCTGGCCCTGCTCACGCACCTCAAGCAGATCTGCAACCACCCCAGCCAGTTCCTCAAGGCCCAGGGGCCCTACAAGGGCCGCAGCGGCAAGCTGGACCGCCTCACGGAGATGCTCGAGGAAGTCGTCGAGGCCGGCGAGCGGGCCCTGGTCTTCACCCAGTTCAAGGAGATGGGCGACCGGCTGCAGGTCCATCTGCAGGAGGCCCTCGGCTTCGAGCCCCCCTTCCTCCACGGCGGCACCACCCGCGAGGGCCGCGACGAGCTGGTGCGGGCCTTCCAGGAGGATCCGGACTCCCCGCCCGTGCTGCTGCTGAGCCTCAAGGCCGGTGGCGTGGGCCTGAACCTCACGGCCGCCACCCACGTGTTCCACTTCGACCGCTGGTGGAACCCGGCCGTGGAGGACCAGGCCACGGACCGCACCTACCGCATCGGCCAGACGAAGAACGTGCAGGTCCACAAGCTCGTCACCATCGGCACCCTGGAGGAGAAGATCGACGCCCTGCTGGAGTCCAAGCGGGACCTGGCCGACCGCGTGGTGGGCACGGGCGAGGGCTGGCTCACCGAGCTGGATGACGAGGCCCTGCGCCGCCTGGTGGCCCTGGATCCCGACGCCGAGCTGCTGGACTCGGACGAGGGCAATGGCGATGAGCCCGCCGTGCCGAAGCCCGGCGCCAAGTTGGGCCGCCGCAAAGTGAAGGAGGTGGCGGAATGATCAGCCACGCCGACCGCTTCGGCGCCACCTGGTGGGGCCGCCTCTGGATCAGCGGCCTCGAGAAGCTGGGGGACGATTACGAGAACCGCCTGCCCCGCGGCAAGAAATACGCGGAGGACGGCCACGTCTCGCACTTCGGCGTGCAGCCGGGCGAGATCCAGGCCCGCGTCCACGGGCGCAAGACCTACAACGTGACCCTGGGTCTGCCGGCCCTCACGACCGCCCAGTGGGAGAAGGCCCTCGCGCGCATCGCCCAGGAGAGCCGCTTCGTGGCCTCCCTGCTGGCCGGCGAGATGCCCCAGGGCCTGGACGAGACCTTCCGCGAAGCTGGTGCCAGCCTCTACCCCCGCGTGCCCAAGGAGCTGCAGACCCACTGCGACTGCCCCGACTGGGCCAACCCCTGCAAGCATGTGGCCGCCGTCTGCTACGTCATGGCCGAGGCCCTGGACCGCGATCCCTGGCTGCTCTTCGACCTGCGGGGCAAGAGCCGCGAGGAGGTGCTGGCCTCCCTCCAGTCGGCCCTGGATGCCGCCGCCGTGGCCGCACCCAAGAAGCGGGGGCGCCCCCCCAAGAAGAAGCAGACCGTGGCCGACCTCCTGCGCCAGGAGCAGGCCGAGCCCCAGCCCTGGAAGCGCCTGCCGGAGGAGGCCTATGACGCCATCCCCATGCCCCTGCCGGAGATCGCCATTCCCCGCGTGATCCCCCCCGATCCCTCCGTGTTCACCCAGCTCGGGCCCCTGCCCCATGCCCGCATCGAGACCAGCCTCTGCCTGGCGGCCCTCATGCACCGCACGGCCCAGTGGGTGCAGCAGCAGATCGAGGACGGTCCACACCGCCTGGAAGACGGCGAGGGCGAGGCCGAGCCGGAGCAGCCCGCTTCACCCTTCGACGCCCCCCTGCAGCCCCCCCCCAAGCCCAGCCGCAACTGGCGCCACAAGAAGCGCCGCTGGGGCAAAAAGAACGGACAATAACCCGGTTCCAGGAGTCCCCATGCGCACCATCGCCACCCCCAGCGCCCCGTCCGCCATCGGCCCCTACAGCCAGGCCCAGATCTCAGGCAACCACCTCTTCACCTCTGGCCAGATCCCCCTGGTGCCCGGAACCATGGAGATGATCACCGGCCCCATCGAGGCCCAGGCCGACCAGGTGCTGAAGAACCTCAGCGCCGTGCTGGCCGCCGCCGGCACGGGCTGGGACCGCGTGGTGAAGACCACCGTCTTCCTCACGGACATGGCCGACTTCGCCGCCTTCAACGCCGTCTATGAGCAGGCCCTCGGCGGCGCCAAGCCTGCCCGCAGCACCGTGCAGGTCGCCGCCCTCCCCCGTGGGGCGAAGGTCGAGATCGAACTCATCGCCGAAATCTAGGCTCCCTGGTCCGCTGGGCGCTCGGCTCCGCCTCGGCGCACGCGGACTTGGCTGCCCGCGATCGCACACGGCCCTGCCGTGTGCTCCCACTCGCCTTCGGCTCGCGGAGCGGGGCCCCCGGTCGCCGCCCTCCCCCGTGGGGCGAAGGTCGAGATCGAACTCATCGCCGAAATCTAACTCAGCCCCAACCGCGCCTTGAGGACGGGCGCGGCACCGCGGCTCACCTCCAGCTCCACGCCACCGGTCAGGCGCACACGGAGGCGGCCCGAGTCGCCTGCGCGCACCCCCACGATGGCCTCGGGGCGGAGGAGCAGGTGGCGATGGCCCCGGACCACGCGGGCGCCCAGGGCGGCCTCTGCCTCGGTCAGGGTCTTCCACAGGGTGCGCAGGCGGTCGCCGGCGTAGGCCCACACCGCGTCCTCCTCGAACAGGAAGTGGGTGGTCTTCGCCAGGTCCACCAGCACCACGCCCTCCCCGGCCTTCACGGGAAAGCGGAAGGGGCCAGCGGCTCGGGAGGCGGGCTCCCGCCCGGCGCCGGACTCCGCGCGGGCCCGCAGGCGCTGCAGGGTCGTGGCCAGGCGCTCGGTGGTCACGGGCTTCAGCAGGTAGTCGGTGGCGGCCTGCTCGAAGGCCCGCACGGCATGCTCGGCGT
This sequence comes from Holophagaceae bacterium, assembly GCA_046331485.1. Lineage (GTDB taxonomy): Bacteria > Acidobacteriota > Holophagae > Holophagales > Holophagaceae > Geothrix. Next base: position 7,560 of record JAXLQS010000006.1, on the reverse strand, counting down.
AGGCCGTGACGAAGACCACGGGGAAGGGGCGCGGCAGGTCCGCCACCACGTCGAGGCCCGTGAGGCCCGGCATCTGGATGTCGAGGAACAGGGCGTCCACGGCCTCCCCGCGGGCCAGCCAGTCCAGCACGGCGGGCCCGTCCTCCAGTTCGGCCACCACCTCGCAGCCCGCCTCCCGCAGCAGCCGGGTGAGGCGCTTCCGGTTGAAGGGCTCGTCCTCGGCCACGAGCACGCGCAGGTTCATGGCTTCACCGCCAGGCGCAGCTCGGCCAGGGTCCATTCGCCGTCGCGCCGGAGGTGGAGCGCATCGGCGGGAGCCCCCAGCAGGCTCAGGCGCTCCCGCAGGTTGCGCAGCCCCAGGCCCTGCCCCTCGGCCTCCGCCGGGGCGGGGCCCGTGTTGGCCACGCAGACGAAGAGCTGATCCCCCTCGTGGCGCACCTGCACCTTGAGCTCGCCGCCGCCCACGGCCTGCGCCACGCCGTGCTTCAGGGCGTTCTCCACCAGGGGCTGGATCATGAGGGGCGGCACCTCCAGCGCGTCCAGGGCCTCGGGCCAGTCCCAGGCCTCGCGCAGGCGGTGGCCCAGGCGGAGGCGCTCCAGGGCCAGGTGCAGCTCCACCAGGCGCCGCTCGTCCCTCAGGGGGGCCCGCAGGCGCGAGCCGTGCTCCAGCAGGGCCCGCAGCAGGTCGGAGAGGTTCACCAGGGCGGCTTCGGCGGCCACGGGGTCCTCGCGCACCAGCTCGGTGAGCCCGCTGATGGCGTTGAACAGCACGTGCGGGTTCATCTGGCCCTGCAGCACCCGGGCCTGGGCCTCGTCCGCGGCCCGGCGCGCCGAGGCCTCCTGGAGTTCGGCCCGCTCCCGGTCCGCGAGGACCCAGCCCAGCAGCAGCCCGAAGGAGAGGTGCGCCACGCCCAGGATCCAGAAGCGCGGGTGGATGTGCAGCCGCCTCGGGCCTTCGGGGCGCTCCAGACCCCGGCGGGCTCCGCGCTCCATGGGCCCGGGACCGCGACCCGGCGGCGGTCCCCCCGCCACGCCCAGGAGCAGCAGCACGCCCAGGGTGAGCGCCGCCATCCAGGGGAGGGCCTGGGCCGCGCCACGCAGGGCGCTGGCGAGGGGGGCGTCGTCACCGGTCCACTGCCAGGGCAGCGGGGACAACACCAGGAAGAGCGCCACCCAGACCGAGGGCGTGAGCGCCTCCAGGGGGCCGGGCCCGGGCAGGCCCATGAGGAGCCGGGCGCCGTTCCACACCAGCCCGAAGAGGAGCGCGGCGCCCCAGGTCCGGGGACGCCGCGTCCGCTGCCAGGTGGCCTGGAGTACCGCAGAAGCACGCATGGCTTGTCAGGATAGCGGTTTCACTGGGGCGCGTCGGGGCCCGGCCGGCCGCCACCGAAACCGGGGCCGCGCCCGCGTCCACGGCCGCCGTGGGGACCCATGCCCATGGGGGCCTTCTCGAACCTGGCCTTCTGCTCGGCCGTGAGCAGGGGCAGGATCTCCAGCCGCGCGGCGCGGTGCTCGAGCATCAGGTCGAACTGGGCCGCGGAAGCCTTGTCGTGGAGGCCCTTCAGGGTGGCGGCATCCGTGGCCGTGTTCTGCATGGCCTCGAACAGGGCCTTGCGGGCGGCCTGGGCCGTGTCGCCCTTGGCCTGGAACGCGGCCTGGTGCCTGTCGTGGATGGCCTTCACCTGGGCCTGCTGGGCCTCGCTGAGGTTCAGGCCGCGCAGGCCGCGGCCCGAACCCATGGGACCGGGACCGGGGCCGAAGCCCGGAGCCTGGGCCGAGAGGGCGGTGCCGAGGGCGAGGAGGGCCACGGCGAGGGCGGCGAATCGGAGGGGATGGAGGGTCATGGGAAGCTCCTTGGAAGCTGGGGCGGATCATCCGTCCACACCAGGAGATGCGCTTCGCGGGAATCCGGTGGAGCCTCCTTGGCGAATGACAGATCGAGCGACCCGAATGACAGCAGGTGAGGGCCGAATGGAGGCGGGCTTCCCCCTCAACCCCGGGCACAGGCGAGGGCGGGGGCGCGTGGAAATTTTTGGTCCCCGCAGGATCTCCTGTTATTTTTTACATTTGATCATCTCATCCCCTTTGGAGATTTCCATGCGAAGCATCCTCCTGGCCGTCCTTGTCGCCGGTGCGCCCCTGTCGGCCCAGTCCTGGGAACTCGGCCTGTTCGCCGGCCAGCAGTCCTACAAGAGCATCGACTCGATCGGCGGGTCCGCCCAGCCGAAGAGCAAGACCGTCCTGGGTGCCCGGGTGGGCTACAGCGTGGTGGACGTGGGCCCCGCCCTCTTCCAGCTGACCGCTGGCTTCCAGCCGAAGGCTGAATCCGCCATCGAGATCAACGGCGCAGATCTCGGCGACAAGTTCCAGCACCAGCACGCGAGCGTGGGTGCCATGTTCAATTTCAAGGCCGGGGTGGCCTTCGGGGCCGGGGTCGAATACCGCTTCGAGAAGCTGAACGTCAAGGACTCCGGGCTCAGCGACACCTCGTACAACCGCCCCTGGCTGCGGGCCAACGTGGGCTATGCCCTCCCCAGCCCCATCGTGAAGCCCTTCATCGGCCTCGAGGTGGCCGTGCCCCTCGTGAGCAAGAGCTTCAGCGCCACCGCCAGCGATGAGGACAACATGAAGGCCTTCGCCCCCAAGCTGCAGATCGGCCTCTACGGCGGCATCCGCTTCTAGCCCCGGCCCCCTCAGCCGAAAACGCCCCGCCTCCGCGGGGCGTTTTGTTGGGCCGGCCCCGCTACTCCTCCTCCGTCTCCCCGATGTCCTCCGCCACGCACTCCCAGCGGTTGCGGGCCTGGTAGGCGGGATCCTTCAGGTGGGCCAGGAAGTCCGTCATGCGGGCCCCCCACGGAGCGGCGGCCACGCAGCCTTCGGGGGCGTGGGGCAGCAGGTCCGCCGGGGCCTCCTCCAGGCAGAGCTGGGTGAGGATCAGGGCCTGGCGGTAGCTCTCCCCCACCGGGGTCAGGTTGGCGGAGAGGGTGTCCAGCAGCTCGGCCAGGGGGGAGTCCCCGGGCAGCTTTTCGGCCTCGGCCTCCAGCAGTTGGACGGTCTTGAGCCGGGCCGAGATCAGCCTGAGGTGCAGCCGCTCCAGCTCCCGGTGGGTGGCGCCCCGGGCGAGGGCATGGGCCGCGTCCTCCAGATGGGGGTGCAGCTTCCGGAACAGCAGGGAGAGAGCGGTCTCCGCCGGCGTCATGACAGTCGAGTCGTTCACGCGGCACCTCCTGTGCCGCGCCCTCCGGGCTTCGGCTTCGCCAAAGTGGCCCTTCGCTCCTGCTGCGGCCTCACGCGGCACCTCCAGGTATCACACGCTTTGCGTGCTCCGGCGCACTCCGCTTGCCGACCTGGAGCCTCCCTGTGCCGCGCCCTCTGGGCTTCGGCTTCGCCAAGGTGGCCCTTCGCTCCTGCTTCATGCTCATCCCTCCAGCCTACCGCCATCCCCCTTGGACGAACGGGGCACCTGCCTCAGCATGGGACCTGGGAGTTCTCATGAGCGCTTCGGACCTGCTGGACCTGACCACCCTCCGGAACCTGGTGGACCTGGATGACGGCGGCGATGGCCTGCTCTCCGAAATGATCACCATCTTCCGGGAGGACACGCCCCGCCGCATCCAGGACATCCTCGCCGCCATCGACAGGGGCAGCGCGGAGGAGCTTTCGCGCACGGCCCATGCCCTGAAGGGCGGCGCCGGGGCCCTGGGCGCCAGCGCCCTGCGCGGCCTGGCGGCCGAGCTGGAGGCCCTGGGCCGGGAGGGTTCCACCCACCCCGCGACCCAGGCGGGCCAGCTGGAGGGCACCTTCCTGGCTTCCCTGGCGGCCCTCGAGGCCTACGCCCGGGAGCTGAAGAAGCCCTAGCTCAGGGCGCCCCGTAGGGCTTCACCCCGGGGGTGCCCTTGGGCGGCGGCTGGTCGCTGATCTGGATGCGACCGTTGGCGTCCGTCCACTGGTAGATGCGGGTGGAAGCCCGCTGCTGCGGCGTGGGCTCGGGCACGGTCTTCTCCTCCTCCACCTTGAAGCCGCCCCGGCCTTTCTGCAGCAGGGTCATGCTCCCCGCCAGCTTGGGATCGGCCTGCACGGCCTTGCGGTGGTAGAGGTCCAGCACCTTGGGCACGTAGGCACGGGTTTCCCGGAAGGGGGGGATGCCCTTGTGCCGATTCACGGCGCCCTCACCGGCGTTGTAGGCGGCCACCACGCGCGTGAGGTCGCCGGAATAGTAGTCGTGCAGCCACTTCAGGTACTTCACGCCGCCGCTGATGTTCTGCCGCGGATCAAAGGGGTCCAGCACGCCGAAGCGCTCCGCCGTGGAGGGCATCAGCTGCATGAGTCCCAGGGCCCCCACCCGCGAGCGGGCCTTGTAGTTGAAGGCGCTCTCCGCTTGGATGATGGCCCGGGCCAGGTGCGTGTCCACGCCCTCCCGCTGGGAGATCTCGTCCACCAGGGCGATGAGCTCAGGGCTCTTGAGGGCCTTGGCCATCTCCGCCGGCGTGACTGCCAGACGCACCTTGCCCACGCCCACATGCTTCAGCACGAGGCCCTGCCCCTTCATGTAGGCGGGCGGCAGGTTGTTGATCACCAGCCGGCCCTGGGGGTCGTAGTAGGTATAGAGGTAGGTGACGCCGGGTTTGGGCGCAGTTCTCGGTGTCCCGGCGGTGAGGGCCAGGCAGGCGAGGGAAAGGATCAGGCCGGGACGAAGCATGGAGCTTCCATGATAAGGCCTCGGGAGCCCTCACCCCAGGAAGGCGGCCAGGGCCTCCTCGCTGAAGGGGCCTTCATCGTGGCGCGACCGCACGCCACCCTCCCGGGTCACTCGCAGCAACTTGGCAAAAACATCGGCCTGCCAGCCGAAGGCCTGCTTCAGCGCCTCGCCACCCCCGTGGATCTGCACCACCTGCTCCCAGGCCTCGCCCGGAACATGCGCCCGCATGGCCTCCCCCACGCTGGCCATCGATTCGGGTGTCGTGTCCCGCTCCGCCGTGGGAAGGCTGAGGAAGGCGATGCCCCGCGCCGTCAGGGCGGACTTCCAGGCGCTCACATCATGCCGGGCGCCGTGGGCAAAACCGATCACGAGGACGGTGCCGACATCCGGAAGGTCCTCCGGAAAACGGACCCTGCGACCCGAGAGGGTGGTGCCTTCGAGGGGCGGGAGCTGATCGCTTGGCATGGGTTACTCCCGGGAGGAATGACACCAATCAGAAGGGCTCGTGGCAAAAGCTCCTCGCCGGGTCCCGGCTTCGCAGGCCACCCCGCGGTCGCTCACATGTTTCTCCGGTACTGCCCGCCCACCTCGTAGAGCGCCTGGCTGATCTGGCCCAGGCTGCAGACCTTGGCCGTATCGAGCAGGGCCTCGAAAAGGTTGCCCCCGCTGCGGGCCACGTCCTTGAGGGCCGCCAGGGCGGCCGGGGCGCGGTCGGCGTTGCGGCGGTGGAAGGCTTCGAGGTTGCGGATCTGCTGGGCCTTCTCCTCCTCGCTGCTGCGGATGAGCTCGATGGCGCCCAGCTCAGCCGGCGCCGGATTCAGGAAGGTGTTCACGCCCACGATGGGCAGCTCCCCGCTGTGCTTGAGGTGCTCGTAGTGCATGGACTCTTCCTGGATCTTGCCACGCTGGTACATGGTCTCCATGGCGCCCAGCACGCCGCCCCGGTCCGCGATGCGGCGGAACTCCGCCAGGACGGCCTCCTCCACCAGCTCCGTGAGCTGTTCGATGATGAAAGCCCCCTGGAGGGGGTTCTCGTTCTTGGCCCCGCCCAGCTCGCGGTTGATGATGAGCTGGATGGCGATGGCCCGGCGCACGCTCTCCTCGGTGGGCGTGGTGATGGCCTCGTCGTAGGCGTTGGTGTGCAGGCTGTTGCAGTTGTCGTAGATGGCGTAGAGGGCCTGCAGGGTGGTGCGGATGTCGTTGAAGTCGATCTCCTGGGCGTGCAGGGAGCGGCCCGAGGTCTGGATGTGGTACTTCAGTTTCTGGGAGCGGTCGTTGGCGCCGTACTTCTCCCGCATGGCCAGGGACCAGATGCGCCGCGCCACGCGGCCGATGACGCTGTACTCGGCGTCCAGCCCGTTGCTGAAGAAGAAGCTGAGGTTGGGGGCGAAGTCGTCGATGTCCATGCCCCGGGAGAGGTAGTACTCGACGAAGGTGAAGCCGTTGGCCAGGGTGAAGGCCAGCTGGCTGATGGGGTTCGCGCCGGCCTCGGCGATGTGGTAGCCGCTGATGCTCACGGAGTAGAAGTTGCGGACCTTCTCCTCGATGAAGCGCTCCTGGATGTCGCCCATCACCTTCAGGCTGAACTCTGCGCTGAAGATGCAGGTGTTCTGGGCCTGGTCCTCCTTGAGGATGTCGGCCTGCACCGTGCCCCGGACGGACTGCAGGGCTTCAGCCCGCAGCTTGGCGTAGACCTCCGGCGGCAGCAGCTCGTCCGAGGTCACGCCCAGCAGGGCCAGCCCCAGGCCGTCGTTGCCCTCGGGCAGGGCGCCCTCGTAGCGGGGGCGCGCCAGGCCCTTGGCGGTGTAGAGGGCGTCGATCTTGGCCTGGGCGGCTTCCATCTGGCCGTGCTCCTTCAGCCACTGCTCGGCCCGCTGGTCGATGGCGGCGTTCAGGAAGAAGGCCAGCAGGGTGGGCGCGGGGCCGTTGATGGTCATGCTCACGCTGGTGGTGGGGCAGAGCAGGTCGAAGCCCGAGTAGAGCTTCTTGGCGTCGTCCACCGTGCAGATGGAGACCCCGCTGTTGCCCACCTTGCCGTAGATGTCGGGGCGGACATGGGGATCCTCGCCGTACAGCGTGACGCTGTCGAAGGCCGTGCTCAGACGCACGGCGGGCTGGCCCTTGCTGACGTAGTGGAAGCGCTTGTTGGTGCGCTCCGGGGTGCCCTCGCCGGCGAACATGCGGGTGGGGTCCTCGCCGCTGCGCTTGTACTCGAAGGACCCGGCCGTGAAGGGGAAGCGGCCCGGCAGGTTCTCCAGCAGCTGCCAGCGCAGGATGTCGCCCCAGCCGGTGTAGGTGGGGAGGGCGACCTTGGGCACCAGGGTCCCGCTGAGGGACTGGGTGTAGTTGGGGGTCCGGATCTCCCGGCCCCGCACCACGTAGACGTTCTCGGGGTCGGTGTAGTTCTTCCGCAGGTCGGCCCAGTCGTGGAGCAGACGGCGGCTCTCGCCGTGCAGCTCGCCCAGGTGCTCCTGGTAGCGCTGGCGGAGCAGGAGGATGGCCGCGCCCTGCTCGCCTTCGACGGCCTCCACCAGGTGGGCGGCATCGTAGAATGTGGCGGGGGGCGGCACGCGATCACCCAGGGTCCGCAGACTCACCCAGAGGGAGTGCGTCACCTCGGCGGTCTCGGCCTGGCGGCGGGCCCAGGCCTTGTAGGCCTGCACGGTGTCGGCGATCTCCGCCAGGTAGCGCACCCGCTCAGGGGGGATGATGGCAGCGCGGCGCGGCCCGCCGGGTTCCGCCTCGAGGCGGGGCTCCCAATCGAGGCCGGTCTTGCGGGCGAGGGCCCGGACCAGGTTCACGTAGAGCCAGTTGGTGGCCGGATCGTTGAACTGGGAGGCACAGGTGGCATAGACGGGCAT
>JAXLQS010000005.1:0-233168 GCA_046331485.1 Holophagaceae bacterium | reverse complement strand
TGAGCCTGGCCATGGGCCTGGCCCAGCTGGCCTGGCTGCCCGGCGTCAGCGACCACGCCGCCGTGAACGAATCCGTGGACCTGGCGGCCACCCGGGACCTGGGCTTCCTGCCCCACAAGGGGCTGGTGAACGCCCTGCTGCGCCGGGCCGCGAAGGATCGCGCCGCCTTGGCCGCCGAACTCGAGGCGCTGCCCGCGGGCCTGGATCGCAGCCCCGCCGTGGCGCGCGCCCTGGCCGCGGCCCTGGCCCCCCACGGGGCCGAGGGCGAGGTGGAGGCCCTGTGGGAGCGGCTCCAGCGGCCACCCCGCCCCGACTTCCGCCTGCTGCAGGGGGCCGTTCCCGAGGGGCTGGCCCCCCTGGCGGACCTGCCCGGCTGCCTCTGCCTCGAGCAGGGGGCCCCCTTCCCCCGAACCTGGCTGGAGGCCGGGGACGGCATGGTGCAGGACCGCAGCTCCCAGGCCCTGCTGGCCTACCGGTGGGAGGGGCCCTTCACCCGCATTCTGGACGCCTGCGCCGCCCCCGGCGGCAAGACCACCACGCTGGCCCGCCGCCACCCCGGCGCGGCCCTCACGGCCCTGGAAGTGCACCCCCGGCGGGCCGCCCGCCTGCGCCAGACCCTGCAGCAGCGGGGCGTGGCGGCCCAGGTCATCCAGGCCGATGCCGCCGAGTGGCTGGAGCGCACCGAGGAAGCCTTCGACCTGATCCTGCTGGACGCGCCCTGCAGCGGCAGTGGCACCCTGCAGAAGCACCCCGAGTGGCCCTGGCTGAAGCACGAGGACCTGCCCCGCCTGACGGGGCTCCAGCGGCGCCTGCTCAGCGCCGCCGCCGAACGCCTGGCCCCGGGCGGCCTGCTCATCTACGCCGTGTGCTCCTGGCTGCCCGAGGAGGGGGTGGCCCACCGCGACTGGCTGATGGAGGCGCGGCCGGACCTCCGGCCGGCCCCAGTCTGGCCCGCGGCCCTGGGTGCGGAGGCCGATGCCGAAGCTGGGCTCAGCGCCACCTTCCGCCCCCACCCCCTGTGGTGGGAGGGTGAGGGCTTCCAGGGCTTCGCGGTGCGGAGAGAGCGGGTTTCCTAGCGCAGGGGCCTCAGCGCTTCCGGGGCGCGGGACCCAGGGTGGCGCCCTCCAGGATCCGCACGGGGACGATGGTGTGGCGCACGGCGTCGCGGTCGATGGCGCCCAGGGCCAGGCTGACGGCCTCGTGGGCGATGGCGGGGATGTCCTGGGCCACCGAGGCCAGCCCCGGGTAGAGGTCCACCAGGCCATCGAAGCCCAGCACGGAGACCTGGTCGGGCACCGCCACGCCGAGATCCGCCAGGGCGCCCAGGGCCCCCACGGCCATCTCGTCCGTGGCGCAGAATATGCCGGTGGGCCGGTGGCCCCGCTGCCAGGCATCGCGCATGAGCCGGTAGCCGCCCAGCACCGAGCCCCCGCCCCGCAGGATGACCGGGGCCAGGGAGCCCCCCACGTGTTCCGCCAGGGAGCTGGTGAAGCCCGCGGCGCGGTCCACGGCCCACTGGTGCTCGTCGGCCACGGTCAGGTGGAGGAGGTCCCGGTGCCCCAGGGCGAGCAGCCTCGCGGCGGCCAGCCGGCCGCCGCCGATGTCGTCCGGGGCCACGCAAGAGACCCCCGGGTGGTGGCCGATGAGGGCCGCCGGGACCCCGCGCCGCCACAGGGTGGCCAGGCGCTGATCGATGTCGGCGCAGTGGAACATGAGCACCGCGTCCATGCGCCGGCGCACCGGCGTGATGTCCACGGGCAGCTCCACGAACTGGGTGGCGTGGCTCTGCATCTCGCGCAGCAGGGCCCGCCAGATGACGCTGAAGTAGGGGGACAGCCGGTTCTCCCCGGCGCCCACCCAGATGCCCAGGGTGTGCTTGGTGCGCCGCGACAGCTCGCGGGCCACGGGATCGGGCTCGTAGCCCAGCTTCTTCATCACGGCCAGCACCGTGGCCCGCGTCTCGGCGGCCACCGTGGGCCTGCCGTTGATGACGCGGCTGACCGTGCCGGTCGAAACGCCGGACTGGCGGGCGATTTCGCCGATGGTGATCTTCATGGGGGGCCGCAGTGGTCGGAGAGCGTGGGGGGGAAAGCGACCCCCCATGAATACCGTTGGGCCCCCGGGGCGTCAATGCGCCGTTGGGTCCCGCGGCGCTCAGTCCGTGCAGTCCGGAGCGTGGGCCGCGCCGTAGAGGCTGAGGTCGTAATCGTGGACCAGGAACACCGGCGTGGCGCGGGTGAGGCGGTCCAGGTGCACGCGGTAGTTCCGCTCGAAGCGGGCCATGAAGCGCCCGTCCTGCACGAAGTGCGGTGCGTTCTTGGCCGCGATGCCACCCGCCAGGAAGAGGCCCCCCGTGGGCAGGAACACCGCGCAGAGCTCGGCGCAGACCCGCGCGTACAGGTCCACAAAGAGCGCCATGGCGCGGGCGCAGGCGGGATCCGAGGCCGCCTGCGCCGAGATGGCCGCGGGCTGGTCGGGGGCGGCCAGGGCCAGGATGGCCGTGGCCGCCGTGGTCCAGGGCACGCGCTTGGAGTCCAACAGGAAGCGGAAGAGGTGGGCCAGGCCCACGCCCGAAACCGCCATCTCCGCCCCCGGAGGGCCCGGCAGGCCCCGCTGCAGGTGCCGCCAGAGGGCGAGCGAGTCCTCGTCGAAGACGGGCAGGCCGATGTGGCCGCCCTCGCTGGGGAAGGCCCGGGCGCCCTGGGCCGTGCGCACCACGAAGCCCACACCGAGTCCTGTGCCGGCCCCCACCACCAGGGCCAGACCCCGGGGATCCGCGGCGGGCAGGCTGCCGTCCCCGTGGGCCAGGGGCGTCACCTGGGCGGGATCACCCAGGTCCAGCTGGAGGACTCCGCAGGACAGGGCGGTGAAGTCGTTGACCAGGTGGATGGGCATCCCCAGGCTGCGCTCCAGGGCGGAGGCGTCGATGTCCCAGGGTGCGTTGGTCAGGTGGATGCGGCGGTCCAGGACGGGACCCGCCGCTGAAAACGAGGCCCGGACGGGTCGAAGGGCCGGGTCCTCCTCCAGGAAGCGGCGGACGGGATCCAGGAGGGAGGTTTCCTCCTGGGTGCGGAAGCGGGCCTTGCGCAGCAGGCGGTAGCGGGAGCCTTCCGGGGCCAGGAGGGCCAGGTTGAGGTTCGTGCCGCCCACATCGGCCACCAGAACGGAACTGTCAGCGCTTGCAGACACGGAGCCTCACCGCGACGGGATGTTGAAAGGACGCGGACACGGGCCTCCTGTCAGGGGGGGTGCCGACACGGCTTCCATGGTCCCCGGTTCGGTCCCGGGCGTCCACCGGGGCCTCCGGCCACAGTGCGCGGATCAATCTAAGAAGACAAAGGGGGTGAATGACATGGACCCACATAGGGAAGGGATTTGGTGCCCTTTGGCAAAAGTTCCTGGCCCCTGGGATTACCTGCTTGACAGACTTGGAACGCCGGTCGACCATACCTGCGACCTTCTTGTAACCGTTTACACGCTACCTGCCTCATATCTTCCCCACCCGCCAATGTTCACCGCTGACCCAAGGCCGGCACCCCTTCAGGCCCCGCAACGTGTAACCGGTTACAGAAGCGCACGACCGCCCTTCCCCGGCACCGCCCCGCCCGCAGGCCCCCAGGATCCTCCGCCCATGTCCCTCCTTCCCGCCCCCCAAGGAACCCCGGCCGCCCCTTCTGTGGAGGCGGGCCGTCCCGGGGCTGCCGAGTGGTGGCGCGGCGCCTCCATCTACCAGATCTATCCCCGCAGCTTCCAGGACACCAACGGCGATGGCGTGGGCGATCTGCCGGGCATCACGGCCCACCTGCCCTATGTGGCTGAGCTGGGCGTGGACGCCATCTGGATCTCGCCCTTCTTCACCTCGCCCATGAAGGACTTCGGCTATGACGTGTCGAACTACCGGGACGTGGATCCCACCTTCGGCACCCTGGCGGACTTCGACCGCCTGGTGGCCGAGGCCCACCGCCTGGGCCTGAAGGTGCTCATCGACCAGGTGCTGTCCCACTCCTCCGACCAGCACGCCTGGTTCAAGGAGAGCCGCACCAGCCGCACGAACCCCAAGGCCGACTGGTACGTCTGGGCCGGGGCGCGGCCCGACGGCACGCCGCCCAACAACTGGCAGTCCGTGTTCGGCGGCTCGGCCTGGTCCTGGGAGCCCCGCCGCCGCCAGTACTACCTGCACAACTTCCTGGAGTCCCAGCCCGACCTCAACTTCCACCATGAGCCCGTGCAGGCCCAGCTGCTGGACGAGGTGCGCTTCTGGATGGAGCGCGGCGTGGACGGTTTCCGCTTCGATGCCTGCAACTTCCACTTCCACGACAAGAAGCTGCGCAACAACCCGCCGGCCCGCCCGGGGAAGGTGGAGCTCACCTCGGTGCGGGAGGGCAACCCCTACGGCTGCCAGATCCACCGCTACGACAAGAGCCGCCCCGAGAACCTTGGCTTCCTGCGTCGCCTGCGCAGCCTCATGAACGCCTATGGGGCCATGAGCGTGGGCGAAGTGGGTGACGAGGGGGCCCTGGCCACCATGGCCCAGTACACCGCCGATGGCGACAAGCTGCACATGGCCTACGGCTTCAGCCTCTTCACGGAGGAGTTCAGCGCCGCGCGCATCCGCTCCGTGGTGCAGGAGTTCGAGAAGCGCATCAAGCGGGGCGGCGGCTGGGGCTGCTGGTCCCTCTCCAACCACGACTGCGTGCGGGTCGTCACCCGCTGGGGCCGCGGCCAGGACGATGCGGGTCTGGCCAAGCTGCTGGTGGCGGTGCTGGGCTCCCTCCGGGGCAGCTTCTGCATCTACCAGGGCGAGGAGTTGGGCCTGCCCGAGGGCGAGGTGCCCTTCGACCGCCTCATCGACCCCTATGGCATCGCCTTCTGGCCCGACTACAAGGGCCGCGACGGCTGCCGCACCCCCATGCCCTGGACCGCCGAGCGGCCCCGGGGCGGCTTCTCCACGGCGGAGCCCTGGCTCCCCATGTCCCCGGCCCACCTGGACCGCTCCGTGGCCGCCCAGGCCGCCGAGGCCGACTCGGTGCTGGCCTTCTACCGCCGCTTCCTGGCCTGGCGCAAAGGCCAGGAAGCCCTCTGGCGCGGCGGCATCCACTTCTATCCCACCCCGGAGCCCATCCTGGCCCTCCGGCGCGACCTGGGCCCGGAGCGGCTCCTGGCCGCCTTCAACCTCAGTCCCGGACCCGTCCGGTACCCCCTCCCGGGCGAGGCGCTCCCCCTGGATGGGCACGGCCTCCCGCCCTGCCCCCGGGAGGGCCGGGACCTCCTGCTTCCCCCCTGGGGAGGGTTCTTCGGCCGCCTGGTCTGACCCCATGCGCCGAGCCCTCTCCCCCACCTGCCACCCACCCCGCCGCCCTGCGGCATCACTCACTGGAGGCAAGACCATGAAGTCTCTCTCCCTCATCAAGGCCGCGCTCCCCCTGGCGCTGGTCTGCGGTTCGCTCGCCGCCGACGACGTCGTCGAGATCCACGGCTACACCCGCGCCGGCGTCGGCCGTTCCTCGAACGGCGGCGAGCAGGTCTCCTTCTTCCTCGCCAACACCGGCGGCAGCCCCACCGGCGGCCCCGGCTACCGCCTCGGCAACGAGACCGACAACTACCTCGAGCTGGCCGTGGACGTGAAGGCCTACGAGAAGGGCAATACGAACTTCAAGCTGCACTTCCGTCCCGCCTTCCGCCAGTACTACCAGGTCCGCGACGCTTCGGCCGATGCCGGCGGCAATGCCGATGGTGTGAAGGCCCCCAGCCCCAATCAGCAGATCTGGGTCCGTGAAGCCTGGGGCGAGGCCACCGGCATCTTCGGCAACAGCGGCACCTTCAAGGATGCCTCCCTGTGGGCTGGCCGGCGCTTCTACATGCGCCAGGACCTCCACATGCGCGATCAGTGGTACTGGAACAACAGCGGCGACGGTGTCGGGATCGAGAACATCGACTTCGGCTTCATGAAGATGCACTACGCCTACATCCAGCACGATTCTGGTGCAGTTCAAGCTGGCCCCTGGAACGATGGTGCTCAAACAGGCGCCTTGAACCCCTACAGTCAGTGGGCAGGTGGCAACAGTGCGATTGCCGTCGGTTCCCACGACCTGCGTGTCTCCGACATCAAGCTCTGGACTGGCGGCTCCCTGACCCTGGGCATTCAGTACAACGATGCCCGCACTGCCACCGCCAAAGACAACCAGACGAACGACAACAAGGGCACCCAGTTCAACGTGATCCTCAACCAGGCCGGCGTGCTGGGCGGCGACAACCGCGTCTACGCCACCTGGGGGAACGGCTCCACCTTCTGGAACTGGTACAACCCTGATGTGAAGACCGAGAACACCTGGTGGCACATCATGGACATCTTCTACATCAAGCCCGCCAAGAACCTCGAGATGCAGGGCACCGTCCAGTACCGCAAGCAGAACGGCAAGGGCTCCATGGCCGGGAACACCAACACCTGGATTTCCGCCGGCGTCCGTCCCGTCTACTTCTTCACCAAGCACTTCAGCGTGGCCTACGAGGTGGGCTTCGATAAGCTGAAGTTCGACAACGAGGACGAATCCCGCAAGCTCCTCAAGAACACGATCGCGCTGCAGTGGAGCCCCCAGGCCTCCTTCTGGAGCCGCCCGGTCATCCGTCTCTTCGCCACGCGCGCGGACTGGAACAAGAACGCCAACAACTGGAACAAGGTGGGTGAAGGCCAGTTCGGCACCTCCCTCCAGGGCATGACCTTCGGCGCCCAGGTGGAAGCCTGGTGGTAATGCCGCACTGATGGAACGGCCCGTCCTACTGGACGGGCCGTTTCCTCGCTGATCCTGAAAGGAAGCCGCCGTGAAACCCTCTCCCGCGCTGACCGTGGTCGCCCTGCTCCTGGCGGGGTTGGCCTGCCACGGGCCCAGCTCGGAGGCCAGCCGCTACCCGGTGGACACCACGACCATTTCCCCGGGGCAGCAGCTGGAGAGCGCCCCGGGCTGGTACCGGGACGCCGTGATCTACCACGTCTGGGTGAAGGCCTTTGCCGACGGGGCCTACTCGGATGGCATCGGCGACCTGCCCGGCCTGCAGGCCAAGCTGGACTACCTCCAGTCCCTGGGCGTCAACACGCTCTGGCTGTCGCCCATCTTCGAGTGCGCGTACAAGGGCGACAACATGCACGGGTACGACACGACGGACTACTACGCCGTGAACGACCGCTTCGGCACCCGGGCCGACCTGAAGAGCCTCATCGACGGGGTGCATGCCAGGGGCATGCGGATCCTCTTCGACTTCGTGCCCAACCACACCTCCACCCAGCATCCCTGGTTCACCAACGCCGCCACCCGGGACAGCTGGTACATCTGGAACGGCGGCCAGCCGGCCGGCTGGGGCCTCCCCTGGGGCGGCGGCTCGCCCCAGGACGTCTGGCGCTCCGGCGCCTCCGGCTACTTCTACACCTCCTTCGCCACCGACACCCTGGCCGACCTCAACTTCTACAACCCGGCCGTGCGGGCGGAGATGCGGAAGATCCAGGCCTACTGGCTGGACCGGGGCTTCGACGGCATGCGCGTGGACGCGGTGCGCTACCTCTGCGAAACGGGCCCGGGCCAGCAGGCGGATCAGGCCGACACCCACGCGCAGCTGAGGACCTTCCGGAGCCTGCTGGACGAGTACGACAGCGGCGACCTGCATCCTCACCCGGGCGGCGACCCGGCGAAGCACGCCAGCAAGGCCATGATCGCCGAGGCCTGGACCAACGACGCCACCGGCGTGGCGCCTTACTACGGCAATGGGACCAACGAGTTCCACCTCTGCCTGGACTTCAGCGCCCCCTGGGCCGTGTCGAACACCATCTCCCGGGGCGATGCCACCCAGCTGACCTCCCTGTGGGAGTTCGAGCAGAGCCACTATCCGGCCGGGTACCGCTCGGCCATCTTCGACTCCAACCACGACAACCTCATCTCGCGGCCCGGCACCCAGTACGGCGGGAGCAAGGCCCGGATCATCCTGGCCGAGGCCCTGACCCTGCTCGGCCCCGGCACGCCCATCCTCTACTACGGCAACGAGGTCGGCATGACCGGCCAGTCCGGCACGGACCTGAACCTGCGCCGCCCCATGGACTGGGCGGCGGTGGCGGCCCAGTCGGGCCAGGCCGATTCCATCCTGAGCTGGTGCAAGTACCTCATCCAGGCCCGCCAGGCCTACCCCGCCCTGCGCGGCGGCTACGCCACCCTGGCCACGGACGTGGGCCCTGCCAAGGCCCTGGCCTACCTGCGGAGCGCCGGCAGCGAGCGGGTGCTGGTGGTGGCCAACCTGAGCGCCGTCCCCCAGACCGTGGTCGTGGGCGGTCTCACGGCTCAGGGCGTGCCCGCCGGCGGGCCCGTCCAGGCCATCCTGGGCGACCTCAAGGGCGTGACGGCCCTGGCCGGCGACGCCTACACGGCGGCCAGCATCCCACCCTACGGCGTACGGGTGCTCTACCTCGCAGGCTCGGGCTTCCAGGCCCCCCTCCACGGCGACCTCCCCTGACCTCTCCGGACTCCCCCATGGCCAACCTCCAGCTCAAAGCCCTGCGCAAGTCCTTCGGCGACTTGGAGATCCTCCACGGGATCGACCTCGAGATCGAGGACGGTGAGTTCATCGTGTTCGTGGGCCCCTCGGGCTGCGGCAAGTCCACCCTGCTGCGCTGCATCGCGGGCCTGGAGGAGATCAGCAGTGGCGAACTGGCCATCGGCGGCCAGCCCATGAACGAGGTGCCGCCCTCCAAGCGCGGCATCGCCATGGTCTTCCAGAGCTACGCCCTCTATCCCCACATGACCGTGGCCGAGAACATGGCCTTCGGTCTGAAGCTGGCCGGCCATTCGAAGACGGAGATCTCGGCGGCGGTCCTCCGCGCCGCCCAGATCCTCCAGATCGAATCCCTGCTCGATCGCCGTCCCAAAGCGCTGTCGGGGGGACAGCGCCAGCGGGTGGCGATCGGCAGGGCCATTGTCCGCAAACCCGGCGTCTTCCTCTTCGACGAGCCGCTGTCCAACCTCGACGCGGGCCTCCGCGTGCAGATGCGCGTGGAGCTGGCCCGCCTGCACAAGGACCTGGCCACCACCATGGTCTATGTCACCCACGACCAGGTGGAGGCCATGACCCTGGCCAGCCGCATCGTGGTGCTCAACCAGGGCCGCATCGAGCAAGTGGGCTCCCCGCTGGACCTCTACCGCCGCCCCGCCAACCGCTTCGTGGCCGGCTTCATCGGCTCGCCGAAGATGAACTTCCTGTCCTGCAGGCTGGTCTCGGCCACGGAGACCCTGGCCACGGTGCGCCTCGAGGACGGCACCCTGCTCTCGGCCCAGGTCGATGCCCGGGGCCTGGCCGAGGGCGCGGAGCTCACCCTTGGCATCCGGCCCGAGCGCCTCCTGGCGGAGACGGCCGGGGGCGAGAGCGCCGTGGGGGCCACCGTCCTCGTGTCCGAGCACCTGGGGGACACGGTCTTCCTCTACGTCCAGGTCCCCGGCGGGCAGGGCCAGCTCACGGTGAAGGCCCCGCCCGAAACGCCGCTCCGCTCCGGCGATGCCACCCACCTGCGGTTCCCCGCCAAGCACTGCCACCTGTTCGGCCCGGACGACCGGGCCCTCCGCCGCCTCATCTAGCACCCCCATCCCTCCGGCCCTTCCGGCCTTCACCAAGGAGACTTCCGTGAGCCATCCAACCTCCCTCCGCAGACTGGCTGCCACCACCGCCACCATCCTCGTCGCGGGCGCCCTGACCCTGGCCCAGGCCGCCGAGAAGGGCAAGCTCCTCATCTGGATCAACGGCGACAAGGGCTACAACGGGCTCCAGAAGGTGGGCGACGAGTTCGCCAAGAAGACCGGCATCAAGGTCGTGGTCGAGCACCCCGAGGATGCCCCCGGCAAGTTCCAGGCGGCCGCCGAGGAGGGCAAGGGCCCCGACATCTGGATGTGGGCCCATGACCGCGTGGGCGAGTGGGCCGAGAGCGGCGTCATCAACGCCCTCACCCCCGGCAAGAAGATCAAGGAGGAGATCGACGCCGACGCTTGGAAGGCCTTCACCATCAAGGGCAAGGTGTGGGCCTACCCCGTGGCCATCGAGGCCGTGTCCCTCATCTACAACAAGAACCTGGTGAAGACGCCGCCCAAGACCTTCGAGGAGATCTTCGCCCTCGACAAGAAGTTCGTGGCCCAGGGAAAGAAGGCCATCCTCTGGGACTACACCAACACCTACTTCACCATGCCCATGCTGGCGGCCAACGGTGGCTACGCGTTCAAGATGCGGGCCGACGGCACCTACGATGACAAGGACACCGGCGTGAACAACGCGGGCGCGCTGAAGGGCGCCGAGCTGCTCACGAAGATGGTGCAGGAGGGCGTCATGCCCAAGGGCGCCACCTACGCCGACATGGAGGCCCAGATGGCCCAGGGCAAGCTGGCCATGATGATCAGCGGCCCCTGGGCCTGGGACAACCTCAAGAAGGCCAAGATCAACTTCGGCGTCGCCAAGATCCCCAGCGTGGCCGGCAAGCCCGCGGCACCCTTCGTGGGCTACCTGGGCGCCATGATCACCAAGGCCGCCTCCGGCGCCGGCAACGCCGACATCGCCCGCGAGTTCATCGAGAACCACATGCTGAGCCAGAAGGGCCTCGAGACCATGAACGCCGACGTGGCCATCGGCGCCCCCGCCAATAAGGCTGCCTACGCCAAGATGAAGAACGACCCCTTCATCCAGGTCTCCATGGCCTCCGCCAAGGACGGCGTGGTGATGCCCAACAACCCCAAGATGGGCCGCTTCTGGGCGGCCATGGTCTCCGCCCTGAACAACATGACGGAGGGCCGCCAGACCCCGAAGGACGCCCTGGACGCCGCCGCCAAGCGGATCCTCAAGTAGCTGTTCCGACCTCCGGAAGCGGGCCCGGCCCGCTTCCGGAGCTGGTTCGACCCCGGATCGGGAACCCCCATGCCCCACGCCCTCAAGCGCTTCCTCCAGCCCCTGCTGATGCTCCTCATCGGCCTGACCGGCCTCTACGTCGTGACGGTGGTCTACGCGACGGGGGAGAGCCTGCTGGCGGGCGTCATGCTGGCCACCCTGGCCTGCTTCATCTGGGTCTACACCTCCAAGCGCACCTACGCTTTCCGCTACCTGTTCCCGGGCATCGGCGCGGCGCTGGTCTTCGTGGTATTCCCGATGCTCTACACCATCCGCCTGGGGTTCACCAACTACAGCTCCCAGAACCTCCTGTCCTTCAAGCGGGCCACCCAGTACCTGCTGGAGGAGACCTACCGGGCCGAAGGGGCCACCTACAACGCGGCCTATTATCCCGACGGGACCAGGCTGCGGATCCGGCTGGAGGACGCCGACAAGGGCACGGTCTACGAGGCCCTGGTGACGGATCTTTCGGACACCCGCCACCGCCTCCTGAAGGCCGAGCCGGCCAAGGGTCCGGTTGTAGGCGACGAGATGCCCCTGAAGGACCTCATCGACCAGCAGGACCAGCTCAGGGCCTTCGACATCGTCATGCCGGACGGCGTGCACGTCCGCATGACGGGGCTTCGGGAGTTCGCGCCTTCCCGGCCCCAGTACTCCCTGCGGCCTGACGGCAGCCTGGTGAACAACCAGGACCAGAGCCTGCTGAAGCCCAACTTCTCGACCGGCTTCTACGAGGACGCCAACGGCGATCCGGTCAAGCCCGGCTTCCAGACGGACATCGGCTGGCGCAACTACCTGGAGGTGTTCGCGGACGCCACCCTGCGCGAGCCCTTCTGGAAGATCTTTGTCTGGACCCTGGTGTTCTCCACCCTCACGGTGGTCTTCTGCACCTCCCTGGGCATGGTGCTGGCGGTGCTGCTCAGCTGGGACGCCCTGCGCTTCCGCGGCGCCTACCGGCTGCTGCTCTTCCTGCCCTATGCCATCCCGGGCTTCATCTCGATCCTGGTGTTCAAGGGCCTCTTCAACAACAACACCGGCGAGATCAACCTGGTGCTGAACGCCCTCTTCGGACTCAAGCCCACCTGGTTCTCGGATCCCTTCCTGGCCAAGACGATGATCCTCATCGTCAACACCTGGCTGGGCTTCCCCTACATGATGGTGGTCTGCATGGGCCTCATCAAGGCGATCCCCCAGGACCTCTACGAGGCCTCGGCGGTGGCGGGCGCGGGGCCGCTGACCAACTTCTTCAAGATCACCATGCCGCTGGTGTTGAAGCCCCTGACGCCGCTGCTGATCTCCTCCTTCGCGTTCAACTTCAACAACATCGTGCTCATCAGCCTGCTGACCGGGGGCCTGCCGGACATCCTCAACACCTCCGTCCCCGCTGGCACCACGGACATCCTGGCCTCGTACACCTACCGCATGGCCTTCCAGGACACGGGCCAGCGCTTCGGCATGGGCGCGGCCATCTCCACCCTGGTCTTCCTCATGGTCGCCGTGATCTCCATCATCCAGATCCGGGCCACGAAGATCGCCGAAGACACGAAGCGCTGAGGGGAGGAAGCCATGGCCATCGTCATCGACAAGTCCCAGCGCTGGCGCGTCGTCGCCGCCCACGCCTTCCTGATCTTCCTCTGCGCCCTGGTCCTCTTCCCGCTGCTGATGATGGTCTCCATCTCGCTGCGGCCGGGCAACTTCGCCACGGGCAGCATCATCCCCAAGGAGATCAGCCTGGAGCATTGGCGCTTCGCCCTGGGCCTGCCCATCACCAACGCCGACGGCCGGGTGATCATCCCCGACCTGCCCGTGCTCAAGTGGCTGTGGAACAGCGTGAAAGTGGCCACCCTCTCGGCGGTGGTAGCGGTCCTGCTCTCCACCACCGCGGCCTACGCCTTCGCCCGCCTGAAGTTCTCGGGGAAGAAGGCCTCCCTTACGGGGCTCATGCTCATGCAGATGTTCCCCACGGTGCTGGCCCTCATCGCCATCCACTCCATCTTCAGCCGCCTGGGCCACACCTTCCCCCTGTTCGGCATCGACAGCCCCTGGGCCCTGGTCCTCTCCTACAGCGGCGGCATCGCCACCCACATCTGGGTCATCAAGGGCTTCTACGAGACCATCCCCGGCGAGATCGAGGAGGCGGCCACTGTGGACGGCGCCACGCCCTGGCAGGCTTTCTGGCGCGTGCTGCTGCCCATGGCCACGCCCATCCTGATGGTGGTGTTCCTCCTGGCCTTCATCAGCGCGGTGAACGAGTACCCCGTGGCCTCCATCCTCCTGCGCAACCAGGACAAGCTCACCATCGCCGTGGGCTCCAAGCAGTTTCTCTACCAGCAGAAGTACCTCTGGGGCGATTTCGCGGCCGCGGCCATCCTGTCGGGCCTGCCCATCGCCATCGTCTTCATCCTGGCCCAGCGTTGGATGATCTCCGGCCTCACCTCCGGGGCCAACAAGGGCTAGCCGCACTCAACCCCAACCCGAGGGCCCATGGCCCTCCCTCCCCCACAAGGAGTCACGCATGAGCCTCCGCTCGAGCCTCCTCAAGGCGATCGCCGTGATCGCCCTGGCCATCTCCCCCGCGATCGCCGCCCCCCCCGACGGCAAGATCGAGATCAACTACCACCGCTGCGACGGCAAGTACGAGAAGTGGGGCGTGCACCTCTGGAAGAGCCCCAACATGCCCCTGCCCGACATTGAGTGGCCCAATCCCATGATGCCCACGGGCACCAACGACTTCGGCGTCTACTGGCACGTGGACCTGGAGGAGTTCAATACCGGCTCCAAGTCCCAGGTGAACTACATCATCCACAAGGGCGACATCAAGGAGCAGGGCGCCAAGGACATGGCCTTCGACGGCCGCGCCCACAAGGCGATCTGGGTGGTGACGGGCGACCGCACCATCTACTTCTCCAAGGAAGAGGCCCTGAAGGAGCACACCTGCAAGAAGTAGGGATCCATGCCGGTGCGGGGGTCCCGCGCTGCGCGCACACCCCCGCGCCCCCACGCTAGGGCCGGGCCGAGCCCGGCCCTAGCGTCCTCACTCCGTCATCAAGGTGCCGCACCCATGAGCCTGTTTCGAAGCCTTCCCCGCACCGTCGCTGCCCTGACCCTGGCTGCTGCCCTCCTGCCTGTCGGAGTCGCCCGCGCCCAGGCGCCCGTGTCGGTCCCCGGCACCTTCGCCGAGAACCCCATCGTCTACTTCGTGATGACGGACCGCTTCATGAATGGCGACCCGGCCAACGACCACGCCTATGGGCGCCAGCGTGAGGCCTCACCCAAGGCGGACGTGGGCACCTTCCACGGGGGCGACCTGAGGGGCCTGACCCTGAAGCTGAAGGAGGGCTGGTTCAAGGAGCTCGGCGTCAACGCCCTCTGGATCACGGCCCCCTACGAGCAGATCCACGGCTGGGTGCAGGGGGGCCAGAAGGAGTTCAAGCACTACGCCTACCACGGCTACTACGCCCTGGACTACACGGTGCTGGACCAGAACATGGGCACCCCTGCGGAGTTGCGGGAGCTGGTGGACACGGCCCATGCCCAGGGCATCCGCATCCTCTTCGACATCGTCCTGAATCACCCCGGCTACCTGGACCTCCAGACCGCCAAGGACCTGAAGGTGGACGTGCTGTGGCCCGACTGGGAGAAGGACGCCAGCCTCCTGCGGAACTACCACAACTACATCGACTACAACTCGGAGAAGTTCGGCGACTGGTGGGGCCGGCCCTGGGTGCGGGCGGGCCTGCCCGGCTACCTCGACGGCGGCCGCGACGACCTCACCATGCAGCTGGCCTACCTGCCGGACTTCCGCACGGAGAGCACCGAGGCGGTGAAGCTGCCCAAGTTCCTCAAGGAGAAGGTGGGCACCAGGGCCGTGGACCTGCCCAACACCACCGTGCGCGGCTACCTCATCAAGTGGCTCACGGACTGGGTGCGCGAGTTCGGCATCGACGGCTTCCGCTGCGACACCGTGAAGCATGTCGAGGCCGAGGCCTGGGCCCAGCTGAAGGCCGAGGCCGCGAAGGCCCTGGCCGAGTTCAAGGCCAAGAACCCCACCCGCAAGGTGGACGATGCCCCCTTCTGGATGGTGGGCGAGTACTGGGGCGTGGGTCCCGCCAGGCACAAGCTCACGGCCTCGGGCTTCGACGCCATGATCAACTTCGATTTCCAGCAGCAGGAGGGTGCCTTCGCCAAGCCCGAGAAGCTCTTCCGCGGCTACGCGAAGGAGCAGGCAGGCCGGCCGGTCCACATGCTCAACTACCTCTCCAGCCACGACACCGAGCTCTTCGATCGGGAGCGGCTCGTCGAGGGCGGCACGGCCCTGCTGCTGGCGCCGGGCGGCGTGCAGATCTTCTACGGCGACGAGACTGCCCGGCCCGCGGGCATCGCCCCGCGAAGCGACCAGCAGCAGGCCACACGCTCCGACATGAACTGGGAGAAGGTGGACGCCAAGGTCTTGGCCCACTGGCGCAAACTGGGCACCTTCCGGGCCCGTCACAAGGCCCTGGCCACCGGCGAGCACAAGCAGCTGGGCGAGGTCCCCTACACCTTTAGCCGCGTGGAGCCCACCAGCGGGGACCGCGTGGTGGTGGCCCTGGACGCCAAGGGTCCGGTGAGCCTGCCCGTGGCCGGCGTCTTCGAGGACGGCCAGACGCTCCGCGATGCCTATACCGGCCGCACCGCCCAGGTCGCCGGTGGCAAGGTCGCAGTCCAGGCCGAGTCGGTCGTCCTGCTCGAACGCATCGCGACAGTCGCCCATTGATCTTTCCCTTTCGCGCCATTCGCAAGAATGGCGCGCAGCGCCTTGATGAACGACGAAGGAGTCCTCATGTCCATAAAGAAGCTGCCCCGGGTCGCATATTTCTGCATGGAGTACGCCCTTGACAGCCCCTTCAAGATCTACGCGGGGGGCCTGGGCATCCTGGCCGGCGACTACCTCAAGGGCGTGAAGGACCATGGCTACCCCATGGTAGGCATCGGCATCCGCTGGAAGCAGGGCTACGGCGAGCAGATGGTGGACGCCGAAAGCGGCAAGGTCTTCGACGCCTACCGGAGCGGCAACCACGAGTTCCTGGAGGACACCGGCGTCCTGGTGGAGGTCGAGATCAAGGGCAGGCCCGTCAAGATCAAGGTCTGGCGGGTGAACAGCTTCGGCGTGGACTCCCTCTACCTGCTGGATACGGACATCGAGGAGAACGATGGCGAGGCCCGCTGGATCACCGGTCAGCTCTACGGCTGGTTCGGCGAGGAGCGGGTGGCCCAGGAAATGGTGCTCGGCATCGGCGGAGTGCGCGCCCTCCAGGCCCTGCGCATCAAGCCCGACGTCTACCACTTCAACGAGGGCCACGCCCTTTTCGCGGGCTTCGAGCTCCTGCACCAGCGCATGGCCAAGGGCGCCACCTTCGAGGCGGCCTGGGCCAAGACCCGCGAGGAGGTGGTCTTCACCACCCACACGCCCATCGTGCAGGGCAACGAGTCCCACCCCATCGACCGCTTCCTCTACATGGGGGCGAACCTGGGGCTCACACGGGCCCAGCTCAAGCAGCTGGGGGGCAGCCCCTTCAACATGACCGTGGGCGCCCTGCGCCTCTCCCGCATCGCCAATGCCGTGGCCGACCTGCACCGGGTCACGGCCAATCAGATGTGGAAGAAGGTCGACGGCCGTTGCGAGATCATCGGCATCACCAACGCCATCCACCGGCCCACCTGGGTGGACGGCCGCATGCTGGACCTGGGCGCGGCCTACGACGGCTCCCGGAAGGCCAAGGACGCCCTCTGGAAGGCCCACCTGGACAACAAGAAGAAGCTCATCGCCTTCGTGGAGGCCCGGACCGGCGTCAAGCTGGACGCAGAGAAGCTGCTCATCGGGTTCTCCCGCCGCGCCGCGCCCTACAAGCGGTCCAACTTCATCTTCACGGACCGCAAGTTCATCGAGCCCCTGCTCAAGAGCGGGAAGCTGCAGATCGTCTTCTCCGGCAAAGCCCATCCCCTGGACGACAACGGCAAGCGGATCGTCGAGAACATCCTGGAGATGACGAAGCGCTACCCCGGCAGCGTGGTCTTCCTGGAGAACTACGACATGGAGATCGGCCGCATGCTCACCCGCGGCTCGGACGTGTGGCTGAACAACCCGCGCCGCCCCAAGGAAGCCAGCGGCACCTCGGGCATGAAGGCCGCCATGAACGGCGTGCTGAACCTCTCCATCCTCGACGGCTGGTGGCCCGAGGCCTGCGAGCACGGTGTCAACGGCTGGCAGTTCGGCGACGGCTTCGAGAGCGAGGACGAGACCGTGCTGGACAAGCACGACTTCAAGGCCTTCAAGAAGGTGCTGGCCGACGAGGTGCTGCCCGCCTACTACGAGCGCCGCGACGCCTGGATCGAGATGATGGTGGCCTCCATCCGGAGCACCCGCGACGCCTTCGGCGTCCAGCGCATGCTCGACGAGTACTACGACCGGATGTACAAGCGGGCCGCCCGCTAACGCCCCGCCCGCCTCGCCCCGGAGGTCCCATGAACCGCTTGTCCGCTTCCCTCCTGGTTCCCGGTCTGGTCCTGCTCCTCGCCTGCGGGGGCGGCGGAGGGGGCGGTGGCTCCACGCCCCCCTCCGCCGACGCCATGGCCCTGGACAGGGACGCCAACGCCACGCCACCGGCGGACGCGGCTTACCACAAGGTGCCCAGCACCGCACTCGGGGCCCTGGTCAGCGGCGGCAACGTCACCTTCAACTACTGGAACCCCAATGCGGGCACCGTGAGCCTGTGCCTGTATGCCAACTGGAACGACGCCCTCAGCGCCCCGGCCGCCACCCTGGCGATGACCCGCGGCAGCGGCGGCGTCTGGTCCACGGGCGCCCTCGCGCTCCCCGCCCAGCCCTTCTATGTCTACAAGGTCGGCAGCAGCTACGTGCTGGATCCCTACGCCAAGTCCATGGCCCAGTGGGTCCACGCCAATGGCAGCAGCATCCCCGGCGACAGCATCGGCAAGGGCGCCATCCTGGATCCGGCGGCCTCCCTGCCGGACGGCGGCTGGGCCTTCGGCGGAGCGGCCAACTACTTTGACGGATCGAGGATGAAGGGCCCAGACGGCACCACGGCGGCGCCCTACGCCTACACCTCCAACCGGGACGCCATCGTCTACGAGGCCGGCATCCGCGACCTTACCGTGGATCCCAACCTGGGCGCGGCCTTCGCCAACGGTGGCACCTGGGGCACCTACAAGGGGCTCGTCGCGATGCTGCCCCACATCCAGAAGCTGGGGGCCACCCACGTCCAGCTGCTGTGCCCCCTGGCCAACTACACCTACGACCAGACCAAGATCCGCACCCGCGAGCTGGACATCACAAGGACCAGCGGCGCCAACTACAACTGGGGCTACGACCCGCAGAACTACTTCACGCCCTCGGGGATGTACTCGGCGAACCCCCTGGATCCCGCGGCCCGCATCGGTGAGCTGAAGACGCTCATCAACGAGATCCACAAGCAGGGCATGGGCGTGATCCTCGATGTGGTCTACAACCACACCGCCAACAACAGCGTGCTGGGTGACACGGGCATCCAGGCCTACTACTACCGCAGCACCTCGCGGAACGGCGCCGGCAGCCAGGACGTGCGCTCCGACGCCAAGATGGTGCGCAAGCTCATCCTGGATTCCATCGTCCACTGGGTGGGCGAGTACAGGGTGGACGGCTTCCGCTTCGACCTCATGGGCGTGCTGGACAGCCAGACCATCAAGACGGCCTACAGCGCGGCCAAGGCCCTCAACCCGAACGTGCTCTTCCTGGGCGAGGGCTGGAACGGGTTCTACAGCGGCGTCAGCACCGACTACAACGGCGACGCCACCACCGGCGCAGACCAGGGGAACGCCGCCCAGTTCACTGGCCTGAACGTGGCCATGTTCTCCGACAGCTACCGCCAGATCTTCAAGAACGGCTACCCCAGCGATGGTGCCCCGGCCTTCCTGTCGGGCCTGGCTCAGAGCCCCGCCAACCTGTTCTCCAATGCGGCCGGCCTGCCCACGAACTTCACGCCGGGCTCCACCAACAACGTGGTGAGCTACCTCACCTGCCACGACAACCTCTGCCTCTACGATGTGCTGGCCATGGCCACCAATGTGACCAAGGACGCCACGGGTGACGCCGAGATCCTCAAGCGCGCCAAGATCGGCCATGCCGTGCTGCTCACCTCCCAGGGCCTGGCCTTCCTCCATGCGGGCGATGAGATGTTCCGCACCAAGGAGACCACGGGGGGCTACGCCAACACCAAGTCCAGCACCGGCTCCCACCGCTCCTTCGTGGACAACTCCTACAACGCCTCCGACGCCATCAACCTGGTGAAGTGGTCCACGGTCTACAGCGGGGATCCCATCGCCGGCGGCTTCGCCAACTACGACGCCACCCAGAACGGCTACAAGCTCTACAGCTACGTGCAGGGACTCACCGCCATCCGGAAGAGCAGCAACGCCTTCCGCCTGCCGGACGCCGTGCGCGCCACCAACGTGACCCGCATTGATCCCGTGGGTGTGGGCGGCACCACCCTGGCC
Source organism: Holophagaceae bacterium (assembly GCA_046331485.1). Lineage (GTDB taxonomy): Bacteria > Acidobacteriota > Holophagae > Holophagales > Holophagaceae > Geothrix. The sequence continues at coordinate 213,737 of JAXLQS010000005.1, read as the reverse complement.
TTCGGCTACACGTGTGTGGCCTCCACGGTGGACGCCTCGGCCTTCTACGTGTTCCATAACGCCAGCACCACGGCCCAGGCCTTCAACACGGACGCGGACCTGAGCGGGGCGGCTCTGCTGGCGGACGGCACTCAGGCGGGGCTCACCCCCATCCCCCTGGCCGGCTCGGCCGTGACGGTCATCAATACGGGCGGGCTCAGCACGGTCACCGTGCCGGCCCTCAGCTCGGCCATCCTCCGGAAGTAGGGCCAACGGCCGCCTCAGGGCCTCCAGGAGCCCCGCAGCGCCTCGACCTCCCGCCGCAGGGCCCGGACCTCCTCGAGGATCGACCGGGTGTGCGCCATGCCGTCGTCCTTGAGGTCGTCGGCGACCTGGGACTGCATGGCGTTGACCACCACGGCGATGAACAGGTTCAGCACCATGAAGGTGGCGATGAGCAGGTAGGCGACGAAGAAGATCCACGCATGGGGCGATCGCGCCATGATCTCGCGGGCGATGTCGGGCCACCCCTCGACGGTCATCACCTGGAAGAGCGTGAACAGGGAGGCCCCGAGGCTGCCGAACATGTCGGGCGAGATGGCACCGAACAGCCTGGTGGCCATCACCGCCGAGACATAGAGGACCAGCCCCATGAGCCCAATGATCGAGGCCATCCCGGGCAGGGCCTTGAGCAGGGCGCCGACCACCCCCCGCATGGAAGGCACGAGCGAGACCAACCGGAGCACCCGCAGCACCCGGAGAGAACGCAGGACGGTGAAGGCTGTGCCCGCGGGAATCATCGCGATTCCCACGACCAGCAGGTCAAAGACGCGCCAGGGGTCCCGGAAGAATCGGGAGCGGTGGACGAAGCCGCGCAGCAACAGCTCAACCCCAAACACAGCCAACACCAACCGGTCGAAACCGTGGAGCAGGTTGCCTGCCTGAGCCGTAACCAGGGGGGAGGTCTCGATGCCAAGCGTGATGGCGTTGAGGAGGATCAGCGCCGTGATCGACCTCTCGAACCAGGCGCTCTCCAGAAGGCGGAGGGTGCGCTCTCGCAGGGTGGGTGCTGGCGTGGATGGATGGTGGGCCATGGGAAGGTTTGCTCGCTCCAAAGCGTGCTTGGATCGGACCCGGCTGGCTCCTAGCTCCAGAAGACCTTCTTCAGGTTCCCCAGGAAGCCCCCCTCCCCGTTGGCTGTCAGGGATTCCAGCTCCCCGGCATCCAGCCAGAGCCCCCGGCAGGCACTGCACTGGTCCACCTTGTGGCCCAGGTGGTCGATCTCCAGGAGCTCCATGCCGCACTTCGGACAGCGCATCCAATGGCGCTCCTGGAGGGTGCGGCGCTCCTCGGCCCGGAGCTGGGCCTCCCGGGCCTGGGCGAGCTGGCGCCGCCGCTCGAGTTCCTGCTGCGCGAAGAAGGTCTCTTCAGGGGTGCTGGGTTTGACGGGCATGGAAACTCCTGGAAAAAGGGGGGATCGTGGATCCCCGGTCAGGCGAGGTGGCGGATCAGGGCCTGGGCGGCGAGGACCAGGGCCTCACCCAGCAGGGCGAGGACCAGCGTGTAGCTTCCGGCAAGGGCGAACCCGAGCCAGCCCAGGAGGCTGCGTTGGGCCACCAGCCCCGCCCCCACCAGCCCCACCGAAAGGGAGGGGATGGTGTTGCTGAAGGGGATGAAGGCCAGGGGGAGCATCAGGATGAGGCTGCTCCAGGCCACCGTGAGGCCCGCGAGCGGGCCCGGGAAGCCGGGCGCCCTGAGGTGCAGCAGGGGGCGGCAGCGCTCCTGGAGCCAGGCCGAGAAGCGGCCCCCCAGGCTGGAGGCCCCCATCCGCTGGCGGGCCCAGCCCGGGAGCCAGGGGAAGGGTCTCCCCGCCATGAGCTGCAGGCCCAGGGTGAGGGTGGCCAGGCCCACCACCGGGCTGGTCAGGGAGCCGATGCCGGGGACGGCGGACAGGGAGGCCAGAAGCACCAGAAGCGGGCCGTACGAGGTGGGCGTCCCGGTGGAGAGGGTGCTGGCGCTCACGAGGCCCCCGCCTCGGGGAGACCCGCGTCCGGCTCCCCCTTGCGGGGCAGCAGCAGGGAAGCCACCACTGAACCACCCACCAGCAGTCCGATGACCGCCAGGCTCCAGGCCACGGGGACCTTCCAGACCTCCACCAGGAGCATCTTCAGGCCCACGAACACCAGGACCAGGCTCAGCCCCACCTTCAGGAGGTGGAAGCGGCCCACCACGCCCGCCAGCAGGAAGTAGAGGCTGCGCAGGCCCAGGATGGCGAAGATGTTCGAGGTGAAGACGATGAAGGGATCCTTGGTGACGGCAAAGATGGCCGGCACTGAGTCCACGGCGAAGACCAGGTCCGTGAGCTCCACCGCCACCAGCACCAGCAGCAGGGGCGTGGCGTAGCGGCGGCCCTCCTGGACCACCGTGAACGCCGGACCGTGGTAGGTGTCCACGGCGGGAACCAGCCGCTTAAAGAGCCGGAACACGGGATTCTGACGCGGGTCGAAGCCCTGTCCCCGGACCAGGAGCATCTTGATGCCCGTGATGACCAGGAAGGCGCCGAACAGGTAGAGCACCCAGTGGAAGCTGGCGATGAGGGCGGCGCCGAGACCCACGAAGATGGCCCGCATCACCAGGGCCCCCAGGATGCCCCAGAAGAGCACCCGGTGCTGGTAGGCCTCGGGCACCGAGAAGGCCCCGAAGATGAGGACGAACACGAAGATGTTGTCCACGCTGAGGGCTTTCTCGATGAGGTAGCCCGTGAGGAACTCCATGCCGCGCTGGGAGCCGAAGCCATTCCAGAGGAGGGCATTGAAGGCCAGGGCGCAGCCCACCCACACGAGGCTCCAGATGCCCGCCTCCTTCACGCTGACCTTGTGGGCCTGGCGGTGGAAGACCCCCAGGTCCAGGGCCAGCATGGCCAGCACGAAGCCGATGAAACCAGCCCACATCCAGGGGGAACCGATGCTTTCCATTCAGGGACTCCTCAGGCCGCGAGGCCGGGTCGGCGTGACCGGTCCCGCAGCCGGGCGATGCGCGCTTCAAGGGGGGGGTGGGTGCTGAACCACCGGAGGAGACCGCCGCCCGTGAAGGGGCTGGCGATCATGAGGCTGGCGGTGGCCGGCTCGGCGGTGGGGCCGGGCTCGACCACCTCCTGGAGGCGCCCCAGCCGTTCCAGGGCCAGGGCCAGGCCCTCGGGGTCGCCCGTCACCTGCGCGGCCCCGGCGTCGGCCATGAACTCCCGGGAGCGGGAGATGGCGAACTGGATGAGGGAGGCGCCCAGCGGAGCCACGAGGGCGAAGATGAGGCCGCCGAAGGGACTGCCGCCGCCCTCCTCGTCGCTCTGGGAGCCGCCGCCGAGCAGGGCGCCCCACTGGAACACGTTGGCCAGGAGGCTCACCGCCCCGGCCAGGCCCGCCGCCACCGTGGCCACCAGGATGTCCCGGTTCTGGATGTGGGAGAGCTCGTGGGCGATGACGCCGCGCAGCTCCCGGCGGGGCATGGTGCGGAGCAGGCCCTCGGTGAAGGCGACCACGCCGTGTTCGGGGTTGCGGCCCGTGGCGAAGGCGTTGGGGGCGTCATCCCGCACGAGGTAGATCTTCGGCTTGGGGATGCCCGCCCGGGCCGCCAGCTCGGCCACGTCGGCGTGGAGGGTGGGGGCTTCCCGTTCGGGGAGCTCTTCCGCCCCCTGCATGCGCAGGACGAGCCGGTCGCTGTAGAAGTAGGCGCCCAGGTTCAGGGCGAAGGCCGCCACGGTGCAGCCGATGAGCCAGCCCTTGCCCAACGTGGCGCCCAGGGCCACCAGCAGGCTGGTGACCAGCCCCAGCAGCAGAAAGGTCTTGAAGCGGTTCATGGTGTCCTCCTAGTTCCGGGCCTGTTCGAGCAGCCGGGCCACGCGGCGGCCGGCCTTCACCGCCGCCTGGTCCACCGCGGAATAGAGGTCGGCATCGCGGGCCTCCACGGCCTCGGGGCCGTGGCCCCTCAGCGTGAAGCCCACCCGGCAGACCTTGTCGCAGCCCCCCTTGGGCCCGTTCAGGTCGCTGAAGCGGACCACCACGCGCTCGAGCCGCGCGGCGAAGCGGGACAGGGAGAAGGCCAGGCGGCGCTCGATGTGGGCCGCCAGGGCCTCGGTGGGGGGGATGCCAATGCCGCGGATCTGGATGTTCATGGGGCCTCCACCAGGGCAGTGTCGGGCGCCATGAAAGATCAATCCAATAGATAAAAATGAAAAAAACATAGATAAAATCGAAGCATCGGAAGGCCCATGGACTGGCTGAACTACCACCACCTGTTCTATTTCTGGACCATCGCCCGGGAGGGCAGCGTCACGCAGGCCGCGGAGCGGCTCCGCCTGGCCCAGCCCACCCTGAGCGCCCAGATCCGGAGCCTGGAGAAGGCCCTGGGGGTCCGCCTGTTCCAGAAGGAGGGCCGGGGCCTGGCGCTGACGGAGGCGGGGCGCACCGCCTTCCGCTACGCCGACGGCATCTTCGGCCTGGGCAAGGAGCTGCAGGAGTCGCTCGCGGGCTGGGCCGCGAACCGCGCCCCGGTCCTGGCGGTGGGCATTTCGGACGTCCTGCCCAAGCTCATGGTGCGCACCCTCCTGGAACCCGCCCTCCACCTGCCCGAGCCCATCCGCCTGCTCTGCCGGGAGGACCGGACGGAACGCCTGCTGGCCCAGCTCTCGCTCCACGAGCTGGACCTGGTGCTGTCCGACCTGCCGCCCCCGCCGGGCAGCGCCGTGAAGGCCTTCAGCCACCTGCTGGGCGAGTGCGGGGTCCAGATCTTCGGCACCGAGGCGCTGCGCAAGCGCCACCCGGGGGCTTTTCCCGCCTGCCTGAACGGCGCCCCCGTCCTGCTCCCCCTGGAGGGCGCGGCCCTCCGCCGGGGACTGGACCAGTGGTTCGAGGTGGAGGGGCTCCACCCCCGCATCGTCGGGGAAGTCGATGACAGCGCCCTGCTGAAGAGCTTCGGCCAGCAGGGGGTGGGCTTCTTCGCGGCCCCCTCCCCCCTGGCGAAGGAGGTCGAGCGCCAGTACCAGGTCCGGCGCCTGGGCCTGGCGGCGGGGGTGCGGGAGCGCGTCTACGCCCTCACCCTGGACCGCCGGCTCCGGCATCCGGCCGTGGTGGCCATTTCCGAAGCGGCGAAGCACCGCGTCTTCGGGTGAACGGCGGCCCTCAGAGCCTTCCCGCGGGCCTCATCGAAGTGAGGTGAAGGCCACCCGGAGCTTCCGTCGGCCCGGGAAGCCGGGCAGGGGCTGGCTGCTGCGGGCCGTGACGGTGCCCTCGAAGAAGTAGGGCCGGAGCCGGGCCGGGGCCTCCTTCGGCGCGAAGTAGAGGGTGGCCGGCTCCCCCTGCAGGGCCTGGGCCGTGAGGTAGCCCACCAGGGCATGCTCGGCGGAGTGGTAGCCGCTCTTCCACTGGTGGATCTTGGGGCCCGTCCAGGGCTCGAACCCGGGGGCGCCCCCGGTGCCACCCCAGACCTCGTGGTTCACGGGGTCCACCATGCGCTGGAACCAGAAGGCCGCCGTGCGGGGCAGGGGCGCGGCCTGGGCCGGATCGTGGAGCGCCAGGGTGGCCGCCAGCTGGTCCAGCTCTGCGTAGATCCACCATTCCTTGCCGGTGCCGACGCTGCCGTCCGCGCGGAGCCGCGAGCCCCAGGTGCCCGAGTCCACCAGGTAGGCCTGCTTCAGCACGGCCCTGGCGCCCGTCGTGGCGAGGTCCACGAGGGCCCGGTCCTGCGTGAGCCGTCCGATGCGCTCCAGCATCCAGTAGGCCTTGGCCGTGTGGCCGAAGTCCGTGTGCCGCGAGCCCAGCTGCTTCTGGGCGGGGTCATGAAGGGTGCCCCAGAAGAGGTGGCGCTCCCCGTCGTGGTAGTCCTCCACCAGGGTCCTGGCCAGGCGCTTCAGATCGGCGGTCCACGCCCGGCGGTCGGGCTCCGGCAAGAGGGGCGTGAGCAGCAGCAGGTAGGCGTTGACCTGGTCCAGCTGGGCCACCAGCTCCTGGCGCAGGTGCTCGCCCTCTGGAGATTCCTTCCTCACCCAGCGGAGGGCCCGCCACTGGGGGTTCCAGTACTGGGTGAAGATGTGGCGCTTGAGCCTCTTGATGTCACGCAGGGTGGCCTCGTCGCGGGTGAGGTACCAGTACATGGCCAGGCCCAGCTGGGCGTAGGCCAGGTCCTGCGTGGTGCGGGCCAGCACCTCGGGTTGGGCCACGCCCTTCTCCCAGTAGGTCACGGCACTGCCGGTCCTGGGATCGAGGGCCCGCTGGCGGATGAAGGCCGCGCCGTCCCGGGCCAGCTCCAGCATCTTGGGGTCGCCCGTCAGGTGGTAGGCCACGCCGTAGAAGTAGGTCTGGCGGGACTTCATGCGCACGTACTCGCGACCGAACTGCTCCTTGATCCAGCCCGGCGCCTCGGTCAGCTCCGCGGGCGGCTTCGTCCAGTCCACGGCCCTGCCGTCGTTGCCGCGGAAGGTGGGGAAGTCGCCCCGGGGTGTGCCCCAGGCGTCCGGCACGTTCCAGAAGGGCAGCAGGTCCTCGCGGAAGTGCTTCAGCCAGCGCTCGCCCGTGGGCAGGTCCGCGGGAAGGGTTGCGGCCGCCGGGGCGGGGGCCGCCTGGGCGGGCAGGAGCGGCGCCGTGAGGCTCAGCGCGCTGAGGAGGACGAAGGGCTTGAGCCGCATGGGCACCTCGGTCGGGACGGACTCCAGGATACCGGCCGGTCAGCGGGCCGCCAGACGCGGTCGCGCGGAGGGGCCGGGATGGCACCCTCCGCTGACCGTCGAAACAGGAGGGGTCTACTTGGAGATGACGCGCACCATCTCCAGCACCTTGCAGGAGTAGCCCCACTCGTTGTCGTACCAGCTGACGACCTTCACGAAGGTGGAGTCCAGCATGATGCCGGCGTCGGCGTCGAAGACCGAGGTGCAGGCCTCGCCGCGGAAGTCGGTGCTGACCACCTTGTCGGTGGTGTAGCCCAGCACGCCCTTCATGGGGCCCTCGGAGGCGGCCTTCATGGCGGCGCAGATGGCCTCGTACGTGGTCTCCTTGCTGAGCTCCACCGTGAGGTCCACCACGGAGACATCGCTGGTGGGCACCCGGAAGGACATGCCCGTGAGCTTCTTGTTCAGCTCGGGGATCACCTTGCCCACGGCCTTGGCCGCGCCGGTGCTGCTGGGGATGATGTTCTCCAGGATGCCGCGGCCCCCGCGCCAGTCCTTGTTGCTGGGACCGTCCACGGTCTTCTGGGTGGCGGTGGCGGCATGCACCGTGGTCATGAGGCCGCGCTTGATGCCGAAGGCGTCATGGAGCACCTTGGCCACGGGGGCCAGGCAGTTGGTGGTGCAGCTCGCATTGCTGATGATGGCCTGGCCCGCGTAGGTCTTGTCGTTCACGCCGAAGACGAACATGGGCGTGTCGTCCTTGCTGGGGGCGCTCTGGATGACCTTCTTGGCCCCCGCGGCGAGGTGCTTCTGGCAGGTCTCCTGGGTGAGGAACAGGCCCGTGCACTCGATGACGACGTCAGCGCCGATCTCGTCCCACTTCAGCTCGGCGGGATCCTTCACGGCCGTGAGGCGGATCTTCTTGCCGTTCACGATGAGGGTGCTGCCCTCCACCGCGATGGTGCCCTTGAAGCGGCCATGCACGGAATCGTACTGCAGCATGTAGGCGAGGTACTCCGGCTCCAGCAGATCGTTGATGCCCACGATCTCGATGTCCTGGAAGTGCTGCACCGCGGCGCGGAACACCATGCGTCCGATGCGGCCGAAGCCGTTGATGCCTACTTTGATGGCCATGTCTGCTCCTGGGAAAGATTTGGGTCGTCCAGCGCCTGGGGGCCAAGGCCCGACAGGCCACCCTTCATGATGGCCCTCCCGTGCCCGGCCTCCAAGTGGGTCTTGGCGCCGCCCGGGTGCGCGGGCGGATTTTCCGTGTGCGCGAGCGGGCTAGGTTGGCAGGTTCCCCGGCGCGTAGGGCGCGGGCGCGGTGCCGGGCTCGGCCAGCACGGGGCCTGCGGCGCGCCGTGCGGCCACCGAGGCGTCCACGGCCACGTCTCCCGGGAAGCCCCGGGGCCCCAGGATCACCCCGGGCAGCGTCCAGGGGGCGTGGGCCCAGGGCTGGTGCGCCACGCCGGCCGCATCGGGATGCAGGGCCTCCGCCGCGCCTGCTTCGAAGCGCACGCCCACGGAACCCAGCCGCTGTAGCATCCAGGCCAGGGCCAGGTCCGAGAGCCCGCTTTCGCCGTTGGCGGCCGGGTAGCCGCCCCCCACATCCCCGTGGGCGCCCGGGAAGAGCACCTGCTCGATGCGCTCCGCGGGCTCCCACAGCGTGGGCGCGAAGTCGCTGCGGCGCTCGTCCAGGGCCACGGCGTGGAAGCCGTGCCGCACCTTGTCGCTCAGCTTCGTGTCGGCGAACTTGAAGGCATCCAGGCGGTCCCCGCCGGCGGCGTAGTCCGGCAGCCCCATGGCGCCCACAGTGTCGAAGACGCCCACGGCCGTGAGGGCGTCCACGGGGATGAAATCCGAGTCCTTCAGGGAGTCGCGGGACAGGAAGGCCGGCAGGTCGGCGGCGATCTCGCCCAGCCGGGCCAGGCTGAAGCTGCTCCGCTTGAGCGAGGCCTTCCGGTAGCGGTACCAGGCCTGGGCCCCGCGGCGGTAGGCCTCCGCCTTGTCGCTGGTGACGGGCAGATTCAGCAGGCCCTGGCTGGCGATGAGCCCCGCCAGGGCCCGGGCCGTGTAGGCCCCTCGGCTGAAGCCCACGATGCTGATGGCGTCGCCGGGCTGGTAGTTCCGCGAGATGAAGGTGTAGCCGCGCACGATGCGCGAGATGAGGCCCGAGCCGAAGGCCCCGCCCATGAGCTTGAGGATGGGGTTGCGCGAATCGCCCACGCCATGGAGGTACTTGGCCACCTGGACCGGGACGCCGCCCTCCACCAGCTCCTTCTCCTGCTCGTCGGCCAGCAGGAGTGAGGGCGGCGTCAGGGCGCCCTCCAGGGCCGTGAACAGCTTGTAGACATTGGTGGGGTCCGCCGTGCGGTCCTGGTTCTGGTCCTCGTTGGGGTTGTTCCAGGTGCCATCCGCGCAGAACACGATGTGCTTCGCCATGCCCGCCTCCCCGTTGGATGTCTGTCATTGATTCCAAAAAGAAGCTTAATCAATCCCGGGAGGGAATGGGAAAGAACCGAGGCCGCAGCTCAGGCCTTGAACAGGGGCCGGAAGCGTTCGCGGTGGTGGTAGGCCAGGAAGCCGTTGGCCAGCACCAGGAACACCGCCAGGGGCAGGCCCTCGGGGCCCATGAAGGCGTGGACCAGCAGGATGTTCACGATGATGGGGGCCAGCAGCACCGTGGCCAGGGGCACGAAGCGGCCCGTCACCAGGGCCAGCCCGCAGAGCAGCTCGAGGACCTTCACCGTGGGCATGAGGTACCGGGCGGCCTCCAGGCCGGCACTGAAGGTCTTCATGGCCCCCGTGGGCTCCGGCGGCGTGATGAGCTTGAAGAGGTAGGTGATGGAGGCGAACAGGAAGAGCAGCCCCATGAGGGTGCGGACGAGGATGACGGCGATCTTCACAGGCGGCTCCCGGGCGTCGGCCCATGGGTCGGGTGGCCCAGGGCCCCCGCGACATTGATGCGAAAAATCACATCAATGGTAGCCGCGGCCGGAACCGCCGCAAGGGCGCCGTCGCTACTGGGCCTTGGCCTTGTCCAGGACCTTCCGGCGCAGCTCCTGGAACTCCGCCTCGCTGATGAGGCCGTCCTTCTTGAGCTTCTCCAGCTTCTCCAGCTCCGTGCGCAGGTCGAAAGCCGGAGCCGCGGCGGAGGCGGGGATGGCCGCGGCCGGCTGGGCCGGAGCCGCCTTGGATGTTTCGGCGCGCAGGGCCGAGCGGCCGGCCTTCAGCTCCTCCATCGTGCCCACGGCCTCCAGGCGGCCGTCCACGAATCGGATGAACTGGGAGCGGCTGTTGATCTTGATGGCGCCATAGCGGTCGTAGGCTTCGTACTCGTGCAGCTCGGTGGTGGGGTTCACCTCGGTCACCCGCTTGGGGCTGCCCACCCGCTCGACCACCTCCTTCTTGGTCATGCCCACGCGCAGCTTGGAGACATTCAGGTCGGGCCGGGTGCAGCCCAGCCAGAGGGCGGCGGGCAGGAGGGACAGGAGGGCGGCGCGGCGCATGGAGACTCCAGGACGGGAACGGGGCTGGGCCCCGCCCTAATGGTGCCCGGATTTCCGGGCCGGCGTCCGGCGCGACCGCTCCATGGCCTCGAGCACCCACTCGCGCCCGATGTCCGAGAGCTCCTGCCGCAGCCCGGGCCAGGCCTGGCTGAACCGCACCCCCACCTCCGAGCTGCGGAACCGCGCCAGGTCCCCCTGCTCCTCCGGGCTCAGTTCGAGGGGGCCCGCGGGGGCGTTGAAGGCCTTCTGGCAGCCGGGGCTGCGGAAGTGGCCCAGCAGGGCCCGCAGCTCCTCGACGCTGAAGGTGTCCGCGAAAGGCTGGGCCAGGCGCCGGTAAAAGGCCTCCTTCATCAGCTCCCGGGCGAAGGCGTCCAGCTGGGCCGCCGGCGGGGCCGGCTGCTGCGCCTTGAGGGTCTGGATCTGGCCCTGGAGGCCGGCCGAAAACCGCGCCTTGGCCCCGTAAGCCTCCATCACCTGGAGGGCCAGGTCGAGGCGCACCTGGGATTCAGGCGCCTGGGCCAGCAGGGCCGGGGCGAACACGACGAGGAGGGCGGCGCGGGGGCGGGAGGGGGTCAAGGGCAGCTCTTGGGAGGTGGGGTGGGCGTTTCGATCAGGACGCCCGTTTGGTGATGACCACGGCCGTCCCGTAGCAGAGGACTTCAACAGCGCCGCCGCGGGGCTCGACGGACGAGGCATCGTATCGAACACCCACAATGGCGTTGGCACCAAGGGCCCTGGCATGGGCAATCATGTCGTCGTAGGCCTGGGAGCGGGTCTGCTCGCACATCGTGGTATAGGCACCGATGTGCCCGCCGATGATGTTCTTCAACCCACCCAAGATGCCCTGTGAAATGGTCGGAGAGCGAACAATGATGCCCCGCACGAGGCCCTTGTTCTCGGTGATGTCGTAGCCATCAATCGTGAACGTGGTGGAGGCGATCATAAGTGCCCTTTCGCGGAGGAGGGGGTGGGGAATGGGAAACGCCTAACTAAAAAAGCTCGGCGGCCACGCCTGCGCCGGGACGACGAGCGGAGCCGGGATAGTGAGCTGTTGAAAGAGAGAAGAGGGCAATGCAGGCGGGGTCCGACTTGAGCGGAGGCTTAGGTGCTCGGGGGCGCATGAAGGGAATTATGAATATTCATTAACATTTGGAAACAATCCCCGAATTGGGTTTCAAGCTTTTTCCAGAATTCGATATCAAGGACTTGGCATTTTGGGCCAGATTCAAAATATCTCAAAATGTAGTGTGATGGTTGGATCTCAAACTGGCCATGCGTGAATGCATTTCGCCATTTTATTACTTTCGCCAAATTCTCTTCGAGTTTGCTTCGCTCAGACCTGCTGACAAGTGAATCGCGATCGATGACAGCGAGTAATAACTTTCGCTTGGCCGAAAATGTGCACCAATCGGAGTCAAGTAGGTGGCCACTCACGAATTCGAGGTCAGATCGTAACTCACGAAGGAAGGACTTTTTAAGGATTTCATTGATTTCGCCTTCGACTGCATATGCTGCATCAATGACTCGAAGGCATCGGTCTCGCTTCGCCTCTGCATCACCTACATGCCAAGTAACCTCTGTTTCTCCTGCCTGGATCGACATGACCTGACGGAAGGGAAGTCGAATGGGTGGCCAAGTTTCCATGGAGCACCTAACGAGGATTGGGCGACAGACTGCGGGTGATGATTGGTCGCCCGCATGGGAGGGGTGGGGGAAGGGGTGTCAAGGTCCTGGGGACGCGACATGCATGCTGATGGGGCAACCCCACCTGCGGATGCCGGATGAAGGGCCCGGAGGGGCACCGGGGCTGGATTGGGAGCACGCGCGCCCAGCCTACCAGCCCGGGGGCAGGGGTGGCTCGCGTCTGTGATTCGGGCACCGCCCTACTTGGCGGTCTTGAAGACGGGCCGGTTCGCCGCGTTGGCCACGGCCTGGCCCAGGTCGAAGGTGAACTGGGCCTGCTGCACCATGCCGCGCAGGTCCCAGGCGGGGTCGTACTCGTCGGTGACCTGGTGGTAGCGCCTGCCGTAGGCGGCGGCCTTGGCTTTGAGGGCGGCGGGGTCGGCCCCCAGGTAGTCGCGGCCGCCGCCCACGGAAAGGGCGGGCACGCCGGCCTGCACGAAGCTGTAGTGGTCCGAGCGGAAGTAGCCGCCTCCCAGGTCGGGGCGCGTGGGCGCCACGGCCAGCTTGGCCTCCCGGGCCACGGCCTCGGCCAGCTCGCCCAGGGTGCTGCGCTCGCGGAAGGGCAGGCCGATGTCCTTGGTGGGGGCCACGAAGTTGAGGCTGTCCAGGTTGAGATTGGCCGCGGTCTTGGCCAGGGGCCAGAGGGGCGCCTCGGCGTAGGCGCGGGAGCCCAGCAGGCCCTGCTCCTCGGCGCACACGAAGAGGAACATCTGGCTGCGCTTGGCGGGGGCGTGGCGGGCGGCCTGGGCCATGGCCAGCAGGGCCGCGCAGCCCGAGGCGTTGTCGACGGCCCCGTTGTAGAGGGTGTCGTGCTCGTGACCCGGCTCCACCTGGGGCGGGTGGGCGTCCACGGCCAGGCCCGGGCCCTTGCCCAGGTGATCCCAGTGGGCGCTGTAGACCACGAGCTCGTCCTTCAGTGCGGGGTCGGTGCCCGGCACCAGGCCCGCCACGTTGAACTGCTCGATGGTGCGCACCTCACTGTGGAGGGTGCCCCTGAGGCGCAGGTCCAGCGTCACGGGGCGGAAGTCGCGGTGCTGGGCCCGGGCGCGCAGGGCGTCCAGGTCCTGGCCGCCCTGCTTCAGGAGGGCTCTGGCCACCTCCTCGGTGACCCAGCCCTGCAGGCCCGTGCCGCGGGGGCCCTGGGCCAGGGAGAAGCGCTCGGCCTCCCAGCTGGGCCGCACCACGGACCAGCCGTAGGTGGCCGAAGGGGTCGTGTGGACCAGCAGCACGCCCAGGGCCCCGTGCTGGGCGGCCATCTCGAACTTCTTCGTCCAGCGGCCGTAGGCGCTCAGGTTCGCGCCGTCGAAGAGCTCGGACTCCGCCGCGGTGGGGGCGGGCTCGTTCACCAGCATGAGCAGCACCTTGCCGCGCAGGTCCTGGCCCTTGTAGTCATCCCAGCGCCACTCGGGCGCGTCGATGCCGAAGCCCGCGAACACCACGGGCGCATCGAAGGCCTGCTCGGCCTGGGCGATGCCGGCGCCGAAGACGATCTCGCTGCCGAACTTCGGCGTGGCGCAGGCGCCGCCCCCCAGGAAGCTGAGGGTGCTGCGCCCGGGCAGGGCCTTCAGGCCCAGCAGGGACACGGGCTGGCGGTATGAGGCGCCATTGGCGGGCCGCAGGCCCAGGGTCTGCAGCTGAGTCTCCAGGTAGCGCACGGTGAGCTCGGCGCCGCGCTGGCCCGTGCCCCGGCCCTCCAGCAGGTCATCGGCCAGGAAGGCCAGGTGGGCCCGCAGCGGGGCCTCCTGCACCCGGGGCGGGAGGGGCGTCTGGGCCAGCAGGCTGGCGGCGGCCGTGAGGGACAGCGCAAAACGCATGAAGGCTCCCGGGGGGAGCCTTCAGCATACCTCGCAAGCTGGGGTGTTTCCCGTCTAGATCTGACTGGCACCGGCGGGAATGGTGACGCCGGCCACGCCGGCCACCTTGGCGTTGGCCAGCAGCTTGCCGCCGGTGCCCGCGCCCAGGCCCAGCACGGCCCCCTGGCGCACGCCGGCCTCGGTGGTGGCCACGGTGGGGATCTTGGCGGCGGCCATGCGCTGGATGAGGAAGGAGGCGGCGCCGGTGCCGTCCCCGGCCACCTTGTCGCCGGCCACGAGCACGACGGCATCGGGGCGGTGGCTGCCCAGGGTGGTCATGGCCTTGCCCATGTCCTGCTGACCCTTGACGTCCACCACGATGAGCTTCATGCCGGGCATGGCCCCGGCGATGGCGTCGATGGCGCCCTTGTTGGCGGCGGAGTCACAGACCACGGCCACCTTGGAGACGGAGGGCCAGGCGCTGCGCATGGCCTTGCCCAGGGCGTCGTAGTCCCCGGCGGCCAGGGGGGCGGTCATCAGGGCAGCGGCGGACAGAAGGGTCACAAGCTTCATGGCGTCATCTCCACAGGGTCATCCGGACACACGCCGGACCAGGCACAGGGGACTCATCGACGCCATCCCCGAGGCCTTGACCTGGGGTCGGGATTTCTGGGGCCTTTCAGGCGGGAATCGCAGACCACCCCCGATGACCCGGCCGGGCCCCCCGCCAGGTCGGGCGTGGTCTGTCCCCTGGGACCGGGGGCCTCAGAGGGGAGTGGCCCCGGCCGGGAGGCTCACGCCGGCCACGCCGGCGGCCTTGGCGTTGCCCAGCACCTTGCCGCCGGTGCCGGGGCCCACGGCGAAGACCGCGCCCTGCCTGACGGCCTGCTCGGTGGTGGCCACCGCGGGGATCTTGGCGGATCCCAGGCGCTGGATGAGGAAGCCGGCGGCGCTGCTGCCATCCCCGGCCACCTTGTCCCCGGCCACCAGCACCACGGCATCGGGGCGGCGTCCGGTCAGGGTGGCGACGGCCTTGCCGATGTCCTGCTGGCCCTTCACGTCCACGACGATGACCTTCAGGCCGGACAGGGCGCCGGTGATGGTGTCGATGGCGGCCTTGCTGGCGGCGGTGTCGCAGACCAGGGCCACGGTGGCGCACTGGGGCCAGGCCTGGCGGAGGGTGCGGGCCAGGGCGTCGTAGTCGCCGGCGGCCAGGGGGGGCGCCAGCAGGACAGAGGCGCAGAGCAGGGTGCGGAGCTTCATGACAGACCTCCCGGGACTCAGCCGGCCGAGCTGGGCCGGGCCAAGCATGTCATCGGCGGAAGGGCGAGGCCCATGATTTTTCCCATCGGCAGCTAGGCGAACCCGCCCCTACCCAGCTGGTACTGCACGGCGCCCAGCAGGGCCACGGGGGTGGTGACGGCCCGGAGGATGCTGCGGCCCAGGCTCACGGGGGCCCAGCCCGCGCCCTGGAGGGCCGCGAATTCCTCGTCCGTGATGCCGCCCTCGGGGCCGCTGGTGAAGGCCAGGGCCTCGGGCCGGAAGGGGGGATTGGCCTGGCCTGTGGCCAGCTCGTAGGCCACCCACTTTTGGGGGGCCTCCCAGGCCAGCAGCCCGGCGAAGGGCATGGGGGGGCGCAGCTCCGGCAGGCGGCTGCGGTGGCTCTGCTCGCAGGCGGACTGAATGAGGCGCGCCCAGCGTTCCAGGCGGGCGGCGGTCTTGGCGGCGTCGAACTCGCTGCGCTGGTAGACCACGGGCTGGATGAGGGTGACACCCAGCTCCACCAGGGGGGGCAGCCACTCGTCGAAGAGGCTGAGCTGGGCCGGCAGGGGCAGGCAGGCCTGGAGGGCCACGGGCGGCTCCCGGTCCTCGTGCAGAGGCGCCACCAGCCGCGCCACGCCCCGGCCCCGGTCCAGCTCGGCCAGGTCCGCCGTCCAGGCCTGCCCGCCCAGCACCAGCTCCAGGGCCGCGCCCGGCTTCAGGCGCAGGGCCTTGAGATGGCGGGCGGTCTCGGCATCCAGCGGCACGAGGGCGTTCTCGGCGGCGGGCAGCGGCGCCAGGAAGAAGCGGGGCAGGCTCATGGGGACATGATGAGGGATTCCCCCGGCTCCGTGGGAGGCCGCGTGAGGCAGGCTGCGACACGGCCACGGGAAGGATGGGGCAAGGTTCCACGCGGCGGCGCTTCAACCCTTTCCCAGGCCTTGGGGTCAGAAGGGATGCCCCCTTGGCACGGGCCGTGAATTGACCACCTGCGGGGCCGTCGCCCCCCACCGAAAGGATCCGCCATGAACCTCCGCCGCATCTCCGCCGCCCTCATCGGCTCCCTCGTCGCGGGCGCCTCCCTCTTCGCCCAGGCCCCCCAGCCCGGCACCCAGACTGCCACCCCCAAGCGCGAGGCCCGCGCCGAGAAGCGCGCCGAGCGCCAGCAGAAGCGCATCGCCCAGGGCGTGGCCAGCGGCCAGCTCACCCCGAAGGAGACCGCCCGCCTGGAGCGCCAGGAGGGGAAGATCAACCGCGACATCGCCAAGGCCGAGGCCGACGGCAAGGTCACGAAGCAGGAGGCCGGGAAGATCGAGCGGGAGCAGAACCGTGAGAGCCGTCGCATCCGCCGCCAGAAGCACGACGCGCAGGCCCGCAAGTAGGGCGCGCTGCATCGGGGGAAAGGGGCCCGCGGGGCCCCTTTCCCGTTCTCGACAGGCCCCTGGCCAACCCAGATAAGCTTGAGGGTCTGGAGGACCCTTGGTCGACGCCCTGCTCCAAGCCGCGCCCTGGTGGGCCTGGGCTGGATTCCACGCCTTCGTGTTCCTGATGCTGGCCCTGGATCTGGGTGTCTTCAACCGCCGGATCCACGCCCCCTCCGTGCGGGAGGCGGGCATCTGGAGCGCCGTCTGGATCACCCTGGCGCTCATCTTCAATGGCCTCATCTGGCAGGCCGAGGGCACCCAGAAG
This sequence comes from Holophagaceae bacterium, assembly GCA_046331485.1. Taxonomy (GTDB): domain Bacteria; phylum Acidobacteriota; class Holophagae; order Holophagales; family Holophagaceae; genus Geothrix. The sequence continues at coordinate 197,169 of JAXLQS010000005.1, read as the reverse complement.
GGCCTGGAGTGGTTCACGGGCTACGTGCTGGAGAAGTCCCTCAGCGTGGACAACCTCTTCGTGTTCGTCCTGGTCTTCCGCAGCTTCCAGGTGGACCTGCGCCACCAGCACCGGGTGCTGTTCTGGGGCGTGCTGGGGGCGCTGATCATGCGCGCGGCCATGATCCTGGCCGGCACGGCCCTGCTGAACCGCTTCGAGTGGATGATGTACGTCTTCGGGGGCTTCCTGGTCTACACCGGCCTGAAGATGCTGGTGGTGGCCGAGGAGGATGCGGATCCCACCCAGTACCCGCTGGTGCGGGCCTTTCGCCGCCTGGTGCCCTACGACGAGACCGGGGGGCACGAACACTTCTGGGTGGTCCGCCAGGGGAAGCGGCTGGCCACGCCCATGCTGCTGGTGCTCATCACCATCGAGGTGACGGACCTGGTCTTCGCCGTGGACTCCATCCCGGCGGTGCTGGCCGTGAGCCGGGATCCCTTCGTGGTCTACACCTCGAACATCTTCGCCATCCTGGGCCTGCGCAGCCTCTACTTCCTGCTGGCCAAGATGATGGACCGCTTCCACCGGCTGAAGACGGGCCTAGCCGTGGTGCTGGCCTTCGTGGGCGTGAAGATGTGCATCGCCCAGTGGGTGCACATCCCGGTGCAGATCAGCCTGCTGGTCATCGCCGCGGTGCTGGCGGGCAGCGTGGTGGCCAGCCTGGCCTGGCCCGCCGAGCAGGACGGGGCGGAGTGATGGAGGTCTGGCACCACGACCTCGAGTCGGCCCCGGCCTCCGGCCCCTTCGTGGTGACCCTGGGCACCTTTGATGGCGTCCACGCCGGCCACCGGGAGCTGCTGCAGATCGCGGCGGGCCGGGCACGGGAGCTGGGCCGCCAGGCGGCGGTGGTGACCTTCGATCCGCATCCCACCCTGGTGGTGGCCCCCCAGCGCAAGCCGAAGCTGCTCATGACCCTCGAGCAGCGGCTGGCGGCCTTCGAGGCGGCGGGCATGGACCTGGCCTGGGTCATCCCCTTCAGCCGGGCCTTCTCCGAGCTGAGCCCAGAGGCCTTCCTGGACCGGCTCCAGGGCATCCTCGCGCCGGTGGAGCTGCATGTGGGCCGCGCCTTCCAGTTCGGCCGCGACCGCAGCGGCACCGTGGAGACCCTGGAGGCCTGGGGCGCGACCCACGGCTGCGAGGTGCGCACCCTGGCACTGCGGGCGCCGGACGGCGGCCGCTTGTCCAGCACGCGCATCCGGGAGGCCCTCGACGCGGGGGACGCGGAGGGTGCCGCGGCCCTGCTGGGCCATCCCTATGCCCTGACCGGGGTGGTGGTGGAGGGGGACCGGCGGGGCCGCCACCTGGGCTTCCCCACGGCCAATCTGGCCTGGGAGCAGGAACAGCTGCCGGCCTTCGGGGTCTACGTCACCGAGGCCGTTCTCCCCCACCATGGCGGCTCCTGGCTGGGGCTCACGAACGTGGGGGAGAAGCCCACCTTCGAGGGCCGGCGCCTCACGGTGGAGACCCACCTGCCGGGCTTCGACGGCGACCTTTATGGCGCCCGCCTCACCGTGCGCTTCCTCCATCGCATCCGGGGCGAGGTGAAGTTCGCCTCCGTGGATGAGCTGCGGGTCCAGATCGCCGCGGACGTGGCCGAGGGCCAGGCCTGGTGGAAGGCGTACCGGGGGTGATGGGGCCTTGCCGGCCCCTTAGCTGGCTTCGTCCACGCGCCAGCGGGTGAGGGGACGTTCGGACAGGTCCCAGATCTGGAGCCCCAGGGGCAGGCGGGTCACGCTCAGGCGCTGCCGGATCTGGGCCTTGGCCGCATACAGGCTGTCGGCTTCGATGGGGCCGTATTCCATGAAGTAGCCGCTGAACTTGTAACCAAACCTGCGTGAAGGGGTCCGCATGGGGGCTCCATCTGTCCCGATTACCCAGTATTCGTTTTTAATTCGCTTTTGTCAAGGCTCGAGGCGAAATTTTTTAGATCCGCCCCAACCGGCCGTCGTCCAGTGTCCGGCGGCCGGTTGGACAGGGGCTGTCGAAGGGCCGGCTCAGCGGAGGTGGATGACCACGCGCCCGCGGAGCGGGGGCAGCAGGGGCCGGGGTAGGCCGACCACGATGTGGTCCTCGTCGCAGTCGTAGCGGCGGGTGGTGTAACGGCGCTCCCAGCGGTCCTCCCAGCGCCGGTCATCCCAATGCCGGGTTTCCCAGCGGGGATAGGGTGCGCAGGTGGGGCGCTCAACCACCACGAAGCGGCGGGGGCCGCGGCCGTGATCATGGGCGGCCAGGGGCAGGGTCGCGAGGAGCGCGAGGGCGAGCAGGGCCAGGTTTCGCATGGGACCTCCGACGTGGGGCGGGAAGGTGGTCGCCCCATGCACCTTGGATTTCATGAGCCATGCCAAGGTTGAAACATCAACAAGGACAGTAAATTGAAAGTCTAGCCAAGCCGGGGCGGGCGCGAACTGCAACGCGGATGCGCCACCCTGTGGCAAGAGGCGCCACCTCCCTAGCGCTCGCGGCGGTCCCCCACCACGACGGCCGGCACGCCCGCCACGATGGCCCAGTCCGGCACATCCCTCGTCACCACGGCGCCCATGGCCACCACCGCGTGATCGCCGATGCTGACGCCGTCCGTGACACCGGCGTTGGCGCCGATCCACACGTCGCGGCCGATGCGGATGCCGCGGGAACGCACGGGCTGGTCCTTGATCTCGCGGTCGGGCTTCAGGCCGTGGTCGAAGGCATAGAGGGCCGCACCGCTGGCGATGCGGGTGCCGTCGCCGATGACGAGACCTTTTCGGCCGCCGTCCAGGCGGGCCCCCGCGTTGACGCTCACATCGCTGCCGAGGGTGAGGGGCCCGTGCAGGAAGGCCTGGGCGGCAATGGCGCAGCGATCCCCGATCACCACCGTCCGGCCCGGCTCCCCGAAGATGGCCGCCTCTGGGGCGATGAAGCACCCGGCCCCGAGCTCGACGGTCTCCTGCGCCAGGAGGCGCGCCTGCACCTCGGCCTGCCAGGCTTCGGCCCAGATGCGGTGCCGGGGCTTCAAGGCGAAATAGAGCCAGGGCATCCAGGCCAGGCGGCGCTTGTGCTGGTCACGCAGGGCCTCGGGATCGCGCATGGCACCAGGGTAGCGGTTCGACCCGCGCCGGAAGGCTACTTCAGCGCGGCCTCGATGGCGGCCAGCAGCTCGGGGCTGTCGGGGGCCACCTTGCTGGGGAAGGCCGCGAGCACCTGGCCATCCTTCCCCACCAGGTACTTGTGGAAGTTCCAGGCAGGCTCACCGTGCCTGGCGGTGAGGAACCGGTAGAGGGGCGCCTGGTTCGCGCCCTTCACTTCGAGCTTCTCGAAGAGCGGGAAGGTCACGCCGTAGTTCTTCTGGCAGAAGCCCTCGATCTGGGCGGCGCTGCCGGGCTCCTGGCCCCCGAACTGGTTGCAGGGGAAGCCCAGCACCACCAGGCCGCGGTCCTTCTGGGCCTGGTAGAGCTTCTGGAGGCCCGCGTACTGGGGCGTGTAGCCGCACTCGCTGGCCACGTTGACGGCCAGGACGACCTTGCCCCTGTAGGCGGCCAGGGACTGGGGCCTGCCTTCCAGGGTGTTGAGGGTGATCTCGTGCAGGGACATGGGGGCCTTCCTTTCGGCGGCGGGCAGAGCCAGTGCAGTGAGCAGGGCGAGGGGGAGGACGGCGCGCATGGGGACTCCGGGGACATGCCTTGGGTGCCGACCGGGCCGGGGCCGTTCCAGCCGGACCGCCGGTCCCGGGGATCGGATGGGCGGCCAGGGAGCGCCGGCCGGCGACCCCCCTTCCGGCGGGCCCGGCCTCGGTCATGCTGGAGGCCATGCGCCTCGGCCCCCTCCAGCAGCACTTCCGATCGCGTCTGCGGAAGCGGACCTCCTGGGCCATCGTGCTGGTCTTCGCGGCTCTGTTCACGGGCCTGCAGTTCGTGATGGTGCCGGCGGGCGTGCAACTGCGCCATCCGGGAGCCCTGGCCAACGCCCTGCTCATGCCCCTCCTGATCTCCTTCTCGTACGGGTTCCTGTCGCCCCTGCCCTGGCGCTGGAGCGGCGACGACCGGTCCCGCCCGGCCTTCGGTCGCGGCCTGGTGCAGGCGCTCGTCTTCAACGCGGTGGTGATCATCGCCCTGGTGATCCTCAGCTGGTTCCTGGTGCGCAACGCCAGCCTGAAGGCGGAAGCCCTGGGGCTGGCCCAGGGTCACAAGGTGAGCTTCCAGGCCGTCCTCGGCCTCAACCTCCTGGTGGGCACGCCCATGATGACCATTTTGGGAGCCATCATTTCGTTCTCGGTCATCTCGGAAGAGGAGAAGGCCGCCGCTGAGGCCCGGCTGGAGGAGGCCCAGTGGGTGCTCCTGCGCGGCCAGCTGAGCCCCCATGTCCTGTTCAACTCCCTGAACGCGCTGGCGGAGCTGGTGCGCCAGGACCCGGTGACCGCCGAGCAGGCCATCCTGGACCTCTCCGAGCTGTACCGCGCCCTGCTGCGCCATGGGGACCGGGCCAGGGCCCCCCTGGCCGAGGAGCGGGCCCTGGTGCAGCGCTTCCTGGCCGTGGAGGGCCTGCGCCTGGGCGACCGGCTGAAGGTGCTCTGGGACTGGGATGCCGGCCTCGACCCGGCGGAGGCCCCGCCCTTCCTGATCCAGCCCCTGGTGGAAAACGCCCTGAAGCACGGCATCGCGCCCCATCCCGAGGGCGGCACGCTGGAGATCTCCGCGCGCCGTCACAACGGGGGCCTGGTCCTGCGGGTCTCGAACACGGGACGCGGCCTGGGCCTGGTGCCGGGCGCGGGAGTGGGTCTATCGAACCTGGAGGCGAGGCTGCGTCTGGCCTATGGCGTCGGTGCCACCCTGCACCTGCGCACCGAGGGTCCCCGCACCGTGGCCACTGTGGAGCTGCCCAGCCTGGAGATGCGTCGATGAAGACCCTGCGGGTGGCCCTGGCGGATGATGAACCCCTGGCGCGGACGCGGCTGGCGCGGCTGCTGCGCGAAGCGGGCTGCGAGGTGAAGGCCGAGCTGGCGGACGGGCCCTCGGTGCTGGCCTGGCTGCAGGAGCCCCGCGAGGTCGACGCGCTGTTCCTGGACATCCAGATGCCCGGGGCCACGGGCCTCGAGGTGGCCGCCGAGCTGGGGGACTGTCGCCACTGCCCGCCGGTGGTCTTCGTCACGGCCCACTCGGAACACGCGGTCCGGGCCTTCGAGGCCGCCGCCGTGGATTACATCCTCAAGCCCATTTCCGCCGAGCGCCTGGCCAAGACCCTGGCCCGGCTGCGGGAGGGCGGCCCGCGCCGCGGCGAGGTCCCGGCGGCCCTGCCGCCGCGCTTCCCGGTGAAGGCCGGGGAGGGCCATGTCTTCCTGGACCTGAAGCGCACCACCCACTTCGAGGTGGAAGAAGAGGTGGTCTGGGCCTGGGCCGCCGGCAGCCGCCACCGCACCTCCTGGACCACCCTGGCCGAGGTGGAGGCCGCCTTCCCCGGGGCCGGCCTGCTCCGCATCCAACGGCACCTGCTCCTGCGGCCCGAGGCCGTGCTGGGCCTGCGTCCCCTGGAGGGGGGCCGGGCCTCGGTGCGCGTGGCCGAGGGGACGGATTTGGAAGTCAGCCGGAGCGTCACCCCGAGGATCAAGGAGATGCTGGGGTTATGAAGCACGGGCCTTCGGCGTAGGATCTTCGCAGGAGCCCCGGTCCCCATGCCCGAGCCGATCCAGATCCACCCCAAGGGCAGCCCCTCCGGAACGGCCGGGGCCTTCCGGGTGGTATTGCTGTACGCGGGGTTTTCCGGCCTCTGGATCCTGCTGTCGGACCGCCTGGTGGAGGCGCTCTTCCGGGATCCGGCCGCCATGACCCAGGCGAGCATCCTCAAGGGCTGGTTCTTCGTGGCCGTCACCGGGGTCATGCTCTTCTTCATGGTCCGGCGGCTCGTGGAGCAGGTGGCCAGCCGCGAGGCCCGGCTCCAGGCCCTGCTCCGCGCCATTCCCGACCTGGTCTGGCTGAAGAACCCCGAGGGCGTCTACCTCGGCTGCAACCGGGCCTTCGAGCGCTTGTTCGGCGCAAAGGAGGCCGACATCCTGGGCAAGACTGACTACGACTTCGTCTCCCGGGAGCAGGCGGACTTCTTCCGGCAGAAGGACCGGGATGTCATCGAATCCGGGGAGACCCGGATCAACGAGGAGTGGGTCACCCTGGCCGAGACCGGCCAGGAGATCCTCCTGGAGACCCTCAAGACCCCCATGCACGACGCGGAGGGGCGCCTGACCGGCGTGCTGGGCATCGGCCGGGACATCACCGAGCACCATCGGATGGTGGCCGAGCAGGGGCGCCTGGAGGCCCAGCTGCAGCAGGCCCAGAAGATGGAGCTGGTGGGCCGCTTCGCGGGAAGCGTCGCCCACGACTACAACAACATGCTGGGCGTCATCCTCGCCAACGCCGACCTGGCCCTCTACCAGATGCCCCAGGTCCAGGCCGAGCGGAAGTACCTGGAGGAGATCCAGCGGGCGGCCCGCCACTCCGCCAACCTCACCCGCCAGCTGCTGGCCTTCGCCCGCCGGCAGCCCGTGGAGCCCTGCCTGCTGGACCTGAACCTCTCGGTGGCGGGCATGCAGGGGGTGCTGGGGCGGCTGGTGGGCCCCGAGATCCACCTGGTGTGGACCCTCTCGCCCGCCGTCTGGGAGGTCCGGATGGATCCCACCCAGCTGGACCAGGTGCTGACCAACCTCGTGGTGAACGCCCGGGACGCCATCACGGGCCGGGGGCGCATCGAGGTGGCCACGGCCAACCACACCCTGGGTGAGGCGGACTGCGCCGCCCTGCCCGAAGTCCTCCCAGGCGATTACATCTGCCTGAGTGTCACGGACAGCGGCTGCGGCATGACGCCCGAGGTGGCGGAGCGGATCTTCGAGCCCTTCTTCACCACCAAGCCGGCGGGCCGGGGGACGGGCCTGGGCCTGGCCACCGTGCACGGCATCGTGAAGCAGAACCACGGGGCCATCCAGGTGGACAGCGAGCCGGGCCGGGGCACCACCTTCCGGGTCCTTTTCCCGCGGGCCTGAGCGGCCCGGGGCCCTACTTCCGCAGCTTCAGCAGGTCCAGGACGATCACCAGGGCCATCAGGGAGGCCAGCAGCAGGAAGCCGCCCGTGAGGATCTTCTCCTTCAGCTCGATGGTGAGGTCGCGGCGCCGCAGCTTCTCGAAGGTGAGCAGGGCCATGTGGCCGCCATCCAGGGCCGGGATGGGCAGGGCGTTGAGCAGGGCCAGCTGCAGGCTGATGGCGCCGCACATGAAGAGGAAGTCCATCAGGGAGGCCTTCGCAGCGCGGCTGCCCTGGCGGATGATGCCGATGGGCCCGGCCACCTCGGCGCTCTTGGCCTGGAAGGTGACGAGCTTCTTGAGGAAACCGAAGACCTGACCGCTGAGGCGCCAGGAGGTGCTCAGGGCGTAGCCCCCGCCCTCCAGGAAGTCGCCAGCGCGGTAGGCCCGGCGCTCCAGGGGCAGCGGCAGGGGCAGGGGCATGAAGCCCAGCCTTCCCTTCCCGCCTTCAAGGCGCGGCACGAGGGCCAACTCCAGGGGCTTGCCCTCCCGGGTGAGGTGGAAGGGCAGGGGCTGGCCGGCGTGGGCCTGGATGACGGCCACCGCGGCCTCCCACTCGGCGCCGGGGAAGCGCAGGTCGCCGATGCCCCGGAGCTCGTCGCCCACCTTGAGGCCGCCCTGCTCGGCGGCGCCGCCGGCCACGACCTCGATGACGGTCCAGGACTCCTGGCGCTTGGTGACGCGCGCCTGGTCGGCCCCCACGAGGGTGAAGAGGACCAGGGTGGTGAGCAGGTTGGCGAGGATGCCGCCGCTGTAGAAGAGCATCCGCTTGCCGTAGGGCTGTTTCAGGAAGCCGTAGGGATCGTCCGCCCCGGGCTCCTCGGGGTTGAAGCCCGCCAGCTTCACGTAGCCGCCCAGGGGCAGGGCCGAGAGGCGCACGTCGGTCTCGCGCCACTTGAAGCCGAGGAGGCGGGGGCCGAAGCCCAGGGAGAAGACCTCCACGGGCATGCCCATGTACTTGGCCGCCAGGAAGTGGCCGCCCTCATGGAGGAAGATCAGCCCCCCCAGCATGAGCACGGGGCCCCAGAAGCCCGCGCCGGGCACCTTGAACGCGAAGGCGGCCACCGCCACCAGCGCCACACAGAACGAATAGGAAAGCCGTCGACGGTGCATGGACATCCGAAAGGATCAGGCCCGGGCTTGGACCCATTCTTCAGCATGACGCCTTGCGGCCCCGTCCGCACCCAGCACTTCTTCGAGGGACCGGGCCGGGGTGGCGGGGATCCGGGTCAGGACCTCGCGGTTGCAGGCCTGGATGTCCCAGAAACCCAGCCGGCCTTGGAGAAAAGCGGCGACGGCCACTTCGTTGGCGGCGTTCAGGAGGGCGGGGGCCGTGCCTCCGGCCCGGAGGGCCTCGAAGGCCAGTCCCAGGCAGGGGAAGCGGTCCAGGTCCGGGGCCTCGAAGGTCCAGGCGCGGGCCTCGTCCCAGCCGTAGGGGGCCACGGGGCCCGGCTGCTTCTCGGGATAGAGGAGGCAGTACTGGATGGGCAGCTTCATGTCATTGGCGCAGACCTGCAGCTGGTAGCTGCCGTCGTGGAAGCCCACCATGGCGTGGACCTGGCTCTGGGGGTGGACGGTGACGGCCACCTGGTCGGCCTTCAGGCCGAAGAGCACCGAGGCCTCGATGACCTCCAGGCCCTTGTTCATGAGGGTGGCGCTGTCGATGGTGATCTTGGGCCCCATCTTCCAGGTGGGGTGGTTCAGGGCCTGCTCGATGGTGGCCGCCTGGATGCGGGCCAGAGGCCAGTCGCGAAAGGGCCCGCCGCTGGCGGTGATGCGCACCTCGCGGATGGAGGCGGGCGCGCGGTCGGCCAGCAGCTGGTGGAGGGCGGCGTGCTCGCTGTCCACGGGCAGCAGCTCCCCGCCACCGGCCAGGGCGGCGTCGTGCATGAGGGCCCCGCCCACCACCAGGGATTCCTTGTTGGCCACGCAGACCCGGCGGCCCGCCCGCAGGGCGGCCTCGGTGCTGGCCAGGCCGGCGCTGCCCACCACGGCGGCCACCACGGTGTCGGCCCCCGCGTGGAGGGCGCAGGCCAGCAGGCCCTCGGCGCCCCAGTGCAGATCAGGCGCGTAGGAGAGGGCCGACCTCAGGCAAGCCGCATCCTCCCGGGTGCCCACGGAGACACAGCGGGGACGGAAGGCCTCGCATTGTTCCCTCAGCAGGTCGCGGTTCCGGCCCGCCGCCAGGGCCGCCACGGACAGCCGCCCGGGGTGGGCCCGCACCACGTCCAGGGTGGAAGTGCCGATGCTCCCGGTGGAGCCGAGGAGGGCGAGGCTTCGCACCTAGTTGAACCCGTGGACGAAGTGGACGTAGGCGTACATGGCCGGAGCGGCGAAGACCAGGCTGTCCACGCGGTCCAGCATGCCGCCGTGGCCGGGGATGGAGACGCCGCCGGCATTGGAGTCCTTCACGCCCGCGCTGCGCTTCCAGGTGCTCTCCACCAGGTCGCCCAGCTGGCCCACGGTGCCCAGCAGCAGGGCCAGGGCCACGACGTCGATGGCGGTCCACTCGGGGCAGACCGTGGCGCGCATGAGGAGGGCGCCGAGCAGGTTGCCACCGAGGTTGCCGAAGGCGCCCTCCCAGCTCTTCTTGGGGCTGACGCGCGGGGCCAGCTTGCGCTTGCCGAAGAAGCTGCCCACGAAGTAGGCGGCCGTGTCGCCGAACCAGGTGATGATGAAGAGTGCGAGGATCAGGCGGCTGCCGGTCTTGGGCAGGGTCCCCTGCAGCATGAAGAGCTTCAGCTGGAAGCCCAGGCCCAGGCCCAGGTAGAGGGCCCCGAGCCAGGTGATGGCCTGGCTGGGCAGGGCCTCCTCCAGCTTGCCGTCGAAGAAGAGGGCCCCGAAGTGGATGACCGGAGCCCCCAGGGCGAGGATCAGCCAGAGGGGGAGCGGATCCTGCCGGCCCGTGGCCAGGAAGAAGTGGGCGAGGAGCCCCCAGCCCACCAGGACGCCCGCCACGAGCGAGGGGTTGAAGCCCCGGGTCCGGGCCATGAGGGCCATTTCACGCATGCCCATGACGATGGCGCCGGCCATGACTGCCAGGAAGGTCCAGGGGGCCCAGGGCTGGTCCCCGAACCAGAGGAGGCTGAAGAAGAAGACGCCGAAGACCAGGGCCGTGGTCACGCGCACGGTCATGTTCTTGGTGTCCACCTTGGGCGTGGTCCGTTCCATCAGATCCCCCCGAAGCGCCGTTCGCGCTGGGCATAGTCCTCGAGTGCCGCTCGCAGCTCCGCCGGGCCGAAATCCGGCCACAGGAGGTCGGTCAGGTAGAGTTCGGCGTAGGCGGACTGCCAGAGCAGGAAGTTGGAAATGCGGTGCTCGCCGCTGGTGCGGATGAGCAGGTCCACGTCCGGCACGCCGGCGGTCCAGAGGCGGGCGCCGAGGGCGGTCTCGTCCACCTGGTCGGGGCGGAGACCGTCCTCCACGCAGCGCCGCGCGGCCTGGGCCAGCTCCAGGCGCGAACCGTAGTTCACGGCCAGGTGGAAGGCCATGCCCGTGTTGTGGGCCGTGGCCTCCTCCAGGGCCCGCATGTCCGCCAGGATGCCCGCGGGCATGCCCTCGACGGCCCCCAGGTGGTGGAAGCGGATGCCCTTCCGGGTGAGCTGGTGGACGAACATGCGCAGGTACATCCGCAGAAGGGCCATGAGGGCCGCGACCTCCTGGGGGGGGCGCTTCCAGTTCTCGGTGGAGAAGGCATAGAGGCTCAGGTGCCGGATGCCCGCGTCCGAGGCTGCCTCGAGAATGCGCTCGACGGTCTGGACGCCGGCCTTGTGCCCCTTGATGCGGGGCCAGCCGCGTTGGGCCGCCCAACGGCCATTGCCGTCCATAATGATTGCGACATGGGTCGGGACGGTCATCGTGTGCCTAAAAGCCCGAAGTGCCAGGGAGGTCCGCGTGGACGGCCTTGAGTATGCCCGAAGGGCATGCCGAGATAATGATTGCGACATGGGTCGGGACGGTCATCGTGTGCCTAAAAGCCCGAAGTGCCAGGGAGGTCCGCGTGGACGGCCTCGAGTATGCCCGAAGGGCATGCCGAGATCTTGATGGCCACATGGGTCGGTACCGTCATCAGTTCAGGAACCTCGGAAGTGGGAAAAAACTCATGCTATCACGGGGTTTGCCGTAGAACTGGTGAGGCGCCTTGTGCCACGGTCCGCCGTGGTAGCCTGTTTTCCACCATTTTTCTGGCGAACCCATGGTTCAGTTCAACACCCGTGCGAACGAGATCCTGCTCAAGCTGGTCTATTACGGGCCGGGGCTGTCGGGCAAGACCACCAATCTCCAGTCTCTGCACGCGATGTGTTCGGACGCCCAGCGGGGCGAGATGTTCTCCGTCAACACCCAGGAGGACCGCACCCTCTTCTTCGACCTGCTGCCCATCAACCTTGGCTACATCTATGGCAACGCCATCCACTTGCAGATCTACACGGTGCCGGGCCAGGTGCAGTACGACGCCAGCCGGCGCGTGGTGCTGGGCGGGGCGGACGGCGTGGTGTTCGTGGCGGACTCCAGCGAAGCCAAGATGCAGGACAACGTGGATTCGCTGTCGAACCTCTACCACAACCTCAACGCGAACCGCCTGAACATCAAGCAGATCCCCTTCGTCATCCAGTACAACAAGCGAGACCTGCCGGACGCCATGGCCGTGGGGGTGATGAACCGGCGGCTCAACTTCCGCAGCGTGCCCTACTTCGAATCCGTGGCCAACCGCGGCACCGGCGTGCTGGACACCTTCCTCTCCATCACCCGCGAGACCGTGGGGTACACGTTCAAGAAGTACCACCTGGACAAGAAGATCAAGGACTTCGACGAGATGCTGAACCTCATCGAGTCCAACGTGCGCTCCAGCATGCGCGAGCTCCCGCCCCCCCAGGAGGCGCCCCTGGTCCCGGCTGTGGAGACCACGGTGCTGCGGCACAGCAACGTCAGCGTGGCGGACCTGGCCCCCGGCAAGGTGGCCGACGCGCAGGAGCTGCTGGAGGATGCCCTCAAATCCAACATGGAGACGGCCCGGCTCTACTCCGAGCTGAAGCAGACCAAGGACACCCTGGAGAAGAAGAACGAGGAGCTGAGCCAGCTCTACACCCAGCTGGACCGGGCCAACCAGGACAACCTCAAGACCCGGAAATACCTGGAAGGGCTGGTGCAGAACATCGGCGAGGCGGTCATCTCCTACTCGCCGGACGGCAAGATTCTCACCTGGAACATGGCCGCCGAGCGCATCTTCGGCTACTCACGCCCCGAGATCGTGGGCCGGAACATGGCCCAGCTGACCCCGGACGGCCTTCTGGGCGAACTGGACCAGGTGGCGCAGCAGATTTCCCGCGGCCAGGTGATCCGGGACATGGTCACCACCCGCCTGCGCAAGGGGGCCATCGCCTTCCCGGCCCACATCACCTATGCGCCGGTCCGCGGGACCGATGACCGGGTGCTGGCCTACTCCGCGCTGGTCCGCGACATGAGCGAGCAGAAGGACCTCCAGGACCGCCTGGTCCACTCGCAGCGGCACGAGGCCCTGGGCCGCCTGGTGCCCTCCCTGTTCCACGAGGCGGCGAACCGCCTCACGCCCGTGCTCCTGGAGTCCAGGCTGCTCGCCGAATCGGCCATGGATCCCCACCAGGCGGAGCAGGCCTCTCGGCTGGTGAAGGCCGTGGACTCGATCCAGAGCCTGCTCCATCCCCTGCTGACGGTCCTCAATCCGCCCAGCGCACGGCCCCAGCCGGCGCAGCTGAACCAGCTGGTGCAGGAGGCGGCCTCCCTGGTGGAGGCCAAGGCCCAGCGGATGGGAGCCAGCCTGGAGCTGAACCTGGATCCCGGCCTGCCGGAGACCGCGCTCGATCCCGCGCTCACGGTCCAGGCGCTCACGAACCTCCTGCTGAACGGCCTCCAGGCCATGGCGCTCAGTCCCATCAAGCGCCTGCGGGTGGCGACCCGGGCAACGGGGGAAACCCTGCAGGTGGTGGTCCAGGACACCGGCCCGGCCCTGGGCGAGGCCCAGCAGGCGGGCCTGTTCGATGCGGCCAACGCCACGACCACCGAGGCCCTGGGCCTGCCCATCGCCGACATCATCGTCCGCCAGCACGGCGGCCGGCTGAGCGCGCGCAGCCAGGAGGGGCTGGGGAATGCCTTCCTTCTGGAACTGCCCGCCCTGGCCCCACCCCCGGCTCCCCTGGCCCAACCTGCGGCCCAGCCCGTGGGCCTCAAGGGCGCCCGCGCCCTCGTGGTGGACGATGAGGCCTTCCTCCTCGAGTGCCTGGTGGATGCCCTGGGCGCCTGGGGCCTGGAGGTCACCGCCAGCACCCGGGGCGACGAGGCCATCCAGAACCTCGAAGCCGGCACCTTCGACCTCATCGTGTCCGACATCCGCATGCCCGGCCTGTCCGGCATGGACCTCTTCGGGTGGCTCAAGGCCCACCGGCCGGCCATGACCCACCGGATCCTCTACACGACTGGGGATGCCTTCGACGCGAAGACGCGGGAGTTCCTGTCGTCGAGCCAGGTGCCGTACCTCGGTAAACCTTTCGATCTAAAGCAGCTGAAGCAAAGTCTCGAGCGGCTCCTAGAGACTCCGGTCGAGGCGTGAGGTTGTCCCCTGCTGCATAATGGGGGCTTCCACCGCACCCTCACCGAGGAGTCCTTTATGCAGCGACGTTGGGCCATGGCCCTCATCCTGGCCACGGGCCTCGCGGCCCAGACGCCCCCCGCCGAGCCCCCGCCGGCCCCGACCCAGGTTCCCCCGCCCGAAGCGAAACCCGCCGAGGTGAAGCCGGAGGTGCCCGTCGCCTCCAAGGTGGAGGAGGCCAAGCCCGCCGAGACCAAGCCCTTCGACCAGCTCCGCCCCACCCAGCGCAAGCTGGCCTATGCCCTGCACCGGGCCGCCCTGGCCGCCCACGAGCTGGGCACCTACCGCAGCCATCCCCGGGCCATCGAGGTGCGCGAGACCCTCAAGGCCCTCGTGGACGCCAAGCTCCACATCCCCGAGAAGGCCTCGGCCGCCCTGCCCGCGGTGGAGGCGTACCTCGGAAAGCTCCGCGCCAACCACGGCCTCTACGATGCCGACGGGAAGAAGCTCCTCCTCGAGGGCACCTGGAAGGACCTGCAGGCCGCGGCCCGGGCCGCCGCCAAGACCGGGCCGAAGGGCCTGGAGGCCAGGCTGGCCAAGATCAAGGGCCTGCTCCTCGATCCCAAGGTCGATGCCGTCGCCCCCAGCTGGGCTGAACCCGAGGCGCCCGCCAAGGGGAAGAAGGCCAGGGCCGCCAAGGGACCCAAGGCCCCCGAGGGCTTCTCCGAGCAGAAGGCCATCACGGCCCTGTGGGTGAAGCGGTCCCAGGCCTGGATCGAGAACACGCCCCAGGAAGTCGAGATCAAGGGCGAGAAGAAGACCCGCCGCCTGCCCGATGCCGTGCAGACCAAGGCCCTGAACGACCTGGCCGCCTGGCTGGACAAGGACGACCTCGATCTGCTGCGCGAGCCGGGCTTCGGCTGGCTGGACCTGCGCCGCCTGGGCGCCACGCCCGGCGCCGCCCTGCTGGCCAGGGCCGCCGACATCACCGGCGCCAAGGCCCCGGAAGGCGCGGCTGGAGAATTGGCCCTGCTGCCCACCTTTGAGCCCGTCGTGGGCGACAGCAAGTTCAGCAAGGGCGAGGAGAAGCGCGTCGTCCTCGTCGAGGTGAAGCAGGGTCCCGCCCTGGCCAGTGCCGCCGACCAGTTCTCCGCCTTCGAGAAGCTGGGCCGCAGCCGGGAGCTCGACGTCAAATAGGTCCTGCCGGAAGTCGAGAAGGGGGCGCCGGTGCGCCCCCTTCTTCTATTCCTCGCCCTTGCGCTGCTTGCCCTCGGGGTCGAACTGGTAGCCCACGCTGCGGATGGTGTGGACCCACTTGGGGTGGTGGGGATCCTCCTCCATGACGCGGCGGATGCGCACGATGAAGTTGTCCACGGTGCGGCTGGTGGGGTAGGCATCCTCGCCCCACACCTTGTCCAGGATGTCCGTGCGGCTCACCACCTGGCCGGGCCGCTCCATGAGGAGTTTCAGGATCATGGATTCCTTCACGCCCAGCTGGAAGGGGCCGCCCGGGCCCTCGCCGCAGAAGTTGTCGAAGTCCACCCAGTGGGGGCCGAAGGGCTGGCGGCTGCTGATCTCGCGGCTCTTGTACCAGGACTCCCGGCGCAGGATGGCCCGCACCCTCAGCAGGAGCTCGCGCACCTGGAAGGGCTTGCCCAGGTAGTCGTCGGCGCCGGTTTCGAAGCCGTGGACCCGGTCATCGTCGGTGTTCTTGGCCGTGAGGAAGAGGATGGGCGTGAAGTTCTTGGCCTCGCGCACCTTCTCGCAAATGGTGAAGCCGTCCATGCCGGGCAGCATCACGTCGAGGATCACCAGGTCGTAGGTCTCCGCCAGGATCTGCTTCAGGGCCTGGTCCCCCCGGGGGATCCAGGTGCAAGCGAGGCCCTCCAACTCGAGGTTGAGCTTGATGCCCTCGGCGAGGCTGAGCTCGTCTTCCACCAGCAGGATCTTGGGTTCGGACATGGGGAGAACTCCGGGGATCTGTTGATCCTACTAGAATGGACCCTTCGGAGCGCCCATGGACCCCTACCTCAGCATCGTCATTCCCATCTACAACGAGGAGGAGAACATCCCCGCGCTGTGGGAGCGGCTGTCCAAGGTGATGGCGGAGTCCTTCGCGGATCCGGCCAAGCCCTGGGAGATCATCTTCACCGACGACGGCAGCCGGGACCGCAGCCTGTCCATGCTCATCGACCTCGCCAAGGCCGAGCCCCGGATCAAGGTCGTGGAGTTCAACCGCAACTACGGCCAGCACAGTGCCATCTTCGGGGCCTTCGCCGAGGTGCAGGGCCGGATCGTGGTGACCCTCGATGCCGACCTGCAGAACCCCCCCGAGGAGATCCCCAAGCTGGTGGCCAAGGTGGAGGAGGGCTACGACGTGGTGGGCGGCTGGCGCCAGGGCCGCCAGGAGAACGACAGCTTCTTCCGCACCATGCCCAGCAAGATCGTCAACGCCGTCACCCGCAAGACCACGGGCGTCAAGCTCCACGACTACGGCTGCATGCTGCGGGCCTACAGCCGCGAGGTGGTGAACGCCATGCTGCTCTGCAAGGAGCGCTCGAGCTTCATCCCCGCGCTGGCCAACAGCTTCGCCAAGCGCATCACCGAGGTGCCCGTGGCCCACGCCGAGCGGGCCGCCGGCGAGAGCAAATACGGCCTCTGGAAGCTCATCAACCTCCAGTTCGACCTCCTCACCAGCTTCAGCCTCCTGCCCCTGCAGATGCTCAGCGTCTTCGGCGTCATCATCGCTGGCGTGGGCTTCCTGCTCTTCCTCGGCCTGGTGATCTACCGCTTCCTGCACCCCGAGGGCACGGCCCAGGGCGTGTTCACCTTGTTCGCCATCCTCTTCTTCTTCGTGGGTTGCCAGTTCGTGGCCTTCGGTCTGCTGGGCGAGTACATCGGCCGCATCTACCAGGAAGTGCGCGACCGGCCCCGCTACATGGTGAAGAAGATCCACCAGGCGAAGTGAAAGGGCTACTCCTCCGCGGCCCCGCCGCTCCAGCCCTCGCCGTCCTCCTCCTGGGGCTTCTCGGGGATGCGGTAGCTTTCGCTGGACCAGGCGCCCAGGTCGCGGGTCCGGCAGCGCTCCGAGCAGAAGGGCTTGAAGGGGTTGCCCTCCCAGGCGGTGGGGGTGCGGCAGGTGGGACAGGGGCGAAGCGTCATGAAATCAGCATATCCCCGAGAGTGACGCGATCAAGCAAGAAGAAAATATGAGTTAAATTTTGAAGATCATGTTGACAGCGGGCGCCCAGCCGCTATCCTCGGGGGAACAGGGTCGGCCTCGCCCGGCCTGTTCCCCCGGCACCCCCCAGAAGGAGCGACATCATGGGCAAGATCATCGGCATCGACCTCGGCACCACCAACAGCTGCGTGGCCGTCATGGAAGGCGGCGTTCCCAAGGTGATCCCGAATCCCGAGGGCGCGAACACCACGCCCTCCGTGGTGGGCTTCAACCCCAAGACCAGCGAGCGGCTGGTGGGGGCCTCGGCCAAGCGCCAGGCCGTGGCCCAGCCCAAGATCACCATCTACTCCATCAAGCGCTTCATGGGCCTGCCCTACGCCGACTCCGACCGTGAGCAGAAGCTGGTGCCCTACACCGTCGAGCGCGCCGACAAGGGCGCCTGCGCCATCGATGTGCTGGGCAAGAAGCTCAGCCCTGAGGAGATCAGCGCCGCCGTCATCACCAAGATGAAGGAGGCGGCCGAAGCCTACCTGGGCGAGAAGGTCACCGAGGCTGTCATCACCGTACCCGCCTACTTCAACGACGCCCAGCGCCAGGCCACCAAGGACGCCGGGGCCATCGCCGGCCTGGAGGTGAAGCGCATCGTCAACGAGCCCACCGCCGCGGCCCTGGCCTACGGCCTGGACAAGAAGAAGGACGGCACCATCGCAGTCTTCGACTTCGGCGGCGGCACCTTCGACATCTCCATCCTCGAGGTCTCCGAGGGCGTGGTAGAGGTGAAGTCCACCAACGGGGACACCCACCTGGGCGGCGACAACATCGACCAGGCCATCATCGACTGGCTGGCCGACGAGTTCCAGAAGACCGAGGGCATCGACCTGCGTAAGCAGGCCGACGCCATGCAGCGCCTGAAGGAGGCCGCCGAGAAGGCCAAGATCGAGCTCAGCAGCACCACCCAGACCGACATCAGCCTGCCCTACATCACCGCCGACGCCAGCGGCCCCAAGCACATCAACCAGACCCTCAGCCGGGCCAAGTTCGAGCTGATGATCGAGCCCGTCCTGAACAAGCTGAGGCAGCCCTGCGAGAACGCGGTGAAGGACGCCAAGCTGGCCCACCACGAGATCGACGAGGTGGTCATGGTCGGCGGCTCCACCCGCATCCCCAAGGTGCTGGAGATGGTGAAGCAGATCTTCGGCAAGGAGCCCAACCACAGCGTGAACCCCGACGAGGTCGTGGCCGTGGGCGCGGCGGTGCAGGCCGGCGTGCTGGCCGGTGACGTCAAGGGCGTGCTGCTGCTCGACGTGACGCCGCTCTCCCTCGGCATCAACGCCAACGGCGGCCAGATGAGCGTCATCATCCCCCGCAACACCACCATCCCCACCAAGCGTTCCGAGATTTACACCACGGCCGTGGACAACCAGCCCGGCGTGGACATCGAGGTGTACCAGGGCGAGCGGCCCGTGGTGGAGGGCAACAAGCTGCTGGGCCAGTTCCACCTGGGCAACATCGCCCCGGCGCCCCGCGGCATGCCCCAGATCGAGGTGGTTTTCGACATCGACGCCAACGGCATCGTCCACGTCACGGCCAAGGACAAGGGCACGGGCAAGGACGCCAGCATCACGCTGACGGGCAGCACGGGCCTCTCCAAGGAGGAGATTGACGCCAAGGTGAAGGATGCCGAGGCCCACAAGGCCGACGACGAGGCGCGCAAGGCCATGCTCGAAGAGAAGAACCACCTGGACCAGATGGTCTACCAGGTGGAGAAGCTCCTGAAGGACAACGGCGACAAGCTGCCCGAGGCCGACAAGAAGGAGGCCGAGGAGGCCGTCGTCGAGGCCAAGGCCGCCCTGGCCAGCCTGGACAAGGACCGCATCAAGAAGGCCCTGGAGGCCCTCACGGCCAAGAGCCACAAGCTGGCGGAAAGCCTCTACAAGCAGGAGCCCTCCCAGGACGGCGCCGCCGCCGGAGCGCCCGCCGGGGACAAGAAGCCCGATGACAACGTGATCGACGCCGAAGTCGTCAGCTAAGTCTCCCTGGGGGTTCCGCGCTCGCTTCGCTGCGCCCGTACCCCCAGACCCCCACGCGGAGTCTCGGCCAAGCCGCGACTCCGCTTTTTTCTCCGCGAACGAAATCTTAGTGTCCTAGACTAAGACCATGCCCCATCCCGACTACTACAAGATCCTGGGCGTTCCGAGATCCGCCTCCGACGAGGACATCAAGAAGGCGTACCGCAAGCTGGCGCGGAAGCACCATCCGGACCTGAATCCGGGGGATGCCAAGGCCGAGGCGGAGTTCAAGAAGCTCTCCGAGGCCAACGACGTGCTGTCGGATGCGGAGAAGCGGAAGAACTACGACACCTATGGGGATCCCAACGGGCCCGGCGCCCAGATCCCGCCAGGCTTCCAGCAGGGGGCGGGCTTCGGCTTCGAGGACATCTTCGCGGGCTTCGGGGGCCGGCCCATGCGCCACGGCCCCGAGCGGGGCGAGGACCTGGTCCATTCCGTGCGCTTGGGCTTCCGCGAGGCCTTCGAGGGCACCCGCCTCAACCTGCGCGTGAACCGCTCGGAGCCCTGCCTCACCTGCCGCGGCACGGGGGAGTCCGGCCGCAAACAGGAGACCTGCCGCACCTGCCAGGGCAAGGGCAAGGTGGGTGGCGGCGGGGGCTTCCTCTCCTTCGGCCGCACCTGCCCCGACTGCGGGGGCCGTGGCACCAAGGCCCCCGCCTGTCCGGACTGCGGGGGTGCGGGGCGCCACGGCCGCCAGGAGACCGTCACCATCGCCATCCCGGCCGGCGTCGAGGACGGCGCCAAGCTGCGCGTGGCCGGCAAGGGCGAGGCGGGCCGCCGCGGCGGCGGACCCGGTGACCTCTTCCTGCAGATCAGCATGGAGCCGGACTCGCGCTTCGAGCGCAAAGGCCCGAACCTCTACGTGAAGCTGCCCGTCTCCTTCACCGAGGCGGCCCTGGGCGCCAAGGTGGACGTGCCCACCCCCGAGGGCCAGCAGACCATCAAGGTGCCGCCGGGCACCCAGACCGGCGCCAAGCTGCGCCTCAAGGGCCAGGGCATGCCCATTCCGCGAGGCAGCCAGCGGGGCGACCTCATCGCGGAGGTGGCCCTGGTGACGCCCCTCATCCAGGACGAGCGCAGCAAGGAGCTGCTGCGGGAGCTGGCGGACCTGAACGACGCGGACGTGCGCAAGCAGCGGAGTGCGAACCATGGCTAAAGATCCCCGCCTCGGCGCCTACATGATCGGCGTGGTGTCCATGCGCTACGGCGTGCACCCCCAGACCCTGCGCCTCTACGAGCGGGAGGGTCTGCTCACGCCCAGCCGCACCGAGGGGAAGACCCGTCTCTACAGCGACGAGGACCTGGAGCGCCTGGAATTCATCCTCAACCTCACCCGGGACCTCGGCGTGAACCTGGCCGGCGTGGAAGTGGTGCTGAGCATGCGGGACCGCCTGAACAGCATGCAGGAGGACCTGGAACGCCTGGCCCACGCCCTGGAAGCGGCGGGGCTGAAGGACGTGCCCCGGCCTGCCTCGGCCACGGGCCTGGTGAAACTGACGCCGCATGGACTCCGCAAGCGCTGAGTTGTTTCGCAGATGTCTCGGCGGCCGGGATCGCTTGCTATGCTGATCCTTCCCCTAGGTGATCCGTGCCCCTCCGGCATCTCGAAGAGCGCTCGCTCGACAAGTACTTCGACTCCATCCGCCATCTGCCTCTGTTGACGGCGGAGGAGGAGCGGCTGTACGGGCGCATGTGGCAGAACGAGCGCAACCCCGAGGGCCTCCGCAAGCTCGTGGAGGGCAACCTGCGCTTCGTGGTGAAGGAGGCCCGCAAGTTCGAGGGGATGGGCCTCGACCTGCTGGACCTCATCAGCGAGGGCAACCTCGGTCTCATCGAGGCCGCCAAGCGCTTCGACCCCGAGCGCCTGAACAAGTTCCTCACCTATGCCTCCTGGTGGGTGCGCCAGGCGATTTTCCACGCCCTGGCCGAGCACGGCAACAAGATCCGCCTGCCCCAGAAGGTGGCCGGCCACCTGGTGCAGCTCAACCGCGTGACCCAGAAGCTGAGCCAGTCCCTGGGCCGCCCGCCCATGCTGCAGGAGATCGCCCAGGCGGCGGGCCTCAGCATCGAGGAGGTGGAGCGGCTGCAGGTGCTCCAGCAGAC
Organism: Holophagaceae bacterium; assembly: GCA_046331485.1. Lineage (GTDB taxonomy): Bacteria > Acidobacteriota > Holophagae > Holophagales > Holophagaceae > Geothrix. Next base: position 176,178 of record JAXLQS010000005.1, on the reverse strand, counting down.
CACCTCCACCGTCTCCACCGAGCAGGGCCTCGGGGACTCGGACCTCACGGTGGGCGACAGCCTGGAGCAGGAGGTGGAGCCCTCGGCCATGCACACCCTGGACCAGGAGGCCTTCCTCGAGCAGATCGAGGCCAGCCTGGCCTCGCTCAGCGAGAAGGAGCGCACCATCATCACCCTGCACTTCGGCATCGGCGGGGAGGACCCCCTCACCCTCGAGCAGATCGGCAAGTGCTTCGATCCGCCGATTTCGCGCGAGCGGGTTCGGCAGCTGGAGGAGCGGGCCTTCGCGCGCATCCGCGAGCGCCGCCGCGAGGTGCTGGGCGGCTTCCTGCGCGGGGGGGACGGGCCATGAGCGGAGGGGGTTCAAGATTGGCCGGAGCGATCCCATGGTGAAGGGCCGCCCCGACTGCCCCCGCTGCCAGGGCAAGGGCCTGGTCTTCGATCCGGATCCGCAGAAGCCGGTGCGGGTCTGCGGCTGCACCGCCGACCTCGCACCGGACGCCGCGACCCTGGGCCTTCCGGCCCGCTACCGGGAGGCGGAGTTCCCGCGCTTCTGGAAGTGGTGGAACAACGCCCAGGCCAGCGGCGTGCGGGCCCTGCTGGACCGGGTGCCTGACCTGGAGGAGCTGCTGGCCCGCCCCGCGCATGAAGTCGGCGAGTTGGAGGGCCGTGACGAACTGACCAAGCTGCTGGCGGCCCTGCGCAAGCGGCCCGAGCACGGCATCCGGCCCGCGGGCGCCGAGGGGCTCCACCAGTGGGCCACCACGGGCAAGCACAAGTTCCGCCACGGCTGGGAGCTGTGGTGGATCCACGGCCCAGCCCAGAGCGGGCGCAGCACCCTGGCCGCGGCGGCCCTGCGGGCCTGGACCGAGCGCACGGGCCAGGGCGGCGCCTTCGTCTCCGTGCGTACCCTGAGCCAGGCCATCAAGGATGCCTACTACGACGTGCGCAGCTTCCAGAATCAGGCCTTCCAGAGCGTGCGCGACCTCATCGAGCCCCTGCAGGATCAGCCCCTCCTGGTGCTGGACGACTGGGATCGCATGGACTCCGACATCCGCATCGCTGCCGCCCTGGCCCAGCTGCTGGACCACCGGTACAGCGAGGAGCTGCCCACGGTGCTCACGGCATCCCAGGCGCCCGAGGCCCTGGACCGCCGCGAGAACCATCCCCTGGTGCGCCTGGAGGATGCCAGCCTCTTCGAGCGCCTCCGGGGCGCCGAGCGCGTGGAGATGGTCCCCGCCCTCCGACCCTGGATCGACCGCATCGAGCGCGCTTAGAGTGCCTAACAGAACCCCGACGAGGCCGCGATGAAGTCAGGCAGGATGCACCGCAAGAAAGGGCCCGCAGGGCGATGCGGGACATCGTTCAAGGGCCCTGACGCCGCGGGGCGCCTGCCTGGCTTCATCCCTACGGGCGAGGGGCGGCGGGCGTCGCCGGGCTTCGTCGCGCTCGCCGTGCGTAGTACCCGCCACGCTTTGACTCGCGTTCCTCACCCCGCTCGCCCGGCGCACCTTGCGCGGCCCCATGGGGGTTTTGTTAGGCACTCTTGCCGATGAAGGCCCTGCTCCGCGGCCTCCTCCGCCTGCATCTCACGCGCTCCCGGGGCCTGTGGGTCTTCATCGCAGCCCTCACCCTCGGCCTGGGCTGGGGCACCCTGCGGGTGGAGCGGGCCCTGGATCTCATGAGCCTCCTGCCCTCGGAGCATCCCGCCGTGCGGGCCAACCTCGAGGCCGGCGTGGGCCAGCAGGAGCTGCTGTGGCTGGTGGCCGAGGGCACCGACGCCGACCTGGAGGCCCGCCGCGCCTGGGCCGAGGGCCTGGTGGATCGCCTGCTTCTCGAAGGGAACCTGCCCCTGAACGGTCTGGCCGCCGAGGGGCGGCTGTCGGATCCCATCCCCGTGCCCGGGCCTGGCGGCGTGTGCCCCTGGCCCGCCCTGCTGGCCGTGGGCGCCATTGCGGAAGGCGACGCCGCCGTGGGCCGGCTCACCACGGAAACCCTCTACGCCCTGGCCCCCGCCTGGCTGGGGGATCGCCTGGCGCCGCTGCAAGATCCCGCCGTCCTGCAACGGCGCCTGCAGGCCACGGCCAAGGCCCTGGCCTCCCCGGAGCCCCTGGCCGCCGCCCTGGCCCGCCTGGATCCCCTGGGTTTGCGGGACCTGGCCCCCCAGGATGGCGAGGGCATGGCCAAGGCCACGGCCCTGGGCCGGGCCTTCACCCTGCGGGTGCGCACCGGCTACTTCGAGACCAAGGATGGCCGCCTGGTGCTGCTGCCCCTGGTGGCCGGCTTTCCTGCCACGGATGCCAAGGCCACGGCCCGTGCCCTGACCTGGCTGGGCCGTGGCGCCGCGGGGCCCCTGCCGGCCGCCGCCAGCCTCCGCCAGATGGAGGCGGCTCTGGCCCCGTCCCCGGACCGGGCCTTTACCCTGCAGGTCACGGGGGCCCACGCCATCACGGCCTGGGAATCCCACCGCCTCACGGTGGAGGTGGCCCTGAGCCTGGGCCTCAGCTTCGTCCTCATCGGCCTCGTCTATTGGCTGGGCTTCCGCACCCTGGCCGGCTACGGCTTCATCATGGTGCCCCTCCTGGTGGGCATGGCCTGGGCCCTGGGCCTCACGGGCTGGGTGCTGGGCCGCGTGAACCTCATGGCCGCGGGTTTCGGCGCGGTGCTGCTGGGCGTGGGCGACGATGTGGGCATCCTCCTCTTCAGCCGCTACCGGGATGAGCGCCGCGCGGGGCAGGCCAAGTCCCGGGCCCTGCGCGCCGCCCTGCTCGGCACCGGCCCGGGCGTGGTGGCCGGCGCCCTGGCCACGGCCCTGGCCTTCCTGGCCCTGGCCTTCGCGCCCTTCCCCGGCATCCGCGACCTGGGCCTCACCACGGGCCTGGGCCTCCTGGCCTGCCTGGTGGCCACCTTCCTGGTACTGCCCCCGCTCCTGCTCTGGCTGGACCGGGGCACCGGCACCTTCGCCCCGGGCCCCGACCTGCCCCCGGCCCGCCGCCGCGCCTGGGCACCCTGGGTGGCGCTGGCTGCGCTGCTCCTGGCCCTCGTCGGCGCCCCGCGCACCCGCTGGGAGGAGGACCTGCGCCGCTTCCGCGCCCAGGGCAACCCGGCCCTCAACCTGCAGGAGCGGCTCACGCGCAGCCTCGGCGCCAGCCTCCAGCCCCTGGCCATCCAGATCCCCCTGGAGGATCCGGACCGCCTGCCCGCGCGCTGGAACAAGCTGAGCCCCATCCTCCGGGAGGCCGGCCTGCCGGTGCCCGACTGGAAGAGCCTGGATCCCGAGCTGCGCCACACCCTGGGCTCCGAGACCTGGCGCCGCCAGGTGCTGGAGGCCGCCGCCAGGGCGGGGCTGGATCCCGCCGGGCTGGAGGGGCCCCTCCAGGCCCTGGCCGCCGCCGCCGCCGACCCGGCCCAGCCCGTGGGCGCCCTGCAGGCCCTGCTGCCCCGGGCCTCCCAGCCCGAGGATCGCCACCCCTGGAACCTGTGGGATGGCTTCCGCCGGAACCGGAAACCCGCACCCCTGCCGCCGGCCCTGACCGTGCCCCTGCGGCTGGATGAGGCCTCGCTCACGCGCCTCACGCCCCAGGTCGAGGCCGCGGGCGGGCGCTTCGTGGGCACCCAGCCCCTCTTCCGCGTGGTGAAGGGCATCGCCCGGGAGGCCGTGCGGGAGGCCGTACTGCTGGCTCTGGCGGGCATCTTCCTCGTGATCGCCTTCTTCGGCCGCAACCTCCGCTTTGCCGTCTATGCCCTGGTGCCCCTGGTGGCCAGCCAGGCCGGGGCCATGGGGGCCCTGGGCTGGAGCGGCGAGCCCCTCACCTTCCTGTCCCTCATGGCCATCCCCATCGCCCTGGGCGTCAGCGTGGACACGGCCTTCAACCTGCTGCACCGGGCCCGGGGCGAGGCCGATGCCCCCCAGCGCGTGGCCCGTGTGAACGCCGTCTGCGCCGGCACCACCCTCGCGGGATTTGGCGGCATGGTCTTCAGCGGCTACCGCGGCCTGCGGGGCCTAGGCCTGGCCTGCCTGGGCGGCGTGGCCCTGGCCCTGCTGCTCACCCAGTGGCTGCTGCCCGTACTGCTGGAGAAGTGGCCGTTGGAGAAGAAGTGAACCCACTGAACGACCTGCTGCAGACCCGCCTGGCCCATGGCCCCGTGCCCGCCGCCGAGGTGATGGCCCTGGGCCTCTACCATCCGGAACACGGCTACTACCGCCGGGCGGAGGGCCCCTGGGGTTTCGAGGGCAAGGACTACTACACGGCCCTGGACCTGGGCCCCCTGCTGGGCCAGACCCTCGCGCTGCGTCTGGAGGCGGCCTGGGAGCGCCTGAGCCGACCCAGGCGCTTCACGGCTCTGGAGCCCGGCGCCGGGCGCGGCTGGCTGGGCCGCGACGTCCTGAACGCCGTGTCGGGACCCTTCGCCGAGGCCCTGGTCTATGTCCACCGCGACGACAACCCGGCGGCGAAACGCGCGGCCGAGGAGGCTCTCGCGCCCTTTCTTGCGGCCAACCGCGCGAGGTTCGCCGCGGAGACCGAACCTCTGGAACCCTTCGTCGGCGCAGTGTTCAGCAACGAACTCTTCGACGCCCTGCCCGCCCAGCCCTGGCGCTGGGACGGGTCCAACTGGACCCGCGAGGTGCTCACGGAGGCGGGGCCCCAGTGGCAGGCGGCCGATCCCCGCGAGGCCGGTGCCTGGTTCAGGGCGAAGACCGACGGCCTCGAACCCCTGGACGGCAGCATCTGGTGCGAGGGCCTGCCGGCGCTCGTGCGCGACCTGGCCGCGCCCCTGGACGCGGGCCTCTTCCTGGCCGTGGACTATGGCGAGTCCGCGGACCGCCTCCTGGCCAAGGGGGCCGACCTGCGCCGCTTCAAGGGTCACACCGTGGACGGCAAGTGGCACGAGGACCTTGGCGAGGCGGACCTCACCGCCGACGTGGACTTCACCCGCCTGGCCCACCTGCTCGAAGGCCACCGCTTCACGGGACTGGGCCACGTGGAGCTGAGCAAGTGGATCCGCACCCACGCGCCGCTGGATCAGTGGGGCGCCCAGTGGCTGACCCTCCCCGAAGCCGACCGCAAGGCCCGCACCGAGAACCTGCTCCAGCTCACCCTGCCCGGCATGATGGGCAGCCGGTTCAGGGTTCTGGAGGGGTGGAAGGGATTGAAGAATTAACCACGGATGAACGCGGATCAATACGGATGAAGACTGCGGATTTTGTCTGTGGCCCTCCGTGTTCACCGGCGGCCTATTCTCGCTTTCCTGCCCATAGGCCAACGCCGATGCCACTCGGCCGCGCCGCGTCGTGGAACACCGTGTGGGTGGCCTTCCGATAGTCTTCGGCCTTGGCCTCGTTGATGTTCATGAACACCTGGGGGTTGCGGTCCATGAGGGGGAACCAGGTGCTCTGGAGCTGCACCATGACGCGGTGCCCCTTCTTGAAGGTGTGGAAGACGTCGTTCATGGACCAGGCCACCCGGGTGGGCTGGCCGGGGACGAAGGGCGCGGGGTGCTCCAGGCTGTCGCGGAACTTGCCGCGCATGACCTCGCCCCGCACCAGCTGCTGGTAGCCGCCCATGGGGTTGGGCGTGCGGTCCCAGGGTGAGCCGCTGGACTTGAAGTCCGGGTTCTTGAAGGCGTCGGGGTAGACATCGATGAGCTTCACCACCCAGTCCGCGTCGGTGCCCGTGGTGGCCACGAAGAGCTCGGGGCGCAGGGGGCCGGCGAAGGTCAGGTCCGCGTGCAGGGGCTCGGTCTGGTACACCAGCACGTCGGTGCGGCGCCCGGCGAAGCGTTGGTCCGCGGTCATGTACTCCTTGGGCATGCCGATGGCCACCTGCTCGATGAAGGGCACGGGCTTCGACGGGTCGGAGACGAACGAGTCGGCACCGCCCTCAGGCGTGGGCGGCGCGAGGGCAAGGCGGCCGTTCGGCTGCAGGTAGAGATTCGCGTCCTTCACTGCTTTTGGCGGCCAGGCCTCGAGCCTGTGCCAGCGGTTGGCGCCGGTTTCAAAGATGGTGGCCTTCGCCAGCCCTGGATCCTGGGCGTCCTTCAGGTGGTGCATGAAGAAGGGGAACAGCACCTCGGCTTGGAACCACTCGGAGGTGGCCGCGCCGAACTGCACGGGGCCCAGGTGGTCCCCCCTGCTGCGTTCCCAGCCCCCGTGGAACCACGGGCCCATGACCAGGCGGCTGTCCGTGGTGGGACTTTGCTGCGCGAGCGTCTTGAACACCTGCAGGGCGCCGAAGAGGTTCTCGGCGTCGAACCAGCCGCCCACGGTGAGCACCGCGGGCCGCACCTCCTTCAGCTTGGGCCGCAGGTTGCGGGCCTGCCAGAAGGCGTCGTAGGCGGGGTGGTCCAGCATCTCGTTCCAGAAGGCGAGGTCCTTCGCGTACCCGCGGGTGGCCGCCGTGGGGCCCAGGCGCAGGAACCAGGCGTAGCCATCCGAGGTGCCGTGGTCGAGGGGGGTGGGCCAGGCCTTGGTGGGTGCGGGCCGGGGCTTCCCGAAGGAGGTCATGAAGTTGAAGGCGTGGGGCAGCCAGAGGGCGCCGTTGCGGTGGAAGTCGTCGCCCTCGAACCAGTCCACGATGGGGGCCTGGGGCGACACGGCCCGGAGGGCCGGATGGCCGCACAGGGCGCCCACGGCGGTGTAGAAGCCCGGGTAGCTGATGCCCCACTGGCCCACGCGGCCGTTGTTCCCCGGGACGTGCTTCAGCAGCCAGTCGAGGGTGTCGTAGGTGTCCGTGCTCTCGTCCACGGCTGCGCCGCTCACGGCACGCTGGGGCCGCATGTTCACGAACTCGCCCTCGGACATCATGCGGCCCCGCACATCCTGGTAGACGAAGATGAAGCCCTCGGCCTGGAAGCGGGGCGAGGGGCCCAAGTGCTCCGGGAAGGCCTCCTCGCCGTAGGGCCACACGCTGTAGGGCGTGCGCTGCAGCAGGATGGGGTAGGCGCGGCTCGTGTCCTTCGGGGTGTAGATGGCCGTGAACAGCTTCCTGCCATCGCGCATGGGGATGAGCACCTCGCGCTTGGCGTACTGCGCCTGCACCGGCTCGGCGGCGGCCTGGACCTGGGGGCGGGCCTCCAGACGAGGCACGGCGAGCAGCAGCGCGGTCGCCAGCAGCAGCGCGGCCCGTGGGGCACGGAGAGACGGCATGGGGGCTCCAAGTGGTACCCTCATGTTAAGCGGCACCCCTGGGGGCGCCGCCATCATTCCTGTTCCGGCAGCCATTCTCCTCGACGGGCCTGCCGGCTTTTGCTGAACTGGAGGATGGGCCCCGACGGGACCCGCCTCCCTGCCCGGATTCCTCCCGCCATGACCCATCCCACCCTCCGTCAGCCCGCCGAATGGGATCGCCACAGCGCCTGCTGGCTGGCCTGGCCCAGCCACGGCCACCTCTGGCAGGAGAACCTGGCCCCGGCCCAGGCGGAATTCGCAGCCCTTTGCGTGGCCATCGCGGAAGGGGGCGGCGAGGCCCTCGACCTGCTGGTGCAGGACGAGGCCGCGGAAGCCCAGGCCCAGGCCGCCCTCGCGCCGGTGCTCGCCCGCGTGCGGTTCCACCGGATTCCCGTGGGGGACATCTGGCTGCGGGACACGGCGCCGATCTTCGTGAAGGAAAGCACGGGGGCGCTCTATGCGGCCTGCTTCCAGTTCAACGGATGGGGCGGGAAATACGTGTTGCCGGACGATGATCGGGTGGCGACGCGGGTGGGGGCCGCGAGCGGCCAGTCGATGACCTGGCGGGACTTTGTGCTCGAAGGCGGCTCCGTCGAGGTGGATGGCGAGGGCACCGTGCTCACCACGCGCCAGTGCCTGCTCAACCCCAACCGCAACCCGGGCCTGGATCAGGCCCAGATCGAGGCCGCCCTGCGCGAAGGCCTGGGCGCCGAGAAGGTGCTGTGGCTGGACGAGGGCCTGCTCAACGACCACACCGATGGCCACATCGACACCCTGGCCCGCTTCGTGGCCCCAGGCGTGGTGGTGTGCATGGAGGCCCGCGACCCCGCCGATCCCAACGCCGCCACCCTGGATCGCCTGGCCGCGGACCTCGCGGCCATGACCGATGCCCGGGGCCGCCGCCTGCAGGTGGTGCGCATCCCCTCGCCAGGCCTGCTGGAGAACGAGGACGGCGAGCCCATGCCGGCCAGCTACGTGAACTTCTACATCGGCAACGAGACCGTGGTGGTGCCCACCTACGGTACGCCCTTCGACGCCGAGGCCGTGGCGGCCATCGCCCGCCTCTTCCCGGGCCGGCGCACCCTGGGCCGCTCCGCCCGCGCCATCCTCAGCGGGGGCGGCGCCTTCCACTGCATCACCCAGCAGCAGCCGGAGGTCCCATGAGCGCCCAGTCCCGCAGCGTCCGCGTCGCCGCCACCCAGTGCGCCTTCACGGGCAGCCTCGAGGAGAACGTGGCCCGGGTGGAAGGCCTGGTGCGCGAAGCCGCGACCCAGGGCGCCCAGGTGATCCTGCCCTCGGAGCTCTTCGAGGGCCTGTATTTCTGCCGCACGGAGAAAGATGAGTTCTTCGACTGGGCCCGGCCGGTGGAGGGCCATCCCACCATCACCCGCTTCCAGGCCCTGGCCAGGGAGCTGGGCGTGGTGATCCCCGTCTCCTTCTTCGAGCGGGACGGCCATGCCCACTACAACAGCCTGGCCATGGTGGATGCCGACGGCGCCCTGCTGGGCGTCTACCGCAAGAGCCACATCCCCGACGGCCCCGGCTACGAGGAGAAGTTCTACTTCCGGCCCGGCAACACGGGCTTCAGGGTCTGGGACACGCGCTTCGGGAAGATCGGCGTGGGCATCTGCTGGGACCAGTGGTACCCCGAGTGCGCCCGGGCCATGATGCTCATGGGGGCGGAGCTCCTGATGTACCCCACCGCCATCGGCACCGAGCCCGAGAATCCGGACCTGGACACCAAGGACCTCTGGCAGCGGGCCATGATCGGCCACGCCGTGTCCAACGTGGTGCCCGTGGTGGCCTCCAACCGCATCGGCCTGGAAGGGGACCAGACCTTCTACGGCCACTCCTTCATCTCGGACCACCGCGGCGAGAAGGTGGCCGAGCTGGGCCGTGCCGCCAGCGGCGTCATCACCGCGGATTTCGACCTGGAGGAGATCCGGCGCAACCGGGCCTCCTTCGGCTTCTTCCGCGACCGGCGGCCGGATCTGTACGGGCTGATCTCGAAGACGGACTGACCTAGGCCGAGGCCCCTGCCGCGACCTTCCCCGCGCGGCGCCGCCCGGCGGCGGCGATCTCCCGCACGCCCTCGATGGCGGCCTGGATGTGCGCCTCGTGGTTGAAGGCGCCGATGCCGAAGCGCACCGCGCCGTGAACGGCCGTGCCCAGGTGCTCATGCACCATGGGGGTGCAGTGCAGGCCCGTGCGGCAGGCGATGTTGTGGTCCACGTCCAGCATGGTGCCCACATCCGCGGCCTCCAGCCCCTCCACGTTGAAGGAGAGCACGCTGATGCGCTCACGCCCGGAGATGTCCTCGGCGCAGTAGAGCGTCACGCCTTCGATGTCCCGGAGCCCGTCCCGCAGTTGCCGCCACAGCGTCATCTCGTGGTGGTGGATGGTGGCGAGGCCCAGCTGATTCACCCAGGTCACCCCGGCGTGGAGGCCCGCGATGCCCGGCAAGTTGGGGGTGCCGTACTCCATGCGATAGGGGTACTCGTCCAGGTGCTGGCGCTGGACGCTCTTGACACCGGTGCCGCCGGCGCGGGTGCGGCGGAGCTCCACGCCCTCGCGCACGTACATGCCGCCGATGCCCATGGGCCCCATGAGGCTCTTGTGGCCCGTGAAGCAGACGATGTCGGCGTTCAGCTCGCCCATCTTCACGGGCACCATGCCCGCGCTCTGGCTCACGTCCAGGATGAAGCGGATGCCCCGCTCGCGGCAGGCGGCGCCGATGGTGGCCGCATCCTGCACCGTGCCGATGACGTTGGAGGCGTGGTTCAGGACGCAGGCCTTCGTATCAGGGCGGAAGCGGCGGATGACCTCCTGGGGGTCCACGTAGCCCGTCCCGTCGAAGTCCACCCAGTCCACGGGGCTGCCCTCCTGCTCGTGCTTCCAGAGGGGCCGCAGGGTGGCGTTGTGCTCCAGGTGGGTGGTGACCACGTGGTCCCCGGGCTGGAGGCTGCCCCAGATGGCCAGGTTGAGCGCGTCGGTGGAGTTGTAGCTGAACACCAGGCGGTTGGGGTCCGTGCCCCCGAAGAAATCGCAGAGCAGGTGCCGGGTGTCGTCCACCAGGGCCCCCGCTTCCAGGCAGAGGTCGAAGCCGCTGCGCCCCGGGTTCACGCCCGCCGAGCGGTAGAAGGTGTCCATGCGCTCGTAGACCACCTGGGGCTTGGGGAAGGAGGTCGCCCCGTTGTCGAGGTAGATCATCTTCACTTCGGGGGGGATCGGCAGGTTGAGCAGGGTCATGGTTGGGCCTCCGCAGGCGTGGGCGTGACGAGGGCCGCGGCGACGAGTTCCGCCACGGTCTTGATGTGGACCTTCAGCTGGTATTCCTTGTTCAGCTCGCTGAGCTGGTCGATGCAGTTGTGGCAGGGGGCGGCCACCACCTTGGCGCCGGTGGCGCGGATCTGGTCGGCCTTCATGCGGCCGGCCTTCAGCCGCCGGTTGCGGTACCGGGACATGGCCAGCTGGCCGCCGCCGCCGCCGCAGCAGAAGTTCTCGACGCCGTGGGGGGCCATCTCCACCAGGTTCGCCACGGCCCTCCGCAGCACGCGGCGCTGGGGCTCCGAGATGCCGCCGTGGCGCACCAGGTTGCAGGGATCATGGAGGGTCACGGGGTGCGTGTTTCTCGTGGGATCCACCTGGATTCGGCCTGTGTCCAGGTACCCGTCCATGAGCTCCAGCATGCTCACCACGGGGAAGGGGAACACGGTCTTCAGCCACTCGGGCCCCATCCAGCGGGCGCTCTGGTAGCCATGGCCGCACTCGCCGATGACGAGCACCTCGCAGCCCAACCGGGTCATGGCGTCCGTGAGGTTCTTCACGATGGCCGCCGCCTGGTCGTCCTCGCAGGTGAACAGCGCGTAGTTGGTGAGATCCCAGCCCGCATCGCTGGCCAGGGTCCAGTCTTCGCCCGCGGCCCAGAAGACCTTGGCGCTGGCCTGCAGCGAGAGTGGGAAGAACTTGGCCTCGCGGGGGTTCACGGTGAAGAGACAGCGGGCGCCCTGCTTGTCCAGGGGGATGCGGGCTTCCGGATCGCCGGTCTCCGCCTGCAGCTCCTCCTCGATCCACTCGACGGTCTCCACCCACTCCTCGCGGGCGATGGCCATGTTGTTGCCGTGCTGCAGGCTGTTGTCCACCGTGGCCTGGAGGTCCTCGGGCACCAGGCCCATGGCGCCCAGGGCCCGGCGCGCGGCGCGGAACAGGGTGGGCATGGGGATGCCGATGGTGCAGTTGATGGAGCAGCGGCCGCAGAGCGAGCAGCGGCCGAAGACCGCGTCCACCCAGGCGCGGGCCATGTCGCGGTCGAGGCGCTTCGCCCCCACGAGCCCCGGCGCCAGGCGGCCCATGGGGGTGAAGTGCGCCTTGAAGACGGCGGTGATGTGATCGAGCTTTCGGCCCGGCACGTTCTCCAGGGCGGGTTCGGTGCGGTGGTAGTGGCAGCTGTCCGCGCAGAGGCCGCAGCGGACACAGGCGTTCAGGAAGCCCGCCTCGGCCTCCCGGAGGTGCTCACGGAAGACCGCCAATCCCTTGGCGAGGGTCTCCTCCGTGAGCGCTTCGAGCTGGGCGTCGAGCTCAACGGACATGGGAACCTCCCGGCGGGAAGACGCCCCGGCGGCCGAAGAAGGCCCCGAGGTGCCGCCGGGCCACGAAGAAGAAGAGGCTGTGGCGGAGCTTGCCCAGGGGCACGTAGAACAGGAGCAGCATGGCGCTCAGCAGCCAGGAGGTGCTGGGCCCGAGGAGCGCGAGCGCCACGAAGGCCGTGGCCAGCAGGTTCGAGAGGACATCGTCGGGCGTGGACAGCCCCCGCAGCTCCGGCTTCAAGGCCCGCTTCAACAGCAGCGCCGCACCACCCAGGGTTCCCAGTCCCAGCAGGCCCTGGACCAGCAGCCGCAGCGGTCCCGGCAGGGAGAACCCGCCCAGGGTGGCCGCGAGGAGGCCCAGGGCCGTGAAGATCCCCGCATGGTAGGCCAGGCCCGCCGCGTAGGAGGGCAGGTGCTCGCGGACGCTCTCCTTGGCCATGGGGCTCATGGCCCCGGTGAAGGCGTAGCGCACGCCGGCGGCCGGGTCCCCCGCGGGGGCGGCGTGCAGCGGGCGCGAACCGTAGGCGCGGGTTTCCGCCCGCAGCAGGGCCAGGCCCGCCGCGGCCCAGGCGGCCGAGGCGAGCACCCCGAGGGTCAGGAGCGGGGACATGGGGCCTCCTAGACGCAGCCGTCCGGCTTGGGCAGGCCCGCCAGCTTGCAGGCACCCTTGGCGGGGCCGCTGGGGAAGAGGTCGTAGATCTGCTGCAGGCGCAGGCCCGTCCCCTTGCAGACGGCGCGGACCATGGGGGCGCCCTGCTTTTCCTCGAAGTGGGCCCGGATGAAGCGGATCACCGCCCAGTGCTCCTCGCCCAGGGCATCAAGGCCCTCCTCCGACTGGGCCAGGGCCCGGGCCAGATCCTCGTTCCAGATCGAGGGATCCTCCAGGAAGCCCTCCTCGTTCAGGGCCACCACCTGTCCGTTGAACACCAAGCCACTCATGGATCCTCCGAGGCCGGTGCGACCGGCGTCTGATAACAGGAGTGGATTTTGTGTGAATAAAATCGAGAATTGTATGCATGACAATCTGGGTGCCTGACCTTTCCGCGGATTCCCGGCCCACCTACCTGGCCGTGGCCGATGCCATCGGAGCCGCGGTGCGCCTGGGACAGCTGCGCCCCGGGGACCAGCTCCCCACCCACCGGGCCCTGGCCGACCTGCTGGGCGTGAATGTGAGCACGATCACGCGGTCCTACCGGGAGGCGGCCCGCCGCCTGCTGGTGGGCGGGGAGGTGGGCCGCGGGACCTACGTGCTGGGCCTGGCCTCGGAAGCGGCCCTCTTCGCCTTCCAGAACCGGCCCGAGGGGGGCGTCATCGACCTCTCCACGAACCGGCCCCCGGTGGGCCTGTCGGAAGGGGACCTGGCGGAGGGCCTCGCCGCCCTGGGCCAGGGTGGGCGCTTCCTCAACTACCCGAGCCCCGGGGACACCCGTCTGCACCGCGAGGCGGCGGCGACCTGGATGGCGCGCCGGGGGCTGGGGGCGGAACCCGACCGGGTGCTGGTCTGCGCCGGGGCCCAGCATGCCGTGGACACGGCCCTGGACCTGCTGGGCGAGCACGGGGACCTGGCCTGCGAGGCCCTGGTCTATCCCGGTCTCAAGGCCGTGGCCCGCCGCAGCCAGCGGCGCCTCCACCCCATGGCCATGGACCGGGAGGGCGTGCTGCCCTCCGCCCTGGAGGCGGCCGTCCGGGCGGGGCTCCGGGTGGCGGTGCTCTCGCCCACCCTGAACAACCCCACCACGGCCACCCTGGGCCTGCAGCGCCGGGAGGCCCTCGTGGCCATCGCGCGCAAGCATGACCTGCTCCTGGTGGAGGAGGATGTCTACGGCCTGCTGCCCGAGGAGGCCCCGCCACCCCTGGCGGCCCTGGCCCCCGAGCGGGTGCTCTACGTCACGGGCCTCTCCAAGACCGTGGCCCCGGGCCTGCGGCTGGGCTATCTGCTGCTGCCCCCCATGCTGCAGGCCCGGGCCCGGGAGGCCGAGCACCACACGACCTGGTACGTCACCCCGCTGAGCATGGCGCTGGGCACGGCCTGGCTGGAGGATGGCACCGCTTGGCGCCGCCTGGGGGCCCAGCGCAAAGAATTGGCGGCCCGGCACCGCCTCTGCGCCCAGAACCTTCATCGGCTCGAGTGGCGCGGCGAGCCCCACTGCCCCCACGTGTGGCTGCCCTCGCCGCCGGGCGGACCCGAGCGCTTCACGCGGCGGGCCCTGGAGGCGGGCGTGGTGGTGGTGCCTTCCGAGGTCTTCGCCGCCACGCGGGCGGTGCAGGAGCCGGGCCTGCGCATCTCCATCGGCGCCGCCCCGGACCGGGCCACCCTCGCCCAGGGCCTGGCCCGGCTCGAGGCCGTGGCGGAAGCCCTGCTGTCAGATGGGTCCTAGACCCGGAACTGCCCCACCAGGTGGTTCTGGTCCTCGGCCACCCGGGCCAGCTCGGCGGCGGTGCGTGCCACCTCGCTCACGGTGCGGGCCATCTGCTCGGTGGCGGTGGCGTTGTGAGCCACGCGGCTGAGGTTCTCGTCCACCTGCTGGGCCACCTCGGTGCTGGTGCGGGCCTGCTCGTCGGCGGCCGCGCCCACCTCGAGGATCATGGCGGCCAGGCCCTGGATGTTGGCCTCGATGGTGCCCAGGGCGGCGACGGTGGCGTTCACCATGTCGGCGCCGCGGTCCACGGAGGCGTTGCTCTGCTCGATGAGCTGGCCGATCTCCCGCGCCGCGGCACCACTGCGCTCGGCCAGCTTGCGGACCTCCTCGGCCACCACGGCGAAGCCCTTGCCCATGGCCCCGGCCTTGGCGGCCTCGATGGCGGCGTTGAGCGAGAGCAGGTTGGTCTGGCGGGCGATGTCCTGGATGAGCCGCACGGCGGCCACCATGCGGGTGGTGGCGGCGCGGATGTCCTCCATGGCCTGGGCGCTTTCGCCGCCGGCCTGGGTGCCCTGCGTCACGGCGGCCACGGCGGCCTCGGATTCCTGCTGGGAGCGCCGGATGTTGCCCGAGACCTGCTCGATGGAGGCGGACAGCTCGGTGACGGCCGCGGCCACCCGCTCGAAGGCGGCCCGCTGGGCCTCGGAATTCTGGGCCAGGCTGGCGCTGGTGCTGGCCATCTGCTCGCTGGAGGCGGAGAGCTGGGTGGCCCCGCTGGCCACGGAGCCGGAAGAGCCGGTCATGTCCCGGAAGACCCCCCGGAGGCGGGCGTTGTAGCCGTTGAAGGCGAGGGCGACCTGGGCGATCTCGTCCTGGCTTTCCACGGCCAGCTCGAGGGTGAGGTCGCTCTTGCCCAGGGCCTCGGCCATGTGCCTGAGGGGCCGGGTGATCCAGGTGCTGATGCGGTACACGAGGAAGAAGGTGACCATCCAGACCACGAAGGAGGCCACGAAATTAAAGACGAAGGAACGCCAGAGGGGTTCTGAGAGATCGAAGCCCTTCTGGATCAGGCCCTTGGCGGCAAGCTGCTGGTAGTCGATCCAGGTGTCATGGAGGTTGAAATAGGCATAACCCGCCAGGGGCAGGGCCAGGAGGAGCACAAGCTTTCCCCTCACGCTCAGGCGGCTGGACAAGGACATCCGGGACTCCCAATGGATCGTTGCCCTGGGCAACCCTTCTGCATCGGAATCGGAAGGATGGGTCCTGAGTTCAGGTGATCAATTTGAGCGTCTGATCCAGGGCCCTTATGACGGAAAGCACATGGAAGGGCTCGACGGCCAGGAAGTCCACGGCCCCTGCGGCCACGGCCCGGTTGCGCTTCAGATCGAGGTCTTCCTCCGTCCCAGCCAGCAGCACGGGCAGGGGGCAGGCCTCCTCCTGGACCAGCCGCCGGCAGCGCTCAAGGGCCGTGCCCGCCCGGAGCTTGGGGTGGATCAGCACCAGGCGGACCCGCCCCCAGCCCTGCCCATCCACGCCCAGGGTCTGGAGGGCGGGGCGCAGGGGGCCGGGTCCCGGATCGAAGGCGGCCACTCCGAACTTCCGGCCGATGGCCTCGCCCAGGCGCGCCGGGAAGGCCTCGCCCTCGGCCAGCACCAGCACCAGGGGGTCGCGGTCTACCAGGAGCCGGACTTGCGGCGCCGCCGGCTTGGGGGCCTCCTTCCGCGCGGCCAGGCGGGTGGACTCCAGGCCGCCAGGATTGAAGCGGGAGCGGTCTCGGTTGGCCTGGGCATGGCGGGCCTCCAGCATCCACTGGCGGTAGCGGCCCACGGCCATGCGGTCGGCCGAATCTGCGAGGCGCAGGCCCCAGACCCGCTCGCCGAAGTAGGCCACCTTCACCGACAGGACGATGCTTTCGCCCGTGGGGGGCTTCACCTCCACCGTGGAGGCGGCGTTGAGCCGCAGCATGTCGCTCAGGACGCGGGTGCCCGGAGGCGGGGCCAGCTCCAGGCCGTCCTCGCCGAAGGCCGTGGCCTTGCCGTCCTGGATGTCGTTGCGCTGATCGGAGAAGGAGCAGGGGATGGGCCGGTCGGGCACGAAGTCCGCCAGGCGGTGGGCATCCACGGCCCGCAGCAGGCGGGGCAGGGTGACGTGGCAGGCCTCCACGCCATGGAGGCGGCCGTGGCCCTGGAAATCCACCACGGCCTCGAAGAGCAGGCCCCGGTCCAGCACCTTCAACGTGAGGCGGGCCCCGGGCTTCAGGCGCCACTGGCCCCGCTCCAGGTCCGAGATGCCGAGGATGACCCGGTCCGGCGTCTCGGCCAGCACCTTGAATTCCCCGTGCAGGTCCCCGAAGTGCACCTGCACCGTCTCTTCGCCTTCGCACAACCGCTGGAAGACCATGCGGATGGCCTCGACCTGCTCCTTGTTGAGGTTCCGGGCGGCCATGGTGCCCTATCGGATGCCCCACCGGGGACTCAAGCTTCGTCCAGAACGGCCCTCACGGCGGTGTAAGGGTCGAGGGTCCGGTCGGCGATGCCCTGGATGGCGGCCTCCAGGCGTCCGGGGCCAGCCTGCTCCTTGGCGTGGCGCAAGGCCGCCTCGGCCAGCAGGGACTCGAAGCGCAGGCGGGCCCGCTCCCGGGCCTTCCGGGCCAGGCCCCCGTGGGCGCGCAGCCAGCTCCCGTGCTCGCGGAGCCGGGCCAGGAGCCCGGGCACGCCCTCTCCCACCTGGGCCACGGTGCGAAGTACCGGCGGATCCCAGTCCCGCGCGGCGGAGAGGGACTTCATGGCCTCCAGCTCCCGCTCCACCTGGTCGGCGCCGTCGCGGTCGGCCTTGTTGATCACGAAGAGGTCGGCCACCTCCATGATCCCAGCCTTGATGGCCTGGATCTCGTCGCCCATGCCGGGCACCAGCACCACGCAGCAGGACTGGACGCAGGAGACCACGTCCACCTCGTCCTGGCCCACGCCCACGGTCTCCACGAGAATCGTGTCGAAGCCCGCGGCGTCCAGCAGGTCGATGGCGTCCTGGGTGGCCCGGGCCAGGCCGCCCAGGGCCCCGCGGGTGGCCATGCTGCGGATGAAGATGCCGGGATCGGCCGCGATGCGCTGCATGCGGATGCGGTCGCCCAGGATGGCGCCCCCGCTGAAGGGCGAGGTGGGATCCACCGCCAGGATGCCCACGCGCTGGCCCTCGGCGCGCAGGGTCCGGGCCAGCTGGTCGGTCAGGGTGCTCTTGCCGGCGCCGGGGGAACCCGTGATGCCGATCACGGCCGCCCGGCCCAGATGGGGCCAGATGCGGGCCATCAGATCCCGGGCCCCCGGGTGCCCATTTTCCATCCAGGAGATGGCCCGGCCCAGGGCCCGGGGCTCACCGCGGCGCAGGGGTTCCAGGAGGTCGGGGGGGAGGGCCATGCGCCCAGGATGGCACTTCCCCGCCGGGACCGGAACTCGCCGCCCGGCACGGGATGGGGTACCCTGATCCTTCGGCCCCGGCCGCACTTGGAAACCCATACTGATGATCAAAGGGCCCAAACCCTCGAAGGACCCTGTCTCCGGGGAAGCACAGCCGGAGGCGACCTCGAAACCCACGCCCGTCCTGCTGACCAAGCGGGCCCCGGTGGCGCCTCCCGATCCCAAGGCCCCCCGGGAGAAGATCTGCGCCGAGTGCGGGATGCACTTCCGGGTCGAGACGGGCCAGAAGTTCTACCTCTGCCCCGACTGCTACCGCCGCTCCTTCGTCTACAAGCGGAAGGGCGGGAAGGATGCGGCCCGCATCCTCACCCACATCACCTGCGCCGCCTGCGGGGCCCAGGAGTACCTGCCCTTCATTCCCGAGGACCCGGCCCAGGCCCTCTGCCGGGCCTGCTTCGCCAAGGCACGCCCGGAACCAAAGCCCGCCCCCAGACATCCTCATCGTTAGTTCCTTCGAGGTTTCCATGCGCCCTGCCCTCCTGCCCCTCCTGCTCACCGCCAGCCTCCTGCCCGCCCAGGCACCCGCCAAGGGCACCCCCAAGGCCTCTGCCAAGCCCGCCTCCAAGGCCGCGTCCGCCAAGCCCACCCCGGAAGCGGAGGCCGCCCGCCAGGCCCTGCTGCAGACCTTGGATGCGGTGGATGCCGGCTGGTTCGGCCAGCCCTACCAGGGCATGACCTCCGTGGACATGCAGGGCACCCTGGGCATCGCCCTCAGCGGCGCCCTGGTCAACCAGAAGGTGGACACCGCCAGCCAGGGCGCCGTGAAGGGCAACAGCCAGGGCGGCCAGGCCAACCTCCGCGTCAAGGGCACCTACTTCGCCAACGGCGACTTCAAGACCGACCTGGCCGGCGATTTCGGCACCATCCTCTACACCCGGCGCGGCAACCGCGGCTTCATCTACAGCAAGGAGCAGAACGCCTACACCACCCGGGTGGACCTGCCCCCCTCCGATGCGCCGCTCACCTACATGGCCTGGTTCCGCCAGACGCTGAACGACATCAAGGCCGTCTACGTCGATGCCCCCACCTTCCAGGCCTCGCTGGCCGGCGAAGAGACCGTCAACGGCCACACGGTCCAGCGCCTGGTCTTCAACGCCCCCACCAAGGGCTGGGACGCGAAGAAGCGCGAGCAGAGCCTGGCCCAGAGCCTGGGCTTCTGGAAGCGCGGCAAGCTCGAGGTCGCCGTGGACAAGACCACCAAGCTGCCCGTTCGCCTCGACTTCCGCAACGACGAGCAGGGCGTGCAGACCCGCATGGACTTCACCTACGGCGCCAACAATCGGCTCAATTCCGTGAACGTCAACAACAGCAGCCGGGGCTTCGAAGGCCCGGGCTGGCTGCGGGTCGGCTACGGCGGCGAGGGCCGCATGTCCAATGTGGCCGGTGAGCTGACCAGCCAGGACAAGAAGGTCTCCTTCGCCATGGACCTGACCTGGTCCAAGGGCCGCACCGCCGCCGACATCGCCGCCATCCCCCCCGCCGGCGCCACCAAGCGCGGCCGCGAGGACATGGAGACCCAGCTCATGGTGGGCCTGGCCGCCAAGATCTTCGACCTCCAGCGCGCCGGCCTCAACCTGCGCAGCGTCGCCATCGGCGCCAAGTAGCGGTTAGACTCATTCCATCGGGGCGTGGCGCAGCCTGGTAGCGCATCTGCTTTGGGAGCAGAGGGTCGAAGGTTCGAATCCTTTCGCCCCGACCAACAAGCCAGTCGCAACATCAACACTGGCAACACCTGGGAGCCCGGTCACGCGAGTGACCGGGCTCTTTAGTTCTCGGCGGATGTCCCGAGATGTCCGCGTAAGTCCAATGTTTCACCCGGCTGAATCCAGGTTTGGGAGCTGAATGTTTGCAGTCGCCGATGAAGTCTCGAGCGGAATGCCACAATTGCAACCCTGGCTCAAGTCAAACAAATGCAGCAAATAGACTCATTGTAACTATTGCGCGCCCCGCCCTGCTCGTTTTCGCTGGATAAAGGGCAACACTCCAGCAGTTAGGTGTAAGTGCCAATCCTCTTTGATGTAGGGGTGACTAGACGCGGAAGTTCCCCACCATGGCAGCGAGACGTTCCGAGACGCGGGCCAATTCGTCAGCCGTTCGCTGGATTTCATGGGTGCTTGCAGACAATTCGGCGCTGGCGGATGCGTTCTGGCTGGCCTCCGCAGCACCGAGTTCAACCTGGCGCGCGCCTTCCTGGGCAGTGCGGGTCTGTTCGCGGGCAGCCAGGAGCACCTCGTTCATGATTCTTGAGAGATCCTCAATCTTCTCTCGGATGTTCCGAAGCAGGCCCACCACCGAGGCCACAGTCCTTTCACCTTCCTCCACGGCCTCCTGGCTGCGGTCGATCAGGCTGGCGATTTCCTTTGCAGCCGTGCCAGACCGTTCTGCCAGTTTCCGGACTTCCTCAGCGACTACCGCGAAGCCTTTGCCCTGGGCCCCGGCCTTCGCGGCTTCGATGGCGGCATTGAGGGAGAGAAGGTTCGTCTGCCGGGCGATGTCTTGAATTACCTTGATGGCTGAGACCATGGCAAGGCTGGACTGACGGATCGACTCCATGGCTTCAACGGTGGCTTCACCGGCGTGATCTCCCTCGACGGTGGCTTCGGCAGCCCCCTGAGCCAAATGCCCACCGCCCTGGATACTCCCACTGACCTGTTCAATCGATGCGGCAAGTTCGGTAATGGCGGACGCAAGGCGCTCCGTCATCATCTGCTGCTGCTCGGCACTCCTGGCAATATCGTCCGAGGTCCGGGCGATTTCTATGGACGAGGCAGATAGCTGTGTGGCCCCGCTGGCGACCTGATCACTCTGAGAACCCAGCTCCTGAAAGATCCCACGGAATTTGGCGTTGTACGCATTGAAGGCGTGGCTGGCCTCTCCAATCTCATCCTCGGTTTCAATCGGAACCACGACTGTCAGGTCATTCTTGCTGATGCCTTGAACGAGGTGAGCGAGTGGCTGTGTGATCTGGCGAACGATTACGCGCCCCATGACCACCGACACACCGATCAGCACACCCGTAATGAAGAGTGCACCCCAGAACACCATCGTGACCCGCTGCCCGAGCGCATTGGCGTCCTTTATCAGCGACGAAGCAAAGCCATCCTCCACGATTTTCATTGCGTTGATACGGGATGTCGAAAGGGCAAACCAGGCCTGAGGGTCTCGATTGAAACCACCGGACTGGGCCTTCTCAAATGCCACAGCCCTGAAGGCCTCTACGTCCTTGGCGGTGGACCCATCGGTCAAGGATTGGATGGCCTCGCGCTGGGAGGGATTCGCTTTATCCATGGCCATCTGAAGCCGCTCCTGCTGTCGGGCGACTAAAGAGGAAAAACGACGAAACACACCCTCCTGGAAACGGTCAGCGGCGAAGGTCGCTGAGAGCGTGGCTCGCTCCTGCCCTGCACACTCCTTGGCCACCATGAGGTGTTGCCAAGCGTTCGCGGTGGCACCCAGGGCGTGATCTGTCGCAGATTCCGAGAGCTGACCGGCGACATCCAGAAGGGTCTTGATCACTGATGAGTATCGCGAGAGATGCTCGGGCACGGTCGTCTTCAGTCCGCTCGCAGCCTGCCGCATGGTGGGAAGCTGCTCAAGCGCCTTTTGGGCCGTGCTCAATTTGGATTCGAAATGAGGCCCGAACCCCTGGGGAGAAAACGTTCCGAGGGCCCCACGCAGCGTGGCCATCCTCTCATCTGTTGCCTGCCGGATCTTGTCAACTTCATCCCCGAACTTTCCCCCCTGGCTTCCCAAAAACAGTGCTGTTGAGCCCCGTTCTTTCTGAAGCTCATGAACAAGCGCTCCCACCTTCACAGAAAGATCCGTCAACGTGTTGAGGCGCTCGGCTTCGCGCATTGAGGCATGGCGATCCACACAGAGGAAGGTTGCGAACAGCAACAATCCAAGCGTAGGGAATAACCGAAGCAGGGCCAGCTTCGGTCCCATCTTCAGGCGATTCAGAATCGTCATCTCTTTTCCTCCACTCGACCGAGGGCCTACAAATACGGGAAAAATTTCCTGTCCTCGTGGAACAGGTGTTGGGCAATGACCTCGTAGGCCAGAAAGCTGAACAATTCACCAAGAGCCAGTTCGTCCCGGTCGTAGCACTCTGAAAGCGCCGCAGCCTTTGCCACGAGTTCCGTATGGCACTGGACGTGATGCTCTACGAAGGGGAAGGATGATCGTCGAATCAGGCTTTCCTCGTCTTTGAAATGCTGTACGACGGCTGCAATCAAGGAGTCGAGAAGCTCACGGCACTCAACCTTTGGGCGGCCTTCCACGACAGCCGAAAGCAAGTTGTTCGCATGCTCAAAGAGAGCCTTATGTTCGTTGTCCAGCAATTCATTCCCGCTCTCTGCCAGATCCTTCCATACCAAGCGAACCAGTCCTGGCCCCTGATGAAGTTCTTCCGGATGGCGCACGCTGATCTCGACACGATTCCGACCCGCCTGCTTCGCCCGGTAGAGCGCCTGATCTGCAAGTTCGATCAAGGATTCAGGCGCTGCCAGTTCCGTGGCGTACCGCGTGACAACGCCCAGACTTACAGAGACGTGAGGTCCAACCGAGTTGTCCTGATGGGGAATGGCCAGTTGCTCGATGGCACGACGGATCCGCTCGGCCATGGTGCGGGCACCTGCGGCTTCCGTTTCAGGCAGAACTACCGCAAATTCTTCACCCCCGAACCGTGCGGCCACATCTGAAGCACGCCCCACGACAGTCTTCAGGGCGTGGCCCACCCGTCGAAGGCAACTGTCCCCTTCGACATGGCCATAGCGATCGTTGAAACGCTTGAAATGGTCCACATCGAGAATGATCAGCGAGAGGGCGGCCCCGGAACGTTTCAGGCGGAAAAATTCGGTGCTCAACAATTCGTCGAACTGTCGACGGTTTGCCAGTCGGGTTAGCGGGTCGATCAGTGAATTCGCCTGGGCATAGTCCCGCTCGACGGCGAGTTGTTTGACGAGTTCTTCAACTTGGCGTTCCTGGCGTTTACGGTCCGTGATTTCCGACGAGATACCGCAGATCCCACGGATGGTGCCTCTGGAATTCCGGAGAGGGAACTTCAAGGATAGAAACCAGCGCTCACCTGACGAATCCTCAAGCCGTTCTTCGTGCTCTACGAGTTGGCCGCTGGTGAGGACTTTTTCATCTAATTCACGAAACGCCCGGCCGATTTCTCCGGGAAACACGGTCCGATCGGATTCTCCCAGCACCTGTCTTCTTGAAAGCCCAGTTACCTGCTCCCACTTCCTATTGAC
This sequence comes from Holophagaceae bacterium, assembly GCA_046331485.1. Taxonomy (GTDB): domain Bacteria; phylum Acidobacteriota; class Holophagae; order Holophagales; family Holophagaceae; genus Geothrix. The sequence goes on along the minus strand of JAXLQS010000005.1, from coordinate 153,333 downwards.
GAGTTTGTACCGCCCTTCCAGATCTTTGGCGTAGATCAGTGCCCCGTTGTGCTCGATGACATCGCTGAGAAAGGCCTCGTTCGTTTGAATATCGACTGCCAGCCTCTGGTTTGCCAGCAGGATGAATCCGAAACTCCACAAGATGCCGCATGTAAGAGCCACGAAATAGACGATCGCCAGGCCGCCCGTGGCGTTGGCCATGGATGGATAGGCCAATAGTGCCAATGCGGAAACACCTCGCAGGAGGAAATAAATCCCGTAAGCCAGGAATACGCTTGCCAGGAATCGCACGGAGTTGCGAAGGGCCTCTGTCTGTCCTTCCCAGAATGCTTTTGCGGTCAGCAGCGAAAGGGAGGATGCGACAATGGAGAGGAGGACCCTTCGGATCAACAGTTTGTCCTGGACGAACGTGAACCAGGCAATGGCAGCCATGAAGAATCCGAGTGTGATCCCAAGGGTTTTCCATGGAACATTTCGCCTGAAGAAGCTCCGCGTACCGGCATAGTTCAGGCTCGCCCCAGCGAGGAGCAGGGGCGTATTCAGAAACGTCGCAACAGTCCCCAAGCCGCTGAGATCCCGTAGGGCGTTTAATGTGAAGCCCGAAGTGGTCAGGAAGGCACCAAGGGTCCACCAACGCAGGCTCTCACGCTCACGAATGAACGAGTATTGGATTCCCAGCGCCATGGCCTGGAGCAACGATGCCCACGCCAACAGCGCCGCCAGAGTGCGGACATCTAGACTCATTCGATGGACCCGCTACTTGCTGCGCAAATGCGCAGCAAGCTGACAATCCTCTCCCTGAATGTGCTCGACGAGCCATCCTTCAAGGAAATCCATCACCTGGAGCGTCACCATCGCCTGACCGGCCTGCACCTTTTTTACGAGATCCCCAACCTTGGCGACCAAGTCCTGGTGTAGTGCCTGGTGCTTGGCCATGCCGGGATAGGCGTGCTGGCGCATCAGCCCCTCCTCCATGGCAAAGTGGTCAACGGTATAATTGGCAAGAAATGCCAGTGTCTTGCCGACTTCTTCCTTGCCCCTTCCTTGTTTCATAGCCTGGTGCAGCGCGTTGAACGCATCAACCAGTGATCGATGCTGTTCATCGATCTTAGGGTGGCCTACTTCCAGACGACGATCCCAGACGATGAGCGCCATACACTTCCTCCTCTCGTCTTATCGAATTCACACAGATCGCTCTTGAATCTTTGCAGTCGAGTAATCGATAAATAGATGTTGATGTATTCCAAAATTTCCCGCTCCAGTGCCGATTGAGTCACGCCTTCTGGATGGCCTCAGCAGGCAAACCGTCTCCGGCATTGCATGAGGCTTGTTTGAGGAGGCTTGGTTCAAGTTCGTGGGGGATGGCAGTTCCACTGACCCGGACAAGGCTGAACAGGCTGGTTTCCTGACGATCTCATGGGACATGGCAGAGGTGACACCGGCAGGTGGAACTGCCTCCGCAGATCGCAATGCCATCCCCAAGGATCCCGGGAAGCAGGTCTGGCGCAAAGGGACCGGTCCTGACACTTGGTTCCCTGTTAAGGGGAGTATCCGGTTCAAGTGGGAGGATGAAGTCGAAGTGAGGAGATTCGCCAAACCCGTGGAGATGGCAACGCCCAGGGATGCCTTCCGCCTTGCCGCCACCGGGGATTGGAGACTTGTCATTAAGCGGGAAGGCGATGGTCGCTTCCTGGGTTCAATGCTTATCCAGAAAATGCACACTGACTAACCCTCCCTAGCAAACGCTACTCCACAGCGCCTGCTAGGGCAATTTCATCACGCTATACCGTTGCCAATGAATCAACCCAGACGCCCCGTGAGGCGGTTTGGGGACTCAGGTGGGGCATCGCCACCACCCGGGTCCAGGAGGGCGCGTGGAGCCCCTACACCGCAGCGGCGGAGGCGTCCTTCTCCACTGAGAACCCGAGCCGGTGACTCATGGCATCCTGCGCCCGGCGCTTGTTCTCCAGGGACTGCTCGACATAAATCATGGTCGTCTGGATGCAGCGGTGACCGAGCATGCCCTGAATTTCCGTGATGGGCGTTCCGAACTCCGCATGGAGTGAGGCGAAGGTGGCGCGGAGTCTGTGGGCACTGACTCGCCCGAGCCCCAGCTTCTTGGCTGCCCGTGCGAGGGGCTTGTGTAGGAAGGCGGGGCGGTGAGGGGTGCCATCCTCGGCGGGGAACACCCATGGGCTAAGGGCGCGGGGCATCCGCTCGATGAACTCCCATACCCACTGCGGGACGGGCAGAGTCCTGGAGGTCTTCGTCTTCGACTTCCCGACGCAGTAGGTCCGTTGCCCGGGATCGAACCACTCCCAGCGCATGCCCAGCACCTCCGACTCCCTCAGTCCCAAGCCGATGATGACCCGCACCATGACGGAGACATGGGGGTTCCGGCTCCGGTCGATCTCAGCGAGGTAGTCCGTCAAGGCTGTGGCGGGGACCGTGGGGCGAGGGGTCTGCTGGACCTTGATCTGCTCCACCTGGAAGGGGCGGGAGTCCAGATACCCAAGCTTGATTGCGAAGCCCCAGAGTAGGCGGACCGTCCTCACCATAAGGTTGGCAGTCAACGGTGAGCGTCCAGCGTCCAGAATCCTCTGCCGGGCATCGAGCATGTCCTGGGTGGTGACCATATCAATCCGGCGATCCCCGAGCCTGGGCAGAACCCATAGACGCATGCACCCTTCCACGCTGATGAGGTGCTTGGCGCTGAACACCGTGCGGTGGACCTCCAACCACTGCTTCAGGAGGTCCCGAACCGTGGGCATGCGGTGGAAGAGTCCCCGCGTGGACAGGGCGGCTTCCCGGCGCTTGTCTGCCAGGAACTTCTCTGCCGTGGCGTGGTCCGTGACATGGGTGCTGCCACGGAAGACCCTGCCCTCCACCTTGAAACAGTAATGCCAATACTTACCGACACGACCGAGACCGTTCCTGAACTTCGCCATGACCTTCTCCCTGGGTTGGGCGAAGGGCGGAGCTTCGGGAGTTCGGGGTCACCTGCCAGGGTCCGTGGGGGTCCGGTTATCACCGGGTTATCAGTCCCGGGGTCCGGTAAGCTGGAAACCCCATCGGGGCGTGGCGCAGCCTGGTAGCGCATCTGCTTTGGGAGCAGAGGGTCGGAGGTTCGAATCCTCTCGCCCCGACCAGCAAAAGGGGGCCTGCGGGCCCCCTTTTGCTGGTCGGCGTCAGACCGGAGATTCGAACCTCCGAGTGGACTTGCAGAGACAGCGCGGGGCGCTGTCGGAGCAAGGCCGGCACACGGCGAAGCCGGGTGCGTTCGAAGCGGTGCTCTGGTGGGTCGGCGCCGAATACGGAGAAAGGGGAACCTCCGAGTGGCCTTGCAGAGCCAGCGAGGGGCGCTGTCGGAGCAAGGCCGGCACACGGCGAAGCCGGGTGCGTTCGAAGCGGTGCTCTGATGGGTCGGCGCCGAATACGGAGAAAGGGGAACCTCCGAGTGGCCTTGCAGAGCCAGCGAGGGGCCCTGTTGACGCAAGGCCGACACACGGCGAAGCCGGGTGCGTTCGAATCCGCCCGCTCTGTGGTGTTTACGTGCTCTTCCGAGGCAGATGCCGGAAGCCTGCGCGCGATTCGTTCAGCTCGCCGGATCGCGGCCGTTCCAAGTGCTTGAATCCGTCGGGTCTGTTTGCCTCAATTGATGATGATGAATCGGTAATCTATGGTGACTTTCGACACAACCACCGGAACCGGAAACCTCTATCTGAAACGCCCATGGCTCTTTGTAATGCATCATATTCATTGCTTTTCGATTTCAAAAAATCGATCCATCCATGCGCTTTCGACGCGAGGGTGACCCAGAAATGTCGTTGACGCGCGGTGGTGGGCGGTTCATATACTTTACCGATCGGTAATGATTTACCGATTTGCCTTCTCGATCCATCAACGCCGGGTTGAAGAAGCATGAAGGACGAGCCGGAGGCAGCCGCCACCCGGTGGGGAGAGGTCCGCCTGTTCTTCATTGAAAAAATCCGGCCCTTTTTGTGGTGCTGATATGAACAAAGACCAATACATCGAGAGTTTGCGAAAGCTCAACCTGAAGGTCTACCTGTTCGGGGAGCTGGTCGAGAATCCGGTCGACCACCCCATGATCCGCCCCTCGCTGAACTCCGTGGCCATGACCTATGAGCTGGCCGAGCAGGAGGAGCACAAGGATCTGATGACGGCCACGTCGCACCTCACGGGCAAGACCGTGAACCGCTTCTGCCACCTGCACCAGAGCAGCGAAGACCTGGTGAAGAAGGTGAAGATGCAGCGCCTCCTGGGCCAGAAGACCGCCTCCTGCTTCCAGCGCTGCGTGGGCATGGACGCCTTCAACGCCATCTTCTCGACCACGTTCGAGATCGACGCCAAGTGCGGCACCGAGTACCACAAGCGCTTCACCGAGTACATGAAGTTCGTCCAGGAGAACGACCTGACCGTGGACGGCGCCATGACCGATCCCAAGGGCGATCGCTCCCTGTCCCCCTCCAAGCAGGAGGACCCGGACATGTACCTGCACATCGTGGAGGAGCGGGCGGACGGCATCGTGGTTCGCGGCGCCAAGGCTCACCAGACCGGCGCCCTGAACTCCCACGAGCACCTGATCATGCCCACCCAGGCCATGAAGGAGGAGGACAAGGACTACGCCGTGTCCTTCGCCGTGCCCTCGGACGCCGAAGGCGTCTTCATGATCTACGGCCGCCAGTCCTGCGACACCCGCAAGCTGGAGGAAGGCGCGGACATCGATGTGGGCAACTCGGAGTTCGGCGGCCATGAGGCGCTGGTGATCTTCGAGGACGTGTTCGTGCCCTGGAACCGCGTGTTCCTCTGCCGGGAGTACGAGTTCGCCGGAATGATGGTGGAGCGCTTCGCGGGCTACCACCGCCAGTCCTATGGCGGCTGCAAGGTGGGCGTGGGCGACGTGCTCATCGGCGCGGCCGCCCTGGCCGCAGACTACAACGGCGCGGCGAAGGCGAACCACATCAAGGACAAGCTCATCGAGATGACCCATCTCAACGAGACCCTCTACGCCTGCGGCATCGCCTGCTCTGCGGAGGGCTGCAAGACCAAGGCCGGCAACTACCAGATCGACAACCTCCTGGCCAACGTCTGCAAGCAGAACGTCACCCGCTTCCCCTACGAGATCGCGCGCCTGGCCGAGGACATCGCCGGCGGCATCATGGTGACCATGCCCTCGGAGGCGGACTACAAGGACAAGAAGGTCGGCCGCTACGTGAAGAAGTACCTCAAGGGCGCCAACGGGACGGGCACCGAGAACCGCATGCGCGTGCTGCGGCTCATCGAGAACCTGACGCTGGGCACGGCCGCCGTGGGCTACCGCACGGAGTCCATGCACGGCGCCGGGTCCCCCCAGGCCCAGCGCATCATGATCGCCCGCCAGTCCAACCTCGAGGCCAAGAAGGTCCTGGCCAAGAAGATCGCCAAGGTGAACGACAGCGAGAACAAGTAGGCCGGTACCCCCGGCTCCCAGACAGGCACGAGACGGCCGTCCCGCTGGGACGGGAGGAGAAGTCATGGATTGGCAGAGCATCTACCGGGAAAGGCTGGTCCCCGCCGAGGAGGCCGTCAGGGCCATCCAGAGCGGCGACCGGGTCGTCGTGGGCCACGCCGCGGGCGCCCCCCAGGAGCTCCTGAAGGCCATGGTGCAGCAGAAGAACCGCCTCCACCACGTGGAGATGGTCCACATGCTCTGCCTGGGCGACGGAGGCTACCTGGACGAGGGCATGGAGCTGCACTTCCGGTTCAACGGCATCTTCGTGGGCGCCAACAACCGCAAGGCCGTGGAGGAGAACCGGGGGGACTATACGCCCTGCTACTTCCACGAGTTCCCAAGCCTCTTCAGGAAGCAGCTGCCGGTGGACGTGGCGATGATCCAGGTGACCCGGCCCGATGCCGACGGATTCTGCAGCTTCGGCGTGTCCTGCGACTACACCAAGCCCGCGGCCAACCGGGCCAAGCTCGTCATCGCAGAGGCCAACGACCGCATGCCCTACATCGGTGGAGACAACCTGATCCACGTCTCCAAGCTCCACCACATCGTGGAGACCTCCAACCCCATCCTAGAGCTGCCCCTTCCCAAGATCGGCGAAACGGAGAAGCGGCTGGGTGAGCACTGCGCGACCCTGGTCGAGGACGGCTCCACCCTCCAGCTGGGCATCGGCGCCATCCCCGATGCGGTCCTGATGTTCCTCAAGGACAAGAAGGACCTGGGCATCCACTCCGAGATGTTCTCCGACGGCCTCATCGACCTGGTGGAGCTGGGCGTGGTGAACGGCAGCCGCAAGTCCATCCACAAGGGCGAGCTGGTCTCGACCTTCCTCATGGGCAGCCAGCGGCTCTACGACTTCGTGGACCACAACCCCCAGGTGAAGCTCTACCCCGTGGACTACGTGAACCACCCCACGATCATCATGCAGAACAGCAAGATGGTCTCCATCAACTCCTGCATCGAAGTGGACCTCATGGGCCAGGTGGGCTCGGAATCCATCGGCCTGCGGCAGTTCAGCGGCGTGGGCGGCCAGGTGGACTTCATTCGCGGCGCCAGCATGGCCATGGGCGGCAAGTCGATCATCGCCGTGCCCTCCACGGCGGCCGGCGGCAAGGTGTCGCGCATCGTGCCGTTCCTGGCCCAGGGCGCGGCCGTCTCCACTTCGCGGAACGACGTGGACTACATCGTCACCGAGTACGGCATCGCCCACCTCAAGGGCCGCACCCTCCGTCAGCGCGCCCAGAGCCTCATCGCCATCGCGCACCCCTCGTTCCGGGATGGCCTGAACGAGGAATTCGACCGCCGCTTCTCCGCCATGCACTGCACCATCGGGGCCTGACATGCAGCTCTTCTCACTCAAGACCCGCCTGAGCCGCTTCGATTCCTTCGCGGCCTTCGCCCAGGAATTCAAGCTCTCCGAGCGGGACCTCGTGATCACCCACGAGTTCCTGCACGCGCCCTTCATGAAGGGCCTGCCCTGCCACTTCGTCATGCAGGAGCAGTACGGGGCCGGCGAGCCTTCGGACGTGATGATGAACCGCATCCTGGCGGATGTGAAAGGCCGGACCTTCGACCGCGTGGTCGCCGTGGGCGGCGGCACGGTGATCGACATCGCCAAGCTCTTCGTCCTGGAGGGGCTCGAGGACGTGGTGCAGGCCTTCGAGCGCAGCATCCCCATCGTGAAGGCCAAGCAGCTTGTCATCGTCCCCACCACCTGCGGCACCGGCAGCGAAGTCACCAACCTCTCCATCGCCGAGATCACCTCCAAACACACCAAGATGGGCCTGGCCGACGACGCCATCCTGGCCGATGACGCCGTGCTCATCCCCGAGCTGCTCCGGGGCCTGCCCTTCAGGTTCTACGTCTACAGCGCCATCGACGCCTTCATCCATGCGGTGGAATCCTTCGTCTCCCCGAAGTCGAATCCCTACACGCGCCTCTACGCCAAGGCGGCCATCGACCTGATCCTGGACGTGTTCCAGCGCATCGTCGACGAAGGTCCCGAGTACCGCTTCGAGCGCCTGGAAGACATGCTCATGGCCAGCAACTTCGCGGGCATCGCCTTCGGCAACACCGGCGTGGGCGCGGTGCATGCCCTCTCCTATCCCCTGGGCGGCACCTACCACGTGCCCCACGGGGAGGCGAACTACCAGTTCTTCACCGCAGTATTCAAGCGCTACCAGTCCAAACAGCCCGAAGGCTGCATCCGGGACCTGAACGCGCACCTGGCAGGATTACTCCACACCGACACCGACAGCGTGTATGACCGGTTGGACCTGCTCTTCGGCAAGCTTCTCTCCAAGAACAAGCTGAGCTCGTACGGCATGAAGCGCGAGGAGATCGAATCCTTCGCCGACACCGTCATGCAGAAGCAGGGAAGGCTGCTGGCCAACAACTATGTCGCCCTCTCGCGCGACGAGATCCGCGACATCTATCAATCCCTTTTCTAATCAGTGCAATCAGCCATAGAGGATGAGTCCATGGACATCAAGACCGTGGTAGCCAGGGCGCGCAAGGCGCAGGCCATTTTCGAGAAGAACTTCAGCCAGGAGCAGGTGGACGAGATCGTGAAAACCGTCGCGGACACCGTGTACGAGAACGCCCACGTGCTGTCGAAGCTGGCGGTCGAGGAGACCGGCATGGGCGTGGTGGAGGACAAGATCGCCAAGTGCCATGGCAAGTCCCGGGGGGTCTGGCACGACCTCAAGGGCAAGAAATCCATGGGCGTCCTGCGGGTGGACGAGCAGACGAACCTGGTGGAGATCGGCAAGGCCATCGGCGTGGTGGCGGGCATCACCCCCTCGACCAACCCCGTGGTCACCCCCATGTCCAAGATCATGTTCGCGCTCAAGACCAAGAACGCCATCATCATCGCGCCCCACCCCAGCGCCAAGCATTGCTCCAGCCTCACGGTGCACCTGATCAACCAGGCCCTGGAGAAGTTCAACCTTCCCGAAGGCCTGGTCCAGGTCATCGAGGAGCCCTCGGTCGCGAAGACCCAGGAGCTCATGAAGGCCTGCGACGTGGTGGTGGCCACGGGCGGCATGGCCATGGTCAAGTCCGCCTACTCCTCCGGCAAGCCCTCCTTCGGCGTGGGCGCGGGCAATGTGCAGGTCATCCTCGATCGGCAGATCGACTACCAGGAGGCCGCGCTCAAGGTGGTGACGGGACGCAAGTTCGACAACGGCATCATCTGCTCCGGCGAGCAGTCCTTCATCTACCACCAGGATGACCGTGCCGAGGTCATGGCCGCCTTCGTGGCCCAGGGGGCCTACATCGTGCCCGACCATGAGCGCCAGCTGGTGGTGGATGCGATCTTCGAGAACGGCGCGCTGGCGCGGGACACCGTGGGCCAGTCGGTGAACTTCATCGCCGCCAAGGCGGGCATCAGCATTCCCGAGGGCATCAAGGTGCTCGTCCTCGAAGCCAAGGGCATTGGCGCGGCCGACATCATCTGCAAGGAAAAGATGTGCCCGGTGCTGGCGGCCTTCAGCTACTCCAACATCGACGAGGCCATCCAGATCGCCACCGAGAACCTGATGCTGGAAGGAAGCGGCCACACGGCCGGCATCCACTCCAACAACCAGGAGCACATCGCCAAGGCCGGTAGCCGGCTCCCCGTCTCCCGGGTGATCGTGAACGCTCCCTGCGCCACCACCGCCGGCGGCTCCGTGGAGGGCGGGCTGCCCTTCACCAACACCCTGGGCTGCGGCAGCTGGGGCGGCAACTCCATCTCCGAGAACTTCACCTACAAGCACCTGCTGAACGTCACGCGCATCGCCTCCACCGCCAAGCGGAAGGCCGCCGCCGCGGCCAAGGCCGAACCCGCCCACGCCTAAGCAGACCGCCGGCACCCGCAGACCCCTTCCGGTGTGGAGGTACGGCAGCCGCCTGCTCCTCTCCGCGCCCTGAACCCACGGAGGCCCCACCATGGCCCAGATCCTCGCCGACCGCCGCGACATCGACTTCGTCCTCTACGAGCAGCTGAAGGTCGAAGAGCTCGCGAAGCACAAGCCCTTCGCCGACTTCAACCGCAAGGCCGTCGATCTCATCGTCAACGAGGCCAGGAACCTGGCCGTGAAGGAGATCCTCCCCACCCAGGTGGACGGGGACCGCATCGGCGCGCACTTCGCCAATGGAGCCGTCACCATGCCGCCCTCCTTCCACAAGGCCTGGAAGGCCCTGGTGGAGGGCGAGTGGCTGGCCATGAGCGATGACCCGGAATGGGGCGGCCAGGGCATGCCCCACACCGTGGCCAGCGCCGCCACCGACTACCTCATGGCCGCCAACTTCGCCTTCATGCTGACCGCGGGCCTCACCCACGGCGCCGGCAAGCTGGTGGAGAAGCTGGGCACGGACAAGCAGAAGGAGCTCTACCTCGAGAAGCTCTACAGCGGCGAGTGGAGCGGCACCATGCTGCTCACCGAGGCGGAGGCGGGCTCCGACGTGGGCGCCCTGGCCGCCGCCGCCACGCTGAATCCGGACGGGACCTACTCCATCACCGGCAACAAGATCTTCATCTCCGCCGGCGAGCACGACCTCGTGCCCAACATCGTCCACCCCGTGCTGGCCCGCATCGAAGGCGCCCCGGCCGGCACGGGGGGCATCTCCATGTTCCTGGTGCCCAAGTACCGCGTGAACGATGACGGCAGCCTGGGCGAGTTCAATGACGTGGTCTGCACCGGCATTGAAGAGAAGATGGGCATCCACGGCAACGCCACTTGCTCCCTCTCCCTGGGCAGCAAGGGCCAGTGCATCGGCACCCTGCTGGGCGAGCCCAACAAGGGGATGCGCGGCATGTTCATGATGATGAACGAGGCCCGGCTCATGGTGGGCAGCGAGGGCCTGGCCTGCGCCAGCGCCTCCTACCTCTACGCCGTGAACTACGCCCGCACCCGCGTGCAGAGCCGGCACCTGCTGAAGGGCGCGGACAAGAGCGCCCCCTCGGTGCCCATCATCCAGCATCCGGATGTGCGCCGCATGCTCATGACCATGAAGTGCTACGTGGAGGGCATGCGCAGCCTGGGCTACTTCGTCTCCCACTGCATGGACCGCAACCACGTGGCGGCCTCGGCCGAGGACAAGGCGCGGAACCAGGCCCTCATCGACCTGCTCATCCCCATCGCCAAGGGCTACGTGACCGAGCGGGCCTTCGAGGTCTGCAGCCTGGGCGTCCAGGTCTACGGCGGCTACGGCTACTGCCGCGAGTTCCCCGTGGAGCAGCTCCTGCGGGATGTGCGCATCACGGCCATCTACGAAGGCACGAACGGCATCCAGGCCCTGGACCTCATCGGCCGCAAGCTGAGCCAGAACAACGGCCAGGCCATCCAGGACCTCTTCGCCGCCATGAAGGCTGCCATGGACACCGCCCAGGGGCTGGCGCGCACCGCGCCCATCGCGGCCCGACTGGCTCCGGCCCTGGCCCGCCTCGAGGCGGTGACGGCCCACATGACCGCGACCATGCAGTCCGATCCCATGACGGGCTCGGCCCATGCCTTCACCTTCATGGAGGCGGTGGGCGACATGGTCATGGCCTGGATGCTCCTGTGGCGCGCCAACCTGGCCGCCGCCGCCCTCCAGGCCGGCGCCAAGGAGAAGGATGTCCCCTTCTACGAGGGCCAGCTCATGAGCGCCGAGTTCTACACCCGCAACCTGCTGCCCGTGACCCTGGGCCGCATGGAGGCCATCCTCGGCGCCAGCAGCATCGCCAACGACATCCCCGAAGACGCCTTCGGCGGCAAGTAGCTCGCGTTTCCGGAGACCGTCATGCATGCCCTGCCCTTTTCCCCCGCCACCGCCGACCTGGCGGGGATCCCCGCCCGCCTGCTCTTCCTGCTGATCCCCCTGGTGGGCGTGGCCTGCTTCACCTGGATGATGGTCCGCCGCGTGGCGCCCCTCCTTCGCGCCGCGCCGGATCCCCGCTTCGACCGCATCGGCGAGCGCAGCATCCTGGTGCTCAAGGTGTGGCTGGCCCAGTGGCGGCAGCCCCGGTACCTGCTGGCGGGCATGTTGCACATCGTGCTGTTCCTGGGCTTCCTGGTGCTGGGGCTGCGCTCCTTCCAGCTCATCTTCCTGGGCTTCATGGAGACCTTCACCCTGCCGGGCTTCGGCGGCCCGCTGGGGGCGGCCTACAACGTGGCGAAGGACTATGCCGCCACGGCCGTCTTCCTCTCCGTGGTGGTGCTGGCCTACCGCCGCGGGGTCGTGCGCCCTGCGCGCTATGCGGTGCCTGAGAAGCTGGGCAAGGACCACACCGGCGAGGCCCTGCTGGTGCTCGGCCTCATCGCCACCCTGCTGCTGTCCGAAAGCGCCTTCGAGGGCAGCCTCCTGGCGGCGGGCGGTCACGGTGACGCGGCCCCCTTCACCCTGGCCTGGGCCTTCCAGCACCTGCTGGCGGGTGTCTCCGTGCCCATCCTGGCCAAGGTCAACCTGGTCAGCTATGCCATCCACGACCTGACCTTCTTCTACTTCCTCTGCCTGCTGCCCATGGGCAAGCACTTCCACGTCATCACGTCCCTCTTCAACGTCTACTTCATGCGCCTGAAGCCGGGGAACGTGAAGCCCGTGAAGCACGGCGTGGACGACAAGGGCCTCGACGAGCTGAAGTCCTTCGGCGTCAAGAAGCTGGAGGACTTCACCTGGAAGCACCTCCTGGACTTCTACAGCTGCGCCGACTGCGGCCGCTGTTCGGACCAGTGCCCGGCCAACCGCGTGAAGCGGCCCCTCTCGCCCCGCTTCATCAGCATCAAGGGCCGCGACCACGCCTACCAGCGCTACCCGCTGTTCGGGGCGGCGAAGGCCGAGCCGGAGCCGCTCATCGGCGGCATCTACAGCGAGGACGAGATCTGGTCCTGCACCACCTGCGGCGCCTGCGAGGCGGAATGCCCCATCGGGATCGAGTACATCGACAAGATCGTGGACCTGCGCCGTGGCATGGTCGATGAGGGCGAGGTGCCCCAGTCCCTCCAGAAGCCCCTCAGCGCCCTGGAAAAGCGGGGCAATCCCTGGGGCAAGCTGGAGAAGAAGCGGGCCGATTGGGCCGCGGGTGCGGGCATCGAGGTGAAGCTGGCCGACCAGGGAGACAGCGCGGACACGCTCTACTTCGTGGACAGCATGACCTCGTACGACGACCGCATGCAGAAGATCGCCCAGGCCACCTCCCGCATCCTCGCCAAGGCCGACATCGACTTCATGGCGCTGGGCAAGGAGGAGAAGGACAGCGGCCACGAGGTGCGGCGCTACGGCGAGGAGATGCTCTTCCAGAGCCTGAAGGAGCAGAACACCGAGGCCATCCTGGAATCCCGGGCCAAGCGCATCGTCACCAGCGACCCCCATGCCTACAACGCCCTGAAGAACGACTACACCGGGCTGCCCCCCGTGGCGCACATCAGCGAGGTCATCGCCGCCGGCGTGGAGCGCGGGAAGCTGAAGTTCACGCCCTTGGCCGATCCCGCCAAGACCTACACCTACCACGACCCCTGCTACCTGGGCCGGCACAACGGCCTGTATGAGGCGCCCCGCACGGCCCTGGACGCCATCCCCGGCATCCGGCGGGTGGAGATGGCCGGCGCCTGCCGCGACCGCTCCTTCTGCTGTGGCGGAGGTGGCCTGGGCCTCTTCTTCGAGCCCGAGGAGGAGCAGCGCATGGGCGTGGTGCGCATCCAGATGGCCAAGGAGGCCGGCGCCAACGTCATCGTCACGGCCTGCCCCTTCTGCCTCACCAACATGGAGGACGCCATCAAGGTGGCGGGCCTCGAAGGCCAAATGGAAGCCATCGACCTCTGCGAACTGGTCGACGGACAACTGCAGCACTGACCTGATCCGGGGGGGACCGCCTGTTCGCAGTCGCTCGCGATGTCCCCCCAGGACCCCCCATGCGATGACTGAGCAAAGCCCACTCCCCGCATCCGGTTCAACCATAGGAGAGCACCCATGGAAATCCTTGTCTGTGTGAAACGCGTTCCCGATTCGGCGGAGAACGAGATCAGCGTGGGGGCCGGCGGCGCCGACATCGCCCGCGAGGATCTGGTCTATGCCGTGAACGAGTGGGACAACTACGCGGTGGAAGAGGCCATCCAGATCGTGGAGCGCGAGGGCGGCTCCGTGACCGTGGTCGCCCTGGGCGACGCGGAGGTCGAGGAGTCCGTGCGCCGCGAAATGGCCATGGGCGCCGAAGCGGGCCTCATGCTGGTGGACGAGGGCTTCAACGGCTCCGATGGCCTCGGCGTGGCCACCATCCTCAAGGCCGCTGCCCAGAAGAAGGCCTACGACCTCATCCTCACGGGGGCCCAGGCCGACGACGGCGCGGCCCAGGTGGGCGGCATGCTGGCGGCCCTGCTGGATCTGCCCTACGCCTCCCTGGTGAACAAGGTCGAGGTGAACGGCCCGACCCTGCGCATCGGCCGCGAGATCGAAGGCGGCAGCCAGGAGCTCAGCGACATCGACCTGCCCTGCGTGCTCTCCATCCAGACGGGCATCAACGAGCCCCGTTACGTGGGCCTGCGCGGCATCCGCAAGGTGGCTTCGGTGGAGATCCCGGTGCTCGACGGCGCCGCCCTGGGCGTCGACCCCGCCGCCGTGGGCCAGGCGGCCGCCAAGGTCCGGCGTGTGGACTACTTCGTGCCGGCCGCGGGCGCCGGCGCCGACATGCTGACGGGCAGCACCCAGGAGGTGGCGTCCCAGCTGGTGGAACTCCTCAAGGCCAAGGGAGGGCTCAACTAATGGCGACCCAGGTTTTCGCGCTCATCCCCCACAGCGCCGGCAAGGCCGACGACGCCGCGCTGGAACTGCTCAGCGCCGCCAAGGCCCTGTTCCCCGAGTGCGCCCCCACGGCGCTCGTGCTGGGTTCGGGTCCTTCCATCCGCGCCGTGGTCCAGGACGTGGCCACCTCGTTCAATGAGGTGTGGTGCTTCGATCAGGAGGCCCTGGCCTATCCCAACGCGGAGCTGATCCGCCCCCTCCTGGTGAAGGTGCTGCCGGCGGGCGCCGTGGTGCTGCTGCCCCACAGCACGCTGGGCATCGACCTGGGCCCCGGCCTCTCCGTGAAGCTGGGCGCGGCCTACCTGCCCGACGTGGTGGGCTTCGACGGCCTCGAGGGTGCCCAGCTCAAGGTGGTGCGCCAGGAATTCGCGGGCCAGGTCTCGGCCCACGTCCAGGGCGACATCGCCCAGGGTGCAGTCATCACCGTGCGATCGGGCGCCTTCCCGCCCGCGGAGGCCGGGTTCGCCACCGGCACCGTGGCCGACAAATCCTCTGAAGCCACCGGCCTCACCGCCCGCCGCCGCTTCGTGGAGGTGGTCCAGGCCGAGGCCGGCGATGTGGACATCACCCGGGAAGAGGTGCTGGTGGCCGTGGGCCGTGGCATCGGCGAGCAGGACAACCTCGCCCTGGTGGACGACCTCGCCGGGGCCATGGGCGCCACCGTGTGCTGCTCCCGCCCCATCGTGGACGCCAAGTGGCTGGACAAGGGCCGCCAGGTCGGCACCTCGGGCCAGACGGTCAAGCCCAAGATCTACCTGGCCCTGGGCATCAGCGGCGCCTTCCAGCACCTGGGCGGCCTCAAGGGCAGCCCCTTCGTGGTGGCCGTGAACAAGAACCCCAAGGCCCCCATCTTCCAGGCGGCCCAGGTGGGGGTGGTGGCGGACCTGATGGAACTGCTACCCGAACTCACGGCGCAGATCCAGAAGAGCCGGTAGGGAGGGGACGGGCGGCCCCCGGGGGCCGCCCGCCTTAGAATGGGGACCCAGGGAGGCCCATGCCCGAAGCCTTCGAGCCCATCCAGGACGACGTCCAGCAGCATGCGGCGGACAGCCGCTTCAATGGCTTCATCGCGCTCTTCGTGGCGGTGGTGGCCACCTTCATGGCCCTGTGCAATGTGAAGGACGGCAACGTGGTCCAGGCCATGCAGCAGTCCCAGGCCCGGGCCGTGGACCAGTGGGCCTACTACCAGAGCAAGAGCACCAAGCAGCACATCGCCGAGAACTCCGCGGACATGCTGAAGGCCCAGCTGGACATGAACCCCGGGCTGAAGCCCGAGGTTCATGCCCGGGTCGAGGCGAAGATCGCCGCTCAGGTGGCCGCCGCGAAGAAGTACGAAGCGGAGAAGGAGCAGATCCGGGGCGAGGCCGAGAAGGCCGCCAGGGACTACGACGCGATGAACGTGCACGACGACCAGTTCGACCTGGCCGAGGCCTGCCTCAGCGTGGCGGTGGCCCTTGCCGGCGTCACGGCTCTGACGAAGAAGCGCTGGCTCTTCGGGGTGGCCGGCGTCTTTGCCGCCTTCGGCTTCCTCTTCGGCCTGGCGGGCTTCTTCCACTGGAACCTGCACTCGGACCTGATGGCCCGGATCCTGGGCTGAGCCGGATCCGGCCCGCCGCAGAGACACGCGGGAGGGCATCTTCGCTGCAAAGTGTGACGGCGATCGGCGCCCGCTGCCGCGGGGCCGGTCATCGTCAACACAATGCCCTCGGGCCAGCCCCGATCCCCGGAGCCGCCGTGTCCTCAGATTCCCTTCCGAACGCGAAGCTCATCGCCCTGCTGCGCCGGTTCATGATGGAGCACGCCAAGTCCGCCTCGCGGTCCATCTGCCACTGCCCCATCTGTGTGGATGCCCGCAAGCTGCTGGAGCGGGCCTAGGGACTCAGGCACCCGGGCTGGGCCCGCAGCTGGCGCGACCTCAGCCAGCGACGGCCGCGGGCCGCTCGGCCAGGCGCAGCCCCGCGGACACGATGGCCGCGGCCTGGGGGATGAAGGCCTGCTCCAGCACATAGCTGGAGGGGGCCGGAGCGTCGGGGCCCGTGATCCGCAGCACCGGGGCCTTCAGGGATTCGAAGGCCTGCTCCGAGACCAGGGCGGCCACCTCGGCGCCCACGCCGCAGAGGCGGCCCGCCTCGTGCACCACGATGGCGCGTCCGGTCTTGCGCACCGAGGCCAGGATCGTGGCCTCGTCCAGGGGCTTGAGGGTACGGAGGTCGATCACCTCGGCGGAGACGCCCTGCTCCGCCAGCGTTTCGGCGGCGGCCAGGCAGGCGGGGACGGTCTTGGCGTACGAGATGAGGGTCAGGTCCGAGCCCTCCCGGCGCACGGCCGCCTGACCCAGGGGGACGAACACCTCGCCTTCGGGGACTTCGCCGGGCACGAAGGCCAGGGCCATGTCCATGAAGAAGAGCACGGGGTTGTCGTCCCGGATGGCGGCCTTCATGAGGCCCTTGAAGTCCTCGGGCGTGGAGGGCATCACCACCTTGAGCCCGGGGCTGTGGACGAACCATGCCTCGACGTTGTGGTTGTGCTGGGCGCCCACGGTCCAGCCGCCGCCGGTCATGGCGAGCACCACCATGGGGAACTCGAACTGGCCGCCGGACATGTAGCGCAGCTTGCCCGCGCTGTTCACGATCTCGTCCATGGCGAAGCAGAGGAAGGGCGCGAAGAGCAGGTCCACCACCGGGCGCAGGCCCGTGGCGGCGGCCCCGGCGGCGGTGCCCGCGATGATGCCCTCGGCGAGGGGGGTGTTGCGTACCCGCTGGGGGCCGAAGGCGTCCACCAGGTGCTTGCGCTTGGTGGCGACGCCTTCGCCGAACATCAGCACGCGGCTGTCGCGGTGCATCTCTTCGGCCAGGGCCTGGTCGAGGGCTTCGTGGGCGGTGATGAGGGACATGGGAGGCTCCTAGGCGTAGACGTCGGCGGTGAGTTCGGCGGGATCGGGGTGGGGGGACTCGAGGGCGAAGGCCGCGGCCTGGTCCATGGCCGCGCGGGCCTGGGTGCGGAGGGCCTCGAGGCCGGCCGGCGTGAGCTCCCCGTCGGCCAGGAGGCGGGCCTCCAGCCGGGCGATGGGGTCCTTGGGCAGCCAGGCCTCGATCTCGGCGGGGTCCACGTAGGACTGGTCGTGGGGCTCCATGTGGCCCCGCTGGCGGTAGGTCCAGGCCTCCAGCAGGAAGGGGCGGCGGGTGGCGCGCACCTGGGCCGCGGCGCGGGTGGCGGCCTCGAACACCGCCTCCACGTCGTTGCCGTCCACCACCAGGCTGTCCATGCCGTAGGAGGCGGCCCAGGGGGCGATGTGGTCGCCCACCATGGTCTCCTTGCGGTGCACGAAGGCCTGCCACTGGTTGTTCTCGCAGACGTAGAGCACGGGCAGGTTCCAGACCGAGGCCAGGTTCAGCGACTCGTGGAAGATGCCCTCGCAGGCCGCGCCGTCGCCGAAGAAGCAGACCACGATGCCCTCCCCGCCGAGCATGCTGCGCGACAGCGCCACGCCGGGGGCCAGGGAGAGCTCGCCGCCCACGATGGTGGAGGTGAGGATGACGCCCAGCTCCTTGGCGGAGATGTGCAGGGTGCCGCTGCGGCCCTTGCAGTAGCCCGTGGCGCGGCCCATGACCTCGGCCAGGAGGCGGCCGGGATCGGCCCCGCGGGCCAGCAGGTGGCCGGCGCTGCGGTGGTTGGTGAGGATCTGGTCCTCGGGCTCCAGGGCCGAGACCACGCCCACGGCGGCGGCCTCCTGGCCCACCGAGGTGCAGACATGGGGGAAGGGACCCTGTTCGTGGAAGGCCACGATCTTCTCTTCATAGGCCCGGATGCGCAGCATGGCGGCGAGCAGATCCTGGCGGGTGGGGTGGGGAACGGGTGCGGGCATGGCGGACCTCGGGAAGCGGGGTGGGGGGAGGAAGGTTCGGATCAGTGCGACGGCGCCAGGGGAAGATTGGCGGGCAGGTCGGCGATCCAGCGGCTCAGGTGGGTCACGGCCTCCTGATCCACCAGGGCCGACCCCAGGGGCGGCATCTGGGAGGCGGGGCGCCGGGAGGCCAGGCGGTGGAGGAGGGTGCTGCGGGCGGGCTCGCCGGGCTGGATGCGCGGGTTCGTGTCCGCGCCGGGGGCCTGGTAGAGGCTGGGGCGGCGGAGGGTGGTGCGGAGACCGGGTTCATCGGCCTCCCGCGCGATGCGGGCGGTGTGGCGGAAGTCCAGGTCGAGCCCCGGGATGGGCCGGTCCGGGCGGTGGCAGGTGGCGCAGTTGGCGGCCAGGTAGCCCAGGGCAGCGCGGGTGGTGGGAGCGTCGGCCTGGATCCGGGGCGGGCGGCTCAGCAGGTCGGGACGGGCGTTCCGCAGCTGGCGGCGGGCCACCAGGTCGCGGAGGGTGACCATGCCGGGGCGCAGGGGCTCCCCGTGGAGGGCGCCCGGATCCCGGTCCGGCGAGAGCTGGAGGGCGCTGAAGCCCAGGATCTCGACCCGCTCCTGGCCGTGGCAGGTGCGGCAGTCGGACCTTGAGGGAATGCTGTGCCGGACCCCGGGGGTGACCTCGGCGGCATCGGGCAGGCCCGCCTCGGGGACGAGCACCGCGTCGCGCTGATCCGCAGTCCAGGCATAGCTGGCGAAGACCCAGGTCGTGGGGCCCGCCTTCCAGAGGAATCGGGTCTCCACCTTGCGGCCCTGGAACGCGAACTCCTTCCAGGCCTTGGTGCCCACGGGGAAGACCCAGCCATCCTCGTCCCGCCCGTCGATGGCCTTGCCGGCGGGAAGGTGGAGCCACCGGGCCTTGGCCGCGCCGTCCGTCCACAGGGGGTACTGGGGCGCATAGGCCAGGTGTCGTCCATCCACCACGCCGGGGGCCGAGTAGAGGCCCGTCTGGGAGAGCAGGCGGGGGGGCTGGGGGGCGGTCCGGGCGGCCAACGGCACCAAGCCGAAGGCCGCCGCGAGGGCGAGGAGGAGGGCGCGCATGGGGTTCCGGATCAGTGGGAGGCGACGGGCTCGGCGGCGGCGGGCACCCGGTTGGAGACGGCCGGGATGGACCTCAGGTAGGCGAAGATGGCCTTCTGGTCGGCCTCGGTGGCGGCCTGGAGGTTCTGCACGGGCATGGGGGGCAGGATCGGGCGGCCCTGGCCCAAGTGGCGGCCCGAGCGGATCATCTGGAGGAACTGGGCCTCGGTCCAGCTGCCCAGGCCGGTCTCCTTGTCCGGAGTCAGGTTCGCAGCGTAGCTCACGCCCCAGGGGCCGGCGAAGGCGGTGGCCGTGGCGGCCATGCTGATCATCCAGGGACCCGGGGGCAGCTGGGGGGCGGGAGGCATCTTGAGGGCCTCCGGATGGCCCGACAGCATGCGGGTCATGTCCGGCTCGGGGCCCTTGGGGCCCATCTTGAGCGGGGTGTGGCAGTCATTGCAGCCCCCCACCTGCACCAGGTAGGCGCCGCGCTGGATGACGGACTGGGTGGGGGCGCCGGCCTGGGCCAGGGTGGCGCCGAGGAGGGTCAGGAGGAGGGGACGGGTCGGGGTCATGGTGCGCCTCATCAGGGGTCGGGGGGGTTCGGGTCCCGATGAGGGGTTATCGCACCAAACGAGGCGTGGTTGATGGTTTTTTCCACCCTTAAGAAAGAATTAGCAAGTATTTAAGAAGCTTTTAAGAAAAATGAACTCAGGAGGGACCCAGGTCCATGTCCTCCAGCTCCAGGGGGCGGCACACGTTCAGGCGGAAGCGGCCCCGGCCCGTCTTCTCCAGCTGGACGCAGGCCTGCCGCTCCGCCAGGCGGCGGTGGAGGAGTACCAGGCGGGCCTCCAGGTTGTCGCTCTGGTCCGGCAGGCGCACCCGCGGGTCGGCGCGCAGCTCGCGGTTGCTGAACTGAGTGCGGCCCGAGGCCTGGTGGTCCTGCAGCAGGGTCCAGAGGATGTTCCCGGCCACGCCCTTGATGAGGTAGTCGTCCCCCAGGAAGACGCTGTCGTTGGCGGCGTAGTGCCGCACCCGCAACGGCGCTCCGCTGGGTCTGGGCTCCTTCTCCGGGGCTGGCTGGAACTCGTCGGCCAAGTCCAATTCCGCGAGGAAGAGGCGGAAGAGGGCGGCCACCTGGGCCACCAGGGCCACCAGGGCGTCCTCGTCGGCGTGGGAGAAGCGCATCTCCTGGGGGCTCTCCACGAAGAGGACGCCCAGGGGCTCGCGGACGCCGGGGATGGGCACGGCCAGCTGACTGCCGGGCGCGGCCAGGCCCGGAAAGGGGATCTCGGTGTCCGCCGGGAGGGCCTTCCCCGGCTGGTCGGTTCTTCCGCGCATGGCCAGGCCGTAGGCGTATTCGGAGGTCATGTGCGAGATGCGGATGGGCACGCGCTCCCGGGCTGCCACGCCGATGACGCCATCGCCCACGGGGATCTCAGAGCCCACGCCGGAGGTCTCGTATCCGCGGCTGGCCACGGTGTAGAGGCGGTCGCGCACGGGATCGAGCATCAGGACCAGGGCCTGCTCGATGCCGAAGTGCTGCTCCAGTCCGTCCAGCAGGGCGTCCAGCAGGGACTCGGCGTCCGGGGTGGCGGGCAGGCGCGCCATGCAGGCCCGCAGGGCCGGGAGGTGGTCCACGGCCGGCACCGGCGGGGCAAGGGTCGTGCCTGGCACCACTTCGACCCGCTCGATGCGGTAGATGTCCGAGCCCTGCAGGTGGAACACGCCGCTCATGCCCGTGTGGGAGGCGATGCCCGCCAGCTTGGCCTTCATGGATTCGAAGATGGGGCCCGCGGTTTCCGTCCGTTCGTAGGTCAGATGCACCCGGTACTGCTGGGCCGTCTGGGGGTGGATGAGGCCCAGGGTGACGCGCGGGTTGGCCAGGATGTTCTGGCGGGTGCGGTTGAAGAACTGGTACGAGAGGGCCAGGTGCTCTCCGTCGACGTACTGGCCCTGGGACATGTAGGCCACGTTGGGCGTGCCGTCCGGCGCACAGGTGGAAACCACGCCGGGGATGGCGCCGTCGAGACAGTCGCGGAGGGCGCGGGTGGGGATCATCAGGAGCCCGCCCCCAGCGGGGCGCCGGCCTGGGCCCCCGGCGTCTGGTTGAAGGCGGCCTCCGGCGTGAAGGCCACGGCCACCAGGTCGGAATCCGGGCAGTCCAGCAGGGCCCGTACCACGGGCTCCGGGAAGCCCAGGGGTCCCAGGCAGGCGACAAAGGCCGCCCGATAGGCCGCCACCACCGCCGGATCGTCCGGCGCCAGCGGCTCCACCCGTGCGTCCCGCCCCTTGAGCTGGATGGTCCGGTGCGTGGGCGGGTCGCTGAAGACCACGGCGAGGGCCCCAGACCGGCGGACATCGCGCAGGAGGTCCACCGCGTGGGGGGCCGACAGGAAGATGCGGATGCGCCGGCCGGCTCCCTCCACCCGGCAGCCGAAGGCCCGGCACTGGCTGGGGCGGCCATCCGGGCCACTGGAGCCGGTGTTGATGGACACCCCCCCCGCCATGAAGCGGAGGTGATCCGGATCGAGCTGGAGGGCGGTGGGGGAGGGCATGGAAGGGAGATTCTAGCGGCATGCGAGCGCCCGGGGGTGGGTGCCTTCGGACCCGGCACCCAGGTCTCCACGAGTGCCGGCGCCGACCCATTTGGCGCTGGGCTCGAATTGCATCCGGCGGCGCCGTCCGCCGGTCTCGCTCCGACAGCGCCTTGTGCGCTCTCTCCACAAGCCCACTCGACGCTGGATCCTGGCCACGTCCGGGTGGCCGGGGCTGGCCCGAGCCCAGCCAGGCGTATGGGGGCGCCGACCCATTGGACGCTGGGCTCGAACGCGTCCGGCTGCGCCGTCCGCCGGTCTCGCTCCCTGCCCTCCCCCGGAGGGCCTCCGCGATCCCACTCGCTGGCCTGAGCCCAGCCAGGCGCACTTGGTGCGCCTAGCTGGGCTCGAACCAGCGACCTGCAGCTTAGAAGGCTGCTGCTCTATCCCGCTGAGCTATAGGCGCGCAGGGGATAGTCTAGCGGGTCGGATCAGAAGTGGATCTGCACCTGCACCATGGGCGCGGTGACGCGGCGGTTGGTGGCGGGGGCGGGGGCGCTGCTGTTCTGGCCGCCGAACTTGTTGTTCCAGTACTCGAAGCCGGGGCCTGCGTAGACCTTCTTCTTGGTGCCGAAGAGGGGGCTCAGGTCGGCCATCAGGAAGAGGTTGGCCAGGGTTTCGGGCTTGGTCTCGACGCCGAAGCCATCCTTGCCCTTGGCCCCGATGTAGTTGGCGTAGCCCTTGAACTCGGCGCCCACGCGGCCCACCTGGAAGGGGACTCCCCAGGCGGCGGTTACGGTGTACGTGGTCTTGTAGTCCACGGACTTGCCCACGATGCCGTTGTAGTTCTGCTCGTGGCAGCCCCAGAGGCCCAGGTCGAAGAAGCCGCTGCCGGCCTTGAAGTTCAGGGTGGGGCCGAAGACCAGGAAGCGCTTCTTCGAGGCGAAGGTGTTGTCCTTGGCGTTGAAGTCGAAGCCGGCAGTGAAGGAGATGTCGCGCACGGGGCCGAAGCCCAGGTCCTTGCCGCTGAGCTTGCCGAGGCTCAGGGCCGTGCGATACACCACGTAGACCTCGTTGGCGCCGCTCTTGCCGTTGGCCGCCGGATCGCCCTTGTCGGACATGAGCATGTCCACGTTGAAGAAGTGGGTGCCGTAGGCCCAGCCGCTGGCGTGGCTCAGCTGGAGGATGTCCTTGTGCAGGGTGCCGTCGATGCCGGGCTCCCGGAACTGGCTGCCGGTGCGGTAGCCGATGAGGGTGTCGCTCCAGTCGGCGGCGGCGACGGGGAGGGCCACCAGGGCGGCGAGGGCGAGGGCGAGCTTGGTCATGGAATCTCCGGAGAGGGGAAGGGGTCCTAGGCGGACAGGAAGAGGAGCTTGAGGAGGAAGACCGCGGAGAGGGCCAGGATGATCGGGTTGACCTCCTTGAAGCGGCCCGTGGCGGCCTTCAGCACGGTGTAGGCGATCATGCCGAGCGCGATGCCGTTGACGATGGAGAAGGTGAAGGGCATCACGATGACGGCCAGGTAGGCGGGGATGGCGTCGGTGATGTCGTCGAAGGCGATCTCCTTGATCTCCGACAGCATGAAGAAGCCGATCATCATCAGGGCCGGCGCCGTGGCCTGCAGGGGCACCATGAGGAAGAGGGGTGAGAGGAAGAGGGCCAGGGCCAGCCAGCCCGCCACCACCAGGGCCGTGAGGCCCGTGCGGCCGCCCTCGGCCACGCCCGAGGCGCTCTCGATGTAGGCCGTGATGGCCGTGGTGCCGAACATGGAGGCGAAGGTGGTGCCCACGGCGTCGGCCATGAAGGCCTTCGAGGCGCCGGGGAACTTGCCCTCCTTGTCCAGCAGCTTGCCCTGGGCGCCGATGCCCATCAGCGTGCCGATGGTGTCGAACATGTCCACGAAGAGCAGGGTGAACAGGATGATGAAGATGTTGATCATCCCGCCCAGGGACTTGGTCCAGCTCCAGTCGTACTGGAACATCTTGGGCCATGCGGGGATCTGGAAGAGGGCGCCCTTGGGCAGGTGGGTGAAGCCGCCGCCGAGGGAGACGGGCAGCAGGCCCACGAGGGTGATGGCGAGGATGCCGATGAGGATGGCACCCTTCACGCGGCGGGCCACCAGCACGGCGATGAGGAAGAGGCCCACCACGCTCCAGAAGGCCGGCGTGAGGTGGCCATGGTCCCAGAACTTCGCGATGAAGAGGTTGTTCACGTCGTGCAGGCCGAAGAGGGCCGAGGGGTCGTTCTTCAGCACCGGGAAGATGGTGTCGGCGTCGAACTTCAGGCCCACCTGGGTGACGCCCGAGTCCACGAAGCCGATGATGGCGATGAAGAGGCCGATGCCCACGGAGATGCCCTTCTTCAGCGAGAAGGGGATGGCGTCCATGAACTGCTCACGCACCTTCATGGCGCTGAGGAAGATGAAGACGATGCCCTCGAGCAGGAGGGCCGTGAGGGCCACCTGGATGGTGTAGCCCATGCCGCCCTGGTTGGCCGGGGCGCAGACCGTGAAGGCGAAGAAGGCCGAGAGGCCGATGCCCGAGGCGAAGGCGATGGGCAGGTTCGCGTAGAAGGCGCCGATGAGGGTGGAGAGGATGGCGCAGATGACGAAGGCCGTGAAGCCCTGCGCCGGGGCGATCCCCGCCACCTTGAGGAAGGCGTTCGGGATCAGCGAGATCACGTAGGCCAATGAGATGAAGGTGGTGGTGCCCGCGAGCACCTCCGTGGCCACCGTGGTGCCCTTGGCTTTCAGTCCGAAAAACCGTTCCATGCCGTCCTCCGAAAGGGGATGAGAGATCAGTGCTGCGCGTCGCTGTCCTGGCTGAGACCCAGGCGATCGAAGCCCCAGAAGAGCAGGCTCAGGGCGATGGCCACCACCGTGCCCAGGGCCATGCCCTTCAGCTCCACGGAACCCAGCTTTACGGCGGCGCCGCTGATGCCGCTGATGAGCACCACCGAGGTGAGGATCAGGTTCCGCGACTGGGTGTAGTCCACCTTCTTCTCGATGAGCATGCGGATGCCCGCCGCGGCGATGACGCCGAAGAGCAGGATGCAGACGCCGCCCATGACGGGCACGGGGATGCTGCGGATGAGGGCCGCCAGCTTGCCGGAGAAGGAGACCAGGATGGCGATGCAAGCCGTGCCGCCGATGACCCACACGCTGTAGACCTTGGTGATGGCCATGACGCCGATGTTCTCGCCGTACGTGGTGTTGGGCGTGGCGCCCACCAGACCGGACAGCACGTTGGAGAGGCCGTCGCCCAGCAGGGAGCGGTGCAGGCCCGGCTCCTTCATGAGGTCCTTGCCCACGATGTTGCCCGTCACCACCAGGTGCCCCACGTGCTCGGCCAGCACCACCAGGGAGGCGGGCAGGATGATGAGGATGGCCTGGACATTGAACGTCGGCGCGTAGAGGGTGGGCACCTGGAACCAGGGCGCCAGGCGCACCGCCTGGAAGTCCACCACGCCCAGGCCCAGGGAGACCAGGTAGCCGGCGATGACCCCCAGCAGCACGGGGATGACCGCCAGGAAGCCCCGGAGCAGGACGGAGGCCAGGATGGTCACCGCGAGGGTGGAGAGGGAGACGATCAGCGCCGTGGGCAGGGGCATGCCGAGCACCGCCGGACCGGCCGTGAGGCCGGCCATGTTGGTGGCCACCGGGGCCAGTTCCAGGCCGATGATGGCCACGATGGCGCCCATGGCCGCGGGCGGGAAGATGAGGTCGATCCAGCCGGTGCCGGCGAAGCGGACCACCTGGGAGACCAGGATGAAGATCAGGCCGAAGACGATGAAGCCGCCCTGGGCCGCGGAATAGCTCAGCCCCGCCGCCATCACGGCGAAGACCGGCGAGAGGAACGCGAAGCTCGAGCCCAGGTAGGCGGGGATGCGGCCCTTGGCCACGAAGAGGTAGATGAGCGTGCCCACGCCGTTCATGAGCAGGCAGGTGGCGGGGTTCACCTTGAAGAGGAAGGGCACCAGCACGGTGGCCCCGAACATGGCGAAGAGGTGCTGGAGGCTCAGCGGCACGGTCTGGGCCAGGGGCAGGCGTTCGTCGACGTCGATGGTGCGGCGCAGCATGGGAGCCTCGGGGGACGGGCGTCTGGATGGAGGAGGTAGACCCACCGGGCCGAAGGGCCGGCGGGACGAAGGAGCCAGGGCGGGAGGGGCGCCAGGAAAAGTCTTCCAGACGCGAGGTCCCGCAGGCGTCACATGTGGTTCGGGGCCGGATCGGTCCGGGCCACAGCCCCATCCCGGCTGTCGGTCCCCCTTCGCGAATCAAGTGGTTGTTTTAACAGCCAGAAAGGGGCGGACCCCAGCGGTGGCGAACCCCGGGAGGGGTGAATGTTCAGGAACCAGACTGGACAGACCTGGGCCCTGGATTAGATCCTTTGAACTACAGTCATTGAGAATGAAAATAAATAATTCATTTAGGGTTGCGATTGCGTCCTCGGCCGCATTGCCTATGCTCTGGGGATACTTCGCACGCGACAGCCACTTGAAAGTTGGGAGGGGGAAAGCGATTCCCAGGGAGCCGGCAACACGGGCTCAGGGCCGGCGACGGGCGGCTCGAGGGTCATCAGCGCCCCTCCTTCTCCCGGCCCATGCAACCGGGCACGACATTCTCAAGGATGTGGGCCATGAAGGACCGACGAATCCAGTGGCATCCCATGGCGATGGCGGCAGCCCTCTGCCTGCTCGGCCTGGCCGGTTGCGGCGGCACCAAGAGCCCGGCCAACACCACCCAGTACTACGGGGACTACCATCCGGCCGGCTGGATGGACGTGCATGGGGGCCAGGCCGTGGCGGGGATGGCGGCCTGCACTAAGTGCCACGAGCTCTCCATCCTCCGGGTCGGCAGCGGCATTCCGACCTGCATGACCACGGGCTGCCACCACCAGTCCACCCCGGGCTTCGCCGATCCCGGCGTCCATGGCCTGCGCGCCAAGGCGGGGACCGGCGGCGCCTCCGGGACGGGCCTCACCGCCTGCCAGATCTGCCATGGTCTCGATTTCACGGGCGGACCCGCCGCCAATGCCTGCGTCACCTGCCACGGCGTGGCCGCCCCGCATCCCCCGAAGCCCTGGCGCCTGGGATCGGGCTCCACCTTTACCCACGTGACGGCCGATCCCTCCAACGCCGCCGTCTGCGCCCAGTGCCACTTCCCGGGCTCGGCCAAGAACCCGGTGGGGCACCCGGCCATTCCCGCGCCCGCAGGCACCCAGCCGGGCTGCTTCAACGCCACCCTCTGCCACGACGACAAGGTCGCCCCCCATCCCATTCCCTTCCTCGCGGGCATGGTCGACAGCAGCCAGAACGGGCATATGACGGTCACGGCCGCGGCCTTCGCCGCCGACTGCGCCACCTGCCATGCCTACTCGGGCACCTCGCCCACCACCACGGCGCCCCTCTGCCAGGAGTGCCACCAGCTGGCGGATCCCACCCTGCCGGGCACCAATGCGGGCACCTGCCGCTCCTGCCACACGGGCACGGCCGGCCTGCCGAAGGGCCCCGGGGGCACGGGCTATCCCAGCATCGCCGGCGCCCACGCCAAGCACATGAACCTGGCCACCCCGCTCACCTGCAACACCTGCCATGCGGGCAGCGGCAGCGGCACCTTCGAGCACTACGACAATGCCAACGCCCGGCTCTGGGAGCTCGCCGGGCCCGCCGTCGTCTCCATCGACACCACCTTCCAGGCCAAGACCGGCGGGACCCCCGCCTTCTCGGATGCCGACCTGACCTGCTCGAACGTGAGCTGCCACGGGGGCCGGGCCACCCCGGACTGGACCGTGGGCACCCTCAACAGCGCCACCCAGTGCACGGCCTGCCACGGCGTGGCCGGCTCGGCGGCCTCCGCCGTCCAGTTCAACGATGCCTTCGGGCGCCACGCCCTGGGCACCCACGACGCCACGAACGCGCTGAACGCCATCGCCTGCACTACCTGTCACACCATGACGAACGGCTCGCCCGGCGCCCAGGCCCACTTCAAGTACCTGAACACCCCGGCTGTGGACGGCCTGGGCGCCGGGGGGCCGGCGGACCAGCTGCCCAGCGGGACCATCGCCTTCAACCCCGCCATCGTGACGGGCCCGGGCACCTACACGGTGACCAGCGCCACCCAGGGCAACGGCGGCTGCGCCCTCACCTGCCACACCCACGTGCACACGGCGGCGGTGAACGACTGGACCTCCACCGGCGTGCCGCATCCGATTCCCTTCCTGGCGGGCCAGACGGACAACCAGGGCAACTCGCACCTGACCCTCACGGCGGCGAAGTTCTCGGCGGACTGCGCCAGCTGCCATGCCTACGCGGGGACCTCGCCGGTGGCGGCGGCCCCCCTCTGCTCCAAGTGCCACACGCTGGCGGATCCCACGGTCCTGGCCACCGGGGCGGGCACCTGCCTCTCCTGCCACGCGGGCGCCTCGGGCCTGCCCAAGGGCCCCACGGGCACGGCCTTCCCCAGCCTCGCCGGGGCCCACGCCAAGCACATGAACCTGGCTACGGTCCTGACCTGCGATGCCTGCCATACGGGCAACGGGGCGGGCACGGCCGCGCACTACGCCAACGCCAACACCCGGACCGGCGTCCCCGCCGCCCCCGGGGCCGTGGCCATGGCCGCGGCCTTCAACGCCCGGAGCGGCGCCGCCACCTTCACCCCGGCCTCCCTCACCTGCTCGAACGTGAGCTGCCACGGCGGCCAAGCCACGCCCAGCTGGACCACGGGCACGCTCAACAGCCTCACCCAGTGCACGGCCTGCCACGGCGTGGCCGCCACGGCGGCCGGGGCCCCGCAGTTCAACGACGCCTTCGGGCGGCACGCCCTGGGCACCCATAACGCCACGAACGCGGCCAACGCCATCGCCTGCACCACCTGCCACAACATGGGCAACGGTTCCGCCGGGGCCCTGGCCCACTTCAAGTACCTGAACACCGCGGCCGTGGACGGCACGGCCACCGGAAGTCCGGCGGACCAGCTGCCCAGCGGGACCATCGCCTTCAACCCCGCCATCGTGACGGGCCCGGGCACCTACACGGTGACCAGCGCCACCCAGGGCAACGGCGGCTGCGCCCTCACCTGCCACACCCACATCCACGTGCCCACCATCGACACCTGGACCGCCTCCGGATCGCCGCATCCCATCCCCTTCCTGACGGGCCAGAGCACCACCCAGGGCAACGGCCACCTGAACGCCACGGCGGCCACCTTCACGGCGGACTGCTCGGCCTGCCACGCCTACAGCGGCACGGCCCCCATGGCGACGGCCCCCCTCTGCAACGTCTGCCACAAGCTGGCCAACCCCACGGTCCTGGCCACGGGGGCGGGCACTTGCCTCTCCTGCCACGCCGGCACCAGCGGCCTGCCCCTGGGCCCCGGAGGCACGGCCTTCCCCAGCATCGCCGGCGCCCACGCCAAGCACCTGTCCCTGGGTACGGCCACCAACTGCAATACCTGCCACGCGGGAAGCGGCAGCGGCACCCCGGCCCACTACACCAATGCCGACGCCCGCCACGGCACGCCCGTGGCCCCCGCCTCCGTGGCCCTGGATGCCACCTTCAACGCCAAGACCGGCGCCGCCGCCTTCGCGCCCGCCTCGCTCACCTGTTCCAACGTGAGCTGCCATGGGGGCCAGGCCACGCCCAGCTGGACCACGGGCACGATCAACAGCCTCATCCAGTGCACGGTCTGCCACAAGGTGGCCAGCACGGCGGCCACGGCCACCCAGTTCAACGACGCCTTCGGGCGGCACTCCCTGGGCACCCATAACGCCACGAACGCGGCCAACGCCATCGCCTGCACCACCTGCCACAACATGGGCAACGGTTCCGCCGGGGCCCTGGCCCACTTCAAGTACCTGAACACCCAGGCGGTGGATGGCACAGCCACCGGTCTTCCGGCAGACCAGCTGCCCAGCGGGACCATCGCCTTCAGCCCCGCCATCGTGACGGGAGCCGGCACCTACACCGTCACCAGCTCTACCCAGGGCAACGGCGGCTGCGCCCTCACCTGTCACACCCACATCCACGTGGGCACTGTCAACACCTGGACCGCCGCCGGACCGCCCCACCCGGTCCCCTTCCTCAGCGGCCAGGCCACGACCCAGGGCAACGGCCACCTGAACGCCACGGCAGCCACCTTCACGTCGGACTGCTCGGCCTGCCACGCCTACAGCGGTGCGTCCCCCATGGCGACGGCCCCCCTCTGCAACGTCTGCCACAAGCTGGCCAACCCCACGGTCCTGGCCACGGGGGCGGGCACCTGCCTCTCCTGCCACTCGGGCGCCTCGGGCCTGCCCAAGGGCCCCGGAGGGACCACGTTCCCCAGCATCGCGGGAGCCCACGCCAAGCACATGAACCTGCCGACGACCCTGACCTGCGACACCTGCCATGCGGGCAGCAGCACGGGCACGGCGGCCCACTACACCAATGCCGATGCCCGCCACGGCACCCCGGCGGCCCCGGGGGCCGTCGCCATCGATGCCACCTTCAATGGCAAGGGCGGCGTCTCGACCTTCACGCCGGCCTCGCTCACCTGCTCGAACGTGAGCTGCCATGGGGGCCAGGCCACGCCCAGCTGGACCACGGGCACGATCAACAGCCTCACCCAGTGCACGGCCTGCCACGGCGTCGCGGCCACGGCCGCCACCGCGGTCCAGTACAACGACGCCTTCGGCCGCCACAGCCAGGGCACCCACAACGCCTTGAACGCGGCCAACGCCATCGCCTGCACCACCTGCCACAACATGGGCAACGGTTCCGCCGGGGCCCTGGCCCACTTCAAGTACCTGAACACCACGGCGGTGGACGCCGTGGCCACGGGCACGCCGGCGGACCAGCTGCCCAGCGGGACCATCGCCTTCAACCCCGCCATCGTGACGGGAGCCGGCACCTACACCGTCACCAGCGCCACCCAGGGCAACGGCGGCTGCGCCCTCACCTGCCACACCCACATCCATGTGGCCACCATCGACACCTGGACCGCCTCCGGGTCGCCGCATCCCGTCCCCTTCCTCACGGGCATGACCACCACCCAGGGCAATGGCCACCTGAACGCCACGGCAGCCACCTTCACGGCGGACTGCTCGGCCTGCCACGCCTACAGCGGCACGGCCCCCATGGCGACGGCCCCCCTCTGCAACGTCTGCCACAAGCTGGCCAACCCCACGGTCCTGACCACGGGGGCGGGCACCTGCCTCTCCTGCCACTCGGGCGCCTCGGGCCTGCCCAAGGGCCCCGGAGGGACCACGTTCCCCAGCATCGCGGGAGCCCACGCCAAGCACATGAACCTGCCGACGACCCTGACCTGCGACACCTGCCATGCGGGCAGCAGCACGGGCACGGCGGCCCACTACACCAATGCCGATGCCCGCCACGGCACCCCGGCGGCCCCGGGGGCCGTCGCCATCGATGCCACCTTCAATGGCAAGGGCGGCGTCTCGACCTTCACGCCGGCCTCGCTCACCTGCTCGAACGTGAGCTGCCATGGGGGCCAGGCCACGCCCAGCTGGACCACGGGCACGATCAACAGCCTCACCCAGTGCACGGCCTGCCACGGCGTCGCGGCCACGGCCGCCACCGCGGTCCAGTACAACGACGCCTTCGGCCGCCACAGCCAGGGCACCCACAACGCCTTGAACGCGGCCAACGCCATCGCCTGCACCACCTGCCACAACATGGGCAACGGTTCCGCCGGGGCCCTGGCCCACTTCAAGTACCTGAACACCACGGCGGTGGACGCCGTGGCCACGGGCACGCCGGCGGACCAGCTGCCCAGCGGGACCATCGCCTTCAACCCCGCCATCGTGACGGGAGCCGGCACGTACACCGTGACCAGCTCCACCCAGGGCAACGGCGGCTGCGCCCTCACCTGCCACACCCATGTCCACACGGCGGCCGTCAACAGCTGGACCTCCACCGGCGTGCCGCACCCCGTCCCCTTCCTGACCGGACAGGTCGACAATCAGGGCAACGGGCATCTCAACCTCACGGCCGCCCAGTTCACGGCGGACTGCGCCCTCTGCCACGCCCACACCGGCACCTCGCCGCTGGCCGGGGCTCCCCTCTGCTCCGCCTGCCACACGCTGGCGAATCCCACGGTCCTGGCCACGGGAGCGGGCACCTGCCTCTCCTGCCACTCGGGCCCCTCGGGCCTGCCCAAGGGCCCCACGGGCACGGCCTTCCCCAGCATCGCCGGGGCCCACGCCAAGCACATGAACCTGGCGACAGCCCTCACCTGCGACGCCTGCCACCTGGGCAGCGGGGCGGGCACGGCCACGCACTACGCCAACGCCAACACCCGCATCGGCACCCCCGCGTCCCCCGCCTCCGTGTCGGTGGACTTCCAGTTCAAGGCCAAGAGCGGGAATCCCTCCTTCACGCCAGCCACGCTCACCTGTTCCAACGTGAGCTGCCATGGCGGCCAGACCACGCCCGGGTGGCAGGTCGGCACCCTCAACAGCGCCACTCAGTGCACCGCCTGCCATGGCGTGGCCGGGTCTGCGGCCACCACGGCCCAGTACAACGATGCCTTCGGGCGCCACAGCCTCGGCACCCACGATGCCACGAACGCCGCGAACGCCATCGCCTGCACCACGTGCCACAACATGGCCAACGGCTCCGCAGGGGCCCTGGCCCACTTCAAGTACCTGAACACCGCGGCCGTGGATGGTGTCGCCACGGGCACGCCGGCGGACCAGCTGCCCAGCGGAACCATCGCCTTCAATCCCGCCATCGTCAGCGGCCCGGGCACCTACACGGTGACCAGCGCCACCCAGGGCAACGGCGGCTGCGCCCTCACCTGCCACACCCACATCCACGCCGCCACGGTCAACACCTGGACCGCCTCCGGCGCCACCCATCCCATCCCCTTCTATGCAGGCCAGACGGACAACCAGGGGAACGCGCACCTGACCGTTACGGCGGCCATCTTCACGACCACCTGCGCCACCTGCCACGCCACCTCGGGCACCTCGCCCCTGGCCACGGCCCCGGCATGCTCCGTCTGCCACGCCCTGGCCGATCCCACCCAGGTCGCCACCGGCATGGGGACCTGCCTCTCCTGCCACGTGGGCGCCCCGGGTCTGCCCGCGGGTCCCACGGGGGTCTCCTTCCCGAGCATCGAGGGGGCGCACGCCGAGCACATGGCCCTGCCCACCCCCCTGACCTGC
Source organism: Holophagaceae bacterium (assembly GCA_046331485.1). GTDB lineage: Bacteria > Acidobacteriota > Holophagae > Holophagales > Holophagaceae > Geothrix. The sequence continues at coordinate 120,439 of JAXLQS010000005.1, read as the reverse complement.
AACACCTGCCATGCCAATGCGGGCACCGGCACCACCACCCACTACGACAACGCCAATGCCCGCGTGGCGCCGCCGGTGGGCCCCTCCACGGTGAGCATCGACGCCACCTACAATGCCCAGAGCGGCAACGTGGCCAGCTTCAACGCCTCGGCGCTCACCTGCTCCAGCACCAGCTGCCACGGCGGTCTGGAGACGCCCGACTGGCGCAGCGGCAGCCTCGTGTCCACGACCCAGTGCACCGCCTGCCACGCCATCAACTACGGCACCACGCCCTCCCAGTTCAACGATGCCATCGGACGCCACGCCTGGGGCACCCACTCCACCGCGGGAACCCTGGACTGCCGGATCTGCCATGACATGACCCAGGCCACCGCCGGGGCCCTGAACCACTTCGCCGAGCTGAACACTCCGGCCGTCAGCAGCACCAACAAGCGGCCCAGCACCACCCTCAAGTTCAACCTGGGCAACGCCACCTACCCCATCACCGGGGCGGCCACCTACACCATCAGCGCCGCCACTCCCGAAGGGGACGGCGGCTGCGCCCTCACCTGCCACAGCATGACCCACACCGACGCCAACAACCACTGGGCCATGCCCAAGGGCTCCGGCGTGGCCCACCCGGTGCCCTTCTACTTCAGCGACGTCAGCACCGGCGGGAACCAGCACCAGACCACCACCCTGGCCGTGTTCAACGGAGAGTGCATCGGCTGCCACGATCTGGGTGGCGCCTCCACCAAGGCCGGTCCCACCTGCAACGTCTGCCACACCCTGGCCGATCCCACCGCCGTGGCCACGGGGGCCGGAACCTGCCTCTCCTGCCATGTGGGCGCCAACTTCAAGACCATGGGTCCCACGGGCACGGCCTGGCCCAACCTCCAGGGCGCCCACCCCACGCACCTTTCCCTGCTCACCTTCACCCGCGCGACGCCGGCCCTGCCCGCCTCGATGTCGGCCTCCGTCTGCGAGGCCTGCCACGTAGGCTCGGTGCCTGGCGACGCGGCCAACACCCACTACAGCAACGCCAACAAGCGCCTCACGGGGCACCCGGTCGCCGGCCCCGCCTCGGTGTCCATCGATCCCGCCTTCAACGCCCGGTCCGGCACCGCAGGCACCACGGCCAGCGCCACGGCCTTCACCTGCTCCAACGTGAGCTGCCATGGCGGCCAGGTCACCCCCGGCTGGCAGAGCGGGAGCCTCACCGTGAACGCCACCACCTACTGCATCGCCTGCCACAAGATCACGTCGACCGCCACCCAGTACAACGACGCCACGGGCCGCCACAACAGCCCGAACGACCACAACCAGACCTGCAACTACTGCCACGACATGACCCAGGCCAAGCAGGGCGCCATCAATCACTTCAAGTACCTGGACACCTCGGCGGTCCGCCTCAGCCCGGACCAGCTCTCCAGCGACACCATCAAGTTCGGCGGCGGCTCCCAGCCGGCCACCGGCGCCCTCACCTACACCGTGAACGCCACCATCGGGCGTGGGGGCTGCGCCCTGAGCTGCCACGGGAAGACGCACACGACCACCGGCAACACCTGGAACTAGGAACGGAATCGGCACCTTGGGGCCCCGGCGATGAGGATCAGCTCATCGCCGGGGTCCTCGTTGGGGGGCGTTTTTCCAGGGGAGGAGCGGTCCCGCGCCTGGCGGGGCTCAGCGTCTGCAGGGCCCGGTGGAATGAGGTCCGGTGACCGGCTGTTCCACCCGCAGGCGCAGGAGGCGGAACAGGAGGGCGGAGGCCAGGCCGAAGAAGAGCGGCGTGAGGGAGGCGGCCACCTTGAGGCCCACCGCGCCCCGCTCCAGGACGCTGAAGGTGATCATGAGGCCGGTGATGGCGCCCAGGCAGCCGGACAGCAGGGCGATGCCCTCCGCCGCCCGCCAGATGAAGCCAGCGTTGGGCGCACCGCCGGGGTCGGCACCCGGATGCAGGGCCTGCCGGAGGGCCCGGCGCAGGTCCTGGCGGGACCAGACGGCATGGAGGGCCGCGGCGGGGAGGCCCACCGTGAAGCAGGACCAGAAGGTGAAGGGGTGGAGCCAGGTGATGGACTGCCCCCCCGCCAGCCGGATGGCCAGGGCCACCACCAGCCCCGCCGCCAGGACGCCCAGGATGTACCGCCGCATGAATGCCTCCTCGGGAAGGTCGTGCTGCCTTCCTTTCGGAGCAGGCCGGGGTGGCCTTGACTCGGGGGCTTGGGCTGTTTCATGACAGACCCTCGTGGCCCGTGGACCCCTCCTTCGGTCTCCCCACCCAGGCGTAGAAGCTGGGCAGGGCCAGCAGGGTGAAGAGGGTGCTGGTGATGAGGCCGCCCACCATGACGATGGCCAGGGGGCGCTCCAGCTCGCTGCCGCCGATGCCCAGCAGCATGGGCATGAGGCCGAGGATGGCGCTCCCGGCGGTCATGAGCTTGGGCCGCAGGCGGCCCAGGCTGGCCTCCCTGAGGGCCTCCTGGAAGGGCATTCCCGCGGCCACCAGGTGCTTGGCCTGGGTGATGAGCACCAGGCTGTTCTGCACGGCCACACCGAAGAGCCCGATCATGCCCACGATGGAGCTGATGTTCCAGGACTCGCCGGCCAGCCAGAGGGCCAAAAGGCCGCCGGCGAAGGCGTCCGGCAGGGTCAGCACGACGACCATGACCTCGCGCCAGCGCCCCAGGGCCAGGTAGAGCAGGCCCACCACCAGGGCCAGGGCGGCCCCGATGGCCACGGTCAGCCGCTTCTGGGTCTCCCGCGCGTCTTCGATCTTCCCGCCCAACTTCACGACGGTGCCCTTGGGCAGCGTGATGTGCTTCAAGGCCATTTCCAGACGACCCGCCGTGCCGCCGAGATCGCCCATGGTGCGCACGTTCAGGGCCAGGCGCCGCCGGGCCGCCTCGCGGCGGATCAGGCTGGGCGTGCTGGCCTCCTCGAAGCGGGCCACCTGGCCCAGCTCCACGACGCGGCCATCCTCCAGAACCAGGGGCAGGCGCTTGAGCGTCTCGGGGCTGGTCCGGCCATCGTCCGGAAAGCGCACGATGCGCTCGATGCGCTGGGGGCCATCGAAGCGGGGGGCGGTATCGAGGCCCTGCAAGGCGGTCCTCAGGGTCTTCGCGATCAGGGGCCGGGGCACGTCGAGGCGGCGCAGGGCATCCTCATCGGGCACCACGGTCCACTTGGGCAGGGAACCTGCACCCTCGGGGGTGATGGAGGCCACGCCGGGGACCTTGGCCAGGGCCTCCTGCAGGTCGGGGAGCCGGGCCTGCAGGGCGGCCAGGTCCGGGTGGAAGAGCTTCACCTGGATGTCCGCCGGAGTGCCGCCGATACCCTCGGCGATGCGCATTTGCATGGGCGTGGTCAGCTCCACGGGATAGGGCAGCCCCTCGGCGATCTCGGCCACCTCCTTCTGGACCTCGGGGGTGCGCCGGGTCCCATCCAGCACCACCAGCACGTCCGAGATCGTGTGGGGCATGGGGTCCTCGGTCAGTTCGGATCGCCCGGTCCGGCGGTAGACGGAGGCCACGCCGGGGAGCTTCACCAGCTTCCGCTCCAGCTGGAAGTTGGCCTCGTCCACGGCGGCCAGGCTGGTTTCGGCGGGGAGGATGCTGTTGAGGAGCAGGGCCCCCTCATCCAGGGTGGGCAGGAAGTTGCTCCCCAAGTGCAGGGCCACCCACAGGCTCGGAATGGTCAGGCCCAGGGCCAGCACGCGCACGAGGGCGCCATGGCGCATGGCCCAGTCCAGGGCCGGGCGGTAGGCGCGCTTCAGGGCCGCCACCAGGCGGGGCTCGCCGAGCTGGGCGCCGGGCGGGAGGAACCGCTCCACCAGGGCGGGCACCAGGGTGAAGCTCAGCAGGAGGCTGAGGGTCATGGCCGAGGCGATGGCCACGGCCAGGGGCGCGTAGAGCCGGCCCGCGAGCCCCCCGAGGGCCAGCAGGGGGATGAACACGGCCAGGATGACCAGCACTGCGGTGAGGATGGGGACGCCCACCTCGGCTGCGGCCCGGGTGAGGGCGACCCGTCTCGGCTCCAGGTGGTCCTGGCGCTGGTGCAGGCGGTGGGTCAGGTTCTCCACCATGATGACGGCGGCATCCACCAGCAGGCCCACGGCGATGGCGAGCCCCCCCAGGGTCATGGCGTTGAGGCCCATGCCCGCCGCGTTCAGGGGGACTGCGGCCCCGAGGGTGGCGAGGGGCAGCACGGCGATGACGATGAGGGCCGCCCTGAGGTTGCCCAGAAGCACCACAAGGACCAGGGCCACGAAGAGCCCCCCCAGCAGGAGGGCCAGGCTGACCCCGTTCAGGGCGTGGGTGACGAGGTTCCCCTGGTCGTACATGAGGGTCAGCTCCATGCCCCCGGGCAGGCTCTGGCGCAGTTCGTCCAGCGCCTTCCGCGTCTCGCGGGAAACCGTCAGGGTCTCCGCCGAGGGCTGGCGCACCACCCGCAGGCTCACGTCTTCGTGGCCCTGGTGGCGGGCCAGGCCCCGCCGGAAGCCGGCGCCTTCGCGCACCTCGGCGATGTCCCCGAGGAGGATCGTCCCCCGGGGGGTCTTCACGCGGAGCTTCTTCACGGCCTCGGGCTGGGCAGCGAGGCTGCCCACGGTGATGAACCAGCCCTTGTCCTGGATCTCCATCACCCCGGCGGCGCTGTCCTGGTGGGTGCCCTCCAGGGCCTCCAGGATCTGGGTGAGGCTCACGCCCTGGAGGCGCATGCGCTCGGGCTGGACGATGACCTGGAGCTGGCGTTCTTCGCCGCCCAGCCGCTCCACGCGGGCCACGCCGGGGACGGCCTGGAGCCGTGGGATGATCACCTTTTCCGTGTGGTCCCGCAGCTTCATGGGGTCTGTGGCGGGGCCCTCCAGCACGATCTCCATGATCTCCTGGAGGCGGCCCGCGGCGCTGGAGACCAGGGGGGCGCGGGTCCCCTCGGGGAAGCCCCCCTGGACCCCGGCGAGGCGCTCGGCCACCAGCTGGCGGGCCTGCCAGGGATCGCTGCCGCCCTCGAAGGAGACCACGACCTGGACGACCTCGGCCTGCACGGTGCTCACCACGCGCTTGACGCCGGGCAGGCCGCCGATGGCCTGCTCCACGGGCTGGGCGACGGTCAGCTCCAGCTCCGTGGCGGCGCGGCCCGGGCTCTGGATGAGCAGGTTGAGGCTGGGGAGGGTGAGGTCCGGGAAGAGGTCGCGCTTCAGGGTGGCGAAGCTGGCCAGACCCGCGGCCCCCCAGATCAGGGCCAGGGCGAAAACCCAGCCCCTGCGGGGGAGCATCCAGTCGAACCAGCGGCGGATGAGGGATCGATGTTGGGAGGTGGAACCATCAATGGTCATGGTCTTCTCCCCCGCTCTTGCGCTTGATCTGGAGCGACTTCAGCAGGTAGGCGCCCTCGCCCACCACGGTCTCGCCGGGTTTCACGCCGTCGAGCACCATCACGTCGGTGCCCAGCTCGGGGCCCCGGCGCACGGGCCGGAACTCGGCCTCCTCGCCGGATTTCACGAAGACGCCCCAGATGCCCTCCACCTGCTGCAGGGCGCTCTGGGGGAGCACGACGGTGTTCGCCAGGGGCACATGGACCTCCAGCGGCGTGCCGGGGATGGGAAGCGGACCCCCCAGCAGGCGCAGGCGATAGCTGAGGCGCCGGGTGTCGGCGCTGAGGGTCATGGGGGTGCCCTCCAGCCGGGCCTTCCAGCGCTGGCCGTCGCCCTTGCGGGCCTCGGTAAGGGCGCCGGGACGCCAGTTCTCCGGCGCGGGGAGTGGCAGTTCCAGCCGGGCGATGGCGGCGGCGGCGGCCTGGAAGCTCCCGAGCTCCTGGCCCGCCTCCACACCCTGGCCGGGCTGGATCTTGTAGGCGGTGACCGTGCCGGACTTCGGAGCCCTCACGGTCAGGAGGGCGCCCGCAGTTTCGGGATTCTGGCCCCGGGCCTCCAGGGCGAGCCGGGCGGCTTCCGCGTCTGCCCTGGCCGAGGCGGCCTCGCTCTGGGCGGCCTCCAGGTCGCGCCGGGAGCCCGCCTGGGCTTCGAAGAGGCGCTGCTCGCGGGTCAGCTCGGCCTCGGCGCGCTCCCGCCTGGCCCGGGTGGACAGCCAATCGGCCTTGAGGCGGGCCAGCTCGGGGCTCTGGAGGGTGATCAGGCCCGCCCCGGCGCCGACGTGCTGGCCGGGCGGAATCTGGATCGCTGAGACGATGCCCTTCACCGGGCTGCTGAGGATGGCCTGGGCGGACTCGTCGCCGATGGCCTCGGCGGGGTACCAGGCCCCCTCGGACCTGGGCTCAGAAACCACGAGGAAGCGGAGGCCCCGGATGTCCTTCAGGGGCAGGTGCAGGTGCGTTTCGCCGGGGGCGCCCTCGTCGTGGGCGTGGGCCTCCTGGGCCTCCGGCGCCGCGGCCCGGCGTTCGCAGGCTGGGGTGGCAGCCAGGGCGAGGGCCAGAAGGGGGATTCGGAAGGGCTGGTTCATGGGTTCACCCCGGTGGTGAGGGCCTGGAGTTCGGCGGTCAGAAGGTGGGCGGCGTGCCGGTGGCGATGGGAGGCCGCCTGGGCCTCCAGGAGCTGGCGGCGGATGGGCAGGGCCTCAGAGGGCCGCTCCCGCCCTTCGCTCAGGCGCAGGCCGATGGCCTGGAGGGCGGGTTCGAAGGCGGCGAAGGGGCGGGGCGGAGGCGCAGTCTGGAGGCGGGTCAGGGCCGCCTGGAAGCGGGCCTCCAGATCCAGGAGGGCGGCCTCCTGCTCCCGCCGGGCGGCGTGGAGCGTGGCCTCCATTTCGCGACGCAGGGACTGGCCTTCGCCGGGGCGGGGGAAGCGGTAGGCGAGGCCCACCTTGCCGACGCGTTCCTCGCCCTCCCGGGCATAGCTGCCCCGCAGACTCCACCGGCTGGTGGCCAGGGCCTCCTGGTGCCGCAGGGTCCTTTCCTCCAGATCCAGGCGGTCCTGGAGGGCGCGGCGCAGCGCACCGGCCTCGAAGGCGGCCTGGAGACGCTCGGGGCGAAGGGGCTGGGGGTCACCGGGGTCGCCCAGGGGGACGGGGCTGCCGGGGACCTCCGCCAGGGTCCTGAGAGCCGCCCAGGCGCCCAGGGCCTGGCGGCGCGCTTCGTCGAGGTCGGCCTGGGCGCGAAGGGCCTCGCCTTCCACCAGGCTGACCTGGTAGGCCGGATCCGCGCCGGCCTCCAGGCGGGCCTGGGCGACCTTCCGCCAGTCCAGGACGGTGGCGAGGTCCGCTTCCCGGAGCCGCAGCAGCTGGCCGGCGAGCCAGGCATCCAGGTAGGCCCGGCGGAGCCGGAACCGGGCCTCGATGGCAGCGGCAGCACGCAGGCCAGGATCGGCCTGGCCGAGCGAGGCCTCCAGCCGCCGACGGCTGTCCTGCGAAAGGAAGAGCGGCAGGTCCAGGTCGAGGGACTGGTCTGTGGCGGCAGGTGCCTCAGGGCGGGTCCGTGGTCCCGCGGAAAGGCCCAGGGAGGGCCCTTCGCGGAGGAAGCCCCGGGTGGCGCCCAGGGCGCGGTGGCGCTCGGCCAGCAGGGCCTCGGTCCGGAGCTGCTCGGGGCTGATCCGGGCCCGCTGGAGGATGTCGTCATAGGAGAGGGGCGGCGCCTGCGCGGAGAGCAGGCAGGGCAGCGCCCCCAGGAGGAGCGTACGCATGGGGACCTCGGTCGGGATGGAAGGGCGGCCTGGCGGGGCAGGGCTCCGCCAGGGCATCGGGTGCTCCGTCCCTCAGGCCCGGGGTGGGTCCTTTTCCGGCTCGGGGTCCAGGCTGACCAGGCGCTCGGCCGGGCTGGCTTCGAAGCGCGGGGCCGGCAGGGGATCTGGGGAGGGCGGGGCCGGGGCCTCCGGTACGGGCACCGTGGCGCAGCCGTCCGCGCAGAAGATGTGGCAGATGGGGGCGCAGTCGTCTCTCACGCCCTCGGCGCACTGGTCAAGGCTGGTGGCGCCCAGGTAGATGGAGGCCAGGCAGAGGAGGAGGACCGCGATCCAGCGCCTCATGACGCGCTCGCCTGGGCCGGGTGCCTGGTCTCTTCGCTCAGGCAGAGTCCGTGGTCCATCAGCTTTGTCACGCAGGGATCCACGATGCGGTAGTGGACGTGGGTCCCGTGCCGGCGGGTGCTGAGGATGCCCAGGTCCACCAGCCGCCGGAGCTGGTTGGAGACGGCTTGGGGCTTCATGCCCACGGCCTCTGCCAACTCGCTCATGCAGGGATCGCCCAGGAGCACCAGGGCGTGGAGCAGCCGCAGCCGGGTGTCCGAGGCCAGCACTTCGAAGACCTGCGCCAGCTCGGAGGCCAAGCCCGCATCCAGCAGGGGGCGTTCCGCAAGGGGTGCCTTGGGGGGGCAGGCGGGGAACTCGAGCGGCGGCTTGGCCATCGGGGCCATCTTACACGAATCGGTGTAATGATCGTGGCCGGGGCTTCCCCGCGCCCCAACCCACGAGCGCCCGGATGAACCCTCCCGAACCCGACACCCACCACCTCCACGTCTTCGACACCGGCAACCAGGCCGGCGAGCGGGGCACCCGGCTCGTCATGGTCATCACGGCCCTGATGATGGTCGTGGAGATCGCGGCCGGGTGGTGGTTCAACTCCATGGCCCTGCTGGCGGACGGCTGGCACATGAGCTCCCACGCGGTGGCCATCGGCCTCAGTGCCTTCGCCTACGCCATGGCGAGGCGCCACGCCCGCGACCACCGCTTCGCCTTCGGCACCTGGAAGATCGAGATCCTCGGCGGCTTCGCCAGCGCCCTGTTCCTCCTGGGCGTGGCGGCCGGGATGGTGATCGGGTCCGTGGAACGGCTGCTCGATCCCAGGCCCATCCACTACCGCGAGGCCATCATCGTGGCCGTCGTGGGCCTGGCGGTGAACGTGGTCTGCGCCCTCATCCTCGGCAAGGCCCACGACCATGGGCACGACCACCCCCATGCCCACGGCGAAGGGGGCCACCACCACGACCTGAACCTCCGCTCCGCCTACCTGCATGTCCTGGCCGACGCGGCCACCTCGGTCCTGGCCATCGCTGCCCTGGCCGGGGGCAGGCTCTTCGGCTGGGCCTGGCTGGACCCGCTCATGGGCCTCGCGGGGGCCCTGCTGGTGGCGACCTGGGCCAAGGGCCTGCTGCGGGACTCCTCCCGGGTGCTGCTGGATGCGGAGATGGACCACCCCGTGGTCGAGGAGATCCGCGAGGCCATCGCCACCCAGCCCGAGTGGGGCCCGGAAACCCGGATCGTGGACCTCCATGTCTGGCGCGTGGGCAAGGGGAGCTACGCCTGCATCCTCGCCCTGACCGGACCGAATCCCGGACTGACGGTCCAGTCCGTGAGGCAGTGCCTCTCGGTCCACGGGGAGATCGCGCACCTCACGGTGGAGATCGGGTAGCACGGCGCGTCCCCGGACCCAGGGCAGGCTCACCGTCGTCGGTCCGACTCCTGGAATCAATAAGGACTGGATCGAAACGACTGGAGGTGACCGTCGTGCGGGTTGCAGGGGCCCCCATGAGGTCGCCCCCCAGCCCCACCTTACGCTCCTGGCTCCGTCGAGGTGGTGGTGGCCCCGTCTGGATGCTCTGGGTTCTATGCTTTGACTGGACCACCGGTCAAAAGGAACGCCCCCACGATGACCCCAATCGTCCCCACCTTGCTCCCCAACCGGACCCGGCGCCTCCGCCTGCTGGCCCATACCCGACGGATGGTGCTGGTGATCCTGCCGCTGGGGGCGGGCATGGGTTTGCTGGTGGCGGCGGCGCTGCGGGCCCTGGGTTCCTTCGAGCCCTGGGTCGGGAGAATGGGCGGCTCGGTCCACCTGGAACTTCTGCTTCCGGCGCTCGGGCTCTTCCTGGCCACTGCCCTGCTCCACCTCACGGGCATCGGCGAGGTCTCCCTCTTCAAGGACCTGGACCTCGCCAAGAAGGACCCCTATTTGGTCTTTCCCTTCCGCACCTCGCTGGGGAAGGTGGCCGCCTGCGCTTTGACCATTGGGTTCGGGGGCAGCGTCGGCGTAGAAGGCCCAGGGAAGTGGTTCGGCGCGGCGGTGGGGCTGCAGGCCCACCGGCTCCTGTCCTTCCTGTCCGGGTTGTGGTCACCCCTGCGGCGACTGAAGATCCCTCCCCTGGTCATGGTCCGGGCGGGAGCCGGGGCGGCGCTGGCCTCGGTCTTCCGGGCGCCCCTGTCCGGGGCCCTCATGGCCGTCGAGTATCACGGGAGGATCGACCCGATCTCCCTGATCCCATGCCTGGTGGCCGCCGCGTCGGGTTACGTGGCCTTCGCGTCCGCCAACGGGCTCCGACCGCTGCTTCCCCTGCCGAGCCTCCCGCCGCTGGGCGCGAAGGAGATCGGTTATGCGCTGGTCCTCGGCCTCCTGGCGGGGCTGATGGCCAATGTGTTTCAGTGGGTCCGGACCACGGCCCACCGGGGCCTGGGCCACATCCCGCTGCTATGGCGGGGATGCGCGGCGGGTGTGGGACTGGTGATCCTCAGCCTCCCGGCCCACTTCTTCTGGCCCGGACTTCCGGTCACCCAGGGGGGTGGACTGGAGTTCATCACGCACCTGTTGGCGGATCCCTCACCGGCGGGATGGGCACTGGCCTTCCTGGCGCTGAAGCTGGCGGCCACGGCGCTGACCCTGGCCGGGGGCGGTGTCGGTGGCCTCTGGCTCCCGAGCCTTGCCATGGGGGCCAGCGTGGGCGCCGCCTTCGCCGGAGCCTTCGGGCTGGCCAATCCCGGCTACCTGATGCTGGTTGGGGCCGCCTCTTTCGCGGGCGCCACCCACGACACCCTGCTGGTGCCCGTGGTCTTCCTGGCGGAAACCACGGCCCAGGCCGCCCTGGTGGTTCCGGCGCTGATCGGCTGCACCGTGGCCTTCCTGGTCTCCAAGGAGCAGAAGTAGGGCTCGGAGTTCGGTCGAACCACCAGCAGCGGAGCTGTGGGGCGGGGTTCAGGTTCGTCGGTCCTGGTCTGCCAGCTGTGCTTCCAGTTCCTCGATGCGACGCTGCAGGGGACGGAGGGCTTCGTTGATCTGGGCTTCGGTGAAGCGGCGGGTGATGTGCTGGGGACAGTTCCAGTCGAAGGCCTCTATCTGGATTCGGAAGAGGCGCTCAGTGGCCTTCCCCAAGTCCGGAGGGATGAGGGCCTCGGCCAGCTCGGGGTGCTCCTTGGCGCCCAGGACTTCGGCCCGGCCGAGGATCTTCAGGCGGGCTTGGAGGGGGTAACTCATGAGAAACAGGCACACCCGGCCGTCATGGGTCAGGTTTCCCGTGGTCAGGAGCTGTCGGTTCCCCTTGAGGTCGGCGAAGCCCAGGGTCGAGGGCCCCAGGACTTTCAGGAAACCCCTGGCCCCGCCCCGATGCTGCACGTAGGGCCAGCCGTCCTGGCTCACGGAGCCCATGTAGAAGCTGTCCATCTCCGCAATGAAGGACCTTTCGTCCTTCCCGAGGAGGTCGGGCAGGGTGGTGCCTGGGCGGGCTTGGCTTCGACCGAAATGGCGTGCCTGGGCGGCCTGGACATCCGGGGTCAGCATGAGTTCCATGAAGCCTGAGGGCATGTTGTCTCCTGCGGGATCGGCCGGGTCGACCCGGGTGGGGGCGACCCGGCCGTCATGCGTCACACGTGGGCGAGGCGCTCGACCTTGGGGAAGTCCACCACGGTGCCCGCCACGAGGTTCGTGTAGTTGGTGAGGATGTTGACGGCCACGTTGGCCACCACCTCCAGCAGGTCCTGGTCGTCGAGTCCGGCCTCGCGGGCGGCCTGGAGGTCCAGGGGCGAGACCTGGCCGCGCTCCCGCACCACGGCCCGGGCGAAGGCGGCCAGGGCGGCGTGACGACGGTTCACGGGCACCCCCGAGCGGGACTGCAGCAGGGTGTCGGCATCCAGGCCCACCATCTTGCCGATGGCGGTGTGGGCCGCCAGGCAGTACTCGCAGCCATTGGCTTCGGCCACGGCCAGGGCGATGACCTCGCGCTGCGGGGCGTCCAGGGCGCCCGAACCGATGGCTTCGGAGGCGCCGAGGTAGGTCTTCAGGGCCGCAGGGGCCTTGGCGAGGGTGAGGAACAGGTTGGGCACGCGACCCAGCTTGGCCTTCACGGCCTGGAGGATGCCGGCAACCTCGGGGGTGGCCTGGGTGGGATCGAGCGGGGAGATGGTGGCCATGGAGGCTCCTGGGGAACGGGGTGCACGGTGCACTCACCAAAAGTGGCACCCTGGTTCCACCCGAAGGTGACTGAGGGTCCGAGAAAGCAGACCTGGAGTCCCTGATGACCTCCGACGCCCTCCAGCCCCTCTTTGAACGCTTCCGCCTTCACGCCCAGACCTTCTTCACGGGCAACCTCTGCGCCGTGGCCAGCTTCGATCAGCCCAAGCAGCACGGGCATCTCCACCTGGTCCGGGCCGGCAGGGGCGAGATCCGCTACCCGGGCGGCCGGAAGGCCTTGAAGATCCATGGGCCGGGCCTGCTGTTCTACCCGCGCAACCTGCCGCACCATCTCGTGCCGGACGGGCCGGAGGGGCTCGACCTGGTCTGCGCCACCATCACTTTCGGCATTGGCGTGGGCTGTCCCCTGGCCCTGGCCCTGCCCGAAGTCATGCATCTGGGCCTGGATCGGGTCGGACCCCTGGCGGAGCTGCTCTTCCTGGAGGCCTTTGCCTCGGCGGAAGGCAAGCAGGCCGTGGTGGACCGGCTCTGTGAAGTGGTCCTGGTCCACTTCGTGCGCCATGCCGTGGGGGAGGGGATGACCCAGGCGGGGCTGCTGGCTGGGCTGGTGCACCCTCAGCTTCGGAACGCCCTCACGGCCGTGCATGCCGATCCGGCCCGCCCCTGGACCCTCGACGACATGGCGGCCAAGGCCGGCCTGTCCCGCAGCGGGTTCGCGCTCCAGTTCAAGCAGACCGTGGGGCTGACCCCGGGAGAGCACCTGGCCCGGTTCCGCATCGCCACGGCCCAGGAGCTGCTGGCTCGGGGAATCCCGCTGAAGGTCGCGGCCTTCGACGTGGGCTACGGCAGTTCGACGGCCCTGTCCCGGGCCTTCCGGGAGGTCACAGGGCAGTCGCCGAGGGCCTGGCTGCAGGGGCAAAGGGCGATGGGCTGAGGGCGGAGACCTGCCTGGGACCTCGACCCATGCCACCAGGAGTCGAACCGGCCCGCGTCCGGCTGCGCCGTCCGCCGGTCCCGCTCTGACACTCCGCCTGATGCACCGTGCCCCGCACGGTGCTCCCCTACGCCCATGGCTCAGGGAGGCGGAGCCTCCCCCGGGCTGTCTCCGCGAGCTCACTGTCGCCGGGTGTCGGCCTGGCGGGGACCTCGACCCATGCTGCCGGGACTCGAACCGGCCGCAGCCCGCTTTGCGGTCTGCCGATCTTGCTCCGGCCCTCCCCCGGAGGGCCTCCACAAGCTCACTGTCGCCGGTTCGAGTCCAGATGTTCCAGATTGAAAAAGCCCCCGTGCGGGGGCCTTTTCAATCTGGGGCGGCTGACCGGACTCGAACCGGCGACACCTGGAATCACAATCCAGTACTCTAACCAACTGAGCTACAGCCGCCGTTGGACCATCCAGACTATCCTGGGCGGCCCGGGAAGGCCAGCGGGAACCTTCGGGGGACTGTGGTCATCGAATGGCATGCCGGGGGACCCGGCGGAATGAGGAGATCCATGAAGCGTCAGGTGAAGCAGATTCTGGGGTTGTCGGCCTTCGCGGCCGGGTGCATGGCTCTGGGGATGGGGCTCAGCCACGGCTGGGTGGCTTCGGCTCAGGAAGAAAAACCCGTCACGGTCGAGGCCCGGGGCCTGGACCGGCTGCCGCCCATCGCCGATGTGGCCGAGAAGCTGAACCCCACCGTGGTGGCCATCACGAACACGAGCTTCGTGAAGAACCGCGGCTTCCAGCACCCCCAGGTGGGCGGCCAGGACTTCTTCGACTTCTTCTTCGGCCCTGGCGGCCCCCAGCAGCGGCGCGCTCCCCGGGGCGGCGAGGACGAGCAGCGGGCGGTATCGGGCGGCTCCGGCGTGATCATCTCCCCCTCCGGCGAGATCCTCACCAACTACCACGTCATTGCCAGCATGGGCGGAGGCGACAATTCCCTTGAGGTCAAGACCAACGATGGCAAGAGCTACAAGGCGACCGTGCTGGGCAAGGACCGGGAGCTGGACATTGCGCTGATCAAGATCGACGCCTCCCACCTGCCCTTCGCCAAGCTCGGGGAGTCGGATTCCCTGCGCATCGGCGAGTGGGTGGTGGCCATCGGCAACCCCTTCGGCCTGGAGCACACGGTTACCCAGGGCATCATCAGCGCCAAGGGCCGCAAGCTCGACACCGGCGTCAGCTCCTTCCTGCAGACCGACGCCGCCATCAACCGCGGCAACTCCGGCGGCCCCCTGCTGAACCTGCGGGGCGAGGTGGTGGGCATCAACACCGCCATCAACCCCGCCGGGCAGAACATCGGCTTCGCCGTGCCCATCAGCCAGGTGAGCCGCATCCTCAAGGACCTGCGCAGCGGCAAGCCCGTGAGCCGGGGCTACCTGGGCATCGGCCCTGCCGAGCTGGACCAGGCCTACCAGGACGCCCTGGGCGTCAAGGAGGGCGTGGTGGTGAGCACGGTGGAGAAGGGCCAGGCCGCCGACAAGGTCGGCGTGCAGCGCCTGGACGTGATCACCGCCGTGGAGGGACAGCCCGTGCGCAGCCCCGACGAACTGGTGACGGCGGTCTCGAGCCGCCGGGCGGGCGAGACCCTGAAGCTCAGCCTCTGGCGCGACGGGAAGACCCTGCAGCTGACGGTCACCCTGGGCGACCGCAAGGCCATCGAGGACCAGCGCCGCCGCGATTCCGGCGAGGAGCCCGAGGATGACGCCAGTCCCAAGCCCCAGGGCGACCTGAAGAGCCTGAATCTGGAGAAGGCCTACGGCTTCACCGTGGAGGCCGCCGATCCCAAGAACCGCCTCAAGGGGGTGGTGGTGACCTCCGTGGATCCCCGCTCCCCGGCGGCGGACCGCGGCCTGGCCCAGGGCATGATCATCACCGAAGTCGGCCGCCAGCCCGTGAACACCCTGGGCGAATTCAACGCGGCCGTGAAGAAGGCCGGGGGCCGCACCCTGCTCCTCTTCATCCAGTCCCCCAACGGCAACCAGAAGGTCACCCTGGCCGTTCCCCCCCGCTGACCTGTTCCCCCAGCGTGAAGATGCCGATGAAGAAAGCCCTGGGTGTCCCGGGGCTTCCTTCATTCAGCTAGACTTATGGGTTCAACCCAGCCTGAGGACTCGACCATGGGCCAGCGCCTTCTCCTTGTGGACAGCGACCGGAGCTTCCTCAAGGAGCATCAGGTCAGCCTTGAGGCGGCCTTCGACCTCGAGCTGGCGGGCTCCCCCGAGGGGGTGCCAGCCAAGCTGGAAAGCGGGGCCTTCGCCGCCGTGTTCATCTGCGTCGAGGTCTCCGACAACAAGGGCTACGCCCTCTGCTCGTCCATCCGCAAGAACCCGAAGCTGGATGGCGTGAAGATCATCCTCATCAGCACCAAGGCCACCGAGGAGGAGTACCGGCGCCACCAGAGCCTGAAGGGCCGGGCCGACCTCTACCTGCACAAGCCCATCGCGCCCAGCGCCCTGGTGGCCGCCCTGGCGCCCCTGGTGCCGGGCCGCACCCTGGACCCCGACAATCCGCTGGGCGAGCTGGTGGACACCGAGCTGGGCGATGACTGGCTGGACAGCCTGAAGGGCGCCCTCGACGGCCCCCCGGCTCCCGCCCACGCGCCCGCCCCCGACCTGACCCCGGTCTTCGGGGTGCGGCCCGCCTCGCCCCTCCATGCCACCGACCTGGACCGGGGTCCCGCCGTGGCCGCGGAAGTCCCTCCCGACAGCCGCCACATGCGCCTGCTGGAGGACCAGGTCGCCAGCCTCCAGGAGGAGCTGCGGGCCAAGGATCAGCGCCTGGCCACCACCGAGGAGCGGCTCCTGGCGGCCGAGGAGCGCCTTCGCGCCGCCGAAGCCGAGGCCCAGCAGGTCCAGCGCCAGCTCAACTCCGTGACCCTGAACCTGGACGAGTTGGAGCGCAGCACCCGGGAATCCGAGACCCTCAAGGCGCGGCTCGCCGAGACCGAGGCGGCCCTGCGCGCCCTGGAGGAGACCCGGGGCCGCGAGGGCGAGAGCGCCGAGACGCTCAAGGCCCAGCTGAAGGAGGCCCTCACCGAGCGCACGGACCTGATCCAGCAGGTGGAGACCCTCAACCAGCAGGTGGGCGAGAAGGCCCAGCGCGCCATCGAGCTGCTGAAGGAGCGGGACAGGCTCCTGCACGAGAACATCGACCTGGAGCCCTTCCGGGCCCGGGCCGGCGAGCTGGAGACTGCCCTCGCGGAGAAGGAGGCCACCCTGGCCGCCCGCCAGCAGGAGCAGGAGGCGGCCCTCGCCGCCAAGGAGGAGGCCCTGGCTGCCAAGCACCAGGAGCTGGAGGCCGCCCTCCAGGCCCAGGCCCAGCTCAATACCACGCTCGAAGGGCTCGTGGAGCAGCACACCAGCCTCGAGGGCCTCCACCAGGCCACCCTCCTGGAAGTGGTGGGCTTCAAGGAGCGGGCCCACGGCTACCAGCTGGAGATCGCGGGCCTCGAGGCCACCCTGCGGGGCCAGGGGCGCGACCTGGCCGAGCTGGGCGCCCGGCTCCGCCAGGTGGAGACCGAGCTGGAGGCCAGCCAGGCCCTCGTCCTGGAGCGGGACCAGCAGCTGGTGGCCCGGCAGGAGCTCCTCCAGCAGCAGCAGGAGGAGGTGGCCCGCCTCAGCACCCAGCTGGCCGCGCTGCGCCAGGAGGTGGACGAGATGAACATCCTTCATGACGGCCAGCGCCTGGAGCTCATGAACGGCCTGGACCAGAAGGAGGCCGAGATCATGCGCCTGAACCTGGTGATCACCCAGCACCAGGAATCCCACGCGACCCTGGAGCGGGAGAAGCAGGCCGTCCACGGCCAGCTCTCCGAGCACCGCGACCGCCTGCAGAACCTCGACGGCCTGCTCCAGGAGATCCAGGACAAGCTGCGCCGCGGCTCCGACCTGGCCCGGGGCTGATCCCGCCATGACCGAGAGGCCCCTCACGTGACCCTGGCCGCGGCCCTCATCTGCGCCGCCCTCATCCTCATCAGCGCCTTCTTCGTCCTGGCCGAGTTCGCGGCCGTGCGGGTGCGGGAGACCCAGCTGGAGGCCCTGGCCGAGGAGGATCCCCGGGCCCACCGGGCCCTCGACATCCACCGCGGCCTCTCCCACCACCTGTCCGCCATCCAGGCGGGCATCGTGCTCTGCGCCCTGGCCCTGGGCGCCGTGGGCGAGGAGCTCTTCAGCCACGCCTTCCGCTCCCTCTTCGGGCACCTGCCCTGGCCCCGGCTGGTGCTGCCCCTCAGCACGGCCCTGGCCCTGCTGGTGATGACCACCCTCCACGTGGTGCTGGCCGAGCTGGTGCCCCGCAGCCTGGCCATCCGCACCGCCGTGCCCTGGGCCCTGCGCACCGCCGGGCCCCTGCTGGCCTGGTCGCGCCTGGTGCGGCCCCTCACCTGGGGCCTCACGAAGCTGAGCCACCTGGTGCTGGCCCTCTTCGGGATCCACCCCGAGGCCGATGCCGAGGACCTGCTGCCCTCCGAGGCCGAGTTCCGCCGCATGCTCGAGCGCAGCCAGGCCCAGGGCCACCTGGAGCTGGACCGCAAGGAGCTCATCGAGAACCTCTTCGACTTCAGCCGCCGCACGGTGAAGGAGATCGCCGTGCCCCGGGCCCAGGTGGTCTGCTTCGACCTTACCCGCAGCCTCGCCGACAACCTGGCCCTGGCCCGCAGCACCCCCCACACCCGCATCCCCCTTGTGGAGGGCGACCTCGACCGCGTGGTGGGCATCATCCACCTGAAAGAGCTGCTCTGGGCCCTGCAGGATCAGGATGGCGCCGTGGACCTGCGCGAGCTGGCCCGGCCGCCCTTCTACGTGCCCGAGATGAAGCCCATCCAGGGGCTCCTGCTGGAGTTCCAGCAGCGCAAGCAGCACCTGGCCCTGGTGGTAGACGAGCACGGCGGCGTCGACGGCCTGGTCACCCTGGAGGATGTGCTGGAAGAGCTGGTGGGCGAAATCCAGGACGAGTTCGACCGGGAGGCCATCCAGCTGCGGAAGACCCGCGGCGGGGCCTGGCTGGCCCAGGGCAACGTCAAGCTGGAGCAGCTGGAAGATCACCTGAAGCTCAGCCTCGAGGCCGAGGCCGGCTCCGTGAGCCTGGGCGGCTTCTTCCAGGAGCGCCTGGGCCGCGTGCTGCGTCCCGGCGACGAGCTGCGCCTGCAGGGCTGGCGCATCCGCGTGCTGTCCATGCGGGGCCGGGCGCCGGGCCAGTTCCTCCTCAAGCCCCTGCCGCCCGAACCGCCCGCGCCCGAGGCCTGAGCCCATGACCGGGTCGACGCGCGAACCCCTGGACGGCTTCCTGCTGGCCGCCGGCCTGGGCCTGCGCATGGGGGCCCTCAGCCACTGCCTGCCCAAGCCCGCCTGGACCCTGCGGGGCCGGCCCCTGCTGCAGTGGGGCGCCGAGGCCCTGCGCCGCGAGGGCGCGGGGCGCCTGGCCTGCAACGCGCACCTGTGGCCCGAGCGGCTCCGCGCGGTGGCCGGGGGCATCGACGTCTGCGAGGAGCCCCGGCTGCTGGGCAGCGCCGGGGGCCTGCGCCACGCCCTGGGCCGGGTGGAGGCCGAACTGCTCACCTGGAACGCCGATGTCTGGGCCGAGGCCGTGCCCTTCGCCCGCCTGCGGGCCGCCCACCGCGAGGCCCGCGCCACCCTCAGCTGGCTGCTCATCCCGCATCCCGGCGGGCCCTGGAATCCCGTGTGGATGGATGAGCACGACCGCGTGCTGCCCAAGGATGTCGTCGGCCCCCAGGGCCCCTTCCATTTCACCGGCGCCGCCGCCTGGTCCCCCGAGGCCCTGGCCCTGCTGCCCGAGGGCCCCAGCGAGGTGAACGACCTGCGGCCCCGCCTGGCCAACCTCCCCATGGGGCACCTGGGCGTGGTCGTCGAGCCCTTCGCCTGGCGGGAGGTGGGCACCGCCGACGCCCTCATCGCGGCGGCCGCCGAGCTGGCCCCGGAGCAGGAGGGCCGCCTGCCCGGCTGCTATGTGCACCCCACGGCGCTTCCGCCTCCCGGTGCCGCGGGCCGGCTCACCCGCTGCGTCCTGGGCCCCGGCGCCGCGCCCATGGCCGCCATCACCGATGCCGACGCGCTCTGGTTCGAGGAGCGCGGGAACCAGGTGCGGCTGGGGCTCAAGCCGGGCTGAATGGACCTGCCGCCAGAGCGGGATGGTACTCAGGACTGCGGGTCGAATCCAAAGACGCGCAGTTCCTGGTCGCAGCGGCAGGCTTTGGCGAGGCGTGCCGCCCAGGCGATGGCGTCTTCGTGTGAGGGCAGCTCAAGGACCGTGAACCCACCGTCGAGCTTGGGCGCCCACGGATAGCCGCCCGGGGCGACCGAGCCATCGGCGGCCACGAGGACGGGCGGCACGCTCTCGTCAATGCCACCGCCGAAGACATACACGCCGGCGGCCTTGGCCTCCTCGATGGCCGCGTGGGCGGCGCGGCCCACGGCCTCCCATTCGCCCTCGGGAACGACCATCGCCGCACTGGGAAAGGAGATCAGGAATTTGGCCATGGCGCACTCCGGTTCATCGCTGCCCATCTTCGTCCATCTCCGGCCAAAAGGCGCTCCCCAGGTTCCTCCCTGGCTCGAACCCCGTCCGGGAGTACCCTGGTTGGATGGATGCCCGTCTGCAACGCGCGCTGGACCGCTGGGCTTTGGCCGATCCCCATCCCCTGGCCGGGGATGCCGGGGCGCGGCAGTACTTCCGGGTGCTGCACCCGCAGCTGGGCACGGCCCTGGTGGTGCTGCATCCGCTGGACACGCCGGAGAAGGCCGACGACAGCTACTTCGAGTTCCGGGCCCTGCAGGCCTACCTGGATCCCCTGCTGCGCGTGCCCACCATCGTGGCCAGCGACGATGCCGACCGCTGCCTGCTGGTGGAGGATCTGGGCGACACCACCCTGGAGCGCCGCCTCGTGGAGCACCCCGAGGAAGAGCTGGCCTGGGCCCAGAAGGCCGGCTGGCTGCTCACCACCCTGGCCGGGCCCCTCACCCTGGGCGCCCCGGGCCACACCTTCTTCATGAGCCGCAGCTTCGACCAGGCCAAGTTCCAGTTCGAGTGGGACTACTGCCGCCAGAACTTCTTCGGGGATTTCCTGCAGAAGGACCCGCCCCGCTGGCTGGACCGCATGATGGGCGAGGTGCACGCCAGCCTGGAGACCCGGGCCCACTTCTTCGTCCACCGCGACTTCCACGTGCGCAACCTCATGGTGCACGGCGACCGGCTGGTGGCCATCGACTTCCAGGATGCCCGCCGGGGCGCCGCCACCTACGACCTGGCCAGCCTGCGCTTCGATGCCTACTGGGACTGGTCGAAGGAGGCGGGCCGCGCCCTCATCGCCCCCCTGCAGGCCGAGCTGGGCTGGAGCCACGAGGCCCTGCTGGAAGAGCTGAACCTCAGCGCCCTGCAGCGCAGCCTCAAGGCCCTGGGCACCTTCGGCCACCAGCTCGTGCACCGCCGAAAAGCCCACTTCGCCCCCGCCGTGCCGCGCACCCTGCGCCACCTGCGCGGCCACTTCCAGCGCCTGAACCACCAGGACGGCGTCCTCGCCAGCGAGCACATGCTGAGGCTGGCCGAAGAGCGGCTGCTGAAGGGGTAGGGCCGCGGGCGCGATGCCCGTCACATGCAATCCGCCATGGGTGGGATGCCGGCGTAGGATGGGCGGGTTCCATCCCACAGGAAGGCCAAGGTCGTGAGGTCTTGGTTTGCCAATTTAATGTAAGGGCGTCATTTAATCGGGGACCGCATATGACCAGCAGATCGATCATCCCGATTCTTCTCGTCCTCCTAACTGCTCCTGGTTGCACTGGGCCGGTGGTGGTTCGTTCACAAGTCTCAGGTGGCTATGTGCGGGCTCAAGGTCACAGCCGAGCGGAAAACGCCAAGGTGTTGGCTGAACTGCGAATTTTCGGAACGATCGATGCGAACTCCGTCCAATTCCAAGAAGAGGCACCACAGGAATTGAAGATTGACTATCAATCCGATCAAACCATCGTCAGGTGGTTGGTCGCAGGTGATCGGATTGGCAAATGGAACAAGGCGCCGTATTTCGTTCTTGGCCTGAGCAAGGATCGTCCGTTCAAGATTCGAGTTGATTGCCAAACCAAATCCTCTGTCCTAATCGAATTCATGAGCCTTCCACCAATCCGTCCATAGAATTTAAGCGTTAGCTCCTGGCCACCCTAATCTCCCGCTCAACCCGTACCCTGCCCGCGTGGTCTTCCGCGCGCTCTCAATTTGCGGCTTTCTTAGGGGGGCATGTCCCCCGGTCAACCAGGAGCTTCCATGCGCTCGTTCCGTCCCCTCTCCTTGGCCCTCGGTGTTGCGGTTCTGCCCGCCCTCGCCTCGGAGGCGCCGCGGCTCTCGGTGGTCGTGACCTTCTCGCCTGTGAAGGCGTCCGCTACGGATTGCCTCTGCGTCGCTGAGATCAGGGACCTGGCCGCGGACCGTCTGCTGGCTTCTCCCCGGATCCGGCTCCGCAAGGGCGAGTCTGGCCGGGCAGAGATCGGCGACGAGCGCGATCGCCTGAGCTTCGAGGTGGCCATGAACGCGGCGGGCACCTCGGGGACCTACACGGTGACCTACAGCCAAGGCGGCCAGGTGCTCGCGGCACAGAAGGGTTCCATCGCCCTTCAGTGAGAGGGCCGCCTCCCAAACGCACACTTCGCCGAGGAACCGCCATGACCGCATCCCTCACCATTCGCGACCTGCGCCCCGAAGAATCCGCCGCTCTGGGGCAGCTCATGGTGGGGGTGTACTCGCAGCTGGAGGGCTTTCCCGCGCCGGCGGAGCAGCCCCAGTACTACGCGCTGCTGGCGGACATCGGGCGCTTCGCGGAGCGGCCCGGGGCCCGGGTGCTGGTGGCCCTCACGCAGGACGGCGCCCTGGCGGGCGGGGTGGTGTACTTCGGCGACATGGCCCAGTACGGCTCCGGCGGCACGGCCACGGCCGAGCGGAACGCCGCAGGCATTCGCCTGCTGGGCGTCGATCCCGCGCTCCGTGGTCAAGGCGTGGGCCGGGCCCTAACCCTGGCCTGCATGGACCTGGCCCGGGAGCAGGGCCACGCCCAGGTCATCCTGCACACCACCGAGGCCATGCGCATCGCCTGGGGCCTTTACGAGCGGCTGGGCTTCCAGCGCTCCGAGGACCTGGACTTCTCCCAGCAGGGCCTGCCGGTCTTCGGCTTCCGCCACCGCCTCGCCCGAGGCTGAGCGAGTTCAGCGGGCCTGACCTTCGTCCCGCCTCCCCCGGGATTTCGCCCCATCCGGTGCCTCGGCGTGGGGTGCATCGGCTACCTTCTTCGAGGCGGCGGTCCGCTGGCTGCCGTCCCCCCCGGAGGCCCCATGTTCCACCCCCTGCGTCGGATGCCTGCGGTCATCTCCGTGGCCCTGCTGGCCCTCGCCCTCCTGGCCTGCGGGCCCCAGACGCCCGGCTCGGACCGCGCCCTCGCGGCCCAGCTGAAGGCCCAGGCCGAGGCCTGGGACCAGGCCATCCTCCGCAAGGATGCCCCGGCCATCGCCGAAAACCTGACCGCGGATTTCCGGCACATCGGCAAGGGTGGGGACCTGGCCGACCGGGCCACCTTCCTGAGGGACCTGCTGTCGCCGGACCTGGTGATCCACCCCTACACGGTGGAGGACTTCGATGTGCGCATCTACGGCGACTGCGCCCTGCTCTGCGGCCGCACCCGCATGACCGGCACCTACCAGGGCAGGCCCTTCACATCCCACTACCGCTACATCGACACCTACGTGCGCCAGGACGGCCGCTGGCGGGTCTGCAGCGTCCAGATCACGGCCATGGCGGACTAGGGCGTCACGGGAACCTCCGGGCCCAGGCTAGACTGGCGGATTCCCCCATTCCGCCCTCGCCCCGACCCCGGAGGTTCCATGCCCCAGGTCCGACGCCCCCTCTCATCCTTCCTCCCGGCCCTGCTGCTGGGCACGGCCCTGCTGGCCCAGGCGCCGAAGGCCGGCACCCTGCCCAGCGAGATGCCCGCCGCGTTCCAGGTGGCCACCGGGGACTGGGACTACACGCGGCGCGTGGAGATGATCCCCATGCGCGACGGGGTGAAGCTGCACACCATCATCCTGGTGCCCAAGGGCGCCCGACCTGGAGCAGCGGCCGCCCCGATCCTGCTCACCCGCACCCCCTACAATGCGGCGGAGCTGACGGGCCACGCCCACAGCGCCCACCTGGGGCCCATCCTCCAGGGCTACGACAACGTCGCGGACCTCATCGTGGAGGGCGGCTACATCCGCGTGGTGCAGGACGTGCGTGGCAAGCACGGCTCCGAGGGCGACTACGTCATGAACCGGCCCCTGCGGGGGCCCCTGAACCCCAGCGCCGTGGACCACAGCACGGACACCTGGGACACCATCGACTGGCTGGTGAAGCACCTGCCCGAGAGCAACGGCCGCGTGGGCATCCTGGGCATCTCGTACGACGGCTTCCTGCCCCTCATGGCCCTGGTGGATCCGCACCCGGCCCTGAAGGCCGCCGTGCCCATGAACCCCATGGTGGACGGCTGGCGTGGCGACGACTGGTTCCACCACGGGGCCTTCCGCGCCCAGAACCTCAGCTACATCTACGACCAGCAGGCCACCCGCACGGGCGACCTGAAGTGGTGGACCAGCCACCACGACGACTACGACCTGTTCATGCAGGCGGGCTCCACCGGTGCCCTGGCGAAGCGCCGCGGCATGGAGCAGCTGGGCTTCTGGCGCAAGATCGCGGAGCATCCCGCCTACGACAGCTTCTGGCAGCAGCAGGCCATGGACCGCGTGCTGGCGGCGCGTCCGCTCACGGTGCCCACCATGCTGGTGCACAGCCTCTACGACGCCGAGGACATCTACGGCGCCATCGCCGTGTGGAAGGCCCTGAAGCCCAAGGACAGCGCGAACTTGCTGGTCCTGGCCATGGGCCCCTGGAACCACGGTGGGCAGATCGGCGACGGCAGC
The DNA here is from genome assembly GCA_046331485.1 of Holophagaceae bacterium. Classification (GTDB taxonomy): domain Bacteria; phylum Acidobacteriota; class Holophagae; order Holophagales; family Holophagaceae; genus Geothrix. The sequence goes on along the minus strand of JAXLQS010000005.1, from coordinate 96,420 downwards.
GGCCTGGGCCCCCTGAAGTTCAACCAGGACACGGCCCTGCAGTTCCGCCAGACCGTGCTGAAGCCCTTCCTCGATCAGCACCTGAAGGGCGGACCCAGGGCGGACCTGCCCCCCGTGAGCGCCTTCGAGACGGGCACGAACACCTGGAAGAAGCTTCCCGCCTGGCCCCTGGCCGGGGAGGGCGCCGCCGCGAAGGCCACGCCCTTCTACCTCCGAGCGGGCCTCGCCGTGTCCGCGGAGGCTCCGAAGGCCGGGGAGGCTCCCTTCGATGCCTATGTGTCCGATCCCGCCAAGCCCGTGCCCTTCCGCGCCCGGCCCATCCAGCCCGTGGGCTACGACGCCGCCCACACTTGGCCCCAGTGGCTCACGGACGATCAGCGCGAGGCCTCGGGGCGGACCGACGTGCTGGCTTACGTCTCGGAGCCGCTGAAAGAACCCCTGCGCCTGGCCGGCGAGCCCGTGGCGAACCTGGTGGCCTCGACCACGGGCACCGACGCCGACTGGGTGGTGAAGGTGATCGACGTGTACCCCGACGAGGTGGCCAGCCAGCCCCAGATGGGCGGCTTCCAGCTCATGGTCTCGGCCGACATCTTCCGGGGCCGCTACCGCGAGAGCCTGGAGACGCCGAAGGCCCTGAAGCCCGATGCGCCGCTGATCTACCGCTTCGCCCTGCCCACGGCGAACCATGTCTTCCTGCCTGGCCACCGGGTGATGGTGCAGGTACAGTCCAGCTGGTTCCCCCTCTACGACCGCAACCCGCAGACCTTCGTGCCCAACATCTTCTTCGCCGAGTCGAAGGACTACCGGCCCGCCACGATGCGTGTCCATCACGCCCCCGGCCAGGCCAGCTGCGTGGAGCTGCCGGTGGTGAAGTGAGCGCGCCCATCGCCGACCTCCACCAGCTATTGCGCAGCCTGGACCCGCTGCTGCACGAGGGCGTGTACGCCTTCGCGGTGCTGCGGACCGGGACGGACCCGCAGGGCCTGGAGCCCCTGGCCACCTTCCGGGAGGAGGAGGGCCTCACGGTGGTGCTGCCGGAGGAGGCGGCGCGGGCCCGCCAGCTTCCGATCCTGTTCCGCGCCGCGTGGATCTCCCTGCGGGTGCACTCGGACCTCGCGGCGGTGGGCCTCACGGCGGCCGTCGCCCAGGCCCTCGCCGAGGCTGGCCTCAGCTGCAACGTGATCGCCGCGGCGCACCACGATCACCTCTTCGTGCCGGTGGCGGCGGCGGACGAGGCCCTAGTGGTGCTGCGGGAACTGCAGCGGCGCGGGGCTCTGGCCTGAGGGGCTCAAGCAGAACTGCATGCAGCCGGAGATGAACGGGGATGGGCAGAGATGGGGCCGTTCGGGCACGGCCTCGCCCTGCTTACTCTCCGTTTATCTCCGGCGAACAAGCCTCACCCGCCCAGCAGTTCGTCCACGAAGGCCGGCACCAGGTCCGTGGCGCGGCCGGTCCGCACCTCCTGGAAGGCGCTGGCCACGCGGCTGGCGGCCAGGTTCAGTTCCACGGTGCGGGTGCCCGGGGCCACGGCCTGCACGAGGCCCGCCGCGGGGTACACGTGGCCGCTGGTGCCAATGGCCACGAAGAGGCCGCAGCGCTCCACGGCGTCGTAGATGCGGTCCAGGTCCAGGGGCAGCTCGCCGAACCAGACGATGTGGGGACGCAGCCCGCCCCGCTCACAGGCGGGACACCGGCTGGTCCCGTCCAGGTCGCCGGGCCAGGGATGGATGGCTCCGCAGCCGAGGCAGCGGGCCTTGAGCAGTTCTCCGTGCATGTGCAGCAGGTTCTGCGAGCCGGCGCGGTCATGGAGGTCGTCCACGTTCTGGGTGACGAGCAGCACTTCCCCGGGCCGTTCCCGCTCCAGCCGGGCCAGGGCCAGGTGGGCCGCATTGGGCTGGACGGTGGCGAGGCTGCGGCGGCGCTCGTTGTAGAAGCGCTGGACCAGGGCCGGGTCGCGGCGGAAGGCCTCGGGTGTGGCCACGTCCTCGACGCGGTGGTTCTCCCAGAGGCCGTCGGCGTCGCGGAAGGTGCGCAGGCCGCTCTCGGCGGAGATGCCCGCCCCGGTGAGGATCACGATGGAGGGTGTGGGCATGGCGCGACTAGCGGCGGGGACCCAGGTCCAGCGCCTGGCCATCCACGGAGCCGGGCTTCAGGCCCAGCTCGCGGGCCAGGGTGGGGGCCAGGTCCACGGTGCGCACGGGCTGCTTGCGCTCCCCGGCCTTCCAGGGGCCCCAGAAGATGAGGGGCACCCGGCGGTCGTAGGCATGGGGGGTGCCGTGGCCTGCGGGCCAGTCCGTGGGCGGCACGCCGAAGACGGTCCAGGGCTTGAAAGCCACGAGCACATCGCCGCTGCGCTGGGGGTGGAAGCTCCGGCGCAGGAGCACCCGCAGGCTGCTGTCGCGGGGGCTGCCCGTGGCGGCGGGATCCGTGGCCAGGAGCTCGTCGGCGGTGAAGGCGTCGGCCACCTCGGGCCGGGTGCGCAGCCAGGCCTGGACCCGGGCCCGCACGGCGGCGCGGTCGAGGCCCGCGGCCTGGAGGGCGGCATCCCGCAGGTAGAGGTCGTTGGGTTCGGGGGTCTCCACCACCAGGTCGGCGTCCACCTTGAAGGCGGCCTTCAGGTCGGCCCGCAGGTCGTTGAGGAAGGGGGTGGTGGCCACGCGACGGGCGGGGAAGCCCGATTCCACCAGGGCCTCGGGCAGGTCCAGGCCGCCGTGGTCGGCGCTGAGCACCACCCAGGCGCCGGGATCGCGGCGCTGCACGGCCTCCAGCAGGCGGCCCAGGGTGCGGTCCAGGCGGTGCATCTGGTCGCGCATCTCGGTGCCCAGGGTGCCGTAGCTGTGGCCGATGTAGTCGGTGGCGGAGAAGCTCACGGCCAGCAGGTCCGTGGCCGGACCCCGGCCCAGCTGTTCACCCTCCAGGAGGGCCTCGGCGGCTTCCAGGGTGACCTCGTCAAGGAAGGGGGACTTGCGGAAGCGGGCCTCGAAGCCCTTGTCCAGGGGCATGCCCGCGCCCTGGATGAGGCGGGGCAGGGCTCCGTTGCGGATCACCTGGCCGGGGAAGGTCCAGGTGGCCGTCCGTCCCTCGGGCGTCCCGGGGGCCTTGGCCCAGAGCCAGCTCTGGGTGGTGAAGCGCTCGCGGAGGCCTTCGTCGAAGTGGGCCAGCCAGGCGGGCAGACGCGCTCCGTAGACGGTGGAGGAGGTGAAGCCCGCGGCGCCGGTGAACCAGTAGGCGGCACTGGGTCGGCGCCCGGCCATGAGGATGGCGGCGCGGTCCTTGCCCGACACCGCGAAGGCGCGGGCCCCGGGCACCTGGGCCTGCAGCCAGTCCCCCAGGCACTCGCCGAGGAAGCTCCGGTTGGAAGAGCTGGGCTGGTCCGGGGCGTGCAGGGCCCTTGCGGCGGGATCCTCCACGCAGTAGACGAGCTTGCCCGTGGCGCGGTCCACCCAGCGGTTCTCGACGATGCCGGTGTGGGTGGGGAAGCGGCCGGACAGCAGCACGGAGTGACCGGGCCCCGTCTCCGTGAAGCCGTGGTCGTGGTAGGCCTCGGTGAAGAAGGCGCCCTCCTTCCGAAGGCGGGCCAGGCCGCCGGTGCACTCGGGGCCATAGGTCTGCATCAGCTCGGCGGAGAACTGATCCACCGAGATGACGACCACCAGTCTGGGGCGGGCCTTGGGCGCGGGCGCCGCGGCCAAGGCGGTCGTCAGGAGAGCGGGGATCCACGCGGAACGCAGCATCAGAAGGTCACCCCCACGCCGAAGGTCCATAGCCGTTCGAACTCCTGGCCACTGCCCTGGGCGGAGAAGTAGGCTGCCAGGTCCGAGGAGCTGCTCAGCTTCACGGGGCGGTCCTTGGTGACGGGCTGCTGGTAGCTGGCCGCCAGGTAGGGGTGCACCACCACGGAGGGGACGCGCCACCGGGCGCCCACCCGCACCCAGGTGCGGCTGAGGTCCTTGGTGGAGGAGGCGCCGGCCGTGTCGTACCGGTAGTGCTGCAGGCGCTGGATGAGGCCGAACTCCCCAGCGAGCCCCACGAAGGGCACCCAGAGCTGGGCGTTGAGGCCCACGCCCAGGCCCTGCTGCTTGAGCTTGGTGGCCTGGGTGGTGCCGTCCTGGCTGAGGCTGCCGTCCGCGGTGAACTGGGAGACCTCCAGGCCGCCCTCCAGCTTGAGCAGGGGGCCCAGCTGGAAGAGGCGCCGGTTCGCCGAGGCGATGAAGCCGCGGCCCGTGTCGAGGTCGCCGGAAACCAGCTGGCCCGAGCCGCTGAGAAGGGTCTGCGGCAGGCTCTGGCCGCTGGGGCGTGGCAGCTCCAGGCGCAGGTCCCACTGGGCGCTGAGGGGCAGCGCCGCGAGGCAGACGGGAAGGAGGGCGAGGCGCATCGGGGCTCCGGCAGAACCTTCGATCATACCCTCCGCAGGTTCCAGTCCCGCAGCGGCGTGTAACGGCCCTGGGACCGGCTTTCGAAGAGTACGAGACGGTCGGCCGGGAACCGCTGCGGGGGGGGATTCCGGAACGCGTCCAGCCGCTGCGCCTGCCGGAAGCGGGCCAGGGTGATGTGGGCACGGAAGGGCTTGGGGTCGAAGGCCTCGCCCGCGGCCGCGAGGGCTCCGCACAGGTCGCCGGCCAGGGCCTCCAGGGCCGGGGCGGGGGCCAGGCCCAGCCAGAGCAGGCGGGTGTGCGCCCCGCCGCTGAAGGCGCCGAGGGCGGTGGTATCAAGGTCGAAGGCCGCATGCCGCGCGGCCACGGTGGCCCCGAGGGCCTCCAGGCCGGGAAGCGCTTCCGCCGGGCGCTGGCCCAGGAAGGCCAGGGTCAGGTGGAGGCCTTCAGATGCGGACCAGCCCCCAAGGGGCGGAAGCTCCCGGCGCCAGTCCTCCAGGACCACCCTGGCCACCGGCGGCAGCGGCAGGGCGAAGAAGAGCCTCAGGCCCCGGGCTTCCACTTGATGCTGCAGCCGCGGCTGGGCGGCTGTTCCGCGGACACGGGCCGGCCCGCCAGCAGGGCCTCGGTGGCCGCTTCGAGGTCCCGCACGGTGATCTTCGAGGCGTCCTTCCAGTTGTCATCCATGCGGCCGCGGTAGACGAGCTTCCGCGCGCGGTCGAAGAGGAAGAAGTCCGGGGTGCAGACGGCGCCGAAGGCCCGCGAGGTGGCCTGGGGTTCGTCCTTGAGGTAGGGGAAGACGAAGCCCTGGCTCTGGGCCTGGGCCTGCATGGAGACCATGGACTCCTGTGTGTGGCTGTCCACGTCGTTGGCGTTGATGGCCAGCACCGTGACCCGGCCGGCGTACTGCTTCGCGTAGCCATTGATGCGGGACTGGGTGGCCATCACGTAGGGGCACTCGGTGCTGAGGAAGACCACCATCAGGGGCAGGGGGGAGGCGGGCCCGTGGGCCTTGCCATCGGTGCCTGGCAGGCTGAAGGGGGGGCAGGTGTCGCCCAGCTTCAGACCCGGGGCCTGGGCGGCCAGGGCCGCGGCGAGGAGCAGCGGGGCGGCGGCGCGGATCATCGGGACCTCCACTTGATGCTGCAGCCCATGCTGGGTTGCTGGACTTCGAGCGGTTCGCGGCCGGCGAGGACGCCCTCGATGGCCTCCTGCAGCTCCTGGCGGGTGACGCGGCTGGCGTCCTTCCAGTTGTCGTCCAGGCGGCCCCGGTACCTCAGGCGGCGGTGGGAGTCATAGAGGAAGAAGTCCGGGGTGCACACCGCGCCCAGGGCGCGCGCCACGGTCTGCTCCTCGTCCCACAGGTAGGGGAAGGCGTAGCCCTTGGCCGCGGCCCGCTTGCGCATGGCCTCGAAACTGTCGTCGGGGTAGGTCACGGCGTCGTTGGCATTGATGCCCACCACGGCGCAGCGGCCCTGGTAGGCCCGGGCCAGGGCGTCGACGCGGTCGTCGATGGCCTGCACGTAGGGGCAGTGGTTGCACATGACCACCACCAGGAGGGCCGGGCAGTGGAAGTCCCGCAGGGACCAGAGCCGTCCGTCCACGCCGGGCAGGGTGAAGTCGGGACAGGGCGTGCCCAGCGGGACCATGGTGGATTCCATGAGCGACATGGGGACCTCCGGAGGGCTCCTTCCATCGTACGCCGCAGGGCAAGGCGGGTCCTCTGTGACCGTTGTGCTCCCGCTTTCATGCGACCTTTTTCTCAGTCATTTTTTTGACTTGACCCTTCCTCCCCTGCCCCTAGGCTGTTGGCAATCAAGGAGCCCATGACCCAACTGCCCCGCCTTCACTGGTCCACCCTCGGGGACGACACCGGGGGGTTGGAGCATCGGTGGGCGGCCCTCTGGGATGTGACCGTGGATCGCGGCGCCTCGCCCGCCCTGGCGCCCCGGGATGTGGACCTGTGGGTGATCAGCGCCAAGGGCGCCTGGCCGCCCCCGGAGCTGAACCGTATGATGGCCGAGGTGGCGGCCCTGCCCATCCTGTTGGGCCTGAAGCCCGATGCCGCGCCCATGGATGCCAAGGCCCTCTCGGAGTGGGGCTCCCTCGGCTCCGTGCGCTGGGGCGTGCTGGGGCCCGAGCCCCCGATGCCGGGCCTGCGGCCCCGGTCGGGCACCACCACCCAGCTCAGCGCCTCCCAGGCCCTGGCCTTCGGGCTGGTGGGCACCAGCATCGCCATGCAGGACGTGCTGGCCCGCGCCCGCGCCGCCGCCGCCACCCGCGCCACGGTGCTGCTGCTGGGCGAGAGCGGCACGGGCAAGGAGGTCATCGCCCGGGCCATCCACCGCATGAGCGCCGAGAACACGGAGCCCTTCGTGGCCGTGCACTGCGGCGCCATCCCCGAGAACCTGCTGGAATCCGAGCTCTTCGGCTACAACAAGGGCGCCTTCACGGATGCCCGTAAGGACACCCCGGGCAAGTTCCGCGAGGCCCACGGCGGCACCATCTTCCTGGACGAGGTGGGCACCATGCCCCTGGGCGCCCAGGTGCGCCTGCTGCGCGTCCTGCAGGAGCGCGAGGTGCAGCCCCTGGGCGGCGGCGCGCCCGTGAAGGTGGAGGTCCGGGTGATCACGGCCTCCAATGTGGACCTGTGGCGGAAGGTGCAGGAGGGCAGCTTCCGCGAGGACCTCTTCTACCGCCTGGAAGTGGTGCCCATCACCATGCCGCCCCTGCGCGCCCGGAAGGAGGAGGTGCCCTTCCTGGCCCAGCACTTCCTCAACCGCAAGGCCCGCGAGCATGGCCTGTACCCCAAGGCCCTGCATCCCAGCGTCGATCCCCTGCTCATGTCCCTGCCCTGGCCCGGCAACGTGCGCCAGCTGGAGAACGCCATTGAGCGGGCCATCGTGCTCTCGGGCACCCGCCCCGTGCTGACCCGGGAGGACTTCGCCTTCCTGGCCGAGCGCATGGGGGAGGGCGGTCCGGCCGAGGCCCCGGCGGAGGCCCCCCGGGCCGGCTTCACCCCCCTGCCCGCGGATGCCTTCGCCCCGGTGGTGGCCCCGGCCTTCGGCATGGACCTGCCCGCCGAGGGCCTGGACCTGAACCAGGTGGTCTCCGACATGGAGAAGACCCTCATGCTCCAGAGCCTGGCCATCACCCGGGGCAACAAGAAACGGGCTGCCGACCTGCTGGGCCTGAAGCGCACGACCTTCCTGGAAAAGATGAAAAGACTGGACCTGGAGGATTCGGACCCCGTGGAGGCTGCCGAGTAGGCAGGTCCCGCCGGTACAAACGAAGGGGGACGCGCGTCCCCCTTCGCCATTCCCCCCACGACCACTCACTCAAGACGGCCCACTGACCGGCCGCACCCATTGAATGCACCCTGGGAGCCAATGGTTCCCGGGGTGCCCTGCTAATCTTGATCCATGGTTCATGCGACGCATCTGCGGTGGAAGCTGGAGGTTCCGGATCCCCAGGAGGAGGCGCTCTGCGCCTGGCTGGAAGAAGAGGGCTCCTCGGCCTTCTACCGGGAGGCGGATCCTCCCCGCGTCTGCTACGCCTACTTCCCCCCGGACCAGGCCCCGCCGGATCCGGCTGGCCTGGGGGCCTTCCCCGGCGTGAACCTGTTGGAAGCGGAGGCCTTCGGCGACGAGGACTGGCTGGCCAAGAGCCGGGAGGGCTTCGGCGCCTTCGAGGTGGGCCGGCGCTTCCATGTGCGCCCCCTCTGGGACGAGAACCCGGGCCCCGCGGAGCGCCTGGACCTGGTGGTGAACCCCGGCCTGGCCTTCGGCACCGGCGGCCACGAGACCACCCGCCTCTGCATGGAGCTGCTGGAGGACCTGGCCGCGGAGGGCCGTCTCCAGGGCCCCATCCTGGACATCGGTGCGGGCACGGGAATCCTCTCCCTGGCCGCCCACCTGCTGGGGGGGCGCCAGCTCCGGGCCTTTGACATCGACCCCGACTGCGGGCCGGCCATGGCCGAGCTCATCGAGCTCAATGCCCACCTGCTGAAGGGGACCCGCCCCTACGACAGCTTCGTGGGCACCCTGGACGACCCCCGGGCCGACGGTCCCTACACCGGCCTGCTGGCCAACATCCTGCTGGTGACCATCCAGGAGCTGCTGCCCCGCATGGCCCAGGTGGCCGCGCCCGGCGGCTGGCTCATCGCCAGCGGCATCCTGGCCGAGCGCACCGACGAGGCCCTGCTGAGCCTGGCGACCCACGGCTTCAGGCCCGAGCAGGTGCGGCGCGACGGCGAGTGGATCGCCATTCTGGCCACGCGGGTCGACGCATGAGCCGCGCCGACCGCCCCATCGGCATCTTCGACTCGGGCATCGGCGGGCTCACGGTGCTGCACGCCCTGCGCCAGCTGCTGCCCCAGGAGGACCTGCTCTACCTGGGCGACACGGCGCGCCTGCCCTACGGCAGCAAGAGCCACCGCACCATCGAGCGCTACACCCTGCAGATGGGCGAGCTGTTGCAGCGCCACGAACCCAAGCTCATCGTCATCGCCTGCAACACCGCCAGCGCCCATGGCCTGCCGGCCCTGCAGGCCGTGAGCCCCTGCCCGGTCATCGGCGTCATCGAGCCCGGCGCCGAGGCCGCCGCGGAGCAGGCCGGCCCCGTGGGCATCATCGGCACCCTGGCCACCATCGGCAGCGCCGCCTATGACACGGCCATCCGCCGCCGCGACCCCGCCAAGGTCATCCACAGCGTGGCCTGCCCCCTGCTGGTGCCCCTGGCGGAGGAAGGCTGGTTCGACGATCCCGTCACCGACAGCATCTGCCGGCGCTACCTGAACCAGCTGCCCTTCGAGGTGAAGACCGTGGTGCTGGGCTGCACCCATTACCCCACCCTGCTGCCCAGCCTGGAGCGCTGCCGTCCCGGCACCCGCTGGATCGACAGCGGCCGCGTGACCGCCAAGGCCGTGGACCGCCTGCTGCAGGGCCGCCTCGGCTACCGCACCACCAGCGCCCGCGGCACCCTCCGCGTCCAGCTCACGGACGCCAGCAGCCGCCTGAAAGAAGTGGGCAGCCGCTTCCTGGAGGAAGCGCTGGGGGATGTGGAAGTGGTGGAGATTTAGAGGTCGTCACAAGACCCCTCGCCCGGAGGGATGAAGCCAGGCGGGCGCCCCGTGGTTTCAGGTCTCTTGAACAACGAACCACGTTGCCCTGCGAGCCCTTCCCTCTCGGTATCGCCTACGGCGATGCGCGAGACGAACTGATATCTGCCGCGCATCCCGCCGGGCTTCATCGCGGCATCGTCGGGTTTGTTACGACCTCTTAGGCCGGCGCCCCCGGCAGGGTGAACACCACGCAGGTGCCCTGGCCTTCGGCGCTCTCGATGCGGATCTCGCCGCCGTGGTTGCGCACGATCTCGCGGCAGATGCTGAGGCCCAGGCCCGTGCCCTTGCCCTCGGGCTTGGTGGTGAACATGGGGCGGAAGACCTGGCCCAGCACCTCGGCGGGGATGCCCTGGCCGGAGTCGTGGAAGTGCAGCTCCCACCAGAGGCCGCTCGGCGTGCTGTCCTCGGCGGGCCGGGCCTTCAGCTCCACCTGGCCACCTCCGGGCATGGCGTCCACGGCGTTGTTCATGAGGTTGATGAAGAGCTGCTCCATCTGCTTGCGGTCCACGTCCAGGCAGCAGTCCGGCGGGGCCTGGGCCGTCACGGTGACGCCGTGGGCCGCCAGGGTGGGCGACCAGAGCTGCTGCAGGTCCTCGAAGAGGCTTTCGAAGCGCAGGGGCTTACGGTGCAGCTGGGGGCGGCGGGTGAGGTCGAGGAGGCGGCGCACGATGTCTCCAACCCGCTGGATCTGGCCCCCGATGACCCCCAGGCGCTCGCGAGTCCGGTCCGGCAGGTCCTTCTGGGCCTCCAGCAGCTGGAGGTGGCCCGTCACCAGGTTGAGGGGCGTGCCCACCTCGTGGGCGAAGGTGGCGGTGAGCTGACCCGCCACGGCCAGCCGCTCCTGGACGCCGAGCTCCTCACGCAGGAGGGCGTTGCGCTCCACCAGGGCGGCCAGCTCGGCGTTCTTGGCCTGCAGCTCGGAGAGGGCGGCATCGATGCGGTCCTGCAGGTTCGCGTTGAGGCCGCGGATCTCGCGGATGAGTGCCTCGCGGTCCTCTGCGGCCCGCTGGATCTGGGTGGCCATGTCGTTGAAGCGGGCGGCGATGAGGCCCAGCTCGTCGCTGCGGCGCACGGGGGCCCGGGCGCCGGACTCGCCCTGCTCGAGCCGCTGCATGGTGAGCACCAGGCCTTCGATGGGATCGCTGATGAGGATGCGCAGGATGAGCCAGAGCAGGATGAACTCGCCCAGGAGCACGCCGGGCAGGGTGCGCAGCGTGCGGTTGAGGTTGTTGTCCCAGACCACCTCCCAGCGCTCCAGGTCGCAGTAGGCGCGGATGAGGCCGATGGGGGGCTGGCCGGGTTTATGCGGGCGGATGGGCAGGTAGACCTTCCAGGCCTGGCGGCCGGTGTTGAGATCCACCAGCTCCGCCTGGGCCTTGGTCAGGCTCAGGTATGAGCCGATCTCGGGGCCCCAGTCGATCTGGCCCTCGTCGCCGGAGGAGCGCACCAGCTCCACCTCGTTGCCCCGGCCCACCCGCTTGAAGACATCGATCTGGAAGATGCTGCGGTCGGGCCCGGCGATGCTGGCCAGCACCTGATCCAGCTTGTCGGGATCCTTGAAGCCAGGATCTCGCTCAACGATGTCGGTCTCGATGGTGCCGGCGGCCTCGATGACGAGGTTACGCGAGTAGGTCTCCAGCTCGCGCCGGCTGTTGCGGGTGATGGAGTAGGCCACGGCCACGGTGAGCAGGCTGGTGACCAGGCCCAGCAGGACGAAGAGCTTGGCATGCAGGCTGCGAAGCCACGCCAGGGGTCGGATGCGCATGCGCCAGAAGCTCATGGGAGCCACCCTTCGGAAGGCGGCAGGCCCAGGGCCGGCCGCACGGCGCGCGCGAAGGCGAGGGGGTCCAGGCCCGAGGCGGCCCGGACGAAGGCGTCGAAGGCCGCGCGTCGAGCCTCAGCCACCGAGCCCAGCAGGTCCAGCACACCGGCCCCAAGGGCGGCCCGTCCCCGCTCCCGCAGCCCTTCCTCGGCCTTCCAGAGCAGGGCCTCGAGGGTGGCGAGGTCGTGGTGCTCGCCCAGAAGGGTCTGCAGCCCACGGAGCTCCTTCAGGATGGCCGCGGGGGGCTCGGCGAAGGCCGCCTCCAGGGCCTCGACGGCGTAGCGCAGCTTCTTGAGGCGCACCCGGGCCTTGTGGAGGGCGGCGGCATCCTCCTGGGCGCAAAGCGCAGCCAGTCCGGCCAGGGCCGTTTCGGCGCGGGCTTCCAGGCAGGCCCAGGCGGCCTCCTGCAGGGAGGTGGCCTGGAAGGGATCCTGCAGGGCGGCCACCTCCAGCAGGCGGTCCAGGCCCGGCAGGCGCAGGCGGTCGAGCTCCTTTCGCATGGCCCGGCGCACCTTGGCGCGGGCCCGATCCACCTGCTCCAGCAGGTGCTCGAGGACGGCGGCCTGGGCGGGCGTGGCGGCCTGCCCGTGGTACTCCCGCAGGTGGCCGGCCTGCACATCCAGCTCCCGGGGCAGGCCCAGGGTGTCCACCAGCCGCTTGAGGGCCCGCCGCTGGCCCTTGTGGGCCGGATAGACCTCTGCGTCCACCAGGTCCAACGCGGCCCCGAGGCGGCGGGCTGCCACCCTCACCTGGTGCAGCGGCTCATCCTCCCGGGGCCAGCCCGGGGTGTCCAGCAGCTCCCGCAGGCGCGCCAGCCGGACCTCGAGGGCGCGATGAAGCAGGATCGCCAGTTCGGCTGGATGCATCAGATGATTTTAGGGGCGTTTCAGAATGACCGGCGTTTTTCCGGTCGTTTCGTCAGGGCGCCTTATGCCGCTCCCGGCTTTGGCTGCGGGGTTGATTCTGGATGTCGACCTAATCGGATTCCGAAAAAGCGAAAAATTGGCGTAAGCTGGAGCACCTATGGAACACATCCACATCAAAGGCGCCCGCGAGCACAACCTCAAGAACCTGGACCTGTCCCTGCCGCGGAACCAGCTGGTGGTGATCACGGGGCTCTCGGGGTCGGGCAAGTCCAGCCTCGCCTTCGACACGCTCTACGCCGAGGGCCAGCGGCGCTACGTGGAAAGCCTGTCAGCCTATGCCCGGCAGTTCCTCGACCAGATGGAGAAGCCCGATGTGGACAGCATCGAGGGCCTGTCCCCGGCCATCTCCATCGAGCAGAAGACCACAAGCAAGAACCCGCGATCGACCGTGGCCACGGTGACGGAGATCTACGACTACCTGCGCCTGCTCTACGCCCGCACGGGGCGGCCCACCTGCGTGGCCTGCGGCCAGGCCATCGCGAGCCAGACCATCCAGGAGATGGCGGACCAGATCCTGGCCCGGCCCGCGGGCGCCAAGCTGCAGATCCTGGCCCCCGTGGTGCGGGGCCGCAAGGGCGAGTACAAGAAGCTCCTGCAGGACCTCATGAAGCGCGGCTACATCCGGGCTCGGGTGAACGGCGCGATGCTCGATCTGACCGAGGGCATCCCCGACCTGGACAAACAGAAGAAGCACACGGTGGAGGTGGTCATCGACCGCCTGAAGGTGGATCCCTCCATCCAGTCCCGTCTGGCGGACAGCCTGGAGATCGCCTGCAACCTGGCGGAGGGCAGCGCCCTCATTGATCTCGATGGGACGGAGCAGCTCTTCTCCAGCAAGCTGGCCTGCAACAACGTGAAGTGCCCCAAGTTCGGCCTGGGCCTGCCGGAGCTGGAACCGCGCTCATTCTCCTTCAACAGCCCCTACGGTGCCTGCCCCGCCTGCGACGGCCTGGGCTTCAAGCGCCAATTCGCGGAGGAGCTGATCATCCCCAACCCGGCGCTCTCCATCAACGAGGGGGCCATCCAGGCCAGCGGCTGGAAGAGCGTCAGCGAGGACGGCTGGCGCTCGCAGCTGCTGGAGCAGCTGGCCAAGAAGATGAAGTTCAGCCTGGACGTGCCCTGGAAGAAACTGCCCGCGGACATCCGCCGCCTGCTGCTGCATGGCACCGAGAAGGAGATGCGCTTCACCTACGAGAGCAAGCGCAACCGCTACGACTTCGTCCACCATTTCGAAGGCATCATCGGCAACCTGGACCGGCGCTACCGCGAGACCACCAGCGAGGAGATCCAGGCGGAGATGGAGCAGTCCATGCGCGTGATCCCCTGCGAGGAATGCGGGGGGCAGCGCCTGAAGCCCGAGGTGCTGGCGGTCTTCGTGGGGGGGCTGAACATCGCCCAGGTGGTGGCCCACAGCGTGCGCGATTCCCGGAAGTGGTTCGCCGAGTTGGCCCTGGAGGGCAAGGACGCCGTCATCGCCGAGAAGGTGCTGAAGGAGATCCGCGAGCGCCTGGGCTTCCTGGATGACGTGGGCCTGGGCTACCTCACCCTGGACCGCAGCGCAGCCACGCTATCCGGCGGCGAGGGCCAGCGCATCCGCCTGGCCACTCAGATCGGCTCCAAGCTCCAGGGCGTGCTTTACGTGCTGGACGAGCCCAGCATCGGCCTCCACCAGCGGGACAACCTGCAGCTCATCCGGACCCTCCAGGAGATGCGGGACCTGGGCAACACGGTGTTGGTGGTGGAGCACGACCTGGAGACCATCCTCGCGGCCGATCACGTGGTGGACATGGGCCCCGGGGCCGGGGAGCACGGCGGCCAGGTGGTGGCCCAGGGCACGCCGGGGGAGATCAGCCGCACCGAGGGCTCCATCACCGGCGACTTCCTGTCGGGCCGCGATGCCATCCCCGTGCCCCGCAAGCGCCGCAAGGCCCAGCGCGGGTATCTGTCCATCCTGGGCGCCGAGGAGAACAACCTGAAGAAGGTGGATGCGGAATTCCCCATCGGCATCTTCACCTGCGTCACTGGCGTCAGTGGCTCCGGCAAGAGCACCCTGGTGAACGAGATCCTCTACAAGGCCCTGGCCAACCAGCTGCACCAGGGCGTCCATGTCGTGGGCAAGCACAAGGCCATCAAGGGGCTGGAGGCCATCGACAAGGTCATCGACATCGACCAGGCCCCCATCGGCCGCACGCCCCGCAGCAATCCGGCCACCTACACAGGCCTCTTCACGCCGCTGCGCGAACTCTTCGCCCAGCTGCCCGAGAGCAAGGCCCGCGGCTACGCGCCGGGCCGGTACAGCTTCAACGTGAAGGGCGGCCGCTGCGAGAAATGCGAGGGCGATGGCGTCCTCAAGATCGAGATGCACTTCCTCCCGGATGTCTACGTCACCTGCGAGCAGTGCAAGGGCAAGCGCTACAACCGAGAGACGCTGGAGATCCACTACAAGGGCAAGAGCATCTCTGACGTGCTGAACATGACCGTGGAGGAGGCGCTGGCGGTCTTCGGCCCCATTCCGGTGCTGGCCAACAAGCTGCAGACCCTCATGGACGTGGGCCTGGGCTACATCCGCCTGGGCCAGAGCGCGACGACGCTCTCGGGCGGCGAGGCCCAGCGCGTGAAGCTGGCCAAGGAGCTCAGCAAGCGGGCCACGGGCCGCACGGTCTACATCCTGGACGAGCCCACCACGGGCCTGCACCTGAAGGACATCCAGAAGCTGCTGGAGGTGGTGGACCGCCTGGTGGAGGCGGGCAACACCCTCATCGTGATCGAGCACAACCTCGACGTGATCAAGACCGCCGACTGGATCCTCGACCTGGGCCCCGAGGGCGGTGGTGAGGGCGGGCGGATCATTGCCACCGGAACGCCCGAGGACATCGTCAAGCGGAAGGGCAGCGTGACGGGGAAGTACCTGGCGCCGTATCTGAACTAGCGGCGCCTACAACCGCCACAGGTACGAGGCCTTGAAGAAGAGGCCACGCTGCATGTCGAGGAAGTGATCGGAGGGGCGGTACATGCCGTTCTCCCATTCCTGGCGCTTGGCCAGGGCGCCATAGCCCAGGTAGAGGACGGTGCCGGGGATGTAGGTGTATGAGGCCAGGAAGTCCGTCAGCAGCTGGCGGCGGTAGGCGTTGTACTCGGCGATGGCGCGCAGGAAGAAGGCGTGGCTGAACTGATAGGTGAGCTTGGCCCGGCTGATGGGGTACGAGTAGACCTTCTCGCCCGTGGCGTCCCGGTAGAAGTCGGCGTGGGTCCAGTTCAACGTCAGGTTGAGGGATTCCCCGGGCTGGTAGACGGCGGACAGCGAGGTCTGGGAGCCGTGGCCCTGGAAGGGATCGGCCGTGTAGCGGATGCCCTTGCCCCTCCAGTAGGCCCCCGAGAGGGCCAGGGTCCGGTGGACCTGGCTCCGACCCGAGAGGCGCAGCCCGTCCGTCTGGAAGCGCTGGCCCAGGAACACCTCGGTGGCCTTGTCCCACTGGAGCGTGGCGGCGCTGTTGCTCTGGAAGATGGCCGTGAGGCCCAGCGTCGCGTCAGTCTCCAGGAGGTTGCTGGGATGGTCGCGGAGGGTGGCGAAGCCGACGAAGGGATCGAGGCGCCGCACCCAGCCAGAGGCGGGGTACAGCTTGGGCGTCACCTTCAGGCTGGTGGAGGTGACGCCCGTGCGGGTGAGGAAGCCCGCGTCGGCGATGAAGCCGCTGGTGACATCGTGGAGGGCCGCGTTCACCGCCAGGCGGCTGGTGTCGTAGAGGTACTCCAGGCCCAGGGCGCGGCCCCGTCGGGTTCCCGGGGAGGCCGCGTCCTCGGTGAGGGAGCCGTAGGCGTGGAAGCCCAGGAGGGAGCCGGGCGTGAGGCGGAACTGGCCGTCGGGTCCGAAGACGCGGTTGCTGCGGGGGCCGGCCTCCCGATCCGCGTAGAAGGCGCCGAGGTAGCCGTCTTCCCGGGTCGTACGGCGGTAGCGCAGCACCCCGAAGCGCGGGCTGGCCGGATCACCGGACCGGGGATCCGCGGTGTCCGTGGCGGCCAGGGCGGCGATGGTGTCATCCCGGCCCAGCTTGCCCGAGAGCTTGGCGCCCCATCGGGGATCCACGATGGTGCGCGAGTGGAAAATGGCCAGCACGGGGCCGGTCTGGGAGGCCGCGATGTTGAAGGCCTCGCTGCCCTCCAGGAAGAAAGGGCGCTTTTCCGCAAAGAAGAGGCTGGAGCGGAGGTTGGCATCCACCTGTCCGGCATCGGCCTCCACCTGGGAGAAGTCGGGGTTCACGGTGGCATCGAGGATGAGGCTGGGCGTGAGGCCGTATTTTCCCGTGAGGCTCCACTGGCGGTCGTCGGGATGGCGGACCATGAGGCCCTCCTCCCGCGTGGCCTGGCGGGAGAGGGTGAAGGCCGGGAGCAGTTCCAGGATGGCGGGGCGGGCGAGTCCCTCGTATTCGAGGACCGCCATCTGGGGCAGGAAGGCGTAGCCGCGCCCGGGATCCAGGGCCGGGAAGGAGCCGTGCTCCTGGCGCCGGTGGAGGGTGCGCTCGAAGAACACCGCCATCTCCACCACGGGCCGGTGCAGGTAACGGATGCTCTTGAGGGGGATCCGCATCTCCACGGTCCACCCCTCGGCATCGATCCGCGCGGCGCTGTCCCAGATCAGGTCGACACTGAAGTCCTCCTTGTTGCTGGCGAAGCGGCTGTCGCCCTGGACCCCGGCGGGCGAGACATAGAAGGCGTAGAGGGACTGCTGGTCGCTGAAGGTGTCGAGGTTGATGCAGACGAAGTCGTTGCTGGCGATGTCATCGCGCCGGGTGAGGGCGGCCTTGATCAGGTCGGGCCGGTCCAGGCACCGGAAGGCGAAATAGAGGTTCTGCGCGTCGTAGGCCATGTAGGCCGTGGTCTTCTCGGCCTGCTTCCGGCCGAAGTCCGGGATGAAGGTCTCGAAATCTGTGACCGAGGCGGCCTGGGCCCACACGGCCTCGTCCAGGCGGCCGTCCAGGATGGGTGGGGTGGCGGTCTTGAAGGGCTTCAGCCGGGGCCGGGCCGGGGCGCCTTCCCCCAGGAGGGGCAGGGCCAGGAGCAGGACGAGCAGGAAGCGGGAGCGCATGGGGTTCCGGGAGGCAGGGGTCGGGCGGCGGAAAGGCCCCAGCTTACATCAAAACACGATGTAATTGCCCACCCTGGACGGTGGCCGTCGCTCCAGCTGCCGCGTCAGGCGTACTGGTCGATGCCCTGTCCCAGGCCCGTGGACTGGTTCAGCATCTTCACCAGGGCTGCACCCTGCTGGGCCTCCGCGTCCAGGCTCTTCCTCAGCACGCCGACGGAGACCTGCTGCTGGAGCAACTGCTGCGCCTGGGCCGCTGCGCCTGCGGGGCTGATGTCCACGGTGACCTCGAAAGGTTCTTATCGGTGGTGGGGCTTGCGGACTTGAGCGGCCCGGAGGAGGGCGGCCAGGTCCTGGACCGGCACCTTGGTGGCCGTGGCGGCGCGGTTCTCGGCGGCGATGGCCTCGAAGACCTCGCGCCGGTGGACCTGGACCGTGCGGGGGGCCTTGATGCCCAGACGCACCCCATCCTTGGTGATGCCGAGGACGATGACCTCGACCTCACCGCCGATGACGATGGACTGATCGGGTTTTCTCGTGATGACGAGCATGGCGGGGCCTGGTCAGTCCTGAAGGAGGATGGGGCAGCGCAGGGGGTAGGTCTCGGAGCTGAGGATGATCTGGCGGCCCATGCGCGTCCGGACGTTGATGATGAGGGGACCGGCCAGGTTGGTGGTCATGTGCCGGGGATCCTCGGGGACCACCACCAGGGTGAGGATGAGCGCGTCGCCGGGGGCCTCCAGGCCGAGGGCCTCGGCCTCCTCCGGGGTCAGGGGCACCTGGTAGTCCCGCTTGACCGTGACGGGGTCGATGCAGATGAAGGACACGTCCGGGTTCTCGGTGGACTGGAGGAACTTCAGCGGGTAGCCGTCCTGCGGCTCGAAGAGCATGAAGGCCGAGAGTTGCTCGAAGCCCAGCAGCCCCTTGGGGAAGGTCACCGGGATGCCGTCGGAGAACGCGGGGGTGGAGGCGGGTTCAGGGCTCATGGGTGTCCAGGGGTGGTCCAGATCAGTCCATCGGCGGATTCTGCCTCCTCCTGAGTTTCATGCGCACCCTCGGCGAAGACCTGCCAGAGGGCGTCCAGCCGCTTGCGGCGGAAGCGGGGATTGGGGATGGTCCGCTCCAGGGCCTCCTTGGTGGCAGGCGGATGGGCCAGGCGGGCCATGAGCCAGCGGTTGCCCAGCTCCATGACCGCCCCCACATCGCCTTCGTTGCCCCAGGCCCAGCGCAGCGCCGTGAGCTGCTTGGCCCGCTCCACGGCCAGAGCCCCCAGGTGCTTCACCTTGTCGACCACGGGATCGTGCTTGGGGGGTGTGTAGGCGCGCACCCGCTTGAGGAGATGGCGCATTTCCTTGGGCAGGCTGGCCAGGCGGGGCCCGATCTCGGGGTGATCCCGGTTCGCATCGCACTCATCCGCCAGGATGCGCAGCAGGGGCAGCAGCAGGGCGGCGTCGCGGCTGGCGTAGCTGATCTGGGTGTCGCGCAGGGGGCGCAGCATCCAGTTGGAGTCCTGCTCCTCCTTGGGGATGTCGAGGCCCAGTTTCAGCTTGGCCATGGTCTTCAGGCCTGGCTGGGGATAACCCAGGGCGCGGCTGAGTAGCATGGTGTCGAAGATGCTCTCGGGCACCACGTCGTAGAGCCGCTTGAAGACGATGCCGTCGCCGGAGAAATCGTGGACGATCCAGGGCACCTGGGCCATGGCCTGCAGGGCGGGGCGCATGAGGGGTTCGAGCGGCAGCGGATCCACCAGCCAGGCCTGATCGTGGGTGGCCACCTGCATGAGGGCCAGCACGCAGTGGTGGACGCCCGTGAGGCTGCACTCGATGTCCACCGACAGCAGGCCGGCCGCGTGCCAGAGGGGCAGGGCCTCCTGCAGCTTTTCCGGAGTGTCCACGTAGGTCGTGGGGAGGTCGAAGTGTTCCAGCGCCATTCAATCAGTGTGCCGCAGAAGTTCCTCCGGTACCCTTACGAGTCTCTGTGGACGCAAGGGAATGTGATGAACCGATCGCTCTTCTGGACCACCTTCGCCACCGTCTTCCTCGCCGAAGTGGGGGACAAGACCCAGCTCGCGGCGATGACGGCCACGGTCCGCAGCGGTCAAATCTGGACCGTCTTCCTGGCGGCCAGCGCGGCGCTGGTGTGCGCCACGGCCATCGGCGTGGCGGTGGGCGGCGTCCTGTTCAAGTACATCCCGGAGTCGGCCATCAAGTGGGCGGCCGGCACCGCCTTCATCGCGGTGGGACTGTGGGTGCTGATCAAGGGCTGACCTACGTCTTCTATGATGGGGGCTGCGGCCTCTGCCAGCGCTCGGTGCGCTTTGTGGCCGGGCAGGAGCGCTCTGGGCGGATCCGCTTCGCGCCCCTGGGCGGGGAGGCCTTCCGACGCCAGATGCCGGAGGCGCTGCGAGGCGGCCTGCCCGACAGCCTCCTGATTCGCACACCGGAGGGGGGCTCCTGGGACGATCCGAGGCGCTCATCCACCTCCTGGGCCGGATGGGTCCGGGCTGGGGGCTGGCGGGCCGGCTGTTGGCCTGGGTCCCGACGGGCCTGCGGGATGGGGCCTACGACTGGGTGGCCCGCCACCGGGCGAGCAGCACCTGCGCCTGGCGACCGCCGGCTGCCGATCCGCGCTTCGAGGCATAGACATAAAAAAATGTCACAATGACCGTCGGGGTCGCACCGAAAAGGTTAACAACAGCACTTCGGTCCTGATCGGGTGTGCCCGGAATGACCCAGTCCTGTTCCACCCCGGGACCGCCGTGCGGTCCCCGCTGCGGCTCTGCCCGCACGGAGGATTCATGTTCACGAAGTTGATCGGCGCCGCCACCCTCTTCACCGCCGGCTCGCTCATGGCCGGCGGATCCGCCACTGTCGGCGCCACGCCCGTCGAGGCCTTCGGCGCCGACGCCGCCCTCACCCAGGCGGGCGAATGCGGCTCCAAGGACAGCAAGGAAGCGGGCAAGGCTCACGACAAGGCCAAGGAGGGCAAGGCCAAGGATGGCTCCTGCGGCAAGGGCTCCTGCGGCAGCAAGGACAAGAAGGCCAAGAAGGACGGCTCCTGCGGCAAGGACAAGAAGGAGCACAAGGAAGGCTCCTGCGGCAAGGAGAAGAAGTAGCGGTCTGGAGGCGGCATGGCTCAGGACAGGTTCACCGGCGTGGGGCTCGGGCTCCGCCGCCCCCACCTCGAGCAGGTGGCGCGGCTGGAGGGCCACGGCGTGCCCTTCTGGGAGACCTGTCCTGAGAACGTGGTGGGAGACGGGGGCCGGCACCATCGGCTGGCCTGCGCCATCCTCGACCGCGACCCCGTGCTCACCCACGGGCTCGCCCTGTCCGTCGGCGGCTTCGACGCCTGGGACCCGGACTACCTCCATGATCTCGGCGACTTCCTAGTCCGCACGGGCACCCCCTGGCACTCCGAGCACCTCTGCTTCACACGGGTGGACGGGAGCTGCCTCCACGAGCTGCTGCCCCTGCCCTTCACCCGGGAGGCGGTGCGGCACACGGTGGCCCGGGCCCGGGACCTGCAGGCCCGCCTGCCGGTACCCCTGCTGCTGGAGAACATCACCTATTACGCCGAGCTGGGGGCCTCCGAGATGGACGAGGCCGACTTCGTCACGGCCGTGCTCGAGGGCGCGGACGCGGGCTGGTTGCTCGACGTGAACAATGTCTACGTCAACGCGCTGAACTTCGGCTTCGACCCCAAGGCCTGGCTGGCGCGCATGCCTTTGGATCGCGTGGCCCAGATCCACATCGCCGGGCACAAGACGTTCGGCGGGCTCACGGTGGATACCCACGGCACCGAGGTCATCGACCCCGTCATCGAGCTCATGCAGTGGACCCTCGCCCGTCTGGGGCGCCCCGTGCCTGTGCTGCTGGAGCGGGACAACCACATCCCCGATTTCGACCTCCTACTGGCGGAGCGCTCACGGCTCCAGCGGGCCTATGACGAGGCGCTGCTGGTCGGGGAGGTCCGCCATGCCTGAATCGCGCACCCTGCGCCTCCAGCGGGCCCTCGCCTCCCTCGTGCTGGACGCTGACGAGGCCGCCCTTGAGGCGGATCCCGGCCGCGCCGCCCGCCGCCACGACCTCCCGGGCGACGACCAGCGCGTCTTCCGGGAGCAGGGCGAGGCGCTGCTGACCTACCGCGAACTGGCCCGTCTGAGCCTCCTCGAGCCCCTGGAGGAGATGTTCCCCGTGCTGAAGGCGCTCCTTGATCCGGAGGGACATTGGGAGGCCTGCACCCAGGCCTTCCTGGAGGCCCGGACCGTTCGGAGCGGCCACTACCGCGACATCGCCCCGGCCTTCCTGGGCTGGCTGTCCGCCAGCGGCTGGGGCCAGGCCCGCTGGCCCTTCCTGCTGGAGCTGGCCCATGCCGAGCTCCTGGAGGTGCTGGTGGCCCGGTACCCAGACGGCGATCCCCCCGGAGGCCTCCATGCCGAGCCCGCCCCAGGGGATGTCCTTGTCCTGGAGGCGGCCACCCAGGTCGTGTCCTACGGCCATGCGGTCCACCGAGCCTCCGTGGCCGCACCCCACCCCGAGGCGCGGCCCACCCACCTCATCGCCTTCCGGGATGAGGAAGGGGAGACCCGGCTCATGGAGCTGACTCCGGCCGCCGCCGCCCTGCTGGTGCGGGCCCGCACGCAGCCCCTGGCCGAGGCCGCCGAGGCCCTGGGTCTTCCCGACCTCGAATCCGCCCTGTCCCTGCTCCGGGACCTCCACCGCGATGGCGCCATCGCAGGTTTCCAAACTCCCCTCTGAAACAACCCCTGATCCCGAGGCCCCCATGCGCTTCCGCTTCCTCCTGCCGGCCCTGCTGCTGGCGGTTCCCCTCCTGGCCCAGACCAAGGTCTTCCGCGTGGACGACAACCACACGGTGATCGGTTTCAAGGCCTCCACCCTGCTCTTCGACGTGCCGGGCCGCTTCACGCGCTTCAAGGCCGACATCCAGGGCGACCCAGCCTCGCTGGAAGGCGTCAGCGTCCGCCTCGACATCGACGCGCGCTCCATCAACACCTCCAACGCCAAGCGCGACGAGCACCTGCGGAGCGGGGACTTCTTCGACGCGGTCAAGTACCCGAAGATCACCTTCACCTCGAAGGACGCGCGCCGCGAGGGCGACCGCGTGATCCTGCGGGGTACCTTGGCCATGCACGGCGTGACCCGGGACCTGGAGCTCCCCTTCCAGGCCGCGGAGGGCATGAACGGCGCCGACGTGCGCACCTGGTCCTACCGGGCCACCCTGCCCCTGGACCGCCTCGACTACGGCGTGGGTGCCGACAGCGTGGCCGCCAAGATCAGCCTGAAGCGCCAGGTGGAGCTGGACCTGCTGCTGGTGGGATTCTTCGAGGCGCCACCGGCTCCGGTGCCCGCCGCGAAGAAGGCCGTTTCCAGGAAGTAGCGCTTGCCCGGCCTGCCGCCGCCGCCGACACTGGCAGCGGCATGTCGGAAGCGCTCCCCACGGAAACGGAACTCATCGAGCGGGCCGCCGCAGGCGACTCGGAGGCCTTCGGCGCGCTCGTCACGCCCCACTTGGCCCTCTTCCACAACGGGATCCACCGCATCCTGGGCAACACGGCCGACACGCAGGATGCGCTCCAGGACGCCCTCATGAGCATCCACCGCGACCTGCCGAAGTTCGAAGGACGCAGCCGGTTCAGCAGCTGGGGCTACAAAGTCTGCCTGAACGCGGCACTCATGGTGCGCCGCAGCCGGGTGCGCATCCACGACATGGAGCGGCCGGAGCCGCTGGCCCTGGGGCCCTTCGACGGGCGGGGCCACCACACCGAGACAGAGCGCCTGCCGGAGTGGCAGGTGGAGGCCCAGGCCCACGCGCTGGCGGAGCGCCAGGAGATGCGGGAGTGCCTGACCCGGGCCCTGGACGACCTGCCGGACTCGCACCGGGTCGTATTCGTGCTGAAGGATCTGGAGGACTGGGAGACGGATGCCATCGCCCGCCACCTCCAGCTGACGCCCGGTACGGTCCGTCAACGCCTCCACCGCTCGCGGGTGCTGCTGCAGGCCCGGCTCCGCGCCCATGTCCTGGGAGGCCGCCCATGACGCTCCTGCCCACCTGCCACGAGGTTCAGTCGGAACTCACGGAATACGCCGAAGGTGCTCTGCCCCTGTCGCGCCGTTTGGGCATTTGGCTCCACCTGCAGTTGTGCCGCGTGTGCGCGGCCTTCCTGCGGGGCCTGGAGGCCCTGCCTGGCCTCGCCAGGACCTCCCTGGCGCCCCCGCCGCAGGCGCCGGACGCGGCCGCCGAGGCCCTGGCCCGGGTCCAGGCGGAGCTGCGGAAGCCCTAGCCCCGCTTCAGCGTCAGGATGGCGATCTCCGGCGGGGCTGCGATGCGGATGGGCAGGCCCACGACCCCAAGGCCGCGGCTGACGTAAAGCAGGTCCTCGCCTTCGCGGTAGAGGCCGTCCGTGCGTGGACCGATGAGGTGGGCGCTGCTGAAGCCGGGGATGGGGTTGATCTGGCCCCCGTGGGTGTGGCCCGAGAGGGTGAGCCGCGCCCCGGCGGCCAGGGCCTGCTCCCACTCGCTGGGCCGGTGGTTCATGCAGATGCGGAAGGCTTCCGCGGGCAGGTCGCGCGCGGCCTCGGCAGGGCGCGGGCCAGGGCCGAAGACCAGGCGGCGGAAGCGGCCGTTCCGTGCCATGGGATCCTGCAGGCCCATGACCGCCAGGGTCGCCCCCCCCCGTTGAACGAGGGCGGCCGCGTTCTCCAGACAGCGGATCCCGGCGGCCTCCAGGTCCCGCCAGATGGGCCGGGGATCGTCGAAGAAGTCGTGGTTGCCCAGCACGGCGAAGCGGCCCAGCGGCGGCCGGAACCCGTCGAAGGCCTCGAGCAGGATCGCCAGCTCGTCGGGCCGGCTGTCCACGAGGTCGCCGGTGAAGAGGAGCAGCTCGGGCCGCTCCCGCTCGGTGAGGTCGCGCCAGCGGCGCAGCGTCCCCAGGCCCACGAGGGGCCCGGCGTGGAGGTCGCTCAGGTGGGCGATCCGCAGGCCGTCCAGGCCCTCGGGCAGATCGGGGAAGGCCAGGGCCCGCCGGGTGATGTCCGGATCGCCGTAGGCCTGTCGCGCCCCGGCCACGCCCAGGGTGGCGGCGGCCCCGGTGCTGGCCACGGCGGCCGTGCGGAGGAAGGCCCGGCGTCCCGCGTCCTCCGGGCCTTCCTCCGCCGGGGCCTCGGCTTTGCCGAGGCGGCCGAGCCGCCAGCCCCCCTCGGCCAGCATGGCGAAGAGCAGGTGCAGGACCGTGAAGGCCTGGAAATAGAAGCCGGCCCGCGCCAGGGACCGGAGGAGGGGCAGGGCGCCGGGTCCGCTGAGTCCCAGGGTCCGCAGCACCGCGAAGAGGATCAGGGGCAGGTGCAGGACCAGCAGGGCCCAGGGCAGCCAGGCATGCGTGCGCCTGGGCATCTCCAGGCACAGCAGGCGCAGGTGGAACCACTGGACCAGGAGGATGATGACGAGCGCGATGAGGAAGGACATGGGTGCCCAGGAAGGGGACTAGGGTCGCACGATCACGCTGAGGGTGCCCACGGTCCGGTCCTTCATGACGCCGTCCAGGGGGCGGTGGAGGCCCAGGGTGAAGGTGAGGTTGCCCGTGAGCCTCCGGAGCACGTCCAGGGGCAGGCCGAGGGCGCGGCTGTCCAGTTCGAGGCCCACCACCCGTTGGGCCGAGGGCCGGGCCGCCGTGTCCTGCCAGAGGGTGGCGTGCTCCACGTAGGCGTGGAAGAAGCCGTGGCCCAATTCGCCCCGCAGGCGCTGGAGGCGGTTGCCCGTGGTGGTGTAGGCGGGCAGGGCGGCCTGGATCACCCGGTTCGCATCCAGCGAGGTGGGCAGCAGCGAGGTGGGTACGCCGCCGAGGTGGAAGCGGTCGTAGCCGGAGGGATCCCCGCCGATGCGGCCGGCCTCGGCCTCCAGCGTGAGGGGCGCCCAGGGGTTGATCCAGCCGGCGCGGAGGGAGAGGCGCGTGAGGGTCCAGGCCTGGCCGCCCGTGCGGCCCGCGAACTCGTGGAGTGCCGCCGAAGCGCGCAGGCCCTGGCGATCCAGGCTCCAGAAGCCACCCAGCTGGGCCTCCAGGCCCCCAAGGGCCCGGGGGAAGCCCTCGGCATCCACGGGCAGGACGCGCTCGAAGGCCGCCACGGGCCGCAGGGTGAACCAGGGCCGCCCCTGGTCGCTGTGCTCCAGCGCCAGCTCGGCGCCGCGGCGCTCCCGGTCGAAGCCCCGGATGGCGAGGTGGTCCTGGTAGAAGGGCCTCTCGAGCGTGGAGAAGACCTGGAGGGAGGGCGCCCAGGTCCAGCCCCGCCAGGCCGCGCCCAGCATGCCCCCGCGGGGTCCTGCGGCGTTGCCGAAGCCCGCCAGCACCTGCCAGTTCAGGCGGCCCAGGATGTCGTTGCCCCCGGCCCCGAGCTGGTAGCTGTTGCCCGAGGGCGTGCTGCTGTAGCCCACCAGCGAGAAGACGTCGTGGCTCGGCCCCACGCGGTAGGGCTGGGGCTCCACGGGGACCGGGGCCGGCAGGGGGCTGGGCTCGTCGGCCTTGGGCAGCACCAGGTCCTTCACCAGGGGCGCGGGATCCACCGGCAGGGGTCCCGCCTCCAGGGGCGGCTGCGTGGCGTCCAGCCGGCGGATCTGCAGACCCGTGGCGCTGAGTTGGGTGTAGTAGATCCACTTGCCGTCCGGGGTGGCGGTGGGGTTCCAGGCCGCGGCCAGGGTGCGGGTGAGGGGACGGCCCGCCGCATCCACCAGGTTCCTGATGCCATCCACCTCCTTCCAGGTCGGGCGGGCCTTGGCGGCGCCCGGGGGGACGGGGGCGGGCTGGCCGCCCAGGTTCCACTGGCGCGGCTGGGGCCGCAGGACACCTTCGGCGTCCGGCAGGCGCAGCTGGTAGGCGATGGACTGAGCGGAGGTCCAGACCGGTTTCCAGGGCAGGGCGCCGTGGATGCGCCCCAGGCGGCGGTTGGGAGGGAACGGAGGCGCCAGCGGGGCGTGATCCTCCGGTTCGTCGGGATCCTTCCGGATGGCCTTGGGCGCCTTGGGGGCCTTCAGGTCCCACACGTAGAGCCCGGGTCTCTTGGGATCCAGCACCCGGGCCAGGAGCTTCGCCCCGTCCGGGCTGAGGGC
This sequence comes from Holophagaceae bacterium, assembly GCA_046331485.1. Lineage (GTDB taxonomy): Bacteria > Acidobacteriota > Holophagae > Holophagales > Holophagaceae > Geothrix. Next base: position 69,980 of record JAXLQS010000005.1, on the reverse strand, counting down.
CAGGTCCGTGGCCCAGCCGCCCAGCTGGGCCACGAGCTCGCCCTCACGCAGCCCTTGGGTCTTGACGCGCCGCTCGAGTTCCAGGGCCGTGTGGGTGAGTTCGGCGCAGAAGCGCTGGTAGCCGTCCTTGGGGCCGAAGCCGAAGGTGGCGAGGAAGGAGGCCTCGAAGTCGCGCTTGCCGGCCATGCGCGTCCAGAGGGTCTGGAAGACCTTCGGATCGCCGGCCTTCGCCTCCAGCCACGCCAGGTAGGCGCTGCCGCCCAGGTAGGCCATGCTGCCCCCGAGGAAGCCCTCCATGCCGCTGAGGGCCTCGTACGTGGGCAGCTTGCCTTCCAGGGCCCACTGGCGCAGCACCGAGGCCCGGATGGCGCTGTGGGGCCGGCCGCTGCCCGTGAGCTTGCCTTCGATGAGGGTGGCGTAGCCCTCGATGACCCAGCGGGGCGATTTCTCCGTGAGGGGCCCCAGGGCCGCAGTCCAGCGCCGCCACAGGCTGGGCCTGCGGGCCGGGCGCAGGAGGTGGTGCATGTGCCCGAGCTCGTGGGTGACCAGCAGCTCCGCCCAGCCGTGGTGGTGGCCGATGGCGGAATCCGGCTCGGGCTCGGTCTTCCAGAGCACGACGTGGGGCCGCTGCAGGATCGGGAAGGCCATGCCGTTGGCCTCCATGACCGGATCGAGGATCACGACATCGATGGGTTTCTCGTAGGCGAAGCCGATCAGCCCCAGATATTGCGCGTGGATCCCCTCCACCCGCCCGCCCACGTCCCGTCCAAAGGCCTCGAAAGCCTTGGGGCAGTGGATCCGGTAGTGCGCCGTGGTGAAGGTGATCCAGGCCGCGTCGGGGGCCTGGATGCGAGGCGCAGCCTGCAGCAGGGCGGGCAGGAACGCGAGACGGGGCAGGAGGCGTGGGGAGGACATGCCCCAAGTGTGCCCATCCTGTGAGGAAGGCCGCCTTATAAGATTGCTGTCCGATCCACTCCTTGGACTGCCAGATGACGACCCGACTGCCGATCCACGATCTAGACTGATTCCATGGCCAAGATCCGAATCCTGCCCGATCAAGTCGCGAATCAGATCGCGGCGGGCGAGGGGGGGCCCCGCTCTGCGAGCGCAAGCCAGAGGCGCGGCGGGAGCAGGAGCAGGCTCCGGGGGAGCCTGCGTTCGCGGGCAGCCAGATGACGACCCGACCGCCGATCCACGATCTAGACTGATTCCATGGCCAAGATCCGAATCCTCCCCGATCAGGTCGCGAATCAGATCGCGGCGGGCGAGGTCGTCGAGCGGCCCGCATCCGTCCTGAAGGAGCTGGTGGAGAACGCCCTGGATGCCGGGGCCCGGCACCTGGAGGTGGCCTGGGAGGAGGGTGGGAAGCGCCTGCTGGAAGTGGCCGACGACGGGTCGGGCATGGCCCGGGACGATCTGTACCTCGCCCTGGAACGCCACGCCACCAGCAAGGTGCGTACGGCCGAGGACCTGGGCCGCCTGGGCACCTTTGGCTTCCGCGGCGAGGCCCTGCCCAGCATCGCCAGCGTGAGCCGCTTCGACCTCACCAGCGCCGAGGCGGATGGCGCCGGCCACCGTCTGCGCTCGGATTTCGGCGTCATCAAGGGCGTGACTCCGGCGGCCCGTAGCCGGGGCACCACGGTGACCGTGCGCGACCTCTTCGCGCAGCTGCCCGCGCGGCGGCGCTTCCTGAAATCCACGGACACGGAGCATGCCCAGCTCTGGGGCGTGGCGGCCCGCCTTGCCCTCAGCGCGCCCGGCGTCCACTGGACCCTCCGGCCCGACCGCGGACAGCCCCTGGTGCTTCCGCCCGTGGAGGACGCAGGCCAGCGCCTGGCGCCCCTGCTGGGCGAGAAGCTGGGCCGCCTGGCGCCCTTCGTGAACGGCGAGCCCCCCTGGCAGCTCCGGGGCTTCGTCTCGCCGCCGGACCTGAGCTTCCGCGACCGAAACCACCTCTACCTCTTCGTGAACGGCCGGGCCGTGCGCGACCGCCTGCTGCTGGCGGCCCTGTCGGAGGCCTGGTCCGGCACCTTCGCCAAGGGCTCGTACCCGGCCGCCGTGCTCTTCCTAGAGCTTCCCCCGGAGGCGGTGGACGTGAACGTCCATCCCACCAAGGCCGAGGTGCGTTTCCGGGAGCCCCAGCGCATCTTCGCCTGGGTGCGCGGCGCCGCGGAGGAGGCCTGGGCCCATCTGCGTGGCGGCCTCGCCTCGGTGCTGGAGCTGCCCCCCAAGCCCCTGGAGGCGGAGTTCGAGCTGGATCCCTCCCGCCGCCTGGCGCCCCAGCACCCCCGGCTCTGGTCCTCCGAACATTCCGGGGGGGGGCTCGGGGCCTACCAGGCCCTGGCCAGCGCCTTCGCCACCCGCCCCCTGGAGACGGTCTACGCCTACGAGCCCACGCCCTCCGGTGTGGCCGAGGATCCCGGCGCCAGTGGCCTCCGCTACCTGGGCTCCTTCCAGCAGACCTACCTGATGGCGGAGGTGGAGGGCGGGGCCGGTCCTGAGCTCTGGATCGTGGACCAGCACGTGGCCCACGAGCGGGTGCTCTTCGAGCGGCTCTTCCTGCGCCGGCACGCCCCCGCCATTCAGCCCCTGCTGCCACCCCAGGTGGTGCAGCTGGGCCCCGAGGCTCTGGCCCGGCTCACGCCCTTCCTGGCGGAGCTGGAAGCCGTGGGCGTGGAAGCCGAGCCCTTCGGTGCCGATGCCCTGGTGGTACGGGGACTTCCCGACTTCCTGGTGGACCGCGACCCCCAGGCCCTGCTGGAGGACCTGCTGGAGCGCCTGGAGCGCGAGGGGCGCGTGGATCTCGAGGCCTTCCGTCGGGACCTCAATGCCGAGCTGGCCTGCCGCGCCGCCATCAAGAAGCACCACGCCCTCCCTCCAGAGCTGGCCTTGGGCCTGATCCAGGACCTCCTCGCCTGCGAGGTGCCGAACACCTGCCCCCACGGCCGTCCCATCATCAAGAAGCTGACCCTCGAGGACCTGGAGCGGAGCTTCGGCCGGCGGCTGTAGGGTCGGTCTTCATGTGGGGGCTCAGGACGGCGGGGAGAGGCGCTCCGCCACCAGGTCCACGCCCAGCCGCTTCGCGGTGGCATAGAGGGCGGGACGGGCGAGTCCCAGGGCCTCGGCGGCGTCCGCCACACGGAAACCGCAGGTCTGGAGGGTGTCGAGGAGCAGGCGCCGCTGGAAGGCCCGCGTGGCCTCCTCCCAGGTGCGGGCCTGCAGGTTCGGCCCCTCGAGTTCGGGGAAGTGGCCGGGCTTCAGGATGCCGTCCTCGCAGCGCAGAATGGCGCGCTCAAGGGCATGGATCAGCTCCCGCACGTTCCCGGGCCAGGGCCGTTTCGCCAGGGCCTGGGGCAGGCCCGGGGCCAGGGCGGGAATGGGCCGCCGCACGGCCTGGGCCGCCCGGATCGCCAGGCGGGGCACCAGGTAGGGGAACTCGTGGCGCCGTTCGGCCAGGGGCGGCAGGTGCAGTACGGCCCCCTGCAGGCGGTAGAGGAGATCACGGCGGAAACTCCCGGCTGTGGCCAACTCCTCCAGGGGACGGTGGGTCGCGGCGATGAAGCGGACATCCACCTTCACGGCATGGTCGGAGCCGACGCGGCGGATCTCCCGCTCCTGCAGCACCCGCAGCAGCAGGGACTGGAGGCGCGGGGACAGGTCCGCCACCTCGTCGAGGAACAGGGTGCCGCCCCGGGCCATCTCGATGGCGCCACGGCGATCCCGGTCCGCCCCGGTGAAGGCGCCCTTCACATGCCCGAAGAGTTCCGATTCCAGCAGGCCCTCGGCGAAGGCGGAGCAGTTCACGGCCACCAGCTGGCCGGTCCGGCCTGAGCGGCGGTGCACCTCGGTGGCCGCCAGTTCCTTGCCGGTTCCCGTGGGCCCCAGGATCAGGACGGGCAGATCCGAGCCCGCCACGCGGTCCAGCTCCCGCAGGATCGAGGCCATGGGCTCGCTGCCGTCCGTCCACAAGAGCCCGGATTCCACGATGGATTCCGCGGGCCGCCGGGCGCGGAGACGGGCCAGCCACGGAGCCACGAGCAGGGGTTCCGTGGCTGTGTGGGGAGGCTGTTCGGCCGGCTGGGCCAGGAGGATGGCACCCACGGGGCAGCCCTCCCAGGCCAGGGAATGCCCCTGCCAGACCCAGCGGCCATGAAGGAAGGGGGCGAGCCCTCCGTCCCGGGCCAGCCGGCTGAGGGTCCCCTCCGGAGGCGCTTCCCCGGAACCCAGGGAGTGGATCCGGCCCTCCTCCTCCCAGGCGATCCAGGTGGGCGTCTCCCGCTGGGCCAGCCAGGCCTGGATGAGGGGCATCGGCCCGGGCGCCCGATCCTCGGCCGGGCGCGGCCAAAGGGCGGCAAGCCGCCGCTGGTGCCGCGCCGACTCCGCCCGGTCGGCGATGGTCTGGAGGGCCAGCAGGTGGAGGGCCGTGCGCTCCTCGGGGACCCGTTCCACCACTTGGAGGCCGTGTTCGAGGCAGGTGATTTTGCTGGGGCAGTCCTGCCAAGCCTTCCAGAATGCGGCCGAGGACCCATGGCCGCGAAAGAGCCGGTGGGCCTCCCAGCTGAGCCGGGTGTCCAGGTCGGCATCCGCGGGTGGGTCCTCCATGAGGGGCCCCAGCGCGGCCTGCAGGAAGCGGGCGTAGGGGTGGCCCTGGATGTGGGGCAGGGCCTCCCGCACCAGGTCCCACCGGTCCAGGTCGATGGCATGGGCCGCGAGCATGCCCCAGGCTCCTCGGAGGTCCGGATAAGTATCAACTAGGGCCTGGATGCGCTCCAGGGCCGCCATCGGTTCCAGGTTCACCACCGCGAGCGAGGCTCCCTCATGGTCCTGCCAGGGCTGAGGCAGGGGACCCCGCAGGGCGGCCCAGCGTCGATGGGCCGGCAGGTCCGCCCAATGCAGGGCCATGAGGGCGGCGTTGGCGGCAGCTCTCTCAGCCCACCCCGGGGACGCGAGTCGGTGGAAGTGAGCATAGGCCAATGCGAAGGCCGGCAGGGCCCTCTCTGGCTCGCAAGCCTGCGCGGCCTCCGCGCCCTCCGCCATCCAGTGGAAGGGGTCTGCACAGGGATGGGCCCCGGTTCCCCAGGCTGGGTAGCCCGGGGAGGGCCGGGCGGCCTCGCCGCCCCAGCGCATGCGGAGCCGGTCCCAGGTGGGATGGCCCGAGGCTGGGGGCGGTGCGGGGCGGGAGAACCGCTCCTGGAGGTCGGCCTCCACGGAAGGCTCCCAACCCGGCGGCGGGTCTGCCGGCATCCGCAGGGCCAGCACCTCGGCGAGGGCGGGCTCCGGGGGGCGGCCGGCCCCCAGGTTGCTTGGAACGAGGGGTTCCAGGCCCGCGGGCGAGGCACCGAACCCACGGGCCCAGGCCCGGAGCCGCGGATCGATCATCCAGGCGCCCTCCGGTCCCCGATGCAACCAGCCGGACCGGGCATGGGGGCTCAGATCCTCCGCCAGTTCCGGCAGCAGCAGGGCCTCTCCGTGGCCCTGGATGGCGGGCCAGGGCAGCCTGGGATCCAGGGGGCCCACGGGCAGAAGGCGGCCCTCCCCGTCTTGGGTGCTCAGCAGGAATTCCCACCAGCCGGGTGGGAGGGCCTGCCATCCGGTTGGGATCAGGTCCAGGTAGGGCGGGAGGTGGAGGGCGCCCCCCTCATCCACCGCGCCGAGCAGGGCCACCCAGCGCAGGCGCTGGGGCAGGTCCAGCAGCACCGACCCGGCGGCCATCCAGGGGGCGCCGTCCCCGGCCAGGAGGGCCTCCCAGGCCCAGGCCACCAGCTCGTCCTCCCGGGGGCCGCGCAGGGTGGGGGCCACGCCGGGGCTGCCGTGGCGGAGCAGGGCCACCCAGGCGGGATCGGGATGGGCTTCGAAGGTTGAAGGCGGCTGGACCACCTGGGGCCCATGGGGGCGCCGGGCCTCCTGCGTCAGCCGGGGCCAGCGGCCCTCCCGGCCCCCCAGCAGCCAGGCCTGGGAGATGGCGGCCAGGGCCCAGGCCGGGTCGCCCCACCGCCGGCCCCGGTCCAGGCCCCAGGGGGCCTTCCAGTCGCCCAGCCAGGCGGCCCTCAGCATCGGAGCATCCCCTGCCAGACCCTCCAAAAGTCCGGTAAGGTCTTCGCCACGCAGTGGGGATCTCGCAGCTCGCCACCCCGGCGCAGCCCGCCCACGGCGGCGGCGAAGGCCATGCGGTGGTCGTTGCGGGGATCGAAGGGTGCCCGGTCGGCCAGCGCCGCCCCTAGCGCCACCCCGGGGGCGACCCGCAGGGTGTGGCCGTCGAGGATCTCAGCCTGGCCGCCCAGCCACCGCACCAACTCCGCGGAGGCGTCGAGGCGGTCGCATTCCTTGAGGGGCAGGGTGTGGAGGCCCCGCAGCTCCGAGGGCCCCGGGGCCAAGGCTGCGAGGGCCGCCAGCACGGGCCCCAGGTCAGGGCAATCGGTCAGGTCCGCATCCAATCCGCGCTGGAGGGGCCCCTGGATTTCGAGGGTTTGGGCTTCGATCCATCGGACCCCGCATCCGGCTGCTTCCAGGATGGGCACCAGGGCCCGGTCGCCCTGGGCATCCTCCGCGTCCAGCGGGCCCACCTGGATGCGCCTCCCTGAGGCTCCCGCTGCCGCGAGGAAGGCCGCGGCGCCGCTCCAGTCGCCCGGAAGGAGGAGGTCCTGTGCCTGCAGGGCGCCACCGGGGATGCCCCATCGTCCGGGTTCCAGCCGGGCCGCGCAGCCGAAGCGCCGGAGCCACTGGGTGGTGAGGGTGAGGTAGCTGGGGCTGGCCACCGCCTCCCAGGTGAGGAGGCTGGGTTCGGGCAGGCCCGCGGCGGCCAGGGCCAGGCCGGACAGGAACTGGCTGCTGAGGCGGGCGTCCACCCGGAGCTCCAGCCGCCCGGGCGGAGCAGGGCTGGGCCACAGCCAGGCCCCGCCCGGGTCGGGGGACCAGCGGGCGCCGAGGGCTTCCAGGGGGTCGAGCAGCGGGCCCAGGGGGCGCTCGAAGAGCCGGGGGTCCCCTTCCAGCCGCACCGGCCCCTCCGCACGGAGGGCCAGCCAGGGCAGCAGGAAGCGCAGGGTGGTGCCCGAGGCCCCGAGCCAGAGCGGACCCATGGCCCGGGGTCGTCCACCCCCCTGGATCTCCCAGATCCCATCCAGCTCCGTGACCGGAATTCCGAGGTCGCGAAGGGCCTGGCGCATCCAGCGGGTGTCCTCGGCTTCGAGACCACCCCGCAGGCGGCTGAGGCCCGGAGCGAGGGCGGCCAGGAGCAGCGCCCGGTTCGTGACGGACTTGGAACCCGGCACACACACAGGTCCGAGCGGGTCGCCTGGGGCCAGAAGGCTGTCTTGGGGAAGTGACAGGACCATGTGGCAGGGTGCCCGCGAGGCGCCCCGGCCGCAAGGCCCTAACTGATGTTCTCGTAGATGGGCTTGGAGATGCGCTTGTCCGTCACCAGGGTGTACTTGTAGGCGCCGAAGAAATCGATGGTGCGCTTGTAGCGGAGCGTGATGGTGCAGGTGCCGACTTCTCCGCCTCCAGCCTTGGTCACCCGGATGGCGTTCTTGTCAGACAGGGCTTCCAGAACCCCCAGCTCCCGGGCCTTATCCTTGACCTCGCGCTCCACGGTCTCGATGGGCTTCTTGCTGGCCCCGCTGGCGATGAAGTCGCAGGCATCGGCCAACTCGCTGTTGCCGTAATAGACCGGGATCGCCTTGTAGGCCATTGCGCCGAGGGTGCCCAGGACCAGCAGGGAGACGATGCATCCGAGCTTGCCTTCACCGCGCTGCTGTCGCATGGATTCCTCCGGTTCACTTCAGGTCTTCGAGGGCCTGGCTGGCGAGGGGCGCCACCAAGGGGCCATCGGGGTCGAGAAGGGTTGACTGAGGATACTTCAGTGCCTGGCGGAATGCCTGCCCGGCTTCGGACTGGTAGCTGGGGCCCAGGTAGAGGAAGCAGCGGCCGGTGTGGTAGTCGAGGGTGCCCTGGCTGACGCCCCGGACCGAGCTGAGGTGGGCATCCCGCAGCAGTTCGATGGCCTTGTCGAACTTCCGGAACTGCATCAGGACGAGGGCCAGGTTCAGCTTGATGAGGTTGGCCTCGTCCCCCTTGGCCCCGGCATGGCGCAGACGCAGGTGGGCCAGCACGGCCGGGTAGCAGAGCTCCGGTGCCCCCAGGGGGACTTCCAGGGCCTCCGCCTGCAGGGGCAGGGTCAGAGGGGCGCCGTCCTGGCTCAGCTGGAGGGGGCCCTTGGAGGCCTCCACCCGCTGGCGCAACTCCTGGACAGAAGGAACCGGCTTTCCCTGGGCCTGCAGGATGGGGCGGCCCACCTGGAGCCCGGCCCTCAGGGCGGGTTCCGTGGCCGCCAGCACCCAGGGACCGGGCTCACCGGGGACATCCAGGAGGGTGGCGCCCGGTCCGGAGCGGTGGAGGCTGGGGACCGCGTTCAGCCTGGCGGCCAGGGAGGCCAGGGGATCCTGCTCCAGGGGCTTCACGAGGAGGCGTTCCTCCTCACCGTCGAGGGTGCTGATCACCAGCTCGACCCGGTGTACCACCTTGTCGGGAACGGGTCGGGCAAGCAGGATCAGCTCCGCCTCCCGGGAGGCCTTCAGGCGGGCCAGGGCCTCGGCAGGCGGTTCATCCGGACGGGCGGGCAGGAAGGCCAGCTGCTGCAGCCGCTCCCCGAGAGCCTCGAGCTGGGCCAGGAACCGGGGGCGGCCCGTGAAATCCCCAGCCTCCAAGCCGGCGAAGGCCAGGCGGGGTTTGGGCCGCGCTTCCAGGTTCAAGGCCTTGCCGTCCTCTACGACGAGCCGCTGGGAGTAGCCGCCGCCGGGGAACCGCACCTGCAGGTCGTAGGTTCCGGTGCACACGGGGAGGTCCAAGATGGGCAGGGGGCCCCGGCTCTGACCGGACAGGAAGAGCTCGCCCCCAGGCCAGGGGGAGGAGACGGAGAGGGTGCCCCGGGAGGCCTCCAGGCGGATCGGCTCGAGGGTGTGGTCGGCGGCCGGGGTCGCGAGGTCCGCGCCCAGTTCCAGCACCTTGGTGCGAAGGCAGGGCGCGCGCAGTTCGAGGCGGTGCTTGCCAGGCCGGAGCTCGGGGATGACGAAGGCAGAAGAGAGGTCTTCCGGACGCAGGCCCAGGGGGAGGGCGAGGGGCGCGGCCTCCGGACCGCCCCTGCCGATGGCGTAGCCGAGGCTCTGCCCGTCCAGGAGGATCTCCACATCACTCGGCTGGACGTACAGGGTGACGGTGGAAGCGGTCCGGACCAGCTTGAAGTCGGCAGCCTTCGCCTCGTGGGGGCCGAGCTCCAGGATGACCTCGGAAGTCGCGTGGCCGGGCCGCGTGTAGCTGAGCTTGTGGGTGCCGAAGGGAAGGTACTTCCTCGGCAGCGCGGCCGCGGGCCGGCCGTCGATGCTCAGGCGGCCGCCCTCGGGCTGGTAGCTCAGTTTCACCAGGGCGAATTTCTCGCCTTTCATCCGGTCGAACAGGGCGGTGAGGCGCTGGGAAGTCAGGCTGCGGTCCAGCTCGAAATCGGGGTTGAGGTCCATCAGGGCCTGGAGCCGGACCTGGGCCCGGGCGCGGGTCTGGGGGTTGCGGTCGTCCAGGACGGCCAACCAGTTGTAGCTTTCGCAGAGCACCTGGTTCCACTCGGGCTCCAGGGCGGCCGCTTTCGGGGCCAGGGCGGCCACCACCGCATCGAGGCGGGCCGTGGCGCCTTCCCGATCCCCCTGGGTGGCCCAGAGGGCCTTGGCCTGCAGGAAGGTGTCCTTGAGGGAGGCATCCTGGGCCGAGAGCAGGCCGCAGAGCAGGGGGATGCAGACGAGGTGTCGGAGGCGCATGTCAGTTCAGCCGGATGAGCAGGTCGTTGCGGCGATCACAGAGGATCAGCCCGCCCGAGCGGTCCAGGACGAGGGATGTGATGCGGCCGCCGATGCCCAGGGCCTTGAAGGTGGCGTGCCGGAGCACGGCCCCGTCGGGACCAAAAATCACCACCCCCTCGCCGTAGTCCCCGCCGTCCACCAGGGCGGCGACCTGCCCGGCGCCGTCCGTGGCCAGGGCCGTCACCGCCTTGAAGGGGGTGGGCAGGTCCTTGCCATAGGGGATGACGAGGCGCGGCTGTCCATCGGCATCGAGAAAAAGCAGCTTCCGGTCCACATCCGACGAGATGACCACCCCACCGGAGGGGAGGGGGGCCAGGGCGCCCGCCGTGGGGGAGGCCAGGGTGCGGGAGCTGCCCTCGGGTGTGAACAGGGTCAGGGCGGGGGTCTTGGCGTCCGCCACCCAGAGATTGCCCCAGCGATCCAGGGCCGCGCCCGAGATGGCGCCCAGGGCCCCCAGGGGCTGGGCGGGGCTGCCCTCCTCGCGGGCCAGGGCGCTCTTGGACAGCAGCCAGGTGGCCCCCCCGGGGGCCGCGCACAGGGTCCGGGCGGCGGGCACGGAGGGGCCCTGCGGCAGGAGTTCGGTCCCGTGCAAGCGGTACAGGCGGTCGAGGTCCTGCTGGTAGATGAGCAGGTCCCCATCTGCGGCCAGGGCCAGCAGGGTCGGGGTCTTCAGCCATTTCGTCCGGCCGGCGGGCCAGGGTCCCTCGCTTCGGAGGGGCGGCTTCTGGATTCGGTGCTTCACGAGGACGGCGGTCCGCCAGGCGGCTTCCAGGGCCTCGGGGGCCTGCGGATGCTCGTTCCTCAGCCGCTGAAGCATCCTCAGGCAGCCGGGCAGGTCCCCCAGGAGGTCCATGGTGGTGGCGGCCTCGAGCATGGCCCGGGGCGCCGCGGCGGATCCGGTGTGCAGGCGGAAGGCGTCGATGAACTGGGGGAGGGCCCGGCCCCATTGGCCCTGGTCCCGCCAGGCCCGGCCCAGTTGGAGGCGGGCCTCGGCGCAGGCCTCGGCATCGGGGAAGAGGTCGAGCACCCGGTTGAAGTCAGCCACGGCGTCCTTGAGATCCGCGGGCCGGCGGGCCTGCCGGGCCAGCAGGATGCCCCTCAGGAGCAGGCCGTCGGCGGCTTCGGGGGACTTGATGTACTCCCCGCGGAGGCGGTCCAGGAGGGGGAGGGCTGTCTCGGGCTTCCGTTCGATGTCCACCTGGTGGTGGGCCAGCCGCAGCAGGACCTTCGGCGCGAACTCGCTGCGGGGGTTGGTCTGGAGCAGCTGGGCCCAGGTATCCAGGGCCTCCTTGTAGGCCTTTGAGGCGTAAGCCCTTTCACCACTGCGGTACAACCGCTCCGCCAGCTCGCTCTCCGGTGCGGGGGCCGGTGCCGGGGCCTGGGCCAGGACCGGCACCGCGCACAGCAGCGCGGCTGGGGTTCGGAGCCATGGGGACGGGACGTGCATGAGCGCCTCGGATCTGGGGACAGCATATCCGCCCGGTCAGGGCTCCAGGGCCTTCAGCAGCGCCTCGGGCGCGTAGGGCTTGTAGAGCACGCCCATGAGCCAGGGCTCGCCTGGGTTGGTGTCCCGGGCCGCCGTGGATAGGAGGATCTGCCGGCAGCGCCGCATCTCGGCCTGCATCTTCAACCAGGGACGGAGGTCGCCCATGGCGTCGGCCTGTTCGGAGATGAGCAGGTCCACCGGACGCTCGGAGAGCAGGGGCGCGGCCTCGGTGCGGCTGCCCGCCTCGCGGACCTCCCACTTGGAGCCGAGGGCCGCCATCAGGCGCTTCCGGAAGAAGGCGCTGGGATCCAGCAGCAGGATGGTGGTGATGGGGGCGCGGCGGTTGATGTCGGCCTCGCTCAGCCCCAGGGCCAGGAGGGCCTCCTTGGCGGCGCTGCGCAGCCCGAGGCCGGCCGCATTCTTGAAGATGTCCTTGAGGGGTTCCACGAGGTCCAGTTGCCGCGTGAGGCCGCCGATCTCGCAGAGGCGGGCCAGTTCCCGCCAGTCCTGGTCCGGGCGCTGGCTCTCCTGGATGATGAAGGCGGAGATCTCCCCGGCCAGCTCCGGCCGGAGAATGAATTCGGGATCCTGGAGGGCCTCGCGCAGGGCCAGCAGGGCGGGGGCGCGGCCGGGGCCCCGGCCTGGGAGGCCGCTCAGCATGGCTCGCACCTTCTCCTCGCTGCCGGCGATGTGGCCGAGGCTGGCACTCCGGCGGCCGAGTTCCTTGACCACCGCCGCCACCCGGTCGTTGGTGTCGCGGTCCCAGTCCCCCTTGGTGCGCAGATCGAAGAGGAAGTCCGAGAAGGTGTCCTTCAGCCGCGCGTAGAGACCCTGGTCGAAGCAGTAGAGGTGCTGGGTGGCGAGGATGGCCCGCAGCCGCTGGCCCTCGCCCTCCCGCTCATCGCAGCAACGGGTGATGAGCTGCTCCAGGGCGGGGAGGCACTCCTGGGGGAGAGGGCGCTCGAACCCGGGGTACGCGGCGAGCAGGCCCTCCAGGGCCCGGATGAGCACGTGGGGCAGCTTGAGGTGGGTGGACTTGGCCAGCAGCCCCAGGCCGGCCTCGGGCGTGGCGAGGCCGGTGAGGGCCTCCACCAGGGCCTCCTGGAGGCGGGCGGGCTTCCCGTCGTGGAGCAGGTCCAGGAGGACCGTGGCGCCGGCGGGACACTGGGTGGCGCCCAGGGCCTCCACGCCCTCCAGGATCAGGTCGTCGCGGACATCGGTCCGCAAGAAGGCCATCAGGGGTTCCGCCGCGGCCTTGGTGCCGTTGGCGGTGAAGATCCGGAGGGCCGTGCGGACCTGTTCGGGCTGCCCTGACTGGAAGAGGTCCATGACGGCGGGGAAGCTGGACGGTAGCTTGCCGAGGTGGTGCATGGCCCGCTGGCCCACCTCCACGATGGGATCCTGCATGGCCCGCATGAAGAAGGGCGTGAGGGCGTCCTCCTCTCGGGCGCCGAGCACGTCCAGGCAGGCCAGGCGCCGCTTCGGGTCACTGACGGCCGGGATCCGGCCCAGGGCGGCCTCGTCACCGGCCGGCACCAGGCGGCAGAAGGCGTGGTCCAGGCCCTCGCTGTGGGAGAAGCGGCCGAAGGCCTCCCCGAGGACAGGCAGGGCCTGGTCGCTGGCGAGGCTTCCCCGCAGCACCTGATGGACCAGGGCCTCGCAAACCAGATTCAGGGTCGCGCCCAGGGCGGCCTGCTGCTTGGCGGCCATGTCTTGGGCCTCGGTCACCATGGCGCTGAAGCGGGCCACCTTGCCTTCCAGCAGGATGATCAGGGACTCCGTGAGGAAGCGCTCGTAGGGGCCCCGGGCCTGCTCCCGCAGGAGCTCCACCGGGGGGACCGGGTGGCCCTCTTCCCCGGCGTCCAGGGCCTGCTGCAGGGCTTGGATGACTTCCCCGTGCTGGTCCCCCATGCGGGCGGCCAGCGTCGCGACCAGCACCGACCGGGCCGCGGTGCGGGCCCCGGTCTGGACCTGATGCGTCAGAGCCTCCAGGCTCTCGAGATCCTCGAGGGTCTGCAGGGTGTCCTGGAAGAGCCCCAGGAGCAGGGGGCCCAACGCTCCCCCGGGAAGCTCGGTCAGGGCCCGGAGGAGGAGGCGGAAGGCGAGGGGATCGGCCCCGGCCAGGGCCTCCCAGAGGGTGGAGAGGTCCTCGGGTTCGGCCACCAGGGCCAGTCCCCGTGCGCCCTGGTGGGCCAGGCGGGGATTCGCCTCGCCCTCGAGCAGTCGGCCCAGGTAGAAGGAGAGGGGCTGTTGGGGGTCCACGGCGCCCAGTTCCCGGCGCAGGATCAGCTGACGGTCGGGGTCGGTGCGCTGGGTCTCCAGCTTCTGGAGGGCCTCCCGGGCTGAGCGGAGCTCCAGTCGCCCCAGGGCGGCGCAGCCTTCGTCGAAGACGCCCAGATCCGGCTCCTGCTGGAGGACCTGGTGCAGCCAGGGCACCCACTCCGGCCAGTCGAACTTGGCCGTGAGGCCGACCAGGAACCGCTTCAGGGTGGGCGGCGTGGAGCCTTTGGCGAGGCGGTGTCCCAGCTCGGGCAGGGCCAGCTGGCGCAGCTGGTGCAGCAGCTGGTTCAGGCGCACCTGGGCCCCGGGATCCGTTTCCATGGGGCTGCCCAGCCAGGCGCGGAGCTCGTCCAGCGGGGTCATGGGCATATGGCGGAGCGGGGTGGCCATCCAGTTCCCATCGGCCGGGATGGCCGCTGGGTGAAGAACCACCATTTCGCCGGGAAAGTGCTAGCGTTTTGCCATGAGAGCCCTGTGCATGTTTCTCCTGGCCCTGGCCGCCCAGGCTCAGACGCCCGCCTTCCTGGACCAGTTGCCCCCAGCGGCCCGGGCCGAGGCCCAGGACATCGTGAAGCGGGCGGATTTCGTGTTCGAGACCCGCACCCAGCCCAAGCACGTGCGCCTGGCCACCATGGAGAAGCTCTTCGACCACCCGGTCCTGGGGGCGGCCATGTGGCGGCACTGCCAGTTCGTGCCGGCGTTCTACGCCTTCGTCCATCCCGATGGCGCCTGGAGCATCGATGACACGCGGGGCCTGCGGGGCACCCTGCGGCTGGTGTACCAGCGGCCGGGCCACCGGGTCTACCTGGTGGAGGGGCGCGCCGAGAAGGGCCGCCTGCCCGTGGTGCCCTTCTCCGTGGGCGCCAAGATGCTCACCTCGTACCGCTACTGGGAGGGCAAGAACGGCTTCGAAAGCCATCTCCACACCTGGACCGCCCTGGATTCAGCGGTGCTCGGCGTCATGTCCCGCCCCTTCCGCCCCTACATCCGGGGCCGCCAGGACGAGTTCATCGCCTACATCAACGGGAACGTGGCCACCTTTGGGGAGTTTGCGGACCTGAGCCCGAGGGACTTCCACGGCCCCCTGAAGCGGGATGGGGATCCGCTGGCGCTGCGCGAATTCGAAGCGATCTTCCTGGGCCGGTGATGATCGCCCCCTTCGCGGCCGCCCTCCAGGCCCTGCTGCACCCTGGCACCGCATTCCAGGCGGAGCCACCCCCCCTCGGACGGGCCGTGCGGAACATGGCCCTGGTCTGGGTGCCGCTGGCCCTCGTGAACGCCGCCCTAACGGTGTCCCACGCGCTCCAGGCCTATGGCGTCCTCCGCCAGGGCGCGGTTCCCGCCGGGGTGTTGGGCTGGCTCGGGGCGGATCCCGAGCACCTCCAGGCCTTCCTGGGGACCCTGCCCCCGCCGCCGACCTTCGGTCAGGTCTGGCCCTGGCTGCTCCTGGCCGTGCCCCTCGGGGTGCTGGGCACCTGGCTCCACCACGCGGTCTGGGACCACACGGGACTCTGGCTCCTGGGCGGTCTGAAGCAGAAGCGGGGCTTCCGGACCAGCCTCCTGGCCGAGGCCGAGGCGCTCCCCATCGCGGCGCTGGGGATCCTCCCGGGGCTGGCCGGCTTCCTGCCCGTCCTGGGCCCGCTGCTGGCCCTGCCCCTGCTGCTGCTGGATGGCTACCTGTGGCTGTTCCGGGGCTTCGCGCTGGCGGCCCGGCATGGCTGCGAGCCCTGGCGGGGGGTGGCGGCCACCGTGGTCCACGCGGCCCTCCTGGGCTGTTTCGGGCTGGGGATTTTCACGCTGATGCTGCTCCTGCTCCGGATGGGTGCATGAGGCGGGTGCCCTGGGCCGCGCTGGGCTCCTTTCTCGCGGCCCTGGGCATCTGGGCTTCGGGCTTCCTGCAGCCGGTCACGGCCCTGCTCCCGGGCTGCGCCTTCAAGCGCCTCACGGGGGTCGCCTGCGCCACCTGCGGCCTGACCCGCTGCGTCCTGGCCCTGGGGCGATGGGACTGGTCTGGGGCCTTCCATTGGCACCCGGTGGCCGCGGGCACGGCCGCCCTGCTCCCCCTGCTGGCGGCCTGGGACCTCCGCCGGGCCTGGCGGGGCGATCCCTATCCCCGGCTTCCGGATTCGCGGGCCCTCCGCCTGTCCATCTGGGGCCTTCTGCTCGGCACCTGGGCGCTGCAGGTGGCGCGTGGGATCTAGTCCGGTCATGCTTTGGGCACGCATCACCGGAGTCACGCCATGTTCCAGCAAATCCTGGATCAGCTCATCGAACGCGTGCCAGAAGCCCTGGCCGCGACCTTCAATGACCGGGACGGGGATGCCGTCTGCTCGCGCACGATCCAGGTGTCCAACGAGGGCCTGCAGCTGCTGGGCGCCTATCAGCACGTGGTGAAGCGCCACCTCCAGCAGGCGGTCGAGGAGTTCGACCGCGGCGAGGTGAAGCAGGTGGCCTTCGCCACCGACCAGCACTGGATCCTCATGATCGGCGCCCGCGAGCAGTGCACCCTGGTGCTGGTCATGCAGCGGGAAGGCATCCTGGGTCGGGCCCGCTTCCACATGGAACAGGCCGTCGAGGCCCTGAACCGCGAACTGTAAAGCTGTCCGGGGGGACCGCCTGCTCGCTGCGCTCGCGATGTCCCCCCGGGCCCCCGTCATGTGGTCGGGATGAACCCGCCCACATGGCCTAGGAGCTCTGATGGACCGTCTGATCGGACTGGCCGGAATCGTGGCCTTCGTGGCCCTTGCGTACCTGCTCTCGCACAAGCGGAGCGCCATCCACTGGAAGACCATCGCCTGGGGCCTGGCACTCCAGTGGATCTTCGCCCTGATGGTGCTCAAGGGCGCGGCCATCTCCCATCTCCTCGGCTTCCTGCCCTTCCCGAAGGGCGCGGGCTGGGTGGTGCTGGCGCTGATGTTCACCCCCATGCTGCTGCGGCGCTTCGCCTCCTACGAGAACAAGACCCTCAACTGGGGCCTCTTCGGCGTCATCGTCCTGGGGCTGCTGCGGGGGAACCTGGTGGGCTCCACCTTCGACCGGATGCGCATCGTGGTCGAGCACCTCATGGCCTACGCCCACGAGGGGGCCAGCTTCGTGTTCGGTTCCCTCTCGGATGGTCCCGGCGGCAAGGTGGGCATGGTCTTCGCCTTCGCCGTGCTGCCCACCATCATCTTCGTGGCCTCCATCTTCGCGGTGCTCTACTACCTGGGCGTCATGCAGTGGGTGGTGGGCGCCGCCGCCCGGGCCATGGGCCGCTTCCTGAAGGTGTCCGGCGCCGAGAGCGTGAGCGTGGCCGCCAGCATCCTCATGGGCCAGACCGAGGCGCCCCTCACCATCCGGCCCTTCCTGGCCAAGATGACCCGCAGCGAGCTCATGGTGATCATGACGGCGGGCATGGCGCACGTATCCGGCAGCATCATGGTGGCCTACGTGCAGGTGGCCCACGTGGACATCGTGCACCTGCTCACGGCCGTGATCATGACGGCCCCCGGCGCGGTCATGATGGCCAAGCTGCTGGAGCCGGAGACGGAGACGCCCGAGACCTCCGGCGAGATCAAGGTGGACATCCCCAACCACGACGCCAACGTGTTGGACGCCGCGGCCCGGGGCGCCTTCGAGGGCGGCCAGCTGGCCTTCAACGTGGCCGTCATGCTCATCGCCTTCATCGCCCTCATCTACCTGCTCAACGGGCTGATGAAGGCCATCCACCCGGGTTTCAGCCTGGAGCTGGTGCTGGGCTGGGTGTTCAAGGTCCCGGCCTTCCTGATGGGCGTGCCCTGGGGCGAGGCCGGTCTGGTGGGCGGACTGTTGGGCAAGCGCATGGTGGTGAACGAGTTCGTGGCCTTCCTCGACCTGGGCGGAATGACCGCCCTGTCCGCCAAGGCCCGGCTCATCTCCACCTTCGCCCTCTGCGGCTTCGCCAACTTCAGCAGCATCGCCATCCAGGTGGGCGGCATCGGAGCCCTGGTGCCCGAGCGCCGGGGCGACCTGGCCCGCCTGGGGGTGCGGGCCATGCTGGCGGGGACGCTGGCGAATTTTCTCAGCGCCTGCATCGCCGGGGTGCTGACCTAGTTGTAAAAAAACCACGGGCTGTCGAAAGTTCAGGGGTCCGCCGACCGTGCCGATGAAGCATCCTCTGGAGGTGCTTCCATGTCGAGGCTGCGTTCAGCGTTCATCTGCATGGCCTTGGCCGCGCCTGCCCTTGTGGCCGGCGACTACGATGCGATGTTCAGCGCCATGAAGAAGGCTTGGCCCCAGTGCGAGACGATCGCGGTGGTCTGCGATGCCAGCAGCAGCAAGGCCTCCCTGGCGACCCTGACCGGTGCGGCCAGCGGGATGAAGGTCATCGTCGTGGACGTAAAGGGGCCCCAGGACATGGGCAAAGCCATCGGCACCCTGAATGGCCGGAAGCCCGATGCCGTGGTGCTCCTGGCCGGCGACAAGGTGGCGGGGGACGGCTCATCGGCCGCCAGCTTCCTGATCCAGCGCATGGCGGGCATCAAGGTCCCGACGGCGGCCACCACAGAGGCCGGGGTCAAGCAGGGCGCGGCCCTGGGCATCGGCCCCGGGACCGGCGGCAAGCTCCTGTCCAACGCCAAGGTGGCGGCGGTCGCCGGCGTGGCCGTGCCCGCGGGCGCCACGACGCTGTAGGGGCTGGAAACAGACCTAGTGGACGGTTTCCGGATCCTCGGCGCCGTCGTGGGGGGGCTCCACGCCCCGCCAGCCCGCCTTCCAGGCCAGGTTCATGGCCAGCGTCAGGGCGATGTAGGCGGCGAAGAAGCCCACGAAGAAACGCTGCTGGAACAGCACCATCAGGGCCAGCATCAGCACGATGCTGAGGTTGGTGATCATGACTGCCCGGGGGCTCGTCGCCCGTTTCTTGAAGCTTGAGAAGCGGATGGTGGAGACCATGAGCAGGCCCACCAGGAAGAGGCCGGCCGCGAATCCGTAGGCCTGGCCTGAGGTGGTGGGCGGGGTGGGGTGCCAGATGATGACCGAGGCCACGCAGGCCGCACCGGCGGGGATGGGCAAGCCCACGAAGTAGCGCGAATCCACGGCGCCCACCTGCACATTGAACCGGGCCAGCCGCAGGGCGCCGCAGGCCGTGAAGACGAAGCAGGCAGCCCAGCCCACGGCCCGCAGGTGGGAATCATGGATGCCCAGCTGGAAGAAGCCGTAGCGGTAGGCCAGGATGGCCGGGGCCATACCGAAGCTGATGACGTCCGCCAGGCTGTCCAGCTGGACCCCGAACTCCGTGGCGGTGTTGGTGGCCCGGGCCACGCGGCCGTCCAGGCCATCGAAGATGCCGGCCAGCACCAGCAGGCCCGCGGCCCAGAGGAAGTAGCGCTCCGGCGTGGCGCCGGCGGCGTTGATGGACATCACCACGCTGGAGAAGCCGCAGAAGACGGAGGCCATGGTGATGCTAGAGGGCAGCACGAACATGGACCGGCGCATGGCGCGCTGGCGCCGGGCGCGTCGTTCCTCGGGGCTCAGACGGGGTCGCATGGGGACAGTTTCTCACATCTGCGCCGGAGAGGCCCGGGTCGGCAGGCGAGGGGTATGCTGGCTTCTTCTGGAGGGCGGACTTGAAGCAGGTGGTGGTGATCGGGGGAGGACACGCGGGCCTGGAAGCCGCGCAGATCGCGGCCCGCATGGGCCTGTCCACCACCCTGCTCACCATGAACCTGGACCAGATCGGCCAGATGAGCTGCAACCCGAGCATCGGCGGCGTGGGCAAGGGCCACATGGTGCGCGAACTGGATGCCCTGGGCGGCGCCATGGGCCGCCTCATCGATGCCACGGGCATCCACTTCCGCATCCTCAATGAAAGCCGGGGCGTGGCCGTGCGGGGCCCCCGGGCCCAGGCGGACAAGGTGAAGTACCGCATCGCCGCCCGGCACCTGCTGGAGCACACGCCGAACCTGCGCCTGCGCCAGGGCACGGCCGCAGCGATCCTCTGGGCCGAAGGCAGCCGGGGCCTCCGGGGGGTGGAGCTGCTGGACGGCTCGGTGCTGCCCTGCGACGCCGTGGTGGTCACCAGCGGCACCTTCCTCAACGGCCGCATCCTCATCGGGGAGAAGCGCCTGGAGGCCGGCCGCGCCGGCGAACCCCCCAGCACCCACCTGGCGATGCAGCTCCGCGCACTGGGCCTGCGCCACCGGCGCTTGAAGACCGGCACCAGCCCCCGCTTGGCCAGGGCCTCCATCGACTTCACCCGCCTGGAGGTCCAGCCCGGCGACGACCCGCCCCGGCCCTTCAGCTTCTTCAGTCCCGGCATCCCCCAGCCCCAGGTGCCCTGCCACATCGTCCACACCACGCGGGAGACCGAGGCCCTCGTGCGGGAGAACCTGCCGAAGTCGAGCCTCTACGGCGGCCACATCGAGGGCGTGGGGCCCCGCTATTGCCCCTCCATCGAGGACAAGTTCGTGAAGTTCCCCGACAAGGGGCGGCACCAGATCTTCGTGGAGCCCGAGAGCCTGGAGACCGAGGAGATCTACCTGGCGGGCCTCTCCACCTCCATGCCGCCGGACGTGCAGCTGGGCATGGTGCGCAGCCTGCCTGGCTTCGAGGCGGCCGAGATCCTGCGGCCCGGCTACGCCATCGAGTACGACAGCTTCGACCCCCTCCAGCTCGGCCGCGACCTCTCCGTGACGGGCCTCGAAGGCGTCTGGTTCGCCGGCCAGATCAACGGCACCACGGGCTATGAGGAGGCCGCAGGGCAGGGCCTGCTGGCGGGGATCAACGCCGCCCGCTGGCTGCAGGGCCGGGAGCCCGTCATTCTCGGCCGCGACCAGGCCTACCTGGGCGTGATGGTCGATGACCTCGTCACCAAGGGGACGGACGAGCCCTACCGGATGCTCACAGCCCGGGCCGAGCACCGCCTGGGCCTGGCCTGCGACCTGGCGGACGCCCGGCTGCTGGCCGTGGCCCGGGAGGTGGGCGCCCTGGAGGCGGAGGCGCTGGCCCAGGTGGAGGCGAAGGTGGCCCGCCGGGAGCGGCTGAGGGCGCAGTGCGAAGCCGCCTGGGTGACCCAGACCAGCCCTTTCGGGGCCATCGCCTCAGAGGCTGGGATCCGCCTGGACGCGGGCCTGAGCCTGTCGGAACTGTTCCGCAGGCAGCAGATCGGCGCAGCGGAAGCCGATGCCTGCCTGGCGCTGCTGGAGGACTGGGGGGAGGACCAGACCGGCTGGAATCCGGTCACGGAGCGGGACCTCCTCCTCTTCGACCTCCGCTACGCTCCTTATCGCGAGCGGGAGGCCCGGCTCCTGGAGGGTCATCGCGCCTGGGACCAGGTCCGGATCCCTTCGGATTTCCGGGTCGAGCACCTGCATGGTATTTCAAGAGAAGTGCTGGAAAAACTATCCTTGCACCGGCCGGAAACCCTCGGTCAGGCCAGCCGCATTCCCGGAATCACGCCGGCAGCCGTCACCCTGCTCCACCTGCATCTTCATCGCTATCGGGGCATGTAGTTCATTTGTGAATTTTACCCTTGAGCCTCCATGTAACTGGAATCTTAACCTGGGGTGTCCGCTTCCAGGGAGGTCCCCATGGCCAGCACGCTCGACATCCCACCCACCCGACCCGCCGCCTCTAGCCGCATGCTGAAGATCGGCCAGCTGGCCACGCGCTCGGGGATCACGGCCCGGAACCTGCGGTTCTACGCCGATGCCGGGGTTTTCGGCGAGCTGCCCCGGTCGCCCAAGGGCTACCGGCTCTTCCCCGCGGAGGCCGTCCACTGGGTGCGGATCCTGCGTGCCGCCCAGGCAGCGGGGTTCAGCCTCGAGGAGGTCCAGGAACTGCTGCGGGCCCTGCGCCAGGACAGCGCCCCCTGCGCCCATGTGCGCGAGGCCCTGGGGGTGAAGCTGACCGAGATCCGCCTGCTGGTGGACATCCTTCGCATCACCCTGGGCACCCCGGACGGCCAGAGCAGCGAGGTGGGGTGCAACCTGATGGAGACCCTCCTGGCCGAGGCATCCCGCCTGCCCTCGTTCGCAGAACCCAAGAGCTGATTTCGACCCGGAGGCGACAGATGGATACCAAGGTTTTCAAAGTCAAGGGCATGACCTGTGGCGGGTGCGCCCGCCACGTGGAAAAGGCACTGCGATCGGCCGCAGGCGTCGTCCAGGTGGAGGTGGACGTTCCGGGAGGCACGGCGCGGGTGGTGGGTGAAGCGTCCTTCGAGCTTTTGGCGGAGAAGGTCGCGGAGGCGGGCTACGAGCTGGTCGGGCCGGCCTGAAGCCGGGGTTCGACTCAGAGAATCAGAAGGGAGGGGCGGTGGATCAGCAGACCTTTGCCGTCACGGGGATGACGTGCGCTTCCTGCGTTCGGCACGTGGAGAAGGCGCTGGCGGGCACGCCGGGAGTGACGGCGGCCACGGTGAACCTCGCCACGGGCACTGCGCGCGTGGAGGGATCCGCCACCTTTGAGGCGCTGACCCTCCGTGTGGAAGACGCGGGCTACGGCCTTTCCCGGATTCAGCCCAGCGGACCTCCGGCCGAAGACCTGGGGCCGGCCCGTCGGCGAATGATCTGGGCCCTAGCGCTCACGGCGCCCCTGCTGCTGGCCATGCTGCCGGGCTGGCCCGGGCACCTCCCCGGCTGGATCCAGGCCCTGCTGGCCACGCCGGTGGTGTTCGGGGCCGGCTTAGGGTTCTTCCAGCGGGCCCTCCGCCAGGCGCGCCATGGGCAGGCCTCCATGGACGCCCTGATCGCCCTCGGGTCAGGAACCGCCTGGGCCTTCGCCCTCTTCGAGTGGCGGCAGGGCGCCCACGAGCTCAGCTTCGAAACGGCCGCGGCACTGGTGGCCTTCCTCCTGACTGGGAAGTATCTCGAGGCCCGGGCGAAGACCCGCGCCACCGACGCGCTCAAGGCCCTGCTGGCGCTGGCCCCACCGACCGCCCTCCGGCTTGAAGCGGACGGATCCGTGCTCGAGGTTCCCGTCGAGGCCATGATTCCCGGCGACCGGGTGCGGGTGCTACCGGGCCAGGCGGTTCCCGCGGATGGGCGGGTCGCCCTCGGGCAGGCGGAGGTGGATGAATCCATGCTGACCGGAGAGCCCCTTCCCGTGGCCAAGGGACTGGGCGACTCCCTGGTGGCCGGGACCGTGGTGCATGGCTCGGCCCTGGAGATGGAGGTCGGGGCGGTGGGCGCCTCCACCCAGCTGGCCCGCATGGCCGCCATGGTGGCCGAGGCCCAGGGATCGAGGGCGCCGGCCCAGGATCTGGCCGATCGCATCAGCGCCGTCTTCGTGCCGGCCATCCTGGTTCTGGCCCTGGCGGTCTTCGCGGGCTGGTGGGCCTGGGGCGGGATCGCACAAGCCTGGCGTCCGGCCGTGACCCTGCTGGTGATCGCCTGCCCCTGCGCCCTGGGCCTGGCCACGCCGGTGGCGGTGATCGTGGGCATCGGCGCCGCGGCGAAGCGGGGCGTGCTGGTGCGGGACGCCGCGGCCCTGGAGGCGCTGGGCCGGGCGACGGACCTGGTGTTCGACAAGACGGGCACACTGACGGAGGGCCAGCCGGTCCTGCGGCGGGTGGTGGTCACGGGGAACCAGTCCGAAGCCGAACTCATGCGGGTGGCGGCCAGCCTGGAACGGGACTCGGAGCATCCCATCGCCCGCGGCATCCGGAGCGCCTTTCCCGGCGTCCTCGGAGTCGTCGAGGGGTTCAGGACCCATCCGGGCGGGGGCATTTCAGGAGCCCTGGACGGGGCGGCCTGGCGCCTCGGCAGCGAGGCCTTCCTCGGCATGGCCTTCCCCGCCGTGGACCCCGACGGGATGGCCGTGGGGCTGGCAGACGAGGCCGGGCTTCAGGGCGTCTTCATCCTGGGGGACCGGCTGCGGACGGAGGCCCCGGCCGTGGTGGCGGAACTGGAGCGGCAGGGCCTCCGGCTCCATCTGCTGACGGGCGACCGGGCCGAGCCCGCGGAACTCATGGCGCGGGCCGCGGGAATCACCCGCGTGACCGCGGGCATCAGGCCCGAGGGCAAGCTCTCCCACCTCAAGGGGCTGCAGACCGGCGGGGCGGTGGTGGGCTTCGTGGGAGATGGGGTGAACGACGCGCCGGCCCTGGCTCAGGCGGACTGTGGGATCGCCATGGGCTCTGGCGCGGGCGGACAGGGAACCGGCGCAGCCATGGCCGCAGCGCCCATGGTGCTGCTGCGCGCTGGCCTGGAGCCGATCCTGACGGCCCGGAGCCTCGCCCTGCGCACAAGGCGGGTGATCCGGCAGAACCTGGGCTGGGCCTTTGGCTACAACCTGCTGCTGGTGCCCCTGGCGGCCCTGGGGCAGCTGGAGCGCTTCGGCGGGCCCATGCTGGCGGGCGCGGCGATGGGGCTCAGCTCGCTTACCGTGGTGCTGAACGCGCTGCGGCTGCGGCGCTAGAGGCCGCGGGCCAACTCCTTCAGGTAGTCGGCGAAGTCCTCGCGGAGGTCCGCCCGCTTCAGAGCGAATTCGACGTTGGCCTTCAGGTAGTCGAGCTTGTTGCCGGTGTCGTAGCGCTTGGCGGGGATCGGTGCGGCGACCAGCCGGCCTTCGCGGGCCAGGACCGCCAGCGCGTCGGTGAGCTGGTACTCCCCGCCCACGCCGGGTTCAAGGGCGGCGAGGTGATCGAAGACCCGCGGCTCCAGGACGTAACGGCCCACGACGGCCCAGCGACTGGGAGCGTCCTTGGGCGAGGGCTTTTCGACAATGCTTGTCACATCCCAGACATTCTGGTGGTTGTCGGGGGCGTTGACGATGCCGTACCGGGAAACATGGTCGGAGGGCACCTCCTGGACTCCGACCACGGACTTCCCGGATGCGCGGTAGGCGGCGATGAGTGCGTCCAGGGCCGAATCCCGCTCGTCGAAGACGTCATCGCCGAGCAGCAGGGCGAAGGGCTCATCGCCCACGGCGTAACGGGCGCAGAGAACGGCATGGCCGAGCCCCAGCGGCTCCCCCTGGCGCACATAGGCGAAATGGGCGAGATGGCTGATGCCCTGCACCAGCGAGAGTTCCTGTTGCTTGCCGCGGCGCCGCAGGGTGTCCTCGAGTTCGAAGGCCACGTCGAAGTGGTTCTCGATGGCGGCCTTGCCTCGCCCGGTGACCAGGACCAGATTCTCCACACCGGCCCGAATGGCCTCCTCCACCACGTATTGGATGACGGGGGTATCCACAAGGGGCAGCATCTCCTTGGGTTGCGCCTTGGTCGCCGGCAGGAAGCGGGTGCCCAGACCCGCGACGGGAATGACGGCTTTGCGTAGCGGTTTCATGGCCTCTCCGATGGCCCATGATGGCCGAAGGATGGCCCCGGATGAAGGTTTGCTGCCGCCCGCGCAAATTTTTCTCTTGCATCTGTGTGTGTGGGTGTTAGTCTGAATGTCCTGCGCAGTTGAGGCTGCGAGGTGCTGAGGGTAGCCGAGAGGCGAGATCAGACCGTGCTGAGGAGCACGGGGGCGTCTTTGAAAACCGGATAGAAGATAGGAAGCCTTTGAGGGTTCCGTTCCTTGTCTAAGGATGGGGGATGGGATTCAGAACAATTTTTCGACCAGAACATTTATCCAAAGGACGAGAGTCCTGAGGAGCAAGAGTTCAGGAATATTAAACTTGAGAGTTTGATCCTGGCTCAGAATGAACGCTGGCGGCGTGCCTAACACATGCAAGTCGGATGTGCCGCAAGGTGCATGGCAGACGGGTGAGTAACGCGTGGGGAATCTACCTTTTAGTGGGGAATAACGCTCCGAAAGGAGTGGTAATACCGCATGAGACCTTTGGCTGGGATGCTGGAGGTGAAACCTGGGGACCGCAAGGCCTGGGGCTAGAAGAGGATCCTGCGTCTGATTAGCTAGTTGGCGGGGTAATGGCCCACCAAGGCGACGATCAGTAGCCGGCCTGAGAGGGTGATCGGCCACACTGGAACTGAGACACGGTCCAGACTCCTACGGGAGGCAGCAGTGGGGAATTTTGCGCAATGGACGAAAGTCTGACGCAGCAACGCCGCGTGGGTGATGAAGGTCTTCGGACTGTAAAACCCTGTCGTCAGGGACGAAGGTGGCAGAGTTAATAGCTCTGTTGCTTGACGGTACCTGGAGAGGAAGCCCCGGCTAACTCTGTGCCAGCAGCCGCGGTAATACAGAGGGGGCAAGCGTTATTCGGAATTATTGGGCGTAGAGGGCGCGTAGGCGGTTTTTTAAGTCAGATGTGTAATCCCCGAGCTTAACTTGGGAACTGCATCTGAGACTGGAAGGCTAGAGTACTGGAGAGGGTGGTGGAATTCCTCGTGTAGCGGTGAAATGCGTAGAGATGAGGAGGAACACCAGTGGCGAAGGCGGCCACCTGGACAGTAACTGACGCTGAGGCGCGAAAGTGTGGGTAGCAAACAGGATTAGATACCCTGGTAGTCCACGCTGTAAACGATGAACACTTGGTGTGGAGGGAGTTGACCCCTTCCGTGCCGGAGCTAACGCGTTAAGTCTTCCGCCTGGGGAGTACGGTCGCAAGGCTGAAACTCAAAGGAATTGACGGGGGCCCGCACAAGCGGTGGAGCATGTGGTTTAATTCGACGCAACGCGAAGAACCTTACCTGGGCTTGAACTGCAGTGGACCGGTGCAGAGATGTGCCTTTTCGCAAGAACTGCTGCAGAGGTGCTGCATGGCTGTCGTCAGCTCGTGTCGTGAGATGTTGGGTTAAGTCCCGCAACGAGCGCAACCCTTACCCGTAGTTGCCAGCGCGTCATGGCGGGAACTCTACGGGGACTGCCCGGGTTAACCGGGAGGAAGGTGGGGATGATGTCAAGTCCTCATGGCCCTTATGTCCAGGGCTACACACGTGCTACAATGGGCGATACAAACCGTTGCAAAGTCGCGAGATGGAGCTAATCGGAGAAAGTCGTCCTCAGTTCGGATTGTAGTCTGCAACTCGACTACATGAAGGTGGAATCGCTAGTAATCGTGTATCAGAATGATACGGTGAATACGTTCCCGGGCCTTGTACACACCGCCCGTCACATCACGAAAGCCGGGAGCACTTGAAGAGGCTGTGGTAACCCGCAAGGGGGCTAGGTCTCAATGGTGAACTTGGTGATTGGGGTGAAGTCGTAACAAGGTAGCTGTAGGAGAACCTGTGGCTGGATCACCTCCTTTCTAAGGAGAGCCGTTCCAAAGGAATGGCAAAGGTCAACGCTTCCGATCGTAGTTTCTATCCGGTTTTTAAAGACGCTCGTGCAATCTTTGACGAGCGTGTTTGGGCGTCCGTTTTTCGGGCCCGTAGCTCAGCTGGGAGAGCGCCTGGTTTGCATCCAGGAGGTCGTCGGTTCGATCCCGGTCGGGTCCACCAGCGGTCGCTGGGGCACACAGGGGCCTATAGCTCAGTCTGGTTAGAGCGCACGCCTGATAAGCGTGAGGTCGGTGGTTCGAATCCACCTAGGCCCACCACCAATTGCCGTGAGGCAAAGGGAATTGAGTTGAGTTGAGATCCGATGGGATTTGAATCCAGCTCAAAGCCGCCTCGAGGGGCGGGTCGAAAGATGGAGCTGTTTGACAATCAAATAGAAGGAATAGAGAAGGGTGATCCATGGCGTCGAAGGGACGCTGTGGGCTTAAGGCGAGGCAAGTTTAGCGAAATCGAAATACTCTCGTGGGTCTGAAGTCAATGTAATTCATTGATGGAAGGCCAAGTTACAAAGGGTTGACGGTGGATGCCTTGGCAGATGACAGCGATGAAGGACGTGGTAAGCTGCGAAAAGTCTCGGGGAGTTGCACGCGAACGGTGATCCGGGAATGTCCGAATGGGGAAACCCTCTTGGGTGAAAGCTCAAGAATCTCTCAGCTGAATACATAGGCTTTGAGAAGCGAACGTGGGGAAGTGAACCATCTCAGTACCCACAGGAACAGAAAACAACAGTGATTCCGGTAGTAGCGGCGAGCGAAACCGGAAGAGCCCAAACCTCATACGTGTAAGCGGCAGGCGTTGCGTATGGGGGGTCGTGGGACCTACAGGTCAGGGCTGCCCCCTGGCACAGAGTTACAAAACCTCCAGTTAGCGGAACGGCATGGAAAGGCCGGCGATACAGGGTGATAGCCCCTTATGCGAAAGCTGCGAGGACTCTGAGTGGTGTTCCCAAGTATGTCGGGGCACGAGAAACCTTGACAGAATTTGCCGCGACCATGCGGTAAGGCTAAATATGTTCATCTGACCGATAGTGAACCAGTACCGTGAGGGAAAGGCGAAAAGAACCCCGATGAGGGGAGTGAAATAGAACCTGAAACCGTCAATCTACAAGCAGTGGAACCCCTATGGTTTACCAGGGGAACCGCGTGCCTTTTGCATAATGAGCCGGCTAGTTATTTTCAGTGGCGAGGCGAAGCCGATGAGGCGGTGCCGTAGGGAAACCGAGTCTGAATAGGGCGACCAGTCGCTGGAAATAGACGCGAAACGGGATGATCTATCCTTGACCAGGATGAAGTCCGGGTGACACCGGATGGAGGTCCGAACCAGTGTGGGTTGAAAACCGCTTGGATGAGTTGAGGATAGGGGTGAAAGGCCAATCAAATTCCGTGATAGCTCGTTCTCCCCGAAATAGCTTTAGGGCTAGCGTCGGATGTTTCGTCGTGCAGGTAGAGACCTGAATGGACTAGGGGGCTTACCAGCTTACTGAATCCAACCAATCTTCGAATGGCACGCCGTGAAGTCCGGCAGTCAGACTGCGGGTGATAAGATCCGTAGTCGAGAGGGAAAGAACCCAGATCGCCAGCTAAGGTCCCAAAATACATGCTAAGTGGAAAAGGATGTGGATGTGCTTAGACAGCCAGGAGGTTAGCTTAGAAGCAGCTATCCTTTAAAGAAAGCGTAATAGCTCACTGGTCAAGCGGGTCTGTGCCGACAATTCAACGGGGCTAAAGCATGTTACCGAAGCTGCGAACGTAAGTGGTAGGGGAGCATTCCCTACGTCTGTGAAGGTTGACCGTAAGGACAGCTGGAGACATGGGAAGAGACTCTGTCGGCATAAGTAGCGTAAAGACGGGCGAGAACCCCGTCCGCCGTAAGACTAAGGTTTCCAACGCAAGGTCAATCCGCGTTGGGTTAGTCGGTCCCTAAGCTGAGGCCGAGAGGCGTAAGCGATGGAAAGCTGGTTAATATTCCCGCACCATGAACAGTTCGTTTGTACGATGCAGGGACGCAGGAAGGTAGGGGCGCAGGACTATGGAATGTCCTGTGAAAGTTTTCAAGGGTGTGAGCCAGGGAAGTCCGGTTCACGTGAGCTCAAGAACTCTGACGAAAGGTCCTGATCCTACACTGCCGAGAAAAGCTGCTAAGGAGAGCTGTTTGTGACCGTACCGCAAACCGACACAGGTAGTCGAGGAGAGAATCCTCAGGCGTTTGAGAGAACTCTGCTGAAGGAACTCGGCAAATTAACCCCGTAACTTCGGGAGAAGGGGTACCACGGTAGGGTTCATAGCCCGAGGTGGTGGCACATAAATGTTCCAGGCGACTGTTTAACAAAAACACAGGTCTCTGCAAACTCCAAAGAGGAGGTATAGGGGCTGACGCCTGCCCGGTGCCGGAAGGTCAAGAGGAGTGGTCAGCGCAAGCGAAGCTACGAATTTAAGCCCCGGTGAACGGCGGCCGTAACTATAACGGTCCTAAGGTAGCGAAATTCCTTGTCGGGTAAGTTCCGACCTGCACGAATGGCGTAACGATCTGGAAACTGTCTCCAGCAGAGACTCAGCGAACTTGTAGCACCGGTGAAGATGCCGGTTACCCGCACTTAGACGGAAAGACCCCGTGCACCTTTACTACACCTTGACATTGAGGTTGGCGTTGGACTGTGCAGGATAGGTGGGAGACTATGAAACTGGCTCGTTAGGGTCGGTGGAGTCACCCTTGAGATACCACCCTGTTTAACGCTGATCTCTAACTCGCACCCGTGATCCGGGTGGAAGACAATGTCAGGCGGGTAGTTTGACTGGGGCGGTCGCCTCCTAAAGCGTAACGGAGGCGTACGAAGGTTCCCTCAGGCTGTTTGGAAATCAGCCGCAGAGCGCAATAGTATAAGGGAGCTTGACTGCGAGTCAGACACGACGAGCAGGTGCGAAAGCAGGTTATAGTGATCCGGTGGTCCCGAATGGAAGGGCCATCGCTCAACGGATAAAAGGTACGCCGGGGATAACAGGCTGATCTTGCCCAAGAGTTCATATCGACGGCAAGGTTTGGCACCTCGATGTCGACTCATCACATCCTGGGGCTGAAGCAGGTCCCAAGGGTTCGGCTGTTCGCCGATCAATAGTGGTACGTGAGTTGGGTTCAGAACGTCGCGAGACAGTTCGGTCCCTATCTAGTGTGGGCGCAGGAGATTTGAGAGGACCTGTCCTTAGTACGAGAGGACCGGGATGGACTGACCTCTGGTGTTCCAGTTGTGCCTCCAGGTGCAATGCTGGGTAGCTATGTCGGGAAGTGAGAAGCGCTGAAAGCATCTAAGCGCGAAACACCCCTCAAGATGAGATCTCCCTATGAGACCCGTGGAAGACCACCACGTTGATAGGTCGCATGTGTAAGGCCGGTAACGGCTTAAGCTGAGCGATACTAATCGGTCCATCGACTTGACCTTTCATCAATCAATAACATTCGACATACCCACGAGCGCATACGCGCCTCGCCAAACCCTTCTCGCCTTCTAACCCTTCGTCGTGGCTTTTCCCCAGGGGTCACACCCGTTCCCATCCCGAACACGGCCGTTAAGACCTGGAGGGCCGATGATACTGCGCATCACATGCGTGGAAAAGTAGGTCGCTGCGACGTTAAAATCCCCTCCGGGCCATCACATCTGATGGCCCGGAGTCATTTACTGATAAAATTCGTATCTTGTTCTGAGGAACCCATGCCCATCGAGGTCCGCCTTCCAGATGACTCCCTCCGGCAACTGCCCGAAGGTGCCACTGGGGCCGACCTGGCTGGTGGTATTGGGGCCCGGCTCCTGGATGCCGCTTTGGCCGTGAAGGTCGATGGACACCTGGCCGACTTGAAGGCTCCCCTCGCAGACGGGGCCAAGGTTGAAATCATCACCAGCAAGGCCCCGGAAAGCCTGGAGCTCATCCGCCATTCCACGGCCCACCTGCTGGCCCACGCCGTTCGCCGCCTCCATCCCGGGGCCCGGGTGGGGATCGGTCCCGTCATCGAGGATGGCTTCTACTACGACTTCTGGGTGGAGAAGCCCTTCACACCCGAGGATCTGCCGGCCATCGAGGCGGAAATGCAGAAGATCGTCTCGGAGGGCATCGAGGTGGTCCGGGAGGACCTGGACCGCGATGTGGCCATCGAGCGCTTCCGCGCCATGGGCGAACCCCTCAAGGTGGAGATCGTCTCCGGCATTCCCCAGGGCGAAATCATCAGCGGCTATCGGCAAGGCGATTTCTACGATCTCTGCCGCGGGCCCCACGTGCCCAACACCGCCAAGCTGAAGGCCTTCAAGCTGCTCAACACGGCGGGTGCCTACTGGAAGGGCGACGAGAAGAACCAGATGCTCAGCCGCATCTATGGCACCGCCTTCCACACCCAGAAGGAACTGGATGAGCATCTGAAGCGTCTGGAGGAAGCCAAGGCCCGTGACCACCGCAAGCTGGGCAAGGAACTGGGGCTCTACTCCTTCCATCCCGAGGCCCCGGCCTCGCCCTTCTTCCACCCCAAGGGCGCCCACGTCTACAACGAGCTGGTGACCTACATCCGCGAGCTGTACTTCAAGTACGGCTACAGCGAAGTCATCACCCCGCAGGTGCTGGACGTCGCCCTCTGGAAGACCAGTGGCCACTACGAGAATTACGCCGAGAACATGTACTTCACCACCGCCGAAGAGCGGGAGTACGCCCTGAAGCCCATGAATTGTCCGGGCCACTGCATCATGTTCGGCAGCCAGAAGCACAGCTACCGCGACCTGCCCATCCGCTACGCGGACTTCGGCCGCCTGCACCGGTACGAGCGCAGCGGCGTGACCCACGGCCTGACGCGGGTGCGCACCTTCTGCCAGGACGACGCCCACATCTATTGCACCCCCGACCAGATCAAGGGCGAGATGGCGGACTTCCTGGCCCTGCTGAAGGAGGTCTACGACACCTTCGGCTTCGAAGGGATGCGCGTGGCCCTCAGCACCCGCCCCGAGAAGCGCCTGGGCTCGGATGAGATCTGGGACGCGGCCGAGAACGCGCTGAGCGAGGCCCTGAACGAGGCCGGCATGCCCTTCACCTTGAACCCCGGGGAGGGCGCCTTCTACGGCCCCAAGATCGAGTTCCAGATCCTAGATGCCCTCAAGCGCCCCTGGCAGCTGGGTACCCTCCAGGTGGACTACATGCTGCCCGAGCGCTTCGATCTGAACTACACCCGGCCCGACGGCGGCGAGGGGCGGCCCATCATGCTGCACCGGGCCATCCTGGGCAGCCTCGAGCGCTTCATGGGCATCCTGGTTGAGCACACCGCCGGAGCCTTCCCGGCCTGGCTGGCCCCGGTCCAGGTGGCCATCCTGCCCATCACCGACCGCGCCAACGCCTTCTCCACCGAGACCGCAGCCCGGGCGAAGGCCTTGGGCCTGCGGGCGGAACTGGATGCCCGCAACGAGAGCCTGAAGGCCAAGATCCGCGAGGCCCAGCTGGCCAAGGTGCCCTACATGCTGGTGATCGGGGACCGGGAGGCCGAGGCCGGCACCGTCTCCGTGCGCCATCGCCACCGGGGCGATCTGGGCGTTCAGCCCCTGGAGGGATTCCTCCAGACCCTGGCGGCCGAGGTCCGAGATCGCCAGCGCTGATTTGGTTTTCCGTGCTTGGCGAAGGTCAGGTCAAGTGTTAGACTTTTTGTCCTTGTGCAACTAGGGGAGGAACCATTCGTCCGAACGAGACCCGCATCAACGACGGCATCCGGGCCCAAGAGGTCCGCGTCATCTCCGAAGATGGCGAACAGCTTGGCGTGATGCCTCCCCACCAGGCCATCCGGATCGCAGAAGAACGCGGCCTCGACTTGGTGGAAGTGGCCGGAAACGCTCAGCCACCCGTATGTCGGATCATGGACTACGGCAAGTACAAGTTCATGGAAGCGAAGCGGGAACACGCGGCCCGGGCGAAACAGAAGAACATCGTGGTCAAGGAAGTGAAGTTCCGCCCCAAGACCGATGACCACGACTTCGATTTCAAAGTGAAGCACATCCTGCGGTTCCTGGAGGAAGAAGACAAAGTCAAAGTGGTGGTCATGTTCCGCGGACGTGAAGTCGTCCATCGCGACATCGGCTACCGGATCATCGAGGAAGTCATCCAGCGCGTCGGCGACAAGGCCATCGTGGAAAAGGGTGCCGGCATTGATGGTCGCGACATGCACGCCATCCTCGCTCCCAAGATCGTGGAAGTTCCGAAAGCTCCGAAGAAGCCCAAGCCAGCCAAGACCGAAACACCCACAACCGAAGCCCCGATCCAGTGAGGAACCCATGAGCGGATACAAGATCAAGACCCACAAGGGCGCCCAGAAGCGCTTCAAGAAGACCGCCGGCGGCAAGTTCAAGCGCGGCTGCTCCCACCAGCGCCACATCCTGACGAAGAAGACCGCCAAGCGGAAGCGTCAGCTGGACATGGGCGGGATGGTGGCCAAGGCCGACCAGAAGGCCGTGGCGGCCATGCTCCCCTACGCCTGATGTCCTTTGGGGGTCCCGCGCTGCGCGCACACCCCCAAGCCCCAGCGCCCACCGCAGGCGAAGCCTGCTCCGGGCTTGGATTCTCCCTCCGGCGATCCTAGAATTGTCGGTTCAACCCGGTGGCTGTGGCCACCCCCGATGAGGCCTTCAAAACTCCCCCGGAGTTGCCTCGAGGAAAGGAAAGCACATGACTCGTGTAAAGCGCGGTTTTAAGCGGGCCCAGCGCCGCAAGCGCATGATGAAGTTCGCCAAGGGCTTCTACGGCGCCAAGTCCCGTCTGTATCGTTCCGCCAAGGAAGCCGTCGAGAAGGCCCTCGGCTACGGCTACCGCGACCGCAAGGTCAAGAAGCGCGACTTCCGCCGCCTCTGGGTGGTGCGCATCAGCGCCGCCTGCTCGCAGAACGGCACCAGCTACTCCAAGTTCATGGGCGGCCTAAAGAAGGCTTCTGTGGATCTGGACCGCAAGATCCTCGCGGATCTGGCCGTGCGCAATCCCGAAGCGTTTACCAAGCTCGTGGCCGTGGCCAAGGGCTGATCGCGAACGCAGCACATCGCAGACACCCGAAAGGCCGCGCGAGCGGCCTTTCCCTGTTTTGAGACACCTGTTCTGAGGGCTCCATGGACCAGCTGCTTCCCGTCGAGATCGTCGAGGCCGGGCATGCCTTTCCCGAGGCCCTGGCCACCTGCGCCGACCTCGATGCCCTCCTGCGCCTCAAGGGGGCCTATGTCGGGCGCGAGGGCAGCCACGCCGCCCGCCTCATGGAGCTGCTGAAGACCGCGCCCAAGGAGCAGAAGCGCGAACTCGGCGCCGCCATCAACGCGCTCAAGCAGCAGTGGGAGGAGGGCCTGAAAGCCCGCCAGGTGGAGCTGGAGGCGCTGAAGAAGCAGCGCCAGGCCCAGGCCGGCGCCTGGGACCCCACCCTGCCGCCGCCCCTGCCGCCCAAGGGCGCGCTGCACCCGCTGAACCGCCTGATGGACCGGCTCGTGGATGTCTTCCGTCCCCTGGGCTTCCACGTGGAAGAGGGTCCCGAGGTGGAGACCGAGGCCCACAACTTCGACGGCCTGAACATTCCCGAAGACCACCCGGCCAAGGCCTCCTCGGACACCTTCTACCTCGCGGCGCATCCGGACCTGCTGCTCCGCACCCACACCAGCCCCGTGCAGGTTCGCACCCTGCTGCGCGTGGCGCCGGAGCTCGCCAATCGCGGTGGCATCCGCTTTCTCGCGCCGGGGCGCGTGTACCGCAAGGATGAGATCGATCCCACCCACAGCCCCATGTTCCACCAGGTCGAGGGCATGCTCGTGGGCCATGGCATCGGGATGCAGCACCTGAAGGGCACCCTGGAATACGCACTGCGGGCGCTCTTCGGCCCCGAGACCGAGATCCGCCTGCGGCCCTCGTACTTCCCCTTCGTGGAGCCGGGCTGCGAAGTGGACGTGAGCTGTCCGCTCTGCGCCGCCAAGGGCTGCCGCGTCTGCAAGGGCTCGGGCTGGGTGGAGATCCTGGGGGCGGGCCTCATCCATCCCAACGTGCTGAAGTACGCGGGCATCGACCCCGCCGAGTGGTCCGGCTGGGCCTTCGGCATGGGCGTGGAGCGCATGGCCATGATGCTGAGTCAGACACCGGATCTGCGCCTGTTCTTCGAGAACGATCAGCGCTTCCTCAAGGCCATGGGAGGGCTGGACTGATGTGGATCGAACGGAAGGCCCTGGCCCAGGAGATCCCCGCGGCCGCTGGATTGGAGACGCGCCAGCTCTGCGAGCTGCTGGCCTCCCTCGGTTTCCCCGTGGATGGTGTCGCGACCCGCGAGGGGGGCGAGCTGCTGGATGTGGACATCACCGCGAACCGTGGCGACGCCATGTCCCACCGGGGCATGGCGCGCGAGGTGGCCGCGAAGCTGCAACAGCCGCTGGCGCCCCTCGCCATGCAGACCCTGACTGAGGGCCAGCCGGTGGTCGAGGTGCGCCTCGAGAGCCCGGCCTGCCCGGTCTACAGCACGGCCGTGCTCGACCTCGGGCAGGGCACTACCCCGGCGGAGGCCCAGGCCTTCCTGCTGGCCCTCGAAGCGTCGCCCAAGCGGCTCCCGGCCGTGGACGCCTCCAACGAGCTGCTGCACCGCTACGGCCATCCCACCCACGCCTTCGATGCCGACCGCATCCAGGGTGCCGTCTCGGTGCGCTGGGCTCGCGCCGGGGAGACCCTGGTGACCCTGGATGGTGTCGAGCGGAAGCTGGGGGTGCAGGACCTTGTGATCGCCGACGAGGCCGGCCCCATTGCGCTGGCCGGCGTCATGGGCGGCGACGGGACCAAGGTCACCGAAGCCACGCGGCGCGTGCTGCTGGAGAGCGCCTGGTTCGATCCGAAGGCCGTCAAGGCCACGGCCCGGCGCCACAGCCTCCACACCGACGCCTCGCACCGCTTTGGCCGGGGGGCTGATCCCCGCATGGCGGTGGTGGCGCGCGATCTGCTCGTGGGGCGCCTCCAGGCCTGGTGCCAGGCCACCCTGGTGGGTGCCTGGACTGCCGGCGCGGCGCCGTCCGCCGTGGGGCCCCTGGGCCTGGGCGGAACGCTGCTGGCCCGCATTGCGGGTGAGCCCCTGGGCTGGGCCGAGGCCGCCGGGGCCCTGGAACGGCTGGGCTGCGCGACCAGGCTCGAAGGTGACGTCCTCCTGGTCACGCCCCCCTCCTGGCGCCACGACCTCGCCATTGCCGAAGATCTCGCCGAAGAGGTGCTGCGCCTCCGGGGCTATGAGCACATCCCCTCGGTGCTGCCCCCCCTCGAAGGCCCGCCGGAGCCCCTGGCCTCCGCCTACCTGCAGCGGCAGCGGCTGGCCCGCCGCCTGGCCCAGCTGGGCTTCCACCAGACCGTCACCTACGGCTTCATCAGTCCCGAGGCGGACGCCGCCTTCGCGGCTCCCGGGAATGGGGCGGAGGGCCGCAGCCTGGCCAACCCCCTGGGCCAGGAGTACTCGGTCATGCGCGGCTCCCTGCTCCCCAGCCTGCAGGCCATGGCCGATCAGAACCTGCGGCAGGGGGCCCGGCAGGTCCGCCTGTTCGAGCTGGCGCCGGTCTACACCAGCGGTCCCGCAGGCCCCATCGAGCGGTTCATGCTGGGGGTGGCCTGGGGGGGCACCCTGGGCGGCGAGGACTACCTGAGCCCCGCCCGGGCGATCCGGGAGGCCGACCTCACGGGCATCGCCCGGGACCTGGGCTGGGAGGGGCCGCCGCCCCTGCGCACCCTCGGGGAGGGCCTCTTCGGCTTCGAGGTGCCGGTCGAGGCGCTGCCCCATGGGGGCGCGCGGATCATTCCGGCCTTCCGGCCCTTCAGCCGATTCCCCTCGGTGGAGCGGGATCTGTCCCTCCTCGTCGACCTCGGCCAGACCCATGAGGCCCTCGTGGCTGCCATGCGGGCGGCCCTGCCCGAAGACACCCTGCAGGACCTGCGCTGCGTGGACGTGTTCCGCCACAAGAGCCTGCCGGAGGGCCGCCATGCCTGGCTGATGCGGCTGCGCTTCCAGGCGGACCGAACCCTTGTGGGCGAAGAGGTGGATGGCTGGATGGCGTCCGCCCTAGCTGCGGCGGAGTCCCTTGGGGCCCGGCTCCGGGCGTAAGATGGGCATCAAGAGGCACTCATGGATCTGTTGAAGCAGCTCGAGTCGAAGATGCAGGCCCTGGTCCAGCAGCGGAACCAGCTGAAGGAGGAGCTTGAGGCCCTCAAAGCCGCCGGCGCCGCCGGCGATCAGGAGCTCCGGGCCCTCCAGGCCCGCCTGGACGAGGCGCTGGCCGAAAAGGCCGCGCTGGAGAAGGACCGCGAGGCGGTGAAGGACCAGGTGGCCTCCATCCTCCGGGCCCTGGAGGCCCTGGGATGAGGCCCCCCGCTCCGCTGCCGGGCACCAGGCCGGTCACGGTGACGGTCCAGGGCCGCGCCCTGCAGATCCAGACAGACCAGCCCGAGACCCTGGCGGCGGCCCTCCAGCTGCTGGAGGACACCTTTCAGGACATGGACTCCCAATGCCAGCTAAGATGGGGGAGCGTTCCGAAGGGCCTCGACACCCCGTCCTGGTACCTCCTGGGCGCCCTGAACCTGGCGCACCGTGTGGCGCGTCTGGAACGGGAAGCCAACCAGCACACCCACAACCTGGAACAGACCCTTTCCAAGCTTCTGAGCGATGTTCCGGACGAACCTTCCGCCCCCGTGCCCCTTCTTGACGAGGACGGAGACTGATCTCCCTGCGAGGCCCGTGATTATGGCCAAGCGCTTGTTCCGTAAGTCGACTAGGGAGTCCTTCCCCCTGTCCTGTGCGTTCCGCGCGACGGCGCGCCTTAGCCAGGGTTTCTGGTCTCCCCCCTACTAAACTAGGGAACTCGGCACGCCTCCACGACTGAGCGGGGATTTTCATTCCGGTGCTGGTGGCTCTTTGGATCCTCTTCCTTGGAGTCGCCCATGAATTTGATCAGTTGGATCTTCCTCTTGCTGTTCTTCGCCGCAGCCGGCGTGGGCCTGCTCATGGCCCTGCGGGCCCAGAAGGCCACCGCCGACGCCTCCCAGGCGAAGGCCAATGCCGAGGCGGACATCAAGGCCGAACGGGAGCGCCTCCTGGCCGAGGCGAATCGGGAGGCCCAGCGGCTGCGGGAGCGCGGCCAGCAGGAGGCCGAGGCCCTCCGCAAGGAGTCCGAACTCAAGGCCAAGGAGCTGGCCCTCCAGGCCCGGCAGGAGGCCGAGAAGCTGCTCACCGAGCGCCAGAACAACCTGGAGAAGCACGAGCAGCGGATCCAGGCCAAGGAGCAGGGGCTCCAGTCCAAGGAGGAGGGCCTCGACAAGAAGCTCCAGCAGGTCGACCTGAAGGCCAAGGACCTGGACGCCCTGAACGAGAAGCGCAAGGCAGAACTGGAGAAGCTGGAGGCCAAGCAGGCGGAGGCCAAGCAGCTGGTCGAGGAGCAGGCCCGCCGGCTCGAGGAGATCGCCGGCCTGACCCGGGATGACGCCAAGAAGGAGCTCATTTCGCAGCTGGAATACTCCGCGAAGATGGACGCCGCCAAGATGGTGCGCCGCATCGAGGATGAGGCCGTGGAGGACGCCGCCAAGAAGGCCCGGTGGACCATCGGCGCCGCCATCCAGCGGGTGGCCTCCGACGTGGTCACGGAGCAGGCCGTCAGCTCGGTCCAGCTCCCCAGCGACGACCTCAAGGGCCGCATCATCGGCCGCGAGGGCCGCAACATCCGGGCGCTCGAAAAGGCCACGGGCTGCGACCTCATCGTGGATGACACGCCCGAGAGCATCGTCGTCTCGAGCTTCGACCCCATCCGCCGCGAGGTGGCCCGCCAGGCCATCCTGAAGCTGCTGGCCGACGGGCGCATCCACCCGGCACGCATCGAGGAGGTGGTGGAGAAGGTGAAGGTCGACATGGACCAGCACCTGAAGGAGATCGGCGAGGCCGCCTGCATCGAGCTGGGCTTCCCCGACGTGCATCCCAAGCTGCACAAGCTGGTGGGCCGCCTGAACTACCGCACCTCTTACGGCCAGAACGTGCTGGAGCACACGAAGGAAGTGGCCCGAATCGCCGAGTACATGGCCGGCGAGATGGGCGCCAACGCCAAGCTGGCCCGCCGGGCGGGCCTCTTCCACGACATCGGCAAGGCCATCGACCGCGAGGTGGAGGGCACGCACATCGAGATCGGCATGCAGCTCATGCAGCGTTACGGGGAGAAGGAGGAGGTCATCCATGCCATGAGCTGTCACCACGGGGACTTCGAGCCCCGCACGGTGGAGGCCATGCTCATCACCGCCGCGGATGCCCTCTCCGCCGCCCGGCCCGGCGCCCGCCGGGAAATGCTGGAGACCTACGTCAAGCGCCTGGAGCAGCTGGAGGGCATCGCCAACAGCTACAAGGGCGTGCAGAAGAGCTTCGCCATGCAGGCGGGCCGCGAGATCCGCATCCTGGTGGACGCGGGCTCCGTCAACGACGACCAGGCTTACTGGATCGCCAAGGACGTGAGCCGCCGCATCGAGTCCGAGATGCAGTACCCCGGCCAGATCAAGGTCACGGTCATGCGCGAGCTCCGTGCCGTGGAGATCGCACGGTAGGCCATGCGCACCGTCCTGCTGTTGGTCCTGTCGAATGTATTCATGACCTTCGCCTGGTACGGGCACCTGAAGAGCCACAAGGACAGCCCCCTCTGGATCGCCATCCTGGTCAGCTGGGGCATCGCCTTCTTTGAGTACTGCCTCATGGTGCCCGCCAACCGCTGGGGCTACGGCCGCTTCACGCTGCCCCAGCTGAAGGTCATCCAGGAGGTGGTGACCTTGCTGGTCTTCGCGGTCTTCACCGTGGCCTGGATGCGGGAGCGCCTGCACCTGAACCACCTGTGGGCGGGGCTCTGCCTGGTGGGGGCGGTGTTCTTCACGTTCAGACGCTAAGCCGGGAAGGGATCGCCTTCCTCACGACCGCGCCTCATGCGCGGTCGCCCTACGGGCCGTCGCTGCGCGCCGGTGGCCCTCCGCTCCTGCTCCGGGCTTGAGTACTGCCTCATGGTGCCCGCCAACCGCTGGGGCTACGGCCGCTTCACGCTGCCCCAGCTGATGGTCATCCAGGAGGTGGTGACCCTGCTGGTCTTCGCGATCTTCACGGTGGCATGGATGCGGGAGCGCCTGCACCTGAACCACCTGTGGGCAGGGCTCTGCCTGGTGGGGGCGGTGTTCTTCACGTCCCGGGAATAGGCCCTACTTCCCCAGATGGATGAGTCCCCGCTTGAGGGCGATGACTGCGGCTTCGGTGCGGTCCTTGGCCTGCAGCTTCCGCAGCAGGTTGTTCACGTGGATCTTCACCGTGGGCTCGGCCAATCCCAGTGCATCGGCGATCTCCCGGTTGCGCTGGCCCTCCGCCAGCAGCTTGAGCACGTCCAGCTCCCGGGGGGTCAGCCGCTCGGACTCCATGGCCTCCACCAGCCGCGCGGCGGTGGCGGGAGGCAGGTAGCGGTGGCCGGCATCGACGGCGCGGACGGCCTCGATGAGGATGGCGCGGCGCACGCTCTTGAGGAGGTAGCCGCGGGCGCCGGCCTCCAGGGCGCGCTGGATGTCCGCGTCGCCGTCGAAGGTGGTGAGCACCAGAATCTTGGCCTCCGGGTCCTCCCGGCGGATGGCGCGGATGGCCTCCACCCCCGTCTGGCCGGGCAGCTGGAGGTCCATGATCGTCACCGAGGGGCGAAGCGTCCTCCAGGCCTCCACGGCCTCCCGGCCGTCGCCGGCCTCCCCCACCACCTCGAGGTCCGGCTCGCCTTCATGGAGGATCGAGACCAGCCCGTCCCGGACGACGGGGTGGTCGTCCACGATGAGCAGCCGGATCCGGTCTGACGGGGTTGTGGTCATGGACGCCACCTCCGGGTGGGTAGGGTGATGGTGATGCGGGAGCCCAGGCCCTCGCTGCTGTCGATGTCCATGCGTCCTCCGAGTTTGCAGATGCTTTCGCGGATGCTGCGCATGCCGTACCCCGCGACCGCTGCCGTGGGATCGAAGCCCCGACCGTCGTCCTCCACGTGGAGGCACACCTGCCGCGGTTCGTATTCCAGCACCACGCGCACCCAGCGGGCCTTGCCGTGGCGGAGGGCATTGGTCATCAGCTCCTGGGCGATGCGCAGAAGCTCCTCCTGGAGGTTCGTCCGCAGCGCCCTCGCCTTCCCCAGCACCGAAAGCTCCACCTGGATGTCCGTGCCGGCCAGGAGACGGTCCGTGAGCAGCCGGAGGGCGCCCAGCAGATCCGTCCCCTCGGGCATCCGCGGCCGGAGCACCATCACGGACCGGCGCGCCTCCTGGAGGCTGGCCACGGCGAGGTCGCGGGCATGGTCCAGCCGGGTCAGGACCGGCTCAGGATCCCCTGACATGCGGCTGAGCCGGGCCTCGGCGGCCTCCAGCTGGAGCAGCACCCCCGTGAAGCCCTGGGCCAGGTGGTCGTGGATCTCGCGGGCCATGCGATTGCGCTCCCCCAGCACCGCGGAGCGGGCCTCGGCCTGCTGAATCCGCAGGCGCAGCAGCCACCAGCCGAAGGCCAGGGCGAGAATCGCGCCCAGGCCCCAGAAGATCGGCCGCTGGTAGAAGAAGGGCTGCACGTGGACCTCGAGGGTGACCTCCTTGGGAGGTCCTTCCTCCCCGAGCCGCCAGGCCTGCAGCACGAACCGGTACGAGCCGGGGGGCAGGTTGGAGTAGGCGGAGAAGCGCCGGTCCCCCACCTCGTTCCAGGTGTGCTCCCAGCCCTCGAGCCGGTAGCGGAACCGGACCTTGTCGGAGCGGATCAGCGAGGTCGCCGTGTAGTACACCTCGAAGCGGTGGGTGCCCGGCGGAACCTCGACGGGCCGAGTGTCGGGCAGCACGATCTCATCACCTTCGGCCTTCAGGAGGTGGAGGCGCAGCGGCGAACCCTGCGGGGGCTCGGCGCGTCCATCCAGACGGGCCAGCCCGCGGCTCGTGGGGAAGTACAGCTCCCCTTCCCGCGTCAGCCAGGCCGCGGGCTGGGGCCCCCCGTTGGTCTCGCGGGAGGGCATGCCGTCGTGGTGGTCGAAGAGGACCCCGGGGACGGGGCCGGGGGAGCCCAGGCTGTGGAGGAGCGCGGCCCGGGAGACCTGGAGCACGCCCTGGCTCGTGCCGAACCACATCCGGTGCGCCGAATCCTCCAGGATGGCGTGGATGCCCAGCAGCAGCGGGCCTGGCCGCCCGCCGAAGGTCTGGAACCGGCCGTCCTGGTAGCGCCGGAGGCCATCCATGGTGCCGACCCACAGCGAACCCTCCGGGTCCAGATGCAGGGCGCTGACGCCGTTGGAGCCCAGCCCATCGGAGCGTCCCAGCCAGCGGATCTGGCTGGATTCCAGCAGGCCCAGGCCCTGGGTGCGGCTGGCCAGGTAGAGGGGCCCCGGGGCACCACCCGCCATGGCGACCACGCCCTGGATGGCGGGGAACCGGGTCGAGGGGGCTCCGGGCGCCCATTCGATCAGCCCCTGGCGGGAGGTGGCCACCCAGAGGTGCCCCTGGGCGTCTTCGTAGAGCGACACGATGGCATCGGGGTGGGGATCCCCGGCCCAGCGGATGCGGCGGAACTCCCCCGCCTCCATGGCCCAGATCTCGCCCGTCCGGGTGCCGATCCACAGCCCGCCGCTGCGGCGGGGCCAGAGGCAGCTGATGGGGCCGCCGAGGGATGCCCTGGGCCGGACCGGTTCGATCCGGCCCTGCTGGACGCGGCCCAGGACCTGGTCACCGGTGAGGCACCAGACGGTCCCCTGAAGGTCCTGGCAGACCATCCAGGCGGGTTCTTCCGGTTCGGCGCCCAGCACAGGTAGGGACTGGAAGGGAACCGGGTAGATGACCCGCAGGCCCCGGTCCTCGCTTCCGGCCCAGAGGGCGCCGGAGCTGTCCTCCAGCAGCGACAGCGGTGTCCAGCGGGAACCGAGGGGCCTGGGCGGGGTTTCCAGTCGTCCCGCCGGGTTGCGCCGGAAGAGACCGCCCTGCTCGAGGCCGATCCACAGGCTTCCCTGGCGATCCCGCAGGAGGGAGGAGATGGGTTTCGCGGGAAGCTGCCGCGCCCACGCGGGCGTTTCCAGGCGCCCCTCGGCCAGCACCATCAGGCCCTGGGCCCGGGTGCCCGCCAGCACCTGGCCTTGGGCATCCACCGCGAGGGCCGTGATCTCGCCCGCGCTCAGGGCGGCCAGCACGAGGCGGCGTTCCTGGATGCGCCAGAGGCCGGAGCCCGCCGTTCCCACCCAGAGGTTCCCCTCGTCGTCCAGGGCCAGGGCGCGGATGCGGAGCCTCGCCGCATCCGAGGGCACGGGCTCGAACCGTGATCCGTCGTAGCGGAGCAGGGGGCCTTCGGCCGGGGCCGCCCACAGGGTCCCCTTGCGATCCCGCAGCAGGCGCCGGATGGGTCGGTCCGGGAGCCCCTCCCCCGCCCAGAGGATGTGGATCACGCCCTGGTGCAGGCGGTAGAGGCCGGGCTCCGAGGTGCCGATCCAGATGGCCCCGTCGGGACCCTCCGCCA
The DNA here is from genome assembly GCA_046331485.1 of Holophagaceae bacterium. Classification (GTDB taxonomy): domain Bacteria; phylum Acidobacteriota; class Holophagae; order Holophagales; family Holophagaceae; genus Geothrix. The sequence continues at coordinate 26,716 of JAXLQS010000005.1, read as the reverse complement.
GGCACTGGATGTCGTTGTGCTCGAAGCGCGGAAGGCTGACGCGGGAATGATGCTCGAAGGCTGCGCCGTCGAATCGCACCAGGCCCGCTTCGGTGCCGATCCAGAGGAAACCGTCCCGGGATTCGAGCAGGGCCGTGACCGTGTCCTGGAGGAGGCCATCCTCGCTGCGCCAGATGCGGTTGGCATGGGCGGAAAGGGGGCGTGCCGGATCGAGGGCGAAGGCCGTGACGATCGACCACACCCATGGCAACACGATGACAAGCCATCGCAAGGCTTCCCGGAGGGAAGGTCGGTTTCCTGCCACTCGAGTTTGCATCGAAGCTGAAGGTTAGGCCAATCGCCTGGTTGGATCAACGGTTAGGCGCTAGATCGAATGATCTAAAAACAAGGATCCAATCGGGATATGGGCATCGGGCGCCCCGGAGGCGATAGTCATGGAATCCACCCGCCTGGTCGCTCCGACCAGCCCCGTTTTTATCAAAGGCCTCCGGCCTCCACTGTTTTGCGGGGACTATGCTGGTACCTTTCACATCCCCTCTGCGAATGTCGAGACAAGCCGATGACAAAGAACCTACCTTTGTGTCGCGCCACCTGATCTTCCACAATCAGCGCCCTCGTATTCGAGTTGCCTGCCTTTCCCCCCGGGTGTCGTCATGAATAAGCCTTGGATCTGGATAACGACGACGGATCAGTTCAGGGCCCTGGGTCTGGCTCTCCTGGCCACCCTGGCTTTCATCGGGTGTGGTGGCTCCAAGGCCTCCAACGTGACCCAGTACTACGGGAACTACCATCCCGCGGGTTGGATCGGCGCCCATGGCGGGCCGGCTGTGGCGGGGATCAGTGCCTGCACCAAGTGCCATGAGATTTCGATCCTGCAGGTCGGCAGCGGCATCCCCACCTGCATGACCACGGGATGCCACCACCAGGCCACGCCGGGCTTCGCCGACCCCGCCATCCACGGCCTCCGAGCCAAGATGGCCGCGAATGCCGCCACCGGCGGGAGCCTGGTTTCCTGCCAGATCTGCCACGCCAAGGATTTCTCCGGGGGGCCCTCGGCCAACGCCTGTGCCAGCTGTCACGGCGTGAGCGCGCCCCACCCCGCCAAGCCCTGGCGCCTGTCCGGCGGCTCCGCCTTCGCCCATGACACGGTCGATCCCTCCAACGCGGCCGTTTGCGCGCAGTGCCACTTCCCCGGCTCCGCCCACAACCCAGTCGGCCATCCCGCCACCCCGGCCCCAGCGGGCACGCAGCCGGGCTGCTACAACGCGACCCTCTGCCATGGAGCCGCCAACGCGGCGCCGCACCCGGTCCCCTTCCTCCAGGGCCAGACCGATTCCCAGGGGAACGGCCACCTGAACCTCACCGCGGCCCAGTTCGCCTCGGACTGCTCGGCCTGCCACGCCCATTCGGGGACTTCGCCGGCGTCCGCGGCCCCGCTCTGCAGCACCTGCCACCAGCTGGCCAGCCCGGTCTCGGCCGGGACCCAGGCGGGCACCTGCCTCTCCTGCCATTCGGGCAGTGCGGGCCTGCCGAACGGTCCCGGGGGCTCGAGCTACCCGAGCATCGCCGGCGCCCATGTCAAGCACATGGCCCTGGCCACGGCGCTCACCTGCGACAGCTGCCACGCCGGCAGCGGCACGGGCACCGTCACCCACTACACGAATGCCAACGCGCGCGTCGGCACCCCCGCGGCTCCGGCGAGCGTATCCATCGACCTCAGCTTCAAGGCCAAGACGGGCGGCAATCCGGGCTTCAACGGGGCGGGCCTCACCTGCTCCAACGTCAGCTGCCACGGCGGGAACACGACGCCCAGCTGGCAAAACGGGCTCATCAATTCGGCCGTCCAGTGCACCGCCTGCCACGGGGTGGCCGCCTCCGCGGGGGTCACCACGCAGTTCAACGACGCCTTCGGCCGGCATAGCCAGGGCACGCACAACGCGCTGACGCCCGCCAACGGCATCACCTGCACCACCTGCCACGACATGGGCAACGGGTCCCCCGGCGCCCTGGCCCACTTCAAGTACCTCAACACCAGCGCCGTGGACGGGGTGGCCACGGGAATGCCCGCCGATCAGCTGCCGAGCGGCACCATCGTCTTCGATCCCGCCATCGTCACCGGGGCGCGCACCTACACCACCACCAGCGGCACCCAGGGCAATGGCGGATGCGCCCTGACCTGCCACACCCACATCCACGCGGCGGCCGTGAACACCTGGACCGCCAGCGGCGCCCCCCATCCCGTCCCCTTCCTCACCACCGATGTGGACACCCAGGGCAACGGGCACATGAACGCCACCCAGGCCACCTTCACGGCGGACTGCGGCACCTGCCACGCCTACACGGGCACCTCGCCCCATGCGGAGTCGCCGCTCTGCTCGACCTGCCACACCCTGGCCAATCCGGTCCAGGCCGGCACCGGAGCCGGCACCTGCCTGTCCTGCCACGTGGGTCCCTCGGGCATCCCCGCCGGGCCGACCGGCTCCGCCTATCCCAACATCGCCGGGGCCCACGCCAAACACATGGGTCTGCTGACCACGCTGACCTGCAACACCTGCCACTCGGGCGCAGGCTCCGGCACGGCGACCCACTATGACAATGCCAATGCCCGGGTCAACCCGCCGACGGGCCCCGCCACGGTGAAGATCGACGCCACCTTCAATGCCCAGACCGGCGGCAACGCCTCCTTCAACGCCACGTCGATGACCTGCTCCGCCTCCAGCTGCCACGGCGGCCAGACCACGCCCAACTGGCGCACCGGCACCATCAACAGCACCACCCAGTGCTCCCTCTGCCACGCCATCAACGGCGGCACGGCGACCTCCCAGTACAACGACGCCATCGGCCGCCACGCCTGGGGGACCCACGCCACCGCCGCCACCCTGGACTGCGCGCTCTGCCATGACATGAGTTCGGCCAATGCCAGCGCCGGCGCCGTCCGGCACTTCGCGGAACTGAACACCCCGGCCGTCAGCAGCACCAACAAGCTGCCCAGCGGAACCATCAAGTTCAAGCTGACCAGCGGGACCTATCCCATCACCGGCGCGGCCACCTACACCATCACCGCGTCCACACCCGAAGGGGATGGCGGCTGCGCCCTCACCTGCCACAACCAGAACCACGTGCCCGCCGACAACCACTGGAACGCCCCCAAGGGCTCCGGCGTCGCCCACCCCGTGCCGTTCCTGAGCACGGACGTGAGCAGCGCGGGCTACCACCACCAGACGGTCACCCTGGCCCAGTTCAACCTGGAATGCGCCACCTGCCATGACCAGACGGGCACCACGACCACCAAGAGCGGGCCCACTTGCACCACCTGCCACACCCTGGGCTCCCCCGTGGCCACGGGCATGACCGCCGGCACCTGCATGTCCTGCCACACCGGGGCGAACTTCACCACCGCCGGCCCCACGGGCACGGCCTGGCCGAACCTCACGGGCTCCCATCCCAAGCACCTGGGTCTCCTCACCTTCACCCGGACCTCCCCGGCCCTGGGCACCACGGCCACCAACGCCAACTACCCGGACTGCGTGGCCTGCCACGTGGGCGCGGTGCCCGGAGACGCCACCAACACCCACTACAGCAATGCCAACAAGCGGGTCACCACGCCAAAGACCAGCGGCCCCGGCTTCGTCCAGATCGACACCGCCTTCAACGCCAAGAGCGGCACGGCGGGCACCACCGTCAGCGCCTCGGCCTTCACCTGCTCGAACATCAGCTGCCACGGGGGCCAGACCACGCCCGGCTGGCAGAGCGGGACCCTCGCCGTGAATGCGACCACCTACTGCACGGCCTGCCACCGGATCACGTCCACCGCCAACTCGACCCAGTTCAATGACGCCACTGGACGCCACAACAGCCCGAATGACCACAACCAGACCTGCAACTACTGCCACGACATGAACGCGGGCACCAACAACAAGACCGGTGTCATCAACCACTTCAAATACCTCGACACCACGGCTGTCCGGGTGTCCCCGGACCAGCTCTCCAGTGACACGATCAAGTTCGGCGGTGGTTCACAGCCGGCCACGGGAGCCCTCACGTACACCGTGAATGCCACCATCGGCCGCGGCGGCTGCGCCTTGAGCTGCCACGGGCAGACCCACACGACCACCGGCAACACCTGGAACTGATCCACCGCCTTTTCCACCACCCCATAGGAGGTCTCATGCGTCGCATCATCCTTCCCGCCCTGCTCCTGATCGGGGCATCCCTGGTCGCCGGGGATCCCGCCAAGGACCTCCCGAAGTTCTCCGGCGGCGACTACCAGAAGTACTGGATGGACGCATGCTCCCGCTGCCACGGCGCCAACGGCAGTGGCCGCGACAACAGCGGCAAGCCGCTCCCCGACAACGGCTTCGACTTCACGGACAGCCGCAAGGCCAACAAGAAGAAGGACAGCGACTGGATCAAGATCACCCTGGAGGGCAAGGACAAGATGCCCGCCTTCAAGGACAAGATGAGCCAGGCTGACGTCGAGAAGATGATCCCCATCATGCGCAAGTTCGCCGCCAAGTAATGAGCCTGGAGATCCGATGATGAGGAAGAGCGCCCCCCTGCTTGCCTGCGTCCTCCTGGCCGGGGGGGCGCTTCGCGCCGAATCGTCCGAGTACCCGATCGTGGTGAACCTGCCCACGGCGGAGCGGATGCAGTACTGGGACATCGGCGTGGTGTTCACCCACCGCTTCATCCAGCCCGTGAAGGACCACGGCAAGGATGTCTACGGACTGGACGGCTACACCTATGCCGGGCTTGGCTTCACCTTCGGCATCAAGCCCATCCCCGGCCTGAACGCCTTCATCTACCGCACGGCCGACAACAAGACTTTCACCTTCGGGCTGCAGGAGCAGGTGCTGAACCGCGAGCGCGTGCGCATGGCGGTCCGCGCCGAACGCTTCGACGAGGTCGTGAAGGAGACCACCACGCCCCTCGGCAAGGTGGGCATCTCGGGTCTCGCCGTGCAGGTGCCGACCGAGATCTTCATCACGGACGACATCATCTTCTCGGTGGTGCCCACCTACATCACCAAGACCACGACCACCGACACCATCCTGGCCGTGCCCCCGGGACAGACGCCCAACACCACGCCGAACACGGGTGGCGTGTTCAATGTGGGCCTGGGCCTGCGCATCGGGTTCACGGAGAAGTTCTCCTTCGTGGGCGAGTACTATCCCCGGCCCTCCAAGTTCTCCAAGGCCGCCCCGGGCGGCATCACCGACGGCACCACGTACCAGAACGGCTTCGCGGTGGGTTTCTCCTACAAGACCTTCAAGCACCGGTTCACGCTGACGGGTTCCAACGCCAGCGGGACCACGGCGAACCAGGTGATGAGCGGCGACTACGGCGGCGGCCCCCGGCTCTCCGGCAACTGGTCCCTCGGTTTCAATGTGACGCGCATCTTCTAGTTCAGGAGCCTCATGAGCGCATCCCCACTGCTCGAGTTCATCGCGCGGGAACACCCGGCCTTCGTCCACATCCCCATCGGCCTGGTGGCCGTCCTGCCCCTGGCGATGCTCGCCTCGTTCCACCCCAGGCACGGGAAGATCCTGGCGGGGACCTCCTTCTTCCTGGCGATCATCGGCTGGCTGGGCAGCACCCTCGCCCTGTTCAGCGGGCTGATCTGGGGCCGGCAGATCAACCTGATCAGCCCCTCCGGCTTCCTGCCCGTGGTGGTCAACGAAAAGCAGGTGCTGCAGCGGATCCTGCAGATCCACATCCTCGCCGCCATGGCCGGCTTCCTCATCGGGGGCGTCTGCGTCTTCATGCTGTGGCGCATCTGGCGGCGGGATTACAGCTCCGCCGCCTCCGGGCAGGAGCACCGGCATGGCGGCCGGCGCTTCTGGGAGCGGGGCGTGGGGGCGCCGGCCCTGCTGGTCGGGTTCCTCTGGCTGGGCTGTTGGGGCTTCAGCGGGAAGCTGGGCGGGGTGATGGTCTTCGGCAGTGAAGAGACCAACAAGGCGGCCGCCGAGGCCGAGCGGGCCAAGCGCAACGATGTGGAGGCCGAGCTGCCCATCCGCGCCCTGGACTACGCCAGCCTCGAACCCGCGGAGGCGGCCCCGGCCCGGAGCAAGGCCCACGGCGACCGCTGGCGCCGGATCTGGGTCTCGGCCTCGGGCATCGATGCCTACAAGGCCGGCAAGCCCCTGCCCCCCGGGGCCTATGCGGTGATGTCCACCTTCACCGACGAGAAGGGCAAGCCCAGCACCGAGCCCGGTCCCCTCTACATGAAGGAGACCAAGGCCGACGGCACCACGGCCTTCGCCTTCTACTGGGCGCGGGTGCCGGCCGAGCTGCAGAAGGACTTCGGCAACCAGGACAGCGTCTACTGGCGGAGTCCAGACACCAAGCTGGCCACCTGCCTCGGTTGCCACGAAAAGGGCGGCTCCGCCGCGCAGTGAGGCCCCTCAGTCCCGCCGGGGGCCCAGCATCTCCTCCATGATGGGCAGGAGCTTCGGAAGCTCGAAGGGTTTGGGCAGGAATCGGACCCGCGGGTCCGCGGAAAGCCGGTCCTCCACGCTTTCCAGGCCCTGCCCGCTGACCAGGATGAAGGGGACATCGGAGCCGCTGCCCCGGATGAAGTCCATCAGCTCCAGGCCGGTGCAGTCCGGCATCCGCTGATCGCTGATCACGAGATCGAACCCCCCTGCCTGCTGCCAGGCCTTCCAGGCCAGGGCCCCATCCGGGGCAGCGGTCACCTGCGTCCGGGCCAGGGTCAGGGCATCGGCCAGCATCTCCCGGAGGAGGGGCTCGTCCTCCACCACCAGGATGCGGCGCCCAGCCAGCCGGGGCGAGGCCGCCTGGAGCCGGCGCGGTCCCTGGGCGGCCGGGACCGCGCTTCCGTCCGCCGGGGGCAGGCTCACGCGGAACCGGGCGCCTCCCTCGGGCCGGTTCTCCGCTTGGACCGTCCCCCCGTGGGCTTTCAGGATGGAAAACACCATCACCAGCCCCAGGCCCGTCCCCTTTCCGTGCTCCTTGGTGGTGACGAAGGGCTCGAACAGCCGGGGCAGGAGGGCCTCGGGAATGCCCGAGCCGGTGTCCTGGACGTCGAGAAGCACCTGGCCGTCCTCCCCAAGGCCCGTGCTCAGGCTCAGGCGCCCCCCTTCGGGCATGGCGTCCCGGGCGTTCACCCCCAGGTTCATGATCACCTGCTCCAGCTGCACCGGATCGCCCGCGATCGGGGGCAGGTCCGGTGCCAGGTGGCACTGGAGCCGGATCCGGCCTCCCAGGAGGGGCTCCAGGACCGCAGCCGTGTCCTGGACCAGGGCGTTGAGGTCCAGGGGCTGGAGCTCGGGCCGGGACTGGTGGCTGAAAGAGAGCAGGGCCTTGGTGGTCTGGGCGCAGCGGCGGGTGGCCTCCTCCGCCCGCTGGATCCGGTTGAGGGCCGAGTGCCCCTCGGGCAGGGTCTCACGGCAGAGGTGCAGCTGGCCCAGGATGGCCGCCAGCTGGTTGTTCACGTCATGGGCGATGCCGCCGGCGAGGGTGCCGACCGTCTCCATGCGCTGGCTGTGCTCCAGCTGACGCTGGAGCCGGGCCTGGTCGATGAGGCTGTCGCTGGCCTGGCGCAGGGCGCGGTCGAGGCTGCGGATCTCGAGGATGCGGGAATGGATGGGGGGCGGTGTCGCCCCCTGACCCAGGGCTTCGGCTGCCGCGCCCAGCTGGGTGATGGGTCCCGCCACCCGGCGGGCGATGTGGAGGATGCGCCAGGCCGCCAGGCCCAGGCTGAGGATGGCCATGCCGAACAGGGTCCAGAGGCGGAGGCGGGCCGGGCCCAGCAGGTCCTCCTCAGGCACCGTCATCAGCAGGCGCCAGTGGATGCCGGGAAGCGAGGCGAAGCTGGTGATCAGGCCGATCATCGCATCGTCCCGGAACCGGAAGGACTGGGCGCGCCCCAGGGGGGCCTTGAGGAGCCCGGACTGGGCCTCCAGGAAGCCGGTCCCCACGGGGTTCAGGAAGGCCCGGCGGCGGGCCTCGGGCGTCTGGAAGGCGGGATCGTTGGGGAGGATGAGGGCCCGGCCCTCCCTGTCCACCACCAGGCAGCGGCTCCGGGGGGTCGGCTGGGCGGACCAGACGCTGGCGGTCAGGTCGTCCAGGAGGAAGTCCAGGGCGGCGACGCCCACCAGGCCCCGGGCATCGCGGACGGGGAAGGTGCAGGTGATGCCCGGATCCTTGGTGGTGTAGAAGGTGTAGGGCTCGGTCCAGGACGGCTCCGTCCCGCCCGCGCCAGCCAGGTACCAGGGGCGGGTGCGGGGGTCGTAGGCCATGGGCGCCCAGGCTTCCGTGGTCACCCGGTCCCCGGGCCGGCCCAGCCGATGCCACCGGATGCGGGCCTGGGGTCCGGGCTCGAGCAGCTCCCGCATGAACCAGTCGTCACCGCGCCGGAGGAAGAGCAGGGAAGGACCGTCCTGACGGGCCAGATTGAGGCTGGTGATGCTCCGCTGGGCCGCGAGCAGGGGGAGGAGGAGCCGGCCCGCCTCCTCCGGGCGGGCGGGGTCCAGGGTGCCGTTCAGCCACCAGCCGCGGGCCACCTCACCCAGGGACTGGGAGGCCTTCAGCTCCAGGTGCAGGACCGTCTGCAGGTGGTGCAGGGCCGAGGCGGTCCGGGCCGAGGCCTGGCGCTTCAGGGCCAGCTGCTGGCTCCACCAGGAGAACCCCAGGATGAGGGCGGACAGGCCGGCCATGAGGACCAGGAGGTCCCTGAGCAGCAGCCGTCGGATGGGAAGCAAGGTGAGGTCCTCCCGGGGTCACTGAGTCGTTTCGACCGGAAGGACCCCCGGGGTGACTCTGGGCCTAGAGCGCTGCACGCAGCGCGGCCAGGGCTTCCGGCAGGCCGGAGGGCCTGGAGCCGCCGCCCTGCGCGAGATCCTTCTTGCCGCCACCGCGCCCGTTCAGGGCGGGGAGCATGCTCTTGAACAGGGCCCCGGCGTCGTAGGACAGGTCGGGAGAGACGGAGACCAGCGCCGCGACCTTGTCCTCGGCCGTCTTCGAAGCCAGCACGATGACCGCGCTGGCGTGCCGGGTGCGGACCTGGTCCATGAGTTCCCGCAAGGCGTTGCCCTCCAGGCCCTCGACGAGGGCCGTGACCAGGGTGACGCCCTTCACCTGCTCGGCCTGCTCGGCGCTGCCGCCGCCGCTGGCGGCCTTCAGCTTGGCCTCCTTCAGGTCGCGCTCGAGCTGGGCGATGCGCTGGTCCCGGGCCGTCAGCAGCTCGGGCAGGGCCTCCCGGCTGGCGTTGGCCTGGCGGGAGAGGCCCTGGATCATGGCCTCGTCGGCCTGCAGCAGCTCCAGGGCCATCTCGCCGGCCACCGCCTCGATGCGGCGCACGCCGGCGGCCACGGCTCCCTCGGAGATGATCTTCACCACGCCGATCTCGCCGGTGTTGGGCACGTGGGTGCCGCCGCAGAGCTCGGTGGAGAAGCCGGGCACCTGCACCACGCGCACCACGTCGCCGTACTTCTCGCCGAAGAGGGCCATGGCCCCGGAGGACAGGGCCTCCTCGATGTCCATCTCGCGGACCTGCGTGTCGATGGACCTCAGGGCCTGCCGGGAGGCGAGGCGCTCGATCTCGGCGATCTGGGCCGGCTCCAGGGGCGCGAAGTGCGTGAAGTCGAAGCGCAGGCGCGCCGCGTCCACCACGCTGCCCGCCTGCTTGACGTGGGTGCCGAGCACCTCCCGCAGGGCTGCGTGCAGCAGGTGGGTGGCCGTGTGGTGGGCCCGCACCCGGCGCCGCCGGATGGGGTGCACCAGCGCGTTGACGGACATGTTCTCGAGCAGGGCACCGGTCACCGCCACTTTGTGGAGGTGGCGCTTCTGGGCCGGGGCCGTGCAATCCAGCACTTCCGCATGGCCACCCTCGAAGCGGAGCTGGCCCGTGTCGCCCACCTGGCCGCCGGACTGCGCGTAGAAGGGCGTGCGGTCCAGCAGGACATAGCCCTCGCCCGACAGCTGCTTCACCCGCTTGTGGCCCGCATCGAACAGGGCCACCACGTGGGCCTGGCCCTCCAGCTGGTCGTAGCCGGTGAACCGGGTGGGCGGCAGGTCCGCCAGGATGGCGAGGTCCCCCGCCAGGCGCAGGTCATGGGCCTTCATGGCCGCCCGGGCACGGCTGCGCTGGGCGTTGAGTTCCTGCTGGAAGCCTGCCAGATCGGCGTTGATGCCGCGCTCCCGGCACCAGTCCTCCACCAGGTCCACGGGGAACCCGTAGGTGTCGTAGAGCCGGAAGATGTCGGCACCCGCCAGCGCGCCGCTGGAGATGTCGCAGCCCTCCAGCAGCTTGAGCCCGGTGGAGAGGGTCTGGCTGAACTGCTGCTCCTCCCGGTGCAGCGACTTCTGGATGCGGCCCAGCTCCGCCAACAGCTCAGGATACTGATCACCCATGGCCTCAAAGACCGCCGGGGCCAGGTCCGCGAAGAAGAGCCCCTCGATGCCGAGCTTCCGGCCGAAGCGCAGGGCGCGGCGGATGATCTTGCGCAGCACGTAGCCCCGGCCCTCGTTGCTGGGCACCACGCCGTCGAAGCACATGAAGGTGGCGGCGCGGATGTGATCGGCCACCACCTGGGAAGCGGTGCGGTTCGCGTGGTCCTGGCGGTCCTCGGGATTGACCTTCGCAGCCTTCCAGATGGCTTCGAAGATCGGCGCGAACAGGTCGATCTCGTAGTTGGTGTCCACGCCCTGGAGGATGCTGGCCGTGCGCTCCAGGCCCATGCCCGTGTCGATGCTGGGCCGGGGCAGGGGCGTGAGGACGCCCTGGGCGTCCCGCTCGTACTGCATGAAGACCAGGTTCCAGATCTCCATGACCCGGTCGCCCTCGCCGTTGGGCGTGGCGTCCCCCGGGATGTGGGCGCCGCGGTCGAAGTGCATCTCCGAGCAGGGGCCGCAGGGACCCGTGTCGCCCATCTGCCAGAAGTTGTCCTTCTTGCCGAAGCGCATGATGCGGTCCGGGGGCACGCCGGCCGCCTTCCACATCTCCTCGGCCTCGGTGTCGGCCGGTACACCCTCGGCACCCTCGAAGACCGTGATCCAGAGCCGGCTGGGGTCCAGGCCCAGGTTGCCCTTCTCCACGGGGCCAGTGACGAATTCCCAGGCGAAGCGGATGGCGTCGGCCTTGAAGTAGTCGCCGAAGCTGAAGTTGCCCAGCATCTCGAAGAAGGTGTGGTGGCGGGCCGTGAAGCCAACCATGTCCAGGTCGTTGTGCTTGCCGCCCGCCCGCAGGCACTTCTGGCTGGTGGTGGCGCGGCTGTAGTCCCGCTTGTCCTTGCCCAGGAAGACGTCCTTGAACTGGATCATCCCCGAGTTCGTCCACATCACCGTGGGGTCGTCCGCGGGCCCGATGACCGCACTGGAGGCCACCCGACGGTGCCCCTGGCGCTCGAAGTACTGCAGGAATCGCTGGCGGAGTTCAGAGGTTTTCATGGTGATTCCCATGCATCAGGGCGATCGAGAGGATCAGAAAGCGTGGTGCGGGCTTGGTCCGCGCCACGCGCGGGGGTCCCGGGGGTGTGCGCGCAGCGCGGGACCCCCGGATCAATGTCGGAAGTGCCTCATGCCCGTGAAGAAGAGCCACACGCCGAGCTTCTGGGCGGCGGCGATCACCTCGTTGTCGCGGAGGCTGCCGCCCGGCTCCACGAAGGCGGTGACGCCGTGACTGGCGGCCACCTCGAGGCCATCGGGGAAGGGGAAGAAGGCGTCGCTGCCCAGCACCGCGCCCCGGGCGCGGTCGCCAGCCTTGCGGCAGGCGATCTCGACGGAATCCACGCGGCTCATCTGCCCCGCGCCGATGCCCACGGTGGCGCCGTCTTTCACCAGCACGATGGCGTTGGACTTCACGGCCTTGGCCACGCGCTGGGCCAGCATGAGGTCCTCGGGCTTGGGCGGGGTGCCGGGACCGCTGGCCTTCACCTCCCAGTCCTCGAAGGGCGCGAAGGCGTCGTCGGCCCGCTGCACCAGGTAGCCCCCGCCGATGGAGCGGGTGTCCAGCCCCTCGGCGCTCTGGGGCCAGTGGTCCGGCGTCTGCAGGATGCGCAGTTGCTTCTTGGCGGCGAAGACCTCCAGGGCCTCGCCGGTGAACGAGGGGGCGAGGATGACCTCCCAGAAATTCTGGGCCATGACCTTGGCCACCTCGACGCCCACCGGGCGGTTGAAGGCCACGATGCCGCCGAAGGCGCTCACGGGATCGCCGGCCTGGGCGCGCATGAAGGCCTCGAGGGCGTGCGGGCCCTGGCCCACGCCGCAGGGGTTGTTGTGCTTGACGATGACGCAGGCCGGGGCGGGGAACTGCCAGACCAGGCGGGCGCAGGCGTCGGCATCCAGCAGGTTGTTGAAGCTCAGTTCCTTGCCCTGGTGCTGGTGGCAGGCGGCCATGCCCTCCGCCTTGCGGCCGGGCTCCACATAGAAGGCCGCGGGCTGGTGGGGATTCTCCCCGTAGCGCAACCCCTGCTTCTGGACGAGGTTCACGCTCAGGTGGTGGGGCAGGTCAGGCGAGGCCCCCTTCGTGAATTCCCGCTCCATCCATCCGGAGATGGCGGCGTCGTAGGCGGCGGTGCGGCGGAAGGCCTCCAGGGCGCAGTGGCGGCGGTCCTCCAGGCTCCAGGTGCCTGCCTGGAGCTTCTCCAGGAAGGGGCCGTACTGGGCGGGGTCCGTGAGCACGGTCACGGAGGCGTGGTTCTTGGAGGCGCTGCGGATCATGCTGGGGCCGCCGATGTCGATCTGCTCGATGGCCTCGGCGGGCGTCACGCCCTCCCGTGCGATGGTGGCCTCGAAGGGGTAGAGGTTGATCACCACCAGGTCGATGGGGTCGATGCCCTGGGCCTTGGCGTCGGCCACGTGGTCGGCCAGGTCGCGCCGGTAGAGCAGGCCGCCGTGGATGCGGGGGTGGAGGGTCTTCACCCGGCCGTCGAAGCACTCCGGCGCGCCCGTGTAGGCGGCCACCTCGATGGCCTCGAGTCGGGCCTCCTGGAGGGTCCGCAGGGTGCCGCCCGTGGCCAGGAGCCTCCAGCCCTGGGCCAGCAGGCCTTCCGCCAGGGGCAGGAGCCCCACTTTGTCGTACACCGAGATCAATGCCGTCGGCATGTCCGCCCCCTGAACCCTTGATTTTTCCATGTATCCCGCGCTTCAGGAAGGGATGGATGTCAGGGTTTGGGTTCCGGCGGAACCGGCCGAAGAGTCTGGTATCGGGAGGCCCGGATGGATGTCCAGGTTGAGGTGCAGTTCACGGTCCAGCACACCCTGGAGCAGCTGAAGGCCGAGTTCGTGAAGCGGGGGCACATCCCGGCCTGGAAGACGCCGGAGGATGGCGGCGCCCCCGACCTGTTCTTCGAGACCAAGGTGGTGAGCCTCACCCTGACCTCCGAGAAGGACCGCCAGGCCTGGTTCGTGTTCTCGCTTGAAGCCACGGGCGAACTGCGCAAGCGGGTGGTCATCCCGAATGTGATTCCCGCCACAGTGAATGTGGATATCCCGGATCTGGAGGATTTCCTGGACTTCTGCCGGCGCTGCATGGTGGGCGCCATCGGAAGGGGCTGAGGGCTCCACCTTTACCTTCCCGGCTGCAAGCCCCATTCTTGAAGGCCTGGAGTGGGCCCATGCCGACGATCAAGATCAACGACGTTGAACTGAGCGTGACCCCCGGCACCCTGGTGCTGGACGCCTGCCGCACGGTCGGCATCGACATCCCCCATTACTGCTACCACCCGGCGCTCACCCCCGTGGCCACCTGCCGCATGTGCCTCGTGGAGATCAAGGGCCAGCCCAAGCTGGCCACCAGCTGCACGACCACGGTGCCCCCCGCCCCCAAGGACAACCCCGAGGCCGTGGTGATGGAGGTCTTCACCAACACGCCCGCCGTGGCGGATGCCCGGGCCGGCGTCATGGAATTCCTGCTCATGAACCACCCGCTGGACTGCCCCATCTGCGATCAGGCGGGCGAGTGCAAGCTGCAGGACTACTCGTACAGCTACGGCAGCGGCGACTCCCGCATGGCCGAGGTGAAGCGGCGCTACCGCTACGAGGACCTGGGCGCCAAGATCGTCATCGACAAGAACCGCTGCATCCACTGCACCCGCTGCGTGCGCTTCACCCGTGAGATCAGCGGCGGCGGCGAGCTGACCGTGGCCAATCGCGGCTCGCGCCTGGAGGTCACCACCTTCACCGGCAAGAGCCTGGACCAGAATCCCTTCGCCGGGAACGTGGTGGACCTCTGCCCCGTGGGCGCCCTCACGAGCCGTGACTTCCGCTTCAAGAAGCGGGTCTGGTACCTCAAGAGCGCGCCGTCCATCAGCCGCCACTCGGCCCTGGGCAACCCCATCTGGATCGATCACGAGGGCAACCAGATCCACCGCTTCCGCCCCCGCCCCCTGGAAGGCAAGGAGACCACCCACTTCATCAGCGACGAGGAGCGCCACGCCTACGTCCGCTACAACCGCGCGGGCGCCGCGCCCCAGCCCTCCCTGAAGGGCGCTCCGGCCTCCCTGGACGCCATCCGCGAGGGCCTCCTGGCCGCGGGGCCCGTGGCCGTCGTCGGCCAGGGCACCTTCGGCTGCGATGCCGCCCAGCGCCTGGGCGAGCTGGCCGCCTCCGCGGACCTGCGCTACGGCAGCGGCGACAAGACCATCCCCGTGGTACTGCCCAAATACCAGACCAGCGCCGACGGCATCCTGAACCGCCGGGGCTTCACGGAGCGGGGCTTCCGCTTCGGCGCCCTGGAGGAACTCCTCGGGAAGGTGCAGAAGGGCGAGGTCAAGGCCGTGGTGCTGCTCCACGACGAGGCCTTCACCAGCACGAAGGAGTCTGACCTGCTGGGCCAGATCCTCAAGGCCGCGCCCTTCAGCCTGGCCCTGGAGGCGGAGCCTTCGGACCTAGGCCGTCTGGCCACGGCCTGGCTGCCCATCACCAACGTCGCGGAGGAGAGCGACTTCATCGTCAACCACGACGGCGAGCTGCGACGCTACCAGAAGGCCCTGCAGGCGCCCAAGGGCGTCCGTCCCGTGCCCGCCTGGGTGAAGGACCTGACCGCGGTGCCCGCCACGGTCTGATCCGGAGCCTGAGCCACACAGAAGCGGGGGGGGCCGGGGGGGCCCCGGGCGGGGGGGGGGGGGGGGGGGGGGGGGGTGGGGGGGGGGTGCCACGGCGCCCACGGGGGGGGGGGGGGGGCCCGCGGATTCGGCCAGGGGCGGCGTGATGGACGGCTCGGCGGGATCCAGGGCCAGTTCCAGACGTAGCCCGCGCCGAAATCCTTGTCGAGGCGGACGGTGCCCTTGACCGTGACGATGTCGCCCTTGGCGGCCGGGTCCTGGCTGGTGACGGTGATGTCGTGGTTGCTCTTGTTCGCATCACCGCTGCCATCCTGCAGATGGATCCAGTTCTTGCCCATGACGCCCGGGTTGTACTTCACCACCTGGCCGCGGATGGTGACGGCCTTCTCCTTCAGGGCACCCTTCTGGGCCCAGACTTCGGCCACGGTGTGGGCGTCGGCGCCGGTGGCCTTGTCCACCTTCACGGCCTCCTTGGGCACCACGGGAGCACCGGGGGCGGCGGCGGGCTGACCCTGCGGGGCGCTGGCCGGAGCGGCCCCGGCGGCGGGTGCGCCGCCGGCGGGGGCGAGGTTGCCGAAGTAGACCTCGGCGAAGGTGCGGTTCAGGGTCTTGGACTCGAAGTTGCTCATGAGCATCGGATTGACGATGGTCACCTCGGCGCCCTTCTCGACCTTGGCCTCGGGGACCGCAGCCCAGACTTCGCCGCGGCCGGTCTGGAGGCGCAGGTAGCAGTAGGGGGCCGCCTCGATGCGCTCAAGCACCTTGCCGGTGAGGCCCTGGCCCTGGGCGGCGGTGGCGGGCAGGGCGCCCGTGGTCGGCGCGGCGACGATGGCATCGGATTTCTTGGACTGGCAGCCGAGGGTGGCCGCGAGCAGGAGGGACAGGGGCAGGGCACCGCGCATGGAAGGGACTCCTTGGATGAACCGGGACACGAACCCAGAGGGGCCTGGGCCTCGCTCCATCATCCTATGACCGGCGGCCCGGCGCGACTTGGGAATCCTCGCCCCACGCCCCACGCTGGCTAGAGGGCCCCGCGCGCCGGATCGTCCCAGAAGGGGTAGAAGCAGTACCACTGGCTGGGATGGCGGCGGATCAAGGCCTCCAGATCCGTCACATAGGTCCGCATGCCCGCTTCGATGGCGGCCATGCGGTCGCCCCGGCCACCGTGGACGTGCATGGGCTCCCCGAAGTGGGCGTGGAAGCGGCGTTCCTCGTCCGTGTAGAAGAAGCTCGTGATGATGGGGGCCCCGGTCATGGCCGCCAGCTCCCAGGGCCCCCGGGGGAAGGGGACCTCCCGCCCGAAGAAGGGCATGGACACGCCGTTGAGGCTGAAGTCGCGGTCCCCCTGCATGCCCACCAGGGCGCCCTCCCGCAGGAGCTTCACCAGGGGCAGCGTGGAGAAGCCCACGCCGTCCACCGGAATGCCGACCACGCCGCCCTGGGCCCGCATGCCTTCGCGGAGGCGCTCCACGGCTGCGAAGCGGTCGGGCTTGTAGACCGCGTGGACCTTGAGGTTCCGCGAGCGCAGGAGGATGCCGCCCAGCTCGAAGTTGCCCGCGTGGGCCGTGAGCAGGATGGCCCCGCGGCCCTCGGCCAGCACGGCGTCGAAGCGGTCCATCCCCTCGATGTCGGCGAACTGGGCCAGGGCCTCCTCCACGGGCCGCTGGCCGTAGAAGAAAAAGTCCACCCAGGCCCGCGCGTGCTGCCGCACCATCTCGCGGGCCGTGCGGTCCACTGCGGGGTGCGTGGGCTTCAGCCCCATGACCTGGGCCGTGTTGCCCAGGATGGCCTCGAGGTAGCGGGGCCGCAGCTCCATGAAGGCGTTGGCGATCTGGTCGGCGATGTCGTGGCCCCGTTCCCGTCGCGCGAAGGAGCGCGCCGCGAAGTGGAAGAGGGGGAACAGCGATCCGAAGACCCCCCTGTAGAGGAGGGCCATGATCCTGGAATCCGACTGCATGCGGTCTTGCATGCCCCAGGCTATCAGGGGGTTCCGGCGGGGACAGGCAGGTCGATGGCGAAGACCGTGCCCTGGCCGGGTCGGCTTTCGACCTGGATGGTGCCCCGGTTCTGGAGCACGAGGTTCCGGACGGTGGCGAGGCCCAGGCCCGTCCCGGAGGGCTTGGTTGTGAAAAAGGGCTCGAAGAGGTGGTCCAGCTGGTCCGGCGGAACGCCGGGCCCGTCATCTGCCACCTCCAGGCGGGTGACCCCGGGCCCCGGGGCGGCGGTGATCCTGAGGGTCCCCCCGGAGGCCATGGCATCGCGGGCATTGGAGACCAGGTTCTGGAGGATCTGGTCCAGCGAGGCGGGGTCCACCAGCACCCAGAGCCCCTCCTGGGCCTGGACCTCCAGACGCTGGCCTGGCCGAAGGAGCGCCCGCCACAGCCCATCCTGCCCGGCGAGCCAGGAGGACAGGGGGAGGCGGACCGGGGCCAGGTCCTGGAGCCGACCGCTTTCGAGGATCCGCCGGGTCATGGCGATGGCCCGCTCCGACGTGTCGCCCAGGACCTCGATGGACTGGAGCTGGGCAGAGCTGGCGGAGTCCTTCAGCATCTCCAGACGCATCCGGATAATCCCGAGGAGGTTGTTCAGGTCGTGGGCGAGTCCTGCGGCCAGCCCGGCCATCAGGCGGACCCGGAGGTTGTTCATGGCCTCGCGATGGTGGGCCTCAAGCTCGCGGGTGCGGGCTTCCACCCGGTCCTCCAGGCCCTGCGACAGCCGCTCCAGATCCAGGATCAGCAGCCCGTGCCTCACCACCAGGATGGCCATCAGGATCGCGCCAAGCGCCAGCAGGGGCCGGGGCGCCGAACCCTGGGGCCGGAAGACCTGGATGGCGGCCAGGACCAGGACCGCCAGCGAGACCATGGTGGGGAGGAGGGCCCGGAAGACGGAGGGCTTCCCCGGATGGGGCGGGGGTGCCGCCGTGGCGGGGCTGATGGCGGCGAGGACGAGCAGGGCGTTGGCCACCTGATGGAGGACCTCCGCCGCATCGCCGAGGTAGTTCCGAAGGTAGTGGCCCGTGATCCGGAGCAGCACGACGATGGAGCTGTAGAGCAGGAGGACCACCACGGACCAGCGGACGAAGCGCTTGGCCTGGGCCTGCTCGGGCAGCGCCAGGCGGGTCTCCTGGAGCAGCCAGAGGGCCAGCACCCCCAGGCAGACGCCGATCTGGATCATGTAGAGCAGCACCATGTCGCGGGACAGGCGCCCCACAGAGGTCATGGAGCCAGTGGCCATCCAGGCCAGGGTGAAGAGCGAGGCCGCGAGGGCGAGGCCATCCAGGAAGGTCCGGACCCGGTCCCTGGGCATCCGTGCCTGCTGGGGCCAGAGGAGGAAGCCGCTGCCGAGGGCCAGCAGGGAGAGGATCGAGATGGCCGGGCCGAGGAGGGCGGCATGGGGGAGGCGTAGCAGGGTGGGCGCGTAGCGGAGCCCGCCCAGGGCCGCCCCCAGTCCCAGGAGCCCGAAGGCGGCCGGGCCCTCGCGGCGGGAGCGGCGCCAGGCCAGGCCGGCGGCCCCGAAAGCCAGGAGGAACACCGACGCGAAATCGAGGTTCCTCGCGAGGGGGTGGAACCTGTAGGTCAGCGGCAGCAGCGTGTTCGCGGCCAGGAGTCCCGCGAGCCCGCAGAGGATGCCGGGATGGGCCCGCCACAGGGCGGCGAAGGAGGCTCTGGCGCCCGTGTGGTTGTGCATGCACCAAGTGTTTCGCGGGTTATTCAAACAGGCAATCTTTACCGGTGCAAATCCCTGCACTCGTAATGGAGGTCACAGCTTCCACCACAGGGGAGCCAACCGCGCGGCGGCTCTACCGCCACACGTTCTGGTTCGGATTGCGGTCTTCCATCTCCAGCCAGAGCCGCTGGAGGCTCTGGAGCCGCTCCGGGTAGTCGAGGCCCAGGCGCTCGAGCGTCTCCTCGTCTTCCGCATCGAAGGGCATGGGGTCCTCGAGGACTTCCGGCGGGACCTCGGGGAAGACGCGGGGCAGCAGGGAGCGGTCGAGCCCCCGCACGCTCAGGGTGCGGATCCCGGGGGTGTCCACGAGGGTCCCCCCGGCCGCCAGGGCCAGCCAGCGGGAGGCCGTGGTGGTCTGCTTGCCGGTGCCAAACTTCGTGAGCCCCCCGGTCTTCAGGGCGGCCACCGGGTGCAGGGCGTTCACCAGGGTGCTCTTGCCCACACCGCTGTGGCCGAGCAGGACCACCACCTTCCCCTGGAGCAGCCCATGGAGAGCCCCGACGCCTTCGCCATTGAGGGCGGAGGTCTCGTGGATGGCCACGCCCTGCTCCCGCAGGGGGTCCAGCTCGGGGAGGGTGTCCTTCTTCGAGGCGCGATCCCGCTTGGTGACGATGACCCGGAAGGTGAGCCCGGCGTCCAGGGCCAGCAGCTGGGCCCGTTCCAGGAGACCGGGGCGGAGGGGCGGGTCCACCACCGCGGCGCAGATCCACAGTTCATCGGCATTGGCGCAGATGAGCTGCCAGGGTTCCCGGTCGTCGATGCCGCCGCGGCGCAGCAGGGTCTTCCGGGGCATCACGGCCACCACCTGGGCCTCGGGGGAGCCGCCATCCCCACGGACCGGAACCCGGGCCGGCGACCCAGGGGCCTCGGGTTCCACGGGCACCGCGGAGTAGCGCACCCGGTCACCGCAGACCAGGCGCACGCCCTTGAGCTTGCCGCCCAGGGTCGCCCGCAGGACGGTGCGGTCCTCCAGCTCCAGGTCCACCCACTGGCTGTGCCGCTGGATCAGGATGGCTTCGGGGAGGTGCAGCCAGGGCCCGGGATCGGGCAGCCGGAGGAGGCTTTCGGCATCGTGGGCTTCGATGCCGGTCTCCAGTCGCTCGGCGTGCTGCTGGCGCCGCTTGCTCTCGCCGCCCCGCTCCCGGGAATAGGCCTCCCGGTGGTCCAGATCCTGGGCCTCCCGGCTCTGGCCGAGGCGGAACTTGCGGGTCATGCGGCGGCCCTGGCCGGGCTTTGCCCGAGCGGGGCGCGGGGAGCGCGAGGGGGTCGCAGCGCGACCGCAGGGAGCAGGCGGTCCCCTTCGCCCATCATCAGGCCCGACCGCCGAACTCGCCGGTCTCGGTGCTGACCTTCACCTTCTCGCCTTCCTTGATGAAGAGGGGCACCTTGATCTCGATGCCGGTCTCCAGCTTGGCGGGCTTGGTGACGTTGCCGCTGGCCGTGTCCCCCCGGGCGCCGGGCTCGGTGTAGGTGACGGCCAGCTCCACCGTGGTGGGCATCTGCAGGCCGATGGGATTGCCGTTGAACTTCTGGATCTGGACGATGAGGCCTTCGGTGAGGTAGCTCAGGGCGTCGCCCATGAGGCTTTCGCCCAGGGTGTGGGTCTCGTAGGTCTCCTGGTCCATGAAGTGGGACCCTTCGCCGTCGCTGTAGAGGTAGCTGGCGGGGGCGAGGACGAGGTCGGGCTCCTTGAACTTGTCCCCGGCCTTGAAGGTCTTGTCAAAGACGGCGCGGGTGAGCAGGTTCCGCATCTTGATGCGCACCAGGGTCTGGCCGCCGCGGGCCGTGGGCGTGGAGATCTCCACGTCCAGGCAGTGGAAGGGGGTGTCTTCGTGTTCGAAGAACATCTTGCGCTTGATCTCGATGGCTTCGAGCAGGGCGGCCATGGGCACTCCAGAATGTCGAATCCTCCATTCTATCTGGACTTGAGGAGGGGGTCTCCTGGTTAGAATTTCCTTTCCATGGCAGACCCGAAAACCATCGGCAGGTACCAGGTCCTGCGGCCCATCGGGCAGGGCGGCATGGGGACCGTCTACCTGGCCGAGGATCCGCTCCTCAAGCGGCGGGTGGCCATCAAGGTCATCCGGGTGGCTGGCAGCGCACGGCACCAGGCCATGCTGCGCTTCCGGCGCGAGGCCGAGATCAGCGCCCAGCTCAACCACCCGAACCTGGTGACCATCTTCGACGTGGGCGTGGAGGAGGACCTGGGGCCCTTCCTGGCCATGGAGTACGTGGAGGGGAAGAGCCTCGCCAAGCACATCCGGGAGAAGGATCTGGACCAGGAGACCTCGGTCAAGGTGCTGATCCAGGCCATGCGGGCCCTCCGGGCCGCCCACCGGCGCGCCATCGTCCACCGCGATGTGAAGCCCGACAACATCCTCCTGAGCGAGGAGGGCCGGGCCAAGCTCATGGACTTCGGCATCGCCCGCAGCATGGGCCACATGAGCCTGAACCCCCAGCACCCCCTGGACGCCCCGCTGCTGGACGAGGGCGCCCCGGACGGCTATGCCCAGACCCTCGCCCTGCGCCTGACGGTCACCGGGGACTTCCTGGGCTCGCCGGCCTACGCGCCGCCCGAGGTGCTGAAGGGCGGCGAGGGGACGCCCTCCTCGGACCGCTACAGCTTCGCCGCCACCGCCTTCGAGCTGCTCACGGGCCAGCTGCCCCACCCCGGGGGCGGACTCACGGAGATCATCATCCACATCCTGCAGGAGCCCATCGCCATCCCGGCCGAGCTGCCGCCTCGCCTGGGTGCCGTGTTCCAGCGGGCCCTGTCGGTGGATCCGGACGACCGCTACACCACCCTGCCGGAGTTCATGGAGGAGCTGATCGACGCCCTGCCCGGGCCGGTCAGCATGCGGGCCCGCCTCTTCGCGGCCCTGGGCCAGGACGACGATGGCAGCAGCGTGTCCACGGCGCGGTTCCGCCTTCCCGCCGAGTTGTCCCCGGGCAGCGAGGAGGACAGCGGCTCCCAGTCCACCGAGGCCAAGCTGCGGCAGAGCCAGCCCGTGAAGATCACCCTGGCGGAAGACCCCGTCGAGACCTTCCTGGCCTCCCGGAAGGCCTCGGCCGAGCCCAGTCCAGACCAGACCGACTGGGCGACCATCCTCAAGTGGGTGGCCTTCGTCTTCGTGCTGCTGCAGCTCTTCTGGTGGCTCGCCCCGGTCCTCTCCCGGGTGAACCTCCGATCCTAGGCGAAGGCCCGCATCAGCAGGAACAGGCCCCCGTTCCAGCAGGCGTGGACGAGAATGGGGGTCCGCAGGCTGCCGGTGTGACGCATGGCCAGGCCCATGACCAGCCCCAGGGTGGCGAGGACGGGCAGGCCCGTGGGCTGCAGGTGGATGGCGGCGAAGAGCAGGGCCGAAAACGCGAGGGCCACCGCCAGCCGGTGCTGCCGCGCCACCACGGGCAGCAGGAAGCCCCGGAAGAGCAGCTCCTCGAAGAAGGGCGCCAGGCCCGCCACGGTCAGGAACAGGGCCAGGCTCGGACCCCAGCCCGACAGGCTGCGCAGCAGCTCCTGCAGGTCCCGCTGGGGGCTCTGCTCCGGCCTCAGGACCAGGTTGGAGATCAGGGCCACCAGGATGACCAGCAGGACCGCCAGGGCCAGGAAGGCCCCACCCCAGGCGAGGTCGCGGCCGGCTCGGCCCGGGGCCACGCGCTGCCACAGCTCGCCAAAGGTCAGCCCCTCCGCCCGGCAGAGGAGCTGGATGCCGAAGCCCGCGTGGAGCAGGTAGCCCAGGGGCAGGGCCAGCCAGCGCAGCCCCGGCCAGGGGTGGAGCAGCAGCCCGGCCAGGCTCCCGGAGAGGAAGAAGGCCAGGAACCAGCCGAGCAGGACCAGGGCGCAGGCGCGTCCGGAGAGCGTCCAGGCTGGCAAGGGGGGGACGGTAGTCTTGCCCCGGGAGACCAGCAGGTAGATCCCCACCGCGAGCCCGGCGGCGGCCAGGGTCAGCACGCCCAGCCCCAGGAGGCCCAGGCCGGCGAGGCGGGTCATCAGGGCCGTCCGGGCCCGGGCCCGGAGGGCCTGGCCTCCGCCCTCGCGGTCCAGCAGACGGGCCTCCAGCAGGTCAGCGGCATAGCCGCCCCCCAGGCGACGGTGGAGCTCGAGGCGCTCCCCGGGCTGGGGCATGGGGCCCCCGGCATAGGCCGCGAGGTAGGCGCGCCGGAAGCGCTCCCCGGCGGGCCCCAGCCGCGCCACGCCCACAGCGTCCAGGCCCGGCACGGGGGCCTTCGCCTCTTCCAGCTCGGCCTTGAGCACGAGCAGGAGGGCCCGGTCCCAGGGCTCCTTCAGCTGGACCTCGGCCTTCGCCCAGTCCTTGGCAGCCACGGGCCGCCCCGCGAAGGCCTTGGGGCCCCCCAGCGCCACTTCCAGCAGGCGGGCCTGGAGGCCGGCCCGTTCCGCGGGGCGGCGGGCACCCTGCTGGCGGGTCCGGAGGGTGAACCCAGCCGCCAGCAGGGCCAACAGGGCCAGCAGGGCGATGAGGGGGTCAGCCCAGCTGCGGTCGGGCTGCCAGGAGGATCGAGGTGCGGCGGTCATGCCTCCAGGCTACGCGAAGGGTTGGCGGCCCGTGCGCCGGAAGCGCCAGGCGGCCCAGCGGAGGTAGAGGCGGTTCAGCAGCTTCGGCAGGCCCGGCAGGGCCAGGACCGGCGCGGCCCACTGCCAGCCCGGCAGGCGGCGGGCGATGGGCCGCAGCAGGTCGGCCCCGACCCAGACCTCCCGGGTGTCCAGGTCCAGGCCATGGATCTCCTTCTCCACGGGCCTGCCGCCCAGCTCCGGCGCCAGCTCCAGCAGGTTCGGATCGCGGACGGAGAAGGTCATGAGCAGGCCACGGCGGTCCCGCCGGACCAGCCACAGGGCCATGCGACAGCAGAGGGTGCAGGCGGGGTCGTAGGCGAGGAGGAGGGGCGCGGCCATCGTGGCGCATGATGCCATGGGTTGGCGTTAAGGTTGTGGGATCCGGAGGTCCCATGCCCTTTTCCCATCCCATCGAGGTGCGGTTCAGTGACCTGGACGCCATGGGCCATGTGAACAACGCGGTGGTGGTGAGCTACATGGAACAGGCCCGCTTCCAGTGGTGGCGCAGCTTCCTGGGCGGCCGCAAGTTCCAGGAGGAGGGCTTCCTCATCGCCCGCGCCGAGGTGGACTACCGCATGCCCATCCTCCTGGGCGACGACGTGCGGGTGGAGCTGCACTGCAGCAAAGTCGGCAACAGCTCCTTCGAACTGAGCTACCGCATCACCAAGGGCCTGGGCGGCGAGCTCTTCGCCGAAGGCAAGACCGTCCAGGTCATGCTCGATTTTGCCACCAGCCGGCCCCGGCCACTGGTGGAGGCCACGCGCGAATGGCTGGAGGCCCAGGCCTGATGGCCATGCTGCTGGGTACGGCCGCCTGGTCCGAAGGTCCGGTGGAGCGCCGTGCCCTGGTGGCGCGCCTCGCGTCGGGCCGGCTGGCGGACCTGAACCGCATCGAGGCGATGCGCCTGCGCAAGCTGGGTGAAGGCGAGCCCGAGCGGATGGCCGAGGCCCTGGTGCCCGCGAGCCTGCGCCGGGTGCTGGAGGGCGGGCCCCGGGCCCTGGCCCGCGCGCGCCAGACCCTGGCCTACGCCGAGAAGTGGGACCGGCGGGGCACCCTGCCCATGGCCCTGGCCCCCGCTCCGGATGGCGCGGACCTGCTGCCCTGCCTGCCCCGGCCCGCCGATCTTCGCCGCCTGGACGGGCTGGGCCTGGACCGCTTCGGCGTCCGGGGCGACGGGGCCCAACTGTCGGGCCCGCCCCAGCCCGGCCTGGCCGCCGTGGGCCTGGCAGGGGGCGGCATCGCCGGTTTCTGCCTGGCCCTGGAAGAGGGCGGGACCGCCATCCTCGGCCATTGGCTGATGGACGAATGGCCCACCGGCAGCCTGGAGCTGAAGGTCGGCGCCGTCCGCCGGAGCGCGCCCCTGAAGGCCTGGGAGGGGCTGGAGCTGCCCCCCCTGCGCGCGGGCGACGTGCTGTTGCTCCCGCCGCCCCGGCTGAAACCCCTCCCCGAGCTGCTGGCCGGTACGGACCTGCGCCTCAGCGCCGGACTGGACCAGCTGATCCTGAGGTTGGGGCCCGAGGGCCTGCATCCCACGGTGCAGTAGGCCCGCTCGGACAGACACCCACGGCTCAGCAGAGCACCCGGGCCATTCCGGGAGGATGACTTCAGACGTAGACTCTTTTCGGTCAGTCCCCTGCCACCTTCCCGAACTCGTCCAGTTGAGATCCCGTGGGGGAAACTTGAATCGCCTAATTCTAAGTTAAGTAAATATTATGTCCAAAACCATCGATCAACTAAAGGCCTACCGAATGAATTTCGGTTTGGTATTTGCGGTTTCAACCCTGATTTTATTTCTAATTGTGTTGTCTAGTCTAAATGTTCGTGATTCATCAAAAGGCGACGGAGATGTGATCTCCGTTGGAAGCGGAATTAATTTTTCACTTCTTATATCACTGGCTTCATTAGTGACGTCATTTGCTTCTTTGTGCGGCATTGCCATAACGAGCATAATCGCCTATCGCAAGGAAAAGAGAGAGCGTGCTGGCGCTGAGATTGATAATGAGAAGAAGAAGCTGGAGATCGAAAAACTTCGTCTAGAACTCGAAAAATCTCACAATAAAGAGCGTGATCTGGACTCTAAAATTAAATAGATTGTCTATTTTCAGAAAATGCAAACAACTCGACCTACGAGACCGCATGTCTGACTCTCTGCTCAATCCGGACCCTGCCTGCATGGCCTTTCGTTCGCTCTCAAATACCCGCATGCTCGGCACCGATCAGTGCCTCGGTACAGGCGGTATCGGTTAGCTTCCTTCGAGAGGAGCCACGCCATTCATCCACTTCGACTTCAAACCGCCTTGGCTTCCCTGACCCTGATCGCTTCCTGGGCTTGCGCCCCGACCGTGCTGACCCGATCGAACCCGCGTGGCCTGGATGTCTCTGGAGAGCTTCTCATGTACGGCGAGCCGGAGACCCACCTGGTCAGCCTGAGCGTCAAGCGCCTGGACCAGGCTCCTGCCTGGAGGGCTGAATTCAAGGATGGAACGCGGGCGGACATCACAGCCGAAGACATCCCAGGCCTGACCGTTCTGAAATGGAAGGTCGACCCGGCGCGCATGAAGACCCTCACCACGGACCCGTTCAGGCTCCAGATCAGCAACGGGAAGGCCACCTACGACACGACCGTGTCCTTCCGTTCGGCCGGCCGGGACGTCTTGGGTCATGCGCTGTGGCAGGTGGTGGTGCGGCTCGTGGTGGGCCGCTGACGGCCCCCTCCCCAACCCGACTTGGGCCCAGCCTGATGGTTTCCCTCCGCCTCGGAGTCATGCATGCAGATGACCGGCATCCCCTTCGGAACCACCGATTGGTCCACCCTTGAGCCCACGCGCCACAGCGGCGAGACGGGGCTGGCCCTCTGGCGCACCTGCAGCTTCGGCCCCATCCGGGTCCGGATGATGGAGTACACCCCGGGGTATTCGGCGGATCACTGGTGCCGCAAGGGGCACATCCTGCTCTGCCTGGAAGGGGAACTTCACACGGAGCTCGAGGATGGCCGCCGGTTCACCCTCAAGCCCGGCATGAGCTACCAAGTCGCGGATGAGGCGGAGCCGCACCGGTCCTCCACCTCCACGGGTGCCAAACTGTTCATCGTGGATTAGGCCGCTGGACCGGCCCTTCCTCAGCCCCGCCTCATCTCCGCGATGAGGAAGGCCAGCGCCAGGCTCTGGGTGCCGTTAAGCCGGGGGTCGCAGCCGGTTTCATAGGCCTTGGCGAGGTCGGCCTCGGAGAGGCCTTCGGTGCCGCCGGTGCATTCGGTGACGGCTTCGCCCGTGAGCTCGATGTGGACGCCGCCCAGGTGGGAGCCGTGGGCGCGATGCAACTCGAAGGCCTGCCGCAGCTCCGACAGGATGGAAGCGAAGTCGCGGGTTTTGAGGCCGGATGCGCTTTCGGT